>NZ_CP102292.1:0-1366929 GCF_025152405.1 [Ruminococcus] lactaris ATCC 29176
ATGAACATTGTAGAAAAAAATTGGAATCAGATATTAAATAAGATGAAGCAGGAATACTGTTCGTCAAATATTGCCTATAATACCTGGGTTGCACCTTTGACTGTCTATGAAGTCAAAGATAATACTGTATACATTCTTGTCAAATTAAAGGCAAGTCTTGAACATATTGAAGAAAAATATCTGCTTCCTTTTAAAGTCTGCATCGCTGAGATTACCGGTGTAGAATATGAAGTTGCCTTTGTTACGGAAAATACCGCCGTAATTCAGGAAAAAAAGGACATTGCAGTTAAAAATACCCGTGTTAATGCAATTTATGAAAAAGCAAATCTGAATCCGAAATATACATTTGATACCTTTGTTGTCGGAAGCAACAACCGTTTTGCACATGCTGCTTCTGTTGCGGTTGCTGAATCTCCGGGCGAAAGCTACAATCCTCTTTTCTTATATGGAGGTGTAGGACTTGGAAAGACTCATCTGATGCACTCGGTTGCCCATTATATTTTAAAGCACGATCCGTCTAAAAAGGTACTTTATGTAACCAGTGAGACCTTTACGAATGAACTGATCGAAGCTCTGAAAGTCGGTAAAAATGGAAATGAAATGGCTATGACCAGCTTTCGTGAAAAGTACCGGAACAACGATGTGCTTCTCATCGACGATATCCAGTTTATTATAGGTAAGGAAAGTACACAGGAAGAGTTTTTCCATACCTTTAATAATCTGCACCTTGCCGGAAAGCAGATCATCATCTCCAGTGATAAACCTCCAAAAGATATGGAAACACTGGAGGCCAGACTTCGTACCCGTTTTGAATGGGGTATGATCGCAGATATTTCCTCACCTGATTATGAGACAAGAATGGCGATCCTGCGTAAAAAAGAAGAACTGGACGGACTGGAAAAATACCATATTCCAGATGAAGTTATGCAGTATATCGCCAATAATATCAAATCCAATATCCGTGAGCTGGAGGGATCTCTGAATAAACTGATTGCACTTTCTAATCTTGAAAATAAACCGATCGACATTCCTCTTGCTGCCGAAGCATTGAAAGATATGATTTCACCGGATGATAACCGTGCCGTTTCACCGGAATTGATCATTGAAGTCGTTTCCGAACACTTTAATGTACCTGTTGCTGAACTGAAAGGCAAAAAAAGGAATGCTGAAATCGTACTTCCACGCCAGATTGTCATGTATCTTTGCAGAAATATGACTGATACACCGTTAAAATCCATTGGTGCATTACTTGGTGGAAAGGATCATGCATCCATCAGCCATGGAGTTAAAAAGATCGAACAGGATATGAAGACAGATGAAGCTTTAAATAATACTATTAATATTATCAGGAAGAAGATCAATCCTATTTAACAGGAATTGTATCTGCCTTTTATTCCCTTAACAGTAAACTATTATGTTGATAACTATGTAGATAAAGTGTGGATTCTTATGTGGAAAAGATATGGATAAGTTTACCATTGATTTTCAACAGATTTTTATCCCCACAGTTTCCACAAGAAATTATTTTGATATCTACAGAGTTTTCCATATGCGAAAAGCCTTAATTTATAAGGGCTGGAAGTAGTTTTTCACTTATCCACAGCCCCTATTACTGATAAGACGGAATTTTTTTCATTTATATATCTATAAAAGCCGCCCCGGAACTTTATCCACAAACCCGGTACGGACCCGAAAGGAGTTATCATCATATGAAAATTATTTGTACGAAATCAAATCTTGTAAAAGGAGTCAGCATTGTTTCAAAAGCTGTTCCATCTAAGACAACCATGCCAATCCTTGAATGTATTCTTATTGATGCTACTACAGATGTTGTAAAGCTGACAGCAAACGATATGGAACTTGGCATTGAGACATCTATTGATGGCGACATTGTTGAACGTGGTATTATTGCCCTGAACGCAAAAATCTTTTCTGAAATCGTAAGAAAACTTCCGGACAGTGAAGTTACGATCGAGACAGAATCCGATAACCAGGCTCTGATTACCTGTGAAAAAGCAAAATTCAGCATTGCAGCTCAGTCAGGAGATGACTTCTCCTATTTACCTGCAATCGAAAGTAATGATTTTATCACGGTGTCTGAATTTACATTGAAAGAAGCAATCCGTCAGACCATTTTCTCTATCGCTGATAATGATACGAACAAAATGATGACCGGAGAATTGTTCGAGATCACAGAGAATGTTCTGAAAGTAGTATCTCTTGATGGTCACAGAATCTCAATCAGAAAGATTGATCTGAAAGATTCTTATGAACCAAGAAAAGTCATTGTTCCAGGAAAAACTCTGCAGGAGATCAGTAAAATCATTGGAGGAGAAGCTGAAGCAGAGGTCCAGATTTCATTTACAAAGAACCATATTGTATTTGAATTTGACAGAACAGTTGTTGTATCAAGACTGATTGAGGGAGAATATTTCAGAATTGATCAGATGCTTTCCAGTGACTACGAGACAAAAGTCCGGGTAAATAAAAGAGAATTACTGGATTGTATCGACCGTGCGACACTTCTGATCAAAGAAGGAGACAAGAAGCCGATCATCATTGATATCAAGGATGATGCAATGCAGATGATGATCAAATCACAGATCGGTTCCATGGATGAGGTAATTCTCTGTACAAAAGACGGAAAAGATCTGATGATCGGATTTAACCCGAAATTCCTGATCGATGCACTGAGAGTCATTGATGATGAAGAAGTAGATCTTTATTTCATGAATGCAAAAGCTCCATGCTTTATCAAGGATGAGGAACAAAGTTATATTTATCTGATTTTGCCGGTTAATTTTAATGCGGCAGTTTAGGAGAGAAAAATGGAACAATTTAAACTTCGTGAAAGTGATGAATTTATCAAACTTGGACAGGTACTGAAAGCTGCCGGACTGGTAGAAAATGGTGTGGAAGCAAAAGAGGTCATACAAAACGGACTGGTAGCTGTCAATGGTGAGATTGATACAAGACGTGGCAGAAAGCTGTATCCGGGCGATACAGCAACTTTTGATGGAAATGAAATAAAAATTGAAAAATAGTTGGAAAACGTGTAAAATAGCATATGAGAGTCTGTCTCAGGGATGCTATTTAGCGGTAGTGGGACAGATATGGTTATCAGATCTTTAAGATTAAAAAATTATAGAAATTATGATCTGCTGGATATGTCCTTTGATCCTAAGACGAATATCCTGTATGGCGATAATGCACAGGGAAAGACGAATATTTTAGAGGCTTTGTATTTGTCGGGAACGACAAAATCCCACAGGGGAACAAAAGACCGGGATATGATCCAGTTCGGGCATGATGAAGCACATCTTGAGATGGTCGTTGAAAAAAAGGGGCTTACTTTTCAGATCGATATGCATTTGAAAAAGAACAGTCCAAAAGGAATTGCAATCGACCGTATTCCGATCCGCAAGGCAAGTGAATTATTCGGAATCGTACATTTTGTATTTTTTTCGCCGGAAGATCTGAACATCATCAAAGAGGGACCGGCGGGAAGACGAAGATTTATCGATCTTGAGCTTTCGCAGCTTGATAAGATTTATTTGAGTAATCTGACGAATTATAACCGGATCATCAATCAACGCAATGCGTTGCTGAAAGATATTTATAATCATCAGAATCTTGCGGAGACACTGGATATATGGGATATGCAGCTTGCGGAATATGGTACAAGAGTACTGGAAAGACGCCAGCAGTTTATTGAACAGGTAAACGGGATTATTTCAGATATTCATTATCGCCTGACCGGTGGAAAGGAACGAATCTGTCTGTCATATGAATCGGGAACAGGCGGACGTTCACTGGAAGAAGCTTTGAAGAGGAACCGCGACAGAGATCTTCGGATGAAGAGTACTTCTGTCGGACCGCACAGAGATGATATCTGTTTCCTGAGTGGAGAGCTGGATATCCGGAAGTTCGGATCGCAGGGACAGCAGAGAACAACTGCGTTATCGTTAAAACTGGCAGAAATCGAGCTGGTAAAGCAGATGATAAAAGATACGCCTGTACTTTTATTGGATGATGTGTTGTCTGAACTGGATAAAAGCAGGCAAAACTATTTATTGGACAGTATTCATGATATTCAGACTGTAGTAACGTGTACGGGACTGGATGAATTTGTGAATCATAGATTTTCAATCAATAAAGTGTTCCATATCCAGGATGGAACGGTAGCAAAAGAAAACTAGGAGGTTGGAGAATGGGTGCATCAGGTACAGAATTTGACGCTGAATATGGAGCGGATCAGATTCAGATATTGGAAGGCTTGGAAGCCGTAAGGAAAAGACCCGGAATGTATATAGGCAGCACCTCTGTCAGAGGACTCCATCATCTTGTCTATGAGATCGTGGACAATGCGGTGGATGAGGCTTTGGCAGGATATTGCGATAAGATTGTTGTGGATATCAACAAGGATAATTCGATCACAGTTACAGATAATGGACGTGGTATTCCTGTAGGTATCAACCATAAGGCGGGTCTTCCAGCGGTGGAAGTTGTATTTACCATCCTTCATGCCGGCGGTAAATTCGGCGGTGGAGGCTATAAGGTATCCGGTGGTCTTCATGGAGTTGGTGCATCTGTTGTAAATGCCCTCTCAGAATGGCTGGAAGTAGAAATCTGCCATGAAGGAAAAATTTATAAGCAGCGTTATGAACGGGGAAAGGTATGTTATAAGCTGCGGATCGAGGGAGACTGTGATCCAGAGCTGACAGGGACAAAAGTAACATTCCTTCCGGATAAAGAGATTTTTGAGGAGACGGTTTTTGATTATAATACGTTAAAGCAACGTTTCCGTGAAATGGCATTTCTGACCAAGGGACTGAAGATCCAGTTGCGGGATCTTCGGGAAGAGGAAGTCCATGAGCATACATTCCACTATGAAGGTGGGATTAAAGAGTTTGTTACTTACCTGAATAAAAGCAAGACTCCTCTTTATGACCAGATTATTTACTGCGAGGGAATGAAAGATAACGTTTATGTTGAGGTTGCAATGCAGCATAACGATTCTTACAATGAGACGACATATGGTTTTGTAAATAATATTACAACACCGGAAGGCGGAACGCATATTGCAGGATTCAGAAGCGCATTAACGAAGACATTTAATGATTATGCAAAGAAAAATAAACTGCTCAAAGAAAGCGAACAGCTTTCGGGCGATGATATCCGTGAAGGACTGACGGCAATCATCAGTGTCAAGATCGAAGATCCACAGTTTGAAGGACAGACCAAGCAGAAACTCGGTAACAGTGAAGCAAGGGGAGCGGTTGATAATATCGTGCGTACCCAGCTTGAGATCTTTTTAGAGCAGAATCCGAGTGTCGCAAAGCTGACGATTGATAAATCCATGATGGCACAGCGTGCAAGGGAAGCGGCAAGAAAGGCAAGAGACCTTACGAGAAGAAAATCTGCCCTGGAGGGAATGTCTCTTCCGGGAAAACTGGCAGACTGCTCAGATAAAGATCCTTCCAAATGTGAGATTTATATCGTCGAGGGAGATTCTGCCGGCGGTTCAGCGAAGACGGCCAGAGACCGTGCAACGCAGGCAATTCTTCCGCTGAGAGGAAAAATTCTGAACGTGGAAAAAGCACGTCTGGATAAAATTTACGGAAATGCGGAGATCAAGGCAATGATCACTGCATTCGGAACAGGTATCCATGATGATTTTGATATTTCAAAACTGAGATATCATAAGATCATTATCATGACAGATGCCGATGTAGACGGTGCCCATATCAGTACATTATTATTGACATTTATGTATCGGTTTATGCCTGATCTTATCAAAGAAGGATATGTATATCTTGCACAGCCTCCGCTGTATAAGCTGGAGAAAAATAAAAAAGTATGGTATGCATACAGTGATGAAGAACTAAATCAGATCCTGACAGAAGTTGGAAGAGATAATAATAATAAAATTCAGCGATACAAAGGTCTTGGTGAGATGGATGCCGAGCAGCTTTGGGATACGACCATGGATCCTGAACATAGAATCCTTCTCAGAGTTACGATGGATGATGAAACTTCCTCCGAACTCGACCTTACTTTTACCACACTGATGGGAGATAAAGTAGAACCACGAAGAGAATTTATCGAAGAAAACGCAAAATACGTACAAAATTTGGATATATAGTATTTAACAGCGACGAGCCATACAGTTTGTTCAGGAGCAATGGCGAGTTTACCCGGCAAGTGCTTTTGAACGAACTGTGTGGGTTGGCATTGGAAATGCCAACCCAGCGAGAAAATCGTAGATTTTCGAGATGGCGAGGAGCGTGAGTTCCGCAGGCTGTTATACTGAAAAATTCTCACCAATATCGACAGAATTAAGGAGATAAGAGATGGAAGACAATATTTTTGATAAAGTCCATGAAGTCGATCTGAAAAAGACGATGGAAACTTCCTACATCGATTATGCCATGAGTGTAATCGCATCCCGTGCCCTTCCTGATGTAAGAGACGGATTGAAGCCGGTACAGCGAAGAATCCTGTATTCAATGATCGAATTAAATAATGGCCCGGATAAGCCACACCGTAAATGTGCCCGTATCGTCGGTGATACAATGGGTAAATATCATCCTCACGGAGACAGCTCAATTTACGGAGCTTTGGTTAATCTGGCACAGGAATGGTCTACTCGTTACCCACTGGTAGATGGACATGGAAACTTCGGTTCCGTAGACGGAGACGGAGCAGCGGCCATGCGATATACAGAGGCACGTCTGAGTAAAATTTCCATGGAAATGACTGCTGACATCAATAAAGACACAGTAGATTTCACACCAAACTTTGATGAGACGGAGAAAGAACCTTCAGTTCTTCCATCAAGATTCCCGAATCTTCTTGTAAATGGTACATCAGGAATTGCCGTAGGAATGGCAACCAATATTCCGCCACACAATCTGAGAGAAGTGATCGCAGCAGTAGTAAAGATCATTGACGATCAGATCGAAGATAAAGAAGAGACAACGATCGAAGAAATTTTGCAGATCATTAAAGGACCTGACTTCCCGACGGGTGCAGAAATCCTTGGTACAAGAGGTATTGAAGAAGCATACAGAACAGGTCGTGGAAAGATTCGTGTGCGTGCAATTACCAATATTGAGCCGATGCAGAATGGAAAAAACCGGATTATTGTAACGGAACTTCCATTTATGGTAAATAAAGCAAGACTGATTGAGAAGATTGCAGAGCTTGTAAGAGATAAGAAAATCGATGGAATCACAGATCTGAGCGACCAGTCGAGCCGTGAAGGTATGCGGATCTGCATCGAACTGCGTCGTGATGTGAATCCGAATGTGATTCTGAATCAGCTTTATAAGCATACACAGTTGCAGGATACATTTGGCGTTATTATGCTGGCACTGGTTGGCAATCAGCCAAAAGTAATGAATCTCCTGGAGATGCTGAATTATTACCTGAAGCATCAGGAAGATGTAGTTACGAGAAGAACAAAATATGATCTGAATAAAGCTCAGGAAAGAGCCCACATTTTAGAGGGATTACTGATTGCACTGGATAATATTGACGAAGTGATCAAGATTATCCGTGGTTCTCAGAATGTTCAGATCGCAAAGCAGGAATTGATTAAAAGGTTTGGTCTGTCAGAAGTTCAGGCTCAGGCAATCGTAGATATGCGTCTGCGTGCATTGACCGGTTTGGAAAGAGAAAAGATTGAAGCAGAATATGCTGAATTGATGAAGAAGATTGAAGAATTTAAGGCGATTCTTGCAGACAAAAAGCTTCTGTTAGGTGTAATTAAAAAAGAAATTCTTGTGATTTCTGAAAAATACGGAGATGACAGAAGAACCCGTATCGGATATGACGAGTTTGATATTTCCATGGAAGATCTGATTCCACGGGAAAATGTTGTGATTACCATGACAAAACTTGGTTACATCAAGAGAATGACGATGGATACGTTCAAGAGTCAGAACCGTGGCGGAAAGGGAATCAAGGGAATGCAGACGCTGGAAGATGATTATATCCGTGAGTTGTTCGTGACAACGAGCCACCATTATATCATGTTCTTTACAAATACAGGGCGTGTTTACAGAATGAAAGCATACGAGATTCCTGAGGCAGGAAGAACTGCAAGAGGAACTGCGATCATTAATCTGCTTCAGTTGATGCCGGAAGAAAAAATTACAGCGATCATTCCGCTTCGCGAATATGAAGAAGGAAAATATCTGTTCATGGCAACAGAAAAGGGACTTGTCAAGAAGACACCGATTCAGGATTACGCAAATGTAAGAAAGACCGGCCTGGCAGCGATTGCACTCAGAGAAGATGATCGTCTGATCGAAGTAAAAGTAACGGACAATACAGAGGATATTCTGCTTGTTACGAGAGATGGTATGTGTATTCGTTTCAATGAGACGGATGTACGTTCTACAGGACGTGTATCCATGGGAGTACGCGGAATGAATCTGACGGACAACGATGTAGTGATCGGAATGCAGACTGCAAGTCAGGGAACGGATCTGCTCATCGTATCTGAAAAAGGTATGGGCAAACGTACCAATATGGATGAATTTACACGACAGAACCGTGGCGGTAAAGGTGTGAAATGTTATAAGATCACTGAGAAGACCGGAAATGTAGTCGGTATGAAAGCAGTGGATGAAGACAGCGAGATCATGATTATCAATACGGAGGGAATCATCATCCGTATGAAGTGTTCTGATATTTCTGTATACGGAAGAATTACTTCAGGTGTGAAGTTGATTAATCTGAAAGAAAAAGATAAAGTTGCAAGTGTTGCAAAAGTAAGAAAAGCTTCTGCAGAAATTGACGGAGAGCAGGTAGAAATCTCTGATGGAGAAGAACCTGAAAGTGAAGCGTCAGACAATTCAGAGGAATCATAGATTCGGGAAGAAGAAGTAATTCTACTTTAGAAATAGAGGAAGAAAAGCTGATCGCACGACAGAAAAAAACTGCCGTGCGATTTTCCTTTTAAAAAGAAAAAGATTGGTGTATGATAACATCAAAGACAAATAAAAAGATCAGAGTCGGGATAAGAGCGGCAGTGCAGAAAAGTAATTTAGACAGAGGGGGCGAAAATATGAAGAAGAAAGAGCAGAAAAAAGTTCTGATCCAAAAAGGAATGACAGTAGGAATGATATTTCTTCTTTTACTGGTGGCAGAAGGATGTCAGAAAAAAGATACCTCAGTGACAGATCCGTTGGATTCCAATATAAAGCAGGAAGAAACACAGAAAAATACAGATCAGAAAAATGAAGATTCTGATACTGAAAAATCAGATCAGAATAAAAAGGATGAGTCTTCATCTGCAGAGGATAATGTAGATAATGAAGAGAAGGTTGACGATCAGAATCTGGAGAAGGTTGCATTTTTAACTTATGAGGAAATACTGTCAGATGAAACTTCTATTTATGATGAGGATCAGTTAAAAAAAGCAAAAGAAGTATTGGAAAATGGAACTTATGAAAATGCCTCAAATACCGTTATAAAGGATGGTTCTTTTATTTGGGTGATGATTCCGCAGGATTCAGGTATGCAGAAGACCTATTATCTTGTGTGCAGATCAGAAGATGCAGGAAAATCATGGGAATATATGCAGGAAGAGTATGCGGTGACAGCCGGGATTGACGATATCTGTTCCAAAGATGGATTTATTTTTTTGACATCGGGTTCGGGAATGAACTGGTCGAAACTTGAAATTTTTGCTGAAAACGGAAATAAAAAATATACAGGTTATGACCGTGAAGAAATTCTTCCTGAAAAGTATCAGTTGCTGGCGGAGAGAGCGTGTGCAAAAATTAAAAAAGTTGATACTAAAAAGAAGCAGATAGAACTGGAATGGTATGGAGTTGAAAATCAGAAAGAAGCATTTTTAACAGAGAAGTTATCCTTTAGTGGTAAAAATATAGAATTTGATTCAAAAGTAGAGGATTACCGTGCGTACCGTGAACAGGAAGAAAAGACAGGATATACTTTTGCAAAGGCAGATTCTGAAGTACTGAAAGAAGAGGATCTCAGAAAAATTTACGACCAGGAGAAATTGATCGGTGAGGTTTCTCCTGCGTATTCAATCCGAATTGCGATTAATGAAATTTATGCCAGAAAAGGATATGATTTTACAGGTACGGCTTATGAAAATTATTTCAGTCAGAAGAGCTGGTATGCTCCGGTAAAGGGAAAGATCGTGCAGGAGTCGGAAATTAATCAGTACGAAAAAGAAAATATCGATTTACTCGTAAAACTGGAAAAAAATTATAAATAAATGGTAAAAAAATGGTTGGAAAAGAGACTGACCGTTGAGAAAAAAATAAACGGCATCCGCAGTAAAATGTGGATGTCGTTTTTTCACTTATCCAATCTGATTAAAAGTAAGAAAAAAGTTTATAGTGTGGATAAACCGGGCAGAGGTTGAAGATAACTGTTCTGAAAAAATCAAAGGATGTGGAAAACGTATGAAAAAATTGTGGAAAATAAAAAAGTGGAGTTCTGCAGTATTTCAAAGCATAGGAAAAAGTTCCAGGGAATAAAATAGAGCAAGGAGTAGTCATGGAATATGAGGAACGGGAAAATGAAAAAGAAGATTACAGGACTGATCCTGCATTTTTTCGCAAGGGCAGTGGTTGGAATGATGTTGATATTTATAATAAATCAGTGGGTGCTTCCGGCTGATTCTTCAATTAATGTGGGATTAAATCCTGTCTCCTTTTTGACATCCGGAACCCTTGGTATTCCTGGGGTCTGCCTGCTTTACGGAATTACTTTCTATCAGATTTTGTGAGATTTTAACAAAAAGTAATTTTTTGAAATCAGGGACTGGACAAACGAAAAAAGGCTGTATATAATGCGTCTTACACGACAGGCAATCACCTGTTGTCGCACCGGTTGAAGGGGAAAGACCGGTGTCTCTAAGTGCCGGAAGTGGACATCCGGCAGCTTTTATCTTTATTCGATGCTGCAGGTTCGCAGCAGTAATTCAAGTTATGATATGTGAAAAAGCAGAGGAAAGGAGTGGTCAGGCTCAATTTGTAATCTGCGATGTTCAGAGAGAATATGCAGAAAATCTGATGAACATTATTTCGGAAAAATTAAAAGAGGAGTATCAGTTTCACCTCTTTTGGAATCTTCAGCAACTGAAAGAGTTTTCAGAGAAGATGCCGATCAGCAGACTTCTTATAGCGGAGGAATATCCGGTAGAAAAGAGAAAAGAGATTTTAGCAGAAAATCGTTATCTTCTGACGGAAAAAAGGAGTCAGGAAAAAGAGCGGGAAGGAGAGGATGACTGGTTTCAGGAAGAAGTTCCGGTTTACAGATATCAGAGTGCAGAGATCATTTTGCAGAAAGTAACCGGCAGGATGGAACTGAAAGAAAAAGTGGTAGCGGATACATCGGTACGCGGGCTGATCGGAGTTTATTCGCCGATCCATCGGATCGGGAAGACCAAATTTGCTATTCGTACTGCGAGGCAGTTGGGAAGAAGTGTCCCGGTATTATACCTGAATCTGGAAGGGAACTCAGGAGATAATTACTATTTTCAGAACAGGGAAGGAAATGACCTTGGAGACCTTTTGTATTATATGCGGCAGGACAATATGAATCTTGGCTTGAAGCTTGTCGGTATGATCAGGCAAAAAGGCGGAGTGGATTATATCCCGGCGATCAGAAATGAACAGGACTTCAGGAATGTGGATCGTGAAGAATGGCTGCGTCTGTTTGAGGCAATTCTGGAAAAAAGTATTTATGAGATCCTTCTTCTGGATCTTGGGGACAGTATCAACGGACTTTATCAGATACTGGAAAATTGCGGAAGAATTTATACACCGTATATTGACGAGGGAATCGCAAAGGCAAAGCTGGATCAATATGAAAAGAGTCTGCGGATTTCCGGTCATGGAGAAATTCTTTCCCGGACAGTGAAAAAGAGGATTGGACGAACCAAAATGCAGGAACGGTATCTTCCAGGAAAAAGAGGGGAGGCTCAGAAAGATGAATGAAAGAAGGGCTGAACTGATTTATGGACAGGTGTTGCAGCGGATGGATATGACCAGAGAGACCGGAGATGAGGAACTTCAGGAACTGATCCGTATGACACTGGAAGAAGCTTCAGAAAAAGAATATCTGCCGTTGAATGAAAAGATTGAATTGAGCAGGGAACTATTTCATGCATTCAGAAAGCTGGATATCCTTCAGGAATTACTGGAAGATCCGAAAATTACAGAAATTATGGTGAATGGAACGGATCATATTTTTTATGAAAAAGGCGGGCGGTTGTTTCGGTCAGAACGAAAATTCATGTCAGAAGAAAGGCTGGTTGATGTGATCCAGCAGATTGTAGGTGAGGCAAACCGGTATGTTAGTGAGGCTTCACCTATCGTGGATGCAAGACTGAAAGATGGATCCCGTGTCAATGTAGTCATGAAACCGGTGGCGGTAAACGGACCGATCCTTACGATACGAACATTCCCGGAAGAACCATTGACGATGAAGAAGCTGATCGACTGTGGAAGTATGACAGAAGAAGCGGCACAGTTCATCAGAAAATTGGTTATTGCAAAATATAATATTTTCGTGAGTGGAGGAACGGGTGCAGGAAAAACTACATTTTTGAACGCAATGTCGGATTTTATACCGAAAGATGAGCGAATCATAACGATTGAAGATAATGCGGAAATGCAGATCAGAGGAGTGGAGAATCTTGTGAAACTGGAAGCGAGGGGAGCAAATCCGGAAGGAGAAGGAGCTGTGACGATCAGAGATCTGATCCGCTCGGCCCTGAGAATGAGACCGGACAGGATCATTGTAGGAGAAGTCCGTGGAGATGAAACGGTTGATATGATTTCATCTGCCATGCTGAACGGACATAGTGGGTCAATGTCCACAGGACATGCAAATAATCCTACTGATATGCTTCACAGACTGGAGACGATGATGTTGATGGGGATTGATCTTCCTTTAGCGGCAGTTCAGAGACAGATTGCTTCGGCACTGGATATTATTATCCATCTCGGAAGGTTAAGAGATAAAAGCAGAAAAGTACTACAGATTACAGAAATTGAAAAATATGAGTCTGGCAAGATTCATACAAGGACTTTATATGAGTTCAGGGAGGAGGGAATGGAGCATGGAAAAATTAAAGGAAGACTTATGAAAGTGGCTGAGCTGTCGAATCAGGAAAAGCTCATGGCTGCAGGATATAAAGAAGCATGAATATCTGATTGGTCTTGCAAAGAGTACGGTTATTTTCGGACTGATCCTGTATTTATTTTATGAGTCATTTCTGCCCGGAATCATCCTTTTCCCGGTCTGGGGATTTTACATGAAAGAGTGGCTGGAAGAAATGACGGACAAAAAAGAAGAAGAATTTCGGGTTCAGTTTAAAGACAGTATTCAGATTATGGCGGGAGCTTTAAAAGCCGGATATTCAGCAGAAAATGCGATCAGAGAAACCTGCCATGACTTAAAGCCAATGTACAAAAGTGAGTCAAGGATCATCAAAGAATATGAGATTATGATACGAAAATTAAAAATCCATATACCGGTAGGACAAGTACTGAGTGAATTTGCTGAAAATGTAGAGCAGGAAGATGTAGATAACTTTGTGACGGTTTTTACTACTGCCCAAAAAAGTGGTGGGGACAGTATTGTGATTATCAAAGATGCGGTAAAAGTCATCAGTGAAAAGATGGAGACCGAGAAAGAGATTCAGACAATGATCGCATCAAAAAAACTGGAGTTTGAAATTATGAGCATGATTCCCTTTGGAATGATCGGGTATATGAAGCTGACCTTTGGTGATTTTCTGAAGGTACTGTATGGGAATCCTGCAGGGATCATTGTGATGAGTATCTGCCTTGCTTTATATTTTACAGCGTATATATGGGGAAAGAAGATGATCAAAATTGAAGTTTGAAAAGAAGACAGTTTACAGAGCAGGCAGTATTTTCATTGTCTCTGTTGTCATTAGTATTGCTGTATTTCTGAGTGACCGGGGAGCAGGATTAGAAAGAAATCAAAATGGACAGGTGGTACTTTTGCGTGAAGAACACGGAAAGGGAAATAAGACAGAAGAATTGGAGGCGAAAATAGGAAATGACTGTGAAAAGATACAGATCGATCTATCAGAACAGGAATATAGTGAGACTGAGATTGCAGATGTATTTCGGGATGCGGAACAGAAACTTGGACAGATGATTCTTGGGGAAAATACAAGTCTTGATGAAGTGAGATCAGATCTGAATCTGTTCAGTTCCATTCCTGACACGGGAATTTCGATTGAATGGGATTCTGATCGTCATCAAGTAATAGACAGTCAGGGAACTATCTTTCAGGATGATCTGACAGAGGACGGAACATTAGTGAAGCTGACTGCAAAGTTAAAGTATAAAGAACAGAGCGAAAAATATGAATTTTATGTTCGGATATTTCCGGCAAGGGAAAGCAAAAAAGAAAAAATAGTGCGGGAACTTAAAGAGGCTGTTCAGAAAGAGGAAGAAGATACCAGGACAGAAAAATATTTAATCTTACCGGATGAAATCAATGGAACAAAAATCACCTGGAGTCATGAGAAAAATTCAGGAACTGTCGGAATCCTTATAGCCGGGGGCGGGGCAGCAGTGATGGTCTTTGTATCAGAGAATCAGAAAAAGAAAGAAAAAAAGAAAAGAGAAAGTGAAGAGATGAGAAGGGACTATCCACAGATCATAAACCGGTTCAGCCTGTATATCGGAGCGGGGATGTCCGTAAGAAATGCATGGCAGCGTATCACAGAAGATTATAGAAAAAATAAGGAGCGTACAGGGAGAAGAAAAGCTTATGAAGAGATGATTTATACAGAAAATCAGATGAAAAATAAAGCGGCAGAGTCGGAGTGTTATGAAGAGTATGGAATCCGGTGTGGATTGTCTGTGTATCGTAGATTTGGTACACTGCTGTCCCAAAATCTGCGTAAAGGATCAAAGGGATTAAGCGAGTTATTGAAAAGAGAAACCGGGGAAATGTTTGAAGAAAGAAAAAAGCAGGCAAGAAAGCTTGGAGAAGAGGCGGGAACAAAGCTGATGATTCCATTATTTATGATGCTGGCAGTTGTATTTATTATTGTGATAGTTCCGGCATTTTTTACAATCCAGATTTAAGGTCAGTAAAAAGCAGTGATATAAGAATAGATAGGCAGCAATATAAGAATGAACAGGCAGTGATACAGGAATGGATAGGTGGTGATACTAAAATGGATCATTCGTGCAATAGCAGGAGCAGAAGAGAAAACTATGTAAAATGCAGATGAACGGAGGAAAATGCAGATGAGAAATGTTGTTGGTGAAATGAAGCAGAGAATGCACCCGAAAATAGAACGGTTTACTACAGGTTGTAAAGCATTGGGTGAATCTAAAAAAAGACAACTGGTGGGAATGCTTGCAGGGAAGGAGTATGTATCAGGAATTACGGTAATAGAACTGGTATTGATTCTGGTGATCATTATTGCTCTGCTTGTTATTTTTAAGGAGCAGTTGATTGATCTGCTGAATACTATTTTTGAAAAGATTACATCAGAAAGTTCCGGGATCTGAGATGAAGAAAGGAGAAATCACGGTCTTTCTGAGTCTGACGGTTGTGTTGCTGGTGTCTTTTATTTTAGGAATGATGAATGCAGCGAATATCCAACTGATGAAAAATCAGGCAAGAATTGATGTAGACAGTGCGTTGTATTCTTTGTTTGGAGAATATCAGACAGATTTGCTGGAAGAGTATCATATTTTCGGTATAGAGGAAACTTATGGCACGGGAAATCTGCAGGAAGAAAATCTGCTTAGACGAATGCACTATTTTGGAACGAAAGGAATCGTACATGAGATAAAAGGAATCCAGTATCTGACAGATCTTGATGGCATGGGATTACGGGAGCAGATCATTACATATATGGAACAGAAATACGGGATTGAGTATGCACGTAATCTGGCAGGTATGACTGGAGAATGGGAAGAAGTTGAAATTCAGGAAAAGGAAGCGAAAGAAAATCAGAATCAGTCAATAGAAGAGATGAAGCAGATGTCTGAAGAGATGGAAAAAGATCATCAGGAGGAGATAGAAAATCCTTTTGACTGCATGGAGCAGATAGAAGCAAATGGGATCATTTCTTATGTGCTGCCGAAAGATAAAAGGTTGTCAGGCAAAGAGATAAATCGGGACAGGCAGGTATCCGTGAGAATAAGAGTTGCAGGAAGAGGAAATTTTCCAGCAAGAAAAAATCTGAGTGGGACAGAGGAACGACTTTTATTTAATGAGTATGTCCTGAAAAATTTAGAGAATGCAGCGGGAAGAGAAGCGGAACCAGATGAGTTGGAAGATCAGGCGGCTGTGAGTGATGGAAATAAAATCTATCAGGAAGAGAGAAAAAAAAGTCTGGATTATGAAGTGGAATATCTTCTTGCAGGAAAAAAATCAGATAAAGAAAATCTTGAATCGGTTTTAATGAAACTCTTTCTGATCCGAATGGGAGTGAATTATATCTGTCTGCAAAAAGACAGTGGAAGAAAAGCTGAAGCGGAAGTGCTGGCTGTAACAATCTGTACGTTACTGCTTATGCCGGAAGGGACAGAAGTTGTAAAGCAATTAATTTTAGCTGCCTGGGCAGGTGGTGAAAGTGTTGCAGATCTGAGAACGCTTCTTGCAGGTCAGAGGGTACCGGCAATTAAGACTTCGGAGAACTGGAGCGTGTCCCTCGCAGAACTTCCATTGATTTTGAGCAGTGACAAGAGAGCAGAGGTCAAAGAAACGGAAAAAGGATTATCCTACAAAGATTATCTGCGGATACTGCTGTTCCTGAAAGATACAAAAGAAGTGACCATGAGGCTGGCAGACCGAATTGAAGAAAATATCAGAAGCCAGCCGGAGAAAGAATATTTTCGCATAGATCAGTGCGTCACGAAGCTTGAAATAGAAAATAAAGTGACCGTATATGGAGATATATCCTATACATTTCCTGCTTATTTTGGATATCAATAAATCGAACCGATTTACTATAAACAGTCATACGGATTTACATAGGTTCATAGAGATTATCCCCGGTGCAGATGTCCTTTCCGACACCCATTTTTAAAGTACTGACGATGAGTCGGTACAGTCTTATCCCGTACCCCTCATACGGGAAACCTCACAAATTTATAGAAAGGAAAAACTGCGATGATAAAGCTGAATAAAGATAGCAACAGTCCAAAAATGGAAAGGGCATCTGCACCGGGGATAAAAGTAAAAAAATATAATATAAAAGGAATCATAACGATAGAAGCAGCACTTGCAATTCCACTATTTCTTTTTGCAGTAATCTGTCTGATCTATCTGATAGAAGTGCGGAATATCAGACTGGTACTTCATAATGCATCACAGAGTGCGGCAAAAGAAACGGTAGAAGATCTGGCTGTTTTGCCTGTATTTAATTCCGTAAAGATGCAGCAGAAGATAATAAAAAATATCGGGGAAGAACGACTGGAAAGAAGTCTTCTTGATGGTGGAACTTCTGCAATAAGCTGTTGGAAATCTTATTATGATATGGTGCATGGAGAGGTAAATATTTGTGTGGAGTATAAAGTGAAACTTCCAATCCCTCTACCAGGAAATTATTCTGCAAAATATGCAGAAAATATAAAAATGAGTGCGTGGAATGGATATCAGGATGGAGAAGATACAGAAGGAGAGGATGAACTGGTCTATATAACAGAACTTGGTACAGTATGGCACAGGAGTGCTACGTGTCCTTATCTGCAATTATCAATCCAGTATGTGCCATACACGGGACTTGGCAATATGAGAAATGAAAGCGGAGGCAGATATCATGCGTGTGAACGGTGCGTGATTGGAACAACTATGACCGGAATCTATATTACGCAATACGGTGACAGGTATCACAATTCGTTGAATTGCAGTGGATTAAAAAGAACGATACGGACAATAAAAAAATCTCAGACAGCAGGAAAAAGAGGCTGTTCCAAATGTGCATCAGAATAGAAAAAGAGGGGGTCAACAGTGCATCAGAATAGAACCGGAATCATTAAAAGTCAATGTAGGATGCTGAAAACAGAGGAAGAGCTAAAGCATTTAAAAATTGGGGAAAGGAGTCAGAAAAGTATATGAAATATGGAGGTCTGGTGGGAAATGTGATAATGGGAGTGTATTTGATATCACTTTCTTATTCGGATATGAAAAGAAGAAAACTAAGTGTTGGAGTGATTGTATTGGGATTTCTTTCGGCACTGGTTTTTCAGGCAATTACTGGTATCGAATCATGGAGAGCTGTTGCAGGAGGAATTTTAACAGGGTTTCTTTTTATGGGAATCAGCAGACTTACAGAAGAGAAGATTGGATATGGAGACAGTCTTCTGATTATTGTACTCGGTACTTTCCTTGGAATGTGGAAGTTACTGATATTACTTTTGGGAGCGTTTGGACTGGCGGCAGCAGTATCAATTCTGTTGATGATAAAAAGAAAGTTTACGAGAAAAAGTATGATCCCATTTGTCCCATTTCTTACAGTTGCATATATGGGTGAGATGCTAGGAGGGATGCTGAGTGGAGGAGTCTGAATCAATGGGATATGTATCAGGGAGTACGGTTGTTGAGATGTCTTATATTATGCCACTGATTCTGTTGATGTTTGTTCTAATCATCCATACAGTCTTTTACTTCTATGACAGGGCAGTCTTAAATGGAGCAGCCGCAGAAACGGCAGTTCTGGGAGCTGAACTGGAGCGGAGACATGGAGCAGAGGAGGAAAATCTGAAAGAATTTTTTGAAGAGAGAACTTCGGGAAAACTGATTCTTATGACAAATCCATCAGTGGCGATCACCCGGACAGATAACAAGATTCAGGTGACTGCAATGGTACAGAAAGGAAGATTTGAACTGGAAGTCAGGCAACGGGCAGTAATCGTAAATCCGGAGGAGAAGATCAGATGGATAAAATAAAGTCACAGAAGCAATTGAATATACAGACTGAGGATCGGTGGGATGCATCCTGTATTCATGTGGATGTTCCCAGTTTACAGAAAGAAGATTACCAGCTTCAGATGCTTCAGAATAATCGGATCAGAGGACTGCTGGAATTGTCGGTGACAGGGCGTGAAGAGGGCAGTCGGTATACTTATAAGACTTTGAATGGTGCATCATTGGAAGAACGATATCGGATGGAGGCGATGGAAAAAAAGGAAATTCTGGAATTAACGGAGCAGTTACTTTCACTTGGAGAAAAAGTGAAAGAGTATCTTCTTGATCCCAACAGGATCTTGCTGATGCCACAATGCATTTTTAAGATCAGAGGAGAATACAATTTTTGTTATTTGCCGATTGAATATCAAAGTTTTTGTGAGGCATATCATGGACTGACAGAATTTTTTGTGAAAAAAATCGATTACAAAGATATAGAAACTGTATTTTTGACCTGTATGCTCCATAAAGAGACGATGAAGAATATCTATGATCTGAAAGAGATTCTAAAAAAATACAGAGAAGAAGCAGGTGAAATCTCTCTGCCGGAAAAAAGAACAGAACAGAAACTGGATATTTTTGTAAATGAGGAAGGTGAAGAAGAATTATTTCCGTTGGAACATCCCCAAAAGCAGGAGATGGTATGCGAAAAAAAGAAGTATGGATTTTTAAAAAAATTTGGAAAGAAGATAAAAAGTGGATACTGGGGGGATTGGGATGATCTGCTCACAGAGGCAGAAAATAAAACTGAAATGTGAATTTCTCGAAGAAAATGTGGACAACTTTTCAGAAACCTGCCTATAATGTAAAAAAGTCAGGTGAAAAGAGGCATAAATATGAGAAAAAAACCGAAGGCAGTCTGTACTGTCGGACTGATTATAGTGAATATCGCAGTCTTTATGGTATTAAGTTTACTGGGGGATACTGAGAATGGATATTTTATGCTTCATCATGGAGCAATGTATGAACCGATGATATTGGAGAATCAGGAATATTACCGCTTTTTTACTTGTATGTTCCTGCATTTTGGAATCCAGCATCTGCTGAATAATATGGTCATGCTGGGAGCTTTAGGATGGCAGTTAGAACCGGTAATCGGAAAAGTAAAATATCTGTTGATTTATTTTATCAGTGGACTTGGAGGCAGCGGTCTGTCTTTTGCATGGAACGTTATGCATGAAGAGCAGAGTGTATCGGCAGGAGCATCCGGTGCGATTTTTGGATTGATGGGAGCATTACTGTATGTTGTGATTGCCAACAGAGGAAGGCTGGGTGATCTTTCAGGAAAAGGTATGATGCTGATGGTCCTTCTTGGTCTCTATTGCGGAATGACCAGTACCGGTGTTGATAATCTTGCTCATATAGGCGGTCTGGTCTGCGGATTTATCCTGGCACTGATTCTGTATCGTAAAAAGAAAAAGCCTGCTTATACAGCCGAGTGGATTCGGCAGTCAGCAGGCGATGACTTATAGAAAATTTAGATCGGGAGGGAGACAGTAAAGGTTGTTCCAGGGCCTTTTTTGGACTCAAAAGAGAGCGTCCCTTTATGGGCTTCAATAATTCTTTTTGAAACGGCAAGTCCCAGTCCTGTTCCACCGGGTTTGTGAGTGATGAAAGGTTCAAAGATCGTTTTCTGAAGATCTTCTGGAATACCGCACCCGTTATCTTTACAGCGGATCACGATCCGGTCATCTATGCGGTCGGCAGTGAGCCGGATCTTTCGGTAAGACTGTTCCATAACCGCATCCTTGGCATTGCGGAGAAGATTTAAAATAACTTCTTCCAGTTTAATCTTGTCACCGGTGAAACTCCCCATATCAGGCATGATGCGGGAGGTAAATTCAATGGGATGTACAGACTGTTCTGATTCAAGTGAAATTGCAAAGGAGACTGCAATATTTTTTAATAACTGTTCGATGGAAAAGACAGAAAGATGAAGTGTATTTCCATTGTTGTAATCAGAAAGTTCATTTAGTAAACTGCACATAAAATCAACATCATCCATGGTCTGCTTCCAGTTGAAAAATTCTTTTACTTCAGGATGTTCCAGTTCCATTATCTGTAGAGAGGAAGAAATTAAAGTAAGTGGATTTCGTATTTCGTGAGAGATCAGGGAGACAGCTTCCTGATGATTTTTCAGAAGCTGGGTAATGATCTGACGGGCATCTTCATTCGTTTCCAGTAAGTGGTTCATCTTGTTGATATCTATATTGGTAAGCATGAGTAAGTCCCTCACTTTCTAAAAATAATCAGAAATAAAGATTTCTGACGGACTATTCTAACATTGGATAATTGAAAATGCAAGAAAAATCGTTCGACCTTTTTCGACCGAAAAAATAAGTCTGTGTGTGAGAAAAAATCACTTCTCTTTTGGTAAAAAATAGTCTATACTACTTGTGAATACCGACGAGAAAGAGGATGAAATAAATGAGAGATGAGAATTGTATTTTTTGTAAAATAGCAGCAGGCGAGATTCCTTCCGCCACACTTTATGAAGATGATGATTTCAGAGTAATACTGGATTTAGGACCGGCATCAAAAGGACATGCCCTGATTCTTCCAAAGAATCACTATCGTAATTTATATGATATTGATGATGAGGTAGCATCAAAGGCAATTCTTCTGGCTAAGAAGATGATTACGAAGCTGACAGATGTACTGAATTGTGATGGATATAATATTGTCCAGAATAATGAAGAAGCAGCAGGTCAGACGGTGTTCCATTTTCATATGCATATGATCCCGAGATATAAGAATGACAATGTGGGACTCGGATGGCATATGGGTGAACTGTCAGAAGCAGATAAAAATGAGATCTTAGAAAAATTGAAATGATACCGGAGAAGATATGTTAACAGGAAATCGTGAATTTAACGAGAGTTATGAGAATTATAAAAATCTCATCCTGAGAACGGCATATACTTATTCAGGCAATCGAGAGGCAGCAGAGGACATTACACAAGAGACTTTTCTGAAATTGTATATAGGATACGACAGCATGAAGAAAGAGAATATCCCTTCATGGCTGTATACCACTGCGAAAAATATGGCATTAAACTATAAGAAAAAGGCAAAGTGGGAAGTATTGGCGATGGATGATGATGAGAGTGCTGTGCCAGAACCAGGTACAAAAAGCACAGAGGATGAATATCTGGAAGATGAACTGAAAAGAAAACGGAACGTACTTCATAAGAAGATCAGTGAGGAAATGTATAAAAAGAATCCACGATGGTATGAAGCAATGGTTCTTGTTTACTATATGGATATGCCTCAGGTGAAAGTGGCAGAACTGATGGGTGTCAATCTGAGAACACTGCACAGTCTGCTACATAGAGCAAAGAACTGGATAAAGAAAAATTATAAAGTCGAATATGAAGAAATGAACCGGGAAGACTGATAAAGATACTTTAAGACTTCCCGGTGGATTGGAACAGAGTAAAATTAAGAAACTTCTTCAATCAGCTTGATGATCGTACCGATGGAATCCTGCTGACCGGAGTTCTTCATGGAATTTATGAAAGTAGTACGGTTTTCATACAGAGTTTTTACAGCATTCAGAAGAGTTTCTTTTGTAAGCTGTTCTTCTTCAAGAACCAGACTGAATCCCTGACGTTCAAAAGAACGTGCATTGAGGATCTGATCACCGCGGCTTGCATTGGCAGACAGCGGGATAAGAAGGTTTGGCTTATGAAGTGCAAGCAGTTCACAGATCGCATTTGCTCCGGCTCGTGATATAACGATATCAGCGAGTGCGAACAGATTGCGGAGTTCATTTTTGATGTATTCAAACTGACAGTAGCCTTCAACATCCTTTAAGGATTCATCCATCTTGCCTTTACCACAAAGATGAATGATCTGAAAGTCTTTTAAAAGCTCAGGCAGTGCTTCACGTACAGCATTATTTACTGCTACAGCTCCGAGACTTCCACCGATAACGAGGATAACCGGTTTGTCGGATGTGAAGTGGCACATATCCATTGCTGCAATCTTATTTCCAGACAGAAGTTCCTGACGAATCGGAGAACCTGTAAGGACTGCCTTACCTTCTGGAAGAGATTTGAGCGTCTCAGGAAAATTACAGCAGACTTTGGCTGCTGAAGGAATAGCAATTTTATTAGCAAGACCCGGCGTCATATCAGACTCATGAATGATAACCGGTACTTTGCAGCGTTTCCCGGCAAGTACAACGGGAACAGATACAAATCCTCCTTTGGAGAAGATAACATCAGGCTTTAACTGTCTGATCAGTTTATGGGCTTCACGAAAGCCTTTAAGTACACGGAATGGATCAGTAAAATTCTGTACGCTGAAATAGCGTCGTAATTTTCCCGAAGAGATTCCGTGATAAGGGATACCGAAAGGTTCAATAAGTTCCTTTTCGATTCCCGTATAAGAACCAATATATTGGATATCGTACCCGAGTTCCTTAAGACGAGGAAGAAGGGCGATATTTGGAGTGACATGTCCGGCTGTACCACCACCGGTCAGAATGATTCGCTTCATTATGGATAACCTCCCAATTATTGAATTTAGACTATTTTCATATTAATCTTATTTGAAAAAATGTCAAGATAAAAAGAAGGTGTGACGGTGGACAAGAAGAAAGAAGTCTGCACGTCTACAAAGAGACAGAAAAGGTGTAAGAAATGAAGAATCTGAAAAAATTGTCATTGGAAGATGGAATTAACAGAGAGGCAGAAGAAATAGAGAAAAAGGTAAAGGAGAATAAAGAAATTGAGGAAATGACTGTATCCGAGGATATGGAGACTGCCCTGTTCAATAAGATACAAGAATATGAATACGATAAGAGATTGAAGAAAGTAGTCTATCGTAAGAAGAAGCGGACATATGTGATCGGGGCGATTGCTGCAATTATCATTTTGATTTGTGGCAGTGTTATGACCAGTGTAGGAAGTAAATCCTATGTGAAAGTGTTGTGGGAACGAATTAATGGGGATGAAAGTTCTAATATCATTAATGTAGAAGATATGGATTCAAAGAAGACAAAAGATGTTGATGAAGATGCTGCATATAAGGAATTAACTAAGACTTTTGGGGATTATCTTGTAAGATTAGGATATTATCCGCAAGATATGAGATTAAGTCGTTATACAGTTGATGAACAGCAACGGCAGGCGACACTTTTTTATGAGTATAGAGATGAAGTTGTCAGATATTCAATGTATTTAAATGACGATGATTCATCTTTTGGACAGAAGGAAGTAGATAACGAGGTTGATAAGTATACGGAAACTTGTGGAGATATTACGATAGAGGTAAAAGTATATCAGACAGAATCTACAGGAAGGTTAAGATATGTAGCTAAATTTGAACGGTATGACGTGCATTATCAGCTCATGGGAACTATGGAAAGGGCAGAATTTGATAAAATTTTAAAAAATTTAATTTTTTTCTAAAAAACGCGTAAGTTTTTCCGAGTTCAGTTGTTTATATATACAGAAGGGCAAGGAAAAGAACATGAAAAAAAGAATTTTATCAGTAATGAGCAGTCTGATAATGGCTGGATGTATCTTGGGAACTTCATCCGTTGCAGTCAACGCTCAGGAAAATGAAAAGATAGTTGATGGTTCCGTACTTACCACAGATGATACCTCTACAGGAAGGACAAAAGATTCCATAGCTCGTGGAGAACATCTGATGACCGGTGAGTGTTCCATTTCCAAAGCAGGAATCTCAAGAGTATACTGCTATGGATCAACAACAGCGAACCATGAGGTAGATAAACTTGCAGTGATTGTAAGAGTGGATCAATGTGAAGAAGACAGCGATGACTGGGGACAGATTGACTGGTTTATGGAAACGAAAGAAAATGACTATTTCGTCTATGCAACTAAATCTGTTACAGTGGAAAGAGGATACTATTACAGAGTGCATGCAAGTCATATTGTGAGAAAAGGTGATGACCCTGTAGAGGAAACTTATTCATATACAGACGGTATCAAAGTGCCATAACTATAACTATTCTATTTATTTATAAGCAACAAAAGAATATCAGGAAATCCTAAGTGATTTCTTGAGTTCTTAAAGCAGCCGCTTTGCGATGTACATTTAACTCATTAACTATTAACAAAAAATAAATTTTTAGAGTATGAGAACCGTTCTTTAATTAGGAAACACCACAAGATTTCCAGTACAGGACATAGCGACTGCTTTCAGAGCTCAAGGGAGCGAAAGAAGGACTAGGGAAAAGACAGGAAAGGGCGAGGAAAAAAATAAATAATACAAGAGAGATACAGTAGGGTGCTCTTTCCTGTCGAAAAAAAGAAAGTATTAATTCGTTACTTATTAACCGCTTCTTTCAATGCTTTTGCAAGCTGATCAGGACAGGAAGTAGTCTTGAATCCACATTGGATACCTTCCAGTCTGGAAATTGCTTCATCTACATCCATTCCTTCAACCAGATGGGAAATTCCCTGAAGGTTTCCATTACATCCACCAACAAAAGAAACGTTGTGGATTTTATTATCTTCAATTTCAAAATGAATCTGCTGGGAACAGACTCCCTTTGTCTTATAATCCATCTTTTTTACCTCCAATCATCTGAATGATGTTGGGGTCAAAGGCCCCCAACAATGATGCCAACGGATTGTTTCGTGCTACGCACTCCCACAATCCTACCCGCTATTCGCATATCATGGTGCTTACGCCCCACTTTTATGCTCATATCGGGGCGGGTCTCAAGGTCATTCTACCACCAGTGTGCAAGCACACGTGGTTTCAGACCTTTTGCCCCTGACATCATCTGAATTATAGCAAATAAAAAAATAAAATACAATCGTGTATTATTTTTCGGGTGTATTCTCTTTAAACCGACATTTTCGGGAAAGAAATATGAAGGAAGAATCTGAACCTGAGAATGTATACAGATCAATCATCAAAGCTGATTTTTATGGTACGTGCCGCTGAACTGGCAGGTGCTTTTTTTTGGCATTTTTTCGCATGGAAGTGTAGAAACTTGTAGAACGTTTTTGCAGGACAGGCATGAAAAGTTAGGCTATAATATGCACAAACCCAATCGTACATGACCGTGCATCTGTGAACTCTGTGGGTTATGGAAAGTGGGAAAAATTAGGAGGGTTGGCTATGATAGGAGAAGTAATAGCGAATACGAATGTCATTCGATATCTGATGGCAGCGATGGGCATACTGGGAGTGATTGCAAAACTTGTAAATCAGGTAACGCTGAACCGATTGATCCGGGCAGCAGGAACAATGTCCAAGAGTACACACCGACTGATAAAGCTTGTGAAAGCAAAATATGAACATGCGTGCATGGTACATGACACGGTAGAAAATACAGATGCCTTTGTAGAAAAATACATATATGAATACAGAGGCTTTCTCTTTAAGATCCATACATGGAGACAGATAGAGATTCTGACGGTATGGTTTTCTGGGATATTGGCGTTGTCAGGAGCGTCGGCTGATTACCTTTATTACGGAGCAGTAGAATCCGTTTATCAATATATAGCTGTCGGAGCAGCGGAGATGATCTTATTGGAAGTCATCCGGCGGATGTCAGATGAGCCGTATAAAATCCAGGGGGTAAAAATGTACATGATCGATTATCTGGACAATACCTGTGCAGTCCGTCAGCGAAGACAAAGGGTAACAGAAAAAGAGGAACTGAATGTGATCGCATCGGCAAATTATGGGGCAGCGGAGCAGCCGGTAAAAAAGGAGGAGACTGTAGCTGCAAAGCCGGATGTGAAGGAGCGGGAGAAAAAGGTTCAGAACAGAAAATTGTTCCGAAAGCAGCGTGAGGAACCGGTGGAACTTCCAATCAATATTGAAGGTGAACCACGGCGAGTTGAGCCGCAAATGGAATCAGGTACAGGATACGGCAGAGAATCAGGAGAAACAGGATCAGAGTCAGTCAAAAAGACAGATTCCATAGCAGGAACGGGAGCGAATGCGGCGGCGAAAGCAGAAGCAAGGCAGGCTGTGAGGGAAGTTCTGAAGGAACGGCTGAATGAGGAAGACAAACCTGCATTAAGGGAGGAGGCGATCCGACAGATACTGGAAGAATTTCTTGCATAGAGGTGACAATGCAATCCCGTAAAAAGCTGTAGAAAATCATGCAGGCAGTTTCTCGGCGTTTTGTCTGTATGGATACAAGATGGTTTAAAATCAATGCAATCGAGGTTGGTTCTTGTGGCACATTTGCAAATAGGTTATAATAATAGGCAGTTGGGAAATCCGGCTGCCTGATTTATTCTGTTAAAAGGGCATGATACACTGCAGGGATGTTGCAGAGCTGAATGGGAATGCTGCTAAAGGAAAAGTGCATGAAGGAAAAATGAATGAAGAAAAAATGCATGAAGAAAATATCCATGAAAAGAATGCCCGGGAAGAATAAAGCGGATCATATGAAAGTGCGAAATCAGCAATGAAGGAGGATGCATGAATGTTAAGAATAGGAATGTTGACAAGCGGTGGAGATTGTCAGGCTCTGAATGCGGCGATGCGTGGAGTTGTGAAAGGACTTTGTTCTAAGAGAGAGGATGTTGAGATTTATGGATTTAAGGATGGATATAAGGGACTGATCTATGCGGATTTCAGCATGCTGACTTCTAGGGATTTTTCAGGAATCCTGACAAGAGGAGGTACAATCCTCGGAACCTCCAGACAGCCGTTTAAGCTGATGCGTGTGCCGGACAAGGACGGGCTTGATAAGGTAGAGGCGATGAAGCATACATACCACAAGCTGAACCTGAACTGTCTTGTGGTACTGGGCGGAAATGGAACGCATAAGACTGCCAATCTGCTGCGTGAAGAGGGATTGAATGTTGTGACACTTCCGAAGACGATCGACAACGATCTCTGGGGAACGGATATGACATTTGGATTTCAGAGTGCAGTGGATATTGCAACCGATACGATTGATCGGATTCATACAACAGCCACTTCCCACAGCCGTGTATTCATCATTGAAGTAATGGGGCATAAGGTAGGACATGTGACATTACATGCAGGAATTGCGGGTGGGGCAGACATCATTCTTCTTCCGGAGATCCCTTATGATATTAAGGCGATCACGAAGGTAATCGACGGACGTACAAAAGCAGGCAAGCCATTTACGATCCTTGCAGTTGCAGAAGGTGCAATTTCAAAGGAAGATGCAAAGCTGAAAAAGAAAGAGTATAAGGAGAAGCTCGCAAAAAGAAAATATCCTTCGATTGCTTATGAGCTGGCAGAGCAGATCCAGAAAGAGACGGATAAAGAGGTGCGTATCACCGTTCCGGGACATACTCAGAGAGGTGGATCTCCGTGTGCATATGACCGTGTGTTTGCAACAAGAGTCGGAGCAAAAGCAGCAGAGCTGATCTTGAATGAAGAGTATGGCTATATGGTTGCCATGCGGAATGGCGAGACGGTGAAAGTTCCACTGGAAGAGGTGGCAGGAAAGCTGAAATATGTTGATCCGCAGTGTGGACTGATTCAGGAGGCAAGAACGATCGGCATCAGTTTTGGCGATAAATAAATCTCCAGATAATAAATTACAAGAGGTGTAATACATGTCATATACGGCACTATACAGAAAATTCCGTCCGGCAGAATTTGAGGACGTAAAAGGACAGGAGCATATAGTTACAACATTGCAGAATCAGATCAAGGCGAACCGTATCGGGCATGCGTATTTATTCTGTGGGACGCGTGGGACAGGAAAGACAACGGTTGCAAAAATATTTGCAAAAGCTGTGAACTGTGAGCATCCAGTGAATGGAAGTCCCTGTGGGGAATGTGCGATGTGTAAATCCATTGCAGCAGGCACTTCAATGAATGTGATCGAGATTGATGCAGCATCGAATAACGGTGTGGACAATATCCGTGAGATCCGGGAAGAGGTGACGTATCGTCCGACAGAAGGAAAGTACAAAGTTTATATTATTGATGAGGTGCATATGCTTTCGATCGGAGCTTTCAATGCACTTCTGAAGACACTGGAAGAGCCACCGGAATATGTTATTTTTATTCTGGCAACAACGGAAGTGCATAAGATTCCGATCACGATCCTTTCAAGATGTCAGCATTATGATTTTAAAAGGATCAGCATTGAAACGATCACTGCGAGGATGCAGGAACTGATGGATACCGAGCAGATCGAGGTGGAGGATAAGGCACTGCGGTATATTGCGAAGGCGGCAGATGGTTCGATGCGTGATGCGTTGAGCCTTTTGGATCAGTGTATTGCATTTTATCTTGGACAGAAGCTGACTTACGATCATGTGCTGGAGGTACTTGGGGCGGTGGATACGGATGTATTTAGCAAGCTTTTGAGAAATGTGATCGGAAGGAATGTGGCAGCAGTTCTCGATATTGTGGAAGAGCTGGTCATGCAGGGAAGAGAACTTACCCAGTTGGTCGGGGATTTCACATGGTATCTGCGGAATTTGCTTTTGGTGAAAACATCTGATAATATAGAGGACGTGTTGGATGTATCCACAGAAAATATGATGCAGCTTAAGGAAGAATCAGATATGATCGAACTGGATATGCTGCTTCGTTATATCAGAGTATTTTCAGAGCTTTCGGGTCAGATGAAATATGCAACGCAGAAGAGAGTTTTACTGGAAGTTGCATTGATCAAGTTATGTGTTCCTGCGATGGAGACAAATCAGGATACTTTGCTTGACCGGATCCGTGCCGTGGAAGAGAAGGTGGAACAGGGTGCTGGTGTGGCAGAACGGGTTGTTTATGTCAATCGTGATGCCGGTGAGAACAGCCGGGCAGACCGTCTTCCAAAACCGGAACTGCCAAATGCAATCCCGGAGGATGTGCAGGAAGTTGTGAAAAATTTCCGTGCAATTGCAGATGAGGCTTCAGGAATGCTCAGAGGTTATCTGAAGAAAGCAAGACTGAGTCTTGGAGGAGATAACCGTCTGATGATCGTGCTTCCGGACAGTCTTTCAGCCAGCGTGGTCGGACGTGAAGATCATGTTGCAGAACTGGAGGATCTGATCGAGAAGAAGATTGAGAAAAAGGTGTCAGTCGAGGTACGGCATGTAGAAGAAGGCAGACACTTTGAGGATACATTTGTGGACATAGAAAAGAAAATTAATATGAAGATTACAGTGGAGGATTAAATATGGCTAAGCGTGGAGGATTTCCCGGTGGCGGAATGCCGGGAAATATGGCAAATCTTATGAAGCAGGCTCAGAGAATGCAGCGTCAGATGGAAGAACAGCAGAAAGAGCTTGAGACAAAAGAATTTACTGCAACTGCAGGAGGCGGTGCAGTAGAGGTGACTGTGACCGGTAAAAGAGAAGTTACGAAGGTAAAACTGGCGGAAGAGGTAGTTGATCCGGATGATATTGAGATGCTGGAAGACCTGATCGTGGCAGCGACGAACGAAGCTCTGCGTCAGGTTGAAGAAGAGTCAGGTGCTGCAATGTCAAAACTGACAGGTGGTCTTGGTGGTGGAATGCCGGGGATGTTTTAATGGATTATTACAGTCATCAGATCAGCCGGCTGATTGAAGAATTTTCCCGTCTTCCGGGAATTGGGAGCAAATCGGCACAGCGGCTGGCATTTCATGTGATCAATATGCCGCTTGATCAGGTGGAAGGACTTGCAAATGCAATCGTGGATGCAAGGAAAAATGTGCGTTACTGTAAAGAGTGCTGCACATTGACAGATCAGGATGTATGTCCGATCTGCAGTAATCCTGACCGTGATAAGAAGACGATCATGGTAGTTGAGACACCACGGGATCTGGCAGCGTATGAAAAGACCGGAAAATATAATGGAGTTTATCATGTTCTGCATGGTGCTATTTCCCCGATGCTGGGAATTGGTCCAGGGGATATCCGCCTGAAAGAACTGATGCAGCGGCTTCAGGGGGATGTGGATGAAGTGATCATTGCTACCAACTCCAGTGTCGAGGGTGAGACTACGGCAATGTATATCAGTAAGCTGATCAAGCCTGCGGGAATCAAAGTGAGCAGGATCGCAAGCGGTGTTCCGGTCGGTGGAGATCTGGAATATATTGACGAAGTGACGCTGCTTCGGGCATTAGATGGAAGAACAGAACTGTAAAAACCCCGGAGATGGTCATTAACAGGTTGGATGAGCATCTAATAAAAAATCATTGCATTATTAGTAATAAAATATAAAATCAATCCATGTATAATGAAAGATAAATGTTCTGAAATGATTTGGATAAGGCAGGATTTACGAATCGGATAAATAAATTTTCGGGCTGTTGACCATAGAAAAAGAAGCTTTTATAATCGAGACATAAAAAGGGATTCAAAAATCAAGGAGGAACAAAATGAAGTTTTTTATCGACACGGCAAATGTAGAGGATATCAAAAAAGCAAATGATATGGGAGTGATCTGCGGAGTTACGACCAACCCGTCCCTGATCGCAAAGGAAGGAAGAGTCTTTGAGAAAGTGATCGCAGAGATCGCCTCCATCGTGGACGGACCGATCAGCGGAGAGGTCAGGGCAACGACAACGGATGCAGAGTCCATGATCAGGGAAGGTCGTGAGATCGCAAAGATCCATAAGAACATGGTCGTTAAGATCCCGATGACTGTGGAGGGACTCAAAGCAGTGAAAGTTCTTTCATCAGAAGGGATCAAGACGAATGTGACCCTGATCTTTACGGCAAACCAGGCACTGCTTGCGGCAAGAGCCGGGGCATCCTATGTATCCCCATTCCTTGGAAGACTGGATGATATTTCTACAAAAGGGATCGACCTGGTAGCAGAGATTGCTGAGATGTTCGATGTGGCAGGAATTGAGACAGAGATCATCGCAGCCAGTGTGCGGAATCCGATCCACGTGACAGAGTGTGCATTGGCAGGGGCAGATATTGCGACGGTGCCATATAAGGTGATCGAGCAGATGACGCATCATCCGCTGACGGATGCAGGAATTGAGAAATTTAAGCAGGATTACCTGGCTGTGTTCGGGGAGTAAATGAAAACATCAGACAATACATGGTTAATGATAGAAAGAATTGACATTATAAGAAGGAGATATCATGGATAAGTTAAAGCTTATGAAGACTGCAAACGAGATCCGCAAGGGCATCGTATCATCGGTACACAGTGCCAAAGCCGGACATCCGGGCGGTTCTCTCTCAGCAGCAGACATTTTTACGTACCTTTATTTTGAAGAACTGAGGATCGACCCGAAAGAGCCGAAGAAGGCAGACCGTGACCGGTTCGTGCTTTCCAAAGGACATACTGCACCGGGGCTTTACTCGGCACTGGCAGAGCGGGGCTATTTCCCGAAAGAGGACCTGCTGACGCTGCGTCATGTAGGATCTTACCTGCAGGGACACCCGGATATGAAACACATTCCGGGCGTGGATATGTCTTCCGGTTCTCTGGGACAGGGAATCTCAGCGGCAGTTGGAATGGCGATCGCAGGAAAAATGGATGACGCAGACTACAGAGTGTATACACTTCTCGGAGATGGTGAGATCCAGGAAGGCCAGGTGTGGGAGGCATCCATGCTGGCAGCCAGCCATAAGCTGGACAACCTGGTTGTGATTGTAGATAATAACAATCTTCAGATCGACGGTACGATCGAGGAAGTCAACTCGCCGTATCCGATCGACAAGAAGTTTGAAGCATTTAACTTCCATGTGATCAAGATTGACGGAAATGACTTTGATCAGATCGACGCCGCATTCAAAGAAGCGAAGACGGTGAAAGGGCAGCCGACCGCCATCATTGCAAAGACGGTCAAAGGAAAGGGAGTTTCCTTTATGGAGAACCAGGTCGGATGGCATGGAAAAGCCCCGAACGATGAGGAATACAAGGTGGCAATGGAAGAATTAGAGAAAGCAGGTGAAGCATTATGTCAGAAGTAAAGAAGATCGCAACGAGAGACAGTTACGGAAATGCATTAGCCCAGCTTGGAACGGAGCATCCGGAGGTCGTTGTACTGGATGCAGACCTGGCAGCAGCGACTAAGACAGGAACTTTCAAGAAAGCCCACCCGGAACGGTTCATTGACTGCGGAATCGCAGAGAGCAACATGATCGGTGTGGCAGCCGGACTGGCAGCAGCGGGAAAAGTGCCGTTTGCAAGTTCCTTTGCCATGTTCGCGGCAGGACGTGCCTTTGAGCAGATCAGAAACTCCGTCGGATATCCGCACCTGAATGTGAAGATCGGAGCTACCCATGCAGGGATCTCCGTCGGGGAAGATGGTGCAACCCATCAGTGCAACGAGGATATCGCCCTGATGCGGACCATTCCGGGAATGGTCGTGATCAATCCTTCCGATGATGTAGAGGCAAGGGCAGCCGTACAGGCAGCTTATGAACATCAGGGACCGGTCTATATGAGATTCGGACGTCTGGCAGTGCCGGTCATCAATGACAGACCGGATTATCAGTTTGAACTGGGAAAAGGGGTTGTCCTGAGAGAAGGAAAAGACCTGACGATCATTGCAACAGGACTTCCGGTCAGCAACTGCCTGGAAGCAGCAGAGAAGCTGGCGGCTGACGGGATTGATGCGAAAGTCATCAATATCCATACCATCAAACCACTGGATGAGGAGCTGGTCGTAGCAGCAGCAAAAGAGACCGGCAGGGTCGTAACAGTAGAGGAACATTCCGTGATCGGCGGACTGGGAAGTGCAGTATGTGATGTACTTTCTGAGAAAGCACCGACCAGGGTGATGAAGATCGGAATCAATGATACGTTCGGTGAGTCCGGTCCGGCTTTGGAACTTCTGAAGAAGTATGGACTGGATACAGACAGTATTTATGCAAAGATCAAAGCGTTTGCCTGTGAATAAGCAGGTGGATTTCAAAAGATTCCTGTGAAAAAAGTTGTATTTACAGGGAAAACCTGTGGATAAAATGATTAAATAATCAACTCTGTTAAAAAAAGAAAACAGCAGTATAATAAGAAGAGAAGCAATGTATAGAAACTGGAAGTACATTGCTTCTTTTTTTATGCGAGAAGATAGTCATTCTTTAAAGAAAAAGTTTGTTCTGTAAATGAAGTAAAGAAGATATCCATAGTTTATCAACAAAAAACTTCAGTTATGAACAAGAAACACCTTGCATTTTTGGGTGTACCCGATTATTCTGTAACTACTCCGATTCAAAAGGAGATTCTGGATTCAGAAACTGGTCTATTGCTTTTGATCAAAGCAGCAATCCAAGAAAAGATTGCAATGTAAAATAAAAATGACGGCGTCGGTCATATCTGAAACAAAGATAAAAGATCCAATGTAAAATCCCGGGGATAAAAGAAGAAAAAATACGAGAGAGGAAATGCCTATGAAAAATCAGTTACAGAATTATTTTCCAATGATACGGACTCAGGAAGAGATTTTGGAGGAAATCCGGGAAAAGCCGGAGCTTTGGTCACAGTACCGGGGCTGGAAAGAATCCTATCAGCAGGAATACCTGGAGATCTGTAGTGGAGTCCGGGGAATTAAAATGCTTTATGATCCCTTTTTTAAAGCCATCATGAACCCGGATACAAGACCGGAACGGCTCAGTGACTTCCTGTCAGAAGTGCTGGGGCGGAAAGTGAAGATTCTGAAAGTCCTGCCTAATGAGTCAGGACGGATCGCAGCGGAAAGTTCGCTGCTGGTGATGGATATCGTGATCCAGTTTGAGGATGGCAGTATTGCGAATGTGGAAGTACAGAAGATCGGATACGGATTTCCGGGCGAGAGGAGTGCCTGCTATTCCGCAGATCTGCTGCTCCGGCAGTATAAACGAGTCCGGGAAGAACTGGGAGATACCTTTGCCTACCGAAATATCAGGCGAGTGTATACAATCGTGCTATTTGAGAAGAGTCGGGGAGATTTCCACCGGTTTTCAGAGAAGGTTGCGATTCACCGGTTCCGTCAGAAAAGTGATACGGGGCTGGAGCTGGATCTGCTGCAGGAATATACCTTCATTTGCCTTGACATTTTTCGTAGCATCATCCAAAATAAAGACAGGAAAGAATGGAGCAGGCTGGACAAATGGCTTATATTTTTATGTGAGGATGACCCGGAAATGATCCTGGAACTGTGCCGGGATAACCCGGATTTTCGGAGAATTTATAAGGAATTTTATCAGATCTGCAGGAACGGTGAAAGGATGATGGAGATGTTTTCAGAGGAACTGGAGATCATGGACAGGAATACGGTCAAGCTGATGATCGATGAGCTGGAAGAAGAGCTGGCGGATATAAGGAAAAAGGCAGAAGCGGATCTTGCAGCGGAAAAAAGGGAGACTGAGATAGAGAAAAAAAGAGCGGATGCGGCAGAAAAGGAAAATGAACGGTTAAGGAAGGAACTGGAACGGTTACGAGAACTGAACAAATAATGACCAAAATCTGAATAAGATTTGTCAATCATGATGCAGGGATATGGAAAGAGTGTTGTTCCATATCCCTTTTCTATATTAGACAGGGATGAATCCACTGTCGGATCTATCCTCCGACAGGATTGCAGAGAGCTTTTGGCATAATATTTTGATCGAAAACAGATCAAAGGAACTGCTTACAATAACCGTAAGGTTTCCAGGAGTCCACAATATTTATCAGTCAGAGTAATGATCCAGCCTTCTTTTGTATGTGGAATATGAAGCAGCGTAACCGGCCACATATGGTTCTGGATGATATCCATTTCTGTTGAGTTGAGATGAAAATGCCTTTGTGCATTTCTAAGAGCCCGCCGTGCATGGGTCAGTCCGTGGAAATATTCTCCGGTCTCTTTTGCATGGGTATGCCAGTCATATAAAAAGAGATCGTGGATCATACCGGCACGGGTGGCAGATTCATAATCAAGTCCAAGTGCCTTACACCACTTATAGTTAAAATAAGCAACATGGAGGCAGTGAATATAGCAATTCGTTGTTCCGTGGTGGGGATAAAGCTTCATTCGCAGGACAATCGGATGCCGGGCAGTCTCTCTGAGTATCTGATAGAAAGTTTCATCATAAATAATCGTTGCAGGCTTATGAACGGAAATATATTTTTTAAATAATCTCATCATCATCACTCCATTAAAATTATTGAAAATGCAGAGAAGTACTTTTCCTTACATTTTAAATTGATGTTGGGGTCAAAAGCCCCCAACAATAATGCCAACGGATTGTTTCGTGCTACGCACTCCCACAATCCTACCCGCTATTCGCATATCATGGTGCTTACGCCCCACTTTTATGCTCATATCGGGGCGGGGCTCAAGGTCATTCTACCACCAGTGTGCAAGCACACGTGGTTTCAACCCTTTTGATCCTAACATCTCTAAATTTATTCTAGCACATAATTGTGACGATTTAGTTTCGGATTTTTAAGAAATAAGAATGAAAAATCAAAAGAATAACGAAAGATTGTGCAGGCAGACAAAATGTCGAACGCATTTGACAGTAACTGCTAAAATCTCTCTGAATCAATATGTTATTCTTTCTGTAACGCCGGGAAATGTAAATCAATGAATCAGTAATGTCAGGAAGGTGAAAATAAATGGAGAGACAAATACCGAAAAATGTCCGTCAGATTGGAAATGTGAGTGACAGTCCGAAAATTTATGTAGAAGATTATGTAGATACTTTTTTTGCACAGTTATCAGATAAATACAGAAACGACCCACAAAAGCCATTGGGTGCATTCTTGATCGGAGATTTTCAAACATACGAAGGTGAAGATTATGTCTATATTTATGGTGCGATCCAGATGCAGGAACTCAGGGTATCTGGGATGGAATATCTGATTGATGATGAAACGTGGAAACGGGCATATGAAGAATGTAAACAGTTTTTTGAAGAGGGGGAACTGATCGGCTGGTTTGTGGTGAGAGATGATGCGGAAAAAGCACCGGGAAATTCTACGGTAAAACTGCATAAGAAATCATTTCCGAAAAAGAATACAGTCTTTATCATCTGTGATCCACAGGAAAAAGAAGAAACGTATTATGTACATAAAATGAATGATTTAATGGAGATCGGAGGGCATTACACGTATTATGAAAAAAATCCGTGTATGCAGGATTATATGATCTCGAGTCGAAAAAAAAATGGGGCGGTGCAGACGGAAGTTGTGGAAGACAAGGCTGCACAGAACTTTCGTGATCTGGCTAGAAAGCAGGGAAGACGAACCCGGCAAAAGCATCAGGGAAATTTTGTTTATGCGATGAGTGTGGGACTTGTGCTGGTGCTTGTGATCATGGGAGTTGCCATGCTGAACAATTTTAATAAGATCAGAAAAGCTCAGAACCAGATAGAAGAGGTGGCAGGAACAATTAACACGGTGAAAGATTCTGATAATTCTGGAAGTAGCAATGAAGGCAATGATCCAAATGGTGGACAGGCAGACGGTTCGGAGGATGGTACAGCAGATGAAAATACAGGTGCAGAAAATGAGAACAGCACAGCCGGTGATGATGCAGATCAGGGAAAAACTGACAGTGCAGCCAATAAAAATACAGATACAGAAAAAAGCAACAGTGCATCCGATAAAAAAGCAGAAGGAGATGATGGTACATCAAAAAATGGCACAGATGGAACTGCTTCGGCCAACAGCAGTCAGGCAAAGAACAGTCAGTCAGATGAAGTAGTTGAAGCATCTGCCGTACCATCATCATCAACAAATGGAAGTGATGGCGTTTACGTGGTAGAAAAGGGCGATACACTGGCGATCATCAGTAAAAAAATGTATGGAGATGTCACGCATATCGATGCAATCTGCAGGATGAACGGATTATCAAATGGCAATCTGATTTACATCGGGCAGAAATTGCTATTGCCTTAAAGACGTGTTATACTTATCCCAACCGGGATTGGAGCAATCCCTGATTGAAGAAAACCGATGATAAGGGGAAAACCTATGGCACAAAGAAAAATTCCGTATCTGAAGGTCGTAGAACCACCGGAAAATCCAAAGCAGCTTAAGAAAGCTGAAAGAAAGGTACGCTGGAAAAAATGGGAAGGTGCAGTTTCCATTTTGATACTGGCAGTACTGGCAATCTGTGGAACTTATCTGCTGTTGGATAATAAGACGTATGGAACAGCGAGAGAAGCGGCAAGTTATACGAAGGAAATTTCAGATACAAGCAATTATGTACAGTTTGCAAAAGGAATCATAAGATATAACCGGAATGGAGTAGTCTATCTGAATAAAAAGAATGAAGAAGTGTGGATCCAGCCGACGCAGATCAAGACGCCGATGATCGAAGTAAAGGAGAATGCATTTGCCGTGGCAGACAGAGGCGGAAATAGTATTATGGTATTCACGAAAGACGGACTGAAAGGTGAGATAGAAACGACACTTCCGATTGAAAAGATTGCAATCTCGGATCAGGGTATTGTAAGTGCAATCCTGAAAAATGAAAATTCTCCGCAGATCATTTCTTATGATGCGGCAGGCAATATTCTTGTAGAGCAGCAGATCACGCTTGGAACGACAGGCTATCCGGTTGCCCTTGATATGACAGATGACGGTATGATGCTGGCGGTCTGCTATCTTTATACGGACAATGGAGTTGTAGAGTCGAGAATCGGATATTATAATTTCGGAGCAACCGGAAAAGAAAAGACAGATAACCGGGTGACGGCAGATCAGTATGAGGGAACGATGCTTGCGGATGTATTCTTCATGGGGACTGATCGGTCGATTGCGGTAGGCGATAATGCTTTTGAAATTTATTCCGGAAAAGATACACCAAAGCGGCTGAAAGAAGTGAAGCTGGATCAGGAGATCAGGAGCGTTTTCCATTCTGATCAATATTTCGGGATGATCCTCGTAAATAAAGAAAAGTCAGGAAATGAGCTGAGGGTCTATAATCGATCGGGTGAATTGATTTTCAGTAAAGAGTTTACGGGCGAATATAAGCACGGGAAGATTGATGGAGATGAGGTCATTCTATATGAAGGAAGACGGTGCAGTATTTATAAGATCAATGGAATCCTGAAATTTGAAGGCAGGATGAGTGCGGATATAGAAGAAATCTTCCGGGCTGTGGGAGTGAACAGGTACTATGTGATGAGTTCAAATGAACTGAAAGTCGTTTATTTGACGAAGTAGGAGAGCGTATGGATAATTGGTTGTTGATTGTAGTAGCAGGCATTTTTCTGATCTGCATTGCAGTAGGATATATCAGGGGATTTTTGAAGTTTGGACTTTCTCTTTTTGCAACCCTGATCACTATGATTCTGGTGACGTTTCTGTCACCCTATGTATCGAATGCACTGGTGAAGTATACACCGATTGATGATGTGATCGAGAAAAAATGTATAAAAATGTTCATGCCGGAGATTTCTGCGGACGATTTGTCAAAAATGAATTTAAGTGGTACACCGCTTGAAAATCTGACACCGGAGCAGATTGAAAGTCTTGGAGAAACAGACTGGAGTAAATATGGTCTTTCGGCAGAAGACATCCTTTCCGTTATAGGAGAGATCCCGAGAGATGAACAGATTAAAATTATTGAAAATTCACCGGTACCGGAATTTTTGAAAAATATGCTGCTGGAGAATAATAACAGCACAATCTATAAAGAACTGGATGTCACAAGTTTTCCATCCTATGTGGCATCGTACATTTCAAGACTGGTGCTGAAGGTAGCCGCTTTCCTGGTTACATTCTTGCTGGCGATCATTATAGTCAAGGCATTGATGGTTGCGGTAAATATTATTGGAGAATTGCCGGTGCTTGGATTTGTAAATCACCTGGCAGGAGGTATTCTGGGACTGCTCGCAGCTTTACTGATTGTATGGCTGATTTTCCTGGGACTGACTTTGCTGTATTCCACATCCGTCGGACATACCTGCTTTGGAATGATTGAAAAAAGTGTTTTTCTGAAATTCTTATATGAGCATAATCCATTTTTGATCCGACTGCTCGCATTTTAATAAAAAAAGTGTTGACAGGTTTGTTCTCATATGATATTCTGTAGAAGTTCTGATTGAGGAACAAGCCTTTGGGGGATTAGCTCAGTTGGGAGAGCGCCTGCCTTGCAAGCAGGAGGTCACGAGTTCGACTCTCGTATTCTCCACTTTAAAGAATCCGGATTCATTATGAACCCGGATTTATTTTTTTAAAAAATTACGAAAACCTATTGAAAAAGAAGGTATATTGTGATAAAATATCTTTCGTTGATAAGAAATCAACGAAAAGAATATTCCTCGATAGCTCAATGGTAGAGCACACGGCTGTTAACCGTGGGGTTGTTGGTTCGAGCCCAACTCGGGGAGTTCAAAGGACATCTTGCAGACGTAACGCTGCAGGGTGTTTTTTCTTTTTCAGAGTGCTTTAAGCCTGCACATTCTGCTTAAGGCAGGTTTTAATATCGTCTTCCGGGTTGGTGATCTTTCTGAGGTGGAATGTATCGACAAGATATTGAAGTACATTCGGACTTAAGAAAGCAGGAAGTTCCGGTCCAAGATAAATATTACGGATGCCCAGACTTAAAAGTGCGAGAAGATCGGCAACGGCTTTCTGTTCATACCAGGAAATGATCAGAGATAACGGAAGTCCGTTCACATCCGTGTTAAATGCATCAGCGAGGGTGGTTGCGATGCGGATCGCTGAGTACACATCATTACATTGTCCAATATCGAGAAGTCGCGGCAGTCCTGCCACTTCCCCGAAATCCATTTTGTTAAAGCGGTATTTTCCACAGGCAAGAGTGAGGATCATACAGTTCTTTGGAACAAGCTGTGCAAAATCCGTATAATAGTTTCTTCCCGGTCTGGCACCGTCACATCCTCCGATCAGGAAAAAGTGTCGCAATTTTCCACTTTCCACAGCTTGAACAATCTTGTCGGCGTAAGAGAGCGTTGCATGATGACCAAATCCGACGATGATCTCGTGTGGCTCGACATCCTGCGTAAATCCGCCAAGTTCCAGTGCATGACGGATGATCTCACTGAAATCTTTTGTTCCATCCGGCTTTTTCGGAATATATTTTACACCTTCCCATCCAACAACATTAGTACTGTAGATACGATCCTTGTAAGATTCGCGTGGACGCATGAGACAGTTGGTTGTCATCAGAATACAGCCGGGGATTCCATCAAACTGCTTCTGCTGATCCTGCCATGCTCCACCAAAATTTCCAACGAGATGGGGATATTTTTTCAGCCCCTCATAACCGTGGGACGGCAGCATTTCTCCGTGAGTATAAATATTGATTCCCGTACCCTCGGTCTGCCGGAGCAGCATTTCCAGATCTTTCAGGTCGTGACCGGATACAATGATGAACGGTCCTTTCCGGATATGGACATTGACGGTGTGAGGGGATGGATTTCCGTAGACAGAAGTATTTGCCTCATCTAAGACTTTCATTACTTCGATCGCAGCTTCACCGGTTCGCATTGTCATGCGGATCAGTTCTTCGACTGTGAGCCGGTCATCGGTCAGTGATTCCAGTGCGGTAATATAAAAAGAATCGACCTGATCGCTGCAATATCCAAGCTCCCGTGCCTGATGTCCATAGGCACTGATCCCTTTTAAGCCATAGAGGATTGTCTGCCGGAGCGAACGGATATCGGGGTCAAGTGACTTGTCATACATGATCCCGGCAATGGGGGCATCGTGGAGCATTTCAGATTTTGTAGAAGGAAGCCGGTACTGAGCCTGAGCAGTATGACAACTGCAGTAGTCGGAGTCATGAAGATTGGAACTGCCTTCAGAAGCAGACACTTTTTCCCGCAGAGAGTCTTTGATCTTTTGAGATTCCTGCAGAAGCTGCACATGCACTTCTGCATCAAAATTCACATTGGTCAGGGTTGTAAAAAGTACAGATTCAATAAAAGCGATCACTGCTTTCTCAATTGGATGTCCAAGCTCTGAGAGAACTTTTCCATAGCAGCTGATGCCTTTGACCTGATAGATAAGAAGATCCTGAAGATTGGCAATTTCCGGTGTCTTTCCGCAGACACCGAGACGGGTACAGCCTTTGCCGTTGGCTGTCTGCTCACACTGGTAGCAGAACATTTCATAATCGAGATCCATATTGTTTCCCATGATAAACCTCCTGAAAAATAAAAATAGTCAGGAATAGGATGTGCGGAAAGAGGGGAAATATGTAAAATATTTATCTAAGTTCTTTGTATTGTTCAATTAAATCACGCAGTATTTCTATAGCTTCAGTTGTCGTATAGAATAAGGCATCATCCAAAGTTTCACAGAAATCCCAGAAAGTATATAAAAGTCCGGGTTCTTCAATATCCAGATAGATCAGACGGTGATCCTGTGGAGTTGAGAACATAATATATCCCATCGGCTGGGTGACCTGAAGAAAAATCTCATTATCCAAATGCCCGATATCTTTCTTTAACACCCGGTAATTCTGGATAGGAAGATTCAGCATCAGTTTGCGAATCAGGTGGATTCGGTCGGTCATCTCCAGAGGATGATAAATATCATAAGGATATTCACTGACTCTGCCAGTGTCTAAAAATTTCTTTACCCCGTTTAAAGAAAAAATGTATGTGATATTATCGGGTGTCATATAAGAGGACAGAAATACTTTAATATAATTGTCCATTGCCTGAATAAATTCAGAACGGTTTGGAAGTTCCTGAATAATATATTTGTCCAAAATGTCATGCGTCAGATAAGGAGTGAGGCATGGAACCATCTGGAAAGAATAGCCTGAACGGACAACATGGCTTATATTATTCAGATAGCTGATCTGCTCGGTTACATCATTGATCGGACGCAGCAACGGTGATGCCATGGACAGATACTGATTGAAGATATCCTTAAATAAAGTTAAAGACTCCGGGGCGTTTGTCAGAATCCCCTGTGTCATATCTCCTGTCAGCAGACAGGCAAACTGACTGGTAATGATGACATAAGGAAATAAAGTAAATTTACTGCATTTAGAATCAATATGGTCATAATAATAAAAGCAGTTATATTTATCCACGTTACTATACAACGGAAGAATCTTTTCCAGACAGTGCAGATTATAGTTTGGATAGGTGCTGGATTCTGAGGTACTGTTATTGAGACAGATGATATGACGGATCGTAGTCTGTGAGCAGTCATAATTCTCAGCAGCAAGAATATTCATCAAAAAATCGCAGTCCGGCTGTACGAGAAGGTCGATCGTGCCGTTGGATTTTTTTGCTTCCAAAGAAATAATATACAGAAGCGAACGGTTCACTTCTGCCATGGTATTCAGCGTAACAGATCCTTTTTCAAATAATATTTCCGTATTAAGTTCGGATAAAACCGGCAGATTCAGTTTAGACAAACGGAAATTATTAAAAAAATCAATGACAGCTTTTCTGCGATAGTAAGTGTCATGCCCAATCAGAGTGATCTCATAAGCCTGTTCCATTTCCTTTTGTTCGGCATGGGAAAGCTGCATAAATTTGCATATCTTTAAGACCAGCTCCCGTGAAGACGGTTTCCTTTTTCCGTTAATGATTTTGTACATATTTGACCGGTCAAGTCCACAGTATTGTGCTAATGCATAGGTCTTAATATCCTTACTGTGGATATGACAGGAAAGTAGTTGTGAGAAATCTGACATAATTTAACATCCTTTGTTATCAGTATTTTGTTCTTGAAAAACACCACAAAACGCCCGTTAACAGAAAATGATAGGCGTAACGGCATAATTATAGGAAGAGATATATAAAAATACTATAAAAAGTATGAAAATAATGTGACCACAAATGATGACACGTATTGGATGATAGGTCGAAATTCATGAAAATACAAATATCAATTGTTATTTGGGAGGCTTTATGAGAATTAGGGTAGCAATTATAGAACAAGATACGGGATACTTAGAAAAAATTACAAATGTATTTAATACCCGTTATACAGAACAGGTAGAGATACACGCATTTACGGTTATGAACAGGGCAATAGAATTTTTGCAGTCAAACCGAGTTGATATGATTTTAGTAGATGAGCAAATAGAAATGCAATTAAAAATGTTTCCTTCAAAATGTAACTTGGCATATCTGGTGGACTCAATGGGGATAGAAAGTGTAAAAGGCTATCCGGCAATCTGTAAATTTCAGAAAGTCGATTTGATCTATAAGCAGATATTAAGTATTTATTCAGAAAATTCACAAAGTGTTTCAGAATCTCATTTAAATTTAGGAGGAAGTAATGTTATTGCATTTATGTCTCCGGCTGGAGGAACAGGAACGTCCAGTATGGCAGCAGCATGTGCGATGCAGTGTGCCGGCAGAGGAAATAACGTATTGTATTTAAATTTGGAAAAATTTGGCTCAAGTGATGTTTTTTTTTCAGGAGAAGGGCAGTTTACTATGAGTGATATCATATTTGCACTTAAAGGAAGAAAAGCAAATCTGGCAATGAAATTGCAAAGCTGTGTAAAAAAAGCTACGTGTGGGGGAGATTTCTTTTCAACATCACAGACGGCATTAGATATAGACAGGGATATTTGTTGGGGACACTTTTGTCGTTGGCTGAATCATATAAAAACGCTTTTTACGTTAAAAAAGTGCTGTGATCACAAGGCTTTTTGCAAGCAAAAAAGAAAAGGCTATATATAGGTAGCCTACGAAAATGGAAGTGACCATTTGGTGACTGATTTAAAGAATAATGTCCTGACAGAGATCAATGGAATAACTCTCTGCATGGATCCAAAAGGAAAAAATGGTGCATACAAAAACAGAGGGGAACACATTTACAAAGGAAATCGGGCAGACAGTCTATGGGGTCCGTTATTATTTCAATGAAGATGCAAAGGAAACAATGCAGGAGAAGATTAACCGGATGCTGGTAATAGAAGTAAATCAACCGGAAATATAGTAAATACAAAGAATAAGTGCATATCCAGAATTGATGTGAATAGAAATATTGTTAAAAATATGATATGCTTTGAATGGCAAGTGATATTATAGGAACTTTCAGTTTGGAGAATTGAAAAAAATGGAATTTACCTATTAAGACATATAAACTCTTGACAATAAAGCTCCTATATAGTATGTTTTTAATAAACTACTATATAGGAGCTTTTATATGGAAATGAATGGAGGATTTCTTGTCACAAAAATAAAACAGCTTGGAGACCGGATTTTTGAGAAGATTCTCAGTGAAAAGAATATTGATGCGTTTAATGGAGCCCAGGGACGTATTCTTTATGTGCTGTGGCAGGAGGATGGTATCTCAATCAGATCACTCTCGACTAAATGCGGATTAGCGATAACATCTCTTACTACGATGCTGGAAAGAATGGAAAATCAAGGGCTGATAAGCCGTGTTCAGTCTGAAACGGACAAAAGGAAAACACTCCTGTTTCTGACTGAGAAAGCACATGCCTTAAAGGGCGAGTACGATTCTGTATCTGATGAGATGGGCAGTATTTACTACAAAGGTTTTTCAGAGGAAGAAATTACCCGGTTTGAGAAATGTCTCGACCGCATCAGAAAGAATCTTGAGGAGTGGCAGAAGTCATGAGTATTTGTATCAAAGATCAGATTCAGAACATGAATATCATCATTGGCTGCACAGTGGGGTGTACATATTGCTATGCCCGCAACAACGTGAAACGCTGGCATATGATTGATGACTTCGCTGCCCCTGAATTCTTTCCGGGTAAGCTCAAGATGATGGAAAAGAAACGTCCGCAGAACTTTCTTCTTACCGGCATGAGCGATCTTTCCGGATGGAAGCCGGAATGGAGAGACGAGGTATTTGCAAAGATCCGTGAAAATCCACAGCATCAATTCCTGTTCCTTACCAAGCGACCTGATTTGCTGGATTTTGATACCGATCTGGAAAACACATGGTTTGGCGTTACGGTGACGAGGAAAGCAGAACTGTGGCGTATCGACGCCCTTCGGAAAAACGTCAGAGCAAAACATTACCATGTTACCTTTGAACCGTTATTCGACGATCCCGGCACAGTTGACCTTTCCGGAATCAATTGGATCGTTGTGGGCACCATGACCGGAGCTCAGAGCAGGAAGATTCATACGGAGCCGGAATGGGCATGGTCTCTGGCGGACCAGGCACATAAGCTCGGCATTCCGGTGTTTATGAAGGAAGACCTTGTCCCTATCATAGGGGATGAAAATATGATTCAGGAAATGCCGGAAGAATTTAATAAAGTGTTAGAGGTACAAAAATCATGGAAGAAGTAATAAATGGAATCCTCATTCGTGAGGTGGAAACAAAGAACATCATGACTAAGTCTAGTCTGCCGGTAGGCGGTTACTCGGTCAATCCCTATGTGGGCTGTACACATGCCTGCAAGTATTGCTATGCTTCTTTTATGAAGCGCTTTACCGGGCACAAGGAGGAATGGGGCACTTTCCTTGATGTGAAGCATTGGCCGGAAATTAAAAATCCGAAGAAATATGCCGGACAGCGGGTGGTCATCGGTTCTGTGACAGATGGCTACAATCCACAGGAGGAACAATTCGGGAATACCAGAAAACTTCTGGAGCAGCTGATCGGCAGTGACGCAGATATTCTGATCTGCACAAAGTCGGATTTTGTGGTACGGGATATTGATCTGTTGAAGAAGCTTGGACGTGTAACCGTTTCATGGTCGATCAACACACTAGATGAAAATTTCAAGAACGATATGGATTCTGCTTCGAGCATTGAGCACCGTATCGCTGCTATGAAGCAGGTATATGAGGCAGGTATCCGCACAGTCTGTTTCGTATCCCCGGTATTCCCCGGTATCACGGATTTTGAAGCAATCTTTGAGCGGGTAAAGGATCAGTGCGATCTGTTCTGGCTCGAAAATCTCAATCTTCGGGGCGGCTTCAAAAAGACGATTATGGATTATATCGCCGGAAAATATCCTGATCTTGTACCACTTTACGACGAGATCTATAACAAGCATAACCGCAGCTACTTTGAAGCACTTGAAGTAAAAGCTGAGAAAATGGCTAAGAAGTATGATTGTGCCTTTGTGGATAATGAAATGCCTTATGGCAGAGTCCCGCAGGGACATCCAGTGATCGTAGATTATTTCTATCATGAGGAAATCCGTGGGACAGAGAATACCGGAAAAAGAAATCGCTAACTTCCTATTTTCTTAACGATAACAAACTTGAATTATTTCTTTATTGATTAAAGTTAATAACAATATGTAGAGTTGTTTAAGGAGAATGTACAAAGGCTTGCCATTAAGGCATCACTTTCTACATTTAACAGGAGTGGAGACAAGACTTTCGGCCAAGGATTTTTATAATAATGCAAAAAAATCTATTCTTACAAAAAATCAGTTCTATTTTGACGCAAGACATGTATATGCAAATGCCAAAAGGAAACTTCCGTGTTTAAAACGCTTGCCGGAATTAACGAATGAAATGGTATGTGTTCTAAAAAATATGGAAACCATGACAATTACATATAAACTCAGCGTTACAAATTTGGAATTTACAGGAAGTGTGACAAGAAAGCCAAAACGGTATACTGGGAAAAAAGATTAAGAAAAGAATAAAGAGCTGGTTTTAATTGTAAAATTTATGGGGAACTAACATCAGCTTATTGACATAAATTTAAAAATAAGTATAATAATAGTTGATTAATTGTTCAACTATTATTATTTGGAGGTGAACATATGTCAAAAACGTCTTATATTTGTAATTGCGATGTAATTCATGAGGATATTGTGAATGATGTGAAATCCAAGATGCAGCTAAAAGATGATTATATCCAGTTGGCTTCTTTGTTTAAGCTATTTGGAGATGGAACTAGAGTACAAATCTTACACGCTCTAGAACAGAGTGAGATGTGTGTATGTGATCTTGCAGTGCTACTGGGGGTAACAAAATCTGCAATTTCGCATCAGTTAAAGGCATTACGCCTAGCGAATCTGGTAAAATTCCGAAAAGAAGCACAGATAGTTTACTACTCGTTGGCAGATGATCATGTGAAAGAGATTATTGACAAGGGATTTGAGCATCTTTGGCAGAAATAATATTTTTTAACATTATAGTTGAGTAATTGAACAACTAAACAAATTGTAAGGAGATTATCATGAAACGCATATTTCTACTAAAAGGGTTGGACTGTCCGAATTGTTCCGCAAAAATTGAAAAAGAAGTCGGAGAGTTGGATGGAGTGCAATCCTCAGTGGTAAATCTGATGAAGCAGACGCTTACAATCAATGTTGCTCAGACAGCCGCAGATACGATAGCCAGTCAGATTGAAACGATTGTTCATAGCCATGAGCCAGATGTGGAAGTTTCTGAAATTGTACAGGAATCTTATATACCGGAAAAAAAGCAGGAGGCCAATGAATCCTATAACAATGAGGATAAGAAGTTGACAGTTCGTTTAGCGACTGGTGCAGCAATCTATGCCATTGGTATGGCATTGACTGTTTTTGCGAAAGTGCCACTGCCTATCGAGTTAGCTTTTCTCATTGTTTCTTATGTTATTCTTGGTGGAGATGTTGTATGGCAGGCTGTGAGGAACATTTCAAAGGGGCGTGTATTTGATGAACATTTTTTGATGAGTGTTTCTACGATTGGGGCTTTTGTCATTGGTGAATATCCAGAAGCAGTTGCTGTTATGCTATTCTATCAGGTAGGTGAATTTTTTCAGTCATTGGCTGTTAAGCGTTCCAGAAAATCTATATCAGACTTAATGGATATACGTCCAGATTCTGCTACAGTAAGAAGAAATGGGGAATTGATTACCATATCTCCAGAAAATGTCTCCATTGGTGAGATTATTATTGTAAAGCCTGGTGAAAAAATTCCATTAGACGGTGTGGTATTGGATGGAGATTCTATGCTGGATACAAGCACCTTAACAGGAGAATCAGTTCCGAGAAGTGTTCATAAAGGAGACGAAGCACTTTCCGGTTGTATGAATCAGACGGGTGTCTTAATGATTAAGACAACAAAAGCATTTGGTGAATCTACGGCTTCAAAGATTATTGATCTTGTGGAAAATGCGTCAAGCCGAAAAGCACCAACAGAAAATTTTATTACTACATTTGCACGTTATTATACACCTGTGGTTGTAATCTTAGCAGCTTTTCTGGCGATTCTGCCACCGATCATTCTTGGCGGAGGCTGGACAGAGTGGATTCGCAGAGGATTTGTTTTCCTTGTGGTATCTTGTCCATGTGCATTGGTTATTTCAATCCCGCTGACTTTCTTCGGCGGCATTGGTGCAGCATCTAAACGAGGTGTTCTTGTAAAAGGAAGCAATTATTTAGAGGCACTTAATAATGTCAGCACTATTGTGTTCGATAAAACCGGAACACTTACAAAAGGTGTTTTCAATGTGACGGATATTTTGCCTGCAAATGGATTTTCAAAAGAACAGGTTCTGGAGTATGCGGCAGAGGCAGAGAGTTTTTCTAACCATCCTATTGCAAAATCCATTCTTGCTGCTTATGGAAAAGAAATTGATCAGTCAGTGATTTCTGATTATAAGGAAATTTCAGGATATGGAATCAGTGTAATGGCAGGGGAAAAGAAAGTTTTTGCTGGCAATACGAAACTTATGGATACAGAATGTATAGAGTACACAACCTGTGAAAACGCAGGTACAAAAGTTTATTTGGCGGTAGATGGTCAATATGCAGGATGTATTTTGATAACAGATGAAGTGAAGCCGGACAGTAAAAAAGCAATTTCTGACCTGAAACATATCGGCGTGGAAAAAACAGTCATGCTTACCGGTGATGATGAAAAAATTGGGAAGTCCGTTGCAGAAGAATTGCAGTTGGATGAATATTATGCACAGCTGCTTCCTGACCAAAAAATGGAAAAGGTTGAGCTTTTAGATAGTAAAAAGAGACCGGGAAGCAAATTGGCTTTTGTTGGTGATGGTATCAATGACGCTCCTGTCCTTGCCCGTGCAGATGTTGGTATTGCAATGGGTGGGCTTGGTTCGGATGCGGCCATTGAAGCAGCAGATGTAGTTCTGATGACAGATGAACCGTCTAAGCTGGTGGACGCGATTGAAGTAGCAAAAGCGACAAAACAGATTGTCATGCAGAATATAGTGATTGCTCTTGGGATTAAAAGTGTGTTCCTGATTCTTGGCGCTCTTGGTATTGCGGGAATGTGGGAAGCTGTATTTGGTGATGTAGGCGTTACCATAATTGCTGTTTTGAACGCAATGAGAATTTTGAAAGAATAGGAAATGAGGTGGGAATGTGAAACGAAAACTGATTCTGTTAGTTGTTACGATTGTTTTTCTTGTAGGTTTTGGTGCCATTTTACATTCACCGCCTTCTATGATTGATGCAGTCACAGGAGCAACACCGAAGTCAAAAAAGGCGGCTCAAGCCTCCGCACAGTTGGAAGGCTCTTATGTTCTCGGTATTAATATGATGTCAGATGGTCTCGACAACGAGAACACCCGGAATAAATTAAAAGAATTGGCACTGGACGATTCGGAAACAAATGAAACAGATCTCATGAAAACGGACATTAGTTTTCGGTTATATGTATCTGAGACGGATTATCCGCTTGTCAGTTATGCTAAGAAACTTTGTGACAGATTGAAACAGGCCGGTTTTTCCGTAGATCTGAAAGAGTACAGTAACACAATGATGCTATCAAGAGTGGTAAGTGGAAAGTATGATGTATTCCTGGCATCGGATGATTTTATTGACGTTACAACGTTATCACAGATGGACTATATGATCATGGACAGCGAAGAAATGAGGTGAGCGGGAATTTATGAGAAAATGGAATACGATTTTGTCTGTTTTAATGCTTCTCATTTTTATGATTCATGGAATCATGGGAAGCTTTATGCTGAACGGAGTTGGAAGTAGTGCAGGGAAACTTCTTGCATGGATTGGTGTTGGTATTCTTGTTGTGCATACGGTGATTGGTGTCATCCTGACAGTTCAGAGTTTACAGACAGCGAAGCAATCCGGAAAAATGTATCTGAAACAGAACGCCATATTCTGGGCGAGACGAGCCAGTGGGCTGGCAATACTGATCCTGCTGTTCTTCCATATTGGCTTGTTTGGAAAGGTGCAGAATGGGACATATATTTTGTTCCCTTTTACAACGGTAAAGATGGTAACTCAGCTTTCGTTCGTGGCGGCAATCTTTGTTCATATTTTTATCAATATCCGCCCATTGCTCGTATCGCTGGGAATCATCAGTTATAAAGAACGAAGGGGTGATATTTATTTGATTCTTTCGGTGCTCCTTCTGTTTATAGCGGGCGCAGTTATTTTCTATTATATTGGGTGGCAATATCTATGAGTAAGACAATTATTATTATAGGTGCTGGACTGGCAGGACTTTCAGCGGCTTTGCAGGCAGCGGAAAATGGATGCAATGTAAAATTGGTTTCCTCCCTTCCGTCAGAGCGGGCACAGTCTGTTATGGCGGAGGGCGGTATCAACGCAGCTTTGAATACAAAAGATGAAAACGACAGTCCCGAAGAACATTTTACAGATACAATAAAGGCAGCATGTGGTCTGGCAGATCCAAATGCAGTTTGGGGAATGACACAGGCAGCACCGGAGCTGGTGCACTGGCTGCTAAAACTTGGAGTTAAATTTAACATGAGTGGCTATGATGATGTGGATCTGCGAAATTTTGGCGGGCAGAAAAAGAAACGGACTGCTTTTGCACAGAGCGATACCGGGAAGCAGATCATGACAGCTATGATAGACGCTGTTCGCAGGAAAGAAGCATCTGGTATGGTAGAACGGTTCAGCCATCATTCTTTCCTAACACTTCGTCTGTGTGGCAATATTTGTTGTGGCTGCGTAATCAGGGATGAATACAGTCAGGAGACTGTGGAATTACCGGGGGATGCGGTTATTGTTGCCACCGGTGGTATGCACGGATTGTTTGGAAATACAACGGGTTCGCTGAGCAATACAGGAGAAGTCACCGCAGAATTGTTCCGGCTTGGTGTTCCTCTGTCAAATGGCGAGATGATCCAGTATCATCCGACAACTGTGAAATGTGGTGGAAAACGCATGCTCATCAGCGAGGCGGCCAGAGGGGAAGGTGGCAGGTTGTTTGCCATGAAAGATGGAAAACAATGGTATTTCATGGAGGAAAAATACCCGGAGCTTGGAAATCTGATGCCACGAGATATTACCGCCAGAGAGATATGGAAGGTCAGCCATGAATCAGAGGTATTTCTTGACATGACGGAAATATCGGAGGAGATTATTTCAAATAAGCTATCTGGTCTGGCAGACGATTGTATGACCTATTTGCATAAAGATATACGAAAGGAACCGGTGTCTGTTTTACCGGGAATTCACTATTTTATGGGAGGTATTCTGGTGGATGAGCAGCACAGAACGCCGATTCAGAATCTTTACGCTGCCGGAGAATGCTGTGCCCAATATCATGGTGCCAACCGTCTTGGTGGAAATTCTCTGTTAGGAGCGTTATACGGAGGACGTGTTGCGGCAAAATCAGCATGCGAACAGGCAGATGTAGTAGATCTATCTTGTGCGACACAGATAGATTTTCCACCAGCGTCTCAAATTTCAGAAATAAAGCAATTAAACAAAGTGATGCAGGAGACTATGGGCGTTGTCAGAAATGAGAATACGTTGTTAAATGGGATTCAAACGGTACAAGCGCTGACAGGAAATCTTCCATTGCTTGGCATGGCAGTTCTAAAGAGTGCTCTTGCAAGAAAAGAAAGCCGTGGTGCACACTGGCGGGAGGATTATCCGAAGAGCAATGACAATGATTACCTTAAAACAACGGTAGCCAGATTTGATGGAAAGCAGATACAGATTTCCTTTGTACCTGTTCCAGAAAGGCGGTGATTCACTTGGTATATAAAATAAAAATCAGGCGGCAGGAGAGTCAGAAATCAGATAGTTATTGGCAGGAATTTGAGTTTGACGGAAGCAAAAACAGCTCTGTTGCCACTGTTCTAAAGGAATTGAACAGTAGAACTCCTTTGAAAGATAACTCAGGAACTATAGTTACTCCCATCAGTTGGGAATGTAGCTGTATGGTGCGAAAATGTGGGGCTTGCGCCATGCTGATTAACGAACGTCCGAGGCTGGCATGCTCTACATTTCTACATATGTTAAAAGGTTCTACAATCACCTTGGAACCTTTAAGCAAATTTCCGCTTGTAAGAGATTTGATCGTTGACCGGTCAAATCTGTTTGAAAATTTGAAAAAACTGAACCTTTGGCTTGAAAGTGAAGCTTATATGAGTTCGTGGACACATGAACCGAGATACCAGTCGGCACGCTGTCTGATGTGTGGCTGCTGCCTTGAAGTGTGTCCTAACTTCTCTGCAAATGGGACTTTCGCAGGCACTGTTGCTGCAGTCAACGCATTTCGGATTCTGAATGAAGAACAGGAAAGCACTCATTTGAATGAGATTTCTGCTGAATATAAGAAGAAATATTTTGAGGGATGCGGGAAGTCGTTATCTTGTCATGATATTTGTCCGATCGGTCTGCCTGTGGAAGAACTGCTTGTAAGGTCGAATGCAGCGGCTGTTTGGGGCAAATAAAATGGATGATAAAAGCTATAATGAATGTATGAAGAGAATCAAAAACTTGATTCTCTTTTTTAAAACACATACATTGGCAAATATCTATGTATATATTATATTGAACATAGACAATGATCAATGTGAGGTGTCAATATGAATGCAATGGATGTGGCTTTGATATGCAAGGCTTTGGGCGATGCGAACCGGCTGGAAATTGTACAGATGCTGTCGGATGGAGAAAAGTGCGGGTATAAACTTTTGGAAAGATTTGAAATTACCCAGCCAACTTTATCCCATGATGAATTTTCCGGAAATATTGTAGCTAATAGTTATTTAAACTGTTGTATTTGTTTAAAAATTAAAAAATATCTAATGAGTCTTCCGCATCTACCCACATCTGCAAATTTCCATCAAGATATAATCTTGCATATTCAAGAGGATCATCAATGGCGAGTGCGTTTAATGCACAGTCTGATCCTGATGTGGTTTTTAAGTCCTTTTCAGCTTCCCAACAGTCAATGCGGAGCATATAGCCAACAGAGGTATAAACATCAATGCTGTTTCGTCCGGGATTGTATTCTGCAAATATTGTTCTCATCGTATCTTATCTCCTTATCGTTCAATCAATTATTTGCTACAAAAATCAGAAGCATTTCAATCAGTTCACCATGTCACTTTTATTTTATGTTATACTATTTTATATAATTTTTTTGCCCTTGTATTTTCCCTTATCAGAGTTCGTAAACACTGGTGGGACGATATAACACAAGGGAAACAATAAGGGAAAGCTCGCCTGTGATAAATTCAGTGTTTTCAAGGGTTTGCGGAGAATTTAATAACAAAATATAACAGTTGTTAAATTGCTTAAAACAGGTGAAATCTCAATCGAAATTTGTAGAATAGAGGAATTATGATGTTTGATAAGCACAAAAGGGAATCCTTGCTATTGCGGGACTTATTAAAGAAATTGATAATTATTGTGATAGGTTCCATTGTTGCAGCCTATGGCATTACACTTGCACTGTATGCAGGATTTGGTGGCGCCACGCTCGCAGTGCTATGGCAGGGTATCGCTGAAACGTTTCACTTGAGCATCGGTATGGCATCTTTTGTTGTAGCAGTGGGGATGATTTTGTTTGCATTAATTTACGATAAAAGTCAAATCCATATTGGGACGGTGCTATATCAAATTGTATACAGCACCTGTGTGGATGTATTTGCCACCTGCCATGTCTACAGTACATATCGATGGTTCAACTTCTTTATCATGTTGCTGGGTGTTATTTTGTTTGCTGTCGGGACCGGACTATATGCGTCTGCCTCACTTGGTCGTGGCTCTTATGAAGCAGTTACTTTTGCCTTGGCAGAAAAGAACAACTGGCAAGTTAAAATTGTTCGAATAGCATTAGATATTCTGGTTGTGATAATAGGTGTTTTGCTTGGCGGGAAGTTTGGCATATGCACAATCATTACAGTTATCATTTCAGGCCCGATTATCCAATTTGTTAATGCGAAAGCAAAACGAATTTTAAAGATATAATAGCAAAGAAACCTACAACTTCAAGTTTGGAGAATTGAGAAAATCGGAAGTTAAGGAGGGCATTTATATGAAATTAGCAGATTTAGCTACGGGTCCAGACTGGATAATATGGACTGTCTTTGTGGTATTTGCTGTACTTTCTATAATTTTACTTTCTGGGCACGGAAGTTGGTTTATTTCTGGATACAATATGGCTTCAAAAGAAGAAAAGGAAAAGTATGATGAAAAGAAGTTATGCAGAACAACGGGAATTGGAATGTCTATTATAGCAATTCTTATATTAATTATGGGTTTGTTTGAAAACTTTCTTTCTGCATTTTTTATATATATTGCAGTGGGAATCATTGTGGTTGATGTCGTGGTGATTATCATTTTGGGAAACACGCTATGCAGAAAGTAACAACTTAAGTTTAAGGAGGTAGTTATGGCTTTTGATTTTAAGAAAGAATATAAAGAGTTTTATATGCCTAAAAATAAACCAGCGATTGTAACAGTCCCAAAAGCAAATTATATTGCAGTCAGAGGAAAGGGTAATCCAAACGAAGAAGGCGGGGCATATCAGCAGGCAATTAGTGTATTATATGCGGTTGCATATACTTTGAGAATGAGTTACAAGACAGATTATAAAATTGCAGGATTTTTTGAATATGTAGTTCCACCACTTGAAGGATTCTGGTGGCAGGAAAATATACATGGTGTAAATTATGCAGATAAAGATTCATTTAATTGGATTTCAGTTATCCGCCTGCCTGATTTTGTGAATCAAAAAGATTTTGAATGGGCTGTTGAAACAGCAGCTAAAAAGAAAAAAATAGACTGTTCATCGGCAGAGTTTTTGACCATTGATGAGGGATTGTGTGTTCAAATAATGCACTTGGGGGCATTTGATGATGAACCTGCAACTGTTGCACTTATGGATGCTTATTTGGAGCAGAATGGATATGTTAATGATATGAATATGGAAAGATTACATCATGAAATATATCTGTCTGATGCAAGAAAGGTTGCCCCAGAAAAATGGAAAACGGTCATTAGGCATCCTATAAAGAAATTGTAAACTTTCAGTTTGTAGAATTCAAAAATTTAACATGAGAGCAGAGCATATAGGGAAATATCCTGTGTGCTCTATTTTTTACCCATTTTCGGAAAAAAGTGATTAAAAAATTATTGACATTTTGTTACTGAGCAGACAGGCTTGCTCAGTTTTATACGAACTAAATAAAATGTATGGAATTTTGGAAAGTTATATAATGAGAAGAGTTGGTATTGTTAGATGAAAGCTTCCTACAGACAGCTTCATTGGCTCTGCTACAGAAAGGTTATTTCTTTCCGTAGTTGCCGGAATTACATTTAATGGCTGTTCATAAGGAATCGGGTCAGTATCATGAAAATCCACTCTGACAACTTCCTGGCTTTCTGGTGCACAATAGGTGCGTCTAGTTGACGCCGGTAAATCCACACAACCTTTCTGACGCAGTCTTTTTACCCAGTTGTAAAAAGTTCCTGGCTTGATATCATGTTCTACACACCATTGATGATCTGTCAATCCACTTTGACGGCATTCCATGATGAGACGGTATTGTTCTTCAGCAGGTATTCTTTTGCTTCTCATGAGCACACCTCCATAACTTGAATAGAGTAAAATGCTCGCATCTATCATTTCTAGCAAGAGAAAATAAAGTGAAATGCTTGCATTCTCTAATGATTATTATGGATTGATTTTTAGGGCAACACAATCCGTCGAATTATTTTGCACTTACCTTTTATATGCGAGCGGACTTTGTACATTACATGATATACTTGTCATCATGGAAAGTCCACGCATTAAGGTAGAAAAAAACTTTTCATGCACCTGAACAGTAGAGAGATCCAAAGAAAATCCATTGTCTGCAATTATCTTTTTTCGTTCCCGTATTTTTTTAGAAGAATATCCCGTTCTGATAACCGAAAAAGTCTGATGAACTCGGAGTATCTATTTACAAAATTAACTGGAAAAAACAAAGGAGAGCTATTAGATGCGGATTCTGTGTATAGCATGTTGAAAAGGCTATCCAAAAAAACGGATATCAATTCCCATCCGCATCAGCTCCGACACTATTTTGCGGAGGAAAGAAGAAAAGAAGGATGGGATTTGAATGACATTCGTTTTGCCCTGGGGCATAAGAAAGTTGAAACTACCATTAAATACTTGGGTGAAAATAATGAACGATTGATAGAAGCGACAGATCAATACTACTCAAATAATGAAGATTTATACCAAATTGCAGATTTTCTGTAAAAGGAAGGAGGGATTACCTTGGCAGTATTAAAAATTGTTCCGAAGTTATATCAGGAAAAAATACCTGAGAAATTAAAGGAAGAAAGCCAGATTTTTATAATTGGATGAGCGAACAATTTAAAAAGTATAGCGAAGAAAATAAGAAACAGGCTGAAAGGGATAAAGAAGAGGAAGAAAAAAACATGATGATGAAGTAAAAGATGCTAATCAGGCAAATTCAGATACAGGTAATGAAATTAAGGATATAGCGGACAGACCATCAGCGGCTTATGCGGCATTACTCCAGGAGGGGTTTACTGATGGAAAAGTAAAGGCATCGAAGGGGGCATCAATTGTATCAGGACTGTTCTCGGATTTTTCAGGTACAGTCAGTCAGACGGCGGTTGACCTGCGAGATGACCTCTATACACTGGACTACATTATGAATATGTTTAGCTATGATACGTTTGAAAAAGAGGGAAAATATCATCTGTGCGGTGGTGGAGTGAATCTTTCAAATTATGAAAGTAATTATAATACACAGTCAGAAGCCTGGAATAATGAGGCAGTAACTTTTTCGGAGAATAAGACATTAACCAATAAGATGATCAATAGTTCCAATAACTATTCTTATGGAAATGAAGTGGAGTATATCATTTATGGAAATTCCAATGAAAAAAATAAAAAATCAGCGTATGGAACTATTTTTGCTATCCGGTATGCCTTGAATCTGCCGCCGGAATTTCAGGAAAATTGGAATGATGGTACATTAAGTGGTATGGCGATTGCAATAGAGAGTGCTTCCAGTGGTATTATTCCTGCTCCGTTATTTAAGTTAGTTGTAGTTTTAGGATTAACGGCAGCAGAGACTGCAAGTGATATGCAATACTTAAAAAATAGAATGCCGGTGGAATTAGTAAAAAATAAAGATCAGTTGACATGGACTTATGCAGGATATAGCGAAAAAGCAGTTTCTGGAAAAGGGTTCTTTTACAGTGATTATCTGAAACTGATTTTATTTACAAAATTAACAGGCAATAATGAATACGCGGTATATGCCAGAATTGCTGATGTTATACAGGCAAATATGGGACAAAAGATCAGTAATAATTCCGGTTTTGTTATGAAAAAAGCGAATGTCTATTATTCAGCAGAAGCAAATTTAAAGGTAGAGCCATTAATGTTAAATCTGCCGCTTACATCGGATTATTCAGGAAGTGTATCAGATGGAATTATCGGACAGATAAAATATAAGGCATACAAAGGCTATTAAAAGAGGAGAAAGTGAAAATGAGGAAGAAAATTTTAGTTAGTTTATTAATTGCAGTAAGTGTGACCTGCTTTTCAGGATGCGGCAGTAGTTCTGACCAGGGAAGTAATACAAAAGAAGAAGTTGTAACAAAGAAGAAGTTGTAACAAAGAAGGATGCAGATGAAAAAAATGAGGATGATGTGACATTTGATTATTATGAGCTAGTATAATCCACTTTAAATAACAAACTATTTTAATTCACATTCCTATTATGGTATAATTGAACCATCGGAGGTGCCAATTATGCCTAATACAATTAAAACTATTTCTTTAACAGACGATGATAAATCTTACTTAAATAAACTGCTGACTCAGAGCACTTTGGAAATTCGCGTTTATCAACGTGCTAGGATCCTTCTGCTCAAATCTGAGGGTGCATCTAACGAAGCAATTGCTGACAAACTGGATATTGGAATCAGTGTGGTAAAACGTTGTCTTAACAAATTTAAAGAGAACGGTGTTGAAGCTTCTTTACGTGATAACAAAGGCCGTGGAAGAAAAACGGAAATCACCGATGACGATATCACCTGGGTAATCAGTAAAGCCTGCCAAAAACCGAAGGATTACGGCTATTCTGCTGAATTCTGGTATCCCATGAGTTTCAGGAAATTCATCAACTCTATAGCAGAAACGGAAGGGCATCCTCGTATGGCAACAGTAGCTGAAACAACGCTTCGGAAAATTCTGAGCAATGCAAGGATCAAACCGTTTCAGGTGTCCTATTACTGCGAAAGACGGGATCCTGAGTTTGATGCAAAAATGCATGATGTCCTTGTTATCTACAAGCAGATTGAAATGCAGTTTGACAAGGATGGAAAACTGATTCCCTTTGAGAAAGATGCCGTACATACCCTGTCTTATGATGAAAAGCCAGGAATTCAGGCAATTGCTACCACAGGTGAAGACCGTCCACCGATTCCGAATACAGATAAAAGGAATGGCTATCAGCGAGATTATGAGTATGTCAGGCTGGGAACCCTCTCCCTGCTTGCAGCGATTGATTTGCTCTCAGGAGAAGCAATTCCATTAGTAAGTGAAACTCATAAAAGTTCTGACTTTGTGACTTTTCTAAAGAAACTTGATGAAAAATATCCAAAGGGCGATATGATTCGGATTATTCTGGATAATCACTCTGCACATACCTCCAAAGAAACCCAGGAATATCTGAATACGGTTTCTGGACGTTTTGAGTTTGTATTTACACCCAAACATGGTTCCTGGTTAAACATGATTGAAGGTTTTTTCAGTAAAATGACAAAGCAGATGCTGGGTGGAATCCGTGTGGAAAGCAAGAAAGAACTCGAAGATAGAATCTACAGATACTTTGATGAAATCAACAAAGAACCTGTGCCATACAAATGGACATATAAAATGGATACCATCGATCTTTCTCAAGAAGATATTGATTCCATAGTGTATGAGGTTGTAAATGCAAAAGCTGCTTCAGCAGAAAACAAAAACAAAAAAGCACCAAAACCAATTTCACGAAAGAGAAAGTCTATCTAGAATTAGCATAAAATGCTAATTTGAAACAGGCTTCTAATTTGCGTGGATTATACTAGATGACGGAACACTTGAAATTGAAGGATATGACAATGAAGATAAGGCTAAAATTGTAGAAATTCCTGATACAATTGACGAAAAAAAGGTAAGTGTATTGAATAGATATTTATTTTCTAATGAAGTTGTTGAAGAGATTATACTGCCGGAAAGTTTAAAAATAATAGAAGATCAAGCTTTTTATGGTGCAACTGCATTGAGAAAATTAGAGATTAATGGAATAGAAACGATGGGAGATTATTGTATTTATGAATGCCCTAAAATAAAAGAAGTTCGTCTGCCGGAGGGTTTAAAAGAATTGGGAGAACGTTCGATAGAAAATTGTGAAAGCCTTACCGACATTTATTTGCCAAGTACACTTGAAACTATAGATGAATACAATTTTGATTTATGTGCGGATGGGTTAAAAATTCATGTCCCAGCAGGATCTAATACAGAGACACTCGTCAGAAAAGTGATAGAAAATCTGGAATATAACGTTGAAGTTGTTCCAGAATAATTCATTTCAAAGTCATCCGGAGGTATGCCATGAATAGAAAAAAGCAAAAGGCACTTATAAAAAATAAAAAAACCTCTTGCATTCTCCCCAACAATATGATATTATAGTCAACGGTCACTGCGATAGCGGTGGCCGCATATGGCCCCGTGGTCAAGCGGTTAAGACATCGCCCTTTCACGGCGGTAACACGGGTTCGATTCCCGTCGGGGTCACTTACATGAAGCAGAAGCATCATGTATTCACAATTTCATTTGTGGCGCAGTAGCCAAGCGGTAAGGCGTGGGTCTGCAACACCCTGATGCACCGGTTCAAATCCGGTCTGCGCCTCTCAAAACCTGAAGATAAAGTATTCTTCAGGTTTTTCTTTTGCCGGAATTTGCAAGTCTTGAATTAAGAACCTTTTAATAGTATAATCAATAAGACTAGAAGACAATGGCAATAAATAAAGTTTTATTAAGGAGGAAACTATTATGGTTACCTGGAACAACTTAAATACTCTGGCTTCATTTCAGACTCTTTCAGAGACAGAACGGGTAGATCTCGTATCTGCAATGACAGGAGAGAATGGTGCTGAACGTGTGAAGAATTACAGCATCCCGATGGCAGCAGGACTTGCTTATAATTATGCTGCAAAGCAGGTGGATGAGAAAGTTCTCGATGCACTTGTAAAGCTGGCAGAGGAAGCTCAGCTTGGAGAGAAGTTTGCAGCTCTTTACAATGGAGAAGTGATCAATACCGGAGAGAAACGTCTCGTACTTCATCATATGACCCGTGGACAGCTTGGAGAGGCCGTTGAGGCTGATGGCGTGGACAAGAGAGCTTTTTATGTAGAGCAGCAGGAGAGAATTGCAGAGTTCGCAAATAAAGTACATAACGGTGAGATTACCAATGCGGCAGGTGAGAAATTTACTACAGTTGTTCAGATTGGTATCGGTGGTAGTGACCTTGGTCCGCGTGCAATGTATCTTGCACTTGAAAACTGGGCAAAGAAGAATGATACATTTAAGATGGAAGCAAAGTTCATCAGCAATGTTGACCCGGATGATGCGGCAGCAGTTCTGAATTCCATCGACGTGGCACATTCTATTTTCGTACTGGTTTCCAAGTCCGGTACAACACTGGAAACGCTGACAAATGAATCTTTTGTAAAGGATGCCCTGAAGAATGCAGGACTGGATGCATCGAAGCATATGATCGCTGTTACAAGTGAGACTTCACCGCTTGCAAAGAGTGATGACTATCTTGCAGCTTTCTTCATGGATGATTATATCGGAGGACGTTATTCTTCAACATCTGCAGTTGGCGGGGCAGTTCTTTCACTGGCATTTGGACCGGAAGTATTTGCAGCATTCTTAAAGGGTGCGGCAGAGGAAGACAAGCTTTCTCTGAATCAGGATGTATTACAGAACCCGGCAATGCTGGATGCTCTGATCGGAGTTTACGAGCGTAATGTACTGGGATATCCAAGCACAGCAATTCTTCCATATTCACAGGCTCTGAGCCGTTTCCCGGCACATTTGCAGCAGTTGGATATGGAGTCTAACGGTAAATCTGTAAACCGCTTTGGTGGGCCGGTAGATTATCCGACCGGACCGGTTATTTTCGGAGAGCCGGGAACCAATGGACAGCATTCTTTCTATCAGTTGCTTCATCAGGGAACGGATATCGTGCCGCTTCAGTTTATCGGATTTAAGAACAGTCAGATCGGAACAGATGTAGTGATCCAGGACAGCACAAGCCAGCAGAAGTTATGTGCGAATGTAGCTGCACAGATCGTAGCCTTTGCATGTGGAAAAGCTGATGAGAATAAAAATAAGAACTTTGAAGGTGGACGCCCGTCCAGTATCATTATTGGTGAGGCACTCACACCGGAGGCTCTCGGAGCTCTTCTTGCTCACTTTGAGAATAAAGTTATGTTCCAGGGATTTGTATGGAATGTAAACAGCTTCGATCAGGAAGGTGTTCAGCTTGGTAAGGTTCTCGCAAAGCGTGTGCTTGCACATGAGACAGACGGAGCATTGAAAGTGTTCAGCGACCTTCTGAATATCTAAAGATTCTGAATATTTAAGAATATGAGAATATGGATCAGTGGATTCTGAGAAATTAGATCGTGATTTCCTGAATCAGATTCCAGGAAAAAAATCCGTATGATATGAGTTTTTCCCATATCATACGGATTTTTTTGTCAAAGTGTGCAATGTTACGTCAAACATTTAATTTATTGTACTTGCAGCCTCTTCACAATTTCAGGAAATTCCATAAAATGAGATGCCTTGACGAGAACAGTATCCTGTTCTTTTAAAAGCTGATCCATCTGCCGGTAAAAAGCTTCTTTTGTATCAAAATGATATACGAGAGTTTTGGTGTCGGAATCAGAAGATGCTTCAGAAGCTGTCCGGGCGGCATTCGCCATTTCTGCGGAAAGAGTTCCGATGCAGATGAGAAGGCTGATGCCCTTTTTAACGGCATAACTTCCCACTTCGGCATGCATTTTCTTTTCATCTGCTCCAAGTTCTCCCATATCACCGAGGATTGCTACGGTGCGGGTATCGGCAAAGGCGAGAACATCAAGAGAGGACTTCATAGAAGCCGGATTGGCATTATAACAGTCATCAATGATTGTATAATGTTCTGCCTCGATCAGATTGTTGCGTCCTGCGATCGGGACAAGCTTTTCAATTCCACGGATGATCTCTTCGTCTTTCATTCCAAGTGCATAACCGACGGCAACTCCTGCAAGTGCATTGGAGATCATGTGATCTCCGGGGATGGAAACGTGGGCGGAAAAACTGGAAGAAGGTGTCACGAATGTGGCAACTGTTCCTTTCAGTCCCATTTTCTGAATCTGTTCTGCGTGGAACGGGCAGGCAGGATCGAGTCCGAAGTAAACCGGCTGAATCCCACGTTCGGAAGTATATCCACGGAGCTTGTCATCATCACCGTTGAGAATGACAGTACCATCAGGATTCATGAAATCGAACATGGAAGTCTTTTCTTTTAAAATACCATCCCTTGTTCCGAGATTTTCGAGATGAGCATATCCGATATTTGTGATCACGCAGACATCCGGGCGTGCAATCTTTGCAAGTGGTTCCATATCACCGAAATGACTGATCCCCATTTCAAGAACAGCAACTTCATGCTCCTTGCGGAGATTGAATACGGTCAGAGGAAGTCCGATCTCGTTGTTGAAATTCCCTTCGGTCTTTAATACACAGTACTTTTCAGAAAGAACGGATGCGATCATTTCTTTGGTACTGGTCTTTCCAACGCTGCCGGAGATTCCTACCACTTTGATGTCCAGTGAACGACGGTAATGTTCTGCAAGATCCTTGAGAGCCTCTGTGCAGGATGCAACCTGGATATAAGGGTAAGTTACATCTCCAAGATCCTGTTCAGATAAAGAGCAGATGGCACCCTGGTCCATGACCTGAGGGATAAAGCTGTGGCCATCCACTCTGGCACCCTTAATTGCTACAAAGAGCGTATCTTTCTGGACCTTACGGCTGTCGATAGCGACGCTGGATGCCTCTTTTGAAAGAAGGGCAGGATCACCGTGGTATGTGCCGCCACAGGCAGCAGCTATTTCCTTTAAGCTCATATTTTTCATGATGAGTATCTTGCCTCCATTGATTTTTTAATGATTAATTCGCAAAGATCGCTGTATTCGATCCCTGCAACTTTTGCTTCCTTCGGCATCAGGCTGGCAGAAGTCATTCCCGGGAGTGTATTCATTTCCAGGCAGTAGAGGCTGCCTTCTGCATCGAGAAGAAAATCGGCACGGCTGTATACGTTGAGTTTTAACGCATTAAATGCTTTTACAGTCAGTGCTTTCATCCGCTCTGCAACCTCTTCCGGGATGTCGGCCGGGCAGACTTCCATGGTAGCACCGTCCTGATATTTGTTGGCATAATCAAAGAACCCTGTCTTTGGAATGATCTCGATCGGAGGGAGAGCCTTACCGTCAATGATTCCGCATGCGAATTCACGTCCTTTGATATAAGGTTCTACCACAATCTCATCTTCATAGTGGAAAGAATGCTCCAGAGCATTCTGATATTCTTCATCGGTATTCACAATATAAACTCCGATACTTGAACCGCCGGAGCATGGCTTTACAACGACCGGGAGTGTCAGTCCAAGAGACTGGTAGGAAAGATCCGATCCGTTCTTATATAAAGTTCCACCGCCAGGTGTGTCTACACCGGACTCAAGGAAGATCTGCTTTGCAACGCCCTTATGCATGGCAACGGCACATCCGAGAGAATCCGGTCCGGTATACTTAATGCCAAGAAGATCGAATGCAGCCTGAAGCTTTCCATTCTCTCCCTCTCCGCCATGAAGGCCGAGGAAAGTAATATCTGCAAGGCGGCACAGCTCAATGACGTTCGGACCGAAAAAGCAGTCAGACTGATCCGGGCGGGATGCTTTAACTGCGGCAAGATCCGGTTCTTCTGTGCTGATATTTTTGACGATATCAAGGCCATGATCCGGAAGTGTAAAGACATCTTCGAGATTTTCCGGTGTATGCTCCAGTCCCATAAATACGTCGAGAAGGAACGCATCATGTCCTTTTTCAAGTAATGTACGGCAGATGCCGGCAGCGGAAGAAAGTGATACATCACGTTCTGTGCTGAGACCTCCGGCTAATACGATAATTTTCATAATCAATAACTCCTTTTATTGAGAAATAATGGTAAATTTCAGATCCATCCGTTTATGAATGAAAATACAGCGGATGGACACATACAGATTTATTATAGCATATGTATATGGAAAGTGAAAGAATTGATGAACCATCATTTGCATCATCATTTACAATCATCATTGTAGAAATGCCGTGAAAATGTTAAAATAAACCACAGTGAATCTTGAATGACCGGAGGGATGACTTATGAGTGGAACAGCAGGAACTCAGGGAGAATGCAGAGCAGAAAAAGAGACGGAAGAGGAGATCATCCAAAGATGCATTTCCCATCTTGATACAGACTATTCCTGTCGGCTGGCAAAGCAGATGGAGCGGGAGAAGACGAACCCGGTGTTAGGTTTCCGTACCGCAGGTTCTCATGCAGAGAAGGCAACCGGTGATTTCCTGTATGAGGAAATGAGATCCATCGGACTGACTGAAGTTCAAAAAGAAGAATTCTGGCTGGATTCGTGGACTTTCGAGCGGGCAGTCCTGCGGTTTAAGGACAGCAGCGGGAAAGAATATACCTGTCAGCTTGGGGCTTATCAGACGAATTTTGAGACGGATGGATTTCAAGAGTATGAGCTGGTTTATGTAGGAAGAGGAACGGCAGCGGATTATAAAAATCTGGATGTACGGGGCAAGTTGGTGTTGGCAGATATCAATCAGAGAGATGAATGGTGGATCAATTATCCGGTCTATCAGGCATATCTGAAAGGGGCAGTGGGGCTGATTGCTGTGCAGATGCAGGGATATGGAGAAGTGGATCAGGAAGCACTGAATGCTCAGGATATCGCAGGACCGGAATATGCACCGGCATTTTCAATTTCCAGGAGAGATGCAGCACTTCTGAAAGACCGATTTTGTGAAAATGAGAAATCTGTCATGGTAGAACTGGATGCGTGTTCACGAGTGGAGAGAAATCGTCCGGCTTATAATATTACCGGAAAGATCCCGGGAACGGAGACAGATCAGATGATCCTTCTGTCAGCGCATTATGATTCCTATTTTGATGGATTTCAGGATGATAACTGTGCAGTGTCCATGACGATTGGCATTGCGAAAGCACTTTTAGAGAGCGGTTACAGACCCCGTCATACGATTGTGATCTGTGCGTTGGCAGCAGAAGAATGGGGTGTGTGCGATTCAAAGTATGACTGGTCTACGGGAGCTTGGAATCAGGTGTTCCGCATCCATCCGGAGTGGCAGGGAAAGGTGCTGGCAGATCTGAACTTTGAACTGCCGGCACATGCTCACAGCAGTCGGGATGCCATCCGCTGTACTTATGAATATGCAGATTTTCTGAAAAAATTTGCAGATGAAATTGCTGTGCCAGAGGATGCCTACCCGGATGGGCTGACTGTGCTTGCCCCGATTGAGACATGGTCGGATGATTTCTCTATGGCGATTGCGGGAATCCCGTCAACGGTGAATGATTTCAGTGCCGGTCCTTTTATGGAGACACATTATCATTCGCAGTATGATAATGAAGAGATTTATCAGGAAAATGTCTACCGGTTTCACCATGAACTCTATACAAGACTTTTGTTGAAGCTGGATACGCTGATTTTTCCTCCACTGGATTTTTCCCATCTGTTCAGGAAAATGCACAGTTCTGTCTCTGCAAGGATGGCAGAACAGGATGAAGAAGATCTGCAGGGAGTGATGCAGACGCTGATCCGGGAGACGGAACAGGCGGAGCGGACAGCGGAAGAATTGTATGAATGGATTGAAAAATCACAGATTGTCTGCCCGGTGGCTGCAAAAAGCGGTGAGGATATTTCACAGAGATTGCTTGGAATCTTCAGAAAGGGACAGGATTATTTTGTGCGGCTGAACTGGCAGGATGAAGTATTGTTCCCACATGAAGCTGCATCGAACAATATCTGCTATCTGAATCAGGCGGTGCAGGCACTGGAAGAGGGCGAAATAGAAGAAGCGTTGAAGGCACTCTATGAAGTGGATAATAACTGTTATGCATTTCTTTTCGACGAGGAAGTTTATTATCATTTTACAGAATATATTCTTCATCAGCCAAAAGACAGGCTGATGTGGGGAGCCGGAAGAATTTTGCATCATGAAAATCTTTATGGGATCGTGAAACGGCTTAGAAAGCTGGAAAGCCAACAGGCAGAGCATGGACAGATCCCGGATCTGGAAGAGGAAATACGTCGGCTGCAGGCAGCACAGCGAAGACAGAGGGCATATCTGACGGATGATATCCGGTATATGACAGAATCTGTAAAAAAGATGCAGAAGATGATGGAAGCCAGTTTACAGGAAATCAAAGACTACAGGATCGAATAATACAGAAGAGAACCATACAGAAGAAAATAATAAAAGGAAGGAGCCGGAGGTGGCAAGGTACTGACTTAAGCCTCCGACAAAAAATATGGAATGCAAAAATTTATACCGGGTTCAGGAGAAAGATCTGGACAGGTTAAGGGAGATACTGACGATTTGCTTTAAAAATGATCCGCTGTACAGTGCGTTGATCGAAGATCAGGAGACAAGGGAAAGACTGATGCCGCATTTATTTTCGTGCGATGTAACGGAATGTTTTGAAACGTGTGAGGTGTATGCGGACAGTGAAGAGCTGAAAGGAATCCTGATCGTTTCTGATGAGTCGGATCACCGTCATGCATTTTATAATTATTTTGTAAGTCTGAAAGAAAGCCTGGTGACAGACGGATGGCTGATTCATGAAGATCCGAGCACAAGGACTTTTTGGAATTTTATGCTTGGAAAAGATTATCTCAACTCGGCATGGACGGCACAGCTTCATCAGACCCGGCGGCTGCATGTGATTTACCTTGCGGTAGATCCGGCATATCAGCATCATGGACTGGCAGAGATGATGATGCAGGAAGTGATCGACCAGGCAGAAGAGCATGGTATGATGATCTCTTTAGAGACGCACAATCCGAAGAACGTCGCATTTTATGAACATCTTGGATTTAAGACATTCGGGGTGGTTGAAAAAGCACCTTTTCATCTGAAGCAATACTGCATGATAAGAGAATTGGGTTCAGAGAAGCCCAATTCCCTCTAGTATAATCCACGCAAATTAGAAGCCTGTTTCAAATTAGCATTTTATGCTAATTTTGGATAGACTTTCTCTTTCGTGAAATTGGTTTTGGTGCTTTTTTGTTTTTATTTTCTGCTGAAGCAGCTTTTGCATTTACAACCTCATACACTATGGAATCAATATCTTCTTGAGAAAGATCGATGGTATCCATTTTATATGTCCATTTGTAGGGCACAGGTTCTTTGTTGATTTCATCAAAGTATCTGTAGATTCTATCTTCGAGTTCTTTCTTGCTTTCCACACGGATTCCACCCAGCATCTGCTTTGTCATTTTACTGAAAAAACCTTCAATCATGTTTAACCAGGAACCATGTTTGGGTGTAAATACAAACTCAAAACGTCCAGAAACCGTATTCAGATATTCCTGGGTTTCTTTGGAGGTATGTGCAGAGTGATTATCCAGAATAATCCGAATCATATCGCTCTTTGGATATTTTTCATCAAGTTTCTTTAGAAAAGTCACAAAGTCAGAACTTTTATGAGTTTCACTTACTAATGGAATTGCTTCACCTGAGAGCAAATCAATCGCTGCAAGCAGGGAGAGGATTCCCAGCCTGACATACTCATAATCTCGCTGATAGCCATTGCTTTTATTTGTATTCAAAATCGGTGGACGGTCTTCACCTGTGATAGCAATTGCCTGAATTCCTGGCTTTTCATCATAAGACAGGGTATGTACGGCATCTTTCTCAAAGGGAATCAGTTTTCCATCCTTGTCAAACTGCATTTCAATCTGCTTGTAGATAACAAGGACATCATGCATTTTTGCATCAAACTCAGGATCCCCTCTTTCGCAGTAATAGGACACCTGAAACGGTTTGATCCTTGCATTGCTCAGAATTTTCCGAAGCGTTGTTTCAGCTACTGTTGCCATACGAGGATGTCCTTCCGTTTCTGCTATAGAGTTGATGAATTTCCTGAAACTCATGGGATACCAGAATTCAGCAGAATAGCCGTAATCCTTCGGTTTTTGGCAGGCTTTACTGATTACCCAGGTGATATCGTCATCGGTAATTTCCGCTTTCCTTCCACGGCCTTTGTTATCACGTAAAGAAGCTTCAACACCGTTCTCTTTAAATTTGTTAAGACAACGTTTTACCACACTGATTCCAATATCCAGTTTGTCAGCAATTGCTTTGTTAGATGCACCCTCAGATTTGAGCAGAAGGATCCTAGCACGTTGATAAACGCGAATTTCCAAAGTGCTCTGAGTCAGCAGTTTATTTAAGTAAGATTTATCATCATCTGTTAAAGAAATAGTTTTAATTGTATTAGGCATAATTGGCACCTCCGATGGTTCAATTATACCATAATAGGAATGTGAATTAAAATAGTTTGTTATTTAAAGTGGATTATACTAGTACGATTTTTAATCCGATCAGGATCAGAATGATTCCACCACAAAGTTCCGCACGGGATTTGTATCTCATTCCAAAGATGCTTCCAATCTTGACTCCGACAGCGGAACAGACGAAGGTGGTTGCACCGATAAAGAGAACAGCCGGAACGATGGCAACGTTCAGAAAAGCGAAAGTTACACCGACCATCAGTGCATCAATACTTGTGGCAACAGCCAGAAGGAACATAGATTTTACATCCATGGAGGCATCTACCTCTTCTTTATCACCGAAGGACTCCTTAATCATGCTGACTCCGATAATGGCAAGCAGGATAAATGCGATCCAGTGAGAATAATTTGTTACAAAATCACTTAGAAAGCGTCCGGCAAAATAGCCAATCAGAGGCATCAGAGCCTGAAATCCGCCAAACCATGCACCGGCAATGCACATATGTTTCGTCTTGATCTTCCCAAGGGAGAGGCCCTTACAGACGGAGACAGCGAATGCATCCATAGAAAGACCGACAGCAAGAATAAAAAGTTCAATTAATCCCATTTCATTTTCCTCATTTCTTTAAATTTGATGTAAACCGGTTTACATGATGTCGGGGTCACAAGGTCATTCTACCACTAGTGTGCGAGCACACGTGGTGTCAGACCTTTTGACCCTGGTATCTTTACATTAAAAAGTGACAGGTAATGACTGTAATGCAAAAAAAGAGACTCAGGGACAGTATAAAAATACCGCCCCATGAGTCTCGTCGTTTATAGTAATACCGGGTGTTTCTGCACCATTATGTCGATAATACAACGCTTTTGTAAAAGTCAGGATTGAAGCCTGTATATAAGCTTATATCAAAGCGTCGACTACTCCCTCGCAGGATTGCCTTATTCTATCACACCAAAGATGGAGTTGCAAGAAAAATGATAAAATTTATCGGAAAACGAATTGATAAATCGAAAAGAGTGCGTTACAATCAGACGTTGGAATCTTCTTTGAGATGAGTTTAAGAGTGAAAAGCGGGAGGTTGCAGAAGTGATCCATATCTATATCATGTATCTGCCGATATCAGAAAAGAATGACGGAAACAGGACAGGACAGAAGCACAGGACGGAGCATAAAGCAGGAACAGAATTGCTTGCGGTCGGACTGAGAGAACTTTATGGAATGGAATTGAATAGAGACAGATTATCCTACGGGCAGCATGGAAAGCCATATCTGCGGAATCACCCGGAAATTCATTTTAATATCAGTCATTGCGAAGGACTGGCAGTCTGTGTATTCAGTGATACGGAAACGGGAGTGGATGTTGAAAGGATCAGAGAAGTGAAGGAAAAAGTTATTCCGAAGGTATTTGACAGAGCAGAGCAGGAACTTCTTTTTTGGAACAAAGCAGAGAAAGAAAAATATAAGGAAATTTTTTACCGTTTTTGGACTTTAAAGGAAAGCTATGTGAAGCAAAGTGGGCAGGGAATGACGGTAAAGCTGACGGATTTTGCATTTCAGCCGGAGTTGGATCCGGGATGGAGGGAAGTTCCGTGTACGGATGAAAAAGTCGGGGCAATGCAATGTAAGTTAAAGGAGAAATGGATTCTTTCGGTCTGCGTGGAAAAGTCGCAGGCAGATGAGAGAATAACGACAGAGAAAATTGTGATCAGGGAAATTACGACAAAAGAAAAGGAGTGGATGGAGCATGAGTGAAAATAACAGTGCTGTAAAGGCAACGAAGACAATTCATGATATGACAACGGGAAGTCCTGCAAAGCTGATCGTGCAGTTTATGATCCCGATGTTTCTGGGAAATATTTTCCAGCAGTTTTATAACGTGGCAGATTCGATCATCGCCGGACAGTTCCTTGGGGTACGGGCATTGGCAGCGATTGGAAGTACGGGGTCTCTGATGTTTTTTGTGACGGGCTGGCTGAACGGACTGAGCAGTGGATTTGCGATTCTTGTATCTCAGTGGTTTGGGGCAAAGCAATATGACCGGATGCGGCATTATGTGGCAATGTCGGTTTATCTTGCACTTGGATTTGCATTATTGATGACCATCGGATTTGGGTTTGCAAATGAACCGATCCTGAGACTGATGAATTATTCCGATCAGATCATGCCGGATGTAAAGGCGTATATGGGAATTATCTATGCAGGTCTGATCGTAACAGCCGCATATAACTCACTTGCTGCGTTTCTGCGTGCGTTGGGTGATTCAAAGTCACCGTTGTATTTTCTGATTATTTCAGCGGTGATTAATGTGGCACTGGATGTGGCATTTATTATTTTTGGCGGCATGGGAGTCGAAGGATGTGCGTATGCAACTGTCATTGCACAGGGAATCTCCGCAGTACTCTGCCTGATTTATATTATAAAGAAGTTTCCGATCCTGCATTTGAAAAAAGAGGACTTTAAGATTTCTCTTTCTGCATGGGGAAGGCTTCTGGCACTGGGTATTCCGATGGCATTACAGTTCTCGATCACGGCAATCGGAACAATCATCGTGCAAGGTGCGATCAATGTATATGGAGAAAATGCCATGGCAGGATTTTCAGCGGCAAGTAAACTGCAAAATATTATTATGACGGTATTTGTTGCTTTTGGTGCTACAATCGCAACTTATGTAGGACAGAACCGTGGTGCAGGGAAAATGGACCGCGTCAGACAGGGAGTCCGCTGTACGCAGTTTATGATCTGGGGATACAGTATTTTTGCAATGGTACTGGTTTTCTTCTTTGGAAGATATATGACCTGGCTGTTTATCAATCCGTCAGAAACTGCGGTAGTCAGTGCGGCAGTTACTTATTTTCGGATGGTCTTCTGGTGTTATCCATTTTTAGGAAGTATTTTCCTGTATCGGAATACCTTGCAGGGACTTGGATATGGTCTTGTACCGATGCTGGGCGGAGTTTTTGAACTAATCGCCAGGGCAGCGATTGTCTATATTGTATCGGGCAGGGCAAGTTTTGCCGGTGTGTGCCTGGCAGACCCGGCAGCGTGGATCTCTGCGTTGATTCCGCTGGTGCCGTATTATTTCTATATAATGAGGAAGACGAATCAGTGACAGGAAGATGTAATAAGGTATAAAAATTCTAACCTTTTCCGCACTTGTTAATGGTAAAAATTATCAATAACTGTTATAATGAAACAAAATAGCATTCATTTATGAAAGAAGCAAAAGAAGAGAAGTGGAAAAGAGAGAGTGGATATGACATTAAAGGAACTTGGAATCGGGCAGAGTGCGATGATCTGCAAGGTTGGTGGAGAAGGTGCATTAAGGCAGCATTTTCTGGATATGGGAATGATACCGGGAGCGGAGATAACTGTTGTGAAGTTTGCACCTATGGGAGATCCGATGGAATTGCAGATTCATGGCTATGAGCTGACACTCCGACTTGCAGAGGCAGATCAGATCGAGGTGGAGCCGATCAGAAAGCGGAGCAGAAGTCATGAAGGACGACAGAATATTAAAGCTTCAGAGCATCCTGGCTTAGGTGAAGAAGGAAAATATCATTCCAAAGAAGATGAGAACCCATTGCCAAAGGAGACAAGACTGACCTATGCGTTAGTGGGAAACCAGAACTGCGGAAAGACAACATTATTCAACCAGCTGACCGGGGCGAACCAGCATGTTGGAAATTTCCCGGGGGTAACAGTGGATAGAAAGGACGGTTCTATTAAGGGTTATCCGAATACGCAGGTAACGGATTTGCCCGGAATTTATTCGATGTCACCTTACAGTAGTGAAGAAATCGTTTCACGAAATTTTGTGTTGAACGAAAAGCCGAAGGCGATTATTAATATTGTTGATGCGACGAACATTGAGCGGAATCTTTATCTGACAATGCAGCTTTTGGAAATGGATATTCCAATGGTTGTTGCATTAAATATGATGGATGAAGTACTTGGAAACCAGGGATCGATTGATGTTAATCAGATGGAAGCGATGCTGGGAGTTCCGGTGATTCCTATTTCAGCGGCAAAAAATGAGGGCGTTGGAGAACTGGTAAAGCATGCGGTTCATATTGCCAGATATCAGGAGCATCCATTGCGTCAGGATTTTTGTGATATGAATGATCATAACGGAGCAGTGCATCGTTGTATTCATGCGGTGAGTCATCTGATCGAAGATCATGCAGAAAAATCAGGTTTACCGGTTCGGTTTGCAGCAACAAAAGCGATTGAAGGAGATCCGTTGATCTTAAAGCAGTTGCAGTTGGAGCAGAATGAACTGGAAATGCTGGAGCATATTGTAGTTCAAATGGAAAAGGAGCGAGGGCTGGATCGCAGTGCGGCAATCGCTGATATGAGATTTGATTTTATTGAACGGTTATGTGAGCAGACGGTTGTGAAGCCAAAAGAAAGTAAGGAGCGTGTTCGGAGTGAGAAAATCGATCGCATTCTGACTGGAAAATATACGGCGATTCCATGTTTTATCGGGATCATGGTACTTGTATTTTATCTGACATTTAACGTGATCGGAGCATGGATGCAGAGCGTACTGGAATATGGAATCGATCAGTTGTCAGCAGTTGTGGATACAGCATTGCTGAACCTGGATGTAAATCCGGCGATCCATAGTCTGGTCATTGACGGAATATTTACGGGTGTGGGGAGCGTACTGAGCTTTCTGCCGATTATTGTAACATTGTTCTTCTTCCTTTCACTGATGGAAGACAGCGGTTATATTGCCCGGGTTGCATTTGTTATGGATAAATTGCTTCGTAAGATCGGACTTTCAGGAAGAAGTATCGTTCCAATGCTGATTGGATTTGGTTGTACGGTTCCGGCAGTTATGGCAACAAGAACCCTGACCAGTGAAAGAGACAGAAAAATGACGATTCTTCTGACTCCATTTATGAGCTGTACGGCTAAATTACCGATTTATTCTTTCTTTGTCAGTGCTTTTTTTCCGAAAAAGGGTGGTCTGATCATGTCAGGCTTATATGTATTGGGGATTCTGACAGGTATTTTGATTGCTTTCTTATATAAAGGGACTCTTTTTAGGGGAGAACCGGTTCCTTTTGTAATGGAACTGCCGAATTATCGGATGCCGGGAGCAAAGAACGTAGCACAGCTTTTATGGGAGAAGGCAAAAGACTTCCTTCAGAAGGCATTTTCTGTCATTTTAATAGCAACGATCGTGGTATGGTTTTTGCAGAGTTTTGATCTGCATTTAAATATGGTCGAGGATTCGGCAAAAAGTATTTTAGCAGCAGTATCAGGGTTTTTAGTACCGATTTTCCGGCCGTTGGGGTTGGGAGACTGGCGGATCTGTACCTCTTTAATCAGTGGTTTTATGGCAAAGGAAAGCGTGGTGTCTACGTTGGAAGTTTTGTTCGGCGGAGGGATTGCTTCTGTATTATCACCGCTTGCAGCAGCCTCTTTGCTGGTATTCAGCTTATTATATACACCGTGTGTGGCTGCGATTGCTTCTGTAAAAAGAGAACTGGGCGGAAAGTGGGCAGTCGGGTTAGTAGTCTGGCAATGTTTTATTGCATGGGTTGCGGCATTTCTCGTACAGGGAATTGGCGTGATGTTCGGAATAGTATAGAGGTAAAATAAAAAGACATCGGTTTTGAATCTGATAGAGAAAATGTGTAATATTATTCACATTTTCTCTTTTTTTGATAAACAAGAAGAATTGGTTGAGTTAAGAAAAGAAAAATGATAAGATTTAAGTACTGGTTTGGGGAAATTAGTATGTAATGATAGCGAAAAAGTAAGAAAAAAGGAGAAGTTTATGAAAAAAAAGAGCTTGAAAATGGTAGCAAGTGCAGCTCTTGCACTGACTATGCTGGTTCAGGTGGGCGTGCCGGTATATGCGGAAAGCATTGAAACTACGGCAGAAACATCATGGAAAAGCGATGTAAAAGATCATTGGAATTTTGATTCAAATATAAGTGATCAGGGAAATCGCAGTACAGGAGTGTTACATGATATTACAATAGAAGAAACGGGAAATTCTGTTTTTGGAAAAGCATTGAAGTTTGGAACAGGTACAGATAAATATATGAGCTTAGAAAATTATATCAATACGGGTACCGGACAAACTTCTTTTTCTATGTGGTATAAATATGATACAAGTATCACAGAGACTAATACAAATGCGTCAGCGGTTCTTTTACAACATGAAGATAAAGGAAATCGTTCAGGAAGAACTCTTCTTTCATTAAAATCAGATGGGAAGTATGATACATTTATTAATGGAGAGCGTGCAGCAGTAACAGAAAAAGCTGTACAGAAGGGGGACTGGCAGCATATTACAGTAGTGTTTGATCAAGAAGCTAAAACCGTAAAATATTATATTAACGGGGAATTAGATGGTACTGCAAAAACGATTGGGAATAGTGCAACAGATGAAGTGTTAACCCTAAGAGTAGGTTCTCATAAAAGTGCAGGTTCTACAGATCCTCATCCTATGCGTGGATTTATTGATGAACTATATGTATATGATAGAGCTTTGAGTGACAATGAGGCAAAGAGCCTTTATGAAGAAAAAGCAACAGAGTTATATAAAGTAGATTTAAATGTACTTATTACAGAGGCCGAAAAGTTACTTAGCAGTGGAAGTTTGCCGGAGGAGAATGAACTTCATGTAAAACTACAGGAGGCGATTTCTGCGGCAAAAGAGGCGACATCCGCAGGAACTCCAGTGATGGAGACGTTAAAATCTGCAAAAGATACTCTAACAAAGGCAATGGAAAACTATAAGGCAAATCAGCCGATTGATTTGGAAATCAATACAGAAGAAGTAACACAGCATATCGACTCAAAATCTATTTTTGGAATCAATCATCGTTATGCGTTTAATGGATATGGCACCTTTGATTCTAAAAATATGAAGATGAAAGATGAATTTGTAGAATTGTATAAGGATGCAGGATTTGGCTCCATTCGTTATCCGGGTGGTACCATCTCTAATCTGTTCAATTGGAAGACGACTTTAGGACCGAAAGAACAGAGAAAGAAACAGATTCATGGCTTTTATAATAATCAGGGACAGGGGGGAATTGCTCCCAATTTTGGTATTGGAGAGATTGCAACCTTTGCAGACGAAGTAGATTCTGAGATTGTTTATGTATATAGTTTAGGACGGGGAAATGCACAAGATGCAGCAGATCTTGTAGAGTACTTAAATGCAAAGGTTGGTACAAACCCAAATGGCGGAATTGATTGGGCGCAGGTACGTGCAGATAATGGTCATACAGAGCCATATAATGTAAGATATTTTGAAATTGGAAATGAGATGAACCTTGGCGGAGAGGATGGAACAGCATCTCAAGAATATTGGACAAAATATGCTCAGAATAAAGGTGTAGAGGATGCATACATAGAAGGTGGAACAATACAGATTACAGATCGATATACTGTGAAAGAAGAAGACTGGAATAAAACAGCATCACAGAGTGATGGTTCACCTAATCAAGTAAGATATTTGCGATATGCAAATATAAATCCGGGAGGAGAATACAAAGACGGAAAAATTATAGATGATTCAAAGTTTAGAGCTATGGAAAAAGGTGTACAGGTAAAAGTCGGAACAGATGGACATCTTACTCCTTGGACTGTGGTAGAAGATTTGAGTCAATCAGGACCAAACGATACACATTGTGAAGTAGATTATAGTACAGGTGCCATCAAGTTTGGTGATGGCAAGAATGGTAAAATCCCTACAGCCGGAAATAATATTTATGCTACATATTCTGTGAAACGGGATGGATTTATTACTGTTTCGAAAGCAATTAAAGATACAACAGCTAAAATCAATAAAATAGAAGGTACAAAACATACAGCAAATGTTTATACGAGTTATGAAACGGTCGGCTTTATCAATAAGATGGAGGAGAAAAATGCGGAACAGTGGTATGACGGAATGACAATTCATCCATATTCAGACCATGTTGATGGGGGAAATGATGCAAATGCATTTTATGATAATGCAATGAAGCGTGCGGAAGTCAGTGGAATCGGCAAGGTCAAAAATAAGATGGCATTGTTAGAGCCAAAAGGAAAAGTTCCGGTTATCAGTGAGTTTGGAATTTATAATAATACAGAGGCACAGCTGCGGTCGCAGACGCATGCGATTTATATTGCAAAAGTATTAATGGAATATGTTCGCATGGGAAGTCCTTATATTCAAAAACATTGTCTCTCGGATTGGTATAGTGATGGCAAAGATTCTTTAGGACCAACACAGCAGGCGGTTATCCAGGTGGTTAAGGGTGCGGATGCAAATACAACAACTGGAGAAGGTACGTTTACATTCTTTTCAACACCATCAGCGTATGTATTTAAAATGTTGAACTCTGGATTTGGGGATAATATCGTAAAAACGGAATTTAGTGAAGTTCCTACCATGGCAAACGGAGCAGAAACATTATCAGCTCTTGCAAGTAAAGATGCAGAAGGAAATTTGTATATTGCGCTTGTTAATGCAGACAGAGAAAGAGATCGTAATATTGCATTACAGATAGAAGGAACTGATGTTGCAGGGAATAAGATGACAATCCAAAAGCTGGAAACAGATTCTATTACAGCTGCAAATACACCGGATGAGCCTACAGCTGTGCAGGTTACAGAAGATGCAGAAGTTGAATTGGAAGGGAATCCAATCATCAATCTGAAGAAACATTCTTTTGTGATTGTAAGAATTGCAAAGGCAGTAGAACCTGAAGCAGATAAATCAGAATTGCAGGCAGCAGTAGATGCAGTGGCTGGTTTAAATGAAGCGTATTATGAAAACTTTGATGTGATTGCAGATGAATTAGCGGCTGCAAATGAAGTTTTAGCAGATGGAAAAGCAACTCAAGAGCAAGTTAATGAAGCTTTGACTAATTTGGAAGCTGCAAAAGCTGAATTGATTATGAAAGATGCAGAGTATGGAAAGGTAGATGCAGCCATTGCCGAAGCAGAGAAACTAAATAAAAAAGACTATAAGGATTTCAGTAAGGTAGAAGAAGCAATTGCCGCAGTTGTACGTGGTAAGAAGATTGATGAGCAGACAGAAGTTGATGCTATGGCTCAGAGAATTGAAGATGCTATTGCTGCATTGGAAAAAGCAGACGTGCCTGGAAAACCGGGGAAACCGGAAAAACCTGGAAAGCCAGAGAAACCTGGAAACTTAGAGAAACCTGGAAACCCAGAGAAATCTGGAAACCTAGAGAAACCTGGAACCCCAGAGAAACCGAATGGAAATAAGGTTCCGGTAACAGGTGATGAAACAACACCGATTCTTTGGATGACATTGGTTGTAATGGCTGGAACAATAATTCGAGTTGGCAAAAAAAGATTGAATATTATAAGAAAAAACAGATAATTTAATAAAAAGATGCCAGGATCCTAAGGTCTTTCACCCACCTATGAGCAAGCTCATGTGGGCTTAGACCTTTTGACCCTGGCATCATGTAGATAAGGATTTTAGAAAAAAATTTAAAAAAATTGGCACTCAACACTTTACAGTGCTAACAATACGTGCTATATAATAACTAGAACAAAGGAAGACAAAGAAATAAAGAGCAGAGAATAAGAAAAAGTCATCCAGGTTTGTTCTGGCAACAACTGCGAAAGCAGCTTATATAAACTGTGGGATTTCCCGCAGGGGCAACAAAGTTAGCATTGAAAGGAGAAATGACTTATGATGATGCCTAGTATTTTTGGAGAAAACTTATTTGATGATGATTGGATGAACTTCCCATTTGAGCAGGATTTCTGGGGAAAGAAAAATCCGTTATATGGTAAGCACGCTAAGAACATGATGAAGACAGATATCCGTGAACATGATGAGGGATATGAAGTAGATATTGATCTTCCGGGATTTAAGAAAGATGAGATCAGCATTGAACTTGAGAACGGTTACCTGACCGTATCTGCAGCTAAGGGTCTTGATAAAGACGAGGAAGATAAGAAAGGTAAATACATCCGTAAGGAGCGTTATGCCGGAGCAATGCAGAGAAGCTTCTATGTCGGTGAGAATCTGACAGACGAAGATATCAAAGCAAAATATGAGAACGGTATCCTGAAATTGTCTGTTCCGAAGAAACCTGCAAAAGCAGTAGAGGCAAAGAAGACAATCGCAATTGAGGGTTGATCGGATTGCTGACTCTGTAGAATGGAGCGGAGTATAAGTTAAGATGATGTCGGGGTCAAAAGCCCCCGACTATGATACCTACGGATTGTTACGCACTACGTGCTCCCACAATCCTACCCAACATTCGCATATCGTGGTGCTTACGCCCCACTTTTATGCTCATATTGGGGCGGGTCGCAAGGTCATTCTACCACTAGTGTGCGAGCACACGTGGTGTCAGACCTTTTAACCCTGGTATCTTAAGATAACAAAAGTATAATATAAGAAAGAGTCCGGTGTGGTGTGATGCAAGTTGAGGTCATATCACATCAGGCTCTTTCTTTTTTTGAAGAAAAAAGGTATACTTTTCAGGAACGCAGAAATTGGAGCAGCGGTTGCAATGGAAAATGGAGACGAAGAAGTAAAAAGGCTGCAAAGTATATAACAAAGTCCAATATAGAATCTGGTGTGGCATATACAATTCGGGAACTGTTGAAAAGGCAGGGAGGAAAAGCAGATGGGGAGAACATACGCAATCTCTGATGTGCATGGAATGGGTCATCTTCTGGATCAGATGCTGGAAAAGATTGCATTTTCAGAGGCAGACAGACTTTATGTTTTAGGAGATCTGATTGACCGGGGACCTGACCCGGCAGGTGTGCTGGATCTGGCAATGGAACGGAAAAATATCATTGCATTAAAAGGAAATCATGAGGACGCATTTGTGGATTGGTATGATACAGTACCGGATAAGATTCACAACCGGTACTATTATAATACTTATGATTTTCTGATGGACAGTCGCAGAACCAGGGAAAGACTGCCGGAATATGTGGAATTTATGAGGAAAATGCCTTTATATAAAAAGCTGAGGATTGATGGGGAATGTTGGCTTCTTGCCCATGCCTGTACAGAAGAGGTGCTTTCATTTTGGAAAAGAAAAGAACGAATGCTTTGGAGTACTGAAATGATTGATCGGGGGAAAGGGATTCCCGGATATCATTCGGTGGTCGGTCATGTACCGGCTTTTACGATTCGTGGAAATACGAATCGACCGGCAAAGATCTGGCACAGTGAGGATGGATGGCTGACGGATATAGATTGTGGAGCGGCATTTCCTGCATTTGGAGGACGACTGGGATGTCTCTGCCTGGAAACGGGGGAAGAATATTACGTTGCGGATGCAGAGATTTTAACAACATAAAAAAGAAATTCGTGGTATACTGGTTTTACTGCATAAAAGAAAAGAGGTCAAAAAATGGATGTCAGAGAGATGAGAAATGAGGCACTTGGCAAAAGAGTTGTCAAGGCACTTGAATCCAGAAATATGGAAGCATATTATGTGAAGACGAAAGAAGAAGCAGTGAAGAAAGCACTGGAACTGATTCCAAAGGGAAGTACGATCAATATGGGCGGTTCAGCTTCGGTGAGAGAGTGCGGTCTGATCGATGCAGTCTGTTCCGATGATTATGTATTTTATGACAGAGATAAAGCTGCTACAGTGGAAGAACGCCATGAGATCGCATTAAAGGCATTTACATCGGACTGGTTTCTTGGAAGTGTGAATGCGATGAGTGAAGATGGTGTATTTATTAATATTGATGGAAATGCAAACCGTATTGCAGCTTATGCATTCGGCCCGAAGAATGTACTTCTGATCGTCGGAATGAACAAGGTAGTAAAGACACAGGAAGATGCCATGAGCCGTGCAAGAAATGAGGCAGGGCCGATCAATGCACAGAGATTTGGCATTAATACTCCGTGTGTAAAGAATGGAAGCTGCTTTAACTGTAAGAGTGATGACTGTATCTGTGCAGAGATTCTGGTGACAAGATTCAGCAGGATCAAGAACCGGTTTAAGATCATTCTCGTGGATGAGCCACTTGGTTTTTAATGGCAAAGGATGCAAGAGAAGCTGCCTGTGGCAGGCCTTTTGCATACAGAGCTATTTAATGCAGAATGATCTGAATCAGAGGAACGAAGAAGACAGCAGATTCCCTGAGGGGAAAGTGTGAAGGAGAGAGGCATGGAAAAAGATTTGAATCACCAGGGAAGACAGGGCGAAGACCGCGGAGACGGAATCCGCCGCCGTCCGAAAGAAGAACGGCAGCAGACAGCACGCCGCCGTCCGGTGGAGGAGAGTGGAACGCAGGAAAGACGTCGCAGACCGGCAGGAGAGAGCGGAACGCAGGAAGGACGTCGCAGACCGGCAGGAGAGAGCGGAACACAGGAAAGACGTCGCAGACCGGCAGGAGAGAGCGGAACGCAGGAAAGACGTCGTCGTCCGGTAGGAGAGAGCGGAACGCAGGAAGCACGCCGCCGTCCGGTGGGAGAGAGTGAAACGCAGGCAGGACAACGTCGCCAGGAAAATGACAGAAGAGGACAGAGTCCAAATAGCAGAAAGCAAAATCCAAATGCAAAAAATAAGAAAAAGAAAAGAGCGGCATTTAATGTTGGCTCGACAGCGGTTCTGATCGTTGCGGTTTTCGTTTTTGTATTTTCCGTTTTTCAGTTAGTAACGATGCTTGTACCGTATTATTCGGGTGGAGCAGAGTATGATAAGATCAAAGAGATTGCGATCAAGACGAATGAGCAGGGAGAAGGCTTCAGTGTGGATTTTGATGCACTTCGGGCAGAAAATCCAGATACAGTAGCATGGATACGGTTTGATGAGCCTTCGATCATCAGTTATCCGGTCGTAAAAAGTTCAGATAATAAGGAATACCTGACAAAGACATTTTCAGCAAATGACAATAAGCTGGGAGCGATTTTTATGGATATGCGGTGTGATTCAGATTTTGCAGACCGTAATACGATGATCTACGGACATAACTTAAAGATCGGTGGAGAAATGTTCTCTCAGTTGAAAGAATATGAAAGTGAAGATTTCTGCAAGGCACATCCTGAGTTTTATATTTATACACCGGATGGAAAAGTACGGATGTATAAAGTATTTGCTGCTTCGGTGGTGAAGGATACGTCAGATGCTTATAATCTTACATACAATTCAGATGAAGAGTTTGAAAGCTATCTGAATTTGTGCAGGGAATCTTCCAATTATCAGGTGGATGTAGAGGTCAATGCACAGTCTCAGATTGTCAGCCTGTCTACCTGCACCAATGTAAAAGAGGACGAGAGATTTCTGCTTCAGGGAGTTCTTGCCGGAGAGTATTGATCGGGAGAGTATAAAAAGCTATCAGATAAAAATTATCAGTAAGTATTAAGTAGATTGATTTATTGACGAGGTGCTTTATGGCAGACAAATTTGATGTGGGTGATGTGATCAGAATGAAAAAACCTCATCCGTGTGGCAGTTATGAGTGGGAAATCCTGCGTGTCGGAGCAGATTTCCGGTTAAAGTGTGCGGGATGTGGTCATCAGATCATGGTTTCAAGAAAACTGGTTGAAAAAAATACCAGGCAAATTACAAAAAAAGCTTGAAACTAAGACATTCTTATGGTATCATGTCAAATTGTGACATACTGTTGGAATTATATCCATACAGGGGATCAACATTCCTTGTTTCCGGGAGAATCCGGAAGCCAGAGACCATAAGGAGGTAAAAGAGCATGAACAAGTATGAATTAGCTGTTGTTGTAAGCGCAAAACTCGAGGATGAAGCAAGAGCGGATGTAATCGAGAAAGTGAAAGCCATGATCACTCGTTTCGGCGGAAATGTAACAGACGTTGATGAGTGGGGCAAGAGAAGATTCGCTTACGAGATCCAGAAGATGAAAGAAGGATTTTACTACTTCGTCCACTTCGAGGCTGAAAGTACAGTTCCAGCTGAGGTGGAGCAGCGTATCCGCATTATGGACAATGTACTCAGATATTTATGCGTGAAAGAGGAAGCATAATATAAGCGGAAAGAGGTATATATGAATAAAGTAGTTTTAGTAGGACGGTTGACAAGAGATCCGGAAGTGAGATATTCACAGGGAAATAATGCTACAGCAGTTGCAAGATATACAGTTGCAGTAGACCGCAGATTCAAGAGAGACGGTGAGCCGACAGCGGATTTTATTCCGTGTGTTGTATTCGGACGTTCCGCTGAGTTTGCAGAGAAGTATTTCCGTCAGGGAATGCGAGTTTCTATTTCAGGCCGTATTCAGACAGGCAGCTACACGAACAAAGATGGCGTAAAAGTATATACGACAGAAGTGATCGTGGAGGAACAGGAATTTGCAGAAAGCAGAGCTGAGAGTGATGCGAACAGAGCGAACTTCCAGCACCAGGCTGCACCGGCACCGAGTGCGGATGCAGGAGATGGCTTTATGAATATCCCGGAAGGTATTGATGACGTATTACCGTTTAACTAAGTCGGAAAGGAGATAACCATCATGGCTTACGAAAAGGGAAGCAGACCAGAGGGTGGATTCAAGAGAAGAGGCCCGGTTCGCAGAAGAAAAAAAGTTTGCGTATTCTGTGGTAAAGAGAATAACGAGATCGATTATAAGGATGTTGCAAAATTAAAGAAATATGTTTCTGAAAGAGGAAAAATTCTTCCGAGAAGAATTACTGGAAACTGTGCTAAGCACCAGAGAGCTCTTACAGTAGCGATCAAGAGAGCAAGACATATTTCTCTTATGCCTTACGTTCAGGACTAATCGAGAATATAAGCATATACAAAGGATTGGAACTTTGAAGAAATTCAGGGATTCAGTCCTTTTTTCATTGCAGGGCATACGACATAAATATGCAGTAACGCTTTTGTATATCAAACAGGATTGCAAACATACAGGGATGCTGGCTGTTGACGATACGAGTTGCATTTCGATGGGTAAACGATTATACTAAAAGGGAAAGACTTCAGACAAAAGTCCTAGATGAGGTATAGATTATGAAGAAAGATAAGATGCGACTAAAAGGGCAGTTGGGAATGTACATGAAGTGGCCGCTTATTATGACCCTTCTGTTATTTGCCATGAATATCTGGATGTATATGATCGATAAAAAAGCCGGAGTGATGATGACGGTATTTATTGCGATCTATCTGATCATTGCATCCTCATTGTATTTCCATAACCGTTCCCTGATCCTGGCGGATCTGATCCAGTTTTCTGTGCAGTATAAAGGGATTGAGAACAGACTGCTGAAAGAACTGGCACTTCCTTATGCGATCGCTCTTGAAGATGGCAGGATCCTGTGGAAGAATGATTGCTTTAAAGAGTTGATGGAAGGGCAGAAGAAAGAAAAATATCTGAATCGCCTGATACCGGATCTGCATCCGGGAGTGTTCCCGAAAGATGATATGGAACATGTAGAGATGGAAGTGACTTACCGGGAGCGGGATTACCAGGTAGAACTGCGAAGGGTATCCTTGCAGGGCTTTAGTAAAAAGGAAGAACTGCTTCAGATTCCGGAAGAACAGGAATATTTCGTGGCGGTTTCCATGAGGGATGTTACGGAGTTAAATTCCTATATTCGTGAAAATGAAGAGCAGCGGATGATCGCAGGACTGATTTATATTGATAACTACGATGAAGTGATGGAAAGTGTCGAAGAAGTAAGGCAGTCACTTCTTGTTGCACTGATCGACCGGAAGATCAATAAATATATCGGTGAAGTGGACGGAATTGTTAAGAAGCTGGAGAAGGACAAGTATTTTGTTGTATTGCGTAAATCCGGTTATAAGAAGATCAAAGAGGATAAGTTCTCACTTCTGGAAGAAGTGAAGCAGGTCAATATTGGAAATGCAAGGTCAGCGACACTGAGTATCGGACTGGGACTGAACACTGCAACTTATGCACTGAGTTATCAGTATGCACGTGTGGCGATCGACCTGGCACTTGCAAGAGGCGGAGATCAGGCTGTGATTAAAGACTGCAATGGAATTACTTACTTTGGCGGTAAGAAAGAGCAGACAGCAAAGAATACCCGTGTGAAAGCCCGTGTAAAGGCTGAGGCACTCAGAGAGTTTATCGTGACGAAAGATCAGGTCATTGTCATGGGACATAAGATTGCAGACCCGGATTCATTTGGTGCATGTATGGGAATCTACAGAGCAGCGGTAAGTCTGGAGAAGAAGGCACATATTGTCATCAATGAAGTGACAGGATCGGTAAGACCGCTCTATGATGAGATTGCAGAGAGTCCGGCATATGAAGATGATATTTTCCTGACATCAGACCAGGCTCTGGATTATGTAAATGACAATACAATGATCATTGTTGTGGATACGAACAAGCCGCAGATGACAGAGTGTCCTGAACTTTTGCATCGATCCCGTATGATCGCAGTACTGGATCATCACCGTCAGGGCAGCATGATCATTGACAATGCGGTACTGTCTTATATCGAGCCGTATTCCTCTTCTGCCTGTGAGATGGTTGCAGAGGTATTGCAGTATATTGTAGACGATATCAAAATCCCGTCGGTTGAGGCGGATTGTCTGTATGCGGGAATTATGATCGATACGAGAAACTTTATGAACCGTACCGGTGTGCGTACCTTTGAAGCGGCTGCATTCTTAAGGAGATGCGGAGCAGATATTACCCGTGTTCGTAAGATGTTCCGAGATGATATGGAGTCTTACAGGGCGAAAGCAGAGGCGATGCGTCGGGCAGAGGTCTACCGGGAAGAGTATGCCATTGCCCAGTGTCCGGGTGACATTGACAGTCCGACGGTACTTGCGGCACAGACAGCCAATGAGTTGCTGGATATCAGCGGGATCAAAGCCTCTTTTGTGCTGACGGTGTATGAGGGCAAAATCTATATGAGTGCCAGATCGATTGACGAGGTGAATGTGCAGATCATTGCAGAGAAGCTGGGTGGCGGTGGTCATATCAATTCCGCAGGAGCACAGTTTGACCATACAAATATTGAAGAGGCGGTTAATGCACTCAAAGAAACGATTGATAAAATGATAGAAGAAGGAGATATATAAGATGAAAGTAATTTTGTTGAAAGATGTAAAATCCCTTGGAAAAAAGGGTGAGATCGTAAACGTAAATGATGGATATGCAAGAAATTTCATTCTTCCGAAGAAAGTCGGTCTGGAGGCGACGGGAAAGAATTTAAATGACCTGAAGCTGCAGAAGAATAATGAAAAGAAAGTTGCCGAGGAGAACCTGGAGGCTGCAAAAGAACTGGCAGCAGAACTTGGAGCAGGAAAGGTTGAGCTGTCGATTAAAGTCGGAGAAGGCGGAAGAACGTTCGGTTCAGTATCCAGCAAGGAAATTGCAGAAGCTGTGAAGACGCAGATGAATCTTTCTGTAGATAAGAAAAAGATCCAGATCAAAGAGGGAATCAAGACACTGGGAACGCATATGGTATCAGTGAAACTGCACCCGGAAGTGACAGCAGAACTGAAAGTCGTTGTAAAGGAAGAAGCATAAGAGGGTATTCTTTATGGATATGGAAGCAGCAATGAAACGGATTCCTCCGCACAGTGCGGAGGCGGAGCAGGCAGTGCTGGGAGCGATGCTGATGAATAAGGAGGCTATTTCGATGGCCTCCGAAATTATAACCGGAGAGGATTTTTATCAGACTGCATATGGGATTTTATTTGACTGTATTGTGGAAATGTTTCAGCAGGGAAAGCCGGTAGATCTGATCACGCTTCAGGATTATCTGAAGGAAAAAGATGTTCCACCGGAGATCAGCAATATGGAATTTGCGAGAGATCTTCTCATGCAGGCACAGACATCCGCCAATGCAGATACCTATGCAAAGATCGTCCGGGAAAAATCCGTGATGCGGAGGCTCATTAAAGTGAATGAGGAGACCGCAAATACGTGTTATCAGCAGAATAAACCATTGGATGAGATTCTGGAAGATGCACAGAAGAAGGTTTTTGAGCTTGCGGAGACAGGAAATTCAGAAGAGTATGTTCCAATCCGGCAGGTTGTTCTGAATGCCTTGGATGTCATTGAGCGGGCATCAAAGACAAAGGGAACGGTTACGGGAATCCCGACAGGATTCATTGACCTTGATTATAAGCTTTCCGGTTTACAGAGATCAGACCTTGTCCTGATCGCGGCCCGTCCTTCTATGGGAAAGACTGCCTTTGTTTTGAATATCGCACAGCATGTGGCATTCCGTCAGAATCTCGCAGTGGCGATCTTCAGTCTTGAGATGTCAAAGGAGCAGTTGGTAAACCGTCTGTTTTCACTGGAATCTCATGTGGATGCACAGATTTTAAGAACCGGTAATCTGTCAGATACGGACTGGGAGAAGCTGATCGAAGGAGCAGGAACGATTGGATCTTCCCGGATGATCATTGATGATACGTCAGGTATCACTATTTCTGAGATGCGATCCAAATGCAGAAAATATAAGCTGGAAATGGGACTTGATCTGGTTATCATCGACTACTTACAGTTGATGAGCGGAAGTAACAGCCGCAGAAATGAAAGCCGTCAGCAGGAGATTTCGGAGATTTCGCGTTCTTTGAAAGGGCTGGCAAGGGAGTTGAACGTGCCGGTCATTGCACTGTCTCAGTTGAGCCGTGCGGTAGAGCAGAGAACGGATAAGCGTCCGATGCTTTCTGACCTGCGTGAGTCAGGAGCGATCGAGCAGGATGCCGATGTATGTATGTTCATTTACCGTGATGATTACTACAATCCGGATACAGAAGATAAAAATATTGCGGAGATCATTATTGCGAAGCAGAGAAACGGTCCGATCGGAACAGTGCGTCTTGCATGGATGCCGCAGTATACGAGATTTGGAAATGAAGAAAGAAGACAGGAGAGGGACTCCTGAGAAATTTAAAATCTTGAGATCAGAATTAAGATGAAAATTCAGACCAGAAGTTCAGGATCTGCCTGTAAATCAGAAGATCATCAGAAGATCAGACAAAGAAGGGACTGCCGTATGAAGTGAAAGTTCAGATACGGCAGTCCCTTTGCATCTGCCGGTCAGGTAAAAATTTTCTTAAGCCTGATAACTGCGTTCCCTTTTGCAGATTCCCGTCGATTTGCCTGTTGTTGACGGATGAGAGAATCCAGCTTACGGAAATGTTCTTCTTCCCGTCGCTCTTTTGCCTGAAAGAGGTCGTCCATTTCCCGGAGTATATCAGAAGTTACTGTCTTACTGATTTGATCGGTGAGCGTGGAATTATTGTCTGTGACTACCTCGGAAAGCACGTCGCCGAGAAGAGATCTTACCTGTTCCAGTTGCGTCCGGGTTATGATTTCATCAGGGGTAACGGCAGCCGATGGCAGGGCGGCTGAAGATTTTTCAACAGAGTCCGGTGTGGAAACAGGATTCGTTCCGGCAGGAGCGGCTGCATTTGTGACTGGCTTTGAAACTGCATCTGCGGCAGTCTTTATGTCTGTTTTTGTGGCTGCACCTGCAAGTGCTTTTACAGCGGACTTTGCGGTTGTTTTTTTAGAGACCTTGTCCGCCTGACGCAGCCGGTTCCGGGTCTCATTTAATTGAGGAATAAGCAGCTTCAGGTCTCTCAGAAGCATTCCTTCATCTTTTAGTCTTTTGATACAGCAGAAAAGCTGTATGTCATCTTCGGTATAATATCGATGTCCCATTTCCGTTCTGCCGATCGAAAGTCCAAGCTCTTCTTCCCAGTAGCGTAGAACATGAGATTCGACATGCACTTTTTTTGCGGCTTCGGAAATCATAAATCTGACTTCCCCCATGGATATCTATACCTCCTATCTGACATGGCATATTACAGTTCACCTTTAAGGGGTGAACTGTAATTCTTGCTTTATTATAGCATAAGCTGTTCCGGGAATGCCGGCTAATCGTTCGTCAAATTGTGGCATATATCACGGGAATTACAAGCGGATTCGCAGTTTCCAGAGTTGCAGCCTCCGGAATTGCAGATACTTCATTGTTTCTATATTTTATGCAGTGGATGTCCGTTTGTTTCAGAAAAAAAAGTCCTGCAGCGGCTGAACTTCATCAGCCGGGCAGGACTTTTTCTGCTCTGTGATCACGTTGCGTCTGTAATCTTAAGCCTCGGAGATAGCACCTACTGGACAGGCAGCCTCACATGCTCCACAATCGATGCAGGAATCAGCATCAACAACATATGTATCTTCGCCTTCAGAAATTGCACTTACCGGACATTCAGCTTCGCAAGTACCACACTTTACACATTCATCACTAATTACACGTGCCATGGGTATGTATCCTCCTTTTTTAATTTCAAAACGGACAACTTCCGTTTCGTTATCTACATTCTAATACAAGAATCTAAAATATACAAGGGTTGAAACTGTATTTAATCGAATACCTTCCGGGCAGATACGAGTTAGTCATGACTGCCTTTTCCACGTATTTTAAAGGGATTATACGCTTTCAAATTCCTCCACGATCTCTTTGGACGGGGCCTTTGTAAGCAGGCTTACAAGGACGATCGCTGCACAGGATACAAGGAATGCCGGAAGCAGTTCGTAGATATCCCACGCACCACCGAGCGGGCGTACCAGGTATTTCCAAATGAAGACCATTGCTCCGCCGGAAATCATTCCGGCTAAAGCTCCCTGCCAGTTAGAACGTTTCCAGAACAATGCAAAGAGGACAACCGGTCCGAATACAGCACCGAAGCCGGCCCATGCAAAAGATACGATATTGAAAACAGAACTGTTCGGATCTCTTGCAAGGAAGACTGCAACCAGTGCAATGATAAGCAGGGTAATACGATCCGCAAACATTGAACCTTTCTTTCCTGTCTTTTTCTTCAGAAAATCTCCCAAAAGGTCTGAAGAAACGGAGGAAGAAGCAGCAAGTAACTGTGAATCGGCCGTTGACATGGTGGAGGCAAGGATACCTGCGAGGATCGTTCCCGCAAGAAGTGCCGGAAGTACACCATGCTGGCTCATCAGGTCAGCAATCTTAACAATGATCGTCTCTGAAGCAGAACCCTCCAGTGGAATCAGTTCACCGGCTGCTGTCATGGCAAGTCCGATGATACCGATCAGCACTGCAACTGCAAGAGAAATGACAACCCATCCGGTTGCAACTCTTCTGGACAGCTTTAATTTCTCTTCATCTTCAATGGCCATAAAGCGGAGCAGGATATGTGGCATGCCGAAATATCCAAGTCCCCATGCAATCATGGATACGATACTGATAATCGGATAAGGCTGTTCTGTTCCTGAAACCGGATCGTAAGTCGTGTGCATTGTAAGATATCCCGGGAGAGACTGGGCGTTCTCAACAACAGCAGACACACCTCCGGCTACATGAATACCAAAGATAAATACAATAACCAGTGCGATCGACATAATGATGCTCTGGATAAAATCTGTGGTGGATGCGGCAAGGAATCCGCCCAGTGTTGTATAGCCGACGATGATCAATGCACTGATGACCATGGCAACCTGATAATTGATCCCGAACAGGCTGGAAAAAAGCTTTCCGCAGGCGGCAAAACCGGAAGCGGTATACGGGATAAAAAAGATTACGATGAAAATAGCACCGATCGACTGGAGAATTTTTTTCTCATCACGGTAGCGGTTGCTGAAAAAGGATGGAAGGGTAATAGAATTTCCTGCTACATGAGTATAGCGGCGGATTCTTTTTGCTACGATCCTCCAGTTCAGATAAGTACCGATGGCAAGTCCGATGGCTGTCCAGCCGGCATCGGCAACTCCGGTCAGATAAGCAAGTCCCGGAAGTCCCATCAGAAGCCAACTGCTCATGTCAGAAGCTTCGGCACTCATGGCGGTAACAAGAGGACCTAATTTTCTGCCTCCCAGATAGAAATCTGCGGAGTCGTTGTTATTCTTGGAGCAACGATAGCCCACATAAAGCATACATCCTAAATAGACGATGATCGCGAGCGTGATGCAGAGATGTGCTGTTGTCATTTGATTCATTCCTTTCTTTTTATATGTAACAGTCTGAATGCAGTATATAAGGACTGGTAACTCAGCGGTTACAGATTATACAATAAACATCAACATTTTAACATAAATCAGGCTTTTATACAAGAAAGCGACAGAAAAGGAGAAGAAAAATGGCGGGAATTTAATGCAAAACGAGTGGTCAGAGGATGAAAAATGCAGGTTAAAAGAAGATTTCATCATTTTTTAAGAAAAAACTACTTCCTTTTTGCGGAGTTTCGTGTATCATAGTGGATTGAGAGCCTGAACAGGATAAGGAAAGTATGTAAAGCGGAGGAATATGATGAAAAGACGTTATGTGGCTATGATCAGTGCGGTTCTTTGTTCCGCAATGATATTGAGTGCCTGTGGCAATTCAAAAAAAACAGAGAGTATTTATACCGGGGATAAGACAGAAGTTCCGGCATGGCAGGCGAATCTGGATGCCATTTCACCTTCGGCATATGCAGATGTAGAGGGGCTGGATTTAGAGCCGGGAACTTATATTTCCGTGATCGGAAGAGCCGGAGGGACACCTTACTGGGATGAAGTAAAGAAAGGTGTGGAGCAGGCAGCCGAGGATCTTAATGAGAGTCTTGGATACAGCGGAGATGATAAGATCAAGGTGGTATACAATGCCCCGGATGAGAATGATAATATTGATGAGATGGTCAACATCTTAGATGAAGAGCTTGCAAGATATCCCGATGTGATTGCGGTGTCCAGTATTGATGAGAGTGCTTCGGAGGTTCAGTTTGATCTTGCGACTGCGAACGGGATTCCGATCGTAGCGTTTGATTCAGGAAACAGTTATCAGGGAATCCAGTGTATCTGCCGGACAGATAATAAAGAAGCCGCAAAGACGGGTGTGAAGAAATTATGTGAGGCTATCGGTGACAGTGGGGAAATTGCCCTTCTGCTTAATGATTCTGTATCGGAGAATGGAAAAGAAAGAGAAGCCGGTGTAAAAGAGGAGATTAAGGCAAATCATCCTGATGTATCCGTAGTAGAGACGATCTATGTAGATGAACTGGATCAGTTAAAGCGGAAAGCAGCGGCAGAGCAGCTTGGGATGTCTGCAGAAGATCTGGCTGCAGCAGAAGCAGGAGAAAAGATGGATGATGCAGCTCAGACGACAGGCACTGCAAATGGAAGTGGTACAGATACAGCAGAAACTTCTGCAAATGGCGATGACGGAACGGCAGCCGGAGGAACAGATACAGCAACGAAGGACGGAGCAACCGCACCGACTGTAGCGGAAAAGTTTGAGGAAGTAAAGTCGGCAGCCGACAAAATGAGTAACGAAGAGGCGGTTGCGTATTACCTGAAAAAGCATCCGGAACTGAAAGGGATCTTTGCATTGAATGAAACTTCTACCCAGTTGGGGATTCAGGTGCTGGATGAACTGGACAATTCCGATGAAATTCAGATTGTAGGATTTGATGCAGGAAAAGAACAGGTGAAAGCACTGGAGGACGGAGAACTGGATGGACTGGTTGTACAGAATCCATTTGGAATGGGATATGCGGCAGTGATCGCATCTGCCCGTACAGTTCTTGAGATTGGAAATGAAGCGGAAGTGAATACGGGGTATGTATGGGTGACGGCAGAGAATATGGATGATGCCGATATTAAACCGCTGGTTTACAAATAAAATCCAGAGAGCAGTTTACAGACAGGAAAAGTATTACAGCAAAAAGCAACAGAAAAAAATACCCGGGATGAGAGAATCTTGAAAGATCGTCATCCCGGTTTTCTTATCAGTTTTCCTCCTAATCCTGACTGGCTTTGCTCAGAGAAAAGATAAATTCCGTACCGACTCCTTCGGTGCTGATGACATTGATATGCTCATCGTGAGCCTGGATCACTTCCTTGACAATAGCAAGCCCCAGTCCGGTTCCCTTCTTATCCTTTCCACGGGACAGATCAGATTTATAGAAACGTTCCCAGATTTTATTCAGTTCTTTTTTCGGAATACCGATTCCCTGATCTTTTACAGAGACAAAGATCTTATCATTTTTTCCTGATACTTCCACAAAAACAGAAGATTCATTTTCGCTGAATTTGATTGCGTTATCAATCAAGTTGTAAAGAACCTGCTGGATTTTCCGCTTATCTGCACAGACAAAAACCGCATCAGGAAGCAGCAGCAACTGAATGGAAATGTGCTTCGGTGTGCAGACTCCCTCGAAAGAGAGGGCTGTATTCTTGATCACTTCCTGAATATCAAAGGTGGTTTTGTCTAAAAGCAGCTTTTTGGTATCAAATTCGTTGAGAGTGAGCAGGTCGGTAGTAAGGTCGGTCAGTCGTTCCGCCTCGAACAGGATGATATTCAGGTACTTTTCATGTAATTCCGGTGGGATTGTTCCGTCGGTCATTGCCTGCACATAACCTTTGATGGAGGTCAGCGGTGAGCGGAAATCATGGGAAACATTTGCTACGATCTTTTTCTGATAATCATCCATGTCTTTTAACTGCACAGACATGAAGTTCAGGGAGGCAGAAAGATATCCCATTTCATCATGAGAATGAACCGGGATCGCATAATCCAGGTTCCCCATGGCGTACTGCTTGGCGGCCTCTGTGATCTGCCGCAGCGGGCGGTAGACAAAGAAGTGGAATCCCAGCAGGAAAATGAAAGACAGTCCGAAGATCACTGCCAGAGTAATGTAAACCGGACGCATCAGAAGCGAACACTGCTTTTGGATGTCAGAAACCGGATGATGGATCAGCAGATATCCCTTTGTTGAGAATCCTTGAGTGACCGGTGCCATGACAGTAATAAAATCCTCGTCAAAGTAATCGTGGTAAGTTCCGGTAATGTACTGGCTGTTCCCGATTTCGGCCGGATCAAAATTTTCAATCGTACGGGGGGCAGTCGTACCTCTGATATTGGAAGAGGTAATGAGACTTCCATCCGGTGCGACGAACCAAAGAGAAGAATTTAAGTACAGCCGCATGGCAATGAGCTGGGACTGGACTGCCCAGATAGAAGAGTCTTCTGAAAAATAAGAAGGCAGATAATTATTGGAGATCAGAGTTGCCTCCCTGTAAAGAGACTGGGAAATATCTTCTTCCAGTCTGTCCATGATCAGCTCATTTGTCAGTGTGGCGGTTGTAAAAACGCACAAAAAACCAAAAATAATATATAGGACGATAAATTTTAAGTGCAAAATACTTTTCATGATGTTCCCCCGGATATCATCTGTTGTAAAAATTATTTCGTTTCAAATTTGTAGCCGATTCCCCACACGGTACTCAGACTCCAGTGAGGATGATCCTTGATCTTTTCACGAAGTCTCTTGATATGAACGTCAACGGTTCTTGTATCACCGATGTACTCATATCCCCAGATGCGGTCAAGAAGCTGCTCACGGGTGAAGACCTGATTCGGTGAAGCGGCAAGGCAGTATAAAAGCTCCAGTTCTTTTGGAGGCATTTCTACATTTTTCCCGTCACAGAGAACAGAATAATTGGTCAGATTGATCGTCAGTCCTTCATATTCAACGCATTTGGTCTTTTCCCGGGCGGGTTCAGCCTGTCTGCCGACCTGATAGCGGCGGAGTACGGCACGCACACGGGCAACCATTTCTTTTGCGTCAAAAGGCTTCATAATATAATCATCCGCACCAAGCTCCAGGCCAAGTACCTTGTCAAATACCTCACTTTTGGCAGAGAGCATAATGATCGGGGTTACGGATTTGGCACGGATCTCACGACAGACCTGATATCCGTCGATGCCGGGAAGCATCAGGTCAAGCAAAATAAGATTCGGCTGGTAAGTATCAAAAGCAGCCAGTGCATCTTCGCCGTTGTAAACCATTTTTGTATCAAAGCATTCTTTTGTCAGATAGAGCGAGATCAGCTCCGCAATATTTTCATCATCATCAACGATGAGAATTTTTTGTTTCCCTATCATGAAAGATCCTCCTTTTTATTTATCAGGCTTATTATCCGAGTTCTACGATCGTAACACCTGCATCGCCCTCTCCAAATTCAGCGAGGTGATAAGATTTTACGTGCTTCTGCCGACGCAGATATTCATGGATTCCTTTACGCAATGCCCCGGTTCCTTTTCCGTGGACAACACGAACCGTGTATAAATGGGCGAGCAGTGCATCATCGAGGTATTTGTCCAGTTCTGCAACCGCTTCATCTACAGTTCGTCCAAGCAGATTGATCTCCGGGCGGACAGAGAGAGATTTTCCCATTTTGATCTTCCCTTTGGAAGTGCGGTTCATTTTCTTTGCACCATATGAAGATGGTTCTTCAATGATCTCAAGGTCTGAAATATTGACCTGGGAACGAAGGATTCCCATCTGAACTGTCAGATTTCCACGAGCATCCGGCAGAGAGCTGACAGTTCCGGTCAGGTTCATGCTCAGAACCTTGACAGATTCTCCCAGTTTAAAGTCGGAAGGCTTATGTTCTTTTTTCGGTTTTTTTGACTTCAGTGAAGAAGCAGCGGCAGTATCATTGACTTTCTTACGGATCCGTTCCCGTTCTTTTTCCATCTCTGCCGCAGAAATATTTTCCTTGCCGAATTTATGGAATTTGCGGATCGTCTCATCTGCGACTTCCTTTGCATCCCGGAGGATGGCATTTGCCTTTTCATTTGCCTCACGCAGGATCCGGTCACGCTGTTCGTCCAGCTTTTCCTGCCGCTCTTTTGCCTGCGATTTTAATTCTTCAGCCTCTTTGCGGAGAGCAGAAATCTCTTCCCGCTCCTTTTCAATCGTACGTTTACTTGTCTCCAGATCGGTGAGAAGATCCTCAAAAGAAATATCCTGTTCCGTCAGACGCTCTCTTGCGTCATCAATAATATAATCGGGGAGTCCGAGTTTCCCGGAAATAGCAAAGGCATTACTTTTGCCGGGGATACCGATCAGAAGCCGGTAAGTCGGGCGTAAACTCTGGACATCAAATTCACAGCATGCATTCTCTACTCCCGGAGTGGAAAGTGCATAGACTTTCAGCTCACTGTAATGAGTCGTCGCCATGGTGCAGATCCCCTGTGAATGGAGATGGGAAAGAATGGCGATCGCCAGTGCCGCTCCCTCTGTCGGGTCTGTTCCTGCACATAACTCATCAAATAAGACCAGAGAGTGTGAATCTACTTTCTTAAGAAACGATACAATGTTCGTCATATGGGAAGAAAAAGTACTCAGACTCTGCTCAATACTCTGTTCGTCTCCGATATCCGCATAGATCTGATGAAAAACTGCAAGCTGCGAGCGGTCACCGGCAGGGATATGCAGCCCTGCCTGCCCCATGAGACAGAAAAGTCCGACTGTCTTCAGGGAAACGGTCTTACCACCGGTATTTGGACCGGTCACGATCAGCAGATCAAACTCTTCTCCGAGAGTGACCGTAATCGGAACGACCGTCTTAGGATCCAGCAGCGGGTGACGTCCCTCACGGATATGGATTTTATTTTCTTCGTTAAAAACCGGACGGCTGGCTTTCATGGACAGAGCCAATGCACCTCTTGCAAAAATAAAGTCGAGATCGGTCAAAGCACGGTAATCCGCCCGGATTTCTTCAATATACTGGGCGGCTTCTTCACTCAGACCGGCAAGAATGATCTGGATTTCTTCCTGTTCTCTGGCATAAAGTTCCTTCAGGTCATTATTCAGTTTCACGACAGCCATAGGTTCAATAAAAAGCGTAGAACCGGTAGAAGACTGGTCATGGATCAGTCCCTGAACCTGTCCACGGTATTCAGCCTTGACCGGGATGCAGTAGCGGTTACCCCGCATGGTGATGATCGGATCCTGTAAATAAGTCCGCAGAGAACCATTTACAAGACTGGTCAGAGTTGCATGTACCCGCTCATTGATCCCATTAATACTGCGTCGGATATGCTTTAATGTGGAGCTTGCATCATCACTGACTTCATCTTCCCCGGGGATACACCGCTCAATCTCATTTGCCAGAGGGGTAAGCGGTTCAAGCTGTTCAAAAAAAGCATCCAGACAGTCGCAGGATTCTTCCTGTGTATCATGTCTGCCATAAGCCTTTACCCGGGCAGCATTTCCGAGAAGGCGGCTGATGCGGAGCAGCTCGGAAATACTTAAAGCACCACCGACTTCCAGCCGTTTCATGGACTCTTCGACCGGAGCAGCATCACCGAAAGAAATGCGTCCCTTTTGTACAATCCTGGTGAACGCTGCCGCAGTCTGTTCCTGAAATGTATTAATTTTATTGATATCTGTCATCGGCTTTAACCGGCGGCAGAGCTGCCCTCCGCGGAAAGAAGTTGCCTCCTTCTCCAACAGGGCAATGATCTTATCATATTCTAATTTAAATAAAGTCTTCTGGTTCATAATTCCACCTTGATATTTTTTAGGATTAACTCTGTCCTATTGTACCCCATTCTTTGCGTAAAGAAAAGGCTTTTATCCGATATTGAACAATGAGAATAAATCAGTTATACTAGAAAACGAAAGACTTTTTTCGTATGGGAGACAGTGCCTATGTTAGATGAAAAAGAGCAGGAGAAGCCTCAGGAAGAAGAGGAATCTTATTCATTCCTGCAGGAGACGATAAAGCCCAAAAAGATCAGCCGGAAGATGCTGATCCAGCAGTTTGTCAGGATCGCTCTGTACGGGCTGATTTTCGGAGGAGTTGCGAGCCTGGGATTTTTTGCGGTGAAGCCGGCGGCACAGAGGTGGCTGAAAGGCAAACCGGAGACAGTGACGATCCCGGAAGATGATACTCCTTCAGGGCAGGAAGATGCGGCAGCAGGAAATCAGAATGATCCGGTGGATCAGACATTGAGCAAAGAAAATTATGAAGAGATCCTTAAGAGTATGTATCAGGCTGTAAAGGAAGCAAAAAAGGGAGTTGTATCTGTCAGTGCGGCATCGGAGGAAGAAGACTGGGATGCGGAGGCAACGGGGATCACCTCGTCTGTATCAGGAGTGATCACTGCGGATAACGGACAGGAGCTTCTGATCTTTGCCAGCGAGTCAGTCTGCAAAGATGCGGAAGAATGGCAGGTGGAATTTGTAGACGGTACAAGTTATAAGGCATCGGTCAAAAGCAGAGATAAGAACAGTGGATTTGCAGTATTCAGTGTGGCAAAGAACGAGCTGTCAGATGCAACCTGGAATGCGATCCATGTCGCAGAACTTGGCAATTCCAATCTTGCAGCTCAGGGGGACGGAGTGATTGCACTTGGAAATACCTTAGGATATGAGGACGGAGTCAGTTATGGGATTATCAGTTCCACCGAATATCAGCAAAAATTCCGGGATGGCGAATGCGGAGTGATCGGAACAGATATTTCCGGTTCAGATGGTGCGACAGGAATCCTTTTCAATATGGACGGAGAAGTAATCGGAATGATTTCGGATGATATCTGGGAAGATAAGGGAGACCATACGGTGAATGCATATGCAATCTCTGATCTGAAATCCAGGATCCAGTTGATGGCGAATGGGGGAAGTGTGCCTTATATCGGAATTTACGGAACGACTGTGACGGGAGAACTTCAGCAGAATGAAGGCATGCCGTCAGGATTGTATGTCATTGAAGTAGATCCTGATTCTCCGGCAATGGCAGCAGGAATCCAGAGCGGGGATATTATCTGGCAGGTTTCCGGTGAGTCAGTTTCCAGTATGAGCAGCTATGAGAAGGCTGTGCTGGAAGAAAAGAGCGATGCAGTGATCCGGGTTAAAGGAAAAAGAAAAGGTGCTGACGGATATGTGGATCTTGATTTCACTGTGAATGTTGGCGATAAAAAATAGTGCAAGTGGGATGATAATCCCACGATATGCGAATATTGGGTAGGATTGTGGGAGTGCGTAGCACGGAGCAATCCGTAGGCATCAAAGTCGGGGGCTTTTGACCCCGACATCAAAATAATAGAAAGAGGATAGAAATGAGATATATTAGTGGATTATGTGAAGGCGAGACAATCAGGAATGTATACCTTTGTAAGGGAAAGCGTTCTGCGGAGACAAGAAATGGAAAGCCTTATGACAATCTGATCCTTCAGGATAAGACTGGAACGTTAGACGGAAAGGTATGGGATCCTAATTCACAGGGAATTGCGGATTATGATGAGAAAGATTTTATCGAAGTATTTGGAGATATCATTAATTATAACGGGAATCTTCAGATGAACATCCGTCAGATCCGGGTGGCTCAGGAAGGAGAATATAATCCGGCTGATTATATGCCGACAACAGAGAAAAGTGTGGACAGTATGTACGAGGAACTGGTGGCATATATCCGTCAGATTTCCAATCCATATCTGAGAGCGGCACTGGAATTTTACTTCGTGAAAGATGAAGCATTTATTGCAAAATTCAAAGGTCATTCTGCTGCGAAGACGGTTCATCACGGATTTGCCGGAGGTCTGCTTGAGCATACACTTGGCGTGGTTCATTTATGTGAATATTTTGCTTCAAATTACAGCATCCTGAACCGGGATCTTCTGCTGACTTCAGCAATTTTCCATGACATTGGAAAAGTAAAAGAGCTGTCTGCATTTCCGGATAATGATTATACAGATGAAGGACAGTTGATCGGTCATATTGTGATCGGTGTGGAAATGATCGATGATGCGATCCGCTCGATTCCTGATTTCCCAGAAAAGATAGGAAATGAACTGAAGCACTGTATCGTGGCACATCATGGCGAGCTGGAATATGGTTCACCAAAGAAACCGGCACTGGCAGAGGCAATGGCTCTGAACCTGGCAGACAGTGCAGATGCGAAGCTTCAGACACTGACTGAGCTTTTTAAGAATAAAAAGGGAACAGACTGGCTGGGATTCAACCGTTTATTTGAGTCAAATATAAGGAAAACCTCAGATATTTAAGATATTTGCAAAGCGTATTTTTCATAATTTAAGATGTCAGGGTCAAAAGGTCTGAAACCACGTGTGCTTGCACACTGGTGGTAGAATGACCTTGAGACCCGCCCCGATATGAGCATAAAAGTGGGGCGGAAGCACCATGATATGCGAATAGCGGGTAGGATTCTGGGAGTGCGTAGCACGAAACAATCCGTTGGCATCATTGTTGGGGGCTTTTGACCCCAACATCAATTTAAGAATCGGCTTTCAACAAGAATAGAAATAGGAACAGAAATAAAATGCTGAATAAAAATGACGTTGTAACAGTAGAAATAACGGATATTGGTGTGGGCGGTGAAGGAATCGGCCGCGTGGATGGATATACCCTGTTTATTAAAGATGCGATCATCGGGGATGTAGTAGAAGCGAAAGTGATGAAAGCAAAGAAAAATTATGGCTATGCCCGGATGATGGAGATTATCCATCCGTCGGCAGATCGTGTAGAACCGAAGTGTGCATTTGCAAGAAAGTGCGGTGGCTGTCAGATCCAGGAAATGTCTTATGAGCGTCAGCTTGCTTTCAAAGAACAGAAGATTCGTGGCAATCTGGAACGGATCGGTGGTTTTGACAGGGGAAAGATCGATGCAGTAATGGAACCGGTGGAAGGAATGGATGAACCATTCCGCTACAGAAATAAGGCACAATTCCCCTTTGGTACAGATAAAGAGGGGAATCCTGTTACTGGATTTTATGCCGGAAGAACCCATGATATCATTGCCAATACAGAATGTATCCTGGGAGTTGAGCAGAATCGGGAGATTCTCGAAATTATTTTGCAGTATATGAAAGAAAATTGTGTTGCAGCGTATGATGAAAAGTCAGGCAAAGGCCTGATCCGCCATGTACTGATCCGCTATGGATTTACAACAAAAGAGATCATGGTCTGTCTTGTGATCAACGGAACGAAATTACCGAAAGCGGACCGGCTGATTAAAAAACTGACTCAGCTTGAAGGAATGACAAGTATTACGCTCAGTCCGAATACACGCAGGGATAACGTCATCATGGGAAATTCTTATGAAGTACTGTGGGGACAGGGATTTATCACAGATTATATTGGAAATGTAAAGTATCAGATTTCTCCTTTGTCCTTTTATCAGGTGAATCCGGTGCAGACTGAAAAACTGTACGGACTTGCACTGGAATATGCAGATCTGAAAGGGACGGAAACTGTATGGGATCTGTATTGCGGTATCGGAACAATTTCTCTCTTCCTTGCACAGAAGGCAAAGCAGGTCTATGGAGTTGAGATCGTGCCGCAGGCAATCGAAGATGCAAAGAATAATGCGAAGATCAATGAGATCAATAATGCAGCGTTCTATGTTGGAAAGGCAGAAGAAGTTCTGCCGGACTATTATGAAGAATATGCTAAAACTCATGGTGGCGAGAAGGCACGTGCGGATGTGATCGTAGTAGATCCTCCGAGAAAAGGCTGTGATGAGACGCTGCTTGAGACGATCGTGAAGATGGAGCCGGAAAAAGTTGTGTATGTAAGCTGTGACTCTGCGACCCTGGCAAGGGATCTGAAGTATCTGTGTGAAAATGGGTATGAGATCAGGAAAGTGCGGGGAGTGGATCAGTTCCCGGAGACGGTGCATGTCGAGACGGTAGTTCTTTTGTCCCAACAAAAGCCAGATGACACGATAGAGATCGACTTAGACTTGGACGAGCTGGATGCTACCAGTGCCGAGTTGAAAGCAACCTATCAGAAAATCAAAGATTATGTGCTGAAAGAATTTGGCTTGAGGGTTTCAAGTTTATATATTTCTCAGGTAAAACGCAAATGTGGAATTGAAGTGGGGGAAAACTATAATCTTCCAAAATCAGAAAATGCAAGAGTTCCACAATGCCCGAAAGAGAAGGAAGAAGCTATCAAGGCTGCCCTGAAATATTTTGCGATGATTTAAGGACATCGCTGATTTCAAGGAGGAATAACACATGAAAAGCACATTTGAAAAAACGGGTGGAACCTACACACTTGGCGCAGACGGAATTTACTATCCGAATCTTGTCAGTACAGATGAAGAACCGCATTATGGGAAATATGGAATGATGCGGAAAACGTAACTGAAAGAGCATCGTCCGGCAATGTATTCACTGTATATGTTGGAAGACAGACTGGTGGAACATCTGAATTTTGTGGACGATGAAGCACAAGAGAGAATGGATATTCTGGTGTGTCAGATGATGGAGAAGCAAGGGATTACGGAGGAATTGAAAGCTCGTGACCAGATGGAATGGGTCAGAGCGGTAAATGGTATTCGTAATATGGCAGAAGAGATTGTGTTGAAAGAATTGATTTACAGGTAAACAAAGAGCTGAACAGGTAGGACGAAAAATCCTATTTGTTCAGCTCTTCGTGTTTGTACGGGTTCAAAGAAGAATCAAATTACAATTCTATATCATGTGTTTTTTTCTTAGTCCGAACAGGCTGATTTCGTCGCATCTCCTGTTTCCTCTGATATTCAAGTTCCCATGCACGATGGGAGAAAACATCAGGATCCTCCACATTGAGATAATCCACCTCATTGGTTGCAATATCACGGCGGTGATAATCATAATATTTACCGAAAGTACCTTTGAGCTGTTCGATCAGCTTATCCCGAAAATCAGGACGTATCTGGATTCTGGTATCCAACAATTCTGCGTATTGTTCCGGATCAGGATGAAATTTTTCTTCTCGGAAAGCAGCGGCGTCTTTTTTAAGGCTGATGCCTGTGTTGGGTGCGGGCATTGTAACAAACGCTGCCTGTTCCATGTGGATCAGGTTGCAAGGATGCAAGAGATTTTAGACTATTTTAATTCTTGAAGGGAGAGTAACTCATGACAGAAAAAGGATTTAAACAGATATTCCCATTGGGTGAGAAAAATGATGCGTATGCACAATATTTTGTTGGACAGAGTTACCTGTCTATGCTGACAACGGAAAGAGTTGTAATTGAAAATGTAACCTTTGAGCCAGGATGCCGGAATAACTGGCATATTCATCACAAAGGCGGACAGATTTTGCTCTGCACTGCCGGACGTGGATATTATCAGGAGTGGGGAAAAACAGCTCAGGAGATGAAACCCGGTGATGTCATCAATATTGCGCCGGAAGTGAAGCATTGGCATGGTGCTGCTCCTGATAGCTGGTTTTCTCATTTGGCGGTAGAGGTTCCGGCAGAAGGAAGTTCCAATGAATGGATGGAGCCGGTGAAGGAAGAGGAATACAGTAAGCTAAAATAAGGAGACAGATCATGAAAAAGGTAACAGCGGGCAGAGATGCCCTAGGTGATTTTGCACCAAAATTTGTGGAACTGAATGATGACGTGCTGTTTGGAGAAGTGTGGTCACGAGAAGATAAGCTGCCTGCAAGAGACAGAAGCATTGTCACAGTAACAGCACTTATGGCAAGCGGTGTTCTGGACAGTTCTCTTGCCTTTCATATAGGAGAAGCAAAAAAGAACGGTGTTACAAAAGAAGAAATGACAGAAATTTTGACACACGCCGCCTTTTATGCTGGCTGGCCGAAAGCATGGGCAGCATTTCGCATGGCGAAAGAAATCTATCAGGACTAAGGAGGAAAAACATTATGTTAGGAAATTTTTCCTATTCAAATCCGACAAAACTTTACTTTGGAGAGGATTCTCTTTGTTTTTTGAACGAGGAGCTTCCAAAATATGGAAAAACCGTTCAGTTGATTTATGGCGGCGGTTCTTGCTGCGACTATGCAAAAGCGGTTTCCGTGTCTGTTCACTGTGATGAAGATCCGTGGGAGAAATATTATATCCGCTTTGAGGAGCCGGATTGTGAGATTGTCCCTGTTGGTTGTGTATTGACTATGGTGGGAACCGGAAGCGAGATGAACGGTGGTGCAGTGATTACCAACCATGAGCAAAAGCTGAAAATCGGTCATGTATTTGGCGATCAGGTGATGCCGAAATTTGCAATCTTGAATCCGAAATTTACTTTTACTCTGCCGAAGCGGCAGATGGTGGCTGGTATCTACGATATTTTCAACCACATCTGCGGGCAGTATTTCTCCGGCGAGGATGACAATACCAGTGATTATATCAGCGAGGCGTTGATGAAATCGGTAATTCACAGTTCGAGAATTGCCATTCGGAATCCAGCGGACTATGAGGCAAGGTCGAATATCATGTGGGCTGCAACCTGGGCGCTGAATACGCTTGTCTCCAGAGGAAAAAGTACCGACTGGATGGTTCATATGCTCGGGCAGGCAGTAGGAGCATATACGGATGCAACTCACGGAATGACGCTTTCTGCGGTGTCACTTCCTTACTATCAGTATATTATGCCTTATGGTCTTAGCAGGTTTGCCGTTTTGCTGTGAATGTGTGGGAGGTCAATCCTGCTGGAAAATCTGATGAACAGATTGCCAGAGAAGGACTTTCCTGTATGGAAGGTTGGATGAAGGAACTGGGACTTGCAATGAATCTCCATGAGTTGGGCGTCACAGAAGAAATGCTGGATGGCATCACAAATGGAACCATCATCATGGAAGGTGGATATAAGGTGTTGAATCATGATGAGGTACTGAATATACTGAAAAATAGCTTATAATCATCAACGCAGAAGTGACACAGTAAGAATTACCCATGATAAACTTAAAGAATGTCTTGCGGAAATTAATGAATGGAAAACATATAGCAAAAAGATGGATTTTTGATGAGACTTGGAAAAAACAACGGCGGGCAATTTTGTCCGCCGTAAAATTATGTTTATTTTGCTAAAAAATCTGATAGTCTTTTCCCAATAGAAAATCCAACTTGTGGATATAATTCCTGATTTTCCTGATACTTTGCTTCTATCAATTTCGGTTCGTCTGATCAGATATTCTCATAAATCTTCAGGGCTTTTTGAAGTGTGTTTTCGCCTGTGAGATATTAGATGTTATCAGGCATATATTTCCTAGAGATTCCTGTACTTGGGCATAATCCAGGCAGCGGTCGGATATGAGGATGATGGAACGATCATATGTGCAAGGGAGAGGACAGAAGTGATCCAGGAAGAGATTGATCTGTGCGGATATTTTGTGATAGTAACGTCAAAACAGATGACAGCGGAAGAAGCTTTGGAACTGTATAAGAGCAGGGATGTATCAGAAAAACTGTTTAGGGGAGATAAGAGTTATCTTGGGAACAGGAGCCTGCGGGTACAGTCAGATGAGGATGCAAGTGCGAAGATCTTCGTGGAATTTGTAGTGCTGATAGTAAGGAGCAGGATGTATGTCCTGCTGAAAGATGAAGTGGAAAAGCTTGACAAAAAGCCGAATTATATGACTGCTCCGGCAGCGATCCGTGAACTGGAAAAGCTAGAGCTGGTCCGTCAGACAGATGGAAAATACTGTATGGATCATGCAGTAACAGCAACCCAGAAAATAATCTTAAAAGCATTTGATATGGATGCAGACCAGATACAGGACAAAGCTGTAGGATTGAGCAGACTGCTTGAAAAATATGCAGAAGAGGGGAAATAATATATGGCAAGATTGGGAAAAATGATATCCTTGGAAGAGCAGATAAAGAAGCAGGAAGAGACGGTATTAAAAGTAAAAGAAAAGTATGATTCCGAAATGATGAAACTGAAAGATCTTTATGCAAAAAGGAACGAAGAGAAGAAAAAAGAACTGCTCAAAGCTGTTGAAAACAGTACAAAAACATATGAAGAGATCATGGCATTTATCTGTTCTGAGGATGAAATAAATTAGATTGGACTGTTTTGATGAGAAAAGGGCAATTTGAGTGTTACTTTTTCAGGAAGTTCACGATAAAACATTACTTTACAAGAAGAATAAAAAAGTATATAATTCTTTAATAAAATATTTAATAAAAGAGGATAAAAAAACGGAAAATAAAGATAAAAGAAATATAACAAGAAAAAAAATAATTAATTATGTGCTGAACAATCATGTCACATCCAAGGCAGAAATCGCAAAAGAGTTAAACTTGAGTTTGCCGACTGTATTAGCAAATGTGAATGACTTGTTAGAAAAAATGGTGTTGGAAGAAACTGGAGAATATGCTTCGACCGGTGGACGGAAGGCAAAAAGTATAGGGATTAATAAGTCGTACTGTCATGCAATGGGAATTTTGATTACAGCGAATCATATAGAAATGGTATTAGTAAATCTTGGAGATGAGATTATAAAAAAGGATCGCATCCGTTTAAAATTTACGGCAGAATTATCCTATTGTACAGAGGTGGCGCAAAAGGTCAAAACTTTTCTTGAAGGCGAATTAGCGAAGGATACGCTACTTGGGATTGGAGTGGCGATTCCAGGAATCATTGATCAGAAAGAACAGATCGTTTTAAAATCTCATGCTTTAGGCATAGAGAATTATAGTCTGCGCTTTTTAGAGCAGGCTCTGGAAATTCCAGTATATTTTGAAAATGATGCTAATGCTGCAATGCTTGCAGAAAAAAAGCAAAAGTATCCAAATGCGATATATCTGTCTTTGAACCATACCTTAGGAGGTGCATTCTGCATAGATGGAAAGCTGTTTCGAGGACAGAATCAGAAAGCAGGGGAGTTTGGTCACATGATACTCGTTCCCGGTGGAAGAAAGTGTTATTGTGGTAAATCAGGATGTGCGGATGCATATTGTGCTGCAAGTGTACTAACACAAGGTAACAGGCAGTCACTGGATGCATTTATGGAAAAAATTGAAAGTGGTGACGAAAAAATTTTGCAGACATGGAATGAGTATCTGGATCATCTTGCTGTTTTGATATCAAATCTGCGGATGGCATATGATATGGATATCATACTAGGAGGTGATGTGGGAGGGGTATTGTCAGATTATATGATACCACTGGGAGAAAAAGTGATGGCATATAATGGCTTTGAGCATGATGTTTCATACTTGAAAAATTGTTCGTATAAGAAAGAAGCGTCGGCTGTTGGAGCTGCGAAATACTTTTTTACAAAACATATGGTAGAATTGTAAATTTTTTGAACGCAGATAAGTAGTCCACCGCATCTGGTGTGTAGGGCATTAAGCGTTGGGTAAGGGGATGTTTAGTCTGCTGGAGTTAAAAGTTCCCATTGATACGTTGCAAAGCGAATGCAGATGCCCGCTTTATATGTGTGAAAAACGAGAAGTTGTGTAAAATTAGAAAAAGATATTATAGTAAAAAACGGAAAGAAAACAGTAACTACGGTTTCCTTTCCGTTTTTGCGTGTTGATTGTGAAAAATACACAAAAAATGCATTTTGAAATTATGAAATATATAAAATTATGAAAAAACATATTGACAAATCGTGTTTACAGGGCAATAATGTAATTACTTTAATAAAACATTTTATAAAACATAAAATGAAACAATATAAAAAAGGAGGAAACAATTATGTTACAGCAGGTAATGACAAATCCAGGAGAAATTATTTTCAGAGAGGTTCCGGTTCCGGAGGTAAAGGAAAATCAGGTGTTGGTAAAGATTATGAATATTGGTGTCTGTGGGTCAGATATTCATGTTTATCATGGGAAACATCCGTTTACAAAATATCCGGTAACACAGGGACATGAGGTTTCAGGTGAGATTACAGAACTTGGAAAAAATGTCACAGAGTTTCATGTTGGACAGAAAGTGACGATAGAGCCGCAGGTATATTGTGGACATTGCTATCCATGCCGTCATGGAAAGTATAATCTCTGTGAGGAATTAAAAGTAATGGGATTTCAGACGACAGGAACAGCATCTGAGTATTTTGCAGTGGATGCATCGAAAGTAACACCTATTCCAGAAGATATGTCCTATGAAGAAGGAGCTATGATCGAACCTCTTGCTGTGGCAGTTCATGGTGTAAAACAGATTGGCGATGTGGCTGGCATGAATATTGCAGTCCTTGGTGCAGGACCGATCGGAAATCTCGTGGCACAGGCAGCAAAAGGAATGGGGGCAGCGAAAGTGATGATCACAGATATCAGTGATCTTAGACTGGCAAAGGCAAAAGAATGTGGAATTGATGCGTGTGTGAATACCCAAAATAAAGATTTCGGTGAGGCAATGATCGAAGCATTTGGACCGGATAAGGCGGATGTGATCTACGACTGTGCCGGAAACAATATCACAATGGGACAGGCAATTAAATACGCAAGAAAAGGAAGCACGATCGTACTGGTGGCTGTTTTTGCAGGAATGGCAGAAGTAGATCTTGCAGTGGCAAATGACCACGAACTTGACATTAAGAGCACGATGATGTACCGCCATGATGATTATATAGATGGAATCAGACTGGTAAATGAGGGCAAAGTTCATTTGAAACCGCTCATCTCAAAGACATTTGCTTTTAAAGATTATCTGAAGGCATACCAGTATATTGATGATAACCGTGAGACAACGATGAAAGTAATTATCAATGTCAGTGAAAAGTAAGGAGCTTATATGGAAAATAAATATGGAATTGTCGGAGTTGCCCATGTCGGGCTTCCGACAAACGATTTACAGAAAACAGTTGAGTTTTATAAGAGTCTTGGATTTAAAGAAATTATGCAGACATATAATGAAAAAGCAGGGGAAAAAGTGGCATTTTTACAGATAAAAAATTACTGTATAGAGACTTTTGAAAATAGACAGGCGGCAATGTCAGACGGTGCATACCAGCATGTTGCACTTGATGTGGAAGACATTGAAAGTATGTATCAGAAAATCTGCAATGAAAAATACACGGTTATTACAGACGGAATCGAAGAACTGCCATTTTGGGAAAATGGTGTGAGGTTTTTTATGATTAAAGGACCAAATGAGGAAAGAATAGAGTTCTGTCAGAAACTCTGATAAAAACAGGAGGGACATATGGGAAGCGAAAACATAAATGGAAAAGTACCGCTGATCAGTAAGATTGCATATGGGTTTGGTGATGTTGGATGTAATTTCAGCTGGATGTTCGTCAGTAATTTTCTGATGATATTTTATACAGACGTGTTCGGAATCAGTATGGCGGCGGTGTCAGCACTTATGCTTTTTTCAAGATTCTGGGATGCAATCAATGATCCAATCGTCGGGGGACTTACGGATAAAACAAAATCGAGATGGGGACGGTACCGTCCATGGCTGTTAGTAGCGGCACCAATTACAGCGCTTCTTCTTGTCCTGACATTCTGGGCAAGACCTGGTTGGCCGCAGAATGGAAAGATCATTTATATGGTAATTACATACTGTTTGCTGGTTTTGGGGTATACCTGTGTGAATATTCCATATGGAACCTTGTGTGGTGCTATGACACAGGATATTGATGAACGTGCAAAAATAAATACATCCCGTTCGGTTGCAGCGATGATAGCAATTGGTGTGTTAAATATTATCACAGTTCCACTGATCAGCAAATTCGGCAGTCACAGTGCAAAGACAGGATATCTGACGGTTGCGGTCATATATGGATGTATTTTTACAGCCTGTCATTTCTTCTGCTTTGCGAAGACGAAAGAGGCAGTGATCACTCCGGAAAAAGAAAAAATTTCTGTAAAGGTTCAGTTGAAAGCAGTCATGCAGAATAGACCATATCTTCTTGCATTGGCAGGACAGATATTATTTGGATTTACATTATATGGTAGAAACGCAGATATTCTGTATTATTTTACATATGTGGAAGGGAATGCCTCCTACTACACAACTTATTCGATGTGCATCATTATTCCTTCTATCATCGGGGCAGCCTGTTTTCAACCAGTATTCCGCAAGTTGAATAACAAAGGAAGAACAGCATCTCTCTTTGCTTTATTTACAGGAATTTCCATGTTGTCTATGTTTTTCTTCAATGCCAAAGAATCACCAGCTATTTTTTATGCATTATCTGGTCTCACACAGTTTTTTTTCTCTGGATTTAATACTGCAATCTATGCAATTATTCCAGACTGCGTGGAATATGGGGAATGGAAAACCGGACTTAGAAATGACGGTTTTCAGTATGCATTTATTTCGCTTGGAAATAAAATCGGAATGGCAGTTGGAACATCACTTTTAGCAGGATTACTTGGAAAATATGGTTATATTGCAAATCAGACGCAAAATACAACTGTACTTTCAATTATGAAACATGCATTTACGACGATTCCAGGTGCACTTTGGATTGTGACTGCGGTTGTATTATTTTTCTACCGGTTAAATAAAAAACGTTATAATGAGATTGTGGGGGAATTGAAAAATGGAAGAAAAAGTTGATATCGTGGCATTGGGAGAATTGCTGATTGATTTTACGGAAGCAGGACACAGTCAGGATGGGAGAAAATTGTTCGAACAGAATCCCGGCGGTGCTCCGGCAAATCTTCTAACCGTTGCAAGCCACTTTGGGTATCACACATCTTTTATTGGAAAAGTTGGAAACGATATGCATGGTAAATTTTTAAAGGAGACATTGCAAAAGGAAGGAATCAATACAGATGCTATTGTTGAAGACCCGGGTTATTTTACAACGCTGGCGTTTGTGGAAATCGGTGAAAACGGAGAACGGAATTTTTCTTTTGCAAGAAAACCGGGTGCAGATACACAGTTAAAAAAAGAAGAATTGGATCAGACATTAATTTCAGGTTGTAGAGTTTTTCATTTTGGATCATTATCGCTGACGGATGAACCGGCAGAAAGTACAACGATCGAAGCGGTAAAAATGGCAAAAGCAGCGGGTGTACTTATTTCCTATGATCCAAATTACCGCCCGTCTCTTTGGAAGAACAAAGAGTGTGCAGTGAAAAAAATGAAATCTGTCATAGAACTGGTAGATGTCATGAAGGTATCGGATGAAGAGAGTATTCTGTTGACAGAGGCCGAAAGTTATGAGCAGGCCGCAGACCAACTCCTTGCCATGGGACCAAAGCTGGTTGCCATTACATTGGGAGAACAGGGCGTTCTTATGGCAACAAAAAGCAGAAAAGAAATCATCAAAGCATTTCAGACAAATGCGGTCGACACGACTGGGGCAGGTGATTCATTCTGGGGAGGCGTATTATGCAGTATCCTTTCTATGAATAAGAATGTTGAAAAAATGGAATGGGAAGAAATCAAAAAGTGTGCTGTTTTGGGAAATGCAGTTGCTGGATTGTGTGTGCAAAAGAGAGGTGGAATCCCTGCGATTCCGACGAAAGAGGCAGTATTTGAATTTATGCAGAAATAATTATTGTTCCCATCGCATAGACGCTCCTTATCATTCAATTGACCATTAGTTAAAAAATCAGTAGCATGGAGCGTTAATGATTATTAGTGTGAAAATACTTTCTGCCAAAAGTGATAGCAAAGCAACGGCGGGCAATTTGTCCGCCGTAAAATTATAGCTGTTTTGTTAAAAAGGTTGATATCTGCTGTCCAAGAAAGAAACCAACTTGTGGATATAATTCTTGAATTTCCTGATATTTTGCTTCAATCAATTCCGGTTCATCAGCCCAAATTTTTTCATATATTTTAAAAGCTTTTTTAAAATGTGATTTGGCTTGTGAAAGACTGGCGGTCATCAGATAAATGGTTGCAAGGGTTTCCTGAACTTTGGCATAATCCAGACAGTCATCGGAATGGTATTCCTTGATGATGCCGGATAATTTTTGTAATTCGGAGATCCCTCTTTCAGGTTCCTGCTGTTCTGTCAGGAACATTGCATAATTGGCAATCTGAGGTATAGAATACCGATGTCAGCTGGAAGAGAGCGTTCATATCCTCTATTTCTTTTAATGGCAGAGTACAGTATTCATCCAGTTTGCTTCTGGTTGTAAACAAAATCTGGCAGCGATATTTTAATACTACTGACAGAAAGCTGTCTTGTGTAGCAGAGACATTAAAATTGTCTATGATCAACAGAGTATCAGATTTCAGAGAACGCAGAAAACGGTTATGTCTTTGAAACCGTTCCTGTTCACTGATTTCTGGTGGATCATCAATAAAATCCATGTCAGTAATATCCTGATGAAGATCACCTGTATATTCTACATATAGAATGTTAGTGTAATGCTTTTTGTAATGTTTTGCGTAGGCTTTGGCAAGTTCGCTTTTACCAATACCGGCAATTCCGCAAAGAAAAACATGACGGTTTTCCTCAAGCATGGTATATAATTCTTCCAGTTCTTTATCTCTTCCGATAAAATGACGGCATGGTCTCGGAACCTCACTGTCCATAATATAATCCAGCACAATGGGGGATAAAGCTCCTCCGGCGAGCAGCTTCTGATTTTTGGTATTACGTTTGATGAATTGACGTTCCATGCCAAAAGAAATCAGTTTTGCAAGAAACAGCAGTCTTGAACTGGCTGGTTTATATAAGGGAGTCAGATTTTTCTTTTTCGCATCTGAGATGCTGTCATCCTGAATGAATAAAGTGTAAATATCTTCTATAGCCATATTACAGTCAGACATCAGTGGAAGAAGATTCTGGTGGATGGTATGGGCTAATTTTTCCTGGTTGGATGGCTTGGAATAGTAAGCGGATATTTTAGGACTGATTTTAGCCTGACCAGTCATCCAGCGGCAAACCAGACCGTTATCCATTGAAAAATCCTGATTTGCCGGATCATCCATAAAATCTTCAAATAATTCGTATAAAAAATCAGGCTGACTCATTTGATTACTTTCGCTGATATGATTTTTTAAGCAAGTGCTAATAGAAGAAAAATCGCATCGATTCAATAGAAATTCCCCTTTCGTAGTTAAAGATTAAGTATATCCATCATAACACGAACATATATTCGGTTCAAGGAAATGCGGATATTTTTAAATTGATTGTGTCAATTTACAATCAATTTCTATTCAATGTGGTTTTCTGGCAGGTTCTGTAAAATAAGCTCAGATCAAAACAATAACGGGAGGAGCTTATGCAACAGAATATTGAATTTGAGCGGTGTATTGATTTTCTGGTACGGATGATTGATAAGTACGGCGAAGAAGTCCTCCGGGAGTTGGAGGAAGAAAAACAGAATAAAGAAGAAAAAGAAGCGGCAGTTTCCTGAAATACAAAATGTAAATCAGACTGTCGCTTTTTTGTGAAATTATTCGGCTGCGTTATCTTTTACTTCTGCAAGCATAATCTGCTCTAGTCGGTCAATATCTGGAAATACCACCTTTTTGCCTCTGGAATGAAGTTGACGAATTTTTTTCATATGTGTTGTTACTTCCCTGTGAATGGAATGCTTAACAGGAACCGGATTATTATTTCGAGTATGTATATGGTCAAGATAGTAATCTCTGATTGGAAACATATTCTGGAGAAGAAAAGCAGCTTCTTTTCCATCAAATTCACCTAAAACAATCGTTAGGCACTTTCCGTATTTAGCCACCTGTTTATCGTGTATTGCTTTAAACTTTTCTACACGAGAACTGAGTGGAACCATCCATAACAGAGAAGTTTTATTGTCACGCAGACAGTAAAAAGTAAGACGGTATGTACCCCCTTCTTTGTTCTGCATTAAGTTGGAATCCTGTACTTTTTCAAAGTATTCATCTTTAATATGGTAAACGTATCCTTCTTGATATATCATGTTTATCACCTATAAAATAAGCCCTGCCATGCGGCAGGGCCGAAATTTTCGAGCCGGACATTTATTAGACGCTTCCGGTGAGCGAACAATATTTTCGAGCCGATCACTTATAAGCCGCCAACGGTGGGCGAACAATATTTTCGATGACAGAAATCCTGTCTCTATCATTATTATATGTTTGTAACGAAAATATGTCAATAAAAAATGAAAAGAAGTATTGAAAATAGTTGGAACAAGTACTAAAATAAAGTTGGGACAATAAAACAGAGTTATACTGCGAGGAAAATTATGAAGAATAAAAAGATTAAATGCGATATATATACCAGAGTATCCACAACCATGCAGGTGGATGGCTACAGTCTGGATGCTCAAAAAGAAAAACTCAAGAGATATGCGGAATTTCAGAACATGGAAATCGTAAATGAGTATTCCGATGAAGGTAAGTCTGGAAAGAGCGTAGAGGGCAGACCGGAATTTCAGAGAATGTTGGATAATATTGAGAATGGAACAGATAAGGTGCAGTTTGTACTGGTGTTCAAGCTTTCCAGATTTGGTCGTAATGCGGCAGATGTTTTAAATTCTTTGCAGAGGATGCAGGATTTTGGAGTGAATCTGATCTGTGTTGAAGATGGGATTGACAGCTCAAAAGATAGTGGAAAGCTGATGATTTCCGTTTTGTCTGCGGTGGCAGAGATTGAACGAGAGAATATTCTTGTTCAAACAATGGAAGGACGTAAGCAGAAAGCTAGGGAAGGAAAATGGAACGGCGGGTTTGCTCCTTATGGCTATGAGCTGGTAAATGGAGAATTGCAGATCGCAGAGGACGAAGCAGAGATTATTCGTCTGATTTATGATAAATTTATTCATACCAATATGGGAATCTCTGCGATTGCTGCATGGCTGAACCAGCATGGATATAAAAAGAAAAAACGACAGAATAATACACTGGACGCATTTGCCACATCATTTATAAAAGGCGTTTTGGATAATCCGGTATACTGTGGAAAGCTGGCTTATGGACGAAGGAAAAACGAGAAAGTTTCTGGTACAAGAAATGAATATCGCATTGTAAAGCAGGAAAATCATATGCTGCACGATGGTATCCATGAAGGGATTGTTTCAGAAACAGACTGGGAGCTGGCTCATCAAAAACGAGAAAAAACAGGTGTGAAATATGAAAAGACACATAGTCTCGATCATGAGCATATTTTATCTGGAATATTGAGATGCCCGTTATGTGGAAGCGGTATGTATGGGAACGTGAACCGAAAGAAAAAGAAAGACGGAACCTTATATAAGGATTATTTCTATTATGCCTGCAAACATCGTCGCCTGGTAGATGGTCATAAATGTGGATATCGTAAACAATGGAGCGAGGAGAAGATTAACAATGCAGTGGAAGAAGTTATTCGGAAACTGGTGAAGAATCCTAAATTTGAAGACGCAATTCTGAATAAAATCGGTTCAAGAATAGATACAGAAGAAATAGAAAAAGAGATTGAAGGACTGGAAAAACAGCACAGGCAGCTGACCGGAGCAAAAGCAAGGCTTGGACAGCAGATGGATAGTCTGGATATCATGGATAAATTTTATGAAAAGAAATATCAGGATATGGAGACAAGGTTATACCGTTTGTATGATGAGATTGAAGGCGTGGAGAACAGTATAGAAGAAATCAAGAACCGCCTGCTGAATATCCAGCAACAGAAAATATCAGAAGAAAACGTCTATCAATTTCTTTTATATTTTGATAAACTATATGATAAGTTCACCGACCTGGAGAAGAAAGAATTTCTTAACAGTTTTGTAGAACAGGTGGACATTTATGAGCAGGAGCAGCCAGATGGCAGATTCCTGAAGCACATAAAGTTCCGTTTTCCGGTGTATTTTGGAGACAGGGAAACACAGGAACTTTATTGGGACAACGAAAGTACCGTTGAGACGGTCTGTTTGCTGTCAAGGAAAGATAAATAAAGGCTAAAAAGTGGCGTATTTCCGGGCTTTTTGCGAGGTGAGCATCATCAGAGGAGCCTTGCGAAAAGCTCGGTTTTCTTATATGGAAACATATCTACTTTTCGGTCTGACTGGAGAGAAATTGAGTACCGGAGAATAGCGGTAGGGTTTAGGCTGTGGATTGGTTATCAGATATTTACTTATGTAAAAAATAAAGAAATTGAGCTATCAGCACAACCCCATGAGGTGTTTGGAATGTTGTTATATGCGAAAACTGATGAAGCGGTATTACCTAACAACAGTTATAAAATGAGCGGCAATACAATTAGCGTTAAGACTTTGGATTTGGATTGTGATTTCTCTGAAATTGCAAATCAGCTAAATAAAATTGTTGAATCACACTTTGGAATAGAAGCGAGGTGTTAGCATGAGTCGTGGATTTGGTGCACATGCAGATTTAGTTGCACAGGATAATGAAACCGTCATATATCAATATGGTGGCTATAATTTGAATGAGCCAGAGTTTAGAAATGAAAAACACTTATATGATGGGTTGATAACCATTTCTCGTAGTTGTTTTGCAGAACCTGAAATACATGAGAAATTAAAGAGGATGCCCAGTGGTAGAAAAAAGCTAATTACTAAGCGTATTCCTGTAAGAGTCGATTACCCTCAGATGATTAGTGATGGACGTATAATTATTGAAAATTGCAGTAACTGCTGGCATCGCACACACGATGGAATTGATGTAATGGTGTGTCATATATTATTCCATTTGTTTTTACAGTATCAAGAAGATGGAAAGATGCCAGATTACATCAGCTATAACGTGTAATTATAAGGTCGAGACAATGGCAATTAAAGCGGAAACAGTTCTACTATGACCAATTCCCTAAATGACCCATCAGAGGTGGAGACGATAGTCCTCCCTGTGCTGTTATATATAGTAGCAACAAGGAAAACTTGATATGTTTCCACTAACGATAAGGGTTCAGTGAGCGGATTGGATAAGGGCAGATTATGCCGATAGATATGTTTCCGCAAACAAGCGATATTTGGCTCAAAATACACAGATATGTTCCAATATGGCGACATCAATCAGCACGTATCGAGCCACATCGAGAGCGTAGTTCTGTTGACTAAAGTACACAAGTAAATGTGTGAAAATGCTTGAAATATAAGGTTTTTCCGAGGATTTGGATGTAAATCCAAGTTCTCTGATTTTCTGCGTTTTGGAAGTTGCGAATAAGCAGATTTTTATACTTGCAAATATGCATTATCGAGCATCATATAATGTAATAAATGTGGGGATCTTTTCAGAAGAGTTGCGTGGAAAGCCGGGGGGTGCATTTTATAACAAATGGAGATGTGCCAGCCGAATTGAGAAGGGTCCGAAAGAAGGCTGTGATGCCGAGGCAATCAGTGAATCTGAAATTCAAAAAGCAGTCATGAGAGCCATCAATAAGACTCTTGGAGGAAGAGAAGAATTTTTGATGCAATTACAGCATAATATCGAAGATGTGCTGAATGGTGATTCTACGGCAACACTTGAGTATATAGACCAAAGAATGGCGGAATTGCAGGAAAAGCTTGTGATGTGCGTAAATAAAAATGCCGAGTATGATGTTATAGCAAAGGAAATAGATGCCTTGAGGGAAAAGAAAGCAGCAGTTGTAACAAAGGATGCTGAACAGGAAATGCTCAGAAAACGAATTAATGAAATGCGACATTTTCTTCAAACGCAAACAAGCAGAATCACAGAATATGATGAGCAATTGGTCAGAAGGCTTATTGAAAAAATCACAGTTTATGATGATAAATTAATCTTCGAATTCAAATCCGGCATGACTGTTGAACTCAAAAGATAATTGAATAGGAACTATTACATCAACACCTTGCAGCAATGTAGGGTGTTTTTTCGTTCATAGAAAATTTATAGAGTGGAACCGTGTCTGGATTGAATTTATCAACCAAATGGTTTATAATGTGGTAAGTGAGGTCGTTTTAGACATGGAGGATAACGATGAAGACATCCGATATGATTAAAGAATTATGTAATAAAAAGAATATAAGTCTTTCAGAACTTGCAAGGCGCATAGGTCAGACTCCACAGAACTTTGGTAAGAAACTGAAACGAGATACAGTTACTCTTGAGGAGTTGAAACAGATAGCTGATGTGATGGAGGTTACTTTTGAACAGTCATTTGTCTTTCCAAATGGAGAACAGATAAAAACGAGTAACGAATAGGCGGTGAGTAGCATGGATACTGTGGATTTGATTATTAAATCATCAATGGAATTTTATAATGATTTGAAAGCTGATGAGAATGGTCGATATCGTTCATGGGAACACTGCTATTCACATTTCATAAAAGCAAGAGAATCCAAAGAAGTCGATTATGATTATCTGAGTTTACAACTAGCTTTCTATTTAGCAAGTTGGGGGATGTATAGAGGGTCATCGTTTCTTTTACAGAAAGACTATAGAGTACATGTTCCTGTAGTAAAGGAATTGTTGAACAAAAAATATGATGCTTTAGCTGGAATAGAATGTGCAGCTTTTAAAGAAGAAAGCAATCAAAAGTTGCTACAGGATATCAATTCGTTTTTAGAGAAATACTACGATAAAATCAGACACGAAGTTAAAGAGCAAGAAATTAAGAATCAGCTATCATATACGCTTATAACAAAAATACTTATGGGGACGTTAGGCTGCGTTCCAGCATATGATAGATATTTTATTGCTGGCATAAAAAATCAGAAAGTTGCAACAGGAAATTATAATCTTAATTCGATTATGCAGCTTGTTGAGTTTTATGAAAGGAATTCTAAAAGGTTGGAACCTGTTAGAGAAAAAATGGAAGTAGAAGGTATGCCATATCCACAGATGAAAATGCTTGATATGGGATTTTGGCAGGTCGGTTTTGATTTGGATACAAACAAAGGAATAAAGACTGCTCACTAGAGTGTGTCTGAAAAATGCTTTCTGCAAGATATATGTCACAATTTATGGGAGATTTTGTCTGAATGAGCGCGGCGTAGCGGGCTATGTCAACCGAATGAAGGTAAAATATACCACAAAGTGGGGCGTGCAGATTGCAGGAATGATTTTTAAGACACACTCTAGGAGAAATGCTATGGATAGATTTTCAGAGAAGAGCCTTCTTTCACTTGGAGATTATTATGTGTACGGACTCGTAGATCCACGCAATAAACAAATCTTTTATATTGGAAAAGGTACAAAAAACAGAGTTCTTGAACATGAAAAAGAAAGTCTGGGCAGTCCTGATAGTGAGAAGTTAAAGCTAAGGACTATATCAGAAATCAAGAATGCCGGACTTGAAGTTGAGAAAATAATCATCAATTCAAACTTAACTGAAGAAGAGGCATTTGCTGCAGAGGCATCACTGATCAACGCTTTTAATTATATAAGTGATGCAAAGCTTACGAACATCGTAGCTGGGCATCATTCAGCTGAGGCATTGTCGGTAGATGACTTTGAAAGAATAAATGGTGCAGTTGAACTTGAAGAAAAAGACATCAAACATAGAATTCTTGTCATCAAGATAAACAGACTCTATCAAAGGGGTATGGATGAAAAGGTTCTGTATGATGCTGTTCGTGGAGTTTGGCGAGCCTCGAAAGAAAAGGTTAGGACAATTGAGTATGTATTCGGTGTTTACAATTCTTTGATTGTTGCCGTATATAAGCCATCAGAGTGGCTTGTATGTAAAGAGGCAAAGGACAGACTTCCAAGACAGGATATTGTTCTTACACCGAAAACTGAAAATAGATTATTTTTTGTGGATGAAAGATATGAGCAGGGACTTCCGTTGGATGAGAATGAAGAATTCTATTTAGGAAAGTCGATAGCTGGATTGAAACTTAATCAATCAGCACAAAATCCGATTACATATCTGTATCCACCGGAGAAAGATAAAATTCATATTTAATGAAATTGACAAATCGAAATTGACCGAGCTCTTTGGAGCGAGGGATGCTTCTTGTCCGAAGGGCAAGAAGATGGAGCATAGAAAGAGTTTAACAACTCATTATTTGTGAAAGCAAAAAAATTCAAACAGCCTCATTGCATGGCTTATAAAAACAGGCTATGCTTAAAGCAGGAGGTGGCTATTATGGCAAATGAAGATAAAAAAGATTTCAACGCTATGTTGCATGACAGTAAGGACATGCCTAAGTTTCAGACGATTACGGATGAAAAGAGCATAGAAAAATATGGTGGGGACAGAATGTACTTTGCACCGCCAATCGACTATGACAGAATTATGAAGTGTGTTCCCTATGGAAAAGTAATTACTGTTGGGAAAATTCGTGGTTACTTCGCAGAACAAAACGGCGCAGATTTTACAGAGCCTATTACGGCGGGAATTTTTGTATCCATTGCAGCTTGGGCAAGCTATCAGCGCTCTGAGGATGAAACGCCTTATTGGAGAACGCTGAAAGCAAATGGAGAGTTAAACGCAAAATATCCTGGTGGTATAGAAGCGCAGAAAGAAAAATTAGAAGCAGAAGGGCATACAATTATTCAGCGGGGGCGCAAAAATATCAGTTATTATGTAAAAGATTATGAAAAGGCGATGTTTGAATTGAATTAGACAGCTTCCCATTTGTAGCACTGGAAGGTATGAAAGTGTAAGGGATATAATATGTTTTTGATTATAGTTGACTTGATGATGGCAACGAGAGGACGGTGATGATTGACATGAGGCTTTGCATTGCATTGACCGGTATAGTTTATAAATCATAATAAAACATTTGGAAATATTTGGAGGATAAAATGACTATATCGGATAAAAACATGAATTATAAAATAATAGATAAGCAGACTTATTACAGGAGTGGAGTGTTCCGGCATTTTTCAGAAGATTGTAAATGTTCCACTTCTATGACGGCAAGAATTAATGTGACAGCACTGAAAAAGTTTTCGGAAGATTCTGGTACGAAGTTTTATATTAATTTTCTGTATATACTCGCAAAGGTACTTAATTCCAGAGAGGATTACAGAATGGGGTATATTTGGCAGACCGAAGAACTGATTTGCTATGACCAGATTAATCCCGCACAGTATATTTTTCACGAGGATACGGAGACCTGTACACCGGTTTATACCGTTTATAATGTAGACTGATTATTCCGGGGCTCTCTGAGCCACCTGTCCGGACTTTGAGAGCCACCATTCCGGAGAATGAGAGCCATATATTCCGGTAATTCAGAGCCACCTTATTTGGCTCTATTACATATATTTCCTTTATACTGTAAATACACACCTTTGGTGTGAATACAGATAAAGGAGGTCATAAGTTATGACCAAGTATCGTGAAATCCTACGCTTGAAAAGCTTAGGATTCAGTGAGAGGAACATCGCACAGAGTTGCGGTGTATCCAGAAACACAGTCGCTAAGGTTTTGAAAAAGGCAGCGGAAATCAAGCTTTCATGGCCGCTGGATTTCGACATGACCGACAGTGCACTAGAGGAGCTGATGTTTCCTAAGGATAAGTCGGCAACGAATAAACGCATGCCAAACTTTGACTACATTCGCAAAGAACTTCTGCGAAATGGTGTAAACAAAAAGCTTCTCTGGGTAGAATACTGTGAGGAGTGCCGCATGAGCAGCGAAGAGCCTCTAATGTATTCTCAGTTCTGCTACTACATCCAGAAGGATGAAGAAAAACGCAGGGCTACCATGCGTATCCCCAGAAAACCAGGTGAACAGATTGAAGTTGACTGGGCCGGTGACCCTGCCCACATCATTGATCCGGACACCGGAGAAATCACAGATGCATGGATATTTGTAGGTGTATTAACTTACAGTCAGTATGCTTTTGTAAAAGCATATATGAATGAGAAAATCGACAACTGGATCAAAGCTCATGTCCAGATGTTTGATTTCTTTGGAGGTGTCACACCTATGCTCGTTTCTGATAACTGTACAACCGCAGTGAATCATAAAAAGAGTGACTGGTACAACACTGCCTTAAACACAACTTATCATGAGATGGCAGAACATTACAATCTCGCCATCCTTCCGGCCAGAATCCGGAAACCCAAGGATAAACCGAATGTAGAGGGATCAGTAGGAAAGATATCCACATGGATAACAGCAGCCCTTCGCAATGAGCAGTTTTTCTCTCTTGCAGAATTAAATGCTTCAATCCGTGAAAAACTGGATGCCTACAACGCCCGTAAATTTCAGAAAAAGGAATGTAGCAGACTCAGTTTATTTCTTGGGGAAGAAATGCCATTACTGGCTCCGTTGCCTGCTACACCTTTTGAACTGGCTGAGTGGAAACAAGCCACCGTCCAGTTTAACTATCACATCGCAGTAGACAGAATGTTCTACTCCGTGCCTTATCAGTATATCAAAAATAAGGTGGATGTGCGTATAACAGATACAACGGTTGAAATATTTTATAATCACAATCGTATTGCCTCTCACAGACGACTCTATGGAAGAAGCGGTCAGTATTCTACAGTGACAGAACATATGCCACAGGAACACCAGAAATATCTGGAATGGAACGGTGACCGGTTCCGTAAGTGGGCTGATTCGATTGGAATTAACACAAGCAAGGTTGTCGATGCAATACTTACCTCCGGCAGGATTGAACAGCAATCCTACAGAAGCTGCATGGGATTACTGAAACTGGCAGAAAAATATTCGCCTGGAAAACTGGAGCAGGTCTGTGCTAAGGCACTTTCTTATTCCGGTAAACCCAGCTATAAAAGTATCAAAAATCTATTGGCTGCTGTGAAGAATGTACCTGGTACTGAACCAGAAGCATCTCAAGCAGAAAAACCACACGGCATAACCAGAGGAGCCAGATACTATGGAGGTAAACAATCATGACAAATCAAAGTACAATCGATAAACTTATTGAAATGCGTCTGACTGCTATGGCGGATGCATTCCGCATCCAGATGGATGATCCTACAATGAAGGAAGTGCCGTTCGAGGATCGGTTCGGTATGCTTGTTGATGTCGAATACAGCAACCGTAAAAACAATCGTCTGAAAAGGCTGATCCGCCAGGCTGAACTTGAGCAGCCAGATGCGAGCATTGCAGCAATTGATTATCATTCTGGGCGAAAACTGAACAAAGCATTGATTAATCGTCTGGCAACCTGTGAATACATTACAGAATACCGGAACATCTTTATTACTGGAGCAACTGGAAGCGGTAAAACCTACATGGCCTGTGCCTTTGGCATGGAAGCATGCAAGCACTATTACTCAGTACGGTATGTACGACTTCCTGATCTATTATTGGACTTACAGGCTGCCAGGGACAATGGAACTTTCTCGACTGCCCTGAAGAAATACACTAAGCCAATAGTACTGATTATTGATGAGTGGCTGCTTCTTAAATTGACAGAAGCTGAAGCCAGAAATCTTTTTGAACTGATACATAAAAGACGAAAAAAATCTTCAACGATCTTTTGTTCTCAGTTCCGTGAAAGTGAATGGTACCAGCAAATCTGTGATGGTGAAAGTACTCTTGCTGATGCCATCATGGATCGTATATCGTATGATTCTTATAAGATCGATATTGAAAGTGTTGACCCATCTAAAGACCTCTCTATGAGAGAAGTGTATGGACTGGATCCTGCAATGGCAAAGTAACTTAATAAATAAAATGGGGTGGCTCCGTTAGTCCGGACAGGTGGCTCTCGCCACACCGGACTGGCGGCTCTGCCGCACCGTAATATTCAGTAGACTATCACGTTTTCTATAAGGATTGTGCAGAGGATATCAGAAAAGCGAAGGAGACAAGAGAATATCTTCTTGATATGGCAAATCATCCAAACTGGTTTGATGCTTCTTACATTTCATGGTTGTCTTATGACTCATTGAATATTGAGCTTCCAGACGGGCATCTGTTTTTTGCACCGATTATCAACTGGGGAAGGTATCATGAAGAAAACGGACAGTTTTTAATGCCGGTCAGTGTGAGACTGAATCATGCAATTGCTGACGGGTATCTGGTTGCAAAGGTATTTAAGCTGCTGGAGGATGAGATGTCAGCATTTTGTAATCAGTATAAGAATTAAAGGTCTAACTTACCTTAAAAGAGAAAAATTGGAAGTATAGAGAGGAAATATGGCATCGAGTAAAGATTATTTAGAATTTATTTTAGGACAGTTATGCGAGTTAAACGATATATCATATAGAGCAATGATGGGAGAATTTATACTCTATTATAAGGGCAAGATTGTTGGTGGAATTTATGATGACAGGCTACTGGTGAAACCAGTAAAAGCAGCAATTTCTTATATGCCAAATGCTGAGTATGAATTGCCGTACGATGGGGCAAAAGAGATGTTGCTTGTAGATGATGTTGACAATAAGGATTACTTGACCGGATTGTTTGATGCCATGTATGACGAATTGCCAAATCAAAAGCCCAAAAAGAAGAGGTAGAACAACAATTCAAGTTTGTAGGGATAATATGAAAAAATGAAGTTTAAGGAACAGAGCTTTACCCTGTTTGCCTATACAAATTATATGGCAATTCAAGGTTATCACAGGCTCAAAACCCTAGATTTTAAGGAAAAAGGTGCGTTCCACCATTCCCTTGTACAATAGGGGTTGAGTATGTTTTTCGTTGAACAACCGAGCCACATCGAGACGGTTGTTAAGTTGGTTAGAAAAACTCCCGACGCATATATCGACCTCAAAGTGGATATGGACGAGCTTGATTTGACGGCTTCGGAAGCGAAAGCAACTTATCAGGAAATCAAGGATTACATTGTGAAAAAGCACGGTGTAAAGGTTTCGTCATTATACATTGCTCAGATAAAGCAGAAGCACGGAATCATTGAAAGAGATTGTTATAATAAGTCGAAAGCCGAAGAAGCAAAAGTACCACAGTGTACGCCTGAAAAGGAAAAACTGATTGAAGAAGCGTTGCGATATTTCAAAATGATTCCATAAAATGTCATACGAATTACGAAAGAGAGATTGTTATGCAAGAATGGTTAAAATATGTGCTAGAATTAGTGGGTGGGATATCGGTTGTAGTGTGTACTACATTAGGAGTTTGTAAAGGCATTTTTGAAAAATACATCTATACTCAGATAGGAAAATCTGCTGAAAAAGAGTTAGAAAAAGCAAAGAGTTCATTTTCAAGAAGTTTTACTGCATATGAAATTCTTTTGAAAAAAGAATTTGAATATTATGAGTCTATAGATAAAATATACGCTAAAGTCATAGTAGATGTTCAGGATATTGGGTTTTATAGCATAGAGAAAAATGATGTTAAGAGTGAAATTAGATGTGAAAATCTTAAAGAAATATCTTTAAGATTATTGAAAGCAATAACAGAACTGAAAAATCTAAATTTGCTTTATCAAGTATATGTACCTATAGAAATTTTCTCTGTTACAGGACGAGTTGTTATTGCAATGCAAAATAACTGCGAGTTAATATCAAAGACGACAACAAATGTTTTTGAAGGAAAGGAATGTGATGAAGAAAAAATAAAAGAATTTATTAATAGCGTACTTACGGGAATCGCTTTATCAAATACATTGATTAAAAACAGATTAGAAGTTTTAACTTCAAATAGTCCAAAAGATTTTTAAACAAGTTGCCCTACAACTTGTAAGGTAATTTGTGCGTTTAGATAATGTATGAACGGCACATTGGTAAAATTAAAAATCCTTCTGTAAAATGATAGTACAATCAAATTACAGGAGGATTTTTCTATGAAAACAATATTTGAACAGCAAGGTGTCGAGTATCGTCAGACGGGAGATTATATGTTTCCTAATGTGGAACTGACCGAACAGACAGAATATCAAATTGGTGTATGGGGTCAACGTTATAAGCGATACATAAAATCAAATCACCGAGTTCGCTATTACAATTATTTGACTTCGGGCAAACTGTCTTTAAATGCAACTTCCTTAAATTCAGGATCATTGAGTTGGTTGCGAAATGCATCTGCCATTGATGTAAGACGCATCTCAATGAATTTATCTATTGTACTCTGATTTGTCATATGTGATTACCTCCGATAGTAGTCAGCACCTCTTGTGATGCCGCGTGCCTTGTGTGTGGTCTTGGAATCCGATGCTTCTGATTCCTTTTTTACAGAACCTGTTACAAGGATGTTTTTGATACTCTTGTAACTTGGCGATACCTAAAGGCAGTTACCTATCCAAACAAGGGAATTATCTGTGACTAGAATATTGAAGAACTATGGAGAATCTTTAATCGGAAATTCCCGACTAAGATTTCCATGCTAGAGAAATTTCTTGCATATTCGCTGTCAGTCATAGAAGTAGCAACAACACCGGAAATGGAAGAAGATGCTGAAAAGCTGATTCGTGATGTTAAGGACAGATCACAATTTCTATTAGTATGTAGCCATAATCCGGTGCAATCGTAGCCAAAACACAATAACTGAATACAAAAATACCAAAAAGCGAAGCCATGAAACAAATGGAAGAAAAGGCAGCAATGCCAATTCAACCAATGAGTTTTGTGGATTTTTTTGTTGCCTTAAACCACATTTTGAAATCTCAAAACAGTGGTGACAGGGAAGCAATGTAACCAATTAACCCGGGCTGCTTCCCGCGGTTGATTGCCGTATTGATATTATCTACCAAATAGTAAATCTGCTCGTTCAGCGGTTTTACTCTCTCGGAAACATACAGATTGCTTTTCAGCTCCGCCGCCTGATGGATGCTGGTCATCTGCGACAGCTTTTCGATCAGCTCCGCACTTTTCTTTACCGTGATGAATTTGGACGATTCCACCGCATCAATCAGCAGTTTCAACTCCGGCAGAGTAAATAAATGACTACTCAGGGAATAGCGGTTCTCACGGCTTCTTTCTTCTTCAATATCAATGCCAATATCACAGAGCTTCGCAATATCGCCCGGTATTGTTTTTCTGTCGCAGGAAATGCCGTTGCCCTTCAGAAAAGCGAGGATGTCCGCCGTTGTTGCATAATGCTCGGCATCCGTGTGTTGCCAAAGGTATTTCAATATGTATAACAGTCTGCTCTTGGATTCTGCCATAGCGTCACTCCTGTTGTTTTTTGCGGAAGCCCTTATTTCTTTGAGCTTCTTTTCAGCTCGTATGTCCCGCCGACCGTGCCCTCGCCACCGATCAAGGTAAGGGTATTTCCGTCAACGGTAAATTCATATTCGGAATCCCGCACCGACTCGTTGACGTAATCGATCATGAGCTTGTTGCCGTCGATGGTATAGGTGAAATCGTAGGATATGGAGGGCAGCTCCATTGCGCCGCTTCCGCTGCCGTCAAAGGAATAGGTGGTCGTTCCGTCGAACTCCCATGTGCCTGCAAGTGCGTCCGTGCCGCCGGAGCAGCCTTTTGCCAGCAGTATAATGCCAACGATGATTACCGCCAGTGCGGCGATCGCACCGCAAAGCACCATACGGCACTGCGTCTGTTTTTTCTTCCTTTTTCTGATTCTCTCTACCGTTCGATCTGACTCGTTCGGGAATCGTCCCGGCGGTTGTTGCCTGACGGGGCGGTTCGATTGATAATCCTGCATCATGTGGTTCTTCTCCGGTCCAAGCGAAAGGGCGATGACGGCAATGTCCGTCACCGCCCTTTGCTCAAAGGTTCGCAGCTGATTTATTCAGCGTTTTCTTTCTTCTTTTTGCTGTAAACGGTGATGCCGATCACTACGCCGCCGCTGACAAACAGCAGTGCGATCCAGAGGATCATATTGCTGTTGTCACCGGTCTGCGGAGAATCCGAATCGGTCGGCTTGCCCGGCTCAGTCGGTGTTCCGGTAGCCGGAATCTCAACTGCCGCCTTCTTGTAGCCGCAAACCCTGCACTCCTCATGCTTGGAGCCCTTTTGCGTTGCGGTCGCTTCCTTGTCAACAACCCACTTGAAGTCGTGTGCCGCCTTATCGGCCTTATCTCCGCAAGAGCACTCATGCCAGTGGTTCGTAGCATCGTTCTTCCAGTCGGAGCCGTAGCTGTGAGTATGCTCGCCGCCGCCGGTTGCCGGGATAGTTTCGATTGTCATCGTATAACCGCAGACGGTGCATTCCTTATGCTTTGAGCCGTCGGTTGTAGCAGTTGCCGGGGTGTCGATGATCCATTCGCCGGCGGTATGCGCTGCTGTATCTTTCTTATCACCGCAGGAGCACTCATGCCAGTGGTTGTCGGCATCGTTCTTCCACTCGCTGCCGTAGCTGTGAGTATGCTCACCGCCGCCGGTTGCCGGGATAGTTTCGGTTGCCATCGTATAACCGCAGACGGTGCATTCCTTATGCTTTGAGCCGTCGGTTGTAGCAGTTGCCGGGGTGTCGATGATCCATTCGCCGGCGGTATGCGCTGCTGTATCTTTCTTATCGCCGCAGGAGCACTCATGCCAGTGGTTGTCGGCATCGTTCTTCCACTCGCTGCCGTAGCTGTGAGTATGCTCGCCGCCGCCGGTTGCCGGGATGGTTTCAGTTGTCATCGTATAACCGCAGACGGTGCATTCCTTATGCTTTGAGCCGCTTGTGGTAGCTGTTGCCGGGGTGTCGATGATCCATTCACCGGCGGTATGTGCCGCCTTGCTGTCCTCGATGATCACGCCGCAGCCGACAACGGTGCACTCTTTCCAGTGATCGGTATGATCGGACTTCCAGTCGGAAACGCTATGACCTGTTGCCGCAAGGATTACGCTTGTCTTGTCGGTAATTTCGGATGCACCAGTTGCATCCTCAAACCACTTGTCACAGCCGTCGCAGGTGTAATATGCCGTGTTACCTTTCTCCGTGCAAGTAGGAGCCTTTGCGGGAACGAGGGTCAGATTGTGCGTATGCGGTACGGTCTTGTCATATCCGCAGGTGTCGCAGATGTTATCGCTGCCGTAATCGTGAGCCGCCTCCTCCTTCTTTTCGTGACAGCGAGAGCATTCTTTCCAATGATTGTCTGTGTCCTTGCTCCAATCGCTTGCCCATGCGTGCCCGAGCTGTGTACCTGCTGCTGTAAAGGTTTCTGTTGTGCTGATCTCTCCGCAGGAGCAGCTCTTGAAATATACTGCATCGTTGGTGCAGTCGGCAGCCGACTTGAGGGTTTCCGGCTTCTGAATTTCCTGATCGTAGGTATGAGTATGGGGAATTGTGTAGGTCGCTTTCACGCTGACTTCACTGTCAGGCATTATGAAAGTAGTGGTTTCACTGTTCGCATCTTCAAGAGTAGTGTTGCCGCTTTCTACTACCCACTTATCAAACACCTTACCGTCAGGAGCCGCATTTGCGGTCAGAGTAATGGTTGTGCCTTGTGCCGCTTTACTGATTTCGCTTCCTGCACCGATTGTCGCTTTGCCGTCCGTTACGATGATGGAATACTCTTTACTCTCCCAGATTGCATAGAAGGTAGTATCCGAGCTTACTTCATAGGTCGTGCCGGAAATAACCGAACCGTCGGCACTGGTTGACCAGCCATTGAATTGCTTGCCTTCCGGTTCAGTAAAACCGCAGGAAGGCAGGGTATAGCTGCCGGAAACGCCGGTGACATCTGCCATTGTGCCGCCGCCACCGTTGGCATTGAATCTGACGGTATACTCGGCAGGCGCGGCTTTGGTTATCGTAATAGACAGCTCCTTCGTATCGCTGCCCGCACTGTTTTCCGCCTTAACGGTGAAGCTGGCGGTTCCCGCTGCGGTAGGCGTGCCGCTGATCTCGCCGGTGGCTTCGTCCAGCGTCAGGCCGGCAGGGAGATTGCCACTGTCAATGCCCCATGTGATGGGCGTAGTGCCGGTGGCGCTCAGGGTCTGGCTGTACGCCTCGCCCACCTTGCCGCCCGGCAGGGTGTCCGTGGTGATGGTGGGGGCGGCGGCAGCATTTTCGCTGATGGTGAAGTAATGCTCTGCCTTGCCGCAGTAGTTTCCCGTGCCGTACAGCGTCACCTTGGGAGCCTTTTTGCTGTCAAAGCCCTCGTCGCCCGGTGTGAGGGTGTAGGGATGGACGTTGTTGGAATAGATGGCGGTGTAGTCCGTGTTCTCCGTAAGCTGCTTCGTTTTGTTCTCGCCCGTCTGATGGGAAAGCCCCGTCAGCTTCTTTTCGCTGCCGTCATGGGCGCAGTCCGTCAGCCCCTCGAGCGTCAAAAGCCCATGCTCATAGCAGTATCCAAGATCATACTTGTCGCAGAGTGCGCATTTGCCGTACTCGTCAGGGCTATGGTCAATGGTCTTTCCGTTGACGGTGCTGCCGCAGATGGTGATGTTTTCCGCCGGAATACCGGGCAGCTCCTTTGTGTGCAGCTTGTCATAGACATAGTTTGTGCCGTCCTTTTCCTCAAGCCGGAAGGATTCCACCGTGCTGTTCAGAATTTGAATCTTTCCAATCTCTGAAGCTCTGCCAGACGAGTTTTTCCCGATGCCGGGAATATAGTCGGTACCAGACCTCAAATTGCCGCCCTTTGCGGTCACGGTGCTGTTTTCAATAAGAATATTTATCTGGCCTCCACTTGAGCCATACGCCGCGCCGATGGCGGGGCCGAACAATTCATTGCGAACGGACACCTGGCTGTTCGCAATGCGGATACGGCTCTCACCATAGGATTGGGATTGTGTACCGTTGCCGATAACCGCGTTGACTGAAGACCTACTATCGATTTGGCTGTCCTGAATGTCGATGCTGCCAAAGGAAGCCTTTTCGCCGCCGCCAATCGTGCAGCGATTATAGGTGTACTCGTCGTTCAGGCGGATGATGCTGCCGCGGATCACGATCTCTTCAACGGAAGAATATTCTCCACGAGCGCCGATGATATCGCCCGTCAACACGGTGCTGTCCGTGATCTCTAGCCTTTTCAGTGTCTTTGCGTCATTCGGTGATTTCGCGTTTTCGTCCATAAAAATGCCGTAGGTGTGCAGATCGGAATCCCGAACGGCGATGCTCCCATTGCCGCCGACGCGAATGCTTCTAAAATGCGGCAGCCTGATCTCGCTTTCTTCAATGACGAGCTCGCTGTTGCTGCCCACGCGGATCCCGTCGGTACGAGTGGTGAGTTCGTCCGTGGATGCAACGTGGCAGTTTCGGATGGTGAGCTTCCCGCCCGGCGAGTCTGCGTCCCAGCCGATCAGAATTTTATTGCTGCTGAGAAGCGGAAGCTCTGCGTCCGAAATGGTGATGCTTCCGACGCTTCCGCCGGTGGCAGCGCCGATGCAGGCACCGTCCTTACTGGAAATGGATTTGATCGCATTGCCGTTGATGGTGATGCTTTTGCAATCCACTCCCCCAATGCTGCCGATGGCTGCGCCGCCGCCCTCGGCGAAAGCGGAGATCTCACCGCCGGTGATGCGGATGTCGCCGGTGCTGCCGATGCCTGCCGCGCTGCCTTTTCCGACCGCATGGACGACGCCGTCGGTGATGGTGACGCTGCTCTTTTGTTTGCTTTTGTCGCCAATGGCGGCGTTATTGCGATTTGCCGTGGTTTCTATATTTCCGCCGTTGATGGTAATGTGCATTTCCGCCGTGTGGTGAACTCCGGCTCCGCCGATGCCAAAGCCATTTCCATCGGAAGATGCCTTGACAGTACCGCCGTTGATGGTGATGCTGCCGCCCTCAAGCGGGCCGATCCCGTTTCCGGGAATCGCGTATAGCGGCTGGTTTTCATAGCGATTGATACCGCCGTGAGCGGTCACATTGCCGCCGTTGATGGTGATGCTGCCGCCCCGGCCGCTACTGATCGCGCTGCTGGATGCCTCGGCGATGATCGTGCCGCCGTTGATGGTGACGCTGCCGCCATTACCGTAGCATGTGCCGATTCCAAAGCTGTCTGCAGTGTGAGCGCCGCCGCTCGTCCTGAGCTTGGTACAGACGATGCCGCCGTTGATGGTGATGCTGCCGCCTTGCCTGAGATTGCCGGGCGTATCTCCGTCGGAGGAAACGTTGCGATCTTGATACGATCCGCCGATGGCGGAGGAGCCCTGCTGTCCTCTGGCGTGGATATTGCCGCCGTTGATGATGATCGTACCCTCGTTTTCATAGTAGTTGTCGTTGGCAGCCCACACGCGCACACCGGCGCCGATGCCGGACAGTCCAGCCACAGGCCACACACTCTTTTCATGATCAGACAGCTCCGGGAGGCACGCCGTCAGCTTGCCCATGGATGCCTCAGCGGTGCTCTGGGCGTATATGGTGAAGGTGTCGCCCTCCTTCACGTTGATGCCCCACGGTACCGTGAGGTGGCAGTCGTCCGTTAGAATCAGATTGACCGCGCCGTGGGTGTCCAAACGGGGCGTGATGGTCACGTCGCCCTTCACCACATACCAGCCGGCGGGCAGATCATACCATTTGTTGTCGCTATCGAAAAAATCCTCGATAATAACGCTTTCCAGCACCGTGTATTCGGTGCAGAAGCGCTCCTTGCCGTCCGCGTCCAGATAGCGCACGGGGGTTTGCTCGACAGCGTTGTTCACGGTAATGCTCAGCGCCCTTGTGTCGCTGCCCTCGCTGTTTTCTGCCTTGACGGTGAAGGTGGCGGTTCCCGCCGCAGTGGGTATGCCGCTGATTTCTCCGGTTTTTTCGTTCAGGTTCAAGCCGGCAGGCAGCACGCCTTCATCAATGCTCCATGTGATGGGCGCTGTGCTGATGGCGGTCAGGGTATGGCTGTAAGCCTTGCCTGTCTTGCCGTCCGGCAGGGTATCCGTGGTCACGATGACGGTGTAGGTGTCTGGCACAAACCGCGCCGTGAGCGTGGTTACATCCGCCGGAACGCTATCACCGGGCACGTAGAGCTTGTCGTCGCTGCCAAGCCACTTAAAGTAATTGCCTGTAGCTCCCTCCGGGCGGGTCAGACCGTCGGACGCAGGCGCGGTAAATTCGCTGCCGTTTTTCACGATGATCCGAATGCTGCTTTTATCGCCCAGCTTGCCGCCGCCAAGGTCAAGGGTAACGTCCTTCAGTCCGTCAGGACCTATCGTGCCATGGTTCAAAACCTCAAGGACGGGGCGGAAACCGACCTGCGGGTTTTGGCCCGCAGCGTCGCGGTGGCCACAGAAGCGGCTCGAATAGTGCCCGCGAACCGTACGGCGCCACGACAATCTGATCACAGAATCTTGTCCACACGAAAAAATCCCGTTCCAGTTTTTGATATATCCGTCGTCCTTGTCCAGCAGCCTGTCCCATTCGTTGCTTTGGGGCGTGCCGCGTTCTGAATCACCTGAGCCTGTATAATCACTTCCCTCGGACGGCGCGCGCAGCGTATAATCCACGCCGCCGGCGGCGTAGTCTTTGCCAAAAATCATGTCTATGGCATTCAAATGATCCCAGCTTGCCGCGTACGTTACGGCATAGTCCGCCACGAACAGGCTGTGGGCATATTTGTACGTCTCTGCATACTCCTCAGTGGTTGCCATCTCCGACGTGAGCTTGTAGGCGTCCACTGTCCCGGCATAGGTAAAGGGCACATAGTGCAGCGTATTATCCGGCAGAGCGTCGTTCACCGTGTCGGGAATGCCCACGCCGGAGAGGTCAAAGTAATAGACTCCGCCGGGAGCAAGGTTGAACTGCTCTGGGGGAACAAACTGCGCCGTCAGCTTGGTTACGTCCGCCGGAACATTATCGTCCGGAGCGTAGAGCTCGCCATCGCTGCCAAGCCACTCGAAGTAGCTGCCGGTATTTCCGTCGGGGCGGGTCAGACCGTCGGACGCAGGCGCGGTAAAGCTCTCGCCGGTTTTCACAATGATCTGGATAGTATCCGAGCTTCCTCCAAATTTTCCGCCGCCAAGGTCAAGGGTAACGGCCTTCAGTCCGTCAGAACCCAGTGTGTCAGAGTTCAGGACTTCAAGGACGGGGCGGAAACCGAGGAACGGGAAGGAGAGCGTAGTATTGGCGCCGGCATATTTGCGGGGCAAATCGTACCGGCCGCGAATCACACGGTTCGATAGCGTATTGGGTAAAGTATCTTGTCCCCAGGAACCTATATCTCTCCAGTTTTTGATATATCCGTCGTCCTTGTCCAGTATCCTGTCCCATTCGTTGCTTTGGGGCGTGCCGCGTTCTAAAGCACCCGAGCCTGTACCACCACTTCCCCCGGACGGCGCACGCAGCGTATAGTCCACGCTGCCGGTGGCGTAGCCTTTGCCAAAAATCAGCCCTGTGGCGTTCAGGTCATCCCAGCTTACCGCATGCGTTACGGCATAGTCCGCCACGAACAGGCTATGGGCATATTCGTTCTGCTGTGCATACTCCTCGGTGGTGGCCATCTCTGATGTGAGCTTGTAGGCGTCCACTGTCCCGGCATAGGTAAAGGGGACATAATGCATTGTTTTGTCCGGCAGAGAGCCGTTTGCCGTGCCGGGAATGCTCACGCCGGAGAGGTCAAAGTAATAGACGCCGCCGGGAGTGAGGGTAAACTGCTCTTGATACCCAACGGTGAGATCGATGTCTACAAAATCGCTTGCATAGTCGGTCTTTTTATCGTCGTTGCACTGCTCGCTGAAGACCTTTAAGGTATAGCTGCCCGGTGCAAGGCCGGACGGGATTTTGATCTCAACCGTTCCGTTTTCGGCAGTAGGCTGCGCTACTCTGCCATAATACTGTGCGCCGCTGTTATCCGCAAGGATGACAGAGATATATTCATTTATCCCTGCGGTCGCCCCGGTGTAATGCAGCGTAACGGTATCGCCGGGGTCGCCGCTGACGGTTGTTTCCGTTACGGCAAAATTGCGGTTGCTGTCCTTCAACGTCAGCTTCCATTCGTTTCCAGTGTATTTGGAAATCGGGGTCAAGCCTCCGTCAGGCTTTCCTCCCACAGCGGCGGATGTAAAGAGTACGGAGCTTGAATTTAAGTTAAAAGCGGGACGAACACACCACCAACTGCTGATAGCGTTCCCAGAGTAGACGACAGAACCATCACCATTCACGGTGGCGGCATCGTGATCAGAGTAACCAGGGGAGCGCAGCCACCAATAGCTTGACGCCCAACTCGGATGTTCGGGATCCACAATTCGCAGATCCTGATTTACCGCAAACGCTTCCGCTGTGGAAAGTGGCCAGAATACAGCGTTATCCACCTGCTCTCCTGCTACACAGTCGGTATTTTCTCCGTTGTAGCTTCCGCTTGTAAGCGTCCGTTTCTTTACGGCAGTATTTTCTTCTGTCGTCAGCTTTTCTGCAAGCGCGTCTATTGCGGTTTTCAAATAACTCGATGCATATCTGTTGTTTGTTCCGAAATCGGCAAATTGCAACACTGAGCTCATATTGCCCGCCGCAAGCAGGGTCATATCCCCCTGTGCGCTTGCAACGCCGTTTCCGTTATAGCCGATCACACGCCATGCAGCAGGATTATTTTCATGGTCTTGCCCGAAATACACGGTCGGTGCGCTCGCTGTGTTTACATTTTTACTTAGTGCGTCTGTGCCAAGCTGGATCGCCTTTCCTGTATCTGCCGCAAAGGCCGCTGTCGGCAGCAGCGTCAGCAACATGCAGCACAGTAGCAGGATACTGAGTATTCGTTTTTTCATTGGCTTTTCTCCTCCTGTTCGTGTCGGGCGTGCTTGTTCGCCCCGTCTTTTCTCCGGTTTTCTCTGTTTCTGAGCCGGAAGCACAGCGCGGTGATCGTCGCCGCCGCGGCAAAGGAGACGACGGCCACCAGCACATAGCCGCCCGCGTCCTCCCGCAGCAGCATTGCGCCGAAGCTGCCCCATGCGGCGGTCTGCCCCGGAGCGATAAGTGCGTCTGCCGCCTGCATCAGCACCGCGAACAGCAGCATACACGCTGCGGAGAGGCTTATTGCCTCGTGCCGCTGCCTTCGGCGGGTGTTTTCCCGCACACGCTGCTTGACGAGTGCGACCCGTCTTTCGGTATCGTACATATCGTTTGAACCTCCTTTCTGGATTCTTTGAAATGCGGCTTAAAAACCCCTTCACTTATATAGGTACAAAAAATCGAAAAAACTCTCACCCAAAACGCAAAATTTTTCAAAAAAATTTGAGAGCTGCCAGAAAGCAGCTCTCAAGGAGTGAATATTCGGTTATTTCCTCCGCGATAAGCGGAAAACGGACAATCTTCCCGCCGCCACCAGCAGCACCGGCAGGGCGTAGGCGATGTACTGTGCCGCACCGCCGTAGGCGATCAGCAGATTATAGATGGCGTGGAGGGTGATGGCCGCACCTAGCAGTCCGCAGGTGCCCGCGACCTTCAGCCACGTCCGCCGCCACGCATAGGCAAGCCCGCCGCCCACGATCAGGCCGCAGAGGACGTGCATGGCTCCCGTGCCGAAGCCCCGGAAGAAGATGAAGGAGAAACGGTCTGCACCGTTCTGGATCAGATAGCACACATTTTCAAAGGTGGCGAAGGCGAGGGCAACCGTGATGGCGGCAGCCTTGATTTTATCCCCCTCCGGCTCAAACACCAGCAGATAGAACACCAGCGGCAGCAGCTTCATCATTTCCTCCACCACCGGTGCGATCTCCGCCGTGGCAGCAAGGGCATCCGCCTGACACACCGCCGCGAGGAAGGTGTTAATATAGGCCGAAAGCAGACACACCCCCATCCCGGCAATGCAGAACAGGAAGAAGCGGAGCTGCCGTCTGCCCATGCACAGGGCGGCCACCAGCAGGGGAGATACCATGCAGAGGAAGATGTTTTCAATATAGGTCATGCTTCCACCGCCCTTCTCGTGGCGGGCAACAGCCCCAGAATCGCAAACGTCAGCAGCAGATCGCACCAGAAGGTTGGGCTGGCCGGTGAGGTATCCGGCCAAAAGCAGCCCGCCGTCCACAGCAGGTATTCTGCGTACACAAAACACAGCATGCCGATGTGAAACCACCGCATATTCCGCATCGCACCCGTCTGGGTGTCTGCATAAGAAAGCCCCCGTATGGCACAGTAGGATAGCTCAATCATCATGCCGCACCAGATCAGGTTGGAGAGAATGTCCCCGTAGGTACAGTAGAACGCCAGCAGCGGCACGCCGAACGCAGGTGCAAGCCACGCCCTGCGGCAACGGAAGGTGCGTTCCTCCGGAGTGGAGAGCGTGGCCTGCAAAATGTGCAGGAAAATTACGCTGGCCACCCAGCCGAACTCCGACACATAAAAGACCCGCGGCGTGGTATCGAACAGCAGCAGGTACAGTGTCCAGTAGAGCACACCGAGGGCAAAGCAGCCATAGAAGCACAGCAGCAGAAAATACGCCTGCCTGCGGCTTTTCCGGTAGGAGATACCCGAAAGCAGCACGCCCACGAACGTGACCAGCAGTTGTAGCAGGTTCTCAATCAGCTCCATGTGCATCCTCGCTTTCCTTGTCCTGCCCGTCCTCACGGCTCATCTGCCGCAGCCGGAAGCACAGAACGGTCACGCACACGCCAAGAAGAAAGGCCAGCAGCCCGATAACAATGTATCCCAAAGCCGCACCGCCGCCGTACATACTGGCCGCCGTTTCAAAGCCCGCATAGTTGCCTGCCTGGATGCTTGCGGCAATGCCGGGCATGGCGAAAGACGCACCAATGAGCAGCACAAGGCACGCAGCCACAGCGGAAGCCATGGTGACCATATTGTGCCGCAGCCGTTTCTCCTGTTCAATTTTAGCGATGCGCCGCTTGGTCTCCGTGACCCGTTCCTCATGACTCCGCATTTGTGATCCCCTCCCGTTCCAGCAGCCTTCGCAGGCTTTCCTTTCCGCGATACACCATGTTGGTGATCTGCTTCACCGTTTTTCCCGTGACTTCCGCCGCCTGCGCGTAGCTCATATCCTCGAAATACGTCAGATATAGAACCTCACGGTAGTCCGGGTTCATTTCGCCCATGCAGAAGTGCAGGACGCGGTTTCGTTCCTCAGTCTGTATAACCTCCTCCGCCAGCAGCCGTCCCTCCGGCTCGTCGGTCAGTGCATCGAGGCTGAACAGGGGCTTCCGCCTGCTCTTATGGCGCAGTGCCATGTGCCGTGCCGCCTTATACAGATACGCCTTGAGGCCGCCGTCCCGGATGCGGGGCTTTTTCGTGAACAGATAGGCGAAAACGTCCAGCATCAGCTCTTCGGACTCGTGAACGTCGTGCAGATAGCCGTCGATATACAGGGTCAGGGGGTCACCGTATTTTTTCATCAGGGCCTCCAGCCCCGCATCGTCGCCGCTCAGATATTGGCGGTATAGGGTTTCATCGCAGGCCATCGCACTCACTTCCTTTTTGCAGATGCTTCCAATTCCAATGCGGAGGAGATCCGTCAGGTGCTTGTCCTGCCGGGATCGCGGTGCTGTTCCTGAAAGCGCGGGTCGGACGGCTTTTCCGCATTTTCCGGGATCGCCCATGAACGCCCGAACCGGGACGCACCGGGGATCCGCCCCTCGGCGCAATACTGATTGACCCGCCGCTCCGATACGCCCCAACGGTAGGACGCCTCCCGAATGGAGATATAGCCTTTGATCCCGTTCATACCGCACCTCCGCATGGATAATACTCAATACAATACATTGTATACGAATATCCGAATAAAAGCAAGCCCACACGGCTGTTTTCGCGGCAGGAAGAAAAAGCAACGGTCGATTTGCTTTCAAGCCGCTTGGACGGTTCATTGCTTCGTCCCCGTTTCACAATTTCTCTTTTTGGCGAGGCAGATAGGAGCATTTCCGTTCCCCCTTCGCCTTTCGTATGACAAGGTTCCATGCGGCTTTTAGATAGATATGTAAAATCGCATCTTGATACAATGCCTGCCGCATGGGAGTGTAGAAAAGTGGCTAAAATAAAGGCTTTCAGTAGATTTTGATGTTCTGCCGAAAGCCTTCTTTTTTATTATAGGACATGGAAAATATTACAGGCAAATCCGGAAGTTTATGACGAGAATGAAAAATTTTTTGAAATAATAGAGTATCATAATTAATTATGATACCGTGGGATGATTTTAGGTGCTAGTAATAGCACCTAAAAAAACTCCTAAAAAAGAAGAAAAAATTGACTAAGATATATATCGTGGTATATACTGACATTAAGAAAAAGAAAGGGGTGACGTATCATGATGACAGCAAAAGTTTTTGAAAATGGAAGAAGTCAGGCAGTAAGGCTTCCAAAAGAATGCAGATTTGCCACTGATGAGGTAGTTGTAAATAGAATTGGTGACATTGTGTTACTTATGCCAAATACAAACCGTTGGAGTTCTTTTCTCCAAGCGGTAGATCTGTTCTCTGATGATTTTATGGAGACAGGAAGAAATCAGGGAATGGAACAGGAAAGGGAAGAACTATGAGATATATGTTGGATACGAATATCTGTATCTATGCGATTAAGAAAAAGCCGGAGGAAGTGTTCAGGCGATTACAACAACATGATCCATCAGAAGTATGTATTTCAGCAGTCACCTATGCAGAATTAATGCATGGCGTGGAAAAAAGTAAAGCGGTGGAAAAGAATCGCCTTGCCCTCACGTTATTACTGGCCAACATTGAGATTCTGGATTTTGACAGTTTGGCTGCGGAAAGTTATGGAAAGATCCGGGCTGATTTAGAAAAAGCAGGAACACCAATCGGTCCATTGGACATGATGATTGCCGGTCATGCACAGTCATTAGGATATACGGTTGTTACAAATAATACAAAAGAATTTGATCGGGTAAAATCATTGAAAGTTGAAAATTGGGCAAATTAGTTGGAAGGGATGATTCTTCGGAATCGTCCCTTTTTTCACATGGTATCAAAATTAATTTTGATACCATGTGAAAAGGAGATCAGAACAAAAATTTTCTTTCAAAGGGAAATCTTCCTTTTTCGTGTACCATTCCCACCCTTTTCCGATCCATTCCGAATCTCCTTTTCCCTGCCCGTCTCAGGGAGAAAAAAGAGGAAAGTCCGCAGGCTTTTCTGAATTAAAGAAACCGCTCTAACCCGCCTTAGCAAAGCGGAGATTTTTTCTTCAAAACAGTTCTTTTATACTACCGTTCCTGTTATGCAAATATAAACAGGACCGGCAGCGTGAATCACAAATTTCGCAGGCAGCTTAAAACCGGGAGTGATGACTGCATCTCCCGTTTTGATAGGTGATTTCTTGTCGCAAGCCTCTTGAAGTTCCTTTGCACCTGCGGCATTAAAGATTGCTCCGCAGACTCCGCCTCCCATCAATAGTTCTGTGTTTGCTGCATTAACGATTGCGTCAACTTTCATTTTTGTTATGTCCTGACGGACAATTGTAAATGGCATACGTTATGCCTCCTTCAAATCACCATTCTATCCATAAATATATCCTTCAGCAATAGCCTTCTTAACGGTATCATCATCTTTGCTGACAGCTTTGGTTACAAGATTCAGATAGCACAACAGCTTCTCCAAATCATCTCTATCGAATTCCATCAGAAGGCGATTGGATGATAAGCATCCCTCTCGATCCCAGAATGTGACGGAGAAATCCATATGCACATCAAGAATCTCGTGACCGGGTGCGACATAGGTGAACCTGGGATTGTTTCGAAGGTCTTCCTTGGGATATAGGTGAAATTCAAAATCAGGCTCAACGCATTCCTTGTGTTCGTAATTCTCCAATCCGTCCTTCAAGAGTGCATCTATCGAATCCCGTAGTTCCTCGACCTCAAGAGCAAGCAAAGTCTCGTCCGAGTTGATGTGGTAATCCAGCCATTTTCGTGATTGAAGAGTCAGGTCTACATCGCACCATTCGTCATCCCAGTTTTCCTGTGTTGATTTTTTATATTCTGATATACGGAAATGAAAATCTATGCCGCCAATATCAAGTTTTAACCACATAATTGCTACAGTCCTTTCTTGCTTTAATCCGTGTTTGGTAACGCTTATATCCTCCCGAGGCGTCACATTCTTTTCATATGTTGAGCCTTGGTTCATCCGCAGTCGTAAGTCATCCGTTCCTTCGGATTCCGGGTAGAGATAGTAACCTGCCTTTGCATCGAAGCGGAACATATATGCCAGCCGCTGCAATGCAAGGTATTCTCTGAAATAAGCATGACGGACAGCGTTCTTCTTATTCTGCTCAATGACCTTCTGACGGTCGTATGACTTTCCGAAGAATGTGGTAACGTCCTTTATCTTATCGAACTTCTGCCCAGACTCCAGCATCTTCCTGACCTCGTCGAGACTAAGGGTGAGCTTATTTACTGTAGCGTTTCCGGGGATGGAGATGTTGATATGCTTATCATCCACGCTGGTGACAGTGAACTCGTTGCCGTTGATTGTTTTGAATGTATCGACGCCCAGCTCGATGTTAGAGAAAAACTCCGTCATGCTTCGCATGTATCTTATGCAGATTTGGTTCAATCTGTCTGATGAAGGAATCGAGGATTCCATTTATGACAGTTATGCTATGCGTACTTTTATGCACATAGATTTTAATGAACAACAATAGTGGAACGATTGTGGATGCGAGCCTGATTGCTGCACCAAAGTCTACAAAGAACAAAATTCTGAAACCTCAAAATTGATTCGTAAAGACGATCATGTTGTATATGGTAATTCTGGATATTTAGGTGCACCCGAGCGTCCCGAAATCATAAACGATGAAACTTTATCACAGGTTGAATTTCGAATCAACAAGCCGCACGAGAATATTCAAAGTACCTCGCTTTCATTTTTTATATGTAGATAAGTCATTTAATGACTTAATAGGAACTAATTGCTCAAATCCATAAAAACCGGTTTTCGTTCCTCTTGCTCGTAAATTAGGGTCAAGAATCAAATCGTCATCTTGATAGTTGTTTAAGACATTACTTGTAGCCAAGCCACATACAAATATTAAATTGTTATATTTTGTGCTTTTAATACAAATTATTTGTGGATATGAATTGTCCTTAAAGATAATCGGAAACTTGTCTCGTTCGACTGTTTTTATTCCAACTCGATAGCCGGGAATATCTGGAATATGATAAAGACCAGAATAACCTATAGTCCAATCAATAATGGGTATTCCGAATAGTTTCTCAAGTGCAGCCTCTCCTAAAAAGCCAGTTGTAAATCTTTTGACTTCCTTGTTAGAGTCTATCTTGTGATGATCTTCCTTGGACTTAGCCTCAACCAATTCAGTAACAAAGTTTTGGATTCGAGAAACGTATCCGGGGTCAAGCACAACTCTTACAAAAGAATCTGAATATTTAGTAACACATTCATCATAATTACGTTTCATTATTCACCTCCAGGAATCCAATAATGGATTGTCCAAGTAGTTTGATTACATTTACTGTCATTGCGTTTCCTGCCTGCATCAGAAGATGTCTATCAGAAACCTCGTCCTTAACTCTGTCGGCATATTCTTTAGGAAAGCCTTGAAGAAGTAAAGTTTCGTACCCAGTCAGCTGGTATATGGTGTGGTTTTTAACATACAATACACCGTCTCGTTGTGCTCTTAATGTAGGACAACGCCCTTCATAAATGCGAAGATCATTCATACGTGTGTCTATTATTTTTCCTTCCATATCTCTAATATCTTTCACGGAATACTTACCGTTATTTGTTGGATTCTTTAAGTAATGTGAAAGGATTTCTAGTCTTTCTAGAGTTGCTACATTATTATCGAATTAAAGGAACTGATAACCGAAGGGCCGGTAAACGGAATATAGGTTGTCCCGTAATCCTGGCAAGTTTTGAATTGCGTAGTGCATTTTCCAAAAGTTGTACCTTGTGCAGAATCAAAACAATCACCAGTAACCACTTCGACTAACCCCATCATTACATCGGTGTCTTTTAATCCATCAGATCCACCCTTTAATTTATCTCTAGTTTTTGTTCGTGTTTTTCTTGCTTGAAGAATCAATGAAAATAATATTCCTCCGCAAAGATATGGCATCATTGTTGGGGGCTTTTGACCCTGGCATCTTCAAAATATTATATCACAAAATATGAAGAAATCTACACTCTGCGATTTGAACTATGCGAATGCGAAGAAATACTCGTATAAGGCATACACCGGAACAGTTGCATACATTCCGTATTTGTATGATACGGAAGTGAACGAGGACGGCTCCGTACTATCAGGGAAGATTGGAATTGAATATGTGGATGCACCCAATATTTTCCCAGTGACCTGGAAGAACGGAGAAGTTTCAGAGTGTATTTTTGCTTTTGGTTGAGCAGGCTCGTCAGAATCTTCCCGAGCAAAATCAGGTGATGGAGTGATATGAGAAATGAATATAAGGAAAAGATCACCAGCACGGCAGACTGGCAGATTAACCGGTTAAAAATACCGGGGTATTCTTCGGAGGACATTGAAAATGCATTGAAAGACACTCTGAATGCTTCTTACCTGGAAATGTTTGAACTGTACGACAAAGTGATCGACTGGGAATATGTCAGAAACAAGGACATCTATGAACAGATCAATGCGGAATACATCCCTTTTGAAGAAAATAAACATCTGATACAGGTGACATCAGCTATCAAAAAGCAAAGCCTTGAGGACTTGGAAAATATTACAAGATCTCTAGGCTTTTATTTGGATTACGGCGGCAGAAAGGTATTAACTCCATTGTCACAGGTATACAGTAGGTATCTCGATAATGCCTGCATGGACATTGTCACAGTGTGGAGTCAACAGCAATTGTATGATGTCTGTGGACTCGGTACAGTAACCGGACTATGTGGAGCAAACTGCTACCATACTTATTTCCCTTTTGTTCCCGGTGTATCAGTACGAACTTATACGGATGACTGGCTAGACGAACAGAATCGGAAAGAAAGCGAGCCGACCGAGTTCCGTGGTAAAGAATACACTCTTTACGAAGCAAAACAACGGCAGAGGCAGATGGAAACAGCCATGCGGGCACAGCGTGAAAAGGTGCAGCTATTGCAAAAAGGCGGTGCTGATCCACAGGAAGTAATGCTCCAAAAAGCACAGTACCAAGGACAGCTTAATGAATATGCGGTATTCTCTCGGAAGATGGGACTCAAGGAAGAACGGGAGAGAATCTATATTGATGGACGGGGAAGAGTAGCACCGAGTAAGGATACACTGAGAACTGCACAAAAAATAATGAACACTGACTATTTATTTGAGAGAGGTAAAATTGCAAATATAATGGGAGTGAATAAAAACGCTATTGATTTTGGAAAAATGGATGAAAAATCAAAAAAATCTGTATATAATGGTATTAAGAAAGTATTTGCTCAATTCCCGGAATTAAGGGGGTATACAAACAAGGTATTGTATGATCCGGATATAAAGGGCTATGCAATGAGTAAGTCCATGCAAGGCGTTTTGAAAATTGGCAGTAAATTCAGTAATTATAAGGAGTTAAAAAGGCGGTACGATAGAGATGTGAGAATGCAATTTCATCCAGCGGGGACTAATGCAGATGCTATTATTATTCATGAAATGGGACATCAATTAGATGGCTATCTTACGCAAAGGGGAGTTTGGGGAGGGAATGTAAGTCTATACGGAACGACCCGAACAAGTGTAGCCGTAAAGAGAGAAGTATTACAGCAATTAGGATATTTTGATTACATCCGTGCAGAACGTGCAGAATGGACACGGATGGGATATAAAGGGAGAGAACTTAATGAAGCATTAGAGTTTTCTAAAAAAGAATTTATTACTAAACATATATCAGAATATGCGAATAAGAATGAAAGAGAGTTTTTTGCAGAATGCTTTGCGGAATATCTGATGAGTGCAAGACCAAGAGAAGCAGCTAAAATCTTCGGAGAGGTCTTGGAGAAAATCATGGAGGGATTGCGATGACAATGTTTGATGTGGATACAGTAAACGTAGAAAAAAAGCTTCAGGAGATAGAGGATAATGATCTATATAACTTTATGAAAAAACAGGGATACTCAGAAGAACAGATAAAAAGTGCAATCAGAAATACGCATTTACTTGATGCAATAAATCGTCTGAAAGAAATTTTATGTGAGCCGGAAGAAATTGTATCTATTTTGCAAAAGGATGGTTGGAAAAAAGAAGAGATAGAAACAGCCATTAAAAGTCAGGCAAGTTAGTTGCCACCAGTCGTAATGACCGGTGGTATTTTTATGGAGAAAAATAGGATGAAGTTGTATTTTGAATGGAGAACAGCGGTTGAAATGGCGGTTGTTCTATATGGGATTCTGATAGTAATTATAACGTGGCTCAAGGTTTTCGAAGAAAATGGGACTCAAGTAGGAACGTGAGAGAATTTATCTGGATATGAAAGGCAGAGTTGCTACAAATACGAAAAAGCAAAATGCTAAGTACACATCCGAAATGATTATGCAAATCGAATCGAGGTCGCAGCAAGACGGGCTGTCATGACCGGACTGACGCAGCTTTCTGGGAAGATTGCGGAATATAATGCTGAAAAGCTCGGTACGGAATATTTTGAAGTGGAATGGCACGCAGGGGCGAGACCAACGCATACGATATGGCAGGGCAGAGTGTGGAGTCAACAGCAATTGTATGATGTCTGTGGACTCGGTACAGTAATCGGACTATGTGGAGCAAACTGCTACCATACTTATTTCCCTTTTGTTCCCGGCGTATCGGTACGAACTTATACGGATGACTGGCTAGACGAACAGAATTGGAAAGAAAGCGAGCCGACCGAGTTCCGTGGTAAAGAATATACACTGTATGAAGCAAAGCAAAGACAGAGGCAGATGGAAACAGCCATGAGGGCACAGCGTGAAAAGGTGCAGATGCTTCAGGACGGTGATGCTGATCCGGATGATGTGATGCTGGCAAAGTGCAAGTACCAGGGGCAGCTTGACGAGTACGCACGGTTCTCCAAACAGATGGGACTGAAGCAGGAGCGTGAGAGGATTTATATCGATGGCCGTTGGAGAGTCGCACCAGGAAGAATCGACAAGAAGCTTAATGTGGTGAATACCATGAAAATATCAGTTCCGAGAGATGCATATAAAATTAAAGGAATGACTTCTGAAGCTAAGCACGAAATAGAGGCAGCAATCAATAATTTGAAAAAAGAGTATGATATTAGGTTGGATTTAATTGAAGTTGCAAAGATGGAAGTAGGAGATATATTTGGTGCAGCACCATATTTGGACGATAGAGGAAAGCTGAGATTTGCACTTGTAATCAATGAAGATATTGATTACAATGTAGTGAAGAAGAAAATTCAGCGAAGATATGATAAAGGGCGCTTTGCAGGAAAAAGTATTGAAGATTATATCGCTCACGAAATGGCGCACATTATGACATATCAAGATTGTAAAAATGAAGCAGAATTTCGCACTAGACAACGAATTGTTGAAAGACAGTTCATGCAGGGAATTTCCCAATATGCTGACAAAACCGGAAAAGGCGAAGAATCTCTTGCAGAAGCGTTTGTTCGCTATAGAAACAAAGAAAAGATTCCAATTAGAGCTGAATTATTGATAAGAAGCTACATAGAAAGGTGGAAAAAATAATGTTAACATTGCCAAAATGCGAATTATGTGCTAGATACAAGGATGATGGTAAGCATGAAACATGCGAGGCATTTCCAGATGGAATACCAGAGGATGTGTTGTGGGAGCCAGTTGAAAAAGAATGTAATAATGGAATGAAATTTATAAAAGAATAGATACCACCCATTCTTCGGAGTGAGTGGTATTTTTGCACTCATTTTTAGGAGGTATTATGATAACGATCAAAATAACAGATCGTAGTATCCGTATGAATGGTCATGCCTGTAGGAAGAGTCCAGATGGGATTGACCGGGTATGCACAGCAGTATCAGCACTGACCTGCAACCTAATCAATTCCCTGGAAGATCTGACAGGTGACAGAATCCGGGTGGAAACAGCCAGCGGAATGACGGTGATCGAATGGGAAGATCTGTCAGACGGCGGGAAGCTTCTGATTGATTCATGGTTCCTGGGATTGCAGTGCTTAGCCAGGAATACAATTGCATACAGTTTGAGTAAATGAGCATCCAGTGAGGATGCTTTTTATTAATGCCGTTTTAATAAGAGGAAAAGAAGTATAGGACATTCCGCAGGAACATGGACGAAAAAGAAAGGAGAACACTATTGACAGATAATTGGAATGGCTTTGCCAATTTACTTGCAAATTTAGTAGAGAAATATGCGGCGGTTCTGGATATTGATAATCTTCCGGAGCCGTTGTCTTGTTTGGAGGAAGAAAACACATCTGAAGAACCCAGTGACACTATTGAATTAACTGGAAAACAACAATATAATAGTCGTGGAATAAGTGTCCAAACTCTATGCGAGAGCTGCTATTCTTTACGCATAGAGCTACATAGAAAAAGAGTGCAACGCCCCGTTGCACAATTAGGAATGAGGTATTCCGGTGAACAATTATGATGATATGAATCAAAAATCCAATATGATTATTTACACAACAGAAGACGGATTGACAAAAATTGAAACCACATTTGATGAAGATACCGTCTGGTTATCCATTGATCAGATGGCGGAGTTGTTCCAAAGAGATAAATCTACTATTTCAAGACATATAAAAAACGTATTTTCCGAAGGGGAGTTGCAGCGAGAGTCAGTTGTTGCAAATTTTGCAACAACTGCGGCAGATGGAAAAACCTATCAGGTTGACTACTATAATCTTGATGTTATCATTTCTGTTGGCTATCGTGTAAAATCCAGGCGTGGCACACAGTTCAGAATATGGGCAACAAATATTCTCAAAGAATATATGAAAAAAGGCTTTGCCATGGACGATGAACGATTGAAAAATCTGGGTGGCGGTGGATACTTCAAGGAATTATTTCTCACAAACAGGCGGTGGATAAAGCCACAGATGAATATCGAAAATATAAGGCTAAAACGCTCAGTGATGTGGAACGGGATTATCTGAATTCGATAAAGCTGCTGGAACAGAAAACTGACGGAAAAAAGTAACAGATGGTGAAAGCTGAATTGTGCCACAAGTTGTGGCACAAATGAGGATGGCGATATGAAAGAAAATACAAAAGTGGCTCTTCCCAATTTACAATTCCATATCATGTGACTTTTTCTTAGTCCGAGCAGGCTGATTTCGTTGCATCTCTCGTTTCCTCTGATATATATCCTCTAAGAGATAGTGAAATACCTATTGTCTTAGAGGATTTTTTATTGAAGAATTTTAATATTCAAGAGTTTTTTTTCCTTTTAAGTGATGCCTGCGGATTGCTCCGTGCTACGCACTTCCACAATCCTACCCAATATTCGCATATCGTGGGATTATCATCTCACTTTTATGCTCATATCGGGGCGGGTCCTAAGGTCTTTCACCCACCTATGAGCAAGCTCATGTGGGCTTAGACCTTTCGACCCTGGCATCATAAGAATAAACGGAACCGGAAACTTTTGGAATATTGAAAGTTATAGTGCTGTGCGTTATAATCGAGAGAAAGTAGATGGGGAGTTATTTAAATGATCACGATAGAAAAAAAATCATTGGCAGGGTATTCGTTCATTGATTTATTTGCAGGACTGGGCGGATTCAGAATTGCACTGGAGTCGCTGGGGGCGAAGTGTGTGTATTCAAATGAATGGAATGTTCCGGTGCAAAAAGTTTATGCAGATAATTTTGGCGATATTCCGGAAGGCGATATTACGCAGGTAGATGAGAATACAATACCGGATCATGATATCCTCTGTGCCGGATTCCCATGCCAGGCGTTTTCGATCAGCGGGAAGCAGCGGGGGTTTGAGGACAGCAGGGGTACGTTATTTTTTGATGTTGCGAGAATTGTAAAAGCAAAGAAACCGAAAGTCGTCTTTATGGAGAATGTAAAAAATTTTGCTACTCATGATCATGGAAAGACCTTAGAGGTTGTCAAAAGAACGATGGAAACGCTCGGATATACATTTTATCAGAAAGTGCTGAATGCTGTTGACTATGGCATACCTCAAAAGAGAGAAAGAATTTATATGGTTTGTTTCAGGAATGATCTGGGGATTACGGGATTCAGCTATCCAAAACCGTTTAAACTGACCCGGCATGTGGAAAATTTTCTTCTTGATGATGAAGAAATGGTCAAAGATCTGTATGTGGAAAGACCTGATACTTATTTCAATGGGATTGAGGACGATCAATACAGTAATAAGTCGATCCGACTGGGCATTGTTAATAAAGGTGGACAGGGAGAAAGAATTTACAGCACAAAGGGAATTGCGATCACGCTCTCTGCATCCGGTGGCGGCGTTTTTGCCAAGACGGGTGGATATTTGATCAATGGAAAGACGAGAAAACTTCATCCCCGTGAATGTGCCAGAATTATGGGATATCCCGACACGTATAAGATTTCTGACAGTAAAAGTCAAGCATATAAGCAGTTTGGCAATTCAGTAGTTATTGATGTTTTGCAGCTTATTGGTGAGGAAATAGGGGCAGTGTTAGAAAGATCAGTATTAGAGAGGTCAGGATTATAGAACTGGTCATAAAATAGCAGTCACCGGAGACGGGGCTGTTATTTTGCTATATATAAATTGTCTCTATTGCAACAGTTATAATAAATCGGATTCAAATTCCTGCAGGTCACCCATATCCTGATAGTGTCCTATGATCCAGTCGGAAAATATCGGTGATTCAATGTCAAGTGCTTCTCCTGGTTTCATTTCATCTTTCCTTTCTGGGTGATGTTTCTTATGTGACACTTCCTATGTGACACTTCCTATGTGGCGTTTCTATGTGACGAGGGGAACTTCCCCTTTTAACATGTTCAGATCTCTGTTATTATTATGATGTTGGGGGAAGGTCTTTCACTCACTTATGAGCAAACCCACGTGGTTTCAGACCTTTTGACCCTGGCACCATTATACTAATGAGCGGAGAGATAGAGGAGAAAATTTATGAAAAAGCAAAGAGAGTCGTTCAAGAGCCAGTGGGGCTTTATTTTAGCGTGCATTGGCTCATCTGTCGGTATGGGGAATATCTGGATGTTCTCGACAAGAGTTTCATCCTATGGAGGAGGATCATTTTTGATCCCTTATTTTATCTTTGTGGCACTGGTCGGATTTACCGGGGTGATCGGAGAGATGAGTTTCGGGCGTGCAACAAGATCCGGCCCGGTAGATGCGTTTGGAATCGCATGTGAGCGGAAAGGAAAAAGAAAGTACGGGGAAGCGTTGGGGATGATCCCGGTACTTGGGGCAATAGCGATGGCAATCGGTTATACGGTTGTAATGGGATGGATCCTGAAGTATGCAGTGGGAACGTTTACAGGAAAGACACTTGCACCGAAGGGTGTGGAGGAATTTAGCGGAGCATTTGGAAGTATGGCATCCGCATTTGGAAATAATGGCTGGCAGATTGCCGCATTGATCTTATGTATGGGGATTCTGATGTTGGGAGTTGTCAGTGGAATCGAGAAAGCAAATAAGTTTATGATGCCGTTATTTTTCGGGCTGTTCGTGATCCTTGCAGTTTATGTAGCATTCCAGCCTGGAGCAGCAGAGGGATATAAATATATTTTCAGAATCGATCCAAAGGCACTGGCAGATCCGGTAACATGGATCTTTGCGTTAGGACAGGCCTTCTTTTCACTGTCTGTTGCGGGAAATGGAACACTGATTTATGGATCTTATTTGTCGGATGAGGAAAATATTCCTGCGGCAGCAGCAAGAGTCGCTTTCTTCGATACACTTGCTGCTATACTTGCAGCACTGGTTATCATTCCGGCAATGGCAACCACAGGGGCAAAGTTAGATCAGGGAGGACCGGGACTTTTATTTATTTTCCTTCCGCATCTGATTCAGTCGATGCCGGGAGGGCCGGTGATCGCAATGATCTTTTTCGTGGCAGTCCTGCTGGCGGGTCTGACTTCGCTGATCAATTTATATGAAGCACCGATTGCAACTGTACAGGAGAAGCTGCATCTTGGAAGAGTCCAGGCGTGTGCAGTGATCGCGGTCATCGGAGCGGTGATTTCGGTTGTGATCCAGGGAATTGTATCCGACTGGATGGATGTGCTGTCGATTTATATTTGTCCGCTTGGAGCAGGGCTTGCCGGGATTATGTTCTTTTGGTTATGCGGAAAAGATTATGTGGAAGAGCAGATCAATAAAGGAAGGGAAAAGCCATTTACGAAATGGTTTGTACCGGTTTGCAAATACCTGTATATTCCAGTCTGCTTTTTAGTGCTGATTCTGGGAATCGCACTGGGCGGAATCGGGTGATGCAGTTTACATTTATTAAAAGTATAAAAATAGATACATGTGTAAAAGCGAGATTCAGAAGGTAGACACAAAGAGAAAATTTGTATATAATAAATCAGTTAATAGGTATAAAAGAACATACGTGATTTTTCTTGATTTGGCTTCCAACTTCATATAGAACTTGGGAGCTTTTATACTGTAAAGAGAATCCGTTGGCATCATTGTCGGGGACTTTTGACCCCAACATCAGAATATATTCAGAATGAGTGCGGAAGGAAATGAGCAGATGATTACGGCACTATAAAGCAGGAAAGACTGCAGGATGGAAGGCAAGAATGAGAGCCCGTTATATGAATGACAGGATAAGAACTCCATTAAAAAAGAAGAGAAAAAGGGAGAAGAACAATGGAATTATGGGACATTTATGATGCAAAGAAGAAACCGACCGGACGGACAATGAAGAGAAATGACTGGTGTCTGAAAGATGGAGAATATCATTTGACGGTACTGGGAGTCATTACAAGACCGGATGGAAAATATCTCATCACAAAGAGAGTTATGACAAAGGCATGGGCAGCAGGCTGGTGGGAAGTATCCGGTGGTGCGGCACAGGCAGGAGAGTCTTCTTATGAGGCAGTTTTAAGAGAGGTCAGGGAAGAGACAGGACTGGATGTGAGTGGAGCAGAAGGGGGTTATGTCTTTACCTATAAGCGGGAAAATCCGGGAGAGGGCGATAACTATTTTGTGGATGTTTACCGGTTTACCATGAATATAAAGGAAGAGGATCTGCATTTGCAGACAGAAGAAACGGACGGATATATGTTCGCTTCAAAAGAACAGATTGAAGCTTTTGCGAAAGAGGGAATATTCCTTCATTATGACAGCATAAAGCAGGTGTTTAAATGATGCCAGGGTCAAAAGGTCTAAGCCCACATGAGCTTGCTCATAGGTGGGTGAAAGACCTTAGAACCCTGGCATCTTTAAGTTAAGTATACCATATCTGTTCCGGCTCTTTCTGCACAATTTTAAGAAAAAGAGAAGGAATTTGTGGATAACTTCCTCAAATTCCTTCTCTGATGTTGAAAAGTTTTTAAAAGACAGAAATTATTTGTCTAATGGCTTGCCTGTCAGCATCTCATAAGCCTGAAGATACTTGTCGATCGTCTTGTCAACAATCTCCTGAGGCAGTGTCCAGTCATTGCCCGGATTTGCCTTGAGCCAGTCGCGGGCAAACTGCTTGTCAAAGGATGGCTGACCATGTCCCGGTTCATATCCTTCTGCAGGCCAGAAACGGGAGCTGTCAGGAGTGAGCATTTCGTCACCGATCACCAGATCACCATTTTCATCCAGGCCGAACTCAAATTTAGTATCGGCAATGATGATTCCTTTGCTCAGTGCGTATTCAGCACATTTTTTATAAAGGGCAATCGTATTGTCACGAAGCTTTTCAGCGTATTCGCGTCCCTTGCCCGGAAAATATTTCTCAAGGTGATCTACGCTCTGCTCAAAGGAAATATTCTCATCATGGTCACCAATCTCTGCTTTTGTGGATGGTGTGTAGATTGGTTCAGGGAGTTTATCAGATTCTCTGAGTCCCTCCGGCAGTGTGATGCCGCATACGGTACCATTCTCCTGATAACTTGCCCAGCCGCTTCCGGTGATATAACCACGTACGATACACTCGATCGGGAGCATATTGAGCTTGCGGCACATCATGGACTTGCCTTCATATTTCTCCTGCTGGAAAAACTCCGGCATATCCTTTGTATCAACAGAGATCATGTGGTTTGGAAGGATATCTTCTGTCAGATCGAACCAGAATTTGGACATCTGGGTCAGAACAGTTCCTTTCTTTGTAACTTCATTGTTCAGGATGACATCGAAGCAACTGATACGGTCAGTTGCAACCATGATCAGACTGTCCCCATTGTCATAGATCTCTCGTACTTTACCTTCTTTGATTGGTTTTAATTCCTGCATTTTCTCACCTCATCATACGTTTGTCATAAACTTCAAAGTAACCGTATCACCAGCCAATGCAGTCTGTCAAGATAGATTTGGGGATGCATATATAACGAAAATGAATAGGTGGTTATAAGTGCGGTTTTTCCTGTTAAAATTGGGCATAAATAGGGAGTGAGATGCTGCCGGTTCGGCAAATGTGGATAATGGATTTCAAAAAGAAGCTGTGCTATACTGAACAGTGGCTGAAAATCGGGGCGGGTCACAAGGTCATTCTACCACTAGTGTGCGAGCACACGTGGTGTCAGACCTTTTGACCCTGGTATCATATAAATAATGGAGCAGTGGAGAGTTGAACCTATGTTAGATTTTAGAAGAATAGAAATGTCAGATTTTCCTGCACTCAGGAAAATGTATGAAAAGTATGGAAACTGGTCATGTGACTGCACGATCTGCGGTACTTATATGTGGAGGGATTATCTGGATATCAGGATTTCTCTTGAGGAAGAGAAGCTGATCGTGTATCAGCAGTTAGACGGAAAGCATTTATTTTATATTCCGCTGATGGAAGACCGGATTGCAGGGATTAGAGAGATTGTTGCTTATATGAAAGAGCAGGGTGAGGAGTGCTACTTTTATCCGGTAGCGAACGAAGAGTTGTCTTTATTTGAGGAAGCCGGATACAGGATCGAGACAGAGCGGGATGAAGGCTGGAATGATTATGTCTATGATATTACAGCTCTGGCAAATATGAAGGGAAAAAAATATCATAACCACAAAAATCATATCAATAAGTTCAATGCATTGTATGAAAATGTAGAATTGCTGGATATCCGGGATGTAGAACCGGCAGAGTATCTACAATTTCTGGATGATTATGTAAAGAGTGAACATAAAAAAGCGACGATCGCAAAAGAAGAAAATGTAAAGGCAAAAGAAGTGCTTTCCGATCTGGAGGCTTATGGGGTAGTCGGATATGTTCTGAAAGTGGACGGAAAGATCGTAGGACTTGAAGTAGGAGAAATTCTGGGAGATTATTATTATTCTCATATTGAGAAAGCGGATAAGACCTACAATGGTGTGTACTCGAAGCTGGTTCAGCTCGTATCACAGGATCTGCAGGAGAAAGTAAAATATATGAACCGGGAGGAAGATCTGAATGAGCCGGGGCTGAGACGCTCAAAGAGAGGTTATAAACCGATCGGTTATATCGAGAAGAACCAGGTTAAGATATTAGACTAATTTGAGATAAGGGGTCAGGTTGAATGAAAAAAGAAAGAAAAGTAATTGATGCACATCTTCATATTTTCGGTCATTGTGAATTTGGAGACCGTCTGGCACATGGGATCGGAGATGAACCTACGCAGGAATACCTGACTGAAAAATATTATGGCAGATTGGGAATTGAAAAAGGGATTGTGATGGGGAATGGCCCGTTGGAAGAGCAGGGAAAGAATCTGGGGGAGTACTTTTACTATAGTGCCGGACTGGATGAGAAGGATTCCTGGCTGAAGCTGGAGGAGATCGAGTCACATCTTCAGAGAAAACGCTGTGTAGGTGTGAAACTGTATCCGGGATATTATGAACTTTATCCCAATGATAAAAGTCTGTATCCCATTTATAAAATGACGGAAGAATATGGGAAAGTTCTATCAGTTCATACGGGGATGGTTGCCGGAAATGGCGGGCATCTGAAGTATTGCAGACCGATCCATCTGGACGATATAGCGACAGATTTTCCAGGTTTGAAGATTGTGATGTGCCATTTTGGAAATCCGTTTTTACAGGAGGCAGCGGCCGTATTAGAGAAAAATCCAAATATGTATGCAGATCTTTCAGGATTGATAGAAGGTGCTTTTGAAACGGAAACGTTTATAAAAGATCAGTCAGGTTACCTGGAAATTTTGAAATCATGGATGCATTATGTCAGCGATTATGGTAAATTTATATATGGGACAGACTGGCCTGCGGTCAACTGTTTTGAATATAGAGAGTTTATAAAAAGGCTGGTGCCGGAGCAATATCATGAAAAAGTATTTTATGAGAATGCAGTCCGCGTGTATGGCCTGGTATAGTCGGGGACAGAGATGAAATATTATGAGGATAAATCCGACAGAAAGATGGAGTTAAAGCTTTTGTCATTGTCGGAAGATGATAAGTTGATCAGAGAATGTATGGAACAGGCATCTGCATTTTACGGATGTCTGGGAAAAATGGGTGTTACAGAGATACTCTGTGACAGAAAAAAAGCACAGGAATTGGGGGCAGACTGCCAGATAACCGGAATTTTTACCGGTGGGGAGCTGACCGCATTTGCCTGTGCTTTTGAGTATACAGGATTGAAAAGAAATGGAAGGAAATGGCTGAATCCAGGTGATAAAGAATGGCGGCAGATCGAGACATTGGGAACGAATGTTGTTGTGATACCTCTGCTTGTTGGAAAAGAGAAGGTGGGCCGGTTGATCGAACTGCTTCGGGAACAATACCGGGACAGTCATCTTTTGTTCAGAATTAGCGGAGAGCAAAGTGAAAAATTTCAGGAAGACCTGGCAGTGGTATCAGAGAAGAATCTGAAAAGCCATAGATACGATGCGGCAGGTGAAAACGTGTGGCTTTTTCATTTTGCACCGCAGATCCGAATGGAAGATACTTATTTTGAAGAAGAGATATTGTTAATATTGCCGGGGCAGGAAGTGCTTCTGGAAATGGGAATAGAAGAGGCAGAAGTGACGATGGTGAAACTGACCGGTTATGAGATCGTCCGATCTGAAAAAGGCAGTGCTTTTTTCAGAAAACCAGGAGCGGCCTGTGAGGGGGTTCTGCTGCAGTGTGATTATGAACAGCTTCTTCGATATCAGCGGTTTATCAACCTTACTAATTATGAAGAACATTTTGAGCAGACAGACAGGGGAAAAGCACTGATCTATTCAGAAAAATATCAAAGTGACAGCTCTCTTCTGTGGAATGATCTGCTCCGTGAAATGGTAAAGACAAGAAAAGCGGAATGGAGCATTGTTCCTGACAGTTACATTATGTATCCGGTGACGTATAAAGAGCAGGACCGGCTTTTAGAATGTGCCTGTTATGATAATCAGGAGATCGGCAATTATATGCATTATATGGATATCCGTCTGCAATGTGAAACAGGAGTTCCTTTTGGAAAAGATGGAATTGATTTGATGGAACGTTATAAGAACCGTCTGGAACGTATTCCACTTGGAAGGCTGAGAGTCAGGATCACATTGGAAATGATCCTGGATATCCTGGATCATGAGGATCAGCCGGTGGGATGTGATGCGGAGGCAGAAGCGGTCCTTTCGATTGACCGGTTGAGCCATATCGGAGTATTGACATTGGTTTCTTTGTCCACTCCTTTTCTGCTGAGTCATTTTCTGGATAACATTGTAAGAAACCAGTTGATGGTAATAGAAGAAAATGGAGAAGCAGTGAATCTGTATGCGTATATGCAGGAAAAATGGGGACTGAACGCTTCCGGGACTCCAAAAAGTTATGAAATGATACCGAAAGAGAAAAACTGCCTAAACAAAAAGCAGTTAGGAGCAGTTCTCCTGTCAGAAACGATCTACGAAGAGGGAGAAGATTTCGGGGAATTTACAGATGCAGAAATTTTGAAGCTGACAAATTCAGAGACCGGTATGGGACAGTACAGCCGTGCTTTTGTTGTGGCACATACAAATGTGCTTCTGGACTTTGAAAAAGACCTGCGGGGAACGATACAGGCAAGGATGTATAATGCAGCATTTACCTGCTTTTATGTGGAATTGCTGATGTTTGAAGAGGCGGCACTGACTTGTTTCAATAAGGAACTGATCGATCTGATGGCAGAGGTCATGCGGATCGAACCTACGGAGTTCCTGACCCGTGCAAGAACGATTACAAACCGGTATTTAAATACGGTGGATTTCTGGAATGTTAGTGTAAACTACCCGTCGTCACAAAAATCATTGCAAATGATCAGAAAATCGTTTCTTATAGATGACTTGAAAGAGAAAATGGAGTATAATCAAAAACAAGTTGGGAACATTTTTGATATCAACAGGGAAATCGTTGACCGACAGGAGGCAAAGGAAGAAAAAGAGAGAGATGATCAGTCCAATACAGCCTTGACGATCTTATCCGTTCTGTGCTTCTTCAGTGCCATGATCGACGGTAATGATTATCTGAGTACTTTGGACTGGCTGATACCGGCGGGAGTACTTGATATTATTTTAAAGGGAGTTTTCCCAATCACAATGATTGGCATTCTACTGTATGTGTTGAAAAAACTGTACGGAAGGTCAAAATAGTTACGGATGAGGAGGAAGGAATGAAAAAGACGATTCAAAGAGTATTAGCGGCAGTGATTTTATTTGCCATGATACTTAGCGGAGGTTTTTCCGAAGTCGGTAAGGTACACGCAGAGAAGCAGCAGGGGACAACGAAGCGTGCAATCTATGTTGTATTTGACAATTCGGGAAGTATGTATGGGGACGGCAACAAAGCATGGTCTCAGGCGACTTATGCGATGGAAGTTTTTGCCGCGATGATGAATTATGAGAGCGGAGACGTGATGAAAGTATTCCCGATGCATGATATCACAACAGATGGGAATACGGGGTCTGCAACAAAGTCATCCATGGAGATTCGTGGAAAAGATGATATTGCACAGATTCATAATATGTATACACCAAAGCCGGGCGGAACTCCGTATACGCAGGTGAATAATGCGGCAGGAGAGCTGACGAAGCTTCTGAATGCCGGAAGTGTGGATGAAGGATGGCTGGTTGTGCTGACAGACGGTGACTTTGACAATGATATTCCGGCCAGCGGATTGAAAGCAGATCTGGAGGGGAAGGCTGCGGCCAACGAAAATCTGTATGTGCAGTATCTGGCTATCGGAACGGATGTAGAGAATATCCCGGAGGGAAATGCGGATAAAGGTCTGTATGCACAGAAGGCGGGTAATACTTCAGAAGTTGTGAATGAGCTTGCTGAGATCAGCAACCGCATTTTCAAGAGAAATGAATATGCAGGTTATAGCAGTGAAGATTCCGGTCTGGAATTTGACATTCCGCTTAGAAAGCTGATTGTCTTTGCACAGGGGAAAGATGTGAAGATCGGAAGCCTGAAAAATGAAGAGGGCGGAGAAGTGAAGCTCCAGAGTGATACGGCGGTTTCATATAGCAGTACGGACGGAGCGGGACTGACTACCTTTGTAAAGTCAACACCGGTCAAAGATACATCTCTGAAAGGACAGGTTGCGGTTTTTGCAGATGAGTCACCGATCGTAGCTGGAAAATATACGCTGGATGTCAGCGGAGCAGACAGTATTCAGATTTATTATGAGCCGGATGTGAAGTTTGAGGCAGGACTTTACAAAGGCGATACAAAGATGGAAGAGGGAACCATCGAAGGTGGAGCTTATACAGTAAAAGTTGGATTCGTAGATCAGCTTTCAGGAAAATATATTAAAAGCTCCAAGCTTCTTGGAGAACCGAAGTATACAGTCAGCATCAATGGAGAGACGCAGGAACTGACCGGAAAAGACGGGGCATCTCAGTCCATTGATGTGGAAGTAGACGGGGAGTCACTGGAATTGACGGCAGATGTCAATTACCTGAAAGATTATACAGACAGTGCATCCTATACGTTTAAGGTCTGCACGCTGGATATGAATGTGGACGCATTCAAGAGTGCAAATCTGAAGATGCTGGAAGACGGAGCAAATCAGATTACTGTAGAGGCAACGAGAAATGGTGAGCCATTGACAAAAGAGCAGTGGGATGCCGCAACGCTGGACGTGGTAAGTGTAAATAAAGACGGAGAAGAATTTGGTATCCAGTGGGATGTGCAGAAGGGCAGTGAAGTCTCAACCTGGATCGTTACTCCGAAATATAAGAAAGGCGGTATGTTCGCAACAGAGACCGGTCAGGCAGATGTAACGATCAATGTATCGGCAGAAATCGACGGGGATGATTACGGTAAGGCAGAAACGGTCAGTGTAAACATCAAGGATGATAAGAATATCGTAGATTATCTGAAGCGCTACTGGAAGCATATTGTAATATCACTTCTGCTTCTGATCCTTATTTTAGGATATGTGCCACCGTTTAAAAAGCGGTTTGCAAGAAGTATCAAGAAGCGTCCGAGTATCGAATGCAGTGCGGAGAAGATCGGACTTCGTGATAATGTTATGAAGGGAAATTTTGAGAAGGATCTTGCATCCAGACTGCTCCCATATGTACCGGAGACCGGAAGGCTGACGTTCTCACCGACTCCGGTGAAAAAAACAGCAAAAGTCCGGGCATCAGGAGGCGGAAGTATGCTGATTCTGAATACATCCGCTTTTGCAGGGAAAGAGGAGATCACATTTAACGGAATGTCCATTCAGGAGAATGAAAAGGGACATCACCGTATTTCCGCAAGTACCATTATTGTAGTAAGTACGCCAGAGTTTACATATACCTGTATCCCGAATGTGCAGAGAACTGCAAATGGCGAGATAAAAAGAGGAAAAAGAAAATAAAAGGCTATAGGAGGAAGAGAGTATGATTGCACCAACATTATTAGTAGGACTTGGAGGAACCGGATCAAAGATTGTATGCCGTGTATCTCAGATGGTTACGGAAGAGCAGCGGAAAAGGATCGGATTTGCAGTTTTTGATACGGATATCAATGAATTAAGAGAAATCCGTGAGGCGAATCCGTTTATCAAGACGATCCAGACCTCAACAAAGCTGACGGTCGGAGAGTATCTGAATATTGATACGCATGCAAGAGATGAGTGGTTCCCGGTGAACGGAATCCTGAACAGCAAATCCCTGACAGAGGGAGCCGGTCAGGTACGTGCGATTTCCAGACTGGCACTGGACACAGCGATCCGTGCGGGAAATATGGAGCCTCTGCATAATGCAATCGAGGAACTTTACAAGCTGGAGGGCGATTCCTCAGAACAGGCATTAAGGGTGGTCATTGTAAGTTCCCTGGCAGGAGGAACCGGATCAGGACTGATTCTCCCGGTTGCACTGTACCTGAAAAATTATCTTGCAACCAAATTCCAGGCAAGTGCCAATATTACGAGAGGATTCTTCATTCTTCCGGAAGTGTTCTATGAGGTAATCCGTGGACAGTCAGAGAGAAATAATCTGAAATGTAATGCTTATGCAACGTTAAGAGAGTTGGATGCCTTTCTTATGAAAGGGGACGAGACTCTGCCGGAGAAGTATGAAAAGACGGTCAAGCTGGAGTTCCCGAGAGTCGGATCCAATGATGTGGAAGAGTATAATGTAAGACCGTATGATTTCTGTTTCCTGTTTGATGCACAGAATACGGAAGGAAAGAAGCTGAACAGTTTTAACCAGTATCTGGATCATGCCGCCAACTGTATTTATTCTCAGTCCATCGGACCAATGAATAAGAGAAGTAACTCTTCAGAGGATAATACGATCCGTGAACTTTGTGCGGAACGTGGACGTAACCGTTATGCCGGTGCAGGTTCTGCAATGCTGATCTATCCATATGAAGATGTAAGAGAGTATATCGCACTGAACTGGACAAAAGAGTGTGTATCCAGTCAGTGGCTTGTATTTGACCGTATGTATAAGGAAAAATGTCTGGCTAATGCGGAAATGCGTGCACAGGGACTGAACCGGAGAGATATCAATGCGTCGGTAGATTATATTGAATCGATCAACCAGATGGCAAAGCAGAAAGATCCATTTGCATTATCGATTGAAAAAGCCTGCACGATCTACGACGAGGGTGGTTATAAGAAAGTCAACGATAAGTGGACAGAGTATGTCGGGCAGCTCAAGAAGTTTGTGAAGGACAGTACCATGAATGGTCAGATGGATCTGGATGCACAGAAGAATCTGGCAATGGGAATGATCAACGAGGTTGAGATTGGATCGAAGCAGGCAGCAGAAGAGCTTCAGGATGCGTACAGAGAGATGGAAAAGTATAAAGATATGGTTGTAAAACGAAGTGAAGATACTGCAAGAACCATTGCGTATTCGATTTTTAAGGCGAAGAACGACTCTATCACGAAGGAAAAACTGCCGCATCAGATGGAGACATATTTAAGAGATGAAGAAGGAAACTTTATCCATCCGAATGCAGTCCGTTATTTCCTGTATCAGGCACTGGAACTGATGAAAGCAGAGAAGGTTCTGGTAGAGAAAGAAAATGATAAAAAAGAAAAATCCTTTGATGGAATGTATGCAATTTTTGACAATACGAAGACGGATGATGAAATTGAAACTGTAGATCAGCTCACAGAAAGAAAGATTGATAAAAAGACGCAGCAGGAGTTTAAAGACAAGTTACGTTTTTATATCGGAGAGACAGATAAATACAGAACAAGCAGTGTTCTGGCAGAAGTTCTGGCAGAAGGAATCGATTATATTTCCAGTTTGTGTGAGGCTTTCCAGAATTTCTATACATCTTTCGAGAATCGTATCGAAGCACTGGATCGCAGAATTGCAGCCCTGTCCAAGAAATATGGCAATACAGCAGGAAGAACTTCCAGATATGTATGTGCGACACCGAACTGCTTCCAGAGACTGTTAAAAGAGATGCCTTATACAGGAAGCAGCATCACGATCGATAAAGAGCTTGCAGAGGAAATCTACAATAAAGTACGTAACTATTCCATGCTCAAGGATAAACCGGAGAATGGTGGTTACTTTGAACAGATCTTTGATAATGGAATTATCGGCTATTTCAAGAAATCTCTGATGGAGATCTATGGAAGCACTGTTAACATGGATGTGCTGACCGCACTTGAAAAAGAAGCAAAATACGAGAAGAATGAATATGATGCAACCAGGATCGAGCAGTATGTAAAGAAGGTGATCGCAGAGACGAGAAACCTGTCGAATCCATTTATCGAGCGTCCGCTTGGTGAGCAGAAAGCACCGATTGCTGCATGTACATACAGTAAAGAGCTGGATCCGAAGGATGATTCACCGAGATCTATGTTGATTGCAAAAGAGCTTGGAAATTATGGCGGAACACCGGATGAGGATATTCCGTTGAATATGATCATGTTCTACCAGTCTATTTATGGATTGAGAGCAAATAAGCTGTCAAAATTCTCACCTGGATGTGCAGCAGAGGGTCGTTCAGATGGTGAGTATTATAAGGCATATTATGAGGTAGTAAGCCAGATTAAACCAAAGTCAGATAAGACACCGGTTATCACACCGCATATCGACAGAAACTGGCATATTGTATCTGCATTGCCGGATCTGGACGAGGAGAATCAGAGACGTCAGGAAAGAGAAATTTACCGGGCATTTGCACTTGGAATTATCTGTGATCTGGTTTGCTATAGTAAGATTTCAGAAGGAAAATATTTATATAGATTAGAGCTTAATGATCTTGAACCGGAAGAATTTGTGGTTTCTAATGGAACACCTTGTGATCATTATTATGAAGTACTGGATGCATTGACAATCAATCCGGTTGCTGTGCAGACGATTCTTTCTTATATGAAAGAGAAATTTGCAGATGAACGTAATAGTTCAGGAAAACTTGATTTTGAACATAGCTATTTAAGAAGACAGATTAATGAGCTTGCAAGTATAGAATATGGTAAAGCTGGTTTATCTATTTTTGATGTTGCGTTATTGTTAAAAGTTTCAACGCCTTCAGCCGAGTTTGATAAAACTGTAGGTAAGGGAATTATGAGAGAAATTCTTACCCTGATTTATGAGTATGCACAGACAATGGTACTTGAGGCAGATTTAGACAGAATTTATGGAAAGTTTGTCTTAGAACAATTTGAAATGTTTGATAAAAATATAGACTGGTATATGGATAACTGGAAAGATAATTTCAGTGACTATATTAATGATTTGATGAGAATAGCTGTAAGCGATATTGAAAGAAAGAAACTGACAGATATTTATGAAAAAATGAGAAAAATCATGAAAGAATCAAGCAAAAAGAGAGGCTAGGGTCTTGAAAAGCATAGGAGAAGGCGGTGAATGAAATGCATACAGTGATCATACTGAACAAGCAATCATCGGATCTGCTGAAAGACTTTCGCTTTCTGTATAAACCATTTGTGGATGAAGGAACGATTAGTTTCTGTGACTGGAATGAGGCGGGGACGGACCTGAAATCGGCTGTCCCTGATATATACAAATGTATCAAGGGAAAACCGGACTGGCGTGCAATCGTGCTGAATACGGATTCTATGGCAGTACATACGTCAGGACCGGTTGCAGATGAAAAAAATCCATTTGATTTTCCGGGTGAGACGGTAAATGATACGGAAATCCCAAGAGAAAGTAATGTACCAATGATCCGTTTGTCACATATGTTGTGCGGATATCCTGCTGCAACAGTGAAAAATTTTGAAAAAGGGTTCGAGTATTATGATGAGAAGACCCTGAAGCGAGTCCGGGTGAGAGAGTCAGAGTTGACGGAGGATGAGGTTTACCAGTTGTCTCGGCGGTATCGTGACAGGCTGAAACCAATCTATCTGGATGTTCCGGTCTCTGAAGAAGTAAAAAAAGCACAGGATGAATTAAATGAAAAATATGGGTTCAGTGATAATCGTCCGCAGGAATTGATCTTTATTGCGACCAGGAAGCATAAAAAGGATGAAGAACATATTTATGAGTCCTGGAAGACGCAGTTTGAAATGGAAAGTTCCAACTTCAGCAGCCGAAATAAATATCCGAATAACTGTAGATTCATATGCAGCAGTATTACCAATGCAGAAAATAGTCTGTATATGAAGGAGCTGACAGAGTTCTGGGTTTCTGTTCTTACACTGGCGATCAACCGGATCCCGGCAAGTTCGCTGCAGGCATATCGTCTGTACAAACTGGGAATGCAAGCTTCAGAAGAGGAACTGGAACGGCTGCTGAATAAGCGATTGAACCGAATGGAGTCGGTCTATGATTTTGTTCAGGAAAGAATGAAAATGAAAGCAGAACTTTCCTTTGAGGAAGATGATATTCTTGTGCCGGAACAGAAGATACCGGTTCATTTTGATGGTTCATCAGGGAAAGAGTTGTATATCAATACTTCAAAGATTGGATTGAGCAGAGATTGCCCAAAAGATGAATTATTTACCTGGATCATGGAGATCACAGAGAAAAAGCGTCAGATCAATCAATTCCTGAAAGCACCAAGACGTGCGATCGACAAAGCATCTCAGCATTTGAAAGGCAGAGCAGAAAGTTTCTTTGGTGATGAGTATAAGATGGATCAGTTTCAGGTGGAGGATCTTGAAGCAGAAATTGAAAGACTGGAGACAAACGTCCTGGAAAACAGTACCAGTGGACTGGTAGATGAAGCAAAATTTAAAGAGCAGATCGAAAAAGTAGACAAAAAAGTGAAGAAGGATATTGTATCTCATATCAGAAGAAGTACGGCAGTTCAGGTTGGATGCTGTCTTCTGTTAGTGTACCTGTTGGGATTTGTGCCATATTGGATCTCTGCAGCCAAACTGGGAGGAAGTCAGTTCGGTTCAGCGGTTGTGGTAGCGTTGGCTGCACTTGCAGTGGCGGCAGCAGGCGGAATTGCAGCACTCTTCATTCTACGGTACAGAGTCCGGATGAGTATGGAAGAATATAATCATGTGATCCACACGATGGTAAATAATGTCAATGCATCAGCAGATGAATTTGGCAAATATTTTACAGCGGTATGTACTTATATGAAAGCACAATCGATCCGGGCAGGGATCAAGCTGAAAAGTGAATCGATCTCTTCCGCACAGTTCATACTCAGGGCACATAAGCAGGCGTTGAAAAGTTCTATAGAAAGAGATGAGGAAGTGGCTGCATCCTATGGGATCAGGCGGGTGGCAGAAGTTGAGAAAAATATTACTTCTTTCTTCCATGAAGAAAAACTTCCAAAGGATAATGCACTGTATTACTATGAGACAGATAAATCCGATGTAGGTATTCCGCTGAATGAGGCGGGAGACCTGGTGAGAGCACCGTATAAGTTTGTTGCCAAACTAAAACTGGAACGAGAAGATCTGTACGATGAAGTGAAAGGAGAAGTATGATGTTTATACGAATGCTGCAGTTTTTAGCACAGGCGATTCCTTTTATTTTATTGTGTCTGGCAGCGAGAAAAGCAAATCTGAATAAAATTGACAGAGGAAGACAGGTCTTGATGCCGTTTATTGCATTGCTTTACTGTACGATCGTAGCAGTAATCTTAACGCAGTTCCATTCCCTGCTGATCAAAATTATGGGGTGGATATCAGGATTCCTTCCATTTTTATCAAATGCAGGGATAAGTCATTATATGAATCTGTTCAATATATTGATTGTAGTTATATTTCTTGTGCTGAAAGGGATTTTCCTTCCTATTTTGAACAAGACATGGAAGTCTAAAAACCTGATGCAGCTAACCTCCGGGAATTTCTATGAATATGAAGAAGACCTGGATAAATGGCTGTTGAAGAAAGAATATGAGCAGGTAAAGACTTATTGCAACGGAATTTATTATGCGGCACTTGGAGCATCTGTTCTGATTTTTGTATTGGGACAGATGTACCCGAAGATGGCATTTGCACAGACACCATGTTATCCGGTTTTTGGAGTGCTGGTATTGGGGGAAGTGATCAATTATCTTTCCGGAATTAGCAGAACAGAATTTATTGAAGATGTCCTTGGAGAAGATGAGGAGTCTTTTAAAGTTGCAAATTATGGCTTGCTGAAAGATATTTTAAAGGATTTATTTGGAGAGCGTGTCTTATATGATGCAACTGTAGACAGTGGGCTTGATGCATCTTCCAGTTTTGAGACACTGGAGGAGATGAAGAAATCAGAAAATCAGGCCATCCGCAATCTGGCAGGATATTTCACAAAGCTAAAGGAAAGCGGTCAGGATGTAGAACCCAACTATGTAAAAAGTTGTGTTAATCTGATCGGTGGACAAAGTACTTTGTTCTGTAATCCGTTTTACAGAGACCTGACTCATTATCTGATGTTTCCGATTATGGGGCAACTGATGAGATATAAAAAATGTCTGGTGATCATGGGAAGAGATTCAGCAACGGAAGATGTAAAAGAATGGCTGGAGCAGGGAATCTTTGAAAATGTAAATACAAGCAGTCTGTGGAAAGTCGGGGTGCTGGAGAATGAAAATCCGGAAATTGACGAGCCGGATATCGGAATCCTTAAATTCAGTGATCTGTATAACCTTCGTCTGCAGAGAAACCACAGTGAATTTTTAAGCCGTGTCGGATTTGTATTTATTGTAGAACCATCCCGCTTGCTGGCATCCGGACAGGCTGGAGTCAGCCTTTTGGTTCATCGTTTTGATGAAAGTAAAGAGCCGGTTGTGTATGCTGCATGCGACAGAAACTGTGACGGGCTGGTTGATGCACTGTCTCATGTACTGAAGACTACGATTACAGAAGTAACAGCCACACTGAAAAGTGCGGCAACGACTTCTATTATGTGCTGGAAAACAGAAGGAGATTATATGCATCACCGGATTTTCTCCAATGTATCCCGTTATCTTGGTATGGGTACAGAGATCAATGCAGTGGCATTGAAGTATCAGATTGCCAATACAAAATGGATCAGCAGTGAGAAATTTCCGGTTATGGATATGAAATGGATCGCGGGACAGTACTACAAAAAGATCTGTAATTATACAGACCTGCCAGTGAGTCAGGAGTCTTTCAACAGAGCGTTTCATGTGGAATCCAATTTGTGGAATACACAGAGAGAAGAAAATTCATTCCTTGTGGTGGAAGATGAATTTCAGAACTTGTTCGAGCTGACGAGACTGTTCGCAACGAGAGGAACGCAGCAGGGATTTATTAACGTGATCAGTGAAAATTATCTCTTAAGGGATTATATGTTGGGAAATGCACAGACCTTTATTTCTGACCCGAAAGCAATCCCGACGATTGTGGCAGACTATGCACGAACAGAGCGGAATACAATTTTGAAACTGATCATGCGGATGGCAGAGGAGCAGGTTTCCGAAGATGAAATCGTGGATGCACTGATGGTGAGTGGAATCAAGTTTGAAGATCCACTGGCAGCATTAAAGAACCTGATCTACAAGCATTGTTTCATAAAGGAAATCAACATTCGGATCTATTTCAGAGAACAGTTGATGGAAGATGCACTTCATACAGAAGTGAAAAAATATTATGCGATCGAGGAAGAAACAGAAATTGCAGAGTACGCAAAGAAACTTCAGAATGCATATTATATCGCAGAAGATGAGCAGGGCGATAAATATTATATCGGTGCAAAATTATATGGACATGTATTCCAGGCACTGATTCCGGGCCAGTTCCTGACTTATGATGGAAAATATTATGAAGTACAGGCGATCACACCACAAAATGGGGTCGTGGTACGAAGAGCAGCAGATCATATCACGGATCGTGTCTACTACAGGCAGTTGCGTCATATCAGGATCAATGACTGGAAAGATGATGAGAATATCGGTGGACAGAAATCCGTTGAGGGAATCTCAATCTATAAAGGCTATTGTGAGATAGATATTGAGACAGCAGGATACCTGGAAATGACATCTTATGAGAATCTGAATGCGGCAAAAGAAGTTCGTGTCAGCGGAATACCGGTTCGTTCCTATAGGAATAAACTGGTTATGAAATTGAATTTGCCGGATGTTTCGGAGCGGGTGAGATATACACTTTGCCTTCTTCTGAATGAAATCTTCCGCACGATTTATCCAGATGCTTACCCATATATTTGTGCGGTAACCTTGGTTGATACGAATCATGCACCGGAAAAGTTAAAAGGTGCAATGTATACACTGTCAGGAAAAGTAGACGGAAGTGCAATTTATATAGTAGAAGACAGTGAGATCGATCTGGGTCTGATCGCATCTGTTGAACGAAATTTAAAGCGGTATTTTGAAATCATAACAGAAGTACTGATGTGGCATGAGCAGAAAATGGCTGAAAATCCGGAAAAAGAAAGCAAACCGGAGGACTATGAGACTCCGTTTACGCCGGAAGCCGGAAAAGAAGAGGAAGCTGCGAAGAAAGCCAGGGAGAAAGCCGAGAAAGAGAACAAGAGATTCCTCGGAAAAATAAAGAGAAAATTAAGGAAATTCTGGGAAAAGATCACTGCGGGATTTAAAAAGAAGCCGAAAGATGAGCCGGTGGAAGAAACTCCAACAGAAGAAACACCAACAGAAGAAACACCAATAGAAGAAACACCAGAAGAAGGAATTTCAGAAGATAGTCCAACAGAGGAAACCACTTCAACAGAAAAAAAGCCTTCAGGGGAAGAAAAAACTTCAATAAAAGAGGAGCCTTCAACAGGAGAAGAACTTCCGTCAGAGGAAACCACTTCCACAGATGAAAGAAACACAGAAACCGGAACTGAAAATGTCATGAAAAATGTGATGTATTCAGCAGAAGCAGAAATGGATATTGAAGGTGAAGATGAGCAGCTTGTGGAACAAAAGACGACAAAAAAGACGGAATATCAGAAAAGTTGTTTCCTGAAGTATGGCTATGAAGAAATCGATCCATACTTTGATTTTGGGGGAACGATCAAGTATCTTACTAAATATGGTTATGATCGAAATCCATTGCAGCAGGTTCGTGATGGCGTGAAGGCAGCAGAAGCTGATAACGCAAAATATGATCCACATAAAGAGGGAAGTCATTTTTGCGATTTCTGTGGTGTAGAGCTTGCCGGAGGAGAATATGAACTTCTGAAAGACGGAAGAGAACGTTGCAATCATTGCTCTTCAACTGCACTTAGGACTGGCGAAGAGTTTAAAGAAGTTTATAAAATGGTTGTCCGGAATATGGAGATCTTTTTTGGAATCAAGCTCAATGTGGCAATTAAGGTAAGAATGACAGATGCCAAGACGATCGCAAAACATTTCGGGGATGAATTTGTGGCAACTCCGGGATTTGATGGACGTGTACTTGGATTCGCACAGAAAGATTCATCAGGATATAGCCTGTATATAGAAAATGGGTCTCCGAAACTTGCAGCAATGGCAACGATCGCACATGAACTGACGCATATCTGGCAATACCAGAACTGGGATGAAAAAATGATCCTCAGTAAATATGGAAAGCAGTACAGGCTGGAGATCTATGAGGGTATGGCAAAATGGGCAGAGATCCAATATCTGTTGTATCTGAATGAAATTTCTTATGCGAAGCGTCAGGAAATTGTTACAAGGCTGAGAGATGATGAATATGGAAGAGGATTTATACAGTATGCAAAGAAATATCCGTTGGCTTATCGACATGAAAAGAATGCAACGCCGTTTGGAAGGATACCTCCTCTGTAAAGAGAAAATGTAAAGATGTCGGGGTCAAAAGCCCCCCGACTTTGATGCCTACGGATTGCTCTGTGCTACGCACTCCCACAATCCTACCCAATATTCGCATATCGTGGGATTATCATCCCACTTTTATGCTCATATCGGGGTAGATCCTAAGGTCTTTCACCCACCTATGAGCAAGCTCATGTGGGCTTAGACCTTTTGACCCTGGCATCATGTAAATTGTAAAATACATTCTTCATTTACCAAAGCCGGAAAATATGATACTATGGAATGAGTTTAAAATTAAAAGGAGGTCGTTACATGATAAAATTGTACGATAACGGTGTGTATCTGTTGAATGGCACCGAGATAGTGGAAGACGCAGGAAATGTACAGACTCCTCTTACAAAAGAGGAAGCCGCGAAAAATACTATGGCGTATGGAATCCTGAAAGAGCATAATACTTCATCTGATATGGAGAGACTTCAGATCAGATTTGATAAGCTGACATCCCATGATATTACGTTTGTAGGAATTATCCAGACAGCCCGTGCATCAGGACTTGAAAAATTCCCGATGCCATATGTATTAACGAACTGTCATAATAGTCTTTGTGCTGTAGGTGGTACGATCAATGAAGATGACCATATGTTTGGACTGACATGTGCGAAAAAGTATGGCGGCGTCTATGTTCCGCCTCATCAGGCAGTCATCCATCAGTTTGCCCGTGAGATGCTTGCAGGCGGAGGAAAGATGATTTTGGGTTCTGACAGTCATACCCGTTATGGTGCACTTGGAACGATGGCAATGGGCGAAGGCGGACCGGAGCTTGTAAAGCAGCTTCTGAACAAGACGTATGATATCAAGATGCCGGGCGTGATCGCGATCTATTTAGACGGTGAGCCGGCAAAGGGTGTCGGACCGCAGGACGTTGCACTGGCAATCATCGGGGCGACCTTCAAGAATGGTTATGTAAATAATAAAGTTATGGAATTTGTAGGACCTGGTGTCAGCAATTTAAGTGCTGATTTCCGTATCGGTATTGATGTAATGACGACAGAGACAACCTGTCTGTCTTCTATCTGGAGAACAGATGAAAAGATCCGGGAGTTCTATGACATCCATGGAAGAAGTGAAGACTATAAAGAGCTGAATTCGGGAGCAGTTGCTTACTATGATGGACTGGTATATGTGAACTTAAGCGAGATCAAGCCGATGATTGCGATGCCGTTCCATCCAAGCAATGTATATACGATTGATGAACTGAATGCAAATCTTGCAGACATTCTTCATGATGTAGAGCAGAAAGCCCTTGTAAGTCTGGACGGAGCAGTAGATTATTCACTGCAGGATAAGATTAAAAATGGCAAGTTCTATGTAGAACAGGGTATCATTGCAGGCTGTGCCGGTGGCGGATTTGAAAATATCTGTGCGGCAGCAGACATCATTAAAGGAAAGAATATCGGAGCAGATGAATTTACATTCAGCGTTTATCCGGCAAGTACTCCGATTTATATGGAACTGGTGAAAAATGGTGCGATCGCTGATCTGATGGAAGCAGGAACTGTTGTAAAAACTGCATTCTGTGGTCCATGTTTCGGAGCAGGAGATACACCGGCGAACAACGCATTTTCTATCCGTCATACAACGAGAAACTTCCCGAACAGAGAGGGAAGTAAGCTGCAGAGCGGACAGATCTCTTCCGTCGCACTGATGGATGCACGTTCTATTGCTGCAACTGCTGCAAATAAGGGATTCCTTACACCTGCAACTGCACTGGATGTGGAATATAAGGGACAGAAGTATCATTTCGATAAAAATATTTATGCGAACAGAGTTTTCGACAGCAAGGGTGTTGCTGATCCGTCCGTAGAGATCAAGTTTGGTCCGAATATCAAAGACTGGCCGGCAATGTCAGCGCTTCCGCAGAATCTGCTTGTAAAGGTTGTATCTGAGATCCACGACCCGGTTACGACAACAGATGAGCTGATTCCGTCAGGAGAGACATCTTCTTACCGTTCCAATCCGCTGGGACTTGCAGAGTTTGCTCTGTCAAGAAAAGATCCGGCATATGTAGGACGGGCAAAAGAAGTACAGAAAGCACAGAAGGCGATTGAGGCCGATGAGTGTCCGGTAGAAGCACTGGAAGAGCTGAAACCGGTTATGGACAAGATCCATGAGACATACCCGGAAGTTGGCAAAGGCAACCTTGGAGTAGGAAGTACAATCTTTGCAGTGAAGCCGGGAGACGGATCTGCACGTGAGCAGGCTGCATCATGTCAGAAGGTACTCGGCGGCTGGGCAAATATCGCGAATGAATATGCAACAAAGCGTTATCGTTCCAACCTCATCAACTGGGGTATGCTCCCGTTCCTGACTGATACAGACCATGAATCACTTCCATTTAAAAATGGAGATTATATCTTTGTTCCGGATGTGAGAAAAGCAGTAGAAGAAAAGGCTGCGGTTGTGAAAGCATATGTTGTCGGGGATGAGTTAAAAGAGATCGACCTGAAGCTCGGAGATCTGACAGATGCTGAACGCCAGATCATACTGGATGGATGTCTGATTAACTATTATAGAGCGACAAAGTAGAAATTTGTAGTTGTTGAGAGTGAAAATGATTCGGCGGCAGGAAGGCTTTTTGACAGAAGAGCGTCCATATCCGCCCTTGTTGTTGCATCGCAGTGCAGGACCCGCTTTACCTCAGCCCGTTGACAACTTGTAACAGGAACGTGGAAACACTCGTGCAGAGGCACTCCTGTTTACGTTCCTTAACAAGTTGGGCAAAGTGTCTTCGGAACGCTCCCTGTCAATGCACTGCTCACGCAACAGCAAAGGCGGATATTAGGCTTTTCAAGTCAGAAAACAGTTCTCGTGCCGGGACATTTTCTCTTAACAAACACGAAATTTAAGTAAGAAGTAAAAAGCCGGAAGGCTATCAACTAAGATGAATGATTAGTCAAATATTAAAGATGTCGGGGTCAAAAGCCCCCGACATCATTTACGATCGAATATCTTAGCCAATAGCCATCCGGCTCTTTTTATCTTTTAAATCTTGTATTGTTGAGTGACTACGCTGTGGAGCTAAAAAACTTCTTATCGAGATGGTCAGCGGAAAGTAGGGTGTTCCTGAGCAGGTGCATTAGCAGGAGCGTTCCGAAGACACTTTGCAGTGTTTGTTAGAGAAAGTAAATCGAGTGCCATTGCACGAAGATTTCCACTTTCGAGTTACAAACGGTCAACGGGCTGAGGTAAAGCGGGCCTGCACCGCGAAGGAATATCTCTGATTTCCGCGTCCGCTTCTTCACAAAGAAGCTTTCTAATCTACAAGCGTATCACCCCAACAACCACAAATTTACCCAACTACAGCAAGAATTTTAAGGACGCTATCCAGAGACTCCATCAGTACCGCTGCAATGGCATCCAAAGGATAACCAAGCTTTTGCATCTGCAGGGCCACCTCCTTTTTCTGGGAGGCTATGCCAAGTTCTTTTCCATGAGCTTCTCCTTCGGCAATACCTGATCGTCTGCCCTGTTCCATACCATCCTGAACGCCATCATTATAAATATCTTCCAGTGCTTTACACATATCCAGTTCCTCCTTTTCTTCCTTCTCTACGTTTATCTCCATAAGCTGCCGGGAATTTAAGAATGCCGCAAGTGCATGATAAGTCTCCAGATCCAGCTTTTGGAAATAGTCTTTATGACTTGCTACACATGTACGCAATGCGTATTTATCCTGACTACATTGTAGCATACCGAATATGATTTGTAAATCACTTTGAAAAGATTCTAAATTTTTCAGTCTTCTGACATCGACGAGGTTAATGTGATAATTGGGAAGATACTTTTTCATCAGTTCCGCATGCTTCTTTTCTGTCCCAAGATCGAACATCTGATGCAGTTCCAAAGGTCCATCCCACTCCTCTGTCCCATAATAGAAGATCAAAGTAATCACCGGGATGAGTTTATCATTCTTTTGAAACCGGGAAAGAAATTCAGCCGAAGAAAGACGGGGCGGACGTTCTTTCCATTTGACCCGCACCTGTTCCGCATATTCCATGCTGTCATAGAGCATTACTTTCAACGGTGCAGCGTAATGAATGGCAGTCTGTGATTCCACCGCCAGCAGCATCAGCACAGCCTGATCCTGCCAGTTCATGATGATATCACGGTATTGCTTTTTTACAACATTTTTCCCCTGAGCGTCCTGAAGACTGACTGCGGTTGTCTCCGGGCTGGGGTGAAGATTCTCCGGTAGGATCACGGCTTTTCCCTGAAATAAAATGGCGTTGAACAGGTCTGCGAACCGTTTCGTATCCTTAAGCCAAAGATTAACATTTACATCTGCTTGTCCCATAGGCAAGTCCTCCTTAATAAAAATATAATCGTTATCATCAAAATGAAAATCTCTGACCGAAATGGTCTTGAAATATGAAATGCTCTCCATACTGGACATCAGACGTAGAAAATGGGAATTGGATCTGTCTGAGATTTTGATGTGAGATGAGTATAAAATAGTGTAAGGAAAAAATCAATTAAAAGAGTTTAAAGTTTGTATGAAATAAGTATAAAATTTGTAGTTGTTGAGAGTGAAAATGATTCGGCGGCAGGAAGTGTTTCTGACAGAAGGGCGTTCATATCCGCACTTGTTGTTGCATCGCAGTGCAGGACCCGCTTTACCTCAGCCCGTTGACAACTTGTAACAGGAACGTGGAAACACTCGTGCAGAGGCACTCCTGTTTACGCTCCTTAACAAGTTGGGCAAAGTGTCTTCGGAACGCTCCCTGTCAATGCAATGCTCACGCAACAGCAAGGGCGGATATTAGGCATTTCAAGTCAGAAAACAGTTCTCGTGCCGGGACATTTTCTCTCAACAAACACGAAATTTAAGTAAGAAGTAAAAAGCCGGAAGGCTATCAACTAAGATGAATGATTAGTCAAATATTAAATACAATATCTACGATCGAATATCTTAGCCAATAGCCATCCGGCTCTTTTTATCTTTTAAATCTTGTATTGTTGAGTGACTACGCTGTGGAGCTAAAAAACTTCTTATCGAGATGGTCAGCGGAAAGCAGGGTGTTCCTGAGCAGGTGCATTAGCAGGAGCGTTCCGAAGACACTTTGCAGCGTTTGTTAGAGAAAGTAAATCGAGTGCCATTGCACGAAGATTTCCACTTTCGAGTTACAAACGGTCAACGGGCTGAGGTAAAGCGGGCCTGCACCACGAAGGAATATCCCTGCTTTCCGCGTCCGCTTCTTCACAAAGAAGCTTTCTAATCTACAAGCGTATCACCCCAACAACCACAAATTTGTGCAAATCAAATAAAAACTCCTTGCAAAGTTTCTGAATGAATGAGATAATTAATACAAACTATGTAAATGGATTGTTACTTTTAAGGCAAAACCATACAATATCCTATCTAAAAGGAAGGGGAAAGAGGAAGAATGAAATTAAAGACAGTAAAGCGTATGAATGCGTGCGTTTTATCTGCTGCCATGGTTTTGAGTGGTGTTACAATCATTCCACCGGCCACAGTAAGTGCTGCGGCAAATAATGAGATCAATTATGCATTAAGTGGAACGGCAACCGTCAGTGATCAGGAGACGAATTACTGGGGAGCAGATAAGGCGATCGACGGAATCGTCAACAGAGATGCTGCAAAGGCAGATCAGTCGAGATGGGCAACGAATCAGAGTACAAGTCAGGCGGCAAGGACGCTGACGGTGAATCTCGGTACACAGAAGACATTTGATCATTTTGTGATCGAATGGGAAAGAACGAATATTACGAACTTCAAGATTTCTGTATGTGATACAGAAGATGGAGAATACCGGGATGTTTACGTAAAAAATGACGGAGAAAATATTACATCAGTTACGAGTGATATCCAGTTGGATGAGGCTGTGACGGCTCAGTACGTAAAGCTGACAGTCAATGGTTATACAGTAAATCCGGGAAGCTGGCAGTCAGTATCCCTGTATGAGTTTGAGATCCTTGGAGAAGCAGAGAATTTGAGTACCGCTGCAACTGCAACAGCAGACGGAAGTGAGACAACCGGAACAGATGCCTCCAAGGCAGTTGACGGCGATGATACGACCCGCTGGGCAAGTCCGGCGGCAACAGGATCACACTGGCTGAAGCTGGATTATGGCAGCGAGAAGACGATCAGAACAGCAAAGATCCATTGGGAGAGAAAGAATGCGACTGCCTACCGGATCGAGAAGTCTTCCGACGGAGAGAACTGGGAGACGGTAAAAGCATTTACGGCAAGTCCTTCAGATTATAGAGAGACGATCGTATTTGATGAAGCAGTAACGACAAGATATCTGAGATTATATATTGAATCCTTTGATCAGGCGGGAGCACCGGAGGGAAGTGCTTCTGTAAGCTGGCCGACCGTTTCAGTCTATGAGTTTGAAACTTATGAGGCAGAGCTTGCTACGACAGAGCCGGAGAGAACTCCGAAAGAAGTTGCAGACGGCCTGGAAGTTCCTTCCAGTATTGATGGAGCATCAGGAAAGCTGGCAATGCCGGAAGTTCCTGAAGGATATGAGATCAGTTTTGTCGGTGCAGATTATGAGCAGATCGTAGACAGGGATCTGACAGTTTATCAGCCGCTTGTTACAAAGACTGTGAAGATGAACTTCAATGTAAAGAAAGCCGGTGACGACAGTACGGCAGTAGATTCCAAAGAATATACTATGACTGTAACCGGAAAGTATACGGCAGAAGACGGAGATAATGCAAAGCCGAACGTAATCCCGGAACTGGCAGAATGGAAAGGTGCAAAGGGTGGTTCCTTTGAGATCAGTGATTCCAGCCGTATCGTTGTAGCAACAAAGGATAAGGCAGAATTATCTGCAATGGCTGAAGAATTTAAGAACGATTATAAAGAGATCACGGGAAAATCCATCGAGATTGTTTATGCGGATCAGGCATCAGCAGGAGACTTCTTCTTTACACTTGAGGCAGCCGGAAATGGGCTGAAAGAAGAAGGATATTCCATGAATGTAACGGATAAAGTGGAAGTGAAGGCAGAGCAGAAAGCAGGAGCTTACTGGTCTACAAGAACAATCCTTCAGATCCTGAAGCAGAATGGTACGACAATCCCGAAGGGCGAATGCAGGGATTATCCAAAGTATGAAGTCAGAGGCTTTATGCTGGATGTAGGAAGAAGACCGTTTGAAAGCGAGACACTTCAGGAAGTTGCAAAGACAATGCTGTGGTATAAGATGAATGACCTGCAGCTTCATCTGAACGATAACTATATTTTCCTTGAAAATTATTCAACCTCAGAGGGTGCAATGTCAGCTTATGAGGGATTCCGTATGGAGTCTGATGTCAAAGAGGGTGGATTGAATCAGGCAGACCTGACCAGTGACGATATGTATTATACCAAGGCTGAGATGAAGTCCATGATCCAGAATTACCGGAAGTTAGGACTGGATATTATCCCGGAATTTGATACTCCTGCACATTCTCTGTCATTTACAAAGGTAAGACCGGATCTCAGATTCGGAACGACAGGACGCCAGAATGATCATTTCAACCTCAGCACGAAGTACGATGAGTCACTGGCATTTATTGAGAGCATCTGGGATGAGTATATTAAGGGTGATGATCCGGTATTTGACCAGGATACTACAGTGAATATCGGAACAGATGAGTATGATGGACAGTATACAGAGCAGTTCCGTAAGTTTACAGATGACCTTCTGGCTTATATCCAGGATAATGGAAATACTGTTCGTCTGTGGGGAAGTCTTACAGCAAGAAACGGAAGCACATCTGTAAGAAGTGAAGGTGTTCAGATGAACATCTGGAACGATGGATGGGCAAATCCGAAATCCATGTATCAGCAGGGTTATGATCTGATCGATATGAATGACGGAAGTGTATATATCGTACCGGCAGCAGGATATTACGCTGATTATCTGAGCCGCAAGTCCATGTATAATTATGATCCGGCTACACGTATGGGTGTTCCGTCAGGTTCTGAACAGACACTGGGAGGAGCTTATGCGATCTGGAACGATATGGTTGATCAGAGAGCGAACGGACTGACTGAGATGGAGATCTATGATCGCTTCGATGATGCTGCACCATATTATGCGGCTGCATTGTGGGGCAAATCAGGAGAAGTTTCTTTTACAACAGCACAGCAGACGAGCGAGAATGTGGGTGAAGCTCCAGGAGTCAATGCATATGATAAAGTAGACAGTGAGACAGATGAGATTCTTTCCTATGATTTTGAGGATGGACTTTCAGATAAGAGTGCAAATGAATATGATGCAGAGAACGGAAAGAATGCGGAAGTGAAGGATGGAGAACTTGTTCTGAAGGGCGGAGAAAGCTATATCTCTACTCCATTGGATAAAGTTGGACCTGAGAAAGAACTGAGCTTTGATATCACACTGACTCAGCCGGCAGAACCGGGACAGATTCTCTTTGAAGCTGAGAAGGACGAAGATCATGAAGCCTACAGTACTCATAATATCCGCATTATGGAAGATGGAACACTTGGATTTACAAGAGAAGGATATGACTATTCCTTTGGATATAAACTTCCTGTTAATCAGAAGATGACATTAAAGATCCGTACAAAGAACGGAAGTACTGTCCTGATTGCAGATGGAAAAGAGTATAAAGCAACCGGAAGTTTTACATATGAAGGCGATGTGAAGAAGACCGGTATTACAAGCTCTACACTTTCTCTGCCACTGACAAGGATTGGTTCTGATACAAATGCGGTACATGCCATCATTGATAATGTAAATCTTTCTTCTACGATGTCAGATGGGGAATCTTCGCCGATTGATCCATCCGGATTTACAGTGACATCAGATAATCAGAACAGTGACGGACCAATCAGTGCAGCATTTGACAATGATCGGTCAACGATCTGGCATACGCAGTACTCTCCGAGTAAGAAAGCACTGCCGGCAACGATCACGATTGATATGGGACAGTCCTATGATGTGAACGGATTCTATTATCTGCCGAGACCGACGGGAAATAACGGATATATCCTGAAATATTCTCTGTATTATGAGGATGCGGATGAAAACTGGACAGCTCTTGTAGAGAATGGAACGTGGGAAAGCACAGGTACAGAAAAAACGGTAAACTTTACACCGGTTCAGACATCCAAGATCAAGCTGGTTGTATCAGAAGGACAGAATGGTTTCGGTAGTGCAGCAGAATTCAGAGTGCTTACAGGAACGCAGGATCTTACAAAGACACAACTCCGTATGAGTACTTATGTAGAAGGAGAAGGTACAGCGACTGTTTCTAAAGAAAAGATCGAACAGGGAGAAGAAGTTACCTTTACTGCAACAGCAAAGAAAGGTGCTACATTTACCGGATGGTATGATGTCCTTGGAACAAAGGTAAGTGATGAAGCCGTTTATACAGTAACTCCGGAAGAGAACCTGACCCTGATCGCAAAATTTGAAAAAGGAAGCGAGCCGGATCAGCCGGAAGATAAGACCTATACGGTTACGATCGACGGAAAAGAACAGACCGTCAAAGAAGGAGAAAAGGCTGCGAAGCCAGCCGATCCGGAAAAAGAGGGTTATAAGTTCCTTGGCTGGTATGAAGAAGGAAGTGATACGGCGTTCGATTTCGATACAGCCATCACGAAGAATATTACACTGACTGCAAGATTCGAGAAAATAGAAGAGCCGGATCAGCCGGACAAACCTTCAGCACCGGAGAATGTAGTGACAGGTGAAATTACGAAAAATTCCGTTGAAGTGAAATGGGATGGACCGGCAAGCACAGCAGGACTGGCAGGTTACAAGATCTATGTAAATGGAAAAGAATACGTGACGTATATCCCGGCAGATGCTACAGGATATACGATAGAAGGTCTTGAAGCCGGTAAGACTTATCAGATCGAAGTTGTTGCCGTAGGCGATGATGAGAATGCAACAGAGTATGCAGCCGCAGAACTGAGTGTAACAACAAAGAGTGAAAATAATGGTAACGGCGGCGATAACGGAAATACCGGAGACAACGGTAATAATGGCAATAACGGAAATGCCGGAGACAACGGTAATAATGGCAATAACGGAAATGCCGGTGTAAATAATCCGACTAAGGATCAGAATCATAATGCCGGAACAACAAATAAGAAGCAAAATGCAGCAGCCAAGACAGGCGACAGCACAAATATGGCAGTATTTGTATTCATGCTTGGTGGTTCGCTGGCAGCCGGAACGGTTGTCTTCAGAAGGAAAAGAAGATAAGCGGTTTTCCATATGAAAGTTTAAGAGAGAAGAGTCTGTTGGATGAAAATCCAGCGGACTTTTCTTTTTTAATAAAATTCTAAGATTTTGACACTCTGGTTTTAAAAAATGACCGATATCATGTATACTAAAAGGGAGGTGATTGAAATGTATAATATATTAGTTTGTGATGATGATAAAGAAATTGTAGAGGCAATAGATATTTATCTGTCCCAGGAGGGATATCATATCCTGAAGGCATATGATGGAGTTGAGGCATTGAATATTCTGGAGAAAGAGAAAGTAAATCTTCTGATCCTTGATGTGATGATGCCAAAGCTGGATGGAATCAGGGCAACTCTGAAGATCAGGGAGACGAACAGTGTACCGATCATTATTCTTTCTGCAAAGTCAGAAGATTCAGATAAGATACTCGGACTGAATATCGGGGCGGATGATTATGTCACAAAGCCGTTCAATCCGTTAGAACTGGTAGCAAGGGTCAAGTCTCAACTGCGTCGCTATAATGAGCTTGGTGGAACATCCCAGGAACAAAAGGAAAAAGTGTATGAAGTTGGCGGACTCAGGATCAATGATGATCTGAAAGAAGTGACGGTGGACGGAGAGTTAGTGAAGCTTACGCCGATTGAATATAATATTCTCTTGTTATTACTGAAAAATCAGGGACGGGTTTTTTCTATTAATCAGATTTATGAGTCGATTTGGAATGAAGAGGCGATTGGTGCGGATAATACAGTTGCGGTCCATATCCGCCATATTCGTGAAAAAATCGAGATCAATCCGAAAGATCCAAGATATCTGAAAGTAGTATGGGGCGTAGGCTATAAAATTGATAAAGGCTGAAAGGACGAAATATGAATAAGTGGTACAGAAAGACAGGTGTAAAGGCGATCGTTCTTATTGTGGCGATTCTCAGCGGTGCAATGCTGATAACGAATCTGTTGTCTCTTATGAATCTTGCAGGAAGCACAGATCTGCCGTCCTTATGGACGATGAGCCAACAGCCATTTGAGGAATCGCAGGAATTTAATTACATGGTTGAAAATTACATGGATGATGTCCTTACGCAGATCCGGCTGGAAAATCTTTTTGAGACAGATGGGATGATGAACCGGAACAAAGAGATCGACGTAATGGAGTACAGCAAGAATGATACTGCCAACGGAGAAAATGTTTCGGGTATTGCGTATTCACTGGAGGAACTGATCAACTGGGGAGAAGATTTTGACAGTGCAGAGAGCGATAATTATGCGAAGAACAGTGTGATCGTATGTCAGAAGCCTGAAGGGACATATGAGTATTACTATACGAGTGATTTCATGACACGGGTAGAGTCGGGAGTATTTGATATTATCATGCAGGATGGGAGTGATGTTGACGGATTTCTGCAGGAACTTCAGAACGGTAAGTATACATCTTCAGGCTTTTATAATTTTGATATTGTGGACATGGAAGGAAATATCCTGTACACAGACTGCTGGAATTTTGGAAGTGCATTAATCGAAAAATATGCACCGCAGGGAGCAGAAAACCTTTTGCAGGTAGTGAATAACAGTCCGCGTCTGAATGGCAAACTGTCCGTCATTTATGATGATCTTGCGTATACTTTGGGGAATATTTACTCAGATTATCAGAATTATCAGATGGGATTTGAACATTTAGAGGAAGGCAATACAAACTTTACTTACATTTATGCGAATAATGACACGAAAAAGGTAGTGACGAATAAGACTTCTTACGAGAACTATGCAGAGCTGGAGAAAAATGTCCAGAATCTGATCTCGGAGAAAGATGTTAAATATATGGTCATTTATCCAAAGCTAAAAGATTTTAACAGTAATATGAATGTATCGAAATCGGATAAATGGGAAAAACTCCGCAGTTACAGCAGTGAAAAGAAATGGAACAGCGTATTTGCGGTTGCGGTGGATACAACTTATACGATCCAGGATCAGTTTTATCAGAATAAGGTAGCTTATGATAATAATATCCCGTATTTTAAAGGAACAACATGGCTGTTGGTTCTGAGCATTATCCTGTTCCTTGGGGCAACAATCTGGCTGACACTGGAGGCAGGAAGAACTGCGGAAGATGAAGAACTGCACCTGAACGGTTTTGATCATTGGAAGACAGAGATTGCAGCGGTGCTGATCGTACTGATATGGATCGTTGGTTCTTATATCGGGATTCATTTTTGGAATGGAAATATCTATACGATGATCAATGATATTCCGACTTATCTGAAGGATGGAGGTACTTATTTTGAGTATTATTATGCTCGTGGAATGGATGTTTCTTCAGCATATATGTCAGCAAGTTTATATCTTCCGTCATTGAGTATTGCAGAGCTGGCAGAAATTTATTTTTATGGAGTATTTACACTGGGCTGCTTCTTTATGGGATACGTGAGTCTGATCAAGCGGATCAAGGGACGAAACCTGTGGAAGAACAGTCTGTTGAGAGTGATTGTGCGGTTCATCTATAAAATATATGATAACCGGAAGAAGACGACAAAGACAGTGCTTCTGTTATGTGGATTTTTCCTTGTACAGGGAATTGCAGTGCTGTTCAGGAATGGGGTTACAATGCTTCTGGTGTTACTGGCAGACGTGGGTGTATTTTATGTTGTCCTGAACGGTTTATTACTCAAGGAGAAACTGAAAAAAGGTATTGAAGAAATTGCATTGGGAAATATGGAATATCAGATCCCGCTGCAAGGCTTAAGAGGTGAGAACTTAAAGCTGGCAGAGATGATCAATGGAATTGCCAACGGATTCCATATGGCCGTAGAAGAGGCAATGAAAAATGAGCGTCTTAAGACGGATCTGATCACGAATGTATCACATGATATCAAGACACCGTTGACTTCGATCATTAATTATGTAGCGATCCTGAAGCAGTCGGATATTGCAGATCCAAAGATCCAGGGCTATCTGGATATACTGGAGGCGAAAGCACAGAGGCTGAAGACACTGACGGAAGACGTTGTTGAGGCATCCAAGGTAAGCAGTGGGAATATTTCTCTGGAGTATATGGATGTAGATCTTGTGGAGATGATCCAGCAGACGGAAGGTGAGATGGCTGAGAAGTTTGAGGCAAGGAATCTGAAAATGATCGTCAATCTGCCGGCAGAACCTGCGGTTGTTCATGTAGACGGGCGAAGAATGTGGAGAGTTCTGGAGAATATTTTCGGAAATGCAGCCAAGTATGCCATGCCGGGAACAAGGGTATACGCGGATCTGAAGCTGGAAGAAGATACGGTGGATCTGTCTTTGAAAAATGTTTCTGAACATCAGTTGAACATTTCGGCAGATGAACTGACCGAACGGTTTATCCGTGGAGATCTTTCAAGAAGTTCTGAAGGAAGCGGACTTGGACTGTCGATCGCACAGAGCCTGACAACGATGCAGGGCGGAACTTTCAACCTGTATCTGGATGGAGATTTGTTCCGGGTAAATATCCGGTTCCCGAGAGTGAAAAAGCAGTAGAAAGAAGAGAAAGCAAAAAGATTGAATTGACATTTTTGAGGCGGTGTGCTACGCTTTCTAAGGATTGCGAAAAGCAGAATAGCGTAGAAAAGCAAGGATGGAGAGAGTAGCCTGATTACCGTTTTACAGAGAGATCCCCGGGAGAACTTAAGAAAGTTCTGTTGGCTGAGAGGGGATGAACAGGAGGCAGGGGAAGATGGCTCCTGAGCAGTGCAGATGAGCTTTCAGGTAAGTCTGCAAAGGGTTCGCCCTTTACAGCGTAGGAGTGGCAGCAGAGGGATGCAGGTCACTCACGGAGGTTTTCACTGTGAAGTGGGAACGAAGAGAAGTGGTAACGCGGTGAAACAGAACCGTCTTCTTGAGGATGAAAGTCTTCAGGGAGACGGTATTTTTTTTAAAAGGAGGCAGACAATTATGTCAGAAAAACCAAAATATTATATTACAACAGCGATCGCCTATACATCCGGCAAGCCGCATATTGGTAATACTTATGAGATCGTACTGGCAGATGCGATCGCACGTTATAAGAGAAGTCAGGGATATGACGTATTTTTCCAGACGGGAACAGATGAGCATGGGCAGAAGATCGAGCTGAAGGCAGAAGAAGCAGGAATTACACCAAAGGAATTTGTTGATAAGGTATCAGGAGAGATCAAGAGAATCTGGGATCTGATGGATACTTCTTATGACAAGTTTATCCGTACAACAGATGAGGATCATGAAAAGCAGGTAAAGAAGATCTTTAAGAAACTTTATGATAAAGGAGATATTTATAAAGGACACTATGAGGGAATGTATTGTACTCCATGTGAGTCATTCTTTACAGAGTCCCAGCTCGTAGACGGAAAATGTCCGGATTGTGGACGTCCGGTGCAGCCGGCAAAGGAAGAGGCGTATTTCTTTAAAATGAGCAAATATGCGGATCGTCTGATCGAGCATATCAATACGCATCCGGAGTTTATCCAGCCGGTATCCCGTAAGAATGAGATGATGAATAACTTCCTTCTCCCGGGACTGCAGGATCTGTGTGTATCAAGAACATCATTTAAGTGGGGAATCCCGGTTGATTTTGATCCAAAGCATGTTGTGTATGTATGGCTGGATGCTCTGACAAACTATATTACAGGAATCGGATATGATGCAGAGGGAAATAGTACTGAGCAGTTTAACAAACTCTGGCCTGCAGACCTTCATCTGATCGGAAAAGATATCATCCGTTTCCATACGATCTACTGGCCAATCTTCCTGATGGCACTGGATCTTCCACTTCCAAAGCAGGTATTTGGACATCCGTGGCTGCTTCAGGGAGACGGAAAGATGAGCAAGTCTAAAGGAAATGTGCTTTATGCGGATGAGCTGGTTGATTTCTTTGGAGTGGATGCGGTTCGTTACTTTGTACTCCATGAGATGCCGTTTGAGAACGATGGAGTGATTTCCTGGGAGCTGATGGTAGAGCGTCTGAACTCAGATCTTGCCAATACGCTTGGAAACCTTGTAAACCGTACAATTTCCATGACAAATAAGTATTTTGGCGGAACAGTGACAGATACAGGCGTGGCAGAAGAAGTGGATGCTGACCTGAAGGCAGTCGTAGAGAATACTGCAAAGGCAGTAGCTGAAAAGATGAAAGATCTGCGTGTGGCAGATGCGATCACAGAAATCTTCAATCTGTTTAAACGCTGCAACAAATATATTGATGAGACTACACCATGGGTACTTGGAAAAGATGAGTCAAAGAAAGATCGTCTGTCTACTGTATTATGGAATCTGATCCAGGGTATTTCAGAGGGTGCAAGACTTCTTGAGCCATATATGCCATCTACAAGCAAAAAGATCCTTGAGCAGCTTGGAAATGGTCATGTGACAGAAAAACCGGAAATTCTGTTCCAGAGAATGGATCTGGAAGAAGTTCTGAAAAAAGTAGAGGAACTTCATCCGAAAAAAGAAGAAAAGAAAGAAGAAGCAGTCATTGATCTTGAGCCAAAAGAAGAGATCACATTCGAGCAGTTTGGTGCAATGCAGTTCCAGGTAGGAGAGATCATCGCCTGCGAAGCAGTCAAAAAGTCGAAAAAACTTTTATGCTCCCAGGTAAAGATCGGAAGTCAGGTAAAGCAGATCGTATCAGGAATTAAGGCATATTATACGCCGGAAGAGATGGTAGGAAAGAAGGTTATGGTTCTCGTCAACCTGAAACCTGCGAAGCTTGCCGGAGTTCTTTCAGAGGGAATGTTGCTCTGTGCTGAAGATGCAGATGGAAATTTTGCACTGATGACACCGGAGAAAGAGATGCCTGCAGGTGCGGAAATTTGTTAATTTCAGGAATTAAATATGAAGAGTAAAAAAATTATTGCTGTGGTCGGCGGAAGTTTTCTGCTGGCTGCAGCCTTTCTATTAATATTGTGTATTAAATTTGTGAATATGAAAGAATCTTCCCCAACCGGAAAATACGCTGGGAAGACGGAAAAAGTGGAGCAGACTACAACCGATAAAAAGGAACAGAAGAAGCCTGACTGGGTAGAAGAAAAAATTTCCGGGATGACATTGGAAGAAAAAGTGGCTCAGTTATTTATCATTACGCCGGAAGCATTGACCGGAATGGGAAAGGTAACGGCAGCGGGAGACACGACAAAAAGATGCCTGGAACAGTATCCGGTTGGTGGCATGATTTATTTTGCAGGGAATATCGAGGACAGACAACAATTATCAGATATGCTTCACACTACGCAGTCGTACAGTACAGAGCAGAGTGGAATCCCGATTTTTCTGAGTGTAGATGAAGAAGGTGGAACTGTAGCAAGAGTTGCAGGCAGCGGAATCTCGAATGTTTCTGTTGTTGAAGATATGTGCGAAGTTACAGATGAGGAAAGAGCTTACGAAATAGGACAGACGATTGGCAATTATCTGGCAGAATTAGGTTTCAATCTGGATTATGCACCGGTAGGGGATGTTCTTACTAACCCGGAAAATACAGTTGTTAAAAAAAGATCATTCGGAAATGACAGTGCAAAAGTTGCTGCGTTGTCGCAAAAAGTACTGGATGGGCTGCATGAGGAAAATGTGTATGGAGTAATCAAGCATTTCCCGGGGCATGGGGCAACAGCCGGAGATACACATGAGGGATATGCTTATACAGACAAGTCGTTGGAAGAACTGGAGCAGCAGGAACTGGTTCCTTTTCAGAATGCCATTGAAAATCATATTGCCATTATTATGGCAGGGCATATTTCAGTACCGAATGTGACAGGAGACAATACGCCTTCTTCCCTGTCTAAAATTATGATTACGGATGTATTAAGAGAAAAAATGGGATTTGATGGAATTGTAATTACGGATGCATTGAATATGGGGGCAATTTCACAGCATTATTCTTCGGCAGAGGTCTCGGTTAAAGTTATAGAGGCTGGTGGGGATATGCTTTTGATGCCGGAAAATTTTCAGGAGGCATATCAGGGAATTTTAGAGGCTGTTCAGAATGGAACTTTAACAGAAGAAAGAATTGATGAATCGGTCAGAAGAATTTTGAAAGTAAAAGAAAAGCTGACAGCAGAGGATTAAGGCGTAGATATGCAAGAACGAATTAACTGAAAATTCAAACAATTATATATAAAAATAAAAATAAATAAAAAATACGAAAAAAACGGATAAATATATTGACAAATAGAAGCCCGGGTGTTAAGATAAAACCATCAAAAAAAGATATTTAACTAAGAAGGTACAAGAAGCGGATGCCTGATTAGATTAAAAATAACGGATAACAGGAGGTTGGACCAATGGACAGTATAGTTTCAGAATTTCATCAATATGTCAGTGGTACGGCGATTGCAGGTTCCTGTGAAGAAAGAGACCTGAGCAAAAGTTAATTCGCAGATCTGGTAAAAATTAAGAATGAAAATAAATGGAACGGAGAGAATACAAGACCAGATTCATAATAAAAAGATAAAGCAGTTGCAGATATATTGAATAAAGTTACCACATACAGAACTGAACGATGTGTAAAGGAACATGGAACAGTAGCTGTAAAAGAAAAATGGTCTTACAGGAATCGTATCAGGATTTACCTTCGATCCAGAATATAAAATAAAAATAATGAGAAAATTAAATATTATAAAAAATGCATCTTCAAGGGTAGTTGGAGGTGCATTTTTTTGACATTGGGAAGATGGTATGGTACACTAATGAAAGAGTATCGCCTTATGTTAAATTGACATGAAGAGATCTTGAGTTACCGAATAAACATTAATATAATGAGGTGAATGCGGTGGACAAATATGAATATAAGCAACTGTCAGAGCGAATGATAGAGCTTATGCAAAATGAAGAATACGGGGAAGCAAAGGAGATTGCTGACTCCATTGACTGGAGAAGGGTTCGCAATGCCATGATGCTTGCGAATGTAAGTGATATTTATGAAAAGACCGGTGAATATCAGAAAAGCTATGATATTTTGCAGATTGCTTATCATCGGGCAGAAGGAAGCCGGAAGGTATTGTATCGTCTGAGTTCTCTTGCACTGAAGACGGGGAATGTAGATGAAGCAATAGATTTTTATGATGAGTTTGTGCAGTTAGCACCAAAAGATCCGAACAGACATATTCTGAGATACCAGATCTTACGGGCACAGCGGGCTCCGTTAGAGCAGCAGATTGAAGCACTGGAAGAGTTTAAGAAGGCAGAATATATTGAAGAATGGGCGTTTGAACTTGCAAAGCTTTATCAGGAAGCAGGTATGACGGCAGAATGTCTGGAAGAATGTGATGATCTGATCCTGTGGTTCAGTGAAGGCAAATATGTATATAAAGCAATGGAATTGAAGATGCAGTATAAGCCACTGACACCTTCGCAGCAGGAAAAGTATAATCGCAGATTTGAAAAAAATGGCGGTGAGACGGAAGAGATTCCGGATCTTGAGACGTATGTTGCAGAAAATGAAGAGCCGGAAGATCATTTGGATGAAGCAGCAACGGAGCATTCAGAGGCTGTTTCAGAAGAGCCGGTTGAGGATATTCCTGAGAGTATTGGACAGCAGGATACAGGAAAAGAAGAAAGTTCAGAGAAACCAGTCCGTAAGCCGGAAAAGAAAAAGATCGGTGATACAATGCGGCTGGATGAGGCATTGGAGCAGTTACTGCATCGCAAGCCGGAAGTATCTGCGGCAGAGGATGAAGAGCCGGATATTTCTGATCTTGAGAGTGCGATCGGTGATATTGAGTCGGTCGTGGATCTTGATATGGTAAATCAGATTTCACAGGAAAAGCATACAGGTGATGTGCCAATCGGAATGAAGGAACTTATTCCTGGAGAAGTATCAGAAGAAGCGGCAGATAAGACAGAGCGGATCCCTGTAGAAATCACAACAGATATTACGGAAGATGACGCAGAAGAGCTGGATCTTGAAGATCTGGTGGCAGAAGAGCTGCCGGAAGAAGTTGAAGAGGCAGAGCCGGTTGAAGAAGAGGCGGAAGAAGTCGAAGAGGCAGAGCCGGTTGAAGAAGAGGCGGAAGAAGTCGAAGAGGCAGAGCCGGTTGAAGAAGAGGCGGAAGAAGTCGAAGAAGCAGAGCCGGTTGAAGAAGAGGCGGAAGAAGTCGAAGAGGCAGAACCGGTTGAAGAAGAGGCAGAAGAAGTCGAAGAGGCAGAGCCGATTGAAGAAACACAGACAGGGACAATAGAAGAAGAACTGCAAAAAATTGCTGATGCAGAACCGGCTGAACCGGAAGAAGAGATCTTCGATATGGAAGAAGCGGAAGACTTCCTGGAGGATTCACCTGCTGAGGATTGGGAAGATGATACAGAATCCTTTGAAGAAGCGGATGCAGAGGAGCTGAGTTTTGAAGAGATTTTATCTGACTGGGATTCGGAAGAAGCAGAGGCGTTGCTTGAGGATGCCGAGGAAGAAGTATATGATGAGTCGGTAGAAGAAACGTACGAGGAAGAACCGGACGAAGACGAAGCAGAAGATATATTAGAAGATGCCGAGGAAGAGCCGATTGAAGAATCAGCAGAAGATGTCGTTGAGGCGGATGCTGAGGAAATATACGAAGAAGAGCCGGAAGACGAGGTTACGGAAGATACTCCAATCCTGTCTCCTGATATTCAGCGGCTGATTGATGAAATTGAAGGTGCAGTTCCGGCAGAGGAGTCTTTGCCAGAAGAAAAAGAGATAGAAAAAGCACCGGAAGAACCGCATGAAAATATGGGAGAAGTGACAGAATCTCTCCGTTTAGATGATCTGCCGGAGGAAGACGAAGATTTATTTGAAGATGAAGACTTCTTAGAGTCAGAGGATGAAGAGGATGAGTACGAGTCCTATGAAGACGACGATTCAGAAGAAGATGAGTATGAATCTTACGAAGATGACGATTCAGAAGAGGATGAGTATGAATCTTACGAAGATGACGATTCAGAAGAAGATGAGTATGAATCTTACGAAGACGACGATTCAGAAGAAGATGAGTATGAATCTTACGAAGACGACGATTCAGAAGATGAATATACATCCTATGATGAAGATGAGTATGAAGATGAAATCTATGATGACGAATATGAAGATGACGATGAAGCTTATTATGAAGAATCGGATGATGATGAGTTAGCAGATGATGAGGAATTCTACTATGAAGACGAAGAAGAACCGGACGAAGAACCGGACGAGGAAGATGCACCTGATTTTGAAGATGAATTCAAGGTAGATCCGAAGCACAGTGAAGAGCCGGATGATCGGGAGATTCCGGACGAAGATGATGGAATTGATATCATGTCGGCTACGACACCGTTGAGCAGAAAGGAAACTGCAAAGCTGATCGCTACAGGTAAGACTTCTCCGTTGCCACTGGATGAAATTTCAGATGCATTATCCATGGATACAGGATTTGTAGTACATGGAAGATATGATCTGGAAACTCAGAGCGGAATCGGTACAAGAGCCGGCCTGACAGAAGAACAGAAGAAATTATTCTCTTATTTTGTTCCTGTGCGTGGCATGAGCGAACAGTTAGTAGATGTTCTGGAGCAGGATAAGAACTGTACAAACCGGAAGGGAACGTCGAAGACAGGAAATCTCCTGATTATTGGAGATAAAGGAAATGGCAAGACTGTTCTTGCAGTAGATGTAGTTAAAGCAATCCAGAAGCAGAGAGAGATCCGTCAGGGTAAGGTAGCAATCGTGACAGGAGAGTCCCTGAATAAGAAAAAGATCGGAGATATTTTCGATAAATTATACGGTGGTGCTTTGATCATTGAAAAAGCAGGAAAGATGAATGAAAAGACAGTCGCCAAGCTGAACAGGGCAATGGAGCGTGATACAGGAGAACTTCTGATCGTGCTTGAGGAACAGAGAAAGCCGTTAGATCGTCTGCTTTCCTCCAACCGTGAGTTCAGGAGAAAGTTTACTTCCCGTCTGGAAGTGCCGATCTTCATTAATGATGAGCTTGTAACATTTGGTCAGACTTATGCCCAGGAGAATGGTTACAAGATTGATGAAATGGGTATTCTTGCTCTTTACAGTTGCATTGATTCTCTTCAGAGAGAAGATCATTCAGTAACTGTTGCGGAAGTAAAAGAAGTAATGGATAAGGCAATCGCACATTCACAGAAAGCTTCAGCCAAGAAGCTGGTGAAGAGAGTATTCGGAAGAAATACAGATTCGTCGGACAGAATTATTCTTTCCGAACGAGATTTCAACATTTAACGACAAAATTTAGTCAGAATTAATAGACAGTCTTGGGAAAGGCTGTCTATTTTTGTGCAAAAATATGTTTTCTCTTTCTTTTTTCAGGTACATCAAGTATAATGATGCTATGATGTTGGGAGCAAAATCCCAAGCAATGAAAGAATTCGAGCAGTGAGGTGGATTTATGGTTACAAAGAAGAAGGCAGTGAAAAAACTGCAGCCTTATGAGATAGGAGAACTGGATCACTACCTTTTCGGGCAGGGGAATCATTATGAGATTTATAAGAAGCTTGGTGCACATGAAGTGACAGCAGGCAAAAAGGGTGTTTATTTCGCAGTATGGGCTCCACATGCAAAGAGTGTTTCAGTGATCGGAGAGTTTAATGGATGGGATGCTGCAGCGGACAGGATGGAGCGGCAGGAGCCATTAGGAATCTATACAGTTTTTGTACCGGAAGCGAAAGACGGACAGATGTACAAATACTGTATTGAGACAGAGAGCGGAGAGCTGATCTATAAGGCAGATCCATTTGCCAATTATGCAGAGCTTCGGCCGGGAACTGCTTCCAGGATTACGGACGTTTCTCATTTAAAATGGACGGATGACCGTTGGATGGAAAGCAGAAAAAAATGGGATAATAAAGAAAATCCGTTATCCATCTATGAAGTGCATATGGGTTCCTGGATGAGGCATCCGGGAAGGGAAGATGAGGGATTTTATACTTATCGTGAATTTGCAGAAGCGATTACAAAATATGTGAAAAAGATGGGGTATACGCATGTAGAACTGATGGGAATCGCGGAGCATCCATTTGATGGCTCATGGGGATATCAGGTAACCGGTTATTATGCACCGACTTCCAGATATGGAACACCGGAAGATTTTGCTTATATGATCAATTATCTGCACCGGAATGGGATTGGTGTGATTCTTGACTGGGTTCCGGCACATTTCCCGAAGGATGCTCACGGACTGGCTGATTTTGACGGAACACCGACTTTTGAGTATGCAGATCCGAGAAAGGGAGAGCATCCTGACTGGGGAACGAAGATCTTTGATTATGAAAAGCCGCAGGTACGGAATTTCCTGATTGCAAATGCATTGTTCTGGATCGAGCATTTCCATGTGGACGGACTGCGTGTCGATGCAGTGGCATCCATGCTTTATCTTGATTATGGAAAGCAGGACGGACAGTGGGTCCCAAACAAGTATGGTGGCAATCAGAATCTTGAGGCGATTGAGTTTTTCAAGCATCTTAATTCTGTTGTACTTGGAAGAAATCCGGGGACGATGATGATCGCAGAAGAATCCACTGCATGGCCAAAGGTTACAGGAAACCCGGAGGATGACGGACTGGGATTCAGCCTGAAGTGGAATATGGGATGGATGCATGATTTTACAGAGTATATGAAGTTGGATCCGTATTTCAGGAAAAATGCACATCATATGATGACATTTTCCATGGAGTATGCATATTCGGAGAACTATATCCTTGTTCTTTCGCATGATGAAGTCGTTCATTTGAAATGCTCCATGCTGAATAAGATGCCGGGAGAAGGCTTTGACAAATATGCTAATCTCAAGGCAGCATATGCATTTATGACAGGACATCCGGGAAAGAAGCTTCTTTTTATGGGACAGGAGTTTGCACAACTGCGTGAGTGGAGCGAGGAGAGAGAACTGGACTGGTTCCTTCTTTCAGAAGAACCACATCAGCAGATCCAGAACTGGTACAGAGATCTTCTGCATTTATATAAGAAGAATCCTGCACTGTATGAGCTGGATAATGATCCGGCCGGATTTGAATGGATCAATAAAGATGATATTTTCAGAAGTATCTTCAGTTTTGTCAGACATTCAAAGGGAAAGAAAAAGAATCTTTTGTTTGTGTGCAACTTTACTCCGGTAGCAAGAGAAGATTACCGGGTTGGAGTGCCGACGAAGAGGCAGTGTAAGCTGGTACTGAACAGCGACGAGAAAGAGTATGGAGGTTCTGGAGAAAAGAGAAAAGAGATCTATAAGCCGGTGAAGAAAGAGTGCGACGGTCAGAAATATTCTTTTGCATATCCGCTCCCTGCTTATGGCGTTGCTGTATTTGAATATTAAAAGAATAGTTTCAAGATGGAGAAAACCACCGGATTTTAAAGAGAAGTATCTGAAAATCCGGTGATTTTTAGTTCCATATTAGACAAAAATAAGGAAGAATAGTAACGGTAATGACAAGGAAAAAAAATCTTGTAATGTTATAATAGATTTGTATACTTGCGTGATTTTATTTAATAGTTAAATAAAATTAAATTTTGCAAGGGAGGAAGAATCATGAAAGGAAGAAGAGTCCAAAAGGTACTTGCAGCAGTGCTGGCGGTGGCAATGGTTCTGCCGATGACTGCAATACCGGCAAAGGCTGAGGAAGCGGAAGAAGTTACATATAAGCTTTATCCGAATCCTCAGGAAATGACGTATCAGGATGGAAGCTACATCCTGAAAAAGAATGTCAATGTCATTTATGATGAGGATATTGACGATGCAACAAAAGCACGACTTGAAGAGACTGCAGAACTGAAAGGTCTGAATGTGACAGAATCAGATGCAGAAAAGAGTGGTGCAACGAACATTTATGTAGGAGTTTACGGATCGGACGGAACAGTAGATGATCAGATCGTAGATGGATATCATGTAGATACTTCATTATTTGATCATACCGATTCCTATTTCCTGAAAAGTGACAACAATACGATTGCTGTATTGGGAAAAGATACAGATGCAAGTTTTTATGGACTGACGACACTGTATCATGTACTTGCACAGACAGAGAGCCTGTCGATCAGAAATTTTACGATTGAAGATTATGCAGATGTTGTAAGCCGTGGATTTATTGAAGGATATTATGGAAATCCATGGTCTACAGAGGATCGTGTGAATCTGATGACATGGGGGGGATACTATAAGTTAAATGCTTATTTCTATGCACCAAAGGATGATCCGAAACACAGAACGAAATGGAATGAACTCTATACAGATGAAGAGTTAGAGAGTAAGATCAGACCACTTGCAGAAGCTGGAAATGCTTCCAAGTGCAGATTTGTGTATGCCCTGCATCCATTTCCGAGTGGAAATAACTTCCGCTTTGATACAGATGCACACTATAATGAAGATCTTGCAAAATTGAAAGCAAAGTTTAAGCAGGTAATTGATGCAGGAGTACGTCAGATTGCGATTCTTGCGGATGACTTTGTAAATCCGGGAGCAGCAAATGAAGTAAGACTTCTGAACGATATGAGTACCTGGCTGGCAGAGGTGAAGCAGGAATACCCTGATATGAAGATGACACTTCCGTTCGTTCCGTATGATTATATGGGAAATGGAAGTTCCAGTGAACTTCAGGCCCTGAAGAGTGTACCGGAAAATGTACAGATCGTTATGACCGGTGGACGTGTCTGGGGTGAGGTTACAAATAATTTTACTACTACATTTACAAATAATGTAGGAAGAGGTCCTTTCATGTGGATCAACTGGCCTTGTTCAGATAACTCACATAAGCATCTGATCATGGGTGGTAACAGCACATTCCTTCATGGTGGTGTTGATGCGTCTAAGATTCAGGGAATCATGCTGAACCCGATGCAGCAGTCAGAGCCAAGTAAAGTAGCTATTTTTGCAAATGCATCCTATGCATGGAATATCTGGGATACAGATGCCGATGCAGATCAGACATGGGAAGACGCATTTTCATTTGTAGATCATAATTCGGCAGTAGAGACAGAAGCAAGTGATGCACTCAGAGAGTTGTCCAAGCATATGATCAATCAGAATATGGACAGCCGTGTAACTGAGCTTCAGGAGTCAGTAGAACTGAAGGAAAAACTCAACGCATTTAAAGATAAACTGGAAACGGAAACGGTCACAGAAGCAGATGTGGATGATCTGATCCAGGAATTCCAGACACTTCAGGATGCAGCAGCATTGTATAAAGAATCAGGTAATGAGGCAATCAGAAATCAGATTGTTTACTGGCTGGATTGCTGGAAAGATACAACAGATGCAGCGATTGCATACCTGAATGGAGTAAAGAGTTCTCTGAACGGAGATGTATCCGCAGTTGTGGAATACAATACAGAAGGAGAAACGGCATTCGCACAGTCCAAGACGCATGATTTCCTGTATGTAAATTATCAGGAAGTCGCAGAAGTCGGAGTACAGCATATTGTTCCGTTTATTAAAAAACTGGCTGAATATGTATCAGGCAAAGCTGAACTTGCCCTGAATCCGGACAAAGTGATCCGTAAATACATCACAAGCCGTACAGACACACCGACAGGCTCTGTGGATAACTTATTTGACGGAGATGACAGCACAAGTGCGATTTATAAGACACCGAATAAGATTACAACAGGTACCTATATCGGAGTAAGTTACAGCAAGGCAATCAAGATCAATGATATCCGGTTCCTTCTTGGAGCAGGAAAAGATCATATGGACCAGGCAAAGCTGCAGTACACAACCGATGGAAAGACCTGGAAAGATCTGGAGCTTACAGGCATGAACAATAGTTTTGCAGGTGTCAGAAACCAGAACCAGGAAGTAAGTGTTGCAAAAGAAAATCTTCCGGAAGATTTTGAAGCAATGGGTATCCGCCTGATCGCAACAGCAGACAATGAAGCAGATGCATGGCTGCAGGTTAATGAGATCACGATCAACAAAGATGAGAATACAGATGACGGAGACGACAGCGAACTCAGTTATACATTAATGAAGCCGAATCGCTGGAGTGTTTACCAGGGATCAGAATCACTCCTTCGTGACGGAAATAACAGTACATTTATCTGGTTTAATACAGGTGCTGGTGATGCTGTAAATGTAGATGATTTCCTTGGATACAATCTTGGAAAGGTTGCAACATTGGAAAGTGTACATATCGCAGTAGGATCACCGTCCAATGGTGATAAGTTTGTAAAATATGCAGTTGAGACATCTGTAGATGGAATGAGCTGGACAGCCGTTCCGGGATATGAATCCCATACAGGAACAACTTCAGGAACTGATGTACTGGATATTGAATTAAACGGACTTTCTGCACAGTATATCCGTATCCGCAATCTGGAATATCGACAGACTTGGGCGAGATTCTCAGAATTTACGGTAACAGAAAGAGTAAATAATACAGGAACAAAAGATAACGTATTTACAAATATCGAGAACTGTGAGGTCCTTGGAACAGCAGCAGAAGGAACTGTATCACTGAATGCAGCATCCTTAAGCGTAGGAGCCAGAAAGTATATCGGAATCGATCTTGGACATATCAAGGCGGTGACAGGAATTACCAGTCCGACAGGAACTTCACTGAAGTTACAGACTTCTATGAATGGGGTAGAGTGGACAGAGGTAACAGGTCCGTCCCAGGCAGCCGATGCACGTTATATCAGACTTTATAATGATACAGATGCAGCAGTGGATGTAAGCTGGGATGCTTTCACAGTAACGTATGAATTTATTGGTGAAAAGACAGTAACCAGTGATTTTGCACAGAACGATGCAAGCCGTGATATGCGTGGAAGCGGAAACGTCAATAATGTTTTTGACGGAGACCTTACAACATATGGAACGATCACAGGTGTGCAGGATAGCGGAAAGAAGATCGTGTTTGACCTTGGACAGACGATCGACTTCAAGTCCATCCGTTACTATGTAAAAGAGACAAGCCTTGATTTCCTGCGTTATGCAAAATTTGAAGTAGCAAATGATCCTGATGCAGCAAACTGGACAACAGTGCTGACTGTAGGAAATAATTCTTTCGAGAATACAGCCAATACAGATACAGCAAAAGATTATGCAGCTCTGACACATGACAGTGAGAATCCTGGAAATATGTATGCAGAGCAGACAGGGCTGAATGTAAGCGGACGTTACTTAAGAGTTGTACCGCTTAAGACATACAGTTACAGATGGGTTGATTTCTATGAGATCCAGATCAATGGTGGAGCCTATATCTCTACAGAGTCAAATCGAGATATCGTATCGACCGTGATCGAAGAAAAAGGAAAAGTACCTTCCAATGTATTTGAAGAAGATTACCGTACGGTATACAAGCCGTCAGAAGCAAATGGATCATTTACTTATCGCATTTCTGATCTGGAGGCAAAGAGAACGATCCGTATGATCCAGAATGGAGCAGCATCTGATGCAGTTGTAACTGCAAGAATTGCAAATGAAGATGGAAGTAATATCCAGGCAGTTACACTTGGTAAACTGAGCCAGGCAATCAATGAATTTGCTGTAGCTTCAGATAAAAGAATTTTGGATGTAACAGTAACCTGGGGTGAAAATATTCCGGAAATTTCAATGATCAAGACAAGCAGTAAGGCAGCAGCTACAGTTGACAAGACAAAGCTGGATGAGGCGATTGCGGCAACAGGAAGCAGTGATGCAGCAAACTGGACAACAGATTCTAAAGCAGCAGTAGATAAAGCGAGAGCAGTTGCTGAAGAACTGAAAACGAATGAGTATGCTACACAGGATACAGTTGATACAGCAGCAGGTGCATTGAAGACTGCATGCAGTAAGGCAAAAGTAAAAGCAAATGCTACAGTTCTTGAGGCACTTCGCAGGGCAGTTGCAGAGAAGAAGAGCCAGAAAGACGGAGAGGTTGAAGTTTATACAGCCAAGACATTTACAGCATATGAAACTGTACTCAATAAGATTGTGGCAGCACTGGAAGATACAGATAATCTTTCCCAGGATACAGCAGAAAAGCTGAAGACTCAGATTGAAGAAAAAGAAGCAGCTCTTGAGTATTCAAAAGTAGAAAGAGAACTTGCTGAACTGGAGCTTCAGGCAGGAGTTGAGTATAATGCAGATGATTATACGACAGCATCTGCCAAAGCATATACCGATGCAAAGAAAGCTCTGAGTGATCTGATCGAAGCAGATAATACTACAAGAGTTAATCCGACAGAGATCGCAGCAAAGAAAGCAGCTTATACAGACAGTATTACAGCATTAGTTGATGTGAGAAGTCTGAAGAGCGTGATCGCAGAATGCAATGAACGGCATGAGGGAAATGAAAAGAAGTATACAGCAGCAAGCTGGAAGAATTACAGTGATGCACTGGATGCAGCAAATGCTGTTCTTGCAAATGGAACAACAGAAAGTGTACAGGAAGCAGAGACAGCTCTGCGGGCAGCAGAAGGAGCACTTGTACTGAAAGATACATCCGCAGTACAGACAGTCATTGATGAGATGAAGAAAGTCAATGCGGAAAATTACACAAGCGACAGCTATGCAGTCCTGAAAGCAGCTATCGCACAGGCTGAAAGCCAGATTGATGATGAGACAAAGGCAGATGCCAATATCCGTGCTATGCAGGATGCGAAAGCAAATCTTATCAGCATCGTGGAACTGAATGCAGCATTAAGTGATGCAGCAAAATATGAAGCAGCTAATTATACAACAGATTCCTATACAGTTCTGGCAGCAACTGTAAATGCGGATAACATGAATGCATTGAAGACATCCGGTACAGCAGAACAGATTGCAGAAGCAGTACAGTCTATCCGCAATGCAATCGATGGTCTTGTATTAAGAGCAACAGATATGGATGCTTACAGAGATAAGATTCAGTTCAAGTCTGAAGCAGGAGATTACACAGAAGAGACTTATACAGAGTATAAGGAAGCTTACGATGCACTGATGGCACTGGACAGCAGTACAGGAAATGTATCTGCGGATGAGTTCCAGGCAGCAAAAGCAAGATTTGAAAATGCACAGGCAGCACTGAAAATGATCAAGGCAGATTACACGAAAGTGGATGAAGCACTTGCAAAAGTACCGGCTGATCTGAGTATTTATACAGACGCAACTGTGAAGACACTGAAAGATGCGATCGCCAAGGTCGACAGAAATCAGCCATTGTCCAAGCAGGCAGAAGTAGATGCTTATGCAGATGCGATTCATGATGCAATCAACAACCTGGTTGTAAAATCCAAGTCTGATGATGGAAAGGATAACCAGAACGGTAATTCCAACAATGGTCAGAATAATGGAAATACAGCAGGTAATGGAAATGGATCGGGCAAAGGAAATGGCACATCCTCTAACGGAGCAGTCAAGACCGGAGATACTGCACCGATCGCAGGAGCATTTGCACTGATGATACTGGCAGCAGGGGCGGTTGTAACCGTGCTGAAAAGAAAAAGATACTAAGATGCAGCGTTAAAAATGCAAAGAAGGGTGTCCGTACAAAAGGATACCTGAAATGAGATAATAAGAATCAGATGAGGAACTCTTATCTGGTTCTTATTTTTGTTACACAAATTTGAAAGCTTATTTAAAAAAATAAGTTGTAAATGCAGTTCTCAAATGAATACAGACTGAATCAATACGGCAGCAATGAAGCAGCAGAAAGGAATATGATTTATGAGAAGAATAACTTATACGAACTGGATGTCCAAAATTTTTAAAGAAATCACCAACGGAAGAGGAGAGCGGGTGCTCGAGAATCCTGCAGTTCAGGTCCTTGGAGCTATTTTCAGAAAGATGAATCTAGATCAGAATACCATCGGAGCTGTGTCAGAACGTCTGCAGAATGAGAAAGAGAAAAAAGATAATATTGTGAAAATAATTGTTGCAGTAGTTATCATATATCTGATCTGTTATATCATTGGCGGCGAAGTTGAGTGGCTGGCAAGAACGGCGATTATATGGACGGGAATCGTGTTGGCGATCCGGGGGATAAGGAAGAAAAACTAAGTGCCCCCTGTATATGAATTGCCATATGTCGCGGATGATCAGGAGATATTGTCTGAATATACAATTCAGACATACATCTTCAGACCTCTGCATAGATTGTAAAAAATAAACGATGCAGGGGCTTTTCCATGAGAGATTATATTGAGGAGCGGGCGGTGGAAATCGCAGACTATATTATAGAAAATAGTGCGACGGTGAGACAGACTGCGAAGCAATTCAGGATAAGTAAGAGTACGGTACATAAAGACGTCACCGAACGGCTTCTTCAAATCAATCCCTCTCTGGCACAGGAGGCACGAAAAGTGTTGGACATGAATAAATCAGAACGACATATCAGAGGTGGGATGGCAACAAGAGAAAAATATCTCCATCAACATTTGCGACAGATGTAAATGAGAGCAGATAAATGAGAGAAAAATAGAATTTAGTTTAGAGAGAGCAGAAGGACAGAATCTCAAAGGAGCATATAGGGATTCAAAGTCCTTTTGCTTTTTCTTTTCTGATAACAGGAAGATATGTTATAATGCAAAGAATGATGCAACCATGAAATAGACGATAAGATAAACGAAAGCAGGCAGTAAGATTCTTGAAAGGGGCAGATAAGTGCGGGCTGTAATTATTGAGAAAGACGAAAAAATACTGCAGCAGATACAGTCAATCCTGCAAAAAGTTGATTCCGGTTATGAACTGGTAGGGACAGCCGTGAATGGACAGTCGGGCTATGAGCTGATCAGTGCATTGCGTCCGAATCTGGTGATTATGGATATAGAATTACCACGAATGAATGGAATGTCGATGTTGAAGAAACTTCGTGCAGAAGCATTTGATTTTAAAGTGGTAGTTTTGAGTGGAACGGAAAATTTTCAATATGCAAAGCAGGCGATTGAATTGAGCGTGGACGGGTATATCATGAAACCTATCCGTCCGCTTGAGTTAAAAAGGGCATTGATGCAGATCTGCGAAAAAATGAGAAATGAGTATTGGCTGAATGCATCTTTTACAGTGGAGAATCTCCTGATCGGGTGTATGAACGGGCAGTATCAGCCGGAGAATAAATTAAATGAGATTACAGTCAGAAATTATGGATTTACGGTGGAAGACTCTTGTGGGATGTTTATTTTGTGGTTGGGGGAAGATTTTGAAAAAAATAAAGCAGAAGCAGTTCATTTGCTGAAAAGAAGTCTGCAAAAAGAAAATAAATTCAGAGTCTGCATTCTTCCATTGGAAGTATGGCAGGAAATATTTGTGATTGTATATCAGACAGCGGAATTTGAAATGGCAGAGCAATACTTCCAGGAAAATATTGTCCCTATGTTATGCAGTAATCTCAATGGGGATGTAGTCTGCGTGTGGAAAAGAATCGATCATATGATGGATCTTTGGCAATATCGGACAAAAATACCGTTATTGCGGCAGTGGAATCTGACGCTTGGAAGAGGTGTGCTGATCAGTGAGAAGGGAATAGCGGGACGGGAACTGGAGCTTCTTCCATTGAAATATCCTGCAGAACTTGAATTACGGGCAAGAGATTGTACGTTGGCGGGAAGAAAAAAAGAGCTGGAAAAGTGCTTTGAAGAATTATGTGAAATGCTGGAGGGGCAGTTTTGTTTTCCCGAGACACTGAAAGATTGTCTGATTCGTTTCAGTCTGAACATCGTAAATATGTATAAGATCCAATGGGAGCTTGGAGCAGAAATTCAGGTACTTATTCTGATTCTTGAAATAGGTCAGGCAACGAGCTGGAAGCAGATTCGAAGAGCGATAGAAGAATTATTAAATTATTTTAATTTTGAAAAAGAGGATCTTCAGGGAAATGAAGCATTCAGTACGATGGTCCGTAAGGCAGTCGAGATGGCAAAAAAATATTATAGTGAGGGGATTACCCTGGAAGAGACAGCCAGCAGGCTTTATGTTTCGGAAGAGTATCTGAGTACGCAGTTTAAGAAAGAGACACAGAGCAGTTTTACAGAAACGGTACGGAAATTCAGAATAGAAAAGATCAAAGATTTGCTGTTGAACAGTAAGCTAAAATTAAATCAGATTGCGGAATTAACAGGATATTCAGACCCCAAATATATGAGCCGGGTATTTAAAGAAGAAGTGGGGATGCTTCCAACGGAATTTCGCAAAAAAATGCAATAAAATAGATTAAAATAGTCCACCTTTTTAAAGAATTTCCACCTTTTCAAGATAGAAATATATGATATGATACCAACTGATTTAGATGAAAAGGGTTTCATGCATTACATAGTCGGGAAATAAAGAGGTGAGAAGAATGAGTAAGATGCAGATTACATTTAAAAATCCTGAGGAAATTGTAGCGTTTGTTAATACAGTTTCAAAATATGATTTTGATATGGATATGAGAAAAGGTCGTGCAGTGGTAGATGCAAAATCATTGCTTGGCATTATGCACCTTGGACTTAATAACGTGATCGAACTTCAGATGTATTCGGATCAATGTGAAGAATTACAGAAAGAACTTGAAAAATATGCAGCTTGATTATAGAAAAAAATAGGATTGAAAAGAGGAAGCGGTTCTGGTAATGCAGGACTGCTTCTTTTTATTGCAAAATCCGGTGAATTGCATCCGGGCAACAGTAGAGATAGACGATGCGGAGTATCGGAGTTTCTTTTTTGCAAAAATCCGGTAAGCTGCATCTGGGAAACAGTAGAGATAGATGGTGCGGAGTATCGTAGTTTCTTTGTTGCAAAAACCTGGTAAGCTGCAGTCGGGTTCACATGAGATATAATTTGCCGGAGGAAGAACACTGAACTGTTAAGTGATGTGTTGTGGGCAATGGTGAGCCGTAGGTGTCAGCCAGCTCAATTTATGACAGTTTGGAGGATTGAAATATGTACAGTTTGGAAGGACAACAGTTTGGAAGGACTGAAATAATGCTTGTAAAAGCGGGAAAGCTCTACTATAATTAAGGGTACGGAACAAAAAAGAAGATCTTATAAGATCATATTTTACAGGAGGAGAGCCTTGAAGAAAGAGTTAGTGATCGTTCTTGATTTCGGTGGCCAGTATAACCAGTTAGTTGCACGCCGTGTCAGAGAATGTAATGTATATTGTGAAATTTATTCTTACAAGACGGATATTGAGAAGATTAAAGCAATGAATCCTAAGGGAATCATTCTGACAGGGGGACCGAACAGTTGCTATGAGCCGGATTCACCGACTTATACAGATGAGCTGTTCAAGCTTGGTATTCCGGTTCTTGGGTTATGTTATGGAGCACAGTTGATGTCTCATGTTCTTGGCGGAAAAGTTGAGAGAGCAGATGTCAGAGAATACGGAAAGACAGAAGTTATTATTGATAAGAGGGAATCCAAAGTTTTTGAGGGAGTATCTGAAAAGACAATCTGCTGGATGAGTCATTTCGATTATATTTCAAAAATTGCACCGGGATTTGAGATTTCTGCACATACAGCAGACTGTCCTGTGGCAGCAGCCGAAAATGAAGCAGAAAAGCTGTATGCAATCCAGTTCCATCCAGAGGTACTCCATACTGCTGAAGGAACAAAGATGATCAATAATTTTGTAAAAAATGTCTGTGAATGTGTTGGTGACTGGAAAATGGATGCATTTGTGGAGAATACAATTAAAGAGATCCGTGAAAAAGTCGGAGACGGCAGAGTACTGCTTGCATTATCAGGCGGAGTTGATTCTTCAGTGGCAGCAGGATTACTTTCCAGAGCGATCGGAAAGCAGCTTACCTGCGTATTCGTAGATCACGGTCTTCTTCGCAAAGATGAGGGAGATGAGGTAGAGGCTGTATTCGGACCGAAAGGACAGTTCGATCTGAACTTTATCCGTGTGAACGCACAGGAGAGATATTATAATAAACTTGCAGGCGTTACAGAGCCGGAAGCAAAGCGTAAGATCATTGGTGAAGAATTTATCCGTATTTTTGAAGAAGAAGCAAAGAAGATTGGTGCAGTTGATTTCCTTGCACAGGGAACAATTTATCCGGATGTTGTAGAAAGTGGTCTCGGTGGAGAATCAGCAGTGATCAAGTCCCACCACAACGTAGGAGGACTTCCGGATTATGTAGATTTCAAAGAAATCATCGAGCCGCTTCGTGACCTCTTCAAAGACGAGGTTCGCAAAGCAGGATTGGAACTTGGACTGCCGGAGAAGTTGGTATTCCGTCAACCATTCCCAGGACCGGGACTTGGAATCCGCATCATTGGTGAAGTAACAGCCGATAAGGTTCGTATCGTTCAGGATGCAGATGCTATCTACCGTGAGGAGATTGCCAATGCAGGACTTGACCGCACGATCGGTCAGTACTTCGCAGCACTGACGAACATGAGAAGTGTTGGTGTTATGGGTGATGAGAGAACTTATGATTATGCCGTTGCACTGAGAGCAGTGAATACAGTTGATTTCATGACTGCAGAGGCGGCAGAGATCCCGTATGAAGTTCTGAATAAGGTGATGAGCAGAATTATCAATGAAGTGCGTGGAGTAAACAGAGTATTCTATGATCTGACGAGTAAGCCACCGGGAACGATTGAGTTTGAATAGTTGGAGCTAAGCTGTAAAGCCTTTGTTTACAAGGGTTTTACAGCTTTTCCTTTATAGGATTGCATTTTCATTGCATTATTTTTCTTCAACTGTTCTGTGATAGATTGCTGTATGTTGATTGCTGGTATAATTAGCAATGCTTTCAGTAGCAGATTGTACTTGTAATATTCCAGTCAGTTTTTTAGCAACTTCAAGATTCGTATTTGGATACAGATGACCATAAGTGCCGAGTGTTGTCTGTATTTTTTCATGTCCTAAACGTTCCTTGATAAGTAAAGGATTTTCGCCCATGCTGATAAGCAATGAAGCGTGTGAATGTCGCAAGGCATGAATTTTAATACGATGAACACCTGCTAAATTTGACAACTTTTCCAAAGCTCTGGGAAGCGTTGTTTTACTGGTTGGAGTTCCGTTATAACTTAGTACAAGTGGACAATCGGGAAGAACCTGTTGCTGAACACTTTGCCAAGCCTTTAGCTCATTGAGTGTATCTGAATCAATATAAATAGTACGGATACTTGCCTGTGTTTTCGGCTCAACGAATTTATAGTCCGTCATTGTTCGGTAATATAATGTTTTGGTAATGCTAAGCAAGCCTGTTTCAAAATCTATGTCTGACCAATGTAATGCTGACGCTTCGCCAATTCGCATACCAGTCATAAATAATAACCAGAACGATATAAACAGATAATGTTCATAATAGTCTTTCTTACAGAGTAAGGAAATAACCTTTTGAAATTCTTCTAATGTCCAGAAATCAACTTTGGTTTTCTTGCTTTTGATATTGCCTATCATACGAGAAGGATTTTTCTTCGCAATTCCAAGAACAATAGCTCTGTCAAATGCGATAGAAAGCATTCCCTGTACGATACGAATGTAATTAGGGCTAAAATCTTTTGCAAGTTTCAACTGCCAGTTTTGAACATGGATAGGTTCGATTTCGTCTGTTTCCATTTTGTAGAAATAGGAAAAATGTTTCTTGATGGTAGTAGCACGATTAAGATAAGTGCTTTCTTTTACCTGTGTTTTATACCATGGCAGGTAGGTTTCTTCTATAAATTGCTGAAAAGAAACGCCATCTTTTTTTGTTGTTAATTCTTCGGTAGAAGCTAACACCAGTTTTGAATATTCTTCCTTTGCTTCTTTTTTCGTTCTGAATCCACTTCGGTATTTTTGTATCTGTTTTCCGGTAATGGGATTGTAGCCTAAATTAGCTCTGAAATAATAAGTCCCGTTATCTGCTTTCTTAATAGGGTCTTTTGCCATGATTTCTCTCCTTACATGATATGCAAGAAGTACAATCAATCGTTTGTGTCTGATAATGTAATCCCTAATAATTCTTCCACGGCTTCTTTGGGTACCCTGTCCAATTTACGGGATTGGTAATAAGTATGCCCTTTTTCAATCATAAGTTTTTTTGCTTTTCTTATGATGTCTGCCGAGAAAGAAGTTCCATAACCTAGTGCTATGAGGTCTTTTTTTGTTACGGTAATCATAATCCTCCTTTCCATAGACCAGATAAGGAAATCTCAATATCTTGTCTATCAGTATATCAAATGATGAGCAAAAAAGCTCTATTAAGATGATTTTTTCTTGCAAAATCGTTGTTAGATAGTTTTACAAGCAATCAGACGGCTTCGGCAAGCTCCGCTGGTATCTCAACCATTCCCATTCCTGTGGGCTGAACCGTGTCATACGGGTGTATCATTATCCTGTGTTGCAGGTCATGGCAGAACGACTTTTCCAACGGTCGCTCCCAGATCATTGCATGAATCGCTATCTCCCGATTGGAAAAGTCACGGCGTACAACCTCTGATGGCTCACTGCAAGCACAAACGTATCTGACTGCTTTATTCACTTGTCAAAGAACTGTTAGGCTCTTGTCAGCCTGTATCAATTCATTTTTGCAAATGGACTGATACAGAATGATAAGAAAAAGCGGAACAGGAAAGAGGGGAGTTTGTTAAATCATGCTCCGCTCAAATATTACTTAATGTTCGTCTATTTCAAATTCACATATCATTTTCAAAAGGGCTTCTCTGATACGTCCCTTTAATTCCATATCAACCACAATGTATACGTTACCGTATTCATCATAAAATGGGCGTAAACAACATTTTGATATGTAGGCTTCATAGAACAGCAACAGCTTTTCTATGGCGTTTTCGTTACCGTCTACGGCTGATGATATGAGAAAAAATGATGGAAGTGTGTGTTGCTTATTCTTCATTTGTTTTCTTCTCCTTTAACTGCTTTCTGATTTCTTCAAGTGAATTTCTTCTGTGCCTGTATGATGTGCTTCGGTTAATGTTCAGCTTTTCGCCTATCTCCGAATCACTCATATCCAAGAAGAAAAACATCAATACAATGTTCCGGCTCTGCTCCGGCAACTGTTTCAGTGCTTCTGCAAGTTCTTCGTCAAGTACACGGATTTCTGTACCGCACACATCGAATGTTGTATATTCACTTTCGTAATCGTCCCATACAATCAATTTCTCAACAACAATCTCTGGAAGCTCACAAAAGGATACTTCCTTTGCCTGTCGTCTGGCTAATTCCTTGCGGTAGTTACGGGCAATGCCTTTCACAACCTTTTTGAGCTTACAGTCAAACTGACACTGTATTGTCTTTTGGAAGTCTGATGGTTTCAAAATCACACCCCCTTTCTCTATAAAGTGAAAAGTATGTATCCCTCTTTCCGCACCATATCTGTACGGCAGGGTGTGATTTGTTGCAGGATTGAAAAAATTTTTTGTAAATATGAAAACAGCCTATTTGCATCAATAACAAATAGACTGTTTTTAAAACATCTGATATATGAGTTTTTAATTCATGTTCAAGGACTGATGATGTACTGAGAAAAAAACGGAATAAATTCGGTTGTTGGTATAGACTGCCTGTTTTACTTAGAATCACAAATTGCTCCTTGACCAGAGCAATCCTGTGAAAATAGAAACAGGACAGCTCTGGTTATACCAAAACCGTCCCTATATTTTTGGACATTATAAAAGAGATTACCCACAGAACGGTTTTTTTTATTTACCGAACTAGGTAATACTTTATTTGAATTTATAGTGCATATAATATGAGTTTTTAATACATTCTAATCGCACAACATGAAGTATAAACTCATGCTAGGTGATTAAAAATGAGGAAAAAGAAAGATACACACAGCTTTGATTTTCGTCCTTTAGGACTGGCAATCAGAGAAGCCAGAGAGAAAGCAGGGCTTTCCAGAAATGATTTAGGCGATAAAGTCTTTTACGGAGAACGTCATATCGCAGATATTGAAAATATCGGAAAACACCCTAGTACAAAAGTTTTTAAATAAATGGACTATATTTCTTTTCTGTAGTATACTGTTCTCATCAAATCAAAAGGAGCATTAAACTATGGGAAGAAAAGCATCCACTATTAATCTTAGCGAGGACGAACGTTTATATCTTGAAACTCAGATGCGTGCAAGAACAATTCAAGCCCAGACAGTAATTCGGGCAAGAATTTTACTACTCAAAGCAGAAGGTATTTCAGTTGACCATATTGCAGACAAAGTAGGAATGAATCGCAAAAGCGTCATGCTCTGTATCAATAAATACCTTGAGGGTGGTGTGGAAAATGCTCTGTTTGATGCACCCGGTCGTGGCAGGAATGCTGAAATAACCGATGATGAAAAAGCCTGGATAATAAATATCGCCTGTCAGAAGCCTGTCAATCTTGGATATTCAGCAGAAGTATGGACGCGTGCTCTTCTTACAAAACATATTAATAAATTTGCCGAAGAAGCAGGTCATACAAGGTTGTCAACAATCAGTCAGTCAAAGGTCCGCACAATACTGGAAGAAGCGGATATTAAGCCTAACAAAATAACTTATTACTGCGAAAATCGTGACCCTGATTTTGACCAGAAAATGCATAATGTTCTTCTTGTATATAAACAATTGTCTTTACAGTTTGACGAGAAGGGACAGCTCATTCCGTTTAAGGAGGATGAACAGGTTGTACATGTACTTTCCTATGATGAAAAACCCGGAATTCAGGCAATTGCCAATACCACAGAAGACCTCTTGCCGGATGAAAATCACAAGACGGTCAGCCGTGATTATGAATATAAACGTCTTGGAACTATTTCACTGCTTGCTGGAATCGACTTACAAACAGGGGAGGCAATTCCGCTTGTAAAAGATAAACACAGCAGCAAGGAATATATTGAGTTTCTAAAAATACTTGATTCAAAATATCCGGAGACTGACCGGATTCGTCTGGTATTGGATAATCTGAAAGTTCATTCTTCAGAGGAAACCCGAAAATACCTTGCGACAAAGCCGGGAAGATTTGAATTTGTGTTTACTCCCAAGCATGGTTCATGGTTGAATCTTGTTGAGGGATTCTTTAGTAAACTCACACGTCAGATGCTAAAAGGCATACGTGTAAAAACTAAGGATGAACTTGTGCAGCGTATCTATAGATACTTCGATGAAGTAAACGAACAACCTGTCGTATATCACTGGAAGTATAAGCTTGAAGAAATTAATTCAAGTGAAGAGGTGGTGGTTGATACGTTGCCAATTCAAAAGTCCAGTTAATTAATAACGGTTATACTAGCTTTCAGTTATTCCATGATTTAGTTACAATGTTCAATATATCTGTTGACGAGTATTTCTATCCAGCGAAGAATGTTGAGAAAAACACAGCCCGCCGTCAGATAGATTCGTCACTTGATTTATTGAGTGATAATGAATTAAAAATCATTCAAGGTACGATTGACGGTATCTTGAACAGCAGAGAGAATAAGAAGTGATTTGCTTCTTGTTTTCTCTGTTTTCCTATACAGATTCTTCAACATTTATTTGTTGATCTGCTCCGCAGGCAACAAATAAGAGCCGACTATCCTTATTTCTTTATCGTAAATTTACTTGTTACACAGTAATGAAAAAAGCCAATAGTTTGTAACTGGACTTTACAAACTATTGACTTTACATTTTGATGTCCACTCTTCAATGAATTATCATACGAATATATCTTCAATACTTTATAATTCAAGAGTAATAATAAGGCTATTGGCATGTACTTTTGCAACAATATTTCCGCCAAGAATGGCAACAAGTGTTTTTACTACCGCAAGTCCCAATCCTGTACTTCCATTATGTCTTGATTTATCGCCTGTATAAAAACGGTCAAAAAGTCGATTGCAATCAATTTCTGAACTGTCACTCATTGGATTTTCAATGGTAAATATAATATTATTATTTTCTTTCTCCATAAGTGTTATTTTTATCGTTCCAACAGAATACTTAATTGCATTTGTCAACAGATTTTGTAAAATTCGTTCTACCATATTTTTATCAGAATATACGTATATTGAATAATCTGGGAGATTTATTTCGGGTAAAATATTCTCCTTTTCTAATGCAACGGCATTTTCCGTAATTAAATTTATTAACATATTAGATATATTAAACTTTTCTTTTTCTGGAACTGTCTGCTGTTCCTCCAAAATAGAAAGGTCATAGAATGTTTCTACCAATTCTTTCATTTTTTCGGCTTTGCTAAAAATCACTTTTACACGCTGTGCTTGACTGGATTCCAAATTTTCTTTTTGCAATAATTGTAAATGACCAAGAATGACTGTAAGAGGTGTACGCAAATCATGTGATATATTAGCAACAGATTCTTTTAAATACTCTTCATTGCGTAATACGCCTGCAACAGCCTGTCGTTGTCTGATATTATATTGATTCAATATACCAGCCAGTCTTTCTAAATCTTTATCAATCAACGAAATGTCTAACATCTGCTGTGAATTTCCAGAATTCAATTCATTAACTTGATCCGCAAGATTACGGATTTGTTTTTTTAATTGAATATATCGAAATAGCAGTATTACTAAAAATATTGTTATGATAATTAAAATCCATTCTATGTTAGACATTTTCTCCACCTATTTAAAATCACATTTACAAAATTTTATCCACGAAAGCAATACCAATATACCAGACCATATACATCCTACTAAAATAGCTATCGGTTGAAAAAAGGTTTTCATGCTGACAACGATTCTGATTTGATAAGTAGGTAAAAAACCGACTGGTAATCTCAACATCATTCCATAGCCAAGATATAAGCTAAGACCAAAAATAATAATTACTGTAACCGAAGTTGCTTTTACAGCATCCTGTAAATAGCAACAAATAAGTATTGCAATTAGAAATATCGCACTATTAAGCAGACAAGAATAAATGATTGCTTTTATAATATTGTAAAAAAACATTCCCACGTCTGCAACACCAAAGCGTCCAAATTCCCTTATGCACCCTGAAACTGGATAGACAAGAGCCATAAGATTAAAAGCAATTAAATACGATATTATTTTACTTGTAAAAATTTGTTTTCTGGAATGTCCAGCACTGACCTCTAAGTTTATTGTTCTCTTAGAAAATTCCTGTCCTAAAATCAATGCAAGTATAGCCGACATGATGATAAGAAGAAACGTAGAATCATACACCATTCCATTAAAAATATCAGCAAGAGAAGAAGCAATTTCTTCTGTCGATCCCATGACCTCTGTAACATAAGTATCTGCTGTAAAAAATCCTAAAATAAATATTCCAATCATACCACACCAGTAAATAGAATTATGTAACAACTGATATTTTTCCAGTTTTAATAATTTATCCATAAAAAACACCTCCGGTTATTTCAAGTCTGTATGTAAAAAAACACTACCTGCAATGAAATATAAAATAAAATTCCATAAAAAATCTACAAGCAAGCAAAAGTTTGTCGAATAGACCTTTTGCAATGAAATTAACCTAAGTTGTCCCATTGGTATTATTCTGCTGATTATTTGTGCAGATTCACTGTTCAGCAAAAAAATCATAACAAAAAATAAAACCATTGAAACTGTCAGTGTTTTCCCCATATCACGAAAAATAAAAGCAAAAAATATCGGTAATGCACACAGTGTTATCATGGCAAACAGAGTTAGTAAAACCATAGTATATGTGCTATCATTCCAAAAAAGTTTTTCTCCAATATAAAATTGACTAATAATTCCATGTACAAATAATGGAAATACCAGAATGATAATACAACCTATTTGAGATACAATTAACTTTACTCTAAATATAGAACTTCTTTTATGTCCGGCAGTAATATAAGTATTTAAAGTTCTTCCACTAAAATCACTTCCAATGAACAATGCTATAAACACTATACTCAAAAAATAGAGTAACGGAATATTGTATAATGATGCCATAATTAAGTTTGAAGAGCGTTCTTTACTATCTAACAGCAATATGCTACTTAAAAGGAGATTGAATATTCCAATTCCCCAAAAATACCAACTGTGAAACAACTTATATAACTCAGTTTTTAGGAGATTTGACATCTTTTGTTCCTCCCTATATAGTCAAGTCTTTTTTCCTTATTTTTCAAGGGATTTTTAGTTCCATATCTCAGATGAATGAGCCAAGAAGATGGACATTTCTCTGTATCTGGTACGAAAATAGAGGGGTTGGGGTACACAAAATAAAACGTCATCATTTTCGTTCTACATGGCCTTGTGTATACCCTCCCATCTACGGCAGCGAACCTCCCGTGTCTACCAGGATCACCCGCATTTCTGCCGGGTCCTAACTTCCTTCGTCCCGCCTGTCCATAACCAGGGTGTCAGCTTAGCTCCTCTACAGGGTCATGCCCTATGGTGATTATTCCTGCCGACTACTGGCTCATTCTTTTTTGTTTTAAGTCTTACTGACCTGTTTAAGTATCAATACCTCACGGCACCTTACGGCGGACGTTTTCCCGACTCGGTCTTCATACTTCTCAGCCTTCCTGTCACAGCTGAATTCAACTCTCCGCAGCTATTTCTGAAAGTTCAATTCAACTGTGACAGAACATTACCTGTTTGTCTCTGCTTACTACGCTGCCTGCAACTGTGGCCTTCTGATATCACTCATCAGTTTCATTGGGTCATAATCCACACCCTTTGTCAGGATTGTGTAGAATACCCTAATAATCTTACATGCCACTGCTACTACTGACTGCATCTTCTTTAACGGGTTTTCTTTACGGGTTCGATAATACTCATGTATTTCCTTAAACTCAGCATTCTTCCCCACCAGTGATATCGCAGCTTCATACAGCACATATCTCAGCCGTTTTCTGCCTCTGTAGCTGATCCGGCTCTCTCCATTGTGCTTTCCGGAATCATTTGCCACGATTGCATATCCCGCCAGCTTCTGCAGCTGCTTCGGATTATCAAAACGTCCAATGTCACCTACTTCTGCAATAAATCCGCTGACTGTAATCAATCCGATTCCTTTGATTTCCATCAGTTTATCAACATATGGAATCGTCTTCAGTTTTTCCTCTATAGTTTGGAGCAGTTCCTCCATCCTTGACACATATACATCCATGTCATTCAGCAGATTCTTCAATTCAATCCTTGCCGCTTCCGGTGCTTCCTTACTTCCAACGCTATGCTCTGCAGCTGATACCAGGATCTTTGCCCTCTTCATTCCAGTGCCTCGCAGCTTCGCGTTTCTCCAAATCTGGTTTACACCGTTCACTCCAAGTATTCTGATATCCTCCGGCAATGGAGCTTCCTTGAGTATCATTCGTCCGCTGACTGCCATTAAATCCCCATAAACGTCTTTATATTCAGGAAAATAAATGGCAAACCATCTAGCGATTCGATTCTTGATTCTTGTTAGCTCTTCCTGCGTCTGGAAACGAAGATTCGATAAGCTCCTGATCTCCGCATAAATACCGGTTGGTATGTAGGGATAAGAGAAGCGTCCTTCATTGACCAGTGCCGCAATCGTCTTTGGATCCTTACGGTCATTCTTATTGGGATTGTTGTCATCCAGCTCTTTCGACTTCTTGACATGGTGCGGATTCACATGTACAGGCTTCATCCCGCTGTCCTGCAGGAATTTCCCCAGTGCAAACCAGTAATGACCGGTCGGCTCCATTCCGGGAATTACAGCTGTTTTACCTTGCTTTTCTGCGATATCTTCCACCCATGCCTTGAACATCATGAAACCCGCCTCAGTATTACTGAATTCCAGCGGCTTCTTTGTATATTCATAGTTCCGCCAATCAAATGCCCTGGCAAAATGAGTTTCACTGCCGACATCAATTCCAACAATCAAAGTTTTTTCAGTTATGGATGCAATTTTTGCGTTCTGTGTGTTACAATTCATTATAGATACCTCACTGTTTTAATAAGATTTTTTACTAACCGTCCAAAGTCAGTAATCTTATTTTACTCTGAGGTATTTCTTTTTCTCAACCTTCTTTCTTGGAATTCCCTATATTTGAATTATACAGGAAGCTCCTATTTTGCTCAAAAAATAGTCCTCCAAAGTATCGCCAGATACAGAAAGTCCTGTTACAAGAATGTGCGATTCTGCCAAAGCAGACGCAACTGTCTCTAAATCATTCAAATAATCATACAAACGAATTATGCCATCTGGCATTAGTTTAAAGTTATCTGTATGAAGATTCTCTTCCAAAACCAGAACCGTTTTCTGAACATCTGTTGTTTTAATTGCTATATGTCGTTTACACCGTTCATTTAATTCATAATCAGAAATCTCTTCTATAATTTTTCCATGGTCAATCAGAATAAATTCTGATGCTGTTTGATACAATTCTTCTAAGATATGGCTTGAAACCAAAATGGTCATACCATATTCTTTATTCAAAATTTTTAATAAATTTCTGATTTCTACAATTCCAGCAGGGTCAAGACCATTGATAGGTTCGTCTAAAATCAATAGTTCTGGTGTATTTAAAAGTGCAATCGCTATCCCCAATCGTTGACGCATACCTAATGAAAAATTGCGGACACTCTTTTTACCTGTATCTTGCAATCCAACCATATCTAATGTCCTTTTAATAACTGATTTATCTGGTATGCCGCGTTGAATACGCTGTACTTCCATATTTTGATAGGCAGTCATTGACGGGAATAGGGCAGGCGTTTCAATCATACTTCCAATTCGTTTACGCTGTTTCTGCAATTCTTCTGTTCCAGAATTTCCCCATAAAGAAAGTGTACCACTTGTTGGAAACGCAAGCCCTGTGACTAATCTTAAAAAAGTAGTCTTACCTGCTCCGTTTTGACCAATAAATCCATAAATTTTTCCTTTTTTTATTTGTAAATTTATGTGGTCTAATGCTAATGTTTGTTTATATTCTTTGGTTAAAGACTTTGCTTCTAAAATAATTGAACTCATATCCCAAACCTCCTTTACTTAAACCAGTATAACGGGCAATTTTAAAGAATTTCTTAAATCGTAATGAGAAAAGTTAAAAAAATAATAAAGCTAAGGAACGTTTAATCCTTAGCTTTATGTAGGCGGTAGCCAATGCCCCAAACAGTATCAATAAATTCTGTATCAGAGCATATCGCTTTTAATTTATTGCGTAAATTACTGATATGAACATTAAGTGTATTATCTTCAGCAATATATTCTGTATCCCAAACACTTTGAAAAAGATTCGATTTTGAAAATACTTTATCTGGATATTTCATCAACAATTCTAAAATGCCAAATTCTTTAGCGGTTAAGGATAATTCTATTCCATTCAAAAATGCTGTATTTTTCTCTAGGTCTAAAGTCAGATTGTTATATTGCAAACATTCTGTCTGGCTATTTTGAAATTGTACTCTTCGCAGATTACTTTCAATTCTGGCAAGCACTTCTTCCATATCAAAAGGTTTTGTGATATAATCGTCTGCTCCCAGACGAAGCAAGTCGATTTTATTTTGTGTAGTTTCTTTCGCTGAAATAATAATAACAGGTATCGTAAATTTCTTGCGTACATCAGATAAAATAATATCACCACTCCGATAAGGAAGCATAATATCAAGTATAATCAAATCAATTTTTTCTTTATTCAAAAAATCCAGAACATGAAGTCCATCATATTGGCAATGCACAGCATATCCTTTTTCTTTTAGAAAATCAGCCAATAACGCATTTATTTCTAAATCATCTTCAATAATCAATATTTTATTCATTAGCCTACCTCATTCCTGCAATGCTACTTTCCCATTATACATTTAAGGTTGTATTTCCTCAATACCATTGCAACCAATTATATGAGAGGGATTCTTATTTTGTCAATCTAATTGTAAGCAGAATAGTATAGATTGGATAAACAATTACCATACTATTCTGCTGTAATATTTATTCTACAATCTTCCAGTTATCGTCCTTATGTAACACAAGCTCATACTGTGAGATTTGCGTCATTTTCGACTTGTTATCCAGATACTTTACAGACACACTGACCTTGAGATTATCGCCGTCTTTGGTAAAGACAGGGTTTACCAGTTCTGAAAATACATAGTCGCCGGATACAGGAGCAAGCACACCGTCTTTGACATAGTAGGCAAGTTCCTTTTCCGTAGCTGTCGGGTACAGCTTAAAGAATGTTTCCAAGAAAGCGGTAGCGTCTTTGACTGAATCGGAGCTGACACTGACATCGGCTTCCTGTGTTTTGGGTTCATACTTTGATTTCTGTACCGCCGGAGCAAGGGTTGGATTCTGGGTAATGACCATTGCACCGTCCTTATCCACATGAACGGTCACGGTATAGTTTTCTATGACTGCCTGTGTCTGTTCTCCCTCTTTTACCTGCTGATCTACTTCGTAGGCAACGGTAAAATCGTCCGTTCCAGACTGCTTTACATTCCAGACCAGCACATTTGTAACGGTCGCACTGGTTGGTATGTCCGTTCTGATGGTATCGGCGTTCAAATCCTGTAATTCTTTGGTAAGGTATTTACTGATTTCCGTTGTCCTTGCTTCAATGGCTTCCTTGCTGGTATCCCATGAGTAGTAGGCTTTCGCAAAGTTCTTGACGAAATTTTCAATACCGTTGGTATCGTTCAATCTTAGCTGAATGATTTCTTTTTCATGTACCGTGTGGGTGTCAATAGCGGTAAAATTCTTATACACACCAAAGCTGGTGCTTGCTAAAAGCACCGCCCACAACAGCAGGACAGATTTCTTATGTGTCCCGACTTTCATGGTACGCACTTTCTTATTCTTAGGTGCTTTCTCTGTTTTTTCTTTCTTCTTAAACATATTTCAAGTCCTTTCTATTGTTTGATTCTTCCGGCACAAATGATGTGCTGTTGCCAGTAGGCAGAGGTCAAATCAGTATAGCCGATTGGATTTCCGGCATGATACATCTGATTGTTTCCCACATAGATTCCTACATGGGTTACATAGTCGCTGGTGTTGTAGGTGGAATGGAAAAAGACCAAATCGCCAGCCTGTGCCTGTGACAATGGAATATGCTGGGTTGCGTCATACTGTGCCTGTGCGGTTCGTGGCAGGCTGATTCCGGCTTTTCCGTAGCACCACTGGGTAAGACCAGAACAGTCAAAAGAGGTGTTCGGGTTACTGCCACCATAGACATATTTCCAGCCTTGATACTTCAACGCTTCATTCATAACCGCCTGTACCGTTTCGTTACTGAACTGTTTTATATTCAGATATTGGTTGACCAGCTCCACATAGAACATATTCCCGTAGTTATAACGCCAGCCACCATTTTTGCTGACCGCTATCGGGTTCGTATAGGTCACTTTTGTACCGCCGGATTTATTCTTTGCGAAATTCTCTGCAAGGTTGAAGCTGTGCTTTTCCCCGTTCTTCGCCACATAGTCTGCATAGCCACCACCATAGTTATAAGATTGAATGACCACGTTAATGTCATTCATGCCTTTTGCTTTACAGGAAGAAAGCAGGGACGCAAAATATTTACACCCCTGCTTAATGGATTCTTCTGTACTTAAGGAGTTTGGCGGTAGTCCCAGACTTTCACTGGACTGCATGACATCAATAGCCGTACCGCCACTTTCCACCTGTATGATGGCAAGCAGGACGTTCACATACTCCGAAATACCGTTTTCTCTGGCGTATCTTTCTACCATCGGCTGATGTTTGAGGACATCGGCTGACAGGTTCATGCCAGAATAGACAGGCGAATAGCTGTTTGAATTGTCGTCATGTTCGCCGGAAATCAGTATCCCGAAAAAGAGGACGAGGGAGAAAAGGACTGGGAATATCGTACCTATGATAAGGATACGCTTTAATCTCATTTCTTCCGTCCTTTCTCTGGTTGCTTCGTAACAGTCTTACGATTTTGTTTTTGGTTGACCTGTTTCTGTACGGTTGTTTTCTTTTGATTACTTCTGGATTCCGCTACGTTTGACTGATTCGTTCTGGCAACAGATTTGACCTGTTGTTCCTGTCTGATATTGGTTCGGACGGTTTCTTTTCCAGCCTTGATTTCTGCATTTTTTATCACAGGAGAAGTAGCAGGACGTTTCATATCCGGCTTCGTAACTATATCGGTCTGTGCTGGTTTTGGAACAGGTGTGGCAACAGGGCGTTCATGGCTTCTGGTAGCTCCGGCTGTCGCTGATCCATTCGCATGAACTGTCTGCTTTGCTTCCTGTGCTTTCTGTAATTCATGTTTTTTCTGTGAGATATTTTCCCTGTGCAGGTTTCGTTTCTGTGTACGTTGTTCCTGTCGGTTTTCCCGTTCTTCCACAACGCCACGTTTAAAGTCTGATACATTATCCTTTGCTTTCTGTTTGGCAGAGTGGACGGCATAACCAGCCTGTGTCGGCAGGTCTTTCACATTTTCTTTCAGAGAGGAAGCACTGTCACGGACTTTATTTTTCGTATCCATCACAGCACCGACAGCAGAACCGACACGGCTTCCCATGCTGGCAGAAGTATTTTCCCGTTTCTTTGGCGGTTGGTTCGTTGCTGGCTTTCCGGCTCTGGCAACACTTGCACCTGCCACCGTACCTGCAACACTTCCAGCACCGACAGCTCTTGCAATTCGGCGTTCCATACGTCTTGCCCTGTGTCGCATGAACACCATCGGTCTACGGAAAATCCGGCGACCTATCTGCTGGCTGTCATTGGCATTAAGGCTGAACATACTCATTAGCTCTCCGAGCTTCATGTAGATTCCGGCAAAACAGATTATCTGCAAAAACGCCACCATGAAGAACGGATAATCTGTGGAAATGTTGTAGAACATACTGGAAATCGAAAATGCCACGGTCACAATCAGCGTGATTCCAGCTCTTGTCATAATGGCGTTGAATACACGGACAACTGCCTGTTTCGCCATGTTCTCATAGGTCGGTATCATGGACAGTAAAAAGCTGACAGGCAAAAACATGGCATATATGATAAAAAGTATCTGGGAAAATAACATCATGCCGGTAAGCAGGAAGATAAAGATTGTGATACCGAGATTGAAAATGAGCAGGAAGAACACCATGCCAAGACGGTTGACGACCTGTGGAATGGTAAGGTTGTCATTGTCGTTATCCTCAATCTCTGTTTTCACAATATTTTCCCTTGTTTCCCCATCATCATCGGACGGGCTGGCAGATACCAGAGCTTCTACACGGTCAGTCCCGATTTCTTCGGTATCGCTGTTCCCGAACTGCAACAACAGCCACGGTTTTTCTACCTGTATCGCAAAAAGGCTGTCACGGATAAGGTCTACGCTGTCCTTGCCTTTGCTTTGTGAATCTGGGAGCATGATTTTTGTCCCCAAGTCCAGAGAAGCGGTGCTGATGTCCGAACTGAAATCATTGATTTTCTGGATATAATTGGGAGCATAAGCAATAAAGGACGCAGACACGATGAACACCACCACAAAGTTGATAACAGCGTGAAGTGCTTTGCTTGTTTCCCGTTTGAGAAGCCCTGTATAGGCGGTGTAAACACCTACAATCAGAATGATAATGAGCAGGAATCCCACATAGAATCCACTGCTGGAAAATCCGTTTTCGGTCACTCCGGCAAGTGTCTGGATACTTTTCCCGATACTGTCTGCCATGTCATTGATGAAGTCCAGCTTATACGCCTGTTGCACCACATATCCTGTGGCATTGCTAAGATACAGGCTGATTGTCCAGACAAAGTTTGTGATACAGTAAAGCCCGTACTGCACCGATTTTCCAATGCCGTCCAGCCAGTTCCACGGAAGCCATGACCAGCTATTGTCCACGTAAAAATCAAGCTGATAATTGGAAAGCGGATACTTTGAATACAGGTTGCCTGCATTGACCGTATCATCGACCAGTCCAGACGCATGAGCTACCGTCCCAAGCAGGGACAGCAGTACCAGCGTGACGGTCACGGCAAGCAGAACCTGTTTCAGTACATGGAATACCTTTTCTTTTGTGACAGATTTCATCATTCCAAATCCACCTCACTTTTTATCGGCGGTCTGGTATCAAAGGCATGGAGTAGTTCTACAAAGACAGGGTGTATCTGTACCACACCGACACGCCCGTATAAATCCTGCATTAAGCATTGCCCGTTCTCCAAATCCCTCAACCGTTTCTGGTTATTTTCGTCCTCACTGTCCAGCCCGAAAAACTCTAAGGTCTGCTTGATTTCATTGGTATCTGTGGAGCGGAACGCAAACTTTAAGCCGATGTTATTTTTCAGACTTTCTTTCGATACGTCCCCAGAGCTTTGTGTCACGAAATATACTCCGGCGTTCATGGCTCTACCAGCACGCACCAGCTTGTTTGAGAGTGTTTCTCCCTGTGCCACATTTAAGAACGCCCATGCTTCGTCCAAGTCCACGATTTTGAAAATGCTTCGGTCACTGTGAATGAAGTCAAGGGCAAAGGTACTGATAACAATTAAGATGGATACCGACAACAGTTCAATGGTCGTGTATTCCTCAAAGGTGGTATCCTTATCCGGCAGAACCAAATCTGCAACCTGTATAATGTTGAGCTGGTTATCCAGACTGATTGCATTTTCCACCGAACCGTCCGAGAACAGAAGCTGTGCAAAATCATAGTCCGTAAAACTTTCGATATGGTCTGCAATGTTACGGGATACGGCGGTATCCTCTTTTCGCAGTTCCTCAATGACCTGCAACAGCCCGTGGTTCTGATTCTGGGATACCGTGCGGACAGCTTTTCTAAGGACAGGAAACTTTTCGCCGTCCCTTGAAGAAATTCCTGTAAGGAATGTCAGAATGTCAATGGCAAGACTTTCAGCGTCCTTGACATCTTTCATAATCACATACGGGTCTAACAGCCCTTGATTGCTGGAATCACTGGTAATGTTTACAATATTGATTTCCTCTGCAATCTCCGGCAGTGTTTCTTTCCAGTTTCCACGCTCACTTTTCGGGTCTAGGATAACTGCCTGTCCACCGAACAGGACGGAATAATACACCAGCAGGTTATTACAGAATGACTTTCCACCACCAAGCGAACCCACAAAGGCAGAAGCCAACGCATTTGTGACCGTACCTTTTACCCCTTGACTGGCAAGGGACGGTTGCAGGTAGACATTTCTTCCCGTATCCACGGAATATCCGATATAGATTCCTGTATTTTCTCCCAACATCTGGGTAGCACCGAAACCAAGTCCGGCTAAAAAGTCGGATTTCACATACTGGATATAATCATTGATATAACGTTTGCTGGCTGGAAGAAACTCTCCATGCAGTCCCATCATATCTCCGGCAGGACGTACCAGCTTCACGTTCAAATCATCGTAAAAGTCCTTGACTTCATCACAACGGCGTTTCAGTTCGTCAAGATCGGGTGCAGACACCCGTATGACGTAACTTAACTTATACATACTTTCCTTGCTCTGGTCTAAATCTGTTTCCAGTTCATCGACACTGTCCAAGGCTTCCACCACATTTGAACTTGTTTCGTTTCCGGCTTGATAGGCGTGATTATCCAAGTCCTTTAATTCCTTTTTCTTGTTACGGACAGTGGTTAAGGCTTTCTTATTTCCCACAATCTCAACATTCATGGACGTATCCACAGGGAATGTGAACTGCTGTTGCTGGAAATAAAAGATTTCCGATGATGGGAAGTCCAGCTCCCCGACAATGGCATTGACCGTAAAGTAGGATACATAACTTTCGCTGTCCTCATGTTCCAGACGCAAATATCGCTGGCTTTCTTCCACCACGCAACGGGTAGGACGGATAAGGTCATAATACTTAATCAGTGTTTCTCTTTTTAATTTTCTTTTTGGCAGAGGATACACATAATCTTCATAAGCTATCCCGTCCCTGCCGTAGAGGTGTTCCATCAGATAGGCAAAATCTTTGGCTTCCAGTCGGCGGATTTTGAATCTACGGGAGATTTTGTTTTCCAGCAGTTTTTCCATCTTCGCATAACGGTTGATTTCATCATTGCCCATGGAAACAAAGTCATTCATCAGCGTGTGCCTTACCTCATTCAAAAACTCACGGAATGTCAGAAATACCGATTTTTTGATGTTCTTCAGATTGACTTCGTCCTCTGTGACCATGAGCTTGAATCCCAGAAAGAAACGGTAATCCACTTGATTGTCGCCTATCATAGATACAAGGGCTTCGGTCTGGTCGTCTATTTTCTGATAGGCGACTTCCTTTAATTTCCCCGTTACCAGCTTCTTTGACTGTTCCTGTATGCTTCGGATTGAGCTTTCGGTTGCAATCTGCAATGCATGAATCTTTCCCTCACGGGACTGTGCGATAAGCTGACGGAAGCTGTCATGCACAAGGTATTTCTGTTCTGGGGATAAGAATGAATAATTGTACGGTATCAGCTCATAGTAGGCGAACACCTCATTGTCCTTATTCCAGACAAGGTTATTGTCGATATATTTAATCGGGAACATAGGTCACACTCCTTACTGCCGTGATAGTTTCCTCAAATTTCTGCTTATGCAGGTTCACGGCTTTTCCGGCATAAGTCACTTTGGGACGCAGAGCATACAGCACCATCGTCTTGATGTAACTGTATGGCTTTTTCCCGTCAAAGGTTTTCTGTGACATAAACCATGTGAGGGCAACGGGAATCCCGAAATATTTTAAAAATGCTCCCTCAATCATGGAAAGTGGCGGTACATCTGCAAACAGAATGATGATAAATTCCGTCAGTACAAACCATGTAATCTGGGTAAAGGTCACAGGAAATGGCAGGTTTACATCATTGATGGCATACAGTACCTTTTCCACGTTCCAGATACTTGTATAACTTCGGATTTTCTTCACTTGTAAATGCTCCTTTCTTCATTTTCATAACAACAGGGACAGCCGGATTTCCAGACTGTCCCCAAGAAAAAGCTGACAGTAGCACCAGTGGCGGTGCTGATCTGCCAGCCCTTAACGCAGTACCTCACAGATACCAGCGTTTGTTGCAATAAATGTCCCCTCTATATCGAGGTCACGCCCGTAGGCTTCATAGTCGATATAGTTCTGTAAAGAGGACGGGATTTCTCCGAGTATCTGTTCTTCATCAATCAGATAGTAGGCTAAATCGGTCATCGTTTCACAGCCGGAATACAGAATGATGTCGTCCTTATGTTCCACCAGTTCTTCCAGACTTCCATAGCAGGATACGAAACTGTCCAAGTCGTCCAGCAGGTAATCTGGTAATTCTTCCAACTGCTCATAGATACGGTTCAGTTCTTCGATGGAAGTATATTCGCTAATCTCCATCGGGAAGTTGTCCGTATCATGGATTGCGTATTCTTCGTACTCAGCATTTAAGCCGATACGTTCTGCAATCACTTCTTCGTCCAATGGAAAAGAGAACCAGTCCCCGACCAGTTCTCCCTCATTGTACTTGCCAAGATTGGCTATATAGACTTGCATATCATCAATCATAAGCGGTTCACTTCCTTTCACTCATTGTATTCATAAAATCTGCCATGCACACATAAGAAATGTTCTGATGTTTTTTCCATATCTGAACAGTTCCGATGGTATGTAATATTGCAAAGTCCGGCTTCCAGCTCTTGCAGGTTTGAAAAAAATTCTCTTTGAATTGCAGGTATATCTTCGGGTGGGATTTCACTCTCCGAAATCGCAAGGCAGATATTGTTTAACAGGTCAAGGTCTGTATCTTGCAGGATTTCAAAAGGAAAATCATAATCACTGATAAGATAACGGTCACTGTCCGGCGGTAAGCCAATGGATTGTTTTAATGCTTCTATGTTGCAGGGAAGTGTAAACCATGCACAGCCTGTATCTTTTTCCTGTTCATCAAGATTGATAACAAATACTTTCATTTCTGCCATAAGCAATACCACCTGTCAAAGTTTGAACATACCGTTGTTGCAGAGAGCATAACGTCCTTTTTCTTCCAGTTCATGGGCGTAGGCTTCCAGATTAAAGTATTTCTTTCCTTTTTCGGATAGAGCAGAAAATTCAATGTTATGCTCCAAGCGGTAACGGGCAACGTCCACGATGTTGTGGCACTCTGGATAAAACAGAAATTCTTCCGACTTCTGCAATAAATCCTCAACACCGCCACAATAGGAAATCAACTCTTTATAAGCCTGCTGAACCTCTGTCGATAAATCCGTGTAAGCAAAGTACAGCTTGTTTAACCGTCTGACAGAAGTTGACCTTACAATGTCGCCAGCAAAGGGGAGCTTCATATCAATGATTTGATAATCATTGCTGTCAGCTTCCACACCGAGCAGGTCACGGAACAGCTCATAATCAATGGGTAAATCAAACCAGCGAGAGGTTTTATCCTCTGCTGATTTGGTCGTTTCAATCAATACGCTACATTCTTCCATCGTAATTCAGTCCTTTCTTCTAATTTTGAGTATGAAAAAAGCAGTCGATCATAACTGAAAGACTGCTTAACTCTAAAACAATATTAAAGCGTTTCTTCTTTTAAATTCTGACTCAAAAGGGATTTTAACTCTTTTACATCATTTTCAGACAAATCATTTTGATTAACAAGAACCATTTCATTTTTTATTGTTCTGATATATATGTAATTTCTGAAAATCCCCCAACATTTAAAGGCGTTCCAATGATTAGTCCCGTTACCGATATCAGAACTAACTGTAATACCATCGGTATCAAAACAATATTCACGTTTTCCCGAAGTCAGTTTATTATCCATCTTTGAATGAACAATATTTATTACTTTTTTCTGAAATGTGTTAGCTCCGTTTATGATAATCCAGATAAAGAAAACCGAAAATAATAATCCAATAATACCATATCCAATACGACTATTCATAAAACAAAGAATCGTATATATTAACATTATGACAGCCATCACAGACGATAACCCTGTTGCAAATTTACGTTTCTTTACATTTTTATCACTGGCTAAAACGATTTCTTTTAAAATATCTTGTTCTTGCTGTCCGATTTCAATACTGTATCTAACCATAATAAGAATCTCCTTTAAACATTTTAATGATATTAGTATATTACCACAAGTTTGTGTTCAAAATGTGGGATTCTTAATTTTACGCTCCAATAATCTTATTAAATAACTGTAACAATACGTCTTTTACGCCGGACGCATTGAATACAAGACCAACGGCGACTAAGGCAACTACCAAGAATCCGATAAGTTTGGAAAACTCACGCTTGAATCCCAAGTAGATTCCGATAACAACAATCGCCATCAGCACAAGGCTCTGTGCGTTGCTTAAAAACCAGTTATAAAGGTTCTGTCCAAAATTCATGCTTTCTTTTCTCCTTTCAGTTCCATCATTTTTCTGTCAGACTGTCTGCCAGCCTGTAAAATACACATGGCAATCACGCCAACTGTTCCACCTAAAGAGAAGAACAGGAAGTCAAATAATAATCGTTGCATTTTTCAATTCTCCTTTTCCAAAATCACATCTTCGGTAGATGTAGTCTGTTGTTCGATTATCTTGTAGTGCTTTTCCGTCAGTTTTGTGGATTTACGGATTTCTTTCAGATAATCAATGCCTGTTTTCGCTGTGATTGTTTCCAGCATTTTGAGTGTCGGGTCAACCTGCCGTTGAATCCAGCGTAGGGTTCTGTCCAGTGTGTAGGGTTCGGGTTTGGTCGTGAGCTTTAACGGCTCTCTGTTTTCCCCGATGAACCACGCCCAGCGGACAGATAATTTCCAGTCGCTCCGTTTCTTGTCTGCTTCCTTATCCACAAAGCGTACATAACGGTTGATAATAGAAAATGCCGTCCGTTCAGCGTCATAGTAAGTCAGCAGGTCACGGACAGCATAATAAGCACGTTCATTTTTTAACCGTATTTCAAATCTGTTTTTTATCGGTGCTTCCTCAATGGGAATCCCAAGTTTGATGTACTGCTCATAGCTTTTTTCATAAACACAGAAGTACACCTCACTTTTCAATGAGCCGATATAAAGTGTATAGCCCATACCAGCCTTGTCCTGTTCCTCATGCTTGACCAGTTCGCCGGAAGCATAGGACTTAAAGGAACGGAACACCGATACACATTCCTCATTCCGGCATTTTTCGGTCAGTTCTGGAATATCCAACATTCCTGTATGGTCATTGATGGCAAGGTCAAGGCGTTTCATCACACCACCGTCCACCAGAGCGTCCATAAGGAAATCATACCAGCTCCGTTCCTGTGCCAGCAGATAACTTTCAAACTGGCGACAGCCTTTTCCTTTCAGTTCCAGCAGGACACCTTTTTCTTCATCGGGAGAAGTATATACGAAAATATCTCCGATGTAGTAGTGTTCTGTATAACTGTAATGCCCGAAGTCCTCATGTATCATGTACTGGATATTGAGCTGTAAAATATCCTTGATGATGTGTCCAATATCCAGTGTCGGAAACCGTATCCTCACATAATCAAACAGCATGGTAAGCGGTGCTTCTGGATTGAATCTTTCCAGAGCTTCCAAAAGTTTTACTTTCATTTCTTCTGTGACCGCCACCTTGCCGGATTCGATACGGCTTAAATGTTCACGGCTGATTCCAGCCATGACCGCAAGTTTCGTCTGGGATACACCGTACTGCAAACGCCTGTCTGCAAAATCCTGTATCCACTCTGTATCATTCAGTGCGATACCCCCTTTACAGAAAACTGTGACATTTTTAGTCCGATGTCACAGCAATAAAAAAAGCTACCAAACGCTTGATTTCAGCCAAGAATCGGTAACTTTTGTGTATGTTTCCTTGTGATTTGTGCCCCTCTGTTAGATACCGAGGGGCTATTGTCTGCTGGCGTGGCTACCGCCACACCAGCAAGGCTAGTCCGTACCTGTGGCTTTCGCTTCGCACGCCACCTGTCCGTCCTGCCTTATGTGTGCAATCAGTCCATTTCCAGAGTAAATTTTTCTGGATTGTCCACAATATTGTATGTGCCGTCTATCTGGTTCTCCTGCCGATAGGAAAAGCTAAATGCCGAGTTGCCGGATTCAGCGTCTTTCTGGTTCTTGTAGACCGTAACAGAAAGTGCGTGGGGAATCTGAATATCATAACTGAAACGGACACTGTGAAAAGAGTTGTCCCTGCATTTTTCAAATATTTGTTCCGCACATTTCTGTTGATCGGTCACGACCAAAGTGTTGAGTATGACCGACACCCGTAGCTCATAATGGTTATCAGAGCCAGAGCCAGACGAAGAAGATACGTCCATCTGTCGTCCCAATTGCAGGTAAAACAGGATTCCTGCCAAGAGCAGAAGTATAGTGATTACTATAATTATTGTCCGTTTTCTTATCATTTTAATTTCCTCCGTACACCTGTATTACAGTACAAGTGTAGAGCAAAACAGCTTATTTTTCAATACAGCTATATTTATAATTTGATTAAAAGACGAGGTAAACAAAAATGACAGTATACATGGATTTAGAAAATCTTCTCAAAGAAAAGAATATCAGTAAAAACAAAGTCTGTGAAGCCTGTAATTTACAGCGGACACAGCTCAACAACTACTGCAAAAATAAAGTAACCAGAATCGACTTCTCCATCTTAGCAAAGTTGTGTGAATATCTGGACTGCACACCTAATGACATCTTGAAATTAAAGTAAGGCTTCGGATTGTTCGAGAGCCTTTTTTTCTGTTCTCCTTTCTGCAAGTTCCCCAATCGTACCCAAGAAATCATAGCCTTTGGGTACAAGGGGAGTGTAAAATTCTGATATGACACTTGTTCCCACATCACAGTATCCACGCCCTTTAATTTGCTTCTGGAAAAATTGTTTTTTCACATCACTTCCAAAGAGCATACCGTAACCAAGTTCACTCATGCGACCAAGCCCCACACGGAAGTTAAAGTTATCTCTGATACCGTCCCCGAAATATTTTGCGTCTGGACGCTGGCAAGCCACAATCAGAAAATAGCCAGCCTGTCTGCCAAGCATGACGATTTTCTTTAGCTGGCTTAACAGGGCGGTACTTTCTTTTGTTGTGAGCATTTCTAGGAAAGCCACATATTCATCAAAGATAAGGAATTGTGGAGAAAGTCCCAGATAGGCATAGTTTTCTCCTGTACGGTAGTTCGGGTTCAGTTTCATTTCTTCCGAGCGTGTGACCATGCCCTCATAAAAGGTATTGACGCAGTCAATCATATCGTCTTTCGTGTGGTAGACATTTCCCATGACCGTTCCCAAATCTGCAAGGTCAGCGTTCTTCGGGTCAAGAATATATAAATCTGCATTGGTTCTAAGCAGTGCTTCAATGATGGTCAGTAGAAAATAGGTCTTTCCACCACCTGTACCACCGCAGATAAGGGCATGGGGAAGTGAATCATATTCCCACACCAGATTTTTCATTAACCGCAGACCGCCGTTTTCGGCAATTACTTCATCAATCGAAATACGGTTCGCTATCATATCATAGAGCAGGGTGTATTCGATATAGCCGTCATGCAGTGTCTTGTCGGTCAGCTCACAGTACAGTCCCGATTCCAGTTTATCCTCTAAGGACAGGAGCTGTTCTTGATATTTTCCCATTGTGATTTCACACAGGATATGGAGCAAGCCGTTGTCCATCTGATAGTAGATTTTTGGAAACCACACGATTTTTTCTCTGGATCTGCTTTGCAGGTCAGTGAAAAAACCGCTGTCTTTGGTATTTTCTGCTTCATACCATTTATTTTCCAGCACCATACGAGCCAGCTTTTGTCTGTGTAGCAACCGCTTGACACGGTCATATCCGTAATGGTAGTAGAGAAAAGCGACCAATGCACAAACACCAATCGCTATCAGAACCGTAATGGAATTGTAGGCAGTCCAAGTAATTCCGGCATGGAGCAGGTTAAAATCTTTCCAGTCGGTAACAAGGAGCTGTCGCAGGTTCAGTAGCAGGAATACCGCAACGAACAGGAGCAACAGCCAGCCGATACAGAAATGATAAACCAGTGATTTGTCACTGGCACGAATCCTGTTCCCTTTAAATTTTTGCCATACTTTCATATATACTCCTTTCTTTGGACGTAAGAAAAGCAGTCAATCATGTAGACTAACTGCTTTGTGAATATAAGTATTGAATTGTAAAACTGGAATTTATACCCGGTACTTGTCTCGATTTATAGTCATATCAACCAAATGAAATACAAGTAAGATAATAAAAAAAACGGAAACTATTATTATTCCTGCACCCAGCTTGATAAAATCAATTATACCGCCAAGACAAAAGAGCATTGCCCATGTCTTAATCCGTTTTCCAGTAACTCTGCATATTTTCTCTGTATTTAATCCAGTATAATCTCCTGATAAAAACAGCACACTTCTTTCTGTATTCCTTGATTTGATAAAAAATCTTCCAACAAAAAAGAGAACAGTTGCCATCAGTAAATCAATAAATATAATTATTATTTTCATTTTCAACACCTCTAATTCTAAGTTCACAACTACCGATTTTCTCAATTCTCCAAACTTGAATTTACTTTAATAAATATTTTTCAAACGCTTTATGATTATCAAAGTGGACTTCTCTAAAAAACAGAACTAACCAAATAATATAGGTTGGTATAGCTATATATGGGGTTAAAAAGCAGGATAATAATGCTCCTGCCAACATTATAATAGCCCACATAAAGCACTGATTTCTTATATCACGAGAGATATGAGCTTTATCATACAATGCCTGTTCTTCTTTAGAAAATGAATTAAATCCTGAAACAAATTTTGTTGCTTTTTCCTTAAAAATCGCAAATAACACACCTATAATCAGAAATGGTATTACCAAAATTATACACGACCAAAATCCTATATTCATAATACATATATTCATAATACATACCTCCGCTTCAAACTCCGATTTGATTGTTTTATATTATATCAATTACATTTGAACAATACAATGAAAATCCCTTAGTTACAGACTTATTTCTTCGGCGGTTGCTGTGGAACATTGTTCTGTGAATTTCCGGCATGAGTGCCTTTGTTCTTCAAAACAATATCGTCTGCTTTTACATACCAGTCCACATCTGCACCACGGTAATTTGCATTTGCCACTGTATCCGCAACAGGATTGATAAGTTCCACTTCGGCATTATAATCATAATTCTTTAACGGAATAGTCGCCGGAACGGATACCTGTATCATGCGTCCCTGTGTGTTGCATTTCAAATCGTAGGTACGTTCCTTGATTTCTTCACTGACCGTTCCATCTTCATTCTGTACATGAACCTCACGGCGTAATGCGGAGAACTTCAACACTCCGAAAGTCTTTTCTTTATCAATGACGATTCCATTTGCTAATCTCATAATCTGAATACCCCCCTTATTTACTTTCCACTGGTAACATATCGTCTGCGAGTAAGATGTAATTGACAAATCCACGTTCCCCGATTTTATAGCCATCGGTAGTGATTCGTGGGTTGATAAGTTTGACCTTCTGCTCCGGCGAGAAATGTTTTTCGCCAGCTTTGGCAGGAAGCGTCACAACTACATCATCAGCTCTCTGCACATCGGAATACAGGTTGTAGCTTCTGTTAATGACAGCCATACGTCCGTTGATTCTCTGCTGTTCCGTAGTATTTTCTCCGGCAAACTCCAAGTTTCCGAATGTCTTTTCCATGTTTGGTACGACAAATCTTAATTCCATAAATGATTGACCTCTTTTCTTTCTGTTTTATTTTCTTTCCTGCTGTACTTTGTGGGGAGCTACACTCCCCACGCCCCTAGTGGACTTCACGCTCCCGTAAACCAAGTGCTTCACGGGAGCGTGAAGTTGCAAAAAGGGTGGCGACCTTGAACGCTCTACCAACCGCTACATTACCGCCTTATGATTTCTTTCTACGGCGTTTGAAATAAAGCATACCGCCAAGCCCTACGCAGGAAAGACCAAGCATGGCAAGATAAGCATAGATATTGGTATTGTCGCCTGTTTTTGGGCTGTCACTTGTCTTAGTAACCGTAGATGGTGTATCCGGCGTGTCGGTATCCTTTGGTGTGTCTGGGATTTCCGGCACTTCCTTGATTGTCACAGTCTGTCCATCGTCTGTAATGTCCTTATGTTCCGTCACTTTCTTTGGTTCGTCTGGATTGGTCATATCGTATAACTCCTCAAAGGTAACAAGGTTTTTACCACCAAGAGAAGAACCATCAAAGGTAAAGGCAATCTCAACCGCCATTTTTTCATTGTCGGCTGTGAACTCATACTCATTGGATACTTTCTTTCCATCAATCAGAAGTTCTGCATTTTCCTCTTTTAACATCTGCCAACCGGAAAGTTTGTATTTTGTTCCAACTTCCAGACCATCTAATGTGACTTTATCCACAATCGTTACATCTTTTCCGGCTTCAATTTCTTTCTTGCCGTTCTTGTCCGTAGCGGTCGTATGGATTTTGATGATACGTTCCGTGATAAGAACCGTCTGTCCATCATCGTTGATGTCCTTATGTTCGGCAACCTTGACAGGCTCTTTTGGATTGCTCATATCGTACAATTCCTCAAAGGTAACAAGGTTCTGACCACCAAGAGCTGAACCATCAAAACTGTAAGTAATCTCAACCGTCATTTTTTCACTGTCGGCAGTGAATGTGTAATCACTGTCTACACGTTTTCCATCAATCAGAAGTTCGGCGTTTTCTTCCTTTAACATCTGCCAGCCGGAAAGTTTATATTTTCTGCCTGTTTCCAAGCCATTAAGTGTGACTTTGTCCACGATCTTGATGGCTTTTCCGGCAACAATCATTTTTTCGCCTGTTTTCTTGTCGGTCGCTGTGGTATGGATTGTGATTTCTTTTTCGTATTCATCAGTAAGTGTCCCTAAATCTACGGTCACTTTATTTCTGGATACGACCACCTCAAAGGCTGGAATCAGCTTAAATCCGGCGTTGGAATCACACTTTAATTCCTCAATCACATAGGTATCATAGAGTAATGCACCTTTGCTGTCGTCTGGTTCAGATGTCCCAAACCATACACCGTCCTCACTGGATTTTCCAGCATTGGTATTGACTTTGTGGGAAGCCCAGCTTGAAGCAGTGGAGAACTGACCGTTGTTGTCAGTAACTACAATATGGGATTCTCCCGTTGTCTTGCTTGTAATTCTGAATGGAACACCTGCAAGACGTTTGTGTGTACCTGCACCGATTTTTACACCCTCAATATCGCCACGTTTAATCTGGTTGTAGACAGAGTGAGATTTGTCGGTCAAGTCCACGATTTTTCCATCTTCCGTGATAGAAAAGTCGATTGTTTTTGCACCGTCTGTCAAGTAGCCCTCTGGTGCTTTGCTTTCTTCTAATCTGTAATTTCCGTAAGGGAGCAGGTCAGCAGAAGTAGAAGCAATTCCGTCAATGCCTGTCTGAATCTTCTTTACCGTTTCATTCTTGCTGTATAATTTTCCCTCAACCAGTACAGGACTGTCATTTAAGGAAATGATATTAAATTCTGTGTACTGTAAGGTCGCACTTCCCTGTGCTTTGGTATCCTTTGTTTCAAGGTCACGTTTCTGGATTTTCACACCGCCACGGATAACCTTATCGGATACGGAATACTGGTTGCTTCCAGAAAGTACGGCAAGTTCGCCATCTTCGGAAATCTGTGTAAGGTATGTCCCCTTAATCTGTTCGGAACTTCCGCCAGCCTGCATATATGCACCATCTAATAAGTAGCCGTTTGGTGCTTTTGTTTCTGTGACAGTGAGTGTACCAAGTGGCAGTACATTTTTACCGTCCTGTGTATAGAAGCTGTCGCCGGATACTTTGTAGCTGTCGGCAAGTCTGGATACATAATGGATAGTTCCGTCACTGTCTTTTTCGGCAACGGTTTTGGTTGTCCATGTACGGGTAGCTTTTGCAGGTAGATTATCTGCATTGTAGTGTCCGTCATAATAGCTCCATGTGAACTCTGCACCCTCTAAAGAAGCAGTTCCCTGTGGAGTAGATTTTCCTGTTTCCATGTCAATTTTGAATAAATCAATCAAAGTTTCTGTGACCTTTGGAGTGTCAGCAACAGTTAATGTCGCTGTTTTTCCAACTTCCACATTTAAGGCATGGACAGTAGTACAAAAGTTTTTAAATAAATGGACTATATTTCTTTTCTGTAGTATACTGTTCTCATCAAATCAAAAGGAGCATTAAACTATGGGAAGAAAAGCATCCACTATTAATCTTAGCGAGGACGAACGTTTATATCTTGAAACTCAGATGCGTGCAAGAACAATTCAAGCCCAGACAGTAATTCGGGCAAGAATTTTACTACTCAAAGCAGAAGGTATTTCAGTTGACCATATTGCAGACAAAGTAGGAATGAATCGCAAAAGCGTCATGCTCTGTATCAATAAATACCTTGAGGGTGGTGTGGAAAATGCTCTGTTTGATGCACCCGGTCGTGGCAGGAATGCTGAAATAACCGATGATGAAAAAGCCTGGATAATAAATATCGCCTGTCAGAAGCCTGTCAATCTTGGATATTCAGCAGAAGTATGGACGCGTGCTCTTCTTACAAAACATATTAATAAATTTGCCGAAGAAGCAGGTCATACAAGGTTGTCAACAATCAGTCAGTCAAAGGTCCGCACAATACTGGAAGAAGCGGATATTAAGCCTAACAAAATAACTTATTACTGCGAAAATCGTGACCCTGATTTTGACCAGAAAATGCATAATGTTCTTCTTGTATATAAACAATTGTCTTTACAGTTTGACGAGAAGGGACAGCTCATTCCGTTTAAGGAGGATGAACAGGTTGTACATGTACTTTCCTATGATGAAAAACCCGGAATTCAGGCAATTGCCAATACCACAGAAGACCTCTTGCCGGATGAAAATCACAAGACGGTCAGCCGTGATTATGAATATAAACGTCTTGGAACTATTTCACTGCTTGCTGGAATCGACTTACAAACAGGGGAGGCAATTCCGCTTGTAAAAGATAAACACAGCAGCAAGGAATATATTGAGTTTCTAAAAATACTTGATTCAAAATATCCGGAGACTGACCGGATTCGTCTGGTATTGGATAATCTGAAAGTTCATTCTTCAGAGGAAACCCGAAAATACCTTGCGACAAAGCCGGGAAGATTTGAATTTGTGTTTACTCCCAAGCATGGTTCATGGTTGAATCTTGTTGAGGGATTCTTTAGTAAACTCACACGTCAGATGCTAAAAGGCATACGTGTAAAAACTAAGGATGAACTTGTGCAGCGTATCTATAGATACTTCGATGAAGTAAACGAACAACCTGTCGTATATCACTGGAAGTATAAGCTTGAAGAAATTAATTCAAGTGAAGAGGTGGTGGTTGATACGTTGCCAATTCAAAAGTCCAGTTAATTAATAACGGTTATAGTAGAATCCAGCTTATAACCCTTTGGAGCAGAAAGCTCTTTGATGTAAATTGTTCCTGCTTTTACCTCAACTTCTTTGGTATCGCCGTTTCCATCGGCAGTAAGTGTGGCAAGCTGGCTGTTACAGCTCTTATCAGAATAGACACCAAATGTCGCACCCTCAAAGGAATAGTTGGCGTTGTCATCTGTGACCGTGGGATTGGAAGAAGTCTTTTTGACCTTTGCATTTCCTACATTTAACTTTGCCCAGAACTGTCCAATGTCCTGTCCCTCGCCAGTGTAGATATAACCACCACATTCATAGCGTCCTTTATTTGCTTTCACAAATGCTTTCGCACCAGCGTAAACTTCATTCTGAACTGCCTGTGAGATTTCATTATAGGAAGCTCTGACATTATCGCATTGCCAGCCAAGCTGTTCGCTCAATCTCTGCCAGACAACACACTGTTCCAGCAAATACTTCTGGTTGTTATTCAGCCCTGTATGAGTAGCGGTATATTGCTTGACGTACTCTAAGGAAAGAGCAACGTCCGCAATCTGATCACTACTCATGCGTGTACTTGCGTCAGACCTTGTTTTATATCCATTCTTGAAATTGGTATTGATGTCCACGCAGTAGGCAGTTTCGCCCTCAACTTTCATGTGTCCCTCATGGAACGTGGATTTGATAGAACCGTCATTCATAATTTGTTCAATGTAGCCGACACGTTCTGCTGATTCTGTCCAGTATTGATTGCCGGAAGCATGAACCGCCGTCACTGGTAATGCCGTGAGGATAGTTGCAAAAACAAGCGTTCCTGTCAGCAATCGCTTTACTAGCTTATTCATATTTTCTCTTTCTCCTTTCGATTTTGGGTATGAAAAAAGACGCTCATTTATTGAACGCCTTTAACTAAATAGTCGATATTGAGATTTGGGATTAGGTACAAATCAGATAATTTTAATTGCACCTCATTGCATTAAAATTGCATTTTTTAATATTTTTATATGGTTTTATAGTTACTTATATTGCCTAAAAATGGCTTAAAATCAACGATTTTGCTTTATACTCCGTACTGTCTGTCTGGAGTTTGAGTAATAAAAATTTTCTGAAATCCCTTATAAAAAGGGCATTTTAGAGCAGATAAAGTTCTATTTGATAACAAAATGATAACACGAGAGATTTTGGCATTGTTTATCCGGAATCTTGTGGTTATCAGGTAATATGTGTGAAACCAACAAAAAGGTCTTACTGAATTGAGTGAAATCAATTTGGTAAGGCCTTTTTCGTTGGTTTTTTATTTGTCGTTTTTCGGATAATTATACCGCCATTGATCATATTCTTCCTGAGTGATTTCTCCGGATTTCAGCTTTTCAGCTTGTTCCTGCCATGCATGGAACATATCAAACATAGAAAGGTAGGTGGTTCCCTTGGATTTGTCCAGCCGGAGGCAGAGTTCTCCGTCAATCTCACCAATATGAAGTCCGTAAAGGTCTTCTAATGTAAATAAGGTATGCATAAGCCCTACATAGCTGTCGATATCTGGGACAGCCAGTGCATGCGGAGAGATTTCAAAAATATCAGCCAGTGCATTCAGATAGTTTTCTTTTGGACTGCGGGCACCTTTTTCATACTGTGCAATACGGACATCAGCCTGTGATTCGCTGAATCCGAGCTGTTGCCCTAAATATTTCTGCGTGAATCCACGCAGAAGTCGGAAATGGTGGATTCTTTCTCCTATTGCCATAGTTTTACATCTCCTGTCTTTTTCTTGATAGGTTGAGTATAGCATATCTGTATAGTACAGACAAGAAAAACCATACAAAAAAGTATAGAATTTAACACTGAAAGCACTTGACCAATACAAAAAAGTATAGTATCATACAAACTATACAGAAATGTATAGTAACAAACAAAGGAGGGATTTACAATGAGTAAAATGTTTATGAATGTAAAAGAGGTCATGGAAGTCCTCGAAGTCTCAGAATCCTACGCTTATAAGCTGATGAAGCGACTCAACAGAGAATTACAGGCAATGGGCTGTCAGACAATCGCTGGAAAAGTTGACCGCAAATATTTTTACGAACAGTTCTACGGAACCAGATCAAATGATGGGAGGAATTAGGAATGGCAATTTACAAGAACAACAATGGCACCTGGTATGTAATGATCCGCTATCAGGACTGGACAGGTGCAAGAAAGCAAAAATGTAAAAGAGGATTTGCTACAAGAAAAGAGGCAGCGGACTGGGAATTACAGTTTAAGCTGCAGAAAAAAGCAAGTCTGGATATGACAATGGAAAGTTTCTGTGCTTTGTATGAAGAGGATGTAAGACCGTCTCTGAAACAGAGTACCTGGCTTACCAAAGAAAATATTATCCAGAAAAAGATTCTGCCTTATCTGGGACAGCGTAAAGTGTCGGAAATCACAGCAAAAGATGTGATGGACTGGCATAACCAGATGAGAAAACTGAAAACAAAGACAGGAAAACTTTTGTCTCCAACGTATCTGAAAACGATACATGGACAGTTAAGTACCATTTTTAATCATGCAGTGAAATATTATGATCTCAGTACCAATCCAGCGAGAAAAGCCGGAGCATTAGGAACAGAGGAAGGAAAGGAAATGCTGTTCTGGACAAAAGAAGAATATAAACTTTTTGCAGAAGAAATGATGGATAAGCCTCTTTCATACTATGCGTTTCAGCTACTCTACTGGTGCGGAATACGGTCAGGAGAACTTCTGGCTTTAACTCCGGCGGATTTTAATTTTAAAAAGAAAACGCTGCGAATCAATAAGTCCTATCAGCGGTTACAGGGAAAAGATGTAATCACGACACCGAAAACGAAAAACAGTATCAGGACAGTTGTGATGCCACAGTTTCTATGTGATGAAATGCAGGATTGCCTGAAATTATATTACAGTTTAAAACCTGATGACCGTATTTTTCCTGTGACAAAATATTACCTGAACCATGAGATGGAAAGGGGATGCAAAGCATGCGGTGTCAAGAAAATCCGTGTTCATGATCTTAGGCACAGCCATGTATCTTTACTGATCAATATGGGATATACAGCTCTGGCAATTGGAAAAAGAGTTGGTCATTCAGCAGAAAAGATCACTTACCGTTATGCACACCTGTTTCCATCGGTACAGTTGGATATGGCAGAGCAATTAGATGCGGAAAATATGAAGGAAGAACCGAATGAAATGGGAGGAGGACTTGCAAATGTCAGCTAAATGCCTGGATCAACAGGGACGTTGGAGAAATAAAGTTGTAGCGTTCCGAATGTCACCAGAGGAAGATGAACTTCTGGAAACAGCAGTCCGCTTATCCGGATTGACGAAACAAGAGTATATTATCCGAAGATTACAGGAAAAAGAGGTTGTAGTAACCGGGAATCCGAGAGTGTACAAGGCATTGAAAAATGAACTTGCAAAGGTACTGAATGAACTGAGACGGCTGAAAAAAGGAGAAAATGTGTCAGAAGATTTACTGGAAGTAATTCAGTTGATTACAGTAACGATGGATGGAATGAAAGATGAATAAAAATGCCTTTAAGTGTCGGCAAACACTTAAAGGCAAGGATTTGGTAGAATACTCTTCCAAAATGTTTCTATGGGTATTCTATCAAAATCCATTCTTTCTTTCAACGGGAAAATATGGAGGAACTGATGGAAAACAAAGTAACAGAAGTAAAGAAAACAGTACAGAAAAGAATGGAGCCGGAATTGAAGCTTATCAACATGGATAAGGTAGAAGTTGAACAGATTGAATGGCTGCTCTATCCATTTATCCCATATGGGAAAGTAACGATTATCCAAGGAGATCCGGGAGAAGGAAAGACTACAATGGTACTTCAGATCATTGCAAAACTGACCAGAGGAGAAGCAATTCTTCCGACAGTTTTATTAACTGATGATAAAGAAAATGCAGAAGTACCTGTAAATGTGATTTACCAGACAGCAGAGGATGGTTTGGGAGATACCATAAAACCCAGATTGCTTGCTGCAGGTGCAGACTGCTCCAAGGTGCTGGTCATTGATGATGCAGACCAGCCATTGACAATGGCAGATATCCGGCTGGAGGAGGCAATTATACAGACAAAAGCAAGAATGGTTGTACTTGATCCAATTCAGGGATTCTTGGGAGCAGAAGTTGATATGCACCGTGCAAATGAGATTCGTCCGCTGATGAAGCGCATCGCAGTGCTGGCAGAAAAATATCACTGTGCGATTATCTTAATCGGACATATGAACAAAAACAGTAACGGAAAATCTTCCTACCGTGGACTTGGATCAATTGACTTTCAGGCAGCAGCAAGAAGTGTCCTGATTGTTGGCAGAATCAAGGAAGAACCAGAAACGAGGGTGGTGTGCCATACGAAAAGTTCTTTAGCACCGGAAGGAAAATCTATTGCTTTTCAATTAGATAAGGATAATGGATTTGAGTGGATTGGAGAATATGATATCAGTGCAGACGAGTTGCTTAATGGAGATGGCAAGGGACAGAAAAGCCGGAAAGCGAAAGAATTTCTTCTTGAGATACTGGCAGATGGTGGTATGTCACAGAAGAAAATATTAGAAGAAGCTGCGAAGCGTGGAATCAAAGGAAAAACGCTGAGAAATGCGAAGTCAGAACTGGAAGTAGATTCGGTAAAACGGGGAAATCAGTGGTACTGGGTGCTGCCCGAATAGAAAAGGAAGATGGCAAGGTGACCATATCTTAAGAAAAGGGCATCTTGCCACCTTGAAAGGAGATAGGATGAAAAACAGAAATGTGCAGATCCCATACGAGTTGTTCTTTCAACTTTTGCAATATTTTTTGATGGAAAACTATGAAAGCGAAGAAATAATTCGGCAGGGATTAGAAAGAAAGTTGGATACAATGGTCAACCGAGAATTATACAGCAAATATAAAACTGCATCAACAGAGGAAGAACGGGAAAAATCCCGGCAGGAATATTTGGACAGGCGGGGAATACCAGAAAACTTTCGAAGGTAAAGATTTTCTCTGATTGCCTTATTACAGGAGCGTGTCACGCACCTGTAGATAGTAGATAAGGAGAGGTCTGATAAGGCACAGACGGAACGTTATGAATATATTGAGAGTTTGTCTGGAGTTGGAAAATTGTAAAGGGGGCCCTGAAACAGGGCATCCCTATGGAAAACGATAAGTGGAAGGGAGAATGTCACAATGAAAGAAGGAAGATTAGGATACAACAGTTATAACAAAAGATATGGATTATTATCATCAGATTTATGGATTGATACGGGATTTCACTGTGGAGAATGTCTGGAAGTGTTGCTTGATGATGAATGGGTTCAGACCAGGATGGAAATGAATCCTGCAAGAGAATGGTATCTCGTAGGGACACCATATTGTGGTGATCTGGAATATATCCGAGCGAGGATACCGGGATAAGTCAGCCATACAAGTAACGCAGGAGTGAACCGACCAACGGGAGGAATAGCCCCCGGCAGGGCGCAAGGGTACTTTTGATGGACGGAACGGATGTCGAAAGTGCTTTTGCGTTACTTTTGACAAAAGTAACAAAACCGCCGTATCCGGCGAAGATTTCTTTTTATGCCATTGTTGGCAAATATACAAATTTATGTGCCATATCTGGCACTGATTTTAGAAAGTGAGGTGAGAAAGATGACGATGAAACGAACAATCAGCGGTATGATTGGGACTGGTTCTCTGGCTCATAACAGACGAGATTTTATAGCAGAAAATGTTGATCCAGACAGAGTGCAATTAAATATTTGTTACTGGAATGAGAATCTGAAAGAAGTCTATAAAGAGCTGTTTGATGAAGCTGTAGAACGGTATAATGTCGGGAAAAGAAAAGATCGGCAGATTACAAATTATTATGAAAAGATTCGCCAGGGGAAACAGGAAAAGCTGTTCCATGAAGTGATTTTCCAGATTGGGAACCGAGAAGATATGGCTGTTGGAACAGAAGAGGGAGATTTGGCTGTAACGGTACTGAGTATAATGGTCTCATAAATTAAGACACTTTTTCGGACAAATATTAATGAATCTGATATACTAAAATCAGTATGAAAGTGAGGATTCATCATTATGTCCAGACAAAGAAGAAACTTTAGTGCCAAATTTAAATCAGACCTGGTAATCGAGCTGCTTAAGGGCGAGAAAGATCTCAACACCCTTGCAACCGAGAATAACATCCAACCAAATCTGCTCCGCAATTGGAAGAAAGAATTCCTTAACAATGCCTCTGCAGTATTCGATGACAAGCGTCAGGAAAACCTCAAAGACAAGCTTGCTGAAGAACGCAAGGAAAAGGCGGAGTATGCGAAAAAGGTTGGTCAGTTAACCATGCAGGTTGACTGGCTCAAAAAAAAATCTGAAGAAATTTGTGGACCTGACTACGAGAGTAAGTTTAGTCCAAAACCTTTTGACTACTAAAGAAATCCCGGCATCTGTAGGAGCAAAACTGCTTGATATCAACCGTACAAGCATCTATTACAAGACTTCACCTGTATCAGACGAAGAACTGGCTTGTAAAGAGATTATCGACCATCTTCATACGGATAATCCAACCTGGGGTGCAAGGCAAATGTCTGCACAACTCAAAAACAGAGGTTATCATGTTGGGCGTCGTAAAGCACGCCGCTATATGAATGAGATGGATATTTACCCAATCTATCCTAAGATGAATCTTTCCAAGCGGATGCAACAGGCAAAGGGATGTCCTTATCTTCTTCGAAATGCCGTCATAGATGCACCAAATCAGGCGTGGTCTATTGACATTACATATATTCCAATCAGACACGGATTTCTGTATCTGACAGCTGTAATCGACTGGTACAGCCGTTGTATCGTAGGCTGGGAAGTCGATGATACCCTTGATACCAGAATGGTTATCAATGCTCTAAAAAAAGCATTTGCTGTGTCAAAACCACAGATTTTGAACTCTGATCAGGGTTGTCAGTTCACAAGTCAGAAATACATTGAATTTGTAAAAGAAAACGGTATCCGTCAGAGTATGGATGGAAAAAGCCGTTGGGCTGACAACATCATGATTGAGCGATGGTTCCGCAGCTTCAAGTATGAAGAAGCTTATCTGACGCTGTATAACAACATCAAGGATGCCAGAGTTGCTATTGGACGATATGTCCACACCTATAACTTTGAAAGATGCCATTCTGCCCTTGATTACAAAACACCGGCTGAATGTTACTACCCGGCAATGCTTTTGCCGTATGCAGCTTAATGCATATATGGATCTGGGGAGTGTTCCACTATCCTCCCCATGTTCCTTGTTACTTATCAACCATATCAGTTCATTATAAAAATCTTAGATTTTTGTCTTGACAACTGAGCCACTATACGATGAAAAGAGTGCAAAGAAGCTTGAAAAGGTTTTGGATACCCTTTTGGAAATTTCACGGGAGGATTATTACCCGGAATATACGAAAAAAGAAGATTTGATTGTAAGATACCTTTTACATAGACATTTATATGACAAAAAGAACACACAGAAGGAACTATATCAGAATATTGCAATAAATGAACTCCGTATTATAGCTATCAAGGATGCTATGGAAGATAAGAATTATGATGAAGCAGAGAAACTTTGTTTAGAGAAAGCAAACGCAGAAGAGACATGGCATTATCATTGCAGTGATCCGGAAGATTGGAATAATATGTTATATGATATATATAAGACAGCAAACAACAAGGAAAAGCAAATCGCACAGGCAAAAAAGCTGCTATTGATGGGAAATGAGAAGTTCTGGGGTGTTTTGAAACAGATTTATAATGAGTGCGGGGTGTGTAATGAAAATTACGGAAGCTTACTGGATGAATTGAAGGATAGCAAGCGAACTGTTTGCTATCGCAGTGTTCTTATTTCTGAAAATGAAAAGAAGAGATTGCTTGATGATGTAATGGAGAATCCGTATGATTTGTTTTATTATGGAAAATATTTGGTAAAGGAATATCCGGAGCAGGTATATGGGTTGTGTTATAAGGAAATAAGTGAGAGTTGTGCTCAGGCAAAGGATAGACGAGAATATAAGAAGATAACGAAGAATATTGCACAGCTTATAAAATGGAAGGGTAATGATACTGCTAAGTCGTTAATTGAGGAATTGAAGCAGAGATATCCAAGAAAACCAGCATTGTTGGATGAATTGGAGAAGGTGGAGAAGAAACTTTAGGAGAAAAATGATGTTTTTATTTTGTAATGAGGATAGAAAGAAAAAAGAGAGACTAAATAGTTTGTTGCAGACAACACGTAATCTCATCAAAAACAATGAGATTAAGGATGTGAGAAAAAATCCTGTTTATTCACTTATAAGAGCAATGTCAAATTATCACTTATATGATATAGTACGTGAATTGTATGAGGATGAAGAAGTTACAGATGTTCAAAGTATATACAAAGATATAGGAGAGTATTTAATTAATAGCAATAAACTTAACAATTGCAAGAGTTTTGAATTAGGAGAGAGCAATATTAATATAGATTTATCAAAAGATGCCATATTGGTATGTGCGTGGAATAAGCAACGATTTGTTGATGCATTATTAAATATAGGGCAAAATGTAGGTAATTCATTTGAATATGACAAAACCAATCATATGGCCACATATATTTTTCCTATAGGTTTAACAATTGTTTATAATGGAAACCATTCCTCTTTGTCAGGCATTTTGAAGGGAGAAGGAACAATACAAGCAAATCAGACATATGATCTTGTACCAACATATGATTATATGTATTTTGATGGTATATATTTTAGAAATAAAATTAATGATGAGAAATTATATAAGGTAGAGAGATTTGAAATTGGTGCGCTATATGAAATTGGTAGACTATTAGCAGAAAATGGAATAAGATAAACTTCAATAATCATTTGCGATAAGGTTAAAGAAGTTTATCTTAATATAAGCAGAGTTGAACTAATAATTGAACCAATTCATTGCATCCACATAATCCTGTAAACCATTTTCCTTCAATGCCAGTTTGGCATACAACAGAGGAGATTCCTCTGCAAGCCGGTACAAATATACAATATCATTCGGGTCATTAAGAGTGACAGAGAAATTTCATTCCTCGCAACGGATAACAAGAATTGCATTCACACCGGTATTGACGATAATGGAGTCTCTTGCACAGCATCTAAACCGGGAAGCTGATCTGAAGTGGATAGAAACACAGAAACAATCATTTCTTAAATCAATGGAAATGGCAGATGACTACAATGATATGTATGATGATTTCAGTATGCCGGTTCAGCAGCCGATTGTAAAAGAAACGAAAATTTATCCAAACGATCCGTGTCCGTGCGGCAGTGGAAAAAAATATAAAAAATGCTGTGGTAGGCGGTAAGCATATGATAACGAGAGAGAAACTGAAGAAATTAAACAAGGAAAATTTGATCGAGCTGATATTGGAAATGTCAGAGCTTTTAAATGAGAACCAGAACAGAAAATGTAATCAGATTGTGGCTGGATATTTGACAGATCAGTCAGTGAACTCTCACGATGGGGTCCAGGCAAGAATGTCAGATGAGTTTGTATCCGAAAAAATGGCACAGATCAAAATTTGGATACAGCAGATTGATGAAGGAGAACTCTATCTGAATGCAGATGAATATGAAGATTATTCCAGTGGATATTGGGATAGTGATCTAATTACAGAATATTATGATGAACAGGGGATTGGAGATAAAATTAATACGATGCTCCGGTTTGCAAAAGACTGTGTAGATGACAGGAAATATCAGGAAGCCAGTTTGATCTATGAATGGATCTGGGAGATGGAAGTGTTTGCAGAGGAAGAATATGTTGATCCTGCAGATTTGGAAGTATTGGTCGAAAAAGAAATAGTGACTGCAGACTTGAAGCAGTTGGCACTTTTGACCCTGTATGTGGATTATCAAATGAGAGTGCCGGAAGATATATATTTGTATTTTTCACATTATGCATTTCATGATCTTCATATTGAGGATATGTTCCATGCAGGAAGAGAAAATTTGACGGAAACCGAGCAATTCTGGAATGACTGGATTTCATTGCTGAAGACAAAAAGCGGCGATACAGAGAGCAGATTGCTGAAAGAAGCTGTTTTATATCGTGAGGGAATAGAAGGGCTTGTGAAAATGGCGAATGATAACTATAAAGTACATCCATCTTTGTACCTGGAAGCCATGAACGAGTATGATAAAAATTATGGATATTCCCAAATAGAGAAAATTGGAGAGAATGCAATAGAAAAGATTGATTCTAAGCTGACAATCCGCAGTAAAATAGCATTAAAGGCAGCGTGTGCTTCGTCATATCTTAATCATACAGAAAAGCTAATGCTTTTTTGCTGGGAAAGTTTTCGCTCTGATTCTACGGTAAGAAATCTTTTAAGATTGTTTGCTACAAGGGAAATGGCAGAGCAATATGGTATAAGAGCGGAGAAGGCTCTGGCTTCAAGGATAAAAGGAAATCCGGTTACCTCTATAAGAAATTCTGAGCTGAATCAGAACATCATTAACAATTATACATATAATGAGTTGAACTTTTATACGGGAAATTTTAAAGCAGTAAAAGCAGTATCAAAAAATCCAAGCGGTTCTTTGGGGTGGAGCAATTGTTTTGTCGGGGAAGGAATTTGCCTGTTTCTTTTATACTTATTTGAAGATGCTGTTCCCTCAAAGGCGGCTAAAGCGGTTGCGAATTCGATAGGCTTTTCGGGCTTGCAATGATTGCCGAAATAAAGGAACAAATGGGTGAAAAGGGGATGCGACAGGAAATTTTTGCCATATATAAAAGAAAATTTCCAAGACATTCTTCATTTCAGACAGAGATGAAAAATTATTTTGGTATAAGAGGTTAAATTTTCACATTGACATTATCCGAAAAAATGATAAAATTAAAACGACGCAAAGAGTTATCTAGCGAATACAGGACCACTTCTTTTGAAGTCGAGGCCATACGGACAGCCGGGTCCGCTGCCGATGGGTATAAGATAGGATACCCTCATTGATTGAGTTAAAAGCTCAAATTTTATAAGTTGGTTACTTCATAACCGAAATGCATGATAGTGCAGACTTGTGAAACGGTCAATTAAGCGTAGTAAAAGTATTGATGCTGTATAAGAGATAACGATTGAAGATTTCAAAGCAAGCTGTGTGTTTACAGCTTGCTTTTTTTTGAGGTGTAAAATGAGAGAAGAACACGAATTGAATCAAAATAAGGCACCGATCTACGAGGCACTGCAGAAATTCCGACAGATGCGGGTTGTGCCTTTTGATGTGCCTGGACATAAACGGGGCCGGGGAAATCCGGAGCTGACAGAATTCTTAGGGGAGCGTTGCATCAGCATTGACGTGAACAGTATGAAACCGCTGGATAATCTGTGCCATCCGATTTCTGTCATCCGCGAGGCGGAAGAACTGGCGGCAGATGCTTTTGGTGCAGCACACGCATTTCTTATGGTCGGAGGTACCACAAGCTCCGTGCAGACGATGGTGCTTTCGGTCTGTAAGAGAGGAGATAAGATCATTCTTCCGAGAAATGTACATCGCAGTGTGATCAATGCGCTTGTACTCTGCGGTGCGATTCCGGTGTATGTGAATCCGGAAGTGAACCACCATCTGGGCATTTCCCTGGGGATGAAGAGAGAACAGGTGGCAAAAGCGATAGCAGAACACCCGGATGCAGTTGCTGTATTGGTGAATAACCCTACATATTATGGAATCTGCAGTGATCTGAAAGCAATTGTAAAAATGGCTCACGATGCGGGCATGTACTGTCTGGCTGATGAGGCACACGGAACCCATTTCTATTTTGGGGAGGACATGCCGGTGTCAGCGATGGAAGCGGGAGCGGATATGGCATCGGTTTCCATGCATAAGAGCGGTGGAAGTCTGACACAGTCTAGTTTATTACTGGTGGGTCCGAATATTCAGGAAGGTCATGTGCGGAAAATCATCAATCTGACGCAGACGACTTCCGGCAGTTATCTTCTGATGTCCAGTCTGGATATCAGCCGCCGCAATCTTGCATTGCGTGGAAGGAAAGTGTTCCGTCAGGTGTCTTCCATGGCGGCGTATGCACGGGAAGAAATCAATGCGGTAGGCGGCTATTATGCATTTGGATCGGAACTGATCAATGGAGATTCCGTGTTTGATTTTGACCCGACAAAGCTTAGTGTCCATACACGGGATATCGGGCTTGCGGGCATTGAGGTGTATGATCTTCTTCGGGATGAGTATGATATTCAGATTGAGTTTGGGGATATCGGAAATATCCTTGCATATCTCTCCATCGGAGACAGACCACAGGAACTGGAACGACTGGTGAGTGCACTGGCTGAAATACGCAGAAGATATCAGACAGACAGCAGCGGTCTGATGAATCAGGAGTATATTGATCCCGAGGTTGTGATGAGTCCGCAGGAAGCGTTCTATGCGGAAACAATCAGTGTTCCGATTGGCAGCAGTGCAGGTTGTATCTGCAGCGAATTTGTAATGTGTTATCCGCCTGGAATCCCGATCCTTGCACCGGGAGAGAAAATTACAGAGGATATTCTGGAATATATCAAGTATGCAAAAGAAAAAGGATGCTCCATGACAGGACCGGAGGATCCGGAGATTGAATATATCAATATTTTAAAGGAGGACGATCATGGAACTTTGGTTTAGTGAATTTCACGCTCCCGATGTCAAACACAGTATCCGGGTGAACAGACACCTCTATTCACACAAAAGTCCGTATCAGCAGATTGATATCTACGAGACACCGGAATTCGGTAAAGTTCTGTCACTGGATGGAAATGTCATGCTGACGGAACGGGATGAGTTTATTTATGATGAAATGATCACGCATGTTCCGATGGCGGTTCATCCCGGAATTAAGAATGTACTTGTGATCGGAGCAGGAGACGGCGGCGTTGTCCATGAGTTGGCACGTTACCGTACGATTGAAAATATTGATCTGGTGGAAATGGATGAGCAGGTTGTAGAGGCTTGCAGGATGTATCTGCCTGAAAATGCCAGCCGGCTGGATGATGAACGTGTGCATATTTATTTTGACAATGCACTTCGCTTTATCCGGCGCCGCACGGATGAATATGATCTGATCATTGTGGATTCCACAGACCCGTTCGGTCCTTCGGAAAGTTATTTTACAAAAGAGTTCTATGGAATCTGCTACAATGCACTACATGAGGACGGAATCCTGGTCAATCAGCAGGGAAGCCCGTTTTATCAGCACGATGCAGAAGCGATGCAGCGCAGCCACCAGCGGATCGTCAGTACATTTCCAATCAGCAGAGTGTATCAGGCACACATCCCGACCTATGCGGCAGGATACTGGCTCTTTGGTTTCGCAAGCAAAAAATATCATCCGCTGGATGATCTTGATGCGGAGAAATGGCAGGCGTTGAATCTGAAAACGAATTATTATACGACCCGTCTGCATAAAGGTGCCTTTTATCTTCCGGCGTTTTTGGAACGGCTGCTTGAGGAGGTAGAATAAGAGATGAAACAGAATATTGAAACATTTATCGGGTGTGATTGTGAGTATGAGAAAGCGGAAATCGTCCTGTTTGGTGCGCCTTTTGATTCCACGACAAGCTATCGCCCGGGTGCCCGGTTCGGGTCATCAGCGATGCGCCATGAAAGCTTCGGGCTGGAAACATACAGTCCGTATCAGGATAAAGATTTGACGGATTGTTTTGTATTTGACAGCGGAGATCTGGAGCTGTGCTTTGGCAATACAGAGGATGCACTTTCCGACATCGAACAGCATGCCGATCAGATTATGGAAGAGGGAAAAATGCCATTGCTTTTGGGCGGAGAACATCTTGTAACGCTGGCAAATGTACGTGCAGTATACAAGCGTTTTCCGGAAATGCACATCATCCATTTTGACGCGCATACCGATCTGAGAGAGGATTATCTCGGTGCAAAACTGAGTCATGCCTGTGTCATCCGCAGATGCCATGACATGTTGGGAGACGGACGCATTCACCAGTTCTGTATTCGAAGCGGAGAGCGGGAAGAATTTGCATTTGCAAAAGAACACACCGATCTTCATCCGTTTGATTTTGAAGGATTGGAACAAGTCGTACAGCAATTGAAAGAGAACAACACCCCGGTATATTTTACAATCGATCTGGACTGTCTGGATCCGTCTGTATTTCCGGGAACAGGAACTCCGGAGGCCGGAGGAGTCACGTTCATGCAGCTGTTACATGCGATCCGCCTTGTATCCGAAACAAAGATTGTCGGAGCGGATCTTAATGAACTTGCCCCGATGTTAGATCAGAGCGGAGTGTCTACTGCGACAGCATGCAAGGTACTGCGGGAATTACTTCTGAGTCTGAAAAAATGATCGTTCAGACCATTTGTGACAAAGTAGCGTGAACATGCAGAATTTGAATAGATAGAATGAACATACAGAGTGAATTTACAGGAGGAGAACGAAAATGAGTAAGGTATTAGTAATTGGATGCGGCGGAGTAGCTTCTGTGGCAATCAGAAAGTGCTGCCAGGTAAGCGAAGTGTTCAGCGAGCTGTGTATTGCGAGCAGAACAAAATCAAAATGTGATGAGTTGGCGGCAGACCTGGAAGGAAAAACCGAAACAAAGATTACAACAGCCCAGGTAGATGCGGACGATGTGGATCAGGTGATCGCACTGATCAAGGAGTATCAGCCGGATCTTGTGATGAACATCGCACTTCCGTATCAGGATCTGACGATCATGGATGCATGTCTGGCTTGTGGAGTGAACTATATGGATACTGCAAACTATGAGCCGGAAGACACGGAGGATCCAGAGTGGCGTGAAATTTACAACAAACGCTGCGAGGAGAAAGGCTTTTCTGCTTATTTTGATTACAGCTGGCAGTGGGCATACCGTGAGAAGTTTGAGAAGGCTGGGCTGACTGCTCTTCTTGGATGCGGATTTGACCCGGGAGTGACACAGGCATACTGTGCACATGCAAAGAAAAATGAATTCGATACGATCGATACAATCGATATTCTGGATTGCAACGGCGGAGATCACGGATACGCATTTGCTACCAACTTTAATCCGGAAGTAAATCTGCGTGAAGTATCAGCACCGGGAAGCTACTGGGAAGACGGACACTGGGTTGAAATCCCGGCTATGAGCATAAAACGTGAGTATGATTTTGACTGTGTCGGACAGAAAGATATGTATCTGCTTCATCATGAAGAAATCGAATCTCTCGCGGAAAATATTCCGGAAGTGAAACGAATCCGTTTCTTCATGACATTTGGACAGAGCTACCTCACACATATGAATTGCCTGGAAAATGTGGGGATGCTTTCTACAACTCCGATTGAATTCGAGGGACAGCAGATTGTTCCGATCAAATTCCTGAAGGCACTGTTACCGGATCCGGCAAGCCTTGGTCCACGTACACATGGAAAGACAAATATCGGTTGTATTTTTACAGGAAAGAAAGACGGAAAAGAAAAAACATATTATATCTATAATGTATGTGATCACCAGGAGTGCTACAAGGAAGTAGCGAGCCAGGCAATCAGCTATACGACCGGAGTTCCGGCAATGTGTGGTGCATTGATGCTTCTGACCGGAAAATGGACAAAGACAGGTGTACATACAGTAGAAGAATTTGATCCGGATCCGTTCCTTGCTGCGTTAGATCAGTATGGACTGCCACGCAGTGAAAGCTATGATCCGGTTATTGTGGAGTAATGAATATGAATAAAATTGTTTTTTCGGGATTAGAAGAATACAGCCCGGAGGACTTGTTTCGCAGGCTGCCAAGTCCAAGCTATGTGATTGATGAAACTCAGCTGGAGTGCAATGGCTTCTGTCTCTTGGCGGTGGCAGAACGGACCGGGTGCAAAGTATTACTGGCTCAGAAAGCATTTTCTAATTACAATTTCTATCCTCTTTTAGAGCCATATCTTGCAGGTACAGAAGCGAGCGGATTGTACGAGGCTCGTTTGGGAAAAGAAGAAATGGGTGGAAAGGAAGTCCATGTCTTCTGTGCAGCTTACCGGGAAGATGAATTTGATGAGCTTCTTGAGTATGCAGACCATATTGTGTTCAATTCGCCGGGGCAGTTAAAGAAATTAGGGGAAAGAGCAAAGGCACAAGGGAAAAGCATCGGACTTCGGGTCAACCCGGAATGTTCTACACAGGACGGACATGACATATATGATCCGTGTGCTCCGGGCAGCAGACTGGGAACAACACGCGAACAGTGGAATCAAGAAATGACGGAAGATTTGATCTCACTGCTGGATGGAATCCATTTCCATACGCTGTGCGAACAGAATGCAGATGCACTGGAAGTGACGATGCGTGCAGTGGAAGACAAATTCGGGGATATCCTTCCACGAATGAAATGGGTGAATCTGGGCGGTGGACATCATATTACCAGACATGATTATGAGAGGTCCCGGCTGGAGGAGCTACTTCTGTCCATAAAGAAGAAATGGGATGTTCAGGTATATCTGGAGCCGGGCGAGGCGGTTGCTCTGAATGCAGGGTATCTTGTGAGTCGTGTTCTTGATATTGTGAAAAATGGAGAGACACAGATTGCAATTCTGGATGCAAGTGCGGCCTGCCATATGCCGGATGTACTGGAAATGCCGTACCAGCCACCAATTTACAATGCAGCAAAACAGCCGGATGAAGGCGGGCAATATCAGCACCGATACCGTTTGGCAGGACCGACCTGCCTTGCGGGAGATGTGATCGGAGATTACTATTTTCCGAAGGAACTAAAAGCTGGCGATATGGTAATCTTCGGCGATATGGCAATTTATACGACTTGTAAAAATAATACATTTAACGGGATGCCGCTTCCGGATATATGGAGTTTGGGAATGCAAGGAAGGCTGGAACAGGTTACTGCGTTTGGATATCAGGATTTTAAAACTCGACTAGGAAGAAAATAGATTTGGAGGAACAAAAATGTATTACGTACCGGATGGAACTGCGAGATGCGGATTTTTATGAGTGCAGTGAGTGTGGAGAGCGATTTCTGGATGTTCGGATCGGCCCGTCATTGGTGTGTCCAAGTTGTGGGGGGTGATCAGAATTATCATTATGAAAATGTGGCATTTATCTGTGATGAAACGGGAGAGATTCTGCGATTAGCACCGATGCTGGATCATGAATTTTCAACTTATTTTATGTTCCCGGACAGTTGGGAGCGTCATATTTACTGTCTTAAGGAATTAGAGAGATCCATTGAAGGTGATAAAGTACAACCTGAAGAATATGCCTGGATTAAAAATGTAAAAGAACGGAAGATGACAGAAAAAAGTGCAGTTTGCCTGAACCGGAATCTTCTCTATATCAAAGAGCATTATACGAAAATATGTGAGAAATTCTTAGAGAAACTGAGGACATTAGAATATGATCTAAGGCAGAACGAGAAATTATTTTATATTCAGAAGAGTCCGGAGTATCTATCTCAGGCTAATTCAAATGCTTATCTGATTGGAAAAGCAAGGTATCGGGACCATGATGAAGAGCGTGGCACGACGGATAAGAGAAATTTTAGAAAATACGAAAAAGTAATATGTAAATAGCAGGTCTCCGTTATTGGGAAAAATTGTTATAAATTCAGTCGCAGAGTTAGATACTCTGCGACAAATTGCTTTCTATACTTTCATTATTAAAAGATGTTGGGGGCAAAAGCCCCCGACTTTGACGGCTATATTGACGGTGGAAAAAATCCGGCTTGTTCCAATTTAAGAATATTTTCCCGTTTAAAATCCATGCTCGGATGTACATAGCGATTTAATGTTGTTGAAATATTGGAATGTCCCAGCATTTCACTTAAAATTTTTATGTCACAGCCAAATTCAATGCAACGTGTTGCAAAGGTATGGCGGAGCGTGTGAAAGTGAACATCCTGTATACCAAGATCTTTTGTATACTTTTTTAATTTACGCTGTAAATTTCGGGGATCTATGAATTGGTGATTCCCTGTTAGAATAAAGGCTTCAGGGTCGTCATGTTGAAATAGTTTGAACAGTTTTTGCAGTCCATTTGTAACAGGCAGCGTTCTTGCGGAAGAAAAAGTTTTTGGCGTTCCGAGCTGGAGGAGCGTTTTTTTTGCAGAATCACTATCTGGATTTTTAATACGCTGAACAGTATGTCTCACAGTCAGAAGTCCTGATTCTACAGAAATATCTTTCCACTGTAAAGCACATACTTCTCCAATCCGAAGTCCGGTAAATAGTGCGATCAAAACTGAAAATTTGTAAATATCAAAATCCTGAACTAAATATTGTATTAAATTTTGTTGCTCTTCCGCTGATAAAACTCTTAATTCTTTTCGTTCAAGCCTGGGATAAGAAATAGTAATAGAAGACAGGTTGCTGTTGGTTTCAGCTTGAATATAGCTGATTATTTTATGTACAAATGTCAAAATGTCCCGTACTGTCTTAGGGGAAAGCTTCTTCTGATATAATAGATCTTTTGAAAAATCAGCGATTATATCCGAATTTAAATCAGTGAAACTATAATCTCCCAACTGCGGTTTTATGTGATTTTCCAGCATGAAATGGTATTTCGCAAGTGTAGATTTTTTTAATCGGCTTTCATTAATCTTTATCCACTGTACACAATATTCAGAAAAACGCTTCCTATATATATCCTTTGATACCGGAGGTGAATTTAGCATAAGTTCAATTTTTGCTCGAGTTACCTTTTCTTTTGTTTCCCGGTAAGAATGTCCGTAACAATAGCCGTATTTAATTTTCTTATTTTTATCATACCCCTTTTTATAACGACCTTCCCATCGTCCATCTTTGCGTTTATAAATATTTTCTCCTTTAGCCATGTCTCTGATCTCCTTCTTTATGAATATGTGGTGGGACTCTATTATGATATTCGCAAAAACATAAAAAAGTGTGCATATAAATATAGAAAAGAATTTTGACGTTTAAAAAATTTCAAATCCTGTATTTTTGCTTAATAAAGAAAAATATGACTGAATGAAATGTGAATTTGAATGTGAAATTATTTATTCTGTAATATTGCAAAATTATCATGTGCCGTGTATAATTCATAAACGAATAAAGTTATACGGGCAAACTTGACGAAAGTCAGGGACGCAAAGCCAGATGGGGCTAAAATCCAGAGAGATTTTGGATAATGCCAGCCGGTTACAAGAATTTTGAATAAGAATTTTTAAATATTAGGTTTTTGGTAGTTGTATTTTGGTCTGTTCTTTACAGAATGCCTGTAATTTATTACAGGCATTTTTTGATGCTCACATAAACTAAAAGACCAGCTAGTTATAGTCAATACCTAAAAGACAAAAAATAGATATTTTTCTTTTATGTTTTGAAACCTAAAAATGAGTAACTTTAACAAACGTAAATCACTTGGATTTTCGTCAAGAAGCTCCTATGGTTTTATATAGCTGCATCTTTATGCAGCTGCTAAAGCAGGTCTTTGATACTGCTTACAGTGTTCTTCTGGTGACCGAAGCTCAAATGCCTTTTCATCACGAAGAACAGCAAATACGATGTTGCAGACTTTATGCATTACAGCACCGATTGCAACCATCTTAGGCTTTTGTCCAGACTTTAATTCGTAATACTTACGGAGGTATGGATTGATGCCCTCTCCATTACGTTTTGTACGAATGGAGGCGAGTGCTACTGCAAAGATAGCACGGCGCGCGATTCTGGAGCCACGTTTGCTCATATGTAACTGAGTGCCAACGAATTTTCCAGATTCATTTACTTCAGGATCTAATCCGAAGTAAGCAAAAAGTTGTTTTGGATTACGGAATGCTGAGAAATCACCTATTTCGCACATGATTGTTACAGCAGTCAGAAAGCCAACACCTGGGATTGTATTTAAAAGTTTAATCTGCTGAATAAACTTCTCGTTTTTATTGAATGTAATCAGCTGCCTAATACGATTCAGTATGGAATCCAAAGCAGAATCAAGCTTTTCAACAAGGTCCAAAGTTAAAAAGATATTGAAGTAGATACTGTCTATTTGACATCCAAATGTCTTTGCAGCATTAGCTGCAGCACAGAGTTTCTCATATCTTTCAGAAGCTTTGGCAAGACCTTTTCGTGAAGCTTTTGATATTTTTTCAATCATGGTCTTCTTATGACCACGAAGTATCTTGTCTGGAGTACCGTACTGGCGAAGAATCATTGTTGAGGTCTTGCCGGTAACATCACAGAAAACGTCAAGATACTGAGGAAACACGGTATGCAGGTCTCCTTTAAGTTTATTGATATGAGCAGAACGCTCATCAGTTAAATCGTAATACTTACGGGTAAGGCTACGCAGTTCAAGAACCAGCTTTGCTGGGAACTGGGAAACAGGAATATCTTTTGATAATCCTAGTTTGGCAATACCTTTAGAATCGATTTTATCATTTTTTACTTTTCTGATATTTCCATTCTTAGTAGAATGTGTAATAATAGGATTGATTATGGACGCGTTAAAACCACAATCAACAAGATAGCAGAAGAGCGGGAAATGATAAATCCCAGTGGATTCTAGAAAGGTGCGACTTTCTAAGGAATACAGCTCTTCTGCTTTTTTAATTTCAGAAACAGCTCGTTCCAAAGAATCCTTATTATTGTGAGTAATCTTGAAAGGTTTCAAGATCACTGTTTCGTCTGGCGCAAGAATTGTCATAAAGCTAAAAGCTGAACCGACATCAATGCCGACGGAAATATAGTTTTTGTTATGCATTATATGCTCCTTCCGATAGGGTTCCATAAAAAACAATGAATACACTACCTGGTGCGTTATACGGGTATAGCTTAATTGCTCCCAACCAGCCTAAAACATAAATTTTCATTGATGGAATGACAGTCTTAAGTTACGGGTATTACTGGACATAAGCCAGCTCCCTAGGAGAAAATCGTCCTTTTCCCTATCCAATGGAAAATAATACCTTATGTAACAGACATAGTCTAGGAGTGAATAATCATACAAAAATGTATGTAACTTATACACGTATCTATGGTTGGAGTGATTATGGAGGAGAATCCTCTTACCAACCAGGATATAGATTAGAGAATATGATGTGGATGACCTTATTGGTCTATGACTACATCATACCAGGAGATATGAAATAGTTCAGGGAAAAGCGACGGAATGCAGGAGCAGAAGTCGTTCAGGAAGGAAATAACGGAACATGAGGTTTAAAAGGATTACATTAGCACCGACAATGCGAAAATATAACAGAAAAAATCTGATGAGGGATGTCATTGCGGGTATGATTATCATGGCAGTGTCAATCCCGATTTCGATGGGATATGCACAGATTGCCGGACTGCCGGCAGTATACGGACTGTATGGCTCGGTCTTTCCGATTATTTTGTTTGCAGTATTTTCGACGTCTCCGCAGTTTATCTTCGGGGTAGATGCGGCACCGGCGGCATTGATCGGCTCAGCCCTGTTGGGAATGGGGATTGAGGGTGGTTCAAAAGAGGCACTTGAGGTCGTGCCGGTTCTGACGTTTTTTGTGGCGGTATGGCTGCTTGCCTTTTATCTGATGCATGCCGGTAAACTGGTCAATTACATTTCTGCACCGGTTATGGGCGGATTCATCAGTGGAATCTGTATGACGATCATTCTGATGCAGGTTCCCAAATTACTGGGCGGGACTGCCGGAACAGGGGAACTGCCGGAGCTTTTGGAGCATATCCAGGAGACTGCCGGACGGATCAATTTTCCTTCACTAATGCTTGGACTCATTTCGCTGGCTATTTTACTGACAGTAAAAAAGGTTGCTCCGAAATTTCCGATGGCGGTAGTTCTGATGGCAGCAGGGGCAGTACTTACGGTTGTTCTGCCAATGGAAGAATGGGGAATCAGGACATTGGAGTCAGTGAAACCAGGTCTGCCGCAGTGGAAGATTCCGGATCTGGCACTGCTTCCGTTGAACCAGGTCATCACAGTGAGCCTTTCTGTGGCGGTCGTGATCATGGCAGAAACACTGCTCGCTGAAAATAATTTTGCTCAGAAGAATGGATACCGTATCAATGACGATCAGGAGCTTTTAGCTTTTGCAGCAGGAAATCTTGTTGCGGCACTGACCGGCTGCTGTCCTATTAACGGGTCGGTTTCAAGAACGGCAATGGGGGAGCAGTACCAGGGAAAGACCCAGTTGATGAGTATTGTAGCAGGAGCATCCATGCTGATCCTTCTGGTCTGCGGAACAGGATTTATCGGGTATCTGCCGGTTCCTGTGTTGACAGCAATCGTGATTTCGGCATTGCTTGGAGCAACAGAATTTAAGCTGGCAGCAAAATTGTGGAAAGTCAGCCGGACGGAATGTCTGATCTTCTGGGGTGCTTTTGTAGGCGTTCTGCTGTTGGGAACGATTAATGGAGTGCTGATCGGAATTATTTTATCCTTTTCAGAAATGGTGATCCGTTCGTCTAAGCCTGCAAGGTGTTTTGTCGGAATCCAGCCGGGACACAGACATTTCCGTGATCTTGCGGAGGGAAGTCAGATCCATGCAGTGGAAGGAGTTCTGGTCTATCGGTTCAGCAGTAATCTCTTTTTTGCAAATGTCAATATCCTGCAGCAGGATATTGAGGCAGAACTGGAAAAGAAAAAGGGGACGAAAGCAGTGATCCTGGATGCCAGTGGAATCGGAAGTATTGATATCACAGCGGCAGACCGACTGGCGATCCTCTATGAAGCACTGAAAGAACAGGGGATTCGTTTTTATATTACAGAGCATATAGCAGATTTAAATGAGCAGATGCGAAAGCTGGGACTCGGATATCTGATCTCTGAAGGATGCGTGAGGAGAACGATCCATATCGCATTGAAAGATATGGGAATCAATCGCCCGTATCCATTGGAAGGCGGTGTGGACAATGAGGAACGGAGTGCCTCAAGAAAGCGGGTCGATAACCGGGTACAGGAATTCGTCTGGGCCTTTGGGTCTGAGTCGGAAACAGAGATTGAAAAGCAGATCCTGCGTCAGATCGAACAGTTGAAGAAAAGCGGAGATGTGGAAAATCTGCTGCATGGAAGCTGGTCGCACATGGAGGCGATGGATGAAGATGAATGGCTGGAACATCTGGAAGAACACCTGAAAGAGATCGTGAACATTTCAGGAAAAGATGAAAAGACGCTTGCCGCAAGACTGGAAGAGCATAGACGGGAAGTGCATGACCGGATTGCGAAGGAACACCCGGAACTTGCAGAGCGGTTCAGAGAACGTCGTCATCATCTGGACCAGCATTTGAAAGAGCGACGGCCGGAGGTGTATGAGTTGGTGATCAGCCTGCGGGAGAAGGAAAGAAAATGAAAAGGAAAATAAAAATTCAAAGCATAAGTGCGTGGAGTATTGGGATTGCACTGATATTAACAGTAGTATTTGTTGTAATTCTGCATTATGGGAAAAATGAAGTTAAAAGGTTTGAAGATGCGACTGATCAGTACATCGTTTGTGAAAATGCGGCCAGACAGTTACAGGATGGGTCTGATTATCTAACGGAACAGGTAAGGCTGTATGCAATGACGGGAGAACGAAATTATCTGGATCAATATTTTGAAGAGGCTGATGTGACCAAACGCAGAGAACAGGCACTGGAAAGTCTTAAAAAGTATTTTGACAAAACCGAAGCTTTTCAGTCATTGCAACAGGCGATGGAAGATTCAAAAGAATTGATGTTGACAGAATATCATTCTTTAAAACTCGTTGCAACTGTGATGGGAGAAAAAGACATTCCGGCAGAGCTTGAGCAATTGGATTTGCCGGAAGAGGAAAAGCAGTTATCACAGAAAGAAAAACTGGAAAAAGCACAGAAACTGGTTTCCAATAATGAATATCGGAATAAACGAGGGACAATCATGAGAGAAGTAAGTGGCTGTCTGGATCAGTTGCTCGAAAAGACAAAAAACCGTCAGCAGAGAGCGAATACGATCTTTTCCGATATGTATTTGAAGTTGGAAATTGCGATCATGATACTGGTGATCCTTTTACTGTCAATCTGTATAATCGTAAGAAAATTGATTGTAGTACCGCTTGTCTATTATAATAAGAGTATTATGGAAGGCGAAATATTTCCGGTGATCGGAGCAGCAGAACTTCAAAAATGGGCAGAAACTTATAATAAAGTTTTTAAAGAAAATGAAGAGACTCAAAGACTGATCCGCCGTCAGGCAGAACATGATGCAATGACAGATGCATTGAACAGAAGATCTTTTGAAAAACTGTTGCATATGTATGAAAATGGAGATACACCATACGCTTTAATTTTGATAGATGTAGATACATTTAAGACTGTGAATGATATGTATGGTCATGCAGTCGGCGATGAGATTTTAAAGAAAGTAACCGGTCTTTTAAAGAAAGCATTCCGAAGTATCGATCATGTCTGCCGGATCGGTGGAGATGAATTTGCAATTATCATGGTAGAGATGACCAGCGATTTGAAATATACGATCGAAGAGAAGATTAAAGCAGTAAATGAGGAGCTAGGGACGGAGAATGAAAATATCCCGGCAGTTTCACTGAGTGTCGGAGTTGCTTTTTCGGATCGGGAAAATTCCGGAGAGAGTATTTTTAAAGATGCAGATAAAGCTCTCTATTATGTCAAAGAAAATGGAAGAAATGGTTGTAAGTTCTATTAAAAAGTGTATGCAGGAAATCCTGCAAAATATTGGATAATCCAAATGATTTCGCAGGAGATGCTGCAAATGACGATCAGAGGAACTGAGAAAGATCAATGTCCGAGAATGAGAGCGAAATAGCCCCAGTCCCAAATGAGAGCTTCAAAACCGTTGGTCAGATATTTGCGGATATCCTCTTCTTCGTAGCCTGTCATTCTTGTGATGATAACGAGTGTCCGGCGAACCATTTCATATGTAAGTGTACTCCTGTTATTCTGAAGCCATTGTAGAAAAAGACTTTGACGGATCGCTGAATATTCAAGAGCGATCCACTGGATTCGGATCAGAAGATCTTCCAGGTGGCTGTCAGGAGTGACAAGATCCGAAAAAATTTCATTGGCAAGAAACTTCAGCATCAGTGGCTGAACTTCAGAAAATCTGATCTGAAAGTCTGACCAAAGTTCAGAGAGTGACGTTCCTGTATCCAAAGAAGGAAAAGAAATCGGATGCATAAAATCTGTTGCAGATTCTGAAATGTACTCTGAAAGAGAAGTAATTGGATTTAAAAAATCACAATAAAGTTTCTCACTCTGATAATTAACTGCAAGATCCTGCAACAGTTCATTGCATTCAAAAAAAGTATCTTCTGCCGGAAGATGGATAGATTGGATGGCATCACTTAACTGGGAGAGTGTATCAGCCGAAAAGTAATCACGGATCAGGGTCTCATCCAAGGAATCGTTACGATATAGTTCCTGTAAAATATAATGAATCTTAAGCAGGAGATCCTCAGTGGAACAGATCTCAGCGGAACAAGGCTCAATGGAGTAATCCTCAACAGAACAGACCGGTGAGGATGCGGGCAACAAAAGACGGAGAATGTTCCTGCGGATCTGAAATAAAGGAGTGTCACATTCGGTGGGAACATCTGGAAACTGTGATGCATCAGCCTGCTCCAGCAGATCGATCACCGCAGGACAGCACGGCATCAGCGTTTCCTCGATATGACAGGGAAACCGGTGAATTTCTCTTGGAAACGTAGTACAGGTTTCGGACAGGATTTTATCACCGTAAGCAGTAACAAGCCGGCAAAGTCTGTTCTCGGAAAGAAAGGGGCAGCGATGGTCTGAGTCAAGCTGAATGACCCGGAGACCGTCTTTTTTTTCTGTATAGGCACTGAGATTCTTTTTTTGTTCCGGTACATCAGCGGGGGCAGAAACTTTTTTCCATTTCCGGTTTGTGTCCGGATCCACAGCAATTTTCCATTCCTGACAGCAGGTAATTGTGCAGGAATCTGCGATGCAGTGAAATTCATTATAAAAGTCAGGGCGTATTCTTTTCATTGTTCTTTTCTCCTAAAAGGCTGTTATCTGGTATCAAAGTCGGGGGCTTTTGACCCTGGCATCATAGTATTATCATACCACAGAAAGCACATTCAGCAAAATCGGATAGTTACATTTATAGAAATTTATAGAAAAATGAAGTATACTGATTACAGATTTTTTAAAGGAGAAATGCAGAAGTATGGAATCTCAGACAAAGAAAAGTAAATATGAAATAGATATGTGCAATGGGACGATTATGGATAAGCTGATTTCTTTTTCACTTCCATTGATGCTTTCAGGAATCCTTCAGTTGATGTTTAATGCGGTAGATATTATTGTGGTTGGAAGGTTCAGCGGAAGTCAGTCATTGGCGGCAGTTGGATCAACAACAGCATTGATCAATATGTTTACCAATCTTTTTATTGGAATTTCTCTTGGAGCAAATGTTCTGGCAGCACGTTTTTATGCGGCAAAGCGAGAAAAGGAGATGTCAGAGACGGTACATACCGCAATTACACTGGCATTAATCAGCGGGATCGTCATGGCATTTGTGGGAGTGATCTTTTCGAGATTTGCGTTAGAATTGATGGATACACCGGATGATGTGATCGGACTGTCAACGTTATATATGAGAATCTATTTTTTAGGAATGCCGTTTTTTATGCTCTACAATTATGGTGCAGCCATTCTGAGGGCCGTCGGAGATACGAAGCGTCCACTGTTCTTCCTGGTTGCTGCAGGAGTGATCAATGCCGGTCTGAATCTGCTGCTGGTAATTGTTTTTGACATGGGTGTGGCAGGAGTTGCGATCGGAACAATCGTTTCCCAGATGATTTCAAGTATTTTGGTTTTACGATGCCTTTGTAGATCGGAAGGCAGTTACAAACTATCATTTTCAAAGCTTCGGATCAGGGGAATCTATATGAAGCAGATCTTTCAGGTTGGTATTCCGGCGGGAATACAGAGTACAGTGATTAATTTTTCAAATGTACTTTTGCAGTCTTCTGTAAACTCTTTTGGGTCTACCGCAATGGCAGGATATACTGCAGCCAATAATATTTTCGGATTTTTATATGTGACTGTAAATTCCGTGACACAGACATGTATGAGTTTTACGAGTCAGAATTATGGTGCAGGAAAAAGTAAACGAATGGATAAAGTTCTGATTGACTGTATTATTTTATCAGTAGTTATTACATCGATTCTTGGCGTCAGTGCGTATGGATTTGGTCCGGAACTGTTGAAGATTTATACGGAAGATGCAAAAGTTATCCAGTGTGGAATGGAAATTCTTTTATATACAACGGTAACGTATTTCCTGTGTGGACTGATGGATCTTTTTCCGGGGGCATTGAGAGGAATGGGACACTCAGCCGTTCCGATGATCCTTTCGGTAATCGGAACAGTAGGGACAAGAATTGTCTGGATTTTCTGGATCTTTCCTGCACATCATTCATTGGATATTTTATTTATTTCTTATCCTGCATCCTGGATCATTACGATCATTATGCAGGTAATCTGCTATTATTTCGTGAGAAAAAAAGTACACCGGGATATGCAGCGGCAGGTATAGAGTAGAAAAAATAAAGTCAGATCTGATGAAAGCAGTCAGGGTATAAGAGAGAAGAGATAAAGTCAGATCTGATGAAAGCAGTCAGGATATAAGGCAGAAGAGACAGAGCTGAAGAAACTGGAATTAACAGGAGGGGAAAAGAAGTGATTCGGATGATAGAAATAACGGATTTTCATGCACCAGAGCTGGATATATTTGCGAGAAAGACCGAGGCACAGTTGTTAAATAAAGATCACCCGGAGGAGGGAATGTTTATTGCAGAAAGTCCAAAGGTGATTGAGAGAGCCTTGAATGCCGGCTACACTCCGGTAGCGGTATTGGTAGAGAAAAAGCAGATTGAAGGTGAGGCAGCCTCTGTTCTTGCACGATGCGATGAGATTCCGGTTTATACAGCAGAATTTGATGTGCTGGCACAACTGACAGGGTTTAAGCTGACAAGAGGAATGCTGTGTGCTATGCGACGGAGGGGATTGCCAGAAGTGGAAAAGGTATGTCAAAATGCAAAAAAGGTTGCAGTTCTTGAAAATGTAATGAATCCGACGAATGTGGGAGCGATTTTTCGTTCTGCCGCAGCTTTAAATATGGATGCAGTACTTCTGACAGGCGGATGCAGCAATCCATTGTATCGCAGAGCAAGCCGTGTCAGTATGGGGACGGTGTTTCAGATTCCGTGGACATTTATCGGAGAAAAGCAGGAAGACTGGATTGAAAATGGAATCAGGAGATTACATGGCCTGGGATTTCAGACTGCGGCTCTTGCTCTGAGCGATGATTCTGTGAGTATTGATGATAAAAGACTCCGTGAAGAGAAAAAACTGGCAATCATCCTTGGGACAGAAGGTGACGGACTTGCAGAGCAGACAATCGCAGAGTGCGATTATACGGTCAAAATACCGATGACTCATGGAGTTGATTCATTAAATGTCGCTGCGGCAAGTGCAGTGGCTTTTTGGGAGCTGGGGAGATAAATTTGTATTTGTTGGAATGATACGCTTGTAAAGCAAAAGACTTCTTTATGGCGAAGCGGACGCGGAAAGCAGAGATATTCCCTCGCGGTGCAGACCCGCTTTACCTCAGCCCGTTGACCGTTTGTAACTCGAAAGTGGAAATCTTCGTGCAATGGCGCTCGATTTACTTTCTCTAACAAACGCTGCAAAGTGTCTTCGGAACGCTCCTGTTAATGCACCTGCTCAGGAACACCCTGCTTTCCGCTGACCATCTCAATAAGAAGTTATACCGACTCCACAGCGTATTCACTCAACAATGCAAATTTCCAAAGGATAGAAAAAGCCGGATGGCTATTGACTAAGATATTCGATCGTAAATATCAGATAATAGATATTGTATTTACTATTTGATGGAGCGTTTATCTTAGTTGATAGCCATCCGTAGGCATCAAAGTCGGGGGCTTTTGCCCCCGACATCTTTCTTATTGGAATTTCATCTTTGTTGGGAGAAAATATCCTGATGCGAGGAAAGTTTTCTGACTTGAAAAGCCTAATATCCGCCCTTGCTGTTGCGTGAGCAGTGCATTGACAAGGAGCGTTCCGAAGACACTTTGCCCAACTTGTTAAGGAACGTAAACAGGAGTGCCTCTGCACGAGTGTTTCCACGTTCCTGTTACAAGTTGTCAACGGGCTGAGGTAAAGCGGGTCCTGCACTGCGATGCAACAACAAGTGTGGATATGGACGCTCTTCTGTCAGAAACACTTCCTGCTGTCGCAATATTTTCACTCCAACAACTACAAATTTTTATTTTCACATCACTCTCTCTCATCCCTTGCATAAAACTCAGTATGATGTCCGACATATTTATAAGCCGGACGGATGATCTTACCGGCATTGAGCAGTTCTTCCAGTCGGTGGGCACTCCAACCGGCAATACGGGCGATCGCAAAGAGCGGTGTGAACAGTTCTTCCGGGATTCCAAGCATGGTATAGACAAATCCACTGTAAAAATCAACATTGGCACAGACTGGCTTGAACATTTTGCGGTGAGTCATGATCTCCTCTTTGGCAAGACGCTCTACACGGTCATACAAAGCAAATTCATTTTCCAGTCCTTTTTCTTTGGCAAGTTTTTCAGCGAAACTTTTCAGAAGCTTTTCTCTTGGATCGGATAAAGTATAAACTGCATGTCCCATACCATAGATCAGTCCTGAATGGTCGAAAGCCTCTTTATTCAGAATCTTGCGGAGATAAAGCCGGATTTCGTCTTCATTATCCCAGTCCTTTACAGAAGCTTTAATATCGTCAAACATTTTCTGGGCTTTCAGGTTTGCACCACCATGTCTTGGTCCTTTCAGTGAACCGATGGATGCAGCAGTCGAGGAATAAGTATCAGTACCGGAAGAGGTAACAACGTGTGTCGTGAAAGTTGAGTTGTTACCACCACCATGCTCTGCATGAAGAACAAGGGCGATATCGAGAACTTTTGCCTCCAGCTCGGTATACTGTCCATTTGGACGGAGCATCAGGAGAAGATTTTCCGCAAGTGAGCGTCCTTTTTCAGGATTACGGATGAGAAGTGTTTCATCTTTGCGGAAATGTCTGTATGCATGGTAAGAATAAACTGCGATCAGTGGCATTTTAGCAATCAGCTCTAATGACTGGCGAAGTACATTTTCCACAGAAATGTCTTCCGGATTGTCATCGTAAGTATACAATGTCAGAATACAACGCTGCATGGCATTCATGATATTGGAATTGGAAGCTTTCATGACAACATCACGGACAAAACGTCCACTTAATGCCTCCAGTTCAAACATAATTCCAAGGAAACGTTTTAATTCTTCTTCTTTTGGAAGACGACCAAATAAAAGAAGGAAAATAGTTTCTTCAAATCCAAATTTCTTGCTTCCAAGACCATGAACAAGATCATTAACATTGATTCCCTGATAATAAAGACTGCCTTCTGCAGGAATCTTCCGTCCGTTGATGACATCGAATCCACAGACATCGGACACTTCTGTCAGTCCGGTCAGGACACCTTTACCATTAGAATCACGAAGTCCACGCTTTACATCGTATTCTTCATAGAGATTCGGATCAATTCTGTGGGTATTCAGCAGAACCTGTTCCAGATAATCCATTTCATTTTTTAAGCTGCTGTTATTTGCAATCAAAGTTTCTTCTAAAGCCATAATACAAATCTCACCTCTCGTTGTTATACCATTTGTAAATCTGTGATGTGGCGGCAGATTTTGTCGTCCTGACAGTTACATATGATTTTATTATAAACAGAAATCCTCAGTTTTGCAAGAAGTAATGGTCGATTCTTGCAAAAAACTGAGGATTTATTGATCATTTCAGCACAGAAATGAATATTTTGTTTTGCTGTAAGTCAATTATCAGTAAAATTCATTTTTATTTTGCTGTTGCAATAATTTTTTCGGCATGATCAAGTGCAGCACGAATATTCGGACAGAAATTTTCTTTGCCAACGAGATCAACAAAGCCGGATTTTACCATAACTTTCATAGGCTGCTCATTTACATGGGAGAAGACGAGGGTAATTCCTTTGGATTCGCAGACCTTTGTGAGATTCTGCAATGCATTCAGTGCGGTACTGTCAAGGGCAGGCACGCTTCTCATACGAAGAATGAGGCAGGTTGTAAAGTCTTTCACTACGATATGTTCAATGGCATCTGCAGCACCGAAGAACAAAGGACCGGTAATCTCATAGACACGGATCTGAAGGGGAAGACGGCGGAGGTGTTCATCCACATCCGGAGTATCATCATCCACATAAGTCCAACTGTCTACATGAGTTTCTTCACTCATCCGTTTAATGAAAAGCAGGCAGGCAAGCACCATGCCGATCTCGATCGCAACAACGAGATCAAATACGACCGTGAGGATAAATGTTGTAAGTAATACAATGATGTCACTTTTTGGAGCGGTACGGATCAGATGAACAAAAGTACGCCACTGGCACATATTGTAAGCAACAACAAAGAGGATCGCTGCAATCGTCGGCATTGGGATCATTCCTGCAAATGGCATCAGAACAACAAGTACGATGACCAGTGTAATGGAGTGGACGATTCCGGCAATCGGGGTACGTCCTCCGTTTTTGATATTTGCTGCGGTACGTGCGATCGCTCCGGTAGCCGGGATTCCACCGAAAAGAGCAGAGGCAATATTTCCCGCACCCTGAGCGACGAGTTCCATATCGGAGCGGTGCTTTCCATTAATCATGCCGTCAGCAACTACACAGGAGAGCAATGATTCGATTGCGGCAAGTACGGCGATGGTAAATGCATTTGGAAGTGCATCTCCGATCATAGAAAGGCTCATGGTTGGAATATGAAGAGTGGGCAGGGAGTTGCTGATGGTATAAAGATTACCGATCGTGGCAACCTTTAATGGAAGAAATCTTACCATCAGGATACCAACAATGACTGCCGGGAGTGAACCGGGAACTTTTTTCAGCACATAAGGAGCGAGGATCAAAATGGCGAGGCTGACTCCACCAACGATCAATGCATCAAGACTGAATGTGAAAAAGTTTTCAAAGAAAGCCCTTAGTTTTTCTACAGTCTCAATTGGTTTTACTCCGTTGGGGTAAGAAATACCAAAGAAATCTTTTAACTGTCCGATCACGATCGTCACTGCAATTCCGGATGTAAATCCGGTTGTGATCGTATATGGAATAAATTTGATCAGACTTCCGAAGTGGCAAAGTCCCATCAGGATCAGAAAAACTCCTGCAAGGATAGTTGCAATGATCAGTCCGTCCATTCCATTTTTGGCAACGATCCCTGCGACAATGGTTGCAAAAGCAGCTGTTGGTCCCGCAATCTGAACACTGCTTCCACCAAGGGCTGAGATGACAAATCCGGCAACAATGGCGGTAAAAATACCGGCTTCCGGTCCGACACCGGAGGCGAGTGCAAGTGCAATGGAAAGCGGAAGTGCTATGATCGCAACAATAATTCCCGCAGTTACGTCTTTGACGAACTGGGAACGATTATAATTTTTCAAAGATGTAAGTAACATTGGTTTTAATTGATTCATTTGTTTATTCCCTTCTTTAGATTCTCATTCTCAGATAAAAAACCACAGGATAAGAGTATACCATATTCGAATATCGTTGGAAATGTAAGGAAATATAAAAAACTGCACTAAATCAGATACAATATGGAAAAAGAAGGAATTGCGAAAGCAGAGGGGATGGTATATATTTTAATAAGACAGGATTGTGGAGGTGTATGTGCGGAGCAATCCACAGAAATCATCGTTGCGGATTTTGTCCCAACGTATTCTGATTAAGAATAGAAACTGGCAATGAAGGAGGAGTGGGAATGGGAAGATATGTCATGGCACTGGATGCGGGAACAACGAGCAACCGGTGTATCCTTTTTAATAAAAAGGGTGAGATGTGCAGTGTGGCACAGCGAGAATTTACGCAGTACTTTCCAAAGCCCGGATGGGTCGAGCATGATGCGGATGAGATCTGGGCAACGATGCTCGGTGTGGCAGTAGAGGCAATGACGATGATCGGGGCATCGGCAAAAGATATCGCAGCGATCGGAATCACGAATCAGAGAGAGACGACGATCGTGTGGGATAAAGAAACCGGTGAGCCGATCCATCCTGCAATCGTATGGCAGTGCCGGAGGACTTCAGGGTATTGTGATGAGTTAAAGGAAAAAGGTCTCACAGAAGAGTTCAGACGAAAGACCGGACTGGTTATTGATGCCTACTTTTCGGGAACAAAAGTAAAGTGGCTGCTGGATCATGTACCGGGAGCGAGAGAGCGGGCTGAAAAGGGTGAGCTTCTTTTCGGAACAGTGGAGACATGGCTGATCTGGAAGTTGACGAAGGGCAGAGTTCATGTTACGGATTATTCCAACGCATCCCGGACGATGTTATTTAATATCAATACACTTCAGTGGGATGATGAGATATTGAAAGAGTTGGGAATCCCGCTATGTATGCTGCCGGAACCGAAACCGTCGAGTTGTATTTACGGAGAAGCAGATGCGTCGTATTTTGGAGGAGCAATCCCAATCGGAGGTGCTGCGGGGGATCAGCAGTCGGCATTGTTCGGTCAGACGTGCTTTCAGGCAGGTGAGGCAAAAAATACATATGGAACGGGCTGCTTTTTACTGATGAATACCGGAGAAAGACCGGTTTTTTCTGAAAATGGACTGGTTACGACAATCGCGTGGGGGCTGGATGAAAAAGTTACCTATGCGTTAGAAGGCTCTATTTTTGTGGCAGGAGCGGCAATTCAATGGCTGCGGGATGAGATGAAGCTGATCGATTCGGCTGCGGATTCAGAAATAATGGCAAAAAAAGTAAAAGATACCAACGGATGTTATGTAGTGCCGGCATTTACGGGACTGGGAGCACCCTACTGGGATCAATATGCGAGAGGAACGATCGTAGGCCTTACAAGAGGTGTCAACCGTTATCATATTATTCGGGCAACGCTGGAGTCACTGGCGTATCAGGTCAATGATGTTCTTGTGGCGATGAAAGCAGATTCGGGAATTGAACTTGCAGCATTGAAAGTAGACGGTGGTGCGAGTGCAAATGATTTCCTGATGCAGACGCAGGCAGATCTTATTCATGCCCCGGTCAAGCGACCGAAATGTGTCGAGACAACAGCAATGGGAGCGGCTTATCTTGCAGGACTTGCGACAGGCTACTGGAGCAGCAGGGAAGAAGTAATAAAGAACTGGGCAATCGACAGGACATTTGAACCAATGATCGGAGAAGAGAAACGGAGTGAAATGCTTCGTGGATGGAATAAAGCTGTAAGATATGCTTACGGCTGGGCAAAAGAAGAGGATTAGGAAATGGGTGATTTTTGATTACGACAGAGTAGAAATTTGTAGTTGTTGGGGGAAAATATCGCGACAGCAGGAAGTGCTTCTGACAGAAGAGCGTCCATATCCACACTTGTTGTTGCATCGCAGTGCAGAACCCGCTTTACCTCAGCCCGTTGACAACTTGTAACAGGAATGTGGAAACACTCGTGCAGAGGCACTCCTGTTTACGTTCCTTAACAAGTTGGGCAAAGTGTCTTCGGAACGCTCCCTGTCAATGCACTGCTCACGCAACAACAAGGGCGGATATTAGGCTTTTCAAGTCAGAAAACTTTCCTCGCATCCGGCTTTTTTCTATTCTTTTTAAATTTGCATTGTTGAGTGAATACGCTGTGGAGTCAGAAAAAAACTTCTTACTGCGACTGCCAGCGGAAAGCAGGGTGTTCCTGAGCAGGTGCATTAGCAGGAGCGTTCCGAAGACACTTTGCAGCGTTTGTTAGAGAAAGTAAATCGAGTGCCTTTGCACGAAGATTTCCACTTTCGAGTTACAAACGGTCAACGGGCTGAGGTAAAGCGGGTCTGCACCGCGAGGGAATATCTCTGCTTTCCGCGTCCGCTTCGCCATAAAGAAGTCTTTTGCTTTACAAGCGTATCATTCCAACAACTACAAATTTACATCCAATAAGATCTTCTCAAGAACATCCTCAACGGAAGATGTCACCGCATCAGCGTGATCTGCAACTCCGGGAGCGGCATTAGCCATGGCATAACCTGTGCCGACCAGTTCCAGCATTTCAATATCATTATACTGATCGCCAAAGGCAATACATTCCTCCGGGGTGATATCGAGAACTTTCAGAAGATGCTTCAGTGCAGCTCCCTTATTTGTACCCGGTGCAATAAAATCAATCCAGATAGTTCCGGAAGTTACGATCTTAATCTCAGAGCCAAAAATACTCTGAAGATGCTTTAAGTATGCATTCAGGACATCAGGTCCATCGATCATATTGCAGATAGCAATCTTGAGGAACGGACCATTGATCTGGCTGAGATCTTCGACAATCTCTGTTTTATTGTGCATAACATTGACAATGTGGTCTACAAATTCGGGATTCCGGTCTTCAATCAGGCAGGTATCTTCTCTGGAGACAATGATTTCAAAATGATCAGATTTCTTCACTTCCCGGATGATCCGGTAAGCAAGGTCATCTCTGATCGTTCCGCGGAAAATAAGTTTGCCCTGATGCATACAGATTGAGCCGTTCTCTCCAATATAAGAAATTTCATCTTTGATCTTATCAAATACGATTCGCTCATTAGTATACTGGCGACCACTTGCGGCTACGAAATAAATCCCTTTCTGTGTCAGTGAATGAATCAGGCTGATTGCACGGGGAGTAAGCTCCTGGGTACCATCCTGAAGAAGTGTTCCGTCAAGGTCACTTGCAATTAATTTGATCATTTATTAAAACCTCCATTTAAAACTGATTCAAGTATACATGAAAATGAGGATTTCGTAAAGAGTGTCAAATTAAGCAGAATAACAGAAAAAATTTGTATATATCGGAACTTTATGTAACAAAAAAGAAATACTTGTAAATGATTTGTAATGGTTATATAATGAAAACATCTAAGGTGTATCTGAAGTATTTCAGAAAAAGATCTGGGGGAATTGCAATCGCAGGTCGCGACAGAAAAAGACCTGAATATACATATTAAAAGAGATTGCAGGAAAGGAAATGTATTATGGGTAAGTATTTTGGAACAGACGGTTTTCGTGGAGAGGCAAATGTAGTTCTGACGGTTGAGCATGCTTTTAAAGTAGGACGTTATCTTGGCTGGTATTTCGGGCAGGAGCATAAGGCAAGGATCGTGATCGGCAAGGATACGAGAAGAAGCAGTTATATGTTTGAGTATGCACTGGCAGCAGGACTGACGGCTTCAGGAGCAGATGCATATCTTCTTCATGTTACGACAACACCGAGTGTGTCTTACGTGGTAAGAACAGAAGACTTTGATTGTGGGCTTATGATTTCCGCCAGCCATAACCCGTATTATGATAATGGTATCAAGGCGATCAACAGTGCCGGACATAAGATGGAGGCAGAGGTAGAAGAAAAAATTGAGGCTTATATTGATGGCAAAATTGGGGAAGTACCGCTGGCGACAAAAGAAAATATTGGACGTACTGTTGACTATGCAGCAGGAAGAAACCGTTATATCGGACACTTGATTGCCCTTGCTACACGCTCTTTTAAAGATATGAAGGTAGGACTTGACTGTGCGAATGGAAGTTCTTCCAGTATCGCAAAGAGTGTCTTTGATGCACTTGGAGCGAAGACTTATGTTATTAATAATGAACCAAATGGTGTGAATATCAATACGAACTGCGGATCGACCCACATCGAAGTACTTCAGGCATTTGTAAAGGAGAAGAAGCTGGATGTAGGATTTGCCTATGATGGAGATGCAGACAGATGTATCGCTGTAGATGAAAATGGAAATGTTGTAGATGGTGACCGTATTATGTATGTATGCGGAAAGTATCTGATGGAGCAGGGACGCCTGGCAGATCATACGATTGTTACAACGATCATGTCCAATCTCGGACTCTATAAAGCATGTGATAAGATCGGCATGAAGTATGAGCAGACTGCGGTTGGAGATAAGTATGTATATGAGAATATGCTTCAGAATGGATATGTTCTCGGTGGCGAGCAGTCCGGTCATATTATTTTCAGCAAGCATGCACGTACCGGTGACGGTATCCTGACTTCTCTGATGGTCATGGAAGCAATCCTTGAAAAGAAGCAGAGTCTTGGAACATTGGCAGATGAAGTGAAGATTTTCCCACAGCTTTTGAAAAATGTACGTGTAAAGGATAAAAGGACTGCCTTGGATAATGAAGCAGTACAGAAGGCAATCGAGCAGACTGCTGAAGAGCTTGGAAGTGACGGACGGATTCTGGTTCGTGAGAGTGGTACAGAACCGGTGATCCGTGTAATGGTCGAAGCCGCATCGGATGAGATCTGTGAAAAATATGTTGATGGTGTGGTTAAGATCTTTGAACAGGAAGGATTATGTGAATAACCGGGATGATGAGAGATAAGCTTAAAGATAAGATGACAGAAGTTTCAGATTATATTTTTCAGCATCCGGAATTATCGAAGCACGAGGAGCAGTCTTCTCGTGCTTTAGCTGATTTTCTGGAACAGGAAGGATTTACTGTAAAGTGGGAACTGGCAGGTTTCAGGACCGCTTTTGTAGCTGAGTGGGGATCGGGGCAGCCGATCATTGGTTTCCTTGCGGAGTATGATGCACTTCCGGGGCTTGCACAGGAGCCGGTGAGCCGGCATTGTCCAAAAGAAGGTCCGGGACATGGTTGTGGACATAATCTTTTAGGTACGGCGTGTGCCGGTGCGGCAGTGGCACTGAAGGAACGGATGGAAAGAGAACAGATTTCAGGAACGGTTCGTGTCTATGGCTGCCCTGCGGAAGAAATCGTCATCGGAAAGATCCGTATGAATGAGCAGGGGGTATTCGATGAGCTGTCTGCTACAGTTACATGGCATCCATTTGACAGAAACCGTGTCAGTTATGATATCTGGCAGGCCCAGGATATTAAAAATTATAAGTTTTACGGGATAGCGGCACATGCGGCAAGATTTCCTGAAAAAGGAAGAAGTGCTTTGGATGCGGCTGAACTGATGAATGTGGGAGTGAATTATCTGCGGGAACATGTGGCAGATGATGTAAGAATGCATTATACGTATACAAATACAGATGGTCCGGCAAATATTGTTCCACCTTTTGCCTCAACGAATTATTTTATCCGCTCATGTCTGTGGAAAAAGACGAAAGATGCGTCGGAGCGTGTGGATAACTGTGCAAAGGGAGCAGCACTGATGACCGGGACGCGAGTGGAGATTGAGCGTGTCACCTGCAATAAAGAGATGAAGACGAACCGTGTGCTTGCGGAAACCTTTTATGAGGAAATGAAAAAGATCCCGACACCGGTTTATACGGAAGATGAGATTGCATTTGCGGCTGAAATATCAAAGGAAGCCGGATTTGAAAATCATGGGGAATATTTCGCCGGCCTTGAACCGCTGGAGGATCAGCCAGTTCCACTGGCAATCGGAACGGACGTGTCAGATGTGAGCCATACTGTTCCGACGATCATGCTCAGTGCGGCAGCCATGTGTAAAGGAACACCGCTTCACCACTGGGCAACTACTGCACAGGTGGGAATGAGTATCGGGCAGAAAGGTATGTTCTATGCGGCTGAATGTATGGCCGAGGGAGCATGGCAGCTTGTGACAAAGCCGGAGATTCTGAATGCAGCATGGGATGAGTTCCGAAAGACGGAATAGAAGATTGAAAAGAAGACTGAAAAGACTGAAAAAGCGGATACCTGATCTGTTGAGAACAGGTTATCCGCTTTTGGGTTATACAGGTAATAAGATGGGGAGATTACTCTACATCTACGACTTTCAGCCATCCTTCAGGAGCTTCGATCTGTCCCATCTGGATGCCTCTGAGAGTATCATAAAGTTTCTGGGTAACTGGTCCCATTTTCTCCATTCCGCTTGGGAAGCAGATCTCTTCACCGTGGTTTACAACTTTTCCTACAGGAGAGATTACGGCAGCAGTTCCGCAAAGTCCACATTCTGCGAAATCTTTTACCTCATCAAAGTATACATCTCTCTCTTCTACTTTCAATCCAAGATAATGCTCTGCCACATACATCAGAGAACGTCTTGTGATAGAAGGAAGAATTGTTGAGGAGTGAGGTGTAACAACTGTACCGTCTTTTGTGACGAACAGGAAGTTAGCTCCGCCAGTTTCCTCTACTTTAGTTCTCGTAGCAGAATCAAGGTACATATTCTCATCAAATCCATTTGCATGGGCTGTTACGATGGCATGAAGGCTCATAGCATAGTTCAGTCCGGCTTTGATATGACCTGTTCCGTGCGGAGCAGCACGGTCAAAATCAGACACGCAGATGGTCAGAGGCTTAACACCGCCTTTGAAATAAGGACCAACCGGTGTAGTAAATACACGGAACTGATATTCTTCTGCAGGCTTTACTCCGATAACCGGGCTGATACCGAACATATAAGGTCTGATATAAAGTGAAGCACCTGATCCGTAAGGCGGTACATAGGCTGCATTGGCCTTTACAGTATCGACAACTGCTTCAACGAATTTATCTTCCGGGAATGCAGGCATCTCAAGACGCTTTGCAGAATCTGCGAAACGGGATGCATTCAGGTCCGGGCGAAAGATAACAGTACGTCCGTCTTCTGTTGTATAAGCTTTCATTCCTTCGAAAACTGTCTGAGCATACTGAAGAACTCCTGCACACTCACTCATCACAATATTAGAATCTTCTGTCAGGGCTCCCTCGTCCCAGCTTCCATTTTTAAAATTTGCAACAAATCTTTTGTCTGTTGGTACATAAGCGAAACCTAAATTACTCCAGTCAATGTTCTTTTTTTCCATTGTATTAAATCCTCCATTCCTCTTGCGGTTGAAGACCGTAGCGTTTCTATGCCGATATTATAATACTGTCATTAATAAAAATCAAGAGTACGCTCGGTTTTTTCGGAAGGTTCAATTTACAGTATCACGATCACGGTCTGATACCCCGCTCTTTTCAGCCTGCGTTCCATAGCAACAGCTTCATCCAGTGTCTCAAAAGAACCGACATTCACTCGGTACAGGTCATTCCCTTCTAAAAGTTCTGCAGGAAAATCCTGGGATCGAAGTTCTCCCAGCAGGCGGTTGGCATAAGTCCGGTTGCGGAAAGCTCCGGTCTGAACAGAATAAAAAGGCTGTATCACATCGTTATCAATTTCGCCTCCAAGATCCAGTGTATCGAGAATCCCCTGGGTGATGGCGAGAGCAATATCATTAAAATTATTATCAAAAATCTGATTATCAACATCAGAATTAATGAATCCGACCTCGACAAGAACTGCAGGCATCTGGGTACGGCGGAGAACGACCAGTCCGGGACGTTCCTTGACTCCTAAGTTGACAAAACCGACGGATTCAAGCTGATCGTTGATATTTTGAGCCATTTTATATTTGATACCGGATTTATCATAGATCAGAGATTCCACACCGGAAACAGTATTGTCAGTTGGATAAGAATTGCGGTGAATGGAAATAAAAAAATCAACCCCTGCGATATTTGCCTCCATGGCTTTCTGATAAGGGGATTCATAAATATCAGTGGTACGGGTATAAAGAATATCAATTCCTCTTTCCTGAAGCAGTTCACCGATGGCGAGTGTCAGGGCAAGTGCATCGTCTTTTTCCTGACGGCCATTATACACAGCACCCGGATCACGACCTCCATGTCCTGCATCAAGCATAATAGAATAAGGCATAGTTATTTCTCCGTTGATGGATCTTTTCTATATATTATATGAAAAACAGGCAGAAAAGGTCAAAGCCGGTGAGGAAAGGAACTGACAGAATGAAAGGAAAAGTGCTGGCAGAAGAAAAAGCTGATCGAATACAAGGAAAGAGTTTTCAAAAACCTATGGATTTTGTGGGAAATACATATTAAAATAAAATCCAACAGGAAGGGAGATGCGGAAATGATTTACTTGGATAATGCGGCAACTACGATGCGGAAACCACCACAGGTAGTGCAGGCTGTGGTGAAAGCACTGGAATCAATAGGAAATGCAGGAAGAGGGGCATATCATGCGTCTTTGGATGCATCCCGGATCATCTATGATACAAGAGTAAAACTGGTAGAGTTTTTTGGCGGAGACCATGCGGAGCAGGTCGCGTTTACTGCAAATTCAACAGAAAGCCTGAATCTTGCCATCAAAGGACTCTTTTATCCGGGCGATCATATTATCACAACGGCACTGGAACATAACTCGGTTCTGCGTCCCCTGTATGAAATGGAAGAAAAAGGAACAGAACTGACAATTCTGAAGAGTGATGAAAAGGGATGCATTTCTTATGAAGAGATGGAAAATGCGATCCGTGAAAATACCCGGGCGATCATCTGCACGCATGGCTCAAATGTGACCGGGAATCTGCTGGATCTGACGAAAATCGGAAAAATAGCAAAGATGCATGGACTGCTCTTTATCGTGGATGCTTCTCAGACAGCGGGAGTATTTCCAATCAACGTAAAGCAGATGCAGATCGATGTTCTCTGCTTTACCGGTCATAAAGGACTGCTTGGACCGCAGGGAACAGGTGGACTTTATGTAAAAAAGGGGATTGAGATCCGTCCGTTGAAAAGTGGCGGAAGTGGAGTACAGTCATATAGTAAAAGGCATCCCCGGCAGATGCCCACTGCCTTGGAGGCAGGGACATTAAATGCACATGGGATCGCAGGTCTGCACGCAGCACTGGATTATCTGACGGAAACCGGGATTGATACGATCCGCGAAAAAGAACAGGCATTGATGTGGGAATTTTATGAAAAAGTCAGAAAAATTCCAGGGGTGATCGTATATGGCGATTTTTCCGGGAAAGAACGCTGTCCCATCGTGACGCTTAATTTTGAGGATGTTGATTCGGCAGAACTCAGTGATGCCTTATTCACAGAGTATGGGATTTCAACAAGACCGGGAGTTCACTGTGCACCGCTCATGCATGAGGCACTGGGTACAGTGGAACAGGGAGCGGTACGGTTCAGCTTTTCCCACTATAATACAGAGAAGGAAATTCTGACAGCAGTAGAGGCACTGAAAGAACTGGCAGAACTATAAGAAAGATGCTTTGCGAGTCATCGCGTAATTCAGAGAATCTGCCGCAGGCAGCTTCTCTTGCATACTTTGGTAATAAAATACAGCACCTGGTGGAAATAAATCCACTACAGGTGCCGTATTTTTATATCAGAGGCTTACACTTCATGTTCGGAAGAAACTTTCTGCTCAGAAGAATCATCAGAAGAAACGGCTGCAGTCTCTGTATGCGTATCAGAAGCAGTTACATCGGATTCCGGTAAATAAATATGAACGCTTTCTACGCGGTTCTTATCCAGTTTTTCAACGACGAGCCGGATGCCATCCTCCGTCATCACTTCATCTCCGGTCGCCGGGAGACGATCAAGATGTTCGATGATAAATCCGCCGAGAGAATCATAATCTTCGGACTCCAGCTTTGTATTCAGATGATCGTTCACATCATCCAGGCTCATAGAACCTTCAATGATATATTCTCGGTCAGAAATCTGCTGAACCAGTTCATCTTCTTTTTCATCATACTCGTCGTGGATCTCACCAACGATCTCTTCCAGAATATCCTCCAGTGTGATGAGTCCTGCCATTTCGCCATATTCATCCAGCACGATGGCAATATTAAAGGTAGAATCCCTCATCTCAACGAGTAATTCAGAAATATTTTTATATTCGTAAGTGAAATGCGGCTCACGAAGAAAATCTTTCATATGAAACTCGGTATTTGCATCATAAAGAAGCAGATCCTTCATATTAATGATACCGACGATGTTGTCCTGCGTTTCCTCGTAGACCGGAAGACGGGTAAACTTATCTTCACGGAAAATATCGATCAGTTCTTCATAAGTATTGTCTACACTGGCAAAGGTGACATGGACTTTTGGAACCATGATATCTTTGGCATTGGCATCTCCCAGATCAAATACATTGTAGATCATTTCCTTTTCATCGGATTCAATCACGCCATCTTCGTGGCTGACATCTACGATTGTACGAAGCTCTTCTTCAGTCATTGCGTTATTCACGGCATCAGGATCAACATGCATGATCAGCATGATCACACGGGAGAATAAATTAATGATGAAGATGAAAGGTGTCATGACCGTCATAAAAAACTTGAAAAATGGAATATAACGTAGCGTGACCTTTTCTGCGTTGAGCGTTGCATAATTCTTCGGGGTAATCTCTCCGAATACGAGGATCGCAACAGTCAGTACAGCGGTTGCGATACTGACCATATAACCGCCAAAATGATAGGCAAGTGAAGTAGCAAGCGAAGAGGCAGAGATGTTCACGATATTGTTGCCGATCAGTATGGCACTGAGCATCTTCTGGGTATGATTCTCCGTAATATCAAGAACCATGGCAGCACGCTTGTTTCCCTCGTCTGCAAGGGAACGGAGACGGATCTTATTCACCGCCATCAGTGCTGTCTCGTTAGATGAAAAAAATGCTGAAAGAATCAGCAGGATAATCAATATAATCAGTTGGAAAGTGTCACTCGCGTCCACTTGAAATAATCACTCCTTTTGTATGATAAAAGTCAATTTAGATATACTCAATTAGTATACACTTTTTTCAGGTGATTTGCAAGTGGCGGCACAGTCCGGCGAGTGTGAACTGTTATTTTGGATCTGCTGCTTTTACAAAATGATGCAGATTCTGCTTTGAGTCGCTTTTCTCAGCCTATTTTATGAAAAGGGTGGCTTTACTTTAAATGTGGCGTGGTGTATGATGTTTACAGCACTTAACAGAAAAGAAATGGAGTAAAAATATATGGATTTATACAGCAGTCTGTGTACGATTACGAAGGAAGAAAATATTTTGAGAGACGAACCGATGTGCCGACATACGACTTTCCGTGTGGGCGGACCGGCAGATTATTTTGTCACACCACAGTCAGTGGAAGAGATCCGGGGGATACTCGCAGTATGCCGGAAAGAGAATGTTCCTTATTATATTGTAGGAAATGGAAGCAATCTTCTTGTTGGTGACGGTGGATTCCGGGGAGTTGTTCTTCAGATTTTTAAAAAGATGAATGACGTCCGGGTAGAGGGCGAAAGGGTGACTGCTCAGGCGGGAGTGCTTTTGTCAAAAGTGGCAAGTGCAGCATATAATGCGTCATTGACCGGTTTGGAATTTGCAGCAGGGATCCCCGGTACACTGGGCGGTGCGGTAAGGATGAATGCAGGTGCTTATGGAGGCGAAATGAAGCAGGTGTTGGAAAGTGCAGTTGTCCTGACGCAGGAGGGAGAACTTCTGACGATCCCGGTGGAAGAACTGGGACTTGCTTACCGTACCAGTGTGGTAGAAAAGAAAGATTATGTTGTGGTGGAGGCAACACTCAGACTGAAAAAGGGCGATCAGGCAGCAATCCGTGAGGTGATGGATGATCTGAAGCAGCGGAGAGTGACAAAGCAGCCACTGGAATTTGGAAGTGCAGGCAGTACATTTAAGCGTCCGAAAGGCTATTTTGCCGGAAAGCTGATCGAGGATGCGGGACTGCGGGGATTTCGTATTGGGGATGCACAGGTTTCTGAAAAGCACTGCGGATTTGTTATCAACAGGGGAAATGCGACAGCAGCCCAGGTCTGCGAGCTGATGCAGGAAGTTGTAAAGAAAGTGAAAGAGACTTCCGGAGTAACGCTGGAGCCGGAAGTGAAAAGGATAGGAGAGTTTTAGGATGCGTTTTGTTATCGTTACGGGAATGTCGGGAGCAGGAAAGTCTACGGCTCTGAAGATGCTTGAGGATATGGGATATTTTTGCGTGGACAATCTGCCGATCCCGCTTCTTCCGGGATTTGTCCAGATGTTGCAGAATACAGATACAGAGATGAAAAAAGTAGCTTTGGGACTGGATGTGAGAAGTGGACAGGATCTTTCCGGACTGAAGGAAAATCTGGAAGCAATGGATCGTGACCGGATCGGATATGAGATCCTTTTCCTTGATGCGAATGATGCAGTACTTGTGAAGCGTTATAAAGAGACAAGGAGGCAGCATCCTTTAAGCGGATCGGGAAGAGTGGATACCGGAATTGCGAAAGAAAGAGAAAAGATTCTTTTCCTTAAAATGAAGGCGACTTATATTTTAGATACCAGTAAAATGCTGACCAGAGAGCTTCGGATCGAGTTGGAAAAGATTTTTGTGGATGGGCAGAGTTTCTGCAATCTTTATATTACGGTTATGTCGTTTGGGTTCAAATATGGGATTCCGCAGGATGCGGATCTTGTCTTTGATGTGCGTTTTCTGCCGAATCCGTATTATATTGATACATTGCGGGAGAAGACCGGGAATGAGGCGGAAGTGCAGGATTATGTGATGCAGAATGACAAAGGAAGGATCTTTCTTGACAAGCTGAAAGACATGATGGAATTTCTGATTCCGAATTATATCCTGGAGGGGAAGAATCAGCTTGTGATCGCAATCGGATGTACCGGAGGAAAGCACAGATCAGTTACACTGGCGAATGCACTCTACCAGATTCTGGATAAAGAAGAAAATTATGGGGTGCGTATCGAACATCGTGACATTGGAAAAGATAGCATCACGAAAAGAAAGTAAAAGGTGGGGAAAATGTCGTTTTCCGGTAAAGTAAAAGAAGAACTGGCAGGAAATATCAGTCCGGCAAGGCATTGCCGGATTGCCGAGCTGGCTGCATTTATTGGTATGTGCGGAACGGTTGCAATCAACAGCTTTGACCAGTACAGCATAAGAATCCATACAGAAAATTTACTTGTGGCAAGAAAAGTCTTTACATTGATCCAAAAAACCTTTAATATAAAGGCTGATGCCTCTGTAAGAAGGAATATCAGCAAGCAGACTGTATCCTATGCAGTTGTGATCCGCAGGCATGAAGATGCACTGAGGATCCTGCAGGCGACGAAGATGACAGAAGAATATGAGGATAATGGAGAGAGTATTCATGCAGTAGATCCGCTGATCGTGCAGCAGACCTGTTGTAAAAGAGCATTTTTGAGAGGTGCATTTCAGGCATCAGGCTCCATGAGTGATCCGAACAAGTCTTATCATTTTGAGATTGTCTGTTCTACAGAAGAGATGGGAAAGCAGGTCTGTACTCTGATGCGAAGTTTTTCAATGGATGCAAAGACGGTTCTGAGGAAGAAGTCTTATGTAGTTTATCTGAAAGAGGGGTCGCAGATCGTAGATATATTGAATATCATGGAAGCACACGTTTCTCTGATGGAACTTGAAAATGTCAGGATTTTAAAAGAGATGCGTAATACAGTAAACAGAAAAGTGAATTGTGAAACTGCCAATATTAATAAGACTGTATCAGCAGCAGTCAAGCAGGTTGAAGATATTACATATCTGAAAGAAACGATTGGTTTTGAAAATCTGCCGGAAGGACTTGTGGAGGCCGCTCTTGCCCGCCTTGCGAATCCTGATCTGACGTTAAAAGAGCTGGGAGCTGTTCTGAATCCCCCTGTTGGAAAGTCCGGTATCAACCATCGACTGCGGAAACTGAGTGAGTTGGCAGATAAAGTGAGGCAAGAACAAGGAGGATTATTATGATTAAAGAATCTGTTGTAGTAAAAGCTGACCCTGGATTTGATGGACGTCCAATCGCACTTCTTGTACAGGAAGCAAGCCAGTATGCAAGTACAGTGTATATTCAGGTTGGAGAAAAGCATATCAATGCGAAAAGTATTATGGGGATGATGAGTCTGAACCTGATCGGTGGTGAGGAGATCACTGTCGTAACAGAGGGTGAAGATGAAGAAAAAGCAGCAGAGGGAATCAAATCTTTTTTTGCGACGGTAGGATAAATTCCTGATAGAAGAGAAGTTAAGAGGGTTGTGCTGGAAAGTGCAGCCTTCTTTTATCTTAAATTTGGAGGTCTGTGAGTATGAAGAAGATGTTATTTATTTATAATCCCAATTCAGGCATGGGGCTTCTGAAACCGAAGCTCTCAGATGTGCTGGATATTTTTGTAAAGGGCGGATATGAGGTGACGGTCTATCCTACCCAGAAATATCATGATGCCGTAAGAAAGATGGGAGAATACGAGGAACAGTATGATCTCGTAGCATGCAGCGGAGGAGACGGAACGCTGGATGAAGTTGTTACGGGGATGATGAAGCGGGAGGACAAAGTACCGATCGGATATATCCCGGCCGGAACAACGAATGACTTTGCAAGCAGTCTTCATATTTCCAAAAATATGCTGGAAGCGGCAGATACAGTTGTGAATGGAGTGCCGTTTGCGTGTGATGTGGGAGTGTTTAATCAGGATTACTTTGTCTATATTGCGGCATTTGGATTATTTACGGATGTTTCTTATGAGACGAAGCAGAGCATGAAAAATGTACTGGGACATCTGGCATACATATTAGAAGGAACGAAACGTATCTTTAATATTCCCTCTTACCGGATCAAAGTGACTCATGACGGAGAGACGATAGAAGATGAATTTATTTACGGAATGGTGACGAACTCCCGATCGGTGGGGGGATTTAAAGGAATTACAGGAAAGAATGTAGTCTTTGATGATGGGAAATTTGAAGTAACACTGTTCAAGACACCAAGGAATCCAATGGAACTGAACGAGATCCTGGGGGCGTTGGCACTGAGAAAGATCAACCCGAAGCGGATGTACTCTTTTAAGACAAATGAGGTTCATTTTGAGACAGAAGAGGAAATTCCATGGACGTTGGATGGTGAATTTGGCGGAGTGCATGAAGAAGTAGTGGTAAAAGACTGTCAGAAAGCACTTGAGATCATGGTAAAGCCGGAAGTCATTGAGGATGTCTCCGAGAAAAAAGGAACAGAATAAAGCAGAGGATAGTATCGAGCTGAAAAGGAAGAAATTTCAGAAAATATACCAATATAAACTGAATTGAAGAAATTTTTAAAAATATTAAAAAAAATGAAAAAAGTACTTGCATTTTAAAAAAAAGTACTATATAATCATACTTGCTTGTGACGAAAGAAAGTACAGGCAAGTAAATATGGCTCCGTGGTCAAGCGGTCAAGACGCTAGCCTCTCACGCTGGAATCAGGGGTTCGATTCCCCTCGGAGTCACTTAAGATCTGCAGAGTATTCTGCAGATCTTTTTGTTTCTGCGGAAACTATTTTCTTGTACAAAAAAAGACGGGAAAGTACTTATATTTTATGCAAAACATAAGATTGTCTTTTTCCATTGGATAAGCTATAATATAGGAAGATTCTAAATTAAATTATTTTCGGCAGTTTTCACAGAGTGTCGGGAAATGAAAGAATTGGAGGAAATGAATATGTTAGTATCAGCTACAGAAATGCTTCAGAAAGCAAAAGCAGGTCATTACGCAGTTGGCCAGTTCAACATCAACAACCTTGAGTGGACAAAGGCAATCCTGACAACAGCTCAGGAGCTTAACTCTCCGGTTATTCTTGGAGTATCAGAGGGTGCAGGAAAGTACATGACAGGTTATAAGACTGTTGTGGGAATGGTAAATGGAATGATGGAAGAACTTGGAATTACAGTTCCGGTTGCTCTTCATCTTGATCACGGCAGCTACGAAGGATGCCTGAAATGTGTAGAAGCAGGATTCTCATCCATCATGTTTGACGGATCTCATTATCCGATCGACGAGAACGTTGAGAAGACAAAAGAACTTGTAAAGATCGCTCATGAGCATGGAATGTCTATCGAGGCTGAGGTAGGTTCCATCGGTGGAGAAGAAGACGGAGTCATCGGAAAAGGTGAGTGTGCTGATCCAGAAGAGTGTAAGATGGTAGCTGATCTTGGAATTGACTTCCTTGCAGCAGGTATCGGTAACATCCACGGTAAATACCCGGCTAACTGGGAGGGATTAAGTTTTGAGACTCTGGATGCGATCCAGCAGCGTACAGGTATCATGCCGCTCGTACTTCACGGTGGTACAGGTATCCCGGACGATATGATCAAGAAAGCAATTTCTCTTGGAGTTGCTAAGATTAATGTAAATACAGAGTGTCAGCTTTCATTTGCAGATGCTACACGTAAGTACATCGAGGCAGGAAAAGATCTTGAGGGCAAAGGATTTGACCCACGTAAACTTCTGAAGCCAGGTACAGATGCAATTATGGCTACAGTAAAAGAAAAAATGGAGTTATTCGGATCTGTCGGAAAAGCCTGAGAAAAATTTTTCTAACTTTTACTTGCGTTTTAGGAAAAGTTGAGTTATACTGACTGACGTAGACAGAACAAGGGCGTTCCAATTTAAGATTGGAATGCCCTTTTTTATACATCAGGAAAGATTCTTTTGGTGATGTGTAAAATATGCAAAGCAGAAAGGGATTCTGTCATAGAGGAACCTGGATGCGACAAGAATCAATGAAAAGGAAGGGATATGTATGAGCACAGAAGTAATCAACGTAGCTGAAATCTTTGGAGAAAATGTATTTAATGATACAGTCATGCAGGAGCGTCTGCCAAAGAAAGTTTATAAGAACCTGAGAAAGACGATTGAAGAGGGAAAAGATCTTGACCTCGAAACAGCAGATGTAATTGCTCATGAGATGAAGGAATGGGCCATTGAGAAAGGTGCTACTCATTATACTCACTGGTTCTTGCCGCTGACAGGAGTTACGGCAGAGAAGCATGATTCATTTGTTTCTGCACCACTTCCGAGTGGTAAAGTCCTGATGAGCTTCTCAGGAAAAGAATTGATCAAAGGAGAGCCGGATGCTTCATCCTTCCCGTCAGGAGGACTGAGAGCGACATTTGAAGCAAGAGGATATACAGCATGGGATTGTACTTCACCGGCATTCGTAAGACAGGACGCAGGCGGAGCTACACTTTGCATTCCGACAGCATTCTGCTCTTATACAGGAGAGGCACTGGATCAGAAGACACCGCTGCTTCGTTCCATGGAAGCAATTAATAAAGAAGCATTAAGACTGCTCCGTTTATTTGGAAACACAACATCTAAGAAAGTAACTCCTTCTGTTGGAGCTGAGCAGGAGTACTTCCTCGTAGATGCAGAGAAGTTTGAACAGAGAAAAGACCTGATCTATACAGGACGTACCCTTTTCGGTGCAATGCCTCCGAAGGGACAGGAACTGGATGATCATTACTTTGGAACGATCCGTCAGAGGATCGCATCTTTCATGAGAGATGTAAATATCCAGTTGTGGAAAGTCGGCGTTACAGCAAAGACACAGCATAATGAAGTTGCTCCGGCACAGCACGAGCTTGCTCCGATCTATTCCGAAGCAAATATTGCAGTAGATCAGAACCAGCTCACAATGCAGACGTTGAAGAGAGTTGCATGCCAGCATGGAATGAAGTGCCTGCTTCATGAGAAACCATTTGCAGGAGTAAACGGTTCCGGTAAGCATAATAACTGGTCCATTACAACAGACGATGGAATCAATCTTCTTGAGCCAGGTAAGACACCTCATGAAAATACACAGTTCCTTCTGGTACTTGCCTGCATTCTGAAGGCAGTGAATGTACATGCAGATCTGCTTAGAGAATCCGCAGCAGATCCGGGAAATGACCACAGACTTGGAGCAAATGAAGCACCACCGGCGATTATTTCCATCTTCCTTGGCGAGCAGCTTGAGGATGTGGTAGATCAGCTGATCAGCACAGGAGAGGCTACGCACAGCCTGAATGGAGGAAAGCTGGATACAGGTGTCAGCACACTTCCGGAGCTTTCAAAAGATGCAACAGACAGAAACAGAACATCACCGTTCGCATTTACAGGAAATAAATTTGAGTTCCGTATGGTAGGATCAAGAGATTCCATCGCAAATCCGAACATTGTACTGAATACGATCGTTGCTGAAGCATTTGCAGATGCGTGTGATATTCTTGAGAAGGCAGATGACTTTGATCTTGCAGTACATGACCTGATCAAAGAATATCTGACAGACAATCAGAGAATTATCTTCAACGGAAATGGATATTCTGATGAGTGGGTTGCAGAGGCTGAGAGAAGAGGACTTCCGAACATCAAGTCCATGGTAGAAGCGATTCCTGCAATTACAACAGATAAGTCCATCAAGCTGTTTGAGAGATTTAGTGTATTTACAAAGGCAGAGCTTGAGTCCCGTGCAGAGATCCAGTATGAGGCATATGCAAAGGCAATTAATATCGAGGCGCGTACGATGATCGATATGGCAAGCAAGCAGTTCCTGCCTGCATTTATCAAATATACAAAGACACTGGCTGATACAGTTCTTGCTGTAAAAGAGGCAGGTGTGGATGCTGCAGTCCAGACTGAAGCATTGAAGGAAGTAAGTGCTCTTATGGCTGAGACAAAGGCAGCACTGGATGTCCTTGTGAAAGTAACAGATGAGGCAGCAGCAAAAGAAGAGGGAGAAGTGCAGGCGAACTTCTATCATTCAGATGTTGTTCCGGCTATGGAAGCACTTCGTGCTCCGGTCGACAAGCTTGAGATGATCGTTGACAAAGAGGCTTGGCCAATGCCATCTTACGGAGACCTGATCTTCGAGGTATAATATTCATAAAAGTTTTACTTATTATAAAAAGTTACTGTTCGGATGAAACGTCCGGGCAGTGACTTTTTTTATTTTTATAGTATAATGAAAAAGAAATATAAAAAGAAAGTGTGGAGAATAAAAATGCAGTCAGCAGCAGAATTGAAAAGTTTACTGAACCGGATCGACCATAAAGGCTATCCGGCTTATAAAGATACAAAAGGAATCTATCAGTTTCAGGGATATGAATTGTCTATTGACCATGTGCAGGGTGATCCATTTGCGTCACCGTCAAAGGTAAGTGTCCGTGTGCGGGGAAGACAGGCAGCATTTCCGAAAGAATTGTATAAAGAAAGACATCAGAGAGTTGCGTTGCAGGATGAACTGACGCGGCAGTTTGGAAGAAGGGCAGAACGCTTTGCATTTAAGGCAAAAGGATCGGGAAAAAGTGGCCTGATTTCAGTAAGCCGGTGTGGACAGGAAGTGCTGGAACGGACAGCGTGCCGGATTGATGAAAGGACGGGAGATGTGACGCTGAGAATGGAGATTGGATTTCCTGCAAATGGAAGAACGATCAATGCAAGAGAACTGGAAAAGATCCTGTTTGAATTTGTACCGGAATGTGTCAGATATTCACTTTTTTATAAAAATATGAATGAAGGAAAGCTCAGAGAGATCATTGACCTGGCGGAAGACCAGCATTATATAAGAGAAATGTTATCGGAGCTGGGACTCTGTGCCTTTGTGGCAAATGGAAGTATTCTTCCAAGAGAGTCGGGAATTTCAGCAAAACCGATGCGTGGCGGGGTGAAATTTATTTCTTCGAAGGAGCAGGAAGTGACTTTGGAATTACCGCATAAGGGAAAGCTTACAGGAATGGGGATTAAAAAAGGAATTACCCTGATCGTTGGCGGAGGCTATCATGGAAAGTCGACACTTTTGAAAGCGTTGGAACTGGGAGTGTATGACCATATTGCCGGTGATGGACGGGAGTATGTGATTACGGATGCATCTGCATTGAAATTACGTGCAGAAGATGGAAGAAGTATCCAAAAGACAGATATTTCCATGTTTATCAATGATCTTCCAAATGGAAAGGATACGGTCGGCTTCTGCACAGAAGATGCAAGTGGAAGTACTTCACAGGCGGCAAATGTGGTAGAGGGAATTGAAGCGGGAACAAAACTTCTTCTGATCGATGAGGATACAAGTGCTACGAATTTCATGATCCGTGATGAACTGATGCAGCGGGTGATTCACCGGGAAATGGAGCCGATCACTCCGTTTATTGAACGCATCCGGGAGTTGTATGAAGAATACGATATTTCTACGGTGATCGTGGCGGGCAGTTCGGGAGCTTATTTCCATATAGCGGACAGCGTGATTCAGATGGACCGGTATATGCCGAAAGACATTACAGCTTTTGCAAAGAAAGAAGCAGAGACATTTCCGGCGATCAGTGTACCGGAAGTGGCTGCAAAGCGACCGGATTTCAGAAGATGTCCGACAGCAAACCGGGAATTAAAAAGCGGAGACCGTGTGAAAATGAAAGTGATGGGATGCGAGGCGGTGTCCATCAACCGGGACACGATCGATCTTCGCTATGTAGAACAATTGACAGACAGCGAGCAGCTTACTACACTTGGGTATTGTATCCGTTATGCACAGAAGCAGATCATAGATGGAAAAAAGACGCTGCAAGAGATTGTCGGGGAACTGGAAAAGACACTGGACAAAGGCGGGCTGGAGGCTCTGAGTGGAAGTGGTTCAAGTGTGCCATGTATGGCAATGCCGAGGAGACAGGAGATTTTCGCCTGCTTTAACCGGTACAGAGGGCTGAAACTGTAGAATAGAATTGGAAGATAATGGAAAAGGAGAGAAAGCATGGCAAAAAAAGTAATCCTTGCCTCCGGCTCGCCGAGAAGAAAAGAACTTTTAGAGCAGGTCGGAGTGGAGTTTGAGCAGAGAGTAAGCGGAAAAGAAGAACGGTATACAGCGACAGAACCAAAAGAGATTGTGAAGGAACTGGCACTGATGAAAGCCGAAAATGTTGCGTCAGATATAGAAGCAGAGAAAGGACTTCTGATAGATACAGTCGTGATCGGTGCAGATACGATCGTAGTTTTGGACGGGCAGATTCTTGGAAAGCCAAGGAATGAAGAACATGCATTTGAAATGCTTCAGAATCTCCAGGGAAGAAGCCATGAAGTTTATACAGGTGTGGCATTTCTTTCTTATAATAAAGAAGGAAAAAAAGAGGTAATCTCTCATGCAGTTGAGACGAAAGTTCATGTGCATGAAATGAGCGAAAAGGAAATCCGCGAATATGTTGCAACAAAAGACCCGATGGATAAGGCGGGCGGATACGGAATCCAGGGAGTGTTCGCTGCTTATATCGACGGGATCGAGGGAGACTATTATAACGTAGTGGGACTTCCGGTGTCGTATGTGTATCAGCAGTTGAAGGAGATATGTTTGATGTGCTAACGAAAGCATGGTTATAAGTATGCTTATTTATTTTGAAGTTGAAAAAGAGCGAAAACAATTTGAAATCAGATAAAATATCTGTTTATATTGAAAAAATTATTATTATTGTATAATAAAAACATAAGGCGTGCGTCACATAGAAAAAAGTAACTGATATTGTAATATGCTTTATGAAAGGAGCAAGTTTATGAAGTGTAAATTTTTTACAGCTTTCTTTTATTAAAATTTCCGGAGGCATAATAGATGATTTATTATTTTGACAGCGTTTATGTCATAGGCGGTTTAGCATTACTTTTTCTTATACTACTGGCTTTTTTGAAATTTATGAAAAGAAAAAGCAATATGTATTTATTATGCTTTTCTGTTATGTACATATACTTATGTGTTGTCCTTGATTTAACGCAATTCCCAATTTATGCATCGGAAGGAATGAAAGCAGCAATGGGTGGACAAAATGTTTGGAGAGAAATGAATTTGATTCCACTAAAGACGATAGTGACAGATTTTTCAATGGAGAGCGTTCTGAATATTATAGTGACAATTCCATTGGGATTTGGGTTATCGTTTCTGATGAGATGCTCTTGGCGACAAATTATGCTGAGTGGATTACTGGTGGGTGGATGTGCAGAGGCAGGGCAATTATTGACTGCGTTATGGGTTGGATTTACTTTCAGACATGTGAATATAGACGATATTCTTTTGAATATTATAGGAGTATTGTTAGGATATGGGGTATTTAAAATATTCCGTAATGTATTTCAGTGGGGATACAAAAAGTTAGAAACGAACTCAAATGCTTTTTTGTCCTATATTAAATGTGTGTGCGATGACAATTCTGATGCATTGTTAAAGTGATATATGAAAAATGCAGAGGGAAAAGATTTAAGATAAAGGGGAAAACATCCTGGCAGTTTTGACTGTCGGGATGTTTTGTTATGAAATCGGATGATCGGTTGATAAAAGGTTGAATAATTCTCATTTTATCCCCTTCGAATTCGAGGGGGAAATGGGGAAGGAGAAAATACATTAACAATTTCACCCAAGATCAGGAGACAGGAATTTATACACAATTCCACAATTTTTCCCCATTCTCTTTCAGCCATTTTTCCTGGACTTTGTAATCCGGCAGAACGGACGCAACTACATTATAAAAAGCTCTGGAGTGGTTCATTTCTTTCCGATGAGCCAGCTCATGAACGACAATATAATCAACCACTTCTTCGGGAGCGAAGATCAGACGCCAGTTAAAGTTAAGGTTTCCCTTGCTGCTGCAGCTTCCCCAGCGGGTCTTCTGCTCCCGGATAGAGATCCGGCCGTAAGTAACGCCCATAAGTCTTGCGTAGTAAGCAGCCTTTTGCGTAAAAATAGAACGGGCAGTCTCAATATACCGTCTGCGTTGTGCATCTGAGAGCGTGGGGCGGTCTTTTTTTAGTTGTACCTGTTTTTCGTAACGCTGCTTATTTTCGGCAGAATGTTTTACGATCCAGTCAGCTTTCTGATGGATGAAAGAATTGATAAAGGAACGGGGACAACCATAGGGAGCACGCACGATGACCTGTCCGTCAGGACGGATCTGAATTGCAACGGATTTCCGCTTACTGTAGATAATTTCGTAAGAAATGGGAAAACTCATACTTATTGTACCTCCGGTCTGTAATGATTAGGTCTGCATTTATTATAACTCAAAAGACAGAGATGAAAAATGAGAAAAATTTATTGTTTCTATACAAAGGATACAAATAAGCGAAATTGTTCCTATAGGAAGAACTACAAAAGTAGAGAAATTAAAGTGCGGAAAATTGTATAAATTGTTTGTGAAAAAATACAATCGTTATTTATTTAACGAAAACCACCTGAAAAAGCGATAAAAAATGGACAGAACGTAGAATAAAAAAAGAGCAAATTGAAGTAAAAATAGAGTGGTCTCGGTATTTTTCTGCGAGGTTTGTAAAATGTTGACAAAAGAATTTTTCGGGAGTACTATTCCATTAAATAAGAAGAAAAGGAGGGAGCAATACGGGAAATCTGGCAGACACTTTGATGGAAGAACTGAACTGTGAAACGGTGTTCACTCTTCCGATAGTAGGTGGGATTTCAGAATCAGTTGTTGTTACCTGGATTATTATGGCGGTGCTTGTTCTTGCATCGATCATCCTGGTAAGAAACCTGAAAGTAGAAAATCCCGGAAAGGTGCAGCTTGCTCTGGAGGCCGGTATCGGCTGGGCAGAGGATTTCTTTGAGGGAATTTTAGGAAAAGAGAACAAGGGATATATACCGTATCTGATCACGGTACTTCTTTATCTGGCTTGTTCTAATACGCTTGCACCGTTATTTGGCTTTAAGCCGCCGACGAAAGATCTGAACGTAACGGCAGCACTTGCGATCATGAGTATGTGCCTGATCGAGTTTTCGGGCATTAAGAAGAATGGAATGAAGCACTGGGTAAAACACTTTGCTGAGCCTATTCCGATCGTAGCACCGATTATGATTTTGGAGATCGTCATCCGGCCATTGTCGCTTTGTATGCGATTATTTGGAAATATGCTGGCAGGATTTGTGGTAATGGAGCTTCTGAAAGCTGTAGTTCCACTGATTGTACCGATTCCGGTCAGTTTTTATTTCGATATTTTCGATGGCCTTCTTCAGGCGTACGTATTTGTATTCCTGACATCTTTATTCATGATGGAAGAGATGGAGTAAATGTGATCCGCCTGGAGTATCAGACGGGGAAAATCCGGATCACGTGAACAATTTTTAATTAAGAAAAGGAGATTAAGATTATGTCAACACTTATTGCTATTGGAGCAGCTATTGCAGTATTTACAGGTATTGGAGCAGGTATTGGTATCGGACATGCTACAGGAAAGGCTGTAGAAGCGATCGCAAGACAGCCGGAAGCAGAAGGAAAGATCAGTAAGAACCTGATCCTTGGATGTGCACTTGCAGAGGCAACAGCTATTTACGGTTTCATCATCGGTATCCTGATCATCTTCTTCCTGAAATAAGAGCAGAAAAGAGATGGAGGCAGATAACAGGAAAGGCAGGTGTAAAAGGTGCTTTCAATAAATATGGGACTTGTTTGGACCATTATCAACCTTATTGTTCTCTTTCTTCTGTTGAGACATTTCCTGATCAATCCGGTAAGTAATATCATGGAGCAGCGTAGAAAGCTGATCGCAGATGGTCTTCAGAACGCACAGGATACGCAGGACGAAGCGAACCGGTTAAAAGCGGAATATGAGGAAGCACTGAGCGGAGCAAAGAAAGAATCCGCAGAGATTGTTGACAAAGCACGGATCGATGCCAGGGCAGAGTATGACCGCATTGTTGGTGAAGCCGGAGCGAAGGCGGGCAATATCATTGAGAATGCAAAAGAAAATGTGCGTATCGAGCGTGAACAAACAATGAAAGAGCTTCAGTCCCAGATCGCAGGACTTGCGATCGCTTCCGCAGAGAAGATCGTGGGTGACAAAGAGCAGAACATTTATGACCAGTTTTTGGGAGAAGTAGGTGGGACAGATGAAGATACAGACAAGTAAAAGTCAGATTTACTGCCCTGTGGCAGCAGTCAGATATGCACGGGTGCTGTATGAAGTCAATGTCCCGGCAGAAGCTGTGCAGAAGACACGAGAGATCTTCAGTGAAGTACCGCAGCTTCACGATATTTTCGTGAACCCTACCATTGATCTTAAGAAAAAAATGACAGTGATAGATAAGGTATTTCCGGAGGAGATCAGAAATTTCCTTAAAGTGGTTTGCAAATATCAGCGAATGGATCTGATCGAGGATATTTTCGCCGCATATGACAGGTACTGCGATGAACAGAACCAGGTTCTGAATGCTGTCCTGACATGTACTGTACCTCCGAGTGAGGAACAGAAAAAAGGAATGGAGGCGTTCCTTTGCAAAAAGTATGGAGCTAAAAAAGCAAAGATTGAAGTATGCCAGGATCAGGCACTGCTTGGCGGTTTTATTCTCCGCGTTGGCAGTGATGAGTATGACTGGAGTATGAAAGGACGCCTGAACAGATTAGAACAAAGATTGACCTGGAGGTGAACAAGGTGAGTTCAATCAATTCAGATGAGATTATTTCTATCCTGAAAGAGGAGATAGAAAATTTTGATACACTGAGCAAGGACAGTGAAGTTGGTACTGTTGTTGCTGTAGGTGACGGAATCGCCACGATTTATGGGATTGATCACGCCATGTACGGGGAGATCGTTACCTTCGAGACAGGCCTGAAAGGAATGGTACAGGATATCCGTAAGAATGAAATCGGATGTATTCTTTTCGGAAGCGATACAGGCATCCGCGAAGGCACGAAGGTAGCCCGTACAGGAAAGAAGGCAGGCGTTCCGGTTGGCGATGCTTATGTAGGAAGAGTTGTAAATGCACTCGGTGAACCGATCGACGGAAAAGGTGAGATTGCATCAGACGATTACCGCCCGATCGAGAATGAAGCACCGGGAATCGTAGATCGTAAATCAGTCAGTGTCCCGATGGAAACCGGTATTCTTTCCATCGATGCAATGTTTCCGATCGGTCGTGGACAGCGTGAGCTGATCATTGGAGACCGTCAGACGGGAAAGACATCCATTGCTTTGGACACAATTCTGAATCAGAAAGGCAAAGATGTAATCTGTGTCTATGTTGCAATCGGACAGAAAGCATCGACAGTTGCCAAAGTTGTAAATACATTGCAGACGCATGGAGCGATGGATTATACGATTATCGTATCTTCCACAGCAAGCGACTGTGCCCCACTTCAGTACATTGCACCATATGCAGGAACAGCAATGGCTGAATATTTCATGCACAAGGGAAAAGATGCCCTGATCATTTATGATGATCTTTCCAAGCACGCAGTTGCTTATCGTGCTTTATCCCTGTTGCTTGGACGTTCTCCGGGACGTGAGGCATATCCGGGAGATGTCTTTTATCTTCATTCAAGACTTCTGGAGAGATCCAGCCGCCTGAGTGAGGAACTTGGAGGAGGTTCTATTACGGCACTTCCAATTATTGAAACGCAGGCAGGAGATGTATCTGCATACATCCCGACCAACGTAATTTCCATTACAGACGGACAGATCTTCCTGGAGAGCGGACTTTTCGCATCAGGAATGAGACCGGCGGTTAATGTCGGACTTTCTGTATCCCGTGTAGGTGGTGCGGCACAGACGAAAGCAATGAAAAAGGCATCAGGAAGTATCCGTATCGATCTTGCACAGTATCGTGAAATGGAAGTGTTTACGCAGTTCAGTTCTGATCTGGATGCGGCAACCAAGGAACAACTGGAATATGGAAGTGGTCTGATGGAACTTCTGAAGCAGCCATTATATCATCCGCTTTCACTGCATGAGAAGGTAATCACACTCTGTGCAGCAACGCATAAAGTACTTCTTGGAGTAGAAAAGACAAAGATCAAATCATTCCAGGCAGATATGCTTCGTTATTTTGATACAGAGCATCCGGAGATCGGTCAGGAGATCGAGGACAAGAAAGTATTGTCAGAGGAATTGATCACAAAGATCGTAGAGACGGCAAAGGAATTTAAGAAGAGCAGGTGTTAATATGGCAAATATCAGAGAGATACAGAGCAGGATCAACAGTGTCAAGGACACGATGAAGATTACCAATGCAATGTATATGATCTCTTCTTCAAAGCTGACGCAGGCAAGGAAAAAGCTGGCAGATACAGAGCCGTATTTCTATGCACTTCAGGGTGAGATCAGCCGTATTCTCCGTCATATGCCGGAACTGCATCACAGTTATTTCAATCAGAGAGAAGAGATCCCGGCAGAAGAACGAAAGATCGGATCGATCGTGATCACGGCGGATAAGGGTCTCGCCGGAGCTTACAACCATAACATTGTAAAGTTGGAAGAAGAAATCCTGGCGAAGCCGGGACAGCATAAGCTGTTCATTGTCGGAGAACTCGGAAGACATTATTTTGCCAAACGTGATGTAGAGATTGATACAAACTTTAAATATACAGTTCAGAGACCGACCATGCATCGTGCGAGGGACATTTCGGGAGTGATCCTGGAGCAGTTCCGCAACAGGGAGCTGGATGAGGTTTACGTGGTTTACACGAGAATGGAAAATTCGGTGCAGGCTGAAGCGGAAGTCATGAAACTGCTTCCTTTGGAGAGAAGTGATTTCGGTGAGATGAAGATGCCACTGAATATGTACCGTGAGGAAATCGAACTGAATCCATCACCGATGGCGGTCATGAACAGTATTGTACCAAGCTATATCAACGGTATGATCTATGGTTGTCTGGTAGAGGCATATGCAAGTGAACACAATGCACGTATGATGGCGATGAAATCGGCAACGGACAGTGCCCAGGAGCTGATCAAGGAACTGTCGATCCTCTATAACAGAGCAAGGCAGGCAGCCATTACGCAGGAGATCACGGAAGTCTGCAGTGGTGCGAGAGCACAGCAGAAGAAGAGTTAAGGTAACTGTTTAGGACAGATACAGAAAGCGAGATAGAGACATGAATAAAGGACGAATTGTACAGGTTATGGGACCTGTCGTTGACGTAGTATTTGAGAACGGCGACCTTCCTTTTATCAAAGATGCTCTTGAAGTTGAAAATAACGGAAAGAAATGCATCATGGAGGTTGCACAGCACCTCGGAAATAATGAGGTACGCTGCCTGATGCTTGCCGCCAGCGAAGGACTTTGCAAGGATATGGAAGTCACAGCGACCGGAGCGGGTATTCAGGTACCTGTCGGTGAGCAGACACTGGGCAGACTGTTCAATGTACTCGGTGAGACAATCGACAATGGCGAGCCGATCACTGATTCAAAAAAATGGGTCATCCACAGAGAGCCACCAACATTTGAAGAGCAAAGTCCGGTTGTAGAGATTCTTGAGACAGGAATCAAGGTTATCGACCTTCTTGCACCTTATGCAAAAGGTGGTAAGATCGGTCTGTTCGGTGGAGCCGGTGTAGGTAAGACTGTATTGATTCAGGAGCTGATCCGTAACATTGCCACGGAGCATGGCGGATATTCCATCTTTACAGGAGTCGGAGAGCGTTCCCGTGAGGGAAATGACCTCTGGACAGAAATGAAGGCATCAGGAGTACTGGATAAGACAGCACTGGTATTCGGACAGATGAATGAGCCACCTGGAGCACGTATGCGTGTCGCTGAGACAGGACTGACGATGGCAGAATATTTCCGTGATGAGCAGCATCAGAACGTGCTTCTCTTCATTGACAATATTTTCCGTTTTACACAGGCAGGATCTGAGGTATCCGCACTTCTTGGCCGTATGCCTTCAGCCGTTGGTTATCAGCCGACACTGGCTACCGAGATGGGTGAGCTTCAGGAGCGTATCGCATCAACAAAGAACGGTTCAGTTACATCCGTTCAGGCGGTCTATGTACCTGCCGATGACCTGACTGACCCGGCCCCGGCAACAACATTTGCCCATCTGGATGCGACAACTGTACTTTCAAGAAAGATCGTTGAGCAGGGAATTTATCCGGCAGTAGATCCGCTGGAGTCCAGTTCCCGTATTCTGGAAGCAGATGTAGTTGGAGAAGAACATTATGAGGTTGCAAATAAAGTAATCGCAATTCTTCAGAAATATAAAGAATTGCAGGATATCATTGCCATCCTTGGTATGGAAGAGTTATCAGATGAGGATAAGGCAACTGTTATGCGTGCAAGAAAGATTCAGAGATTCCTTTCTCAGCCGTTCTTTGTAGCGGAGACATTTACGGGAATCCCGGGAAAATATGTACCGCTGAAAGAAACGATCCGTGGATTCAAGATGATCATTGACGGAGAGATGGATGAATATCCGGAAAGTGCATTCTTTAATGTTGGAACGATCGACGATGTCATTGCAAAGGCAAAAGCTGAAGCAGAAGAGGCACAGGCATAATAACGGGGTGAGTGCATATGGATACATTTGGTCTTAAAATCATAGCGAGTGACGGAGTGTTCTATGCAGGAAGATGTCAGAAACTGACTATTCCGGCACCGGATGGTGAGAAAGGAATCCTTGCCCATCATGAGAATATGGTGATCGCGGTGACAGTCGGGATTGCCCGGATGAACGTTGACGGGACGGAATGGAAAGAGATTGCTGTAGGAACAGGATTTGCGGAGATTGTAAATAACCGTGTAACTCTGATCGTAGATACAGCGGAGAAGCCGGAAGATATTGATGTACGTCGTGCAAGAGAGCAGAAAGAGCGGGCAGAAGAACAGCTTCGTCAGAAGCAGAGTATTCAGCAGTATTATCATACGCAGGCTTCGCTGGCAAGAGCAATGAACCGACTGCGTCTGTCGCAGGATAAAAAATGGAACTTGTAAGCAAAGTGAAAATATAAGATTATATTTCTTAATGGAAGAGATGTGCATGGAAGGACAAAGGTCTGCAATGTACATCTCTTTTGTCGTACAAACCCAGGCAGGTGTCAGCCTGCCTGGGATCCCTTTTTTGTGATAAAGGAATCTTTTTTATTGCGTTTTCGTATGGATTATACTACAATTAATTATGTCTGAGTATGGGCAGAAGAACCATAGTAATAGAGACAAGGGGAGATATTTGTATGAGTGATAGAGATAATCCGCGTTCTCTCGTAGAGATTATGAATGATGTACTGAGTACGGTACGTGAACATTATGACTCCGAGTATGTATATTATATTGAAAAAGAATATGAAGATATTGATGTGATTTATGAGTGGTGTGCCAAGCATGTGCCATGGCAGAGGGATAAGATCAAGATGCTGCCGAAGGATCAACGGCCACGCTGGATGGAACAGGAGATTACGGACACCACGGAGGACAGCTACAGTGTCTTCAGGAGACTGGATGAGAATACTGTGGCAATTCTTGCAGCAGTAGGGGTTCACCGTGGAGGATGCGAAGTGGATCTGCTGCGGAGCGTTCTGGCGTATCTTCCGGAGGCCATTACTTTACAGAAGCTTCAGAAGCAGCAGGAGTATCTGAGTTATCATGACAAGCTTACGGGACTATACAATAGAAACAGTTTTGTTTCTTATACAACGGATATAAATCCCGATGAGTTAAATTCATTAGGTGCAGTATCGGTAGATATTAACGGTCTTAAGAATTTTAATAAGGAATTTGGAAGAGATTACGGAGATGAAGTAGTGATCCGTGTCGGGGAAGTGCTGGAAGAGTATTTCCATACTGCAAATGTATATCGTATGACCGGGGATGAGTACCTGGTTCTGGTGGAAAATATCACATACGAAGAGTTTATGAAGCAGGTACACGGCACGTATACGAAGCTGGATAATATCAGTCTCGGACTTGCTTCTCTTGGCTGTGCATGGGAGAAGATCGACATTGATGTGGATGCACTGGTTTTAAGTGCCGAGAACATGATGCGTGAAGAGAAGAAAAAGTATTATAAGAATCTGCGGAAGGGTCATCATGAACCGATCATCAAGCAGGATCTTCTGGAGGATATTGAGGAAGGCAGATTTATCGTATGTCTTGTTCCGAAGATTGATGTGGCGACCGGCAATGTGGCAGGAGCAGAGGCAGTCGTACGCTACCACCACAAGGATCTTGGAATCATGGAACCGGGAAGATATATTAATCTTCTGGAAGAGACAAGACTGTCCCATTATCTGGATCTGTATGTTTTTGAGGAGGTCTGCAAGACCCTGCACAGATGGGAGCTGGACAATCTCCCGATGATTCCGGTTTCTGTCAATTTTGCAGGCACGACATTAAGACAGGACAATCTAATCGAAGAGATGGAGAAGCTTATAGATCGGTATCGTGTCCGTTGTGAATATCTCGAAGTAGAGGTATCCGAATCTTATGCCGACATGAATCAGGAGATGCTGGCAGAGACCAGCAGTAAGATCCGGAAGGCGAATGTCCGGGTGATCCTGGATCATTTCGGGTCAAAAAATTCCAGCTTTTCCATTCTTTCACTGATGGAATTTGATGGATTGAAGCTGGATAAAAGTGTGATTTCAAATTTAGTCGGAAACCGGAGAAGCAGGCTTGTTGCAAAAGCGGTGATCGATATCTGCCGTCAGCTTGGTGCCGTGGTCATGGCATCCGGTGTGGAGACGCAGGATCAGGTGAATGTACTGGAAGAACTGGGATGTGATTATGCACAGGGATCATTCTTTAATAAGGCGATTACGATCGAGACATTTGAAGTAAGATATTTAAAAGAGTAGAGAAATGAAAAATGAGAGTTTCAGACGATCTTTTTCGATGTTGTGTGCGGCAGTGGGATTGATAGTCCTGATGGGAATTGCAGTGGCAGGGCAGATGGAAAGCACGGAACAGCAGAATCAGAAACTCCTTTCTGAAAATCAGAAGCTGACAGAAGAGAACGAAAGACTTGAAAAAGATTTAAATAACTGGAAGATTGCAAAAGAAATAAAAGAAGCACCCGCAGTCCGGCTGAAGGAAGATTCAGAGAACTGGATGCTTGCACTTGTAAATGAAGAGTATCCGCTGGCGAAAGACTATACACCGGCATCTCTGACAAAGCTGGATGAGAAGTGCTCAGTGGATACAAGAATTTACGGAGAGCTGGAGCAGATGATCGCAGATGCGAGACAGGCGGGGCTGAATTTATATGTGACATCAGCATACCGGTCTTATGATCGCCAGCGGGAAGTGTTTGATACGACAATGAAAGACTGGATCAGTAAAGGATACAGTCCACTGGATGCTTATGATGAGACGAAGAAATCTGTGGCAGTTCCGGGTACCAGTGAACATGCGACAGGACTTGCGGTGGACATTATTTCCGGACAGTATACCGGATTGGATGATAAGCAGGGAGATACAGCCGAGCAGGAATGGCTGATGGCACATTGTCAGGAATATGGATTTATTCTGCGGTTTCCAAAAGATAAATCCAATGTAACGGGGATTGTTTATGAACCGTGGCATTATCGATATGTAGGAAAAGAAGCGGCCAAAAAGATAACTGAGCAGGGGATCACCTTGGAAGAATATCTTCAGGCTGATTGATGGATAAACAGGGGGCAGGCGAAAATAAGACTGTCGATACCAATGGGAAATAAAAGACTGAGGAGTATAAGAGGAGTACATAAGGAGGAGCAAAATGGAAGACTTAACATTTGGTGAACAGGTCAAGATTATTCTTGGAAGAAAAGGAATGACGATCAAAGAACTGGCAGAGACGATCGAAAAAGAGACAGGAAAGAAGATGTCCCGTCAGAATCTGACGCAGCGGCTTGGAAGAGATAATTTCCAGGAGCAGGATATGAGAATGATCGCACAGATTCTGGGATGTCAGTTTCATTTAAGTATTATGGTAGCTGAAGGAGAGAGCGAAGAGACGCAGGGCGAAACTGTTGTAAGATATGAGCAGAAACCAAAGGCTCATAAGAAGCACATTTCCGATGAGGGAGTGCCGGAACAGTTAGAACTGGATCTGTTCTTTGATAAAGATCCGGATGAAGCAGAGCCGACAGAATCAACAGAGGCAGAAGAGACAACTGTGGCACAGGAAGTTGCGTCAGAGCCGGAAGAATCAGAAGAGGCAGTTATGGTTCAGGAAGTTGCGTCAGAGCCGGAAGAATCAGAAGAGGCAGTTATGGCTCAGGAGATTGCAGCAGAACCTGTAGAGGAAGAGACAGCAGATACAGAGGAAGCCCCGGTTTATGAGGAAGAGACGGCATATTCTCCAGAGGAAGAAGCTCCGGTATATTCAGCGGCAGAAGAGTCAGCTTATTCAACAGACGCAGAGCAGGTTTCAGCTTATTCAACAGATGCGGAGTCTGATTCAGACTATGAAACAGAACAGATTTATGCAGACAGAACACCTGCAATCCAGGTGGAGCCGCTGCATCCTGAAACAATGGGTGAGGATGAGCGTGATATGACAATCGGCGAGTTGTATGATATCCATAAGGAACTTTCAGATCTGGAAGAAAATGTAAGGGCAGGAGAGCCGGTCGAAGAAATCAAGAAAGAACTGGAGAAGCCTAAGAAAGAAAAATTCAGAGGATTGAATTTCTTTTCAAGAAAGAAAAAGGCAGTGGAAGAAGAGCCTGCACCGGTAGAAGCAACTCAGACTTATGCAGAAGAGGAAAAAGAACCGTATCGTGCAGAGGAAAATAATGCTGCAGATGAAGGATACAGTTCCTATGAAGAGCAGGAAGAATACGGACAGCCGGAATATGCATCTGAAGGATATCAGGAGGCAGCATATGAAAATACCGGATATGAGCCGGAATATGAACAGGGCGATGCCGAATATCAGCAGGGAGAGGCTGAGTTCCAGCCGGTGATCCCGCATGCTGATGAAGAGGAAGACCGTGAGCTTGGAGATGTGAATCCATATACCGGAAAAGAATATCAGTCCAACAGTGTGCGTATGCATCCGACAAGGATCGGATATGTTCAGGTTTACGACAGAACGATTCATAAATGGACAGATATGACGGAATGGGCATTCCTCGGATACCAGGAGCGGAAGAAAGTGCTGCTTGGAAAGGCATACGAGCCACCGATTTATTTAGACTAAAATCAGGCCGGGGAGATACAGGATATGGAATGGAGTACATTATTATCACCGCGAAGAGAGCGGGAAAGCAGTGAAAAATACAGGTCCAGTGATCTGCGGAGTGAATTTGAAAAAGATTACCACCGGATCATAGGAAGTGCGTCTTTTCGCAGACTTCAGGATAAGACGCAGGTATTTCCACTGGATAAAAGTGATTTTATAAGGACAAGACTGACACATTCGCTGGAAGTATCTTCTCTTGGAAAGTCATTGGGACAGAATATTGGAGAGAGTATTTTAAAATATAAAAAAGACAGTGGATTTACCCCGCAGATGAAGGAAGATATCTCACATATCCTTCAGTGTGCGGGACTGATCCATGATATAGGGAATCCACCGTTCGGCCATTTTGGAGAATCTGCCATCCGGGAGTGGTTTATACGAAATCTGCCGGAACTGAAATTTGAAGGTGAAAGAGTAGAAGATCTTCTGACAGAACAGATGAAGCAGGATTTCTATCATTTTGAAGGAAATGCACAGGCACTGAGGCTTGTATCAAAGCTGCACTATCTGGTTGACGAACATGGAATGAATCTGACCTATGCGTTACTGAATACCATGATCAAATATCCTGTTCCATCCACCGGGATCGATAAAGAGAGTGGAAATATCAAGGACAAAAAGATGGGATATTATCTTGCAGATGAAGAATTGTTCCACAGGATCACGAAAGCGACAGGAGCGGGAAATAACCGTCATCCGCTGACATATATTTTGGAGGCGGCAGACGATATCGCTTATAAGACGGCAGATATTGAGGATGCTTTTGTGAAAGGATTTATTTCGTATCATCAGCTTGAGAGTGAGCTTGCAGTGCTGGAAAAGGAAACGGAAGATTCTCCGTTCAAACCGGCGACAAAACTCCGGAAGTTATATCAGAGGGGTGTGGAGAAGCAGGTCAGCAGTCCTGAAGCATATGCAGTGAAGAACTGGATCATCAGTGTGCAGGGATTTGTACTAAATTGTGTGACCTATGGATTTACTTCTAATTATGAAGCTATTATGGCCGGAACATTCGGACAGGATCTTTTTTATGGGACATTTGCAGAAAAGCTGATGAATCTGCTCGGAGATCTTGCTTACCGGAAAGTTTTTTCATCCAGACAGATTTATAAAATGGAGCTTGCAGAATATACGATCCTGGATTTCCTGATGAACCGTCTTGTAAGTTCTGTGTTGTATTACAATACGGACAGCGAACAGGATTCACTGGACAGCCGTATGGTATCCTTTATTTCTGATAATTATAAGACCGCCTACAGGCTGCAGTCACAGGGAAAAAGCAGGACAGAGAAATTATATCTCCGCCTGCTTCTGGTGACAGATTATGTCTGCGGAATGACAGACAGCTATGCAAAGCGTCTGTATCAGGAAATGAACGGGATTATTTAGTGGCGAGATACCGGCACCAGTGTCCGAAAAGTGCATCGTTGTTCCGCTCATCATCTCCCAGTTCAAGAACGGATACATAAGAACTGGTAAATTGAGGAAAACCGAACAGATCCGCAGCACGAGCCTCACGGGCATCATAAATGCCGGGAACGCCAAGCCATATATGACCATCTTCTTCGACCAGAAGGAGGTGGTTATAATTATAATAACCATGTAAAAGAAAACTATTGTTGGCAAGTGACCAGAATTTCCTCGGGAGTGTGGATAACTCTGCCCGCGTGATCTTGCGTGCTGTAACAGAGGATGTGGTATGTTTCGTGTCATCGGAATCAGAAACTGGGGCGGCATTCTTGGTTCCGGCTGTAGCTGTAGTAGCAAGATGGACAGAATCACCGGGATCAACAGATCTGACTGTCTTTGTGGAAGTAACAGGCTGAGTCCCGGCAGACTCCGCAGAATCAATGTCAGATTTCACGGACTCAGTCGTAGGAGCGGAAGTGACAGTTTCAGAACTGGTCTCCGCAGTTTCAGATACAGTAGTTTCGACTGTCTTGTTTCCCTCCGGTTTGATTTCTGCGGCATGAACGGAGACTTCTTCAGGTGACGGAGACGATTCCACAGGAGAAACTTCTTCAGGTGACGGAGACGGTTCCACAGGAGAAACTTCTTCAGGTGACGGAGGCGATTCCACAGGAGAAACTTCTTCAGGTGGCCGGGACAGTTCTTCGGCAGAAATCAGTGAAAAACCAACAGGAAGTGCATTAACTGAGGCAGCCCAGAAGAGTGGTTCTGCTTTCCCTTCCGGCAAAAGAAGAAAGCCTTCAAGTTCGGAAAAAGATTTCCCGCAGGGAAATAATGACTCAGATATAGATAACCGGGTCGCAATACTTCCACCGGAATAGTTCAGGATTGCACAGGGAGCATGGATGAGATCCTTATCTTTGTTATAAAATCCATGGAGTTCCAGTGCCGTTCCGGGAGAGAGTGGCAGACTTTTCAGATGAAGTGTCATCATACAGGAGCGGTACTGATGGGAAATCTGTAAAAATCCAAGATTCCTTTTTCGCTGCCCGGTTTCATATTCATAGAGATAATAAATACCCTGGTTCATAAAATACCTTTCATCTTGTCTTTTTCGTATAATGTATTCAAAAGGAGCAGAAAAAAGAACAGAGAAATAAAAGCCGGGAATGTTATGAAAGAATGGAGTGAGAGGAGAAGCCGTTATGGAACAATTAAAGAATGAATCAGAAACTGAATTACAAAATCAATCAGAAGCTGAAATGCGGGATGAAAAATATATGAAAGAAGCGTTGAAGCAGGCCAAAAAAGCATATGCCTTAGAAGAAACCCCCATCGGATGCGTGATCGTCCATGAGGGAAAAATCATTGCCCGTGGATACAACCGCCGCAATACAGATAAAAGTCCGCTTGCTCATGCAGAAATTTCCGCAATAAAAAAAGCCAGCAAAAAGCTGGGTGACTGGCGGCTGGAAGAATGTACTCTTTATGTGACACTGGAGCCATGTCAGATGTGTGCCGGTGCGATCATCCAGTCCCGGATTCCAAGAGTGGTGGTGGGCTGCATGAATCCAAAGGCAGGCTGTGCCGGATCGGTGCTGAATCTTTTGGATGTGCAGGCATTCAATCACCAGGCTGAAGTAAAGACCAAAGTCTTAGAAGAAGAATGCAGCCTGATGATGAAGCAATTTTTCAGAGAGCTTCGTGCGAAGCAGAAAATGAAAAAGAAATCACTTCTCTCTGAATAAGAGTCCGAATACCTTTCTGACAAATGGACCGGCAAAGCAAAGCTGCCAGAAGAATGCCATTGGGAAATTCAATGCGGTCGTCTCAAGCCATACGGCAATAAACTGACTTCCTGCATTTTTGAAAAGCAGGGTCGCAGCCAGACTCATCAGCGGACACATACCGATGATCGATACGACAGAAATTGCAAGCACGATCATAAACGGGTTGTCTCTTTCTGGATTTACGATCGAAAAAGCTTTCTTTTTGGCAAATGGTCCTACAAGAAAGAAATCAAGGATAAATGCAAGTGGTCCCATGATGAGAAGTTCGTGGAAAGCACTTAAAAATACTTCGTTCTTCATACCGCCGATGTTCAGTGCGATATTGTAGCAGATCATCACATAAACCATGACAAATACCATGATAATCGTAAAAATTACATCTTGAAACTTATTTTTGGGCATAAAAAAACCTCCTGAGATAATAAGCGTAACAGAATCGTGTTGTTCGTTCATCATTCCGGGGGAATGTATCGTTTCCAATATAACCAATATTCTATTCCATTCATTGTTACTAAAAGTGCATTGTGCTTCGAACTGGACCAACAGACGTTACCCCGACAGTTGACTCAGCCCAGGCACCCTTACGGCACCCGGAAGGTTCTGCTTAGTGCTGCTCCGTTCCCGACCTGACACGGTTCACAGATTCCCGTCGCGTAAGACCCGGACATCAACGTCACTTATCGGGGGCAGCTCTGCCAGCTTTCGCCCTCTGCACAATATCACCCCTGCTATAGCGGATTGCAGGTTCAAGGTACCGCTACCACCCCGGCTGCACGAATCAATATTTTACAGGATATTTAGAAAAATGTCAACGGATATGGATGATTTTTGAACAAAAAAATAGTATAATAGGGTACTGTTGATAAAATATACAAATGATGTCGGGGTCAAAAGCCCCCGACTATGATACCTACGGATTGTTACGCACTACGTGCTCCCACAATCCTACCCAACATTCGCATATCGTGGTGCTTACGCCCCACTTTTATGCTCATATTGGGGCGGGTCACAAAGTCATTCTACCACTAGTGTGCGAGCACATGTGGTGTCAGACCTTTTGACCCTGGTATCTACAAATGGGAGGAAGAGAGTGAAAGTTTTACTTGCTGCAGTCAATGCAAAATATATTCATTCCAATTTAGCGGTATACTGTCTGAGAGCTTATGCAAAAGAAAGGTATCCTGAAAGTGAGATTGCCATTGCGGAATATACGATCAATCAGCCGTTTGATGAGATCCTGACGGATCTTTACCGGAGAAACCCGGATGTACTCTGCCTGTCCTGTTATCTGTGGAATATAACGGAGGTGGGACAGATCCTCCGGGAGACCGCAAAGATCCTTCCGAAGACTGCCATCTGGCTGGGAGGCCCGGAAGTCTCCTACAATGCCAGGGAGGTGCTGGAAAACTATCCGATGGTGCAGGGGATCATGAAAGGCGAGGGCGAAGAGTCTTTTACAGAACTGGTTGCATATTATGGGAAATTAAAGGAAAGCAAGCAGCTCAGAGATATTGAGGGTCTGATGTTCCGGGATGAGAATGGGGAAATAATTGAAACTGAGAACCGTCCGATCCTGGATCTGAGTACCGTACCCTTTGTATATGAACATATCGAAGATTTTCAGAACAGGATCATTTACTATGAGTCCAGCAGAGGATGTCCATTTTCCTGCAGTTACTGTCTTTCTTCCATAGATAAATGTCTCAGGTTCAGAAAGATAGAACTGGTAAAAAAAGAATTGCAGTTTTTTATCGATCATGAAGTGCCGCAGGTGAAATTTGTGGACAGGACATTTAACTGTAAGCATGACCATGCCATGGCGATCTGGAAGTATATAACGGAGCATGATAAAGGCATTACAAATTTTCATTTTGAGGTGGCAGCAGATCTTCTGAATGAGGAGGAAATCGAACTGATCCGCAGGATGCGTCCGGGACTGATCCAGCTGGAGATCGGAATCCAGTCTGCCAACCCGGAGACGATCCGGGAGATTCACAGAACAATGGATCTGAAAAAGGTACGTGCGAAAGTAGAGCGGATCAGAGAAAAAGGAAATGTGCATCAGCATCTGGATCTGATTGCAGGACTTCCTTATGAGAATTATGAGAGTTTCGGACATTCATTTAATGAGGTCTATGCAATGCATCCGGATCAGTTGCAGCTTGGATTCCTGAAAGTACTTCACGGTTCTTTTATGTATGATAATGCAGAAGCGTATGGACTGGTGTGGCAGGATCGTCCGCCTTATGAAGTACTGTTTACCGACTGGCTCCCGTATGGGGATGTGATCCGTCTGAAAAAAGTAGAAGAGATGGTGGAAGTACACTATAACAGCGGGCAGTTTGCGAATACGATGGAGCATCTTGTGAAGGAGTTCCCGTCTCCGTTTGATCTGTATGTGGAGCTGGGGGAATATTATGAAAAAAATGGACTGTTCGGGATCAACCATTCCCGGCTGGCACGGTATGAAAATCTGTGGCAGTTTATCAGGACGCAGATTCCGGATCGTGCAGACAGCTACAGAGAGTGGCTGACGCTGGATCTGTATTTGCGGGAAAATGTAAAAAATCGTCCGGCATTTGCAGGGGAGAACCAGGTCACGAAAGAAGAGATGACTGCATTTTACAGGGAAGAGACAGAAACCCACAGATACTTGAAAGAATATGACGGCTTTGATGCAAGGCAGCTCCGCAAGATGACGCATCTTGAAAAAATTGACGGAAAATATCTTCTCTTTGATTACAGGAATAGAAGCCGGCTGAGTCAGAATGCGGCAACTTATGAAGTATGCTTTTCTAATGAATAAGATGTCGGGGTCAAAAGCCCCCGACTTTGATGCCTACGGATTGCTCCGTGCTACGCACTCCCACAATCCTGCCCAATCTTCGCATATCGTGGGATTATCATCCCACTTTTATGCTCATATTGGGGCGGGTCCTAAGGTCTTTCGCCCACCTATGAGCAAGCTCATGTGGGCTTAGACCTTTTGACCCTGGCATCATGAATAAGATAATGGTATAATGAGAAATATTTTAGTGAACATGGAAAGGAAATAAAAATGAATTTTTATGATAAGAAAGTAAGAAGACTGATCTCAGTAATTATTCTTGTAGTGATTCTTGCTATGGTTGCGACCATGGTGATTCCGTATCTTATATAGGAAGAGGCAGGAAAATGAGATTAGGAAAGATTACGCAGGCAGCATGGAATCGTTCCGTGAGAAAACCGCTGAAAAAAAAGCAGTGTACCGTTGGAAAAATGGCATGGGAACAGAAATGTGCAGAACTGGAACAGCAGATCCAGAGGACGGAGCAAAGTCAGAAGACAGAACAAGATCAGAAGACAGAACAAGATCAGAAGATCGAAACAGGACGGATGACTGTGTGGAGTACAGCATCTGCCGGTGGGAAAAATGCGAACGTCGGAGCATACGCAGTCATAAAAGCAGCAGGTGAGCTTGCTTCACAGAAAGTTATGGCAGAAGGCGTTTCCATTCATGCAATCCTGCCGGAGCAGATGCAGGAAGAAGATGTAAAGCATCTGACAGATACAGTAGGAGAGCTTTGCAAAAAAATGAATCTTGAAATCTGTCAGATACAGGTGGAAACGAGTTCTTTCGTGACGCAGATGGTAGTAACGGCAACTGCGGTCGGGGAAAAAAAATCGACTGCGATTAGAGAGCAGGAAATGACTGTGGCAGGAGAGGAGCTTCTTCTCTGTGGTTATGCCGGACTGGAAGGGACGCTGCGTATTTTAGATGAGTCAGAGGAGGAACTGGGGACAAGATTTGTTCCGGTTTTCCTGGAAAAGGCGAAACTTCTGCGGGAAAAGCTGGTTCTCCCGGATCAGATCCTCTCTGTAAAAGAACAGGTTTCCGACATCAGGCAGATCGGAAGTGGCGGAATCCTGGCAGCATTATGGGAGCTGGGCGAAGAATTGCAGACCGGATTTGATATTGATTTTTCAAAGATTGCACTGAAGCAGGAAACGGTAGAAATCTGCGAATTTTATCAGTTGAATCCCTATCTGATGACTTCAGCCGGAAGTTTTTTACTTGTAACAGGGCAGAGTGAAGAAGTGATCGCATGTCTTGCAGAGCAGGGTGTATCAGCAGTACGGCTGGGATGCATGAAAGATCAGAATGCAAGAGTGATAAAAAATGGAGAAGAAACCCGGTATCTAGACAGACCGGCAGCAGATGAACTGGCAAGGTGGTGGAAAGAACATGCTTAATATCGTACTTTTTGAGCCGGAGATCCCGGCAAATACAGGAAATATCGGAAGAACGTGTGTGGCGACAGGTACAAGACTGCATCTGATCGAGCCGCTTGGATTCCGAATTAATGAAAAATCCCTGAAGCGTGCGGGGATGGATTACTGGAAAGATTTAGATGTAACAACTTATATTAATTATCAGGATTTCCTGGATAAAAATCCGGGAGCAAAGATCTATATGGCAACGACAAAGGCACATAAGGTCTATACAGAAGTGGATTACGAACAGGATTGTTATATTATGTTCGGAAAGGAAAGTGCGGGAATCCCGGAAGAGATTCTTGTAGATCATGAAGAAGACTGTATGAGGATTCCCATGATCGGGGATATCCGTTCACTGAATCTTGGAAATTCAGTGGCGATCGTATTATATGAGGCATTAAGACAGAACGGATTTGAGGGAATGAATCTGAACGGGCATCTCCATGAACTGAGTTGGAAATCAGAGACCGGTGAATAACAGGTCGTTGTTCAATACGGAAGTTTGTAAACAGCGGCAGGATCAGATGGTTCGAGAGAAGATGCATATCATTGACAAACCTATCAGTCTGGTATATAATACAGCCTGCTTTTAAGGTGTGAAGAAAAAAGATATTTAATTATAGAAGAAAAAAATTAACAGGACAGGATGAGGAGTAACAAAATATGTTGACGCAGTTTTCAAGAACAGAACTTCTTCTCGGAAAAGAAGCAATGGACAGACTGGCAAATGCAAAGGTTGCGGTTTTTGGAATAGGCGGAGTAGGCGGTTATGTCTGTGAAGCACTGGTGAGGAGCGGAGTCGGAGCATTTGATCTGATCGATGATGATAAGGTCTGCCTGACGAATCTGAACCGTCAGATCATAGCGACAAGAAAGACAATTGGAAAATACAAGACGGATGTGATGAAAGAACGAATCCTGGAGATTAATCCAAAGGCAGAAGTGACGATGCACAAGTGTTTCTTTTTGCCGGAAAATGCCGAGGAGTTTCCGTTTGAAGAATATGATTATGTGGTTGACGCAGTGGACACTGTGACGGCAAAGATCGAACTGGTCATGAAGTGCAAAGAGAAAAATGTTCCGATCATCAGCAGTATGGGAGCAGGAAATAAGCTGGATGCGAGTGCATTCCGTGTAGCAGATATTTACAAAACGAAAGTCTGCCCACTGGCGAAAGTGATGCGTCGGGAGCTGAAAAAGCGTGGCGTGAAGAAATTGAAAGTCGTTTACTCAGAGGAGCAGCCGACAAGACCGCTGGAGGATATGTCGATCAGTTGTCGGACAAACTGTATCTGCCCGCCGGGAGCGAAACATAAGTGTACAGAGCGAAGAGATATTCCAGGAAGTGTGGCATTTGTACCATCGGTTGCAGGGCTGATCATTGCAGGTGAAGTGATCAAAGATCTTGCACAGGTATCAAAAAAATAAGATACGGTTAAGAAGACAGGAGAAAGAGATGAGTATTTCAATAGAAGAACTGAACAGGATGAATCCGGACAGTTATCAGATTATTGATATCAGAGATGAGACGGAGATCGGTCACGGAGCGATTCCGGGAGCAGTTGCTGTGGCAACAGAGGAGATTGAGGGAAATGAGAAAATAGATTTCTCCAAAAAGCTGGTGATCTGCTGCAGCAGAGGAAAATACAGTGTAGATGTAGCAGAGGAACTGAGTGAAAAAGGAATCGATGCGGAGAGCCTTGAAGGCGGATATATAGCCTGGCTGATTGACAATATGAAGCAGAAAGAAGCTGCTGAAAAAGCCGGAGAAGGCAGTTTTGCAAAGGACGTAGAGCAGAGCTTAAGGAAGAAATTCCGCAAAAGTATCTGGTGCAAATTCACAAAAGCGATCAATGAATACGAACTGGTGAAGCCGGGAGATAAGATCGCAGTCTGTATTTCCGGTGGAAAAGATTCTATGCTTATGGCAAAGCTTTTCCAGGAGTTAAAGAGACACAATAAGTTTGATTTTGAAGTGAAATTTCTTGTTATGGATCCGGGCTACAGTCCGGCAAACCGACAGGTAATCGAGGAAAATGCGAAAAGACTGGAGATTCCGATCGAGATTTTTGAGTCAGATATTTTTGAATCTGTATACAATGTAGAAAAATCCCCATGTTATTTATGTGCAAGAATGAGGCGTGGTTATCTTTACAGTCATGCACAGAAAATGGGATGCAATAAGATCGCACTGGGACATCATTATGATGATGTGATTGAGACGATCCTGATGGGAATGCTTTATTCCGCACAGTTTCAGACGATGATGCCGAAGCTGCATAGTACAAATTTTGAGGGAATGGAACTGATCCGTCCATTGTATCTCGTCCGGGAAGATGCCATCAAGGCATGGAGAGATTATAATGATCTGCATTTCATTCAGTGTGCATGTAAATTTACAGATACCTGTACGACATGTAATAATGAAGAAAATCAGTCCAAGAGGATGGAGACAAAAGAATTGATCGCAAGACTGAAAAAAGTGAATCCATATGTAGAGGGAAATATTTTCAAGAGTGTGGAGAACGTGAATCTGGATACGATCGTAGCGTATAAGCAAAAGGGAGTGAAACACCATTTCCTGGATGAATATGATCGGTAGAAAAAGTGGATTATAAAAGAATGAAAAGAGCTGTGAAGAGGGAGCATATCACGATTAAAGCGACAGCCCCGTTTTATTTTCTCTTCCCTTCCCCCTCCAACAGCCATTTCCAGACAGGAACAACATCGATTTCAATACCATCGCAATTCAAAGTGGCTTCCTCGCTATTGGTTATAAGAATACATTTTGAATCAGGTATGAAATTATTTAACTTAACAAATGCCCGGGTTTCGCGTTCTTTGGTATCGATATTGTCAAGAACCTGCATACTGACCTGGATCGCAAGTTTTTCTGATGGAACGTAGAAGTCTATTTCGACATTATTTTCAAAGAAATATACATTTTCAGTACCGTAACGTCTGATCAGTTCGATGGCGACAAGATTTTCCAGTTGGGCAGACTTACAGTCCAGCAGGACGAGTCCAAGGGGACCGGTATCCATAAAATAGTATTTGGGAGAAGTTTCTTTTTCTACCAGTTTTGCTGCATAATTTTGCAGAGTAAAAAGCAGGTAAGAATCAGTCATATATCCTACATAATTAATCACAGTCTGTTTGGCAATCGAAGTTCCGGTACTTTTTAAGATGTTCGTCAGCCTGTTAAAAGACAGAGGTTTTGTAATGGATTCAGCGATCTTCTTTAGAATGAGTCTCACAGCAAAGTCATTGGTAATTTTATTTCTTGTGATAATGTCTCCAAGGTATACGGTCTGATAGATGCTGTTCAAAAAAGTTCTTTTATTTCTGATTTCGACTAATTCAGGGAAAGCCCCATAAGTTACATATTCATTATATCGGTTCAGGACGTCAGCCCGGTCTTTGGTACTGATTGCATCCAGGTAATTCTTTTCCATATGATTTGCAATGAGGTATTCGGAAAAAGAATATGGATAGACATTCAGGATTACAAATCGTCCACCTAAAGTAGAAGCTATCTCGCTGCTAAGCATCTTACTGTTGCTTCCAGTAATATTAATTCGATATTTCATGTCTGCAATTCTGCGGACAAACTTCTCCCATCCATTGATATTCTGAATTTCGTCAAGAAACAGATAAGGCTTTGTATCTGTCCCGGAAATTTCCAGTCCGATTTCTAAAATGGTATTCAGATCATCTGCTGTCATTTCCAGAAGACGTTCATCTTCAAAGTTCACGTAAACAATTTGGGACAATGGAACACCATTTGCTTCCAACCGTTTTATCTGTTGATACATCATATAAGATTTTCCGGTTCTCCGGATACCGACAAAGCAATAGTTTACATTATCTTCCAGTGAATAGTGTCTTGGTATCATAGGATTGTTGAGATAAATTTCTTTTTGATCGATCATGATCTGCTTCAGGGTATCTCTGTTCATAATATTGTCACCTCCATCATATAAGACCATTATATATTAAATTATTTTCCTCCACAAGACAAATTATTATAAATAGTGTCTTATTCACAAGACACTATTAGAATATTATTGTCTATTAAGAAAGACGGCTATAAATAATATATACAAATATGATAAAAATTATTCCTGTCTGCTTTCCTGTAATACTTTAAAAGCAGAAAATTGTCGAATAAAATGATGTCGGGGTCAAAAGCCCCCGACTTTGATGCCTACGGATTGCTCCGTGCTACGCACTCCCACAATCCTACCCAATATTCGCATATCGTGGGATTATCATCCCACTTTTATGCTCATATCGGGGCGGGTCAAAAGGTCTTTCACCCACCTATGAGCAAGCTCATGTGGGCTTAGACCTTTTGACCCTGGCATCATAAAAATTATTAGCCCCACTTATCAATGTAACGAAGAAAATATAATCAATGAATTTATTTACAAGAGCCGGAAATATGCTTATTATCTACATTGTAGGTTATGATCTTCAGGGATCATTGCCGGCTCTAATTATATAAAGTTGAAAATTCTTCAAAGATGCATTGCAGGACGGGAAACCTGTTCAGCCGATGATTCGGTCAATGTATCTTTTTTATTTACGTGAGCGACAGATCAGAGTCTGTGTCTGAGCAAGACCCTGGCAGGTGCCACGATAACCTGAGAAACCCGTAAAGCGTGCTTCTCATATTTTCAAAAGTATAAGGAGGTCCCGGTATGGAAAGGACAAAAGAGACACTCAAAGAACTGATTCGTGCAGGCCGTGCAAAAGTTCCGGCTCACAAAGTGATCAAAGGCGGACAACTGGTAAATGTAATGTCAAGCGAGATCTATCCTGCAGATGTTGCAGTATATAATGATATGATCGTAGCAGTAGGTGATGTAGAAGATTACATTGGACCAGAGACAGAGATCATTGATGCTACAGGATATTATCTGACACCGGGTATGATCGACGGACATATCCACAGTGAGTGCAGCAAGATGAGTATTACAAGTTATGCAAAGGCAGTTGTACCGAGAGGAACAACCAGCATGATCTCAGGACTGGACGAATACATTTCTGTTTCAGGACTGGAGGGACTTCAGGAAGTACTTGCCGAGATGAAGCAGAGTCCGCTGAAAGTGTTCTGGGGTGCTCCTTATAAGACACCATACACGATCCCGAAATCAACCGTTGCATTTAACTTCACAGAAGAAGTTCACAAAGAAGTACAGAAATGGCCGGAGTGCTATGGAGTATGGGAAACGGTACGTGAGTTCCTGCAGGAGGAAGATGAAGATACACTTGGAGCAATCGTAGAAGCTTCTAAGAACCGTCTTCCGGTCTTTGGATGTGCACCAATGGCAGTAGGTAATGATCTGAATGGTTATCTTTGTGGAGGTGTTCGTCTTGACCATGAGAGCTACACACACGAAGAAGTAGTAGAGAAAATGAGAAAGGGAATGCACATGCTGATCCGTGAGTCATGTGTAACACATTTCCTTGAGGAAAATATCAAAGCGGTGACAGAAGTAAATCCAGCTTTTGCAAGAAGAGTCAGCTTCTGTACAGATGACGTAACCGCAACAGATATCCTTGAAAAAGGACATCTTGATAATGTAGTACGTCTTGCGATCAAGGCAGGTGTTGAGCCGATGACAGCCATTCAGATGGCAACGATCAACAGTGCCGAGGCTTACCGTATCGATCATCTGATCGGTTCCATCTGCCCGGGAAGAATCGCAGATATCCTGTTCGTAAAAAGCATTGAAGAATTTGAAGTATGCAAAGTCATGACAAATGGTAAGATGGTAGCGGAAGACCACAAGCTGACTTATGACCTGAAAGCACCGGCAAGAAGCAGCGTATTAAAAGGTGCATTAAAGTGTAAGCTTACGACAAAAGAAGATTTTGAATATAAGACAAGTATCCAGAACGGTGAGGCAGATGTCCTTGCAATGGATGTCAAAGGACCATTTGTCCGCAAGAGAAGAGATGTTGTCCTTCAGGTAAAAGACGGTATCGTACAGCCGGATCCGGAACAGGATGTTGCAATGGTATCCGTACTGGAGCGTTTCGGAAGAAATGGAAATAAATCTCTTGCATTTTGTTCAGGCTGGAAACTGAAAAAAGGAGCAATGGCTTCTTCAGCAGCACCGGATGATAACAACCTGGTTGTTATGGGAGTCAGTGCAGAAGATATGTCTATCGCAGCAAACTATGTGATCGAGCAGGGCGGCGGACAGGTCGTTGTTGCAGATGGCGAGATCGTAGAGTTCCTTCCGCTTCCGGTTGGAGGAATCGTAAGTGATGCTGAACCGGAAGAGATCAGGGCACAGGAAGAAAAGATCGACCAGGCAGCAAGAAGCCTTGGTTCAGATCTGCCGAATCCGATGATGTATATGTTCTTCCTGCCGATTACAGCAATCCCGGATTATGCGATCACAGATGTAGGACCGGTTGATTATGTAAATCTGACAACGTTTGAGCCGGTACTTGCAGTACGTGAAAAGTAATTATAATTATGAAGTCCCGACCGGGTGTGGGAGCATCCGGGAGGGAAAATAAAAAGAGAGAAGGAGGAGGCTGTTTAATTATGAAAGATGCAGCAACAATGAAAGCAGAATTAAAAAAACTGATCGACACGGCAGCAGGAAGAATCCCGGCTGACCTTGTTATCAAGAACTGTAAGGTCGTAAATGTATTTTCAGGCAAGATCCAGGAAGGTGATATTGCATTTTCAGGAGATCAGATCGCAGGAATCGGAGAGTACGAAGGAAAAGAAGTGATCGATGCAGAGGGAAGATATGCCGCACCGGGATTTATTGACAGCCATATCCATATCGAGTCTTCCTATGTATGTCCGGAGGAGATCGGACGTCTCCTTGTACCACATGGTGGAACAACGATCATGGCAGATCCACATGAAATCGTAAATGTATGTGGAATCGCAGGTTTGGATTATATGATGAAGGCAGCCGAGAATACAGTGCTGGATGTGAAGTATGAATTACCATCCTGTGTACCGGCAACTCCATGGGAACATTCAGGAGCAGTTATTGATGCAGAGGCAATGAAAGAGCCTATTACAAGAGAAGGAATCGCAGGACTCGGTGAGTTCATGAATTTCCCAGGTGTGATCAATGCAGCAGACAGTGATCTTGATAAGATCATCGTAGCAAAAAGAGAAGGAAAATTCGTTGACGGACATGGACCTGGAATTGCAGGAAAAGACCTGAATGCTTATGCCGCAGCAAGAATTGCAGCAGATCATGAATGCTCTACTGTAGAAGAGATGAATGACCGTCTTGACCGTGGTATGTATATCCTGCTCCGTCAGGGTTCTGCCTGCCATAATCTTCGTACACTGATTAAAGGCGTGACACCTGAGAACAGCAGAAGATGTCTGCTCTGCTCCGATGATCGTCAGCCGAAGACGATCCTTCATGAAGGACATCTTGACAATCATCTGCGTATCTGCGTGGAAGAAGGTCTGGATGCAGTGACAGCGATCCGTATGGCAACGCTGAATGCAGCAGAGTGCTTTGACTTGAAAGACAGAGGAGCCATTGCACCGGGATACCGTGCAGACGTAGTTCTTCTGGATGATCTGAAAGATTTCCATGTGAACCGTGTATTCATCCAGGGTGCGTTGGTCGCAGAGGAAGGAAAGTATCTCCCGGAGATCAAACGTTATGATATCTCCACAGTAAAGGGAAGTGTGATTGTAAAAGATTTCTCAGCAGAGAAATTCAAAATGCATTTAAAATCTAATAAAGTGAATGTCATCAAGATCCTTCCGGGTGGTGTAGTAACTGCCAAAGATACAGCAGAGATCCAACTGGATGAGAATGGTGAATTTGTAAGAAATCCGGAAGAAGATATCGTAAAGGTAGCCGTAGTGGAAAGACACCAGGGAACAGGAAATGTAGCTTGTGGATTCCTGAAAGGTTACGGAATCAAAGCCGGAGCAGTTGCCCTGTCTATCGCTCATGATTCTCACAACATCATTGTTGTCGGAGTCAGTGACGAAGAGATGGAATTTGCGGTGAACAGCCTGATCGCCCAGGAGGGTGGAATGGTTCTTGTAAGAGAAGGAAAAGTACTGGAAAGCATGCCAATGCCGATCGCAGGTCTGATGAGCGACCAGAGCGGAGAATGGGTCGATGAAAAGCTGACAGCGATCCATGCAAAAGCATATGAAGAGCTTGGGATCGCCGGAGATGTAGAGCCGGTTATGACTCTTTGCTTTATGTCTCTTGCAGTAATCCCGGAAGTAAAACTGACAGATATGGGATTATTTGATGTAACGACATTTTCATTTATACCGGTTGAAGCATAAGCATTGGAGAAAGAACAAATGAAAGAACCTATTCTTGAAATGCGTGGGATCACAAAGAAATTCGGAAGTGTGACCGCCAACAAAGATGTAGATCTGACACTGTATCCCGGGGAGATTCATGCACTCCTCGGGGAAAATGGTGCAGGTAAAAGTACCCTGATGAATATTTTGAATGGAATCTACAAGCCGAACCATGGAAAAATCTATTATAAAGGCAAGAAAGTTTCCATTCGTTCACCGAGGCATGCAGTCGATATGGGAATCGGAATGGTACATCAGCATTTCCGCCTGATCCCGACTCTGACGGCAGCAGAAAATGTATTTCTGTATATGCCGGACTGTAAGCTGATCCTCAATAAAAAAGAAATGGAAGAACAGATCGGAAAATGGTCTTCTGAGTTTCATCTGAATGTAGACCCGTCTGCGTTGATCTGGCAGTTGTCTGTCGGAGAGCAGCAGAGAGTTGAAATCGTCAAACTGCTCTGTCGTGGGGCAGAGATCCTGATTCTTGATGAGCCGTCCGCAGTTCTGACCGCACAGGAAGCAAAGGAAATGTTCCGTGTGCTGCGTCGGATGGCAGACAGTGGAAAGAGCGTAGTGGTTATTTCCCATAAAATGAATGAAGTTATGGAATTTGCTGACCGCATCACCGTATTAAAAGGCGGTGAGGTGGAAGATACCATGCCGGCATCAGAAGCAACTGTAGAACGCCTGACAAAAGCAGTTGTAGGAGAACGTGAATTAAAGCCTCATAAAAATGAAGGTGGCACATGCAGAGAGGAAGTTGTACTGAAATTGGAAAATCTGTCTGTAAAAAATGACAGAGATCTGATGGCAATCAAAAATGTGTCACTGGATATCCATGCAGGAGAAATTCTTGGAATCGCAGGGGTTGCAGGAAATGGTCAGAAAGAACTGGCAGAGGCTGTTGCCGGACTGAGAAAAGTAGTAGGCGGAACCATCACCATTCACGGGGAAGACGTGACAACACAGGGTGCAAAAGCACGCGTGAAGAAAAGAGTAGGCTTCATTCCGGAAGACAGACTGAGCATGGGACTGGTTCCGGGAATGAATATGGAAGAAAACCGTATTCTGAAAGAATTTGATCTGCCGAAATTCAGCAGACATCATATTTTAAAGAAAAAAGTGATCCACGATACCGTACAGGAAGAAATTAAACGGTACGATATCAAGACTGCCGGAGATAAAAGTCCGGTGTCCCTGATGTCAGGAGGAAATCAGCAGAAGCTGTTAGTTGCGAGAGAAATCGGAGGAGATCCGGTTCTTCTGATCGCAGTCTATCCGTCAAGAGGACTGGATATCGGTGCGGCAGAAGCCATTCATGAGATTCTTCTGGAACAGTGCAGGAAAGGTGTTGCTGTGCTTCTTATTTCAGAGGAACTGGATGAACTGTTTCAGATGTCGGACCGGATCGGAGTACTCTGTTCCGGTGAGATGATGGCAGTCATCGACCGCAAAGAAGCAGATTACGATACGATAGGAAGGCTGATGTCAGGTGAACACTATGAGAAATAAACTACGTTTAGAAAAAAGAGAATCAGTAAGTACGATTCGTATCGTACTTACGTCCATCCTTTTTACATTGATCGCATTTGCATTTTGTGGAATTATCATTGCATCAGTAGGGTTCAATCCGCTGGAAGTTTACGGGAAGATGCTCAATAAAGTATTCCTTTCAGGAAAAGGAATCCGCAAAATGTTCAATGCCAGCCTGCCACTGATGTTCTGCGGACTTGGTGTGGCACTGACGTTTAAAATGAATCTGAATAATATCGGTGCAGAAGGACAGTATGCCATGGGAGCGATTTTCGGTGGAGCTTTTGTACTTTACGGACCAGAGATCCGTGGAATCGGAGGAGGAATCATCCTGGCAGTGATGTGTTTCCTCGGAGGAGCATTCTGGGCCTTGCTCTGTGCGATCCCGAAAGCATACTGGAATGTAAATGAGAGTATTACAACTCTGATGCTCAACTACATTGCGCTGATTATCTTAAGTTACCTTGTTCTTGGTCCATGGAAAATGCCGGGACAGAATGTAGGTCAGACGAAGAGGATCCCGGTTGGACTTGAGATCCCTGAGATCAATGGAATCAGTGCCGGAATCATTCTTGGAATCGTGGCAGCGGTTGTAATCTTCCTTGCATATAAGTATACAACAGACGGATATCAGTTATCAGTGATCCGCAGCAGTCAGAACTCTGCAAGATATGCCGGAATCAATATTAAAAGAAATATCATTCTTGCACTGGTGATCAGTGGAGGACTTGCCGGACTTGCCGGCTATGTACAGTATGCGGGAGTTTCACACCGCATCATGGAGCAGATGCCGAACAATGCCGGATATACCGGAATCGTCATCGCTTATCTGAGCCGCCTGAATCCGCTGGTGATCGTGATCGTGTCAATTTTATTTGCGGGACTGCAGAACAGCAGTGCTACGGTGCAGATCCTGGGTGTGCCGACGCAGATCGCGACAATGATCCAGGGAGCAGTTATGATCTTTGTGATTGCGGGAGATTTCTTCCAGCGTTATAAGATTGTTGTAAATAAGGAGGTGAAAGCATGATCGCATTAATCATTTCATTATGTTCGGGAGCAATCGTCTATGCAGTTTCCGTCATGTATGCCGGGATCGGTGAAACCTTCTCAGAGCGTGCAGGTATCATGAATCTTGGCGTTGAAGGGGTGATGCTGATGGGAGCAGTCAGTGGTTATATCACTGCAGTTCACACACAGAATCTGTTTTTATCATTTCTGGTCGTGCTTTTGACCGGAGCTGCATTAGGTCTTGCATTTGCATTCCTTACCGTAACGCTGCAGTCAGATCAGACTGTATGTGGTATGGCAATGCTGATATTTGGAACAGGATTGAGTGGATTTATTGGAAAAGATGTTTCCGGTGTGGCTGCCAATCTGAAGTTTGAAAAGATCGCAATTCCTGTACTTTCTAAGATTCCTGTGCTTGGAGATATTTTCTTTAAACAGAATCTTCTGACATATGCAATGTACTTTATCATTCCATTATCTATGTTCTATATTTACAGGACAAGATATGGACTGAAGCTGCGTGCGTTGGGGGAAAATCCGGCAGCACTGGACGCAGCGGGAGAAAATGTATTTGCGATGCGTTATGGTTATATCATCTTCGGATGCATGATGATGTCGATCAGCGGGGCGTGCGTTTCGCTGGCAAATACAAACTTCTGGAACAGCGGAATGACAGCCGGAAAAGGCTGGATCGCATTTGCACTGGTTGCATTTTCATCCTGGAATCCGGTCATGCTGATGTGGGGAGCATTGCTCTTCGGATTTATCAGTTGTCTCGGAAGTAATCTGCAGATTTATCTGCCGTCTGTTCCAACGGAGGTATACAGTATGCTTCCGTACATTGCAACTGTGATCGTATTTATACTTTCAACAGGAAACTTCAGAAAGAAGCATACCGCAGAGCCGGCAGCTCTTGCAAAACCTTATGATCGTGAAAGCCGGTAAAAAGATCTGAAAAGAAAAATAAAAAGATTGATAAAAACCGGAAAAAGAGGAGGACAAAATGAAAAAGAAATTACTTAGCTTATTAATGGTAACAGCCCTGACAGCAAGTCTTGTGGCAGGATGTGGATCTAATGGAGATTCAAAAGATAAATCATCCGGTTCAGACAGAGAAACCAAAGATGTATCGGAGCTGGTGATCGGTGAGATCGAATATTCCGTTATTGATGATGGCGGCTGGGCTCAGTCTATGCATGAAGGTCTTGTAAAAGCCTGTGAGGATCTTGGAATCGATACAAAGACAAATCTTCTGACAATGGAAGAGATCTCAGAGGAAGATACATCCCTGATCGAGTCTACAGTGGAAGAGCTTGTAGATGAAGGTGCAGACATTATCTTCGGATGTTCTGCGGGATATTCGGCAATCCTTGCAGAGCTTCAGCAGGAATACCCGGATGTTATCTTTGCACAGCAGAGTAACGATGTTTATGATAACATCATTGAGTTCCAGATCCGTGGATATGAGGGAGATTTCCTGACAGGTTACTTATCAGCACTGATGAATGAAGGATCTAATCAGCTTGGCTTCTGTGCAAGTATGGATGAGGCATCTGTCCGTACAGCAATCAATGCTTATGCACTTGGCGCAAAATATGCAAATCCGGATGCCAAAGTTCAGGTACTCTGGGCTGACAGTTGGTATGATCTTGATGTAGAATCTCAGAATGCCAAGACACTGATTGACAATGGAATCAAATATATGGGAATGGAAGCTTCTTCACCTGCTGTTCCGCAGACCTGTGAAGAGAATGGTGCATTCTGTATCGGTTATAACGTAGATATGCAGGCATCAGCTCCGAAGGCAGTTCTTACATCTTTTGTATGGAACTGGGCTCCGATCTTTGAGGATATCATGAAAAAGACAGCAGATGGAACAATCGATATTTCAGCAAACTATTATGAAGGAGGCGAGTGTGCTGCACTGGCTCCGTTCAATAAAGACCTTGTTCCACAGGAAATCCAGGATAAAGTTGAAGAACTCCGTGAGAAGATCAACAATGGTGACGTACAGGTTTATGCCGGAGAACTGAAAGACGATCAGGGAAATGTACTTGTAAAAGACGGAGAAGTAATGTCTGATGATGATATCCTTGCACAGGACTTCTTTGTAGATAATGTTATCGGTGGAAAGAAATAATAACTCCCAGGTGGACATTTAAGAAGAAACAGAGTCAGAATAAAAGACTGAAAAAATCAGAAAAGATCAGAAAATCAAAGGGCAGACGGTTCGACTGGATCGTCTGCCCTTTGACTATCAGAATATGCAGAGATGCTGGTAAAGGATCCGTTCGAGATCTCTCTGAAAGAAGTCTTGGAGATTTGACTACCAGAATATGCAGAGATGCCGATAAAGGAAAGAGTCTCTGTTTTGTCGGGGATACACATCAGAGATTCAGCAGGTCTTTTTAGCAAATTGTAGATATAATTCAAAAAAAATATTTTTTTGAAAAAAATAAAAAAAGTGCTTGCATTCCTGAAAGAACTATTATATAATAACTCTTGTCTTAAGGAAAGGACATACAACTTAAGAGAAGCGCGATTAGCTCAGTTGGTAGAGCACCTGACTCTTAATCAGGGTGTCCAGGGTTCGAACCCCTGATCGCGCACTAGTGATCATCGTTTTTGCAGACGTAGGAGCTGTGGGGACGGTGATTTTTTGTGCCTGAAAAAATAAGAATATCGCTGGAAAATTGTGAAAAATAACGATAAAATGGAAATCAAAGAACGGTATTACCAGGTAATTGCGAAACAAGTTCGCAATCTTGATTGAAAACAAGGATAGACTTCTTTAAAGTGGTTGATGGACTTTTCAACGTTTACACGGATTTTATAAGTTTCTTCCCATTCTGTCGAACCTCGTTCAACTCCGGGATAGGCACGAAGATTCTTTTCCACAACGATATCCGGATGAGCCATAGGCAGCCTTATAAGGATCATAGCTTTTATCAAGGTTGTTTGCCTTTGCAAAAGCCTTTAACTGTTTGATAATACGGTTTGCGTATTTTGGATTATTTTCAGTGACCCGGGCTTCAATGCCAGAGGTATCGAAGATAGTCATAGTCGCCAGATGAGGGTCAAGTTTTTGGCAGATCGGTTCGGTAATATCAACCATGTGATCGAACATAGATTGTAAGTCCATCAGGAAATCTTGTTTGAAACGGGTGAATTTTGAGGCATCAGGAACAACATCAAAGCCACAGAAATCACGTAATTCCTGAGAGTATTTCAAGAAAACAATCAGGAGCGTATCAGTCGGGATTGAGAATATACGCTGAATCAGAAAAGCCTTAAGCATTGGATAAAGTTGGTGCTTTCGAGGTCTTCCGGTTGAAGCGTGGAAATGAGTAACAAAAGAAACAAGAACAATTTCATCAAGGTTAATGGTTTCATCAAGAAGTGAAAGGAACTGGTATTTGTTGTTGTCGAATTTATTTTGGCAATCATCAAAAACTTCTGCCAAAGAGAGCTACTTATGTGTTATCATGTAGCTATATCTCCTTTAGGTGGATTGGTTGATACTTTCTCGCAACTCTATTTTACCATAAATCTTGAGGAGATATTTTATTTTAACAACAAAAAATGCCGTATTTATGCGGCTTTTGGCGTTTCGCAAACGCCTAAATGAATAATGTAAGAGTAAGGAGAAAAATTATGTATTTTGTACCGAACGGCACGAAAGAGTGCGGTTATTATGAATGTAAAAAGTGTGGTTATCGTTTTCTGTCTTTGCAGACGATGAAAAAGATTGCGTGTCCTGATTGTGAGTCAGAGATTGATTATGAAATCGGACCGGATGAATCAATGGAAAATGTCATTGATACAGCAGAATTGCTGGAGAAGATCGAAGGAGAAGAAGAGGTTGAAAAGATGGATACTCTTTTAAGCCTTGCGATCACCGGAGGGGATGAAAGCTGGATTTAAACTCTCATGTTACATTAGAGTTCCTGATGAGCTATACATAAGCTAAAAAGAGTATGAGGATTTTCAGGAGGCAGAAATGGACGAAAAAAGGACAGGGTATATCAGCATCGGAGAGATGGCGAAGATGAACCGGACAACTGTGCCGACATTGAGGCTGTATGACTCAATGAAGCTGCTTACCCCATGTTATGTGGATGAAAAGACGCATTATCGGTATTATGATATCAAGCAGAATGCCAGATTGGACATGATTCAGTATATGAAAGAGCTGGGAATGGAATTAAAAGAGATTAAGAGTATCCTTGACCGGAAAGATCTGGATCTGATAGAAGATGTACTGATGCAGAAAAGAGAGCAGACACTGCAGGAGATGGAGGAGCTGAAATTTAAAATGGAGGCGATCGACCGGACTGTGGCATCGATCAAGCGTTACAAAAAATCCCCTGCAAGTGGAACTATTACGTTGGAGTACATTCCGGATCGTACCATTTATTCCATGACGGTGGATAAGAATTTTTATGATTACAATATTGATACATACGAACTGATTCTGAAGCAACTGAAAAATAAGCTGATGGAATGCGACATTCCACAGGTCTACTATTGTAATGCGGGAACGTTGATGAGCCGGAGAAGGTTTGAAGAGCAGATTTTTTATTCTAATGAGATTTTTATTTTCGTAGATGATAATTTTCCGCTTCAGGACAGGGTACAGAAGATTGAAAATGGAATGTATGCATGTATTTATACGGAAGATTTTGATGAAGAACAGGAGTGTGCTGCAAGGCTGTTGGAATATTGTAAAAAGAACCACTATGAAATCTGTGGAGATTATATCTGTGAAGAGATCATGGAAATGCATATTTTTAATGAACGGAAAAGAGCCATGTATTTGCGGCTCCAGATTCCTGTAAAAATGAACAAATAATTTGTCGGATTTCTGTGACAAAAGATGATTGACTCTCAAGTTACTTCAGACTTTATACTGAACTTAGATAAAAATTTAACAAATGAAAAGGAAGATAAAAGGAATTTGTTAAGACAGAAACTGGTATTTCGGTACTGCTTGATCCGGTGTCTGTCAGGGCGATGAAAGCAGTACAGAGAGGAAGGTCAGTATGGAGAAAATTAAAGTAATTCAGTATGGATGCGGCAAGATGAGTAAGTATACATTACGTTATCTTTATGAAACCGGATGCCAGATCGTTGGTGCGATTGACTGTAATCCTGCAATCGTCGGAATGGACATTGGCGATTATGCAGGGCTGGGTGTAAAGACCGGAATCTTGATAAGTGATAATGCCGATGAAGTTCTGGACAATACAGATGCAGACATTGCAGTTGTTACTTTATTTAGTCTTGTAAGTGAATGTTTCCCTCACTATATGAAGTGCCTGAGCAGAGGAATCAGCGTTATCACAACTTGTGAGGAGGCAACTTACTGTTGGACGACAGATCCTGTCAGAGCGAATATTCTGGATGTGACGGCGAAAGAGAATGGCTGTACATTTGTCGGAAGTGGTATGGAAGATATTTTCTGGGTAAATATGGTTGGCATGGTAGCCGGTGGATGCCATAAGATCGAGAAGATTGAAGGTGCAGTAAGTTATAATGTAGAGGATTATGGACTGGCACTTGCCAAAGCACATGGTGTAGGTCTGACGCCGGAAGAGTTTGAAAAGCAGATTGCACATCCGGAAGAGATAGAGCCATCTTATGTATGGAATTCCAATGAGGCACTTGCTTCAAAGATGGGATGGACGATCAAGAGCCAGACGCAGAAATGTGTGCCATATTTTCATGATACAGATCTGTATTCATCTACTTTGGATGCGACGATTCCAAAGGGAAATTGTATCGGTATGGCAGCAGTTGTTACAACGGAGACATTCCAGGGACCGGTCATCGAGACGCAGTGTATCGGAAAGGTGTACGGAGCAGACGATGGAGATATGTGTGACTGGAAGATTACGGGAGAACCGGACACAGAGTTTCATGTTGTAAAACCGGCAACAGTGGAACATACCTGTGCAACGATCGTTAACAGAATCCCGGCAGTGCTTCTTGCTCCGGCAGGACTGGTAACGATGGATCAGCTGGAGGAAATTGCATATCCGACCTATCCGATGGAATTTTATCTGTAGTCAGATGCAGACTGTATTCTACAGATGAAAAGAATAGAAAGAAAATAAGATTAAAAATGAGATCCTGCTTTTTTAAGCAGGGTCTTTTTGCTACCTATTGCGAGATTCCTGCATAATATCTAAGTAAATATAAAGTGATGCAGGGAGAGAAAGGCGAATAATCTGATCCTGAGTTACTGTTCAGTGAACAGTAACCATAAAATCAATTATCATGCAGAAGGGAACTTTATTGTACAGCATTTGTTGTAAAATAAGGACGGAAACAGCAGAATGGTGGCAGGAATCTTTTCACGGTTGATAAAAAAGAGGCGTTCATGATAAAATGAAAAAGTGGTGATAAGATTTTGAACGATTTACTTTCAGGGGTTTTATTACCTTTTTTAGTAGGTGAAAATAAAAATAGATAAAAAAAGAGCCTGTATAACAGGCTCATCCACACTCTGTGGGTCACATATGTGACGATTTGAAAAAATTCTTATTTGAACTTATGATGTAAATTAGTATGGTACTAATACAGTTTTAGTATAAGAGTGAAAAAGATAAATGTCAATAGCTAGATTAAAGAAAAGAGTGCAAAGAAAAAGAAGCCAAAGAAAAGAAAGAAAAAGGAACGAAGGAGGAAGTTTATGGGAAAAGGGTATTATGTAGGACTTGATATGGGAACTGGATCAGTTGGATGGGCTGTAACAGATGAAAGCTATCAAATCCTCAGACGTCACGGAAAAGCAATGTGGGGCGTAAGACTTTTTGAAAGTGCTAAGACTGCGGAAGAGCGGAGAATGTTCAGAACAGGAAGGAGAAGACTGGACAGACGGGGATGGAGGATTGAAATTTTGCAGGAGATTTTTGCAGAAGAGATCAGCCGGGTTGATCCTGGATTTTTCCTGAGAATGAAAGAGAGTAAATATTATCCGGAAGATAAAAGAGATATACAGGGAAATTGCCCGGAACTTCCGTATACACTTTTTGTGGACAAGACTTTTACGGATAAGGATTTTCATAAAAAGTATCCGACAATTTATCATTTAAGAAAGATGCTGATGGAGACGGAAGATACTCCGGATATGCGACTTGTTTATCTGGCACTGCATCATATGATGAAGCATCGGGGACATTTTCTTCTTTCCGGTGATATCAGTCAGGTCACGGAATTTAAAAATACATTCAATCAGTTTATTGAGAATATCAGAAATGAAGAGATGGATTTTGAAATTGAACTGGATGAAAGTGCGGTTCAGATGATTGAGGAAACGTTAAAAGATAAAAATCTTACCCGTTCAGCGAAAAAGTCGAAACTGGTAAAAGGATTAAATGCAAAAAATGTCCGGGATAAAGCGTTTTTGACATTGCTTTCAGGTGGAACAGTAAAACTGAGTGATCTGTTTGGAATGGAAGAACTGAATGAAGGAGAGAGACCAAAGATTTCTTTTGCGGATAATGGATATGAGGAATATGCGGCTGTCGTTGAAATGGAACTTGGTGAGCTGTACTATATCGTGGAGTCTGCAAAAGCCGTGTATGACTGGGCGATTCTTTCAGATATTTTGGGAGGAAGTACGTCTGTTTCTGATGCGAAAGTCAGAGCGTATGAAAAGCACAAAGCAGATCTGAAGTATTTGAAAGCTGTCGTAAAAGAGTATTTTCCGAAAGAAGTTTATAATGCTGTATTTGTGGAAAGTTCGGATAAGTTGAACAATTATCCGGCGTATATTGGCATGACGAAGAAGAACGGAAAAAAGGTATCGCTTGAGGGGAAACGGTGCAGCAGGGAAGAATTTATGGATTTCTTGAAAAAGAATATTGTTGTAAAGCTGCCGGATGAAGAAGCTAAAATGTATCTGCAAAGTGAGCTTGAAAAGGATTCTTTTCTGCCAAAGCAGGTAAATAAGGATAATGGTGTTATTCCGTACCAGGTGCATAAATATGAACTGAAGAAGATTTTAGATAATCTGGGCGATAAAATTCCATTTTTAAAAGAAAATGCAGAAAAAATAGAAAAATTATTTAGTTTCAGGATTCCATATTATGTGGGACCACTTAGGACAGGCAATGGAGAAAATTCCAAATTTGCGTGGGCAGAGCGAAAAAGTACTGAGAAAATCTATCCGTGGAATTTTGAAAATGTAATTGATGTGGAGCAGAGTGCAGAAAATTTTATCCGTCGTATGACGAATAAATGCACTTATCTGATCGGAGAAGATGTATTGCCGAAAGATTCATTGCTTTACAGTAAATTTATGGTTCTGAACGAGTTAAATAATCTTCGGCTGGATGGACAGAAAATATCTGTAGAATTGAAGCAGAAGATTTATAGAGACGTTTTTTGCAGAAGCCGTAAAGTGACTCAGAAAAAACTGAAATCTTATCTGATCAGAGAGGGAATCGCCGGGAAAAATGTAGAACTGACGGGGATAGATGGAGATTTTAAAGGCTCATTGACAGCGTATCATGATTTTAAAGAAAAGCTGATCGATGTGGAACTTACGCAGAAAGAAAAAGAAGAGATCATATTAAATATTGTGCTGTTTGGTGATGATAAGAAGCTTTTAAAGCAAAGACTAAAGAAAAAATTTCCGCAACTTACCGAAAAGCAGATTAATACAGTCACTGCACTTTCATATAAAGGATGGGGAAGATTGTCAAAAAAACTATTGGAAGAAGTGACTGTGCCTGCACCGGAAACTGGAGAGGTATGGAATATCATAACGGCATTGTGGGAGACGAATGATAATTTCATGCAACTGTTGAGCAAAGAATATCAATTTTCCGACAGGATAGAGGAGTTTAATGAGGAAAAGGCGGATCCGGAAGTGTCGTATCAGACAATAGAAGATCTGTATGTTTCACCTGCTGTGAAAAGACAGATCTGGCAGACATTACAGATCATTCAGGAAATTGAAAAAGTTATGGGAGAAAAGCCAAAAAGAGTCTTTGTTGAGATGGCAAGAGAAAAGCAGGAAAATAAGAGGACGGAATCAAGAAAAAAGACGCTGTCAGATCTGTACACAAAATGTAAAAAGGAAGAGCCGGAATGGATAGAAGCTTTATGTACAAGTCTTGAGAAGCATGAAGAACACCAGTTAAGAAGTGATAAATTATATTTATATTATACACAGAAAGGCAGATGTATGTATTCCGGTGAGCCGATCGATCTGGAAGATTTATGGGATAATACAAAGTATGATATTGATCATATTTACCCACAGTCTAAAACGATGGATGATAGTCTGAAGAACCGGGTACTGGTAAAAAAAGAATACAATGCCAAAAAATCAGATACTTATCCGATCGCAGCAGACATTCAAAAGAAAATGATGCCATTTTGGAAATCCCTTTTGACAGGAGGATTTATTCCAAAAGAAAAATATGACCGCCTGGTTCGGAATAATCCTCTGGATGCCAATGAACTGGCAGGATTTATTGAGCGTCAGATCGTTGAAACGCGACAGAGTACAAAAGCTGTTGCTGAAATTTTAAAGAAAATTCTTCCTGATACGGAAATTGTTTATGTGAAAGCAAAGACAGTTTCAAAATTCAGGCAGGATTTTGATTTTATTAAAGTGAGGGACATGAATGATCTTCATCATGCAAAAGATGCTTACCTGAATATTGTTGTAGGAAATGTTTATTTTGTAAAATTTACAAAAAATGCAGCATGGTTTGTGAAAGAAAATCCGGGGCGAACATATAATCTTGAAAAAATGTTTATATGGGATGTCGCGAGAGATGGAGAAATCGCCTGGAAAGCGGGAAAGAGTGGCTCTATTGTTCAGGTCAGAGCCATGATGGAGAAGAATCATATTCTTGTGACGCGTCGATCCTATGAAGTAAAAGGTGGATTATTTGATCAGCAGATTCTGAAAAAAGGAAAGGGGCAGGTGCCGGTCAAAGAAAGTGATGAACGATTGCGGGATATCGGAAAATACGGAGGATATAATAAGGCAGCAGGAGTTTATTTTATGCTTGTAAGCTCAAAAGATAAGAAAGGAAAAGAGCAGAGAACGATTGAGTTCGTACCAATTTATCTAAAAGACAGAGTGGAAAAAGATATGGAAAGTGCCAGAAACTATCTGATGGAAGAACGTGGATTGAGAGAGCCGAAAATACTGATCAAAAAGATTAAAATTGATACTTTATTTAAAGTCGATGGATTTTATATGTGGCTTTCTGGAAGAACTAGTAATCAGTTGATTTTTAAAGGTGCAAATCAACTGATTTTATCAAAAGAGGATATGAAAACTTTAAAAAAAGTAGTGAAATATATTCAGAGACAGAAAGAAGATAAGAATGTAAAGATCAGTATGCGTGATGGAATAACAGAAGAAGAGTTGCTGAAGCTTTATGAGACATTTTTAGATAAGATCCGGCACAGTATTTATGGGGCGCGACTCTCTTCACAGGAAAAAACGCTGGTCAATGGAAAAGAGAAATTTATTGATCTCTCCGTTGAAGCAAAGTGTCAGGTGTTGTATGAAATTCTGCATTTATTCCAGTGTCAGAGTGGAGCAGCAAATCTGAAAATGATCGGAGGTCCGGCAAGTGCAGGAATCCTGGTCATGAATAATAATATCAGTAAATGTAAAAATATTTCTATTGTCAATCAGTCTCCTACAGGAATTTATGAAAAAGAGATTGATCTTTTAAGAGTATGAGCTGGCGGACGATCGTCATTACCAAAAGAGCTAAATTAGATTTACAACTTGGATTTATGGTGGTGAGAGGGGAACATACGACGAAAGTAGCGTTGAATGAGATTGCTGTAGTATTGATAGAATCTACAGCAGTCTCGCTCACGACCAGTCTGTTGGCAGAACTGACGAAAAGAAAGGTTAAAGTTATCTTTTGTGATGAAAAAAGAAATCCGTCATCAGAACTGGTCAGCTATTATGGAAGTCATGATACCAGTAATAAGATTCGTAAGCAGATTGCGTGGAGACAAAATACAAAAGAAGCTGTCTGGACGGAAATTGTATCTGAAAAAATCAGAAAGCAAAAAGAATTATTAGAATTATTGGGAAAGGAAGAAGCTGAGCTTCTGTCATCTTATTTACAGCAGATCGCATGGAATGATGAAACCAACAGGGAAGGACATGCCGCAAAAGTATATTTTAATGCATTATTCGGGCTTGATTTCACCAGAACAGAGGATAATCTTATCAATGCAGCTTTGAATTATGGATATTCAATTATTTTATCGTCCTTTACAAGGGAAATTGTAGCAAATGGATATATAACTCAACTGGGACTTTTTCATGATAATATGTTTAATCAGTTTAATCTGGCTTCAGATCTGATGGAACCGTTCAGACCGCTAGTGGATAAATGTGTTCTGGGAATGAAACTGGAGCAGTTTGAACATGAAGAAAAAATGTGGCTGGTTGATATCCTGAATCAGGAAGTACAGATTGACGGAAAAATCCAGTATGTGAGTAATGCAATAAAAATTTATTGCAAAAGTGTATTTGACGCATTGAATGAGGATGACAGTGCATTGGTTCGATTTTATAAAATTGAGTTATAGATTTATGAGGGTATTAGTATTTTTTGATCTTCCGGTAATAACGGGTGAAAATAAAAGAGCCTATAGAAAATTCAGAAAATATCTTCTAAAGAATGGATTTCTTATGCTGCAGGAATCAGTGTACTGTAAACTTGCATTAAATGGAACTGCAGTTAAGGCGATTGTAGATAATGTCCATAAGAACAAACCGGAAAAAGGTTTGATCCAGCTGCTGACGGTAACTGAAAAGCAGTATGCAAAGATGGATATTGTAATAGGTGAGACAAAAAGTGAAGTATTAGATACAGATGAAAGGCTGGTGATTCTATGAAGCTGGTACATATCAACCTGAATGAAGGTATTCTTGTCGATGCAATTAATTGCACAGAATGGGTAATAGAATCACCCGAATACTTTTCAGAATATGTAATGGAATTAGCAGGGCAGGTGGAAGGAAAAGAAGGCAGATTCGTATTATCAGATAATGAAAAAGAAGTTGATATTTCTAAAAATGTAGAGCTGATCTTTAATATTTTTGCATTAGATATAAATGAAAGAAAACTGATCAGCAAACTTTATATGGAATTGGAAAAGCTTACTGCGGACGAACGATTCTATGTGAAAACCCAGGAAATGAAGCAATATCTGCAAGAGTATTTATTACAGCTTGAACAGGAGACAGACTATATCCTTGATCTTGCGGATGAAATAGATTTTGCCTCATTATTTAAAGCTTTTGGTATTAAATATGAGGTACTGGAAGAAAACTTCTTAGAACGTCTTGTGAGATATATGCGAATAGTGGAACGATTATTAAAGAAAAAGCTTTTTGTATTTGTTAATTTGCGAAGTTATTTATCAAATCAGCAGATTGATGAATTAATAAAAGAAGCGACGTATCAGGAAATTCAGCTTTTATTGATTGAAACCTGTGCGAGAGATTGCATTGAGGGTGTAACAAGGTATATTATAGATAAAGATGGATGTGAAATATAACATCCTAACAGTTTGAGTACCTGTATTTTATGCGAATGATGGCATTTCATTTTTGAATTTGAGGTTTGAGAATGATGTAAAAATGTATGGTACTCAAACACTTGTGATGATTGCCCCTTGTCAATCTTTGTTTGAGAATGATGTAAAAATGTATGGTACTCAAACAGAATCCTTGCAACAGGTTTTACTTTCCACGTTTGAGAATGATGTAAAAATGTATGGTACTCAAACTATCCAATAATGCCTGTAACTCCGATTCTGTTTGAGAATGATGTAAAAATGTATGGTACTCAAACATGCAGTGGATGTTACAGAAGTATAGTAGTGTTTGAGAATGATGTAAAAATGTATGGTACTCAAACGAAGCAGAACGCACATGAACTGTATGCGGTGTTTGAGAATGATGTAAAAATGTATGGTACTCAAACTCTTTTGCCATGTTCTCAACCGTATCTTCGTTTGAGAATGATGTAAAAATGTATGGTACTCAAACAATAAAGCCATACAATCACTCCACACGGTAGTTTGAGAATGATGTAAAAATGTATGGTACTCAAACAGTTTTGACAGGAACAAAGAATCTCCCATCGTTTGAGAATGATGTAAAAATGTATGGTACTCAAACCAACCGATCCATTCGCATCTGATACAAGCTGTTTGAGAATGATGTAAAAATGTATGGTACTCAAACGACGGGAAAGCTGTGGATGCAGAGACAGGGTTTGAGAATGATGTAAAAATGTATGGTACTCAAACGTGGTCAAAGAAGAAGAGCAGGGACGGGTTGTTTGAGAATGATGTAAAAATGTATGGTACTCAAACCAATCAATGAATCAGAAATGATACAGAATGTTTGAGAATGATGTAAAAATGTATGGTACTCAAACACAAAATTCTCGGGAATTTTAAACCAGCGGTTTGAGAATGATGTAAAAATGTATGGTACTCAAACTGGATGCATGGTCCTGGACATTCTTTCGCCGTTTGAGAATGATGTAAAAATGTATGGTACTCAAACCATAGTGGCTACATTCCTCATCTGCAATATGTTTGAGAATGATGTAAAAATGTATGGTACTCAAACCAATCTTTGCATCTCTTGACATATTTTCTGTTTGAGAATGATGTAAAAATGTATGGTACTCAAACTCATCTTCTTCAATGGAATCGTATGATCCGGTTTGAGAATGATGTAAAAATGTATGGTACTCAAACTGCGGTGGCAGATATCGGGCAGCAGTGTAAGTTTGAGAATGATGTAAAAATGTATGGTACTCAAACTAAGCACAGGGAAATCATCAAAGATTCTTATACATGGAACTTCAAAAACGTGGCATATTCCGCATGATGCATGGAAAATTATAAAAGAAAATCATTACGAGTGGACAGCTCATTCCCATCCGACAATGACGAAAATAATTGCGTCACCGGAAGATCGAGAGACGTTAAAGCTATTTACCTGGCAAGAAAAAAGTATTATAATAGATTTGAAAGGTAATACAAAAGAGTTTACTGCAAGCACCCAGGATTGGATCAATGAGATATTAGGAGTGACAGGTTATGATAAGCGAGAAAAAGGCAACGAATATAGCTGGCCAAAGGCTGATTGAAAAATATGGACGTGCTTATGTTGAAAAATACAAGAACCATATTGGAATTATGTGGGAGAAAAAGTGTGGAAAATTAATAGTTGATTTTGACAAATACCATAAAGAAATAAATTCAGTGCCAGTAACTGATACAAGTGATGGGATTACGGTGAATGAAGACAATTTCCCGGATAGGATATTAACGGTCGAGGTAGATTTAAGAGATGGAAAATCCAAAATAATTAAAGAGTGATACCACTGCTCAAAAATGGTCGGTGGTATTTTTATACTCTTTTTTAGGAGGTGATGCAGTTTGATTGCGGTAAATATTACACCGCTTGGCCTGACGGTAGATGGCCATGCAGGATATGCGTTTGAGAATGATGTAAAAATGTATGGTACTCAAACGTGGCTGAACAGATTGATGAATATGAAAATGTTTGAGAATGATGTAAAAATGTATGGTAGTTAAAAATGGAAGAAATTTCTAAGTTTTAACTTGTTGTAGCATTTTTGCTGGGAGAGATAATGAATATGGAACTATTTGACGACTATTTCAAAAGAGATTATTGTAATTATATTGAAAGATTTCTCTGTTTGAAAATGAAGGAGTTAGTTCTTTTAAGGCAAGAAATAATTGATAACTCATTTATGCAAGAAATAGAGAAAGAAATTTCTTTAGATGTTATGAAATATGTTGATCATGTTGATAACGAGCTGGAACAGGGCTGTCGATCAATAGATTTTATTTATAGGGAATGGCTTGGGGAAATTGCGGGTATATGCAAGGTTATGGATTATAAAATGATTTGCTGCAGCAGATATGCGAGTGAAATGAACCGTGTTAACTGGAAACCAGTAAAAGAAATAATAAAAAAAGAAATAGCGCATAATCCATATCTAGGCTATAAAGAACTTGTGACTAAGGATTTATCATTGGATATAGAAATTGAACTGGAGTATTTAATAGAATCAGAACAATTGATAAGAAGAAAACCAAATCATAAAAACCCCAGATATAGATGGGAAGCAAGAATAAAATAATACAAGAGAATACGAATAAATAAGTTCACAGGAGAAAAGTCATGGTTAGAAATATTATAAAGGGCAAAAAGATTTTTGGGAGAAAAGCAAAACCGGCAACGGAAGCAGACCAGGAAATTGTAACAGATCTTTTAGATACATTGCGTGCCAATCGAGAAATATGCGTTGGAATGGCGGCAAATATGATCGGCATTAATAAATCGATCATTGCTGTGGCAGTGGGACCATTTCAGTTTGCAATGATTAATCCTGTGATAACTAAGATGTCAGGAGAATATAAGACAGAAGAAGGATGCCTTTCTTTGGAGGGAACCAGATTATGCACAAGATATGAAGAAATAGAGGTAGATTATCTGGACAGCAATTTTCAATTCTGTCATGGAAAGTATAGTGGCTGGACAGCACAGATCATACAGCATGAGATTGACCATTGTAAGGGGATTGTGATTTAATGTTAAAATACTATTATTTTGTAGAAGTCTTAAAATAAATTGAATTGTGAGGAAAAAATGGATTTTAAATATTGCAAATTAGAAATTTTTATACCGGAAGAAAATTTCCCGGAACTTCAGAAGGCTTTGCAGTCTGTAGATGCAGGGCATATAGGAAATTATGACTCATGTGTGTCCTGTTTAAGGCTTACCAGTTATTGGAGACCATTAGAAGGGACTGCTCCATATATAGGAAAAGCCGGGGAGATTAGTTGTGAACCGGAAATAAAAGCAGAGGTAACAGTATTTAAAGAAAAAGTGGATGAGACAATTGAGGTGGTCAAAAAAGTTCATCCGTATGAAGAACCGGTTATAAATGTAATTCCGATTTGGCGGACAAGTTTTTAAAAAAAGAAATAGACAATTAAAATGACCAACAGTCAAGAACATATTGACTGTTGGTCATTTTTACTGTATAGTGCTTTTAAGATGAAAATGACTAAAAGTCATAAAGGAAGGAGTTTGTGAAATGGTTAAATTTGGAAAGAAAGTGGTGAAGTTTCGTATACCGATTATTATTATCAGTATTTTACTGTTGATACCGGCAACTCTGGGATATATTAATACCAGAGTAAATTACGATGTATTGACATATTTGCCGGAAGATATTGAAACGATGCAGGGACAGGATATTCTGGTAAAGGATTTTGGAACAGGAGCATTTTCTATGTTTATAGTGGATGGGATGGAGGATAAAGATGTCTCGGCACTGAAGACAAAGATTGAGAATGTCGATCATGTCAGCAAGGTCTTATGGTATGATTCATTGGCAGATATAAGTATGCCAAAGAGTATGCTCCCTGAAAAGTTGTATGAAGTATTCAATTCAGATACGGGTACAATGATGGCAATCTTTTTTGATGAAGGAACTTCGTCAGATGGAACAATGGAGGCAATCGGGGAAATCCGTGAACTGGCAGGAAAGCAGTGTTTTCTGAGCGGAATGTCTGCGATTGTTACGGATACAAAAAATCTGGCAGAAAAAGAAACTCCGGTCTATGTACTGATTGCGGTTCTTTTGGCGATATTCGTATTAGGTATTACCATGGAATCATTTTTCGTTCCGTTACTTTTTATGCTTAGTATTGGTATGGCGATCGTATATAATCTTGGCAGCAACTATTTTCTGGGAGAGATTTCATATATTACCAAAGCACTGGCAGCAGTGTTGCAGTTAGGTGTGACATTGGATTATTCTATTTTCCTGATGCATAGTTATGAAGAACAGCAGATCCGGTATGATGGAGATAAAGAAAGAGCGATGGCACATGCGATTTCGCAGACATTTTCTTCAGTTATCGGAAGTTCGGTTACGACGGTAGCGGGATTTATTGCATTGTGCTTTATGACATTTACTCTGGGAATGGATATCGGAGTGGTCATGGTAAAAGGTGTTATTTTTGGAGTGTTGGCGTGCGTTACCATTTTGCCGTCCATGATTTTGTGCTGTGATAAGCTCATTGTTAAGACGAAGCATAAGCCGTTTTTGCCGGATATCGGGAAGCTTTCGGATAAAGTTACAAAAAGATATCTCGTATATGTAGTGATTTTCCTGGTGCTTTTATTCCCGGCGATTTATGGAAATAATCATACCTCTGTTTATTATAATCTGGATGAGACACTTCCGAAGGATCTTCCGAGCATTATTGCCAATGAAAAGCTGAAGGAAGATTATGATATGAATACAACGCATATGATCCTTGTTGACAGTTCTACAGAATCAGCGGATGTAGCAAAGCTGCTGAATAAAATGGAAAAAGTGGATGGTGTAAAATGGGCATTGGGATTAGATTCCCTGATCGGTCCGGCTATTCCGCAAAGTATGATTCCTGAGTCTGTCACAGGAATGTTGAAAAATGATAAGTACCAGCTTGTACTTGTCAATTCAGAATATAAAGTAGCGACAGATGAAATCAATGCACAGATCAAAGAACTGAATAAGATTCTTCATACATATGATAAAGGTGGAATGTTGATCGGCGAAGGACCGCTGACTGCTGATCTGATCGACATAACGGATACAGATTTTAAGACGGTAAGTGCTGTATCGATTGGAATTATATTTGTTATCATTTTACTCTTATTTAAATCAGTATCACTGCCGTTTATTTTAGTAGGTGTTATTGAATTTGCAATTTTTGTCAATATGGGGATCCCATATTATACGGGAACGAAACTCCCATTTGTTGCGTCTATTGTAATCGGTACGATTCAGCTTGGTTCGACGGTTGACTATGCTATTTTGATGACAACAAGATATAAAAGAGAAAGAAATCATGGAGCAGATAAATATAATGCGATCACGACAGCACATCGTGCATCTGCCCAGTCGATCATGGTCAGTGCATTAAGCTTTTTTGCTGCAACGATCGGTGTAGGTCTTTATTCCAATATTGATATGATCAGTTCCCTGTGTATCCTGATGGCGAGAGGTGCATTGATCAGTATGGTAGTGGTTATTTTTGTATTGCCATCGATGTTTATGGTATTTGATAAAATCATAGTAAAGACAAGTAAAGGATTTTTACCGAAAGAAGGATGATTCAGTTCTTTTAGAGATCATATAAAATGAAAAGAGCAACCCTGACTGCAAAAAAATAAGGTGATTTGCAGTCAGGGATTTTTTTGGTTATCAGAAATACGACAAAAATCCAAAAGCTCTTTTTTATTATGGAAATTTATGAAATATATATAAATTTGTGGAATCTAAATATTTCCACTTGAAAAAAGAACATACGTTCTATATAATAATATATAAGATGATGCAGATTAGAATTTTTGGATCACCAGGGAGCTGGCAAAGGGGATTTAGAGGATCAAATGTTGGTATGATGCACATTCGGGGAGGAACTGTGGGATGAAAGAGAGAACTTATATTGCGATTGATCTGAAGTCATTTTATGCATCCGTGGAGTGTGCAGAGAGGGGCTTAGATCCACTGACGACAAATCTTGTAGTGGCAGATACATCCCGTACTGCGAAGACAATCTGTCTTGCAGTGTCTCCCTCTTTGAAAGCATATGGGATTCCGGGGAGAGCAAGACTTTTTGAAGTGGAGCAGAAAGTCCGGGAAGTGAATATAGAGCGGAGGCAGAAGATTCAGAAAAGAGAGTTCACGGGAGAATCGACAGATGAAAGGGAACTGGCGGAAAATCCGGAGCTGGAGTTGCAATATATTGCAGCTACACCGAGGATGGCTTTGTATATAGAATACAGCGTCAGAATTTACAGGATTTATCTGAAGTATGTTGCACCGGAAGACATTCATGTGTATTCTATTGATGAGGTATTTATTGATGCAACTGCCTATCTGAGAACTTATGGGATGACAGCGAAAGAACTGGCTGCGAAGATGATCCGGGACGTGCTGGAGCAGACCGGGATTACGGCTGCTGCGGGGATTGGTACGAATCTGTATTTATGTAAGATTGCGATGGATATTATGGCGAAGCGGGTACAGCCGGATAAGAATGGTGTGAGGATTGCCTCGCTGGATGAACTGAGTTATCGAAAGCAGTTATGGGATCATCGTCCACTGACAGATTTTTGGAGAGTCGGAAGAGGTTATATGAAAAAGCTGGAAGAGAACGGTCTTTATACGATGGGAGATATTGCGAGGTGTTCCGTGGGAACTCCGGAAGATTTTTATAATGAAGCTCTTCTTTATCGGCTTTTTGGAGTGAATGCAGAACTGCTGATCGATCATGCATGGGGATGGGAGTCATGCACAATGCAGGAGATAAAAGAGTATAAGCCCTCTGCGAACAGTTTGGGTTCAGGTCAGGTGCTGCAGTGTCCGTATCCTTATGAGAAGGCACGGTTGGTTGTCAGAGAAATGGCAGACCAGCTTGCACTGGAACTGGTGGACAAAGAACTGGTGACAGATCAGGTTGTACTTACGGTTGGATATGATATTGAAAATCTGAGAGATCCGTCTATACGTGGCAGATATCATGGCGAAGTAAAAAAAGATCATTATGGCAGGATGGTACCGAAGCATGCACATGGGACAGCCAACCTGCCGACAGCAACTTCCTCTACAAAGGAGATTCTTGAGGCGGTTACCGGACTGTATGAAGAAATTGTAAATCCGCTTTTATTTGTGCGACGGATTTCACTTACTGCCAATAAGGTGGTCAGTGAAAAAGATGTTACTGTGGGTCAGAGTTTTGAACAGTTGGATCTGTTTACGGATTATGCAGCACTGGAAGTAAAGAAAAAAGAAGTGCAGGAAGAGAGAAACCGGGAAAAAAGTGTTCAGAAAGCGGTTTTGGATATAAAAAAGAAGTACGGGAAGAATGCGGTATTAAAAGGAATGAATCTGATTGAAGGTGCGACAGCCGTTGCGAGGAACCGGCAGATCGGTGGACATAAGGCATAAAGGGAGGAGAATCGAAGATGAAAGACGCTGGAACTGGAAGTGACTATGAGGAACTTCTCTATTTGCCGCACCACGTGTCAGATGTGCATCCGAGAATGGCAACGATTGACAGGGCAGCCCAGTTTGCACCGTTTGCGGCACTGACAGGTTATGAGGAGGCCGTAGATGAATGTATAAAAAGAATGGAAGAGGAAGTGGAGAACGAATATGGTAAAGATTGATTTGATAACGGGATTCCTTGGATCAGGTAAGACTACATTTATAAAAAAATATGCCACGTATCTGATGAGAAAAGGCTTGAATATAGGTATTTTGGAAAATGACCATGGTGCAGTCAATGTAGATATGATGTTATTGCAGGAACTAAGAGGAGATCAGTGCGAACTGGAGATGATTTCAGGAGGCTGCGATGCAGAGACGCACAGACGAAGATTCCGGACCAAGCTTATTTCAATGGGAATGTGTGGGTATGACAGGGTTCTGGTCGAACCGTCAGGAATTTATGATATTGATGAATTTTTTGATGTGCTCCGGGACGAACCATTGGATCACTGGTATGAGATTGGCAATGTGATTGCAGTAGTAAATGCAGGTCTGGAAGAGACATTATCAGATCAGGCAGAATTTCTTCTTGCATCGGAAGTTGCAGATGCCGGAAGTATTATTCTGAGCAGAAGTCAGGAAGTGCCTGTGACGAAGCAGGATGCGACCATAGAGCATCTGAACCGGTCTCTGGTGAAGCTCGGCTGCAGACGGCAGATAAAAGGGGATGAGGTGTTAAGATCTCCATGGAATGAATGGACAGAAAGGGAATTTGAACAGGTCTTGAATGGCGGCTACTGTACAGAGAGTTACAGAAAGCCGGAATACAGGGAAGATCAGGGCTTTCAGTCTTTGTATTATATGAATCTTCAGATAAAGAAAGAAGAATTGAAAGAAAAGATGAAAGAGGCATTGAAAGATCCGGCCTGTGGAAAGCTTTTCCGAATTAAAGGATTTATGCAGGATGAGAATGAAAAGTGGATCGAGCTAAATGCGACGCAGTATGAAATTCAGATGAACCCGGTCGGGGAGGGACAGAATGTACTGATTGTGATCGGTGAAGGATTGGAGGAGGATGCACTTGCAAAATACTTTGGAACTCCTGCCAGATAGTGATCCGGTCGCATTTGAAAGACTGTTGGAATTGACAGATCAGGGGCAGTTTGAATTGATTTATCCTGATGATCTGAAGCAGGGGAAAATTCGTCTGATCTATATGATGAATGATGCAGCGGAAAGTTTTCTTGCATTTGAACAGGCAAGGATGAAGGGAAAGTATAAAAAGGATTTTGAAGGTGAAATCGAAGCAGAACTGCATTTGATGAAAGATCAGCAGGAATACGGGTTAATCATCAGGCAGGCAGAAAATGTATTTACTCTTTTCTTCAGAAATCTGACAGTAGAAACCCGGCTTTATAACTATGGAGAAATTGGGCATTTCTGGATCGGTGGTTATGAGTATCTGAGGCAGATTGAGTATAAAGCATCAATCATCAGAGATAAAAGAGAATATCTCGGAAATGATTTCTGTAATGAGACGGAACTGAAACTTGCAGAGCTTGCAGATTTTCCACCTTTGAATTATTGCTGTTATCCGTCAGTTTCAGAGCAGTATATTTTTTACCGGGATGATCCGTGGAGTCCGTCTGAAGAGGCAATGGATGTCATGGAAGAACTGCTGGGAAAAGTAGATGACCGGAGAATGCTCAGAATATTGAGACTTTACCGGAGACACCCATATAAGGTATTGGCACGCTATATGGCAAGGATGTTCCACAGGAGTTCGCATGATAAGATTGTTGATCTTTTGCAGGAAATGATCGTAGAAGCTGCAAAGACGTATCCGCAGAGAAGATTGCAGACAGATGAAAAAGTGCGGTATGAGAAGCTGCTAAAAAAAGCGGAAATGAGAAAAAATGAACTGGAGTCGCGGGGGATCAGGGCAACGATCTTCTGCGAAGAACCATTTGAAGCGGTCAGGGATTCGGTTGATCTTAAAGTATATCTTATGATCTGGAAAAGAGGAACTTTTAATAGAAAAGTAAGAATTGAAGAGATCATTTAATTGTTATCTGAAGACGGATGGAGTATAATAAGCAGTGGTCAGATCGTGACTTAAGATAAAGATTGGATTTTTATTAAAGAGAGGATACACGTATGATAACAGTAAAAGAATACAGAGGACATATTCGTAACTGGGAAGAACTTTGTGAAAGATTGGGAATTGATCTGTCTCTTTCAAGAGAAGAGCGGGAAAAAGAAATTCTGATCAAAGCGTATCAGACATGGGGCTATGAGATGGCAGACCATATGTATGGAATGTTTGCATTTGCTCTTTGGGATGATGAAGAGAAGAAGCTGTTCTGTCTGAGAGATCAGTTTGGCACAAAGCCATTCTATTATTATGAGACAGAGGATGGACAGCTTCTGTACGGTACAATGATCCGTGATATTATGAAGCAGCCTGGTTTTGTGAAAGAATTGAATGAGGAAATGCTGCAGTTATATCTGAGTCTTACATATGTAGCCGGTGAGAATACGTTTTTCAGAGGTCTGAAGAAGCTGATGCCGGGACGTTATCTGATCTGGCAGAATGGCAGACTTACAATTAAAAGATACTGGAAGCCTGAATTTCATCCGGATGAGAGTAAATCTCTTGAAGACTGGGCAGATGAGATTCATTCCACGATCCAGGAGATCATGCCGGAAGTGAAGACTGCGGATGAGAAAGTAGAGTCTTTCCTTTCAGGTGGTGTAGATTCTTCCTATGTACTTGCAATGTCTGATGCAGAGCAGGCTGACGGATGTGGATATGAAGAGGAGAGATTTGATGAATCTGTTCTTGCGGAAAAGACTGCAAGGATTCTTGGAAGAAAGTTCTCAAGGAGTCTGATCACACCGGAGCAGTTCTTTGATATAGTACCATATGTGATGTATAATATGGAGCAGCCGTTAGGTGATGCATCTGCGATTGTATTTACGCTTGGATGTAATGCAACGGCAGAGCATACAAAAATCTGCTATTCCGGAGAGGGTGCGGATGAATTTTTTGGTGGATATAATATGTACCGTAATGCAGAACGTTATGGGGAGAATCTGAAGACGTTCTATGTTGGAAATACGAACATCATGAAAGAAGATGAGAAAAAGAAGATTCTGAAAAAGTATGACCCGGATGTACTCCCGATCGAAGTGGCAAGAGAAATTTACGAAGAGACAGAAGGACTCGATCCGCTGTCAAAGATGTCAGATGTAGATATTCAGATCTGGCTGGAGGGAGATATTTATCTGAACGTTGATAAGATGAGTAAGGCAGCAGGACTGGAGATCCGTATGCCACTGACAGACAGAAGGATTTTTGACATTGCGTCCCGTATGCCTTCAAGATATAAAGTGAATGAAGAGCAGAATAAGGTGGCGTTCCGTACAGCCGCAGCGAAGGTATTGCCGGAAGAGATTGCTTTCCGCAAGAAACTTGGATTTATTGTTCCGATTCGTATTTGGATGGCTGACGACAGATATAATCAGGATGTAAGACGGTTGTTCAACAGTGAGATTGCAGAGAAATTTTTTGATGTGGAGGCAATCAATGAAATTTTTGCAGACTATGTTGGTGGAAATTCTGATAACTGGAGAAAGGTATGGACGATCTATACATTCCTTGTATGGTATGAGGAGTATTTTATAAAGAGATAAGCTGGCAGCAAAGTGTAGAACGTTGCAGAGATAAAAAGGAAACCGCAGAAGTAAAATGAGACTTCTGCGGTTTCGTTAGTTCATTATAGTTGCCGGGGATATGTCTGAAAAATCTACTGATTTTTTAGACATATCCCCGGCAGTTTTTTCTCAAATATCTTCTTCAGATCATGGAAGAAGAAAGGCATACATAACAACAAAGTGGCACATACTTCCGCCCATTACGAAGAGATGAAAGATCTCATGGCTGCCGAAATTTTTATGACGGCTGTTGAATATAGGAAGTTTCAATGCATAGATCACTCCACCTACAGTATAAATAATTCCTCCGGTAAGAAGCCATGCAAAAGCGGCAGAGGACATATTATTGAGGATCTGAGAAAAAGCCAGAACACAGGTCCATCCCATACCAATGTAGAGGACAGAGGAGATCCATTTCGGACAAAACACCCAGAATGCCTTGATCAATATGCCGGCAATCGCAAATGCCCATACAATACAAAGAAGCGTGATGCCACGAGTCCCTTTTACTACAAGGAGGCATACCGGTGTATAGCTTCCTGCGATCAGAACGGAGATCATCATATGATCGATTTTTTTCAAGATAGTATTTACTTTTGGCGAGATATCAAAAGTATGATACGTTGTACTTGCAGCATATAATAAAATCAGACTGATCGCATAGACTGTAAGAGATCCAATGTAGATCCGGCTTGGTTCATGTGCAGCCTTGATAAGGAGCGGTACTGCCGCAAAGATTGCCATGAGCATGCCGATAAAATGAGTGATCGCACTTCCGGGATCTTTAATATGATGTCTTTTTTCCATAATAACACACCTCCGATATATTGATAAAACAACAAGTAGTTTTCAATACTACATTTAACGTATGCATATATAATAGCATGTATTCATGAAAAATCAAGAGGAGATTAAAAGGAATATGAAAAAAGTCAGATACAAATGTTGTACCTGACTTTTGAATATCTACGGGAATCCACAGGAAAACTATCGAATGACAGTGCCTGTCTTGCCTTTTAATGCATCCGTTACTTTATCGAAAGAAGTAATGTAAGCACTGCGTCCTTCGCATTCTTCTACGAAATCAACAGAAGCACGGAATTTAGGAAGCATATTGTAAATTCCGAAATGTCCTTCCTCCATATATGTCTTAGCCTGTTCTGTTGTGATCTCTCCCAGCGGTTCTTCATCTTTCTGTCCGAGATTAATGCAGACTTTTTCGACATTTGTAAGGATGATGAGCATTTCAGCGTCAATTCCCTCTGCAAGCTTTCCGGCTGCAAGATCTTTTTCGATGACGGCACTTGCACCTCGGAGATGGTTGTCCTGCTCCAGCACCGGGATTCCACCGCCTCCGGCAGCAATTACAACCTGATTAGCATCAAGAAGTGCCTTGACGGCATCCAGCTCGACGATTTTTACAGGATTTGGTGCGGATACGACACGACGGAACCCTTTGCCTGGCTCTTCAATCACATAATTTCCTTTTTTACGCTCTTCATTTGCTTCCTGTGCATTCATATAACGTCCGAGAACTTTGGTCGGTGTATAGAAAGCTTCATCATATGGATCGACAATTACCTGAGTGAGAACAGTACTGACAGTTCTGTAGATTCCACGATTAAGAAGTTCCTCACGGATTCCATTCTGAAGGTCATAACCGATATATCCCTGGCTCATGGCTGAGCAGACAGACATAGGAGCCGGTGTATAGTCTTTATGAGCTTTTGCAAATTCATTCATGGCTGTGTGGATCATGCCAAGCTGAGGTGCATTGCTGTGCGTGATCGCAACCTGATAGCCTTCCTCAATAAGGTCTGCGATACATTTGGCAGTATGCTTTACTGCGGTCTTCTGTTCTGGAAGTGTAGTACCAAGTGCACGGTGTCCCAGTGCAACAACAACTCTTTTTTTCATAATAATTTTCCTTTCGTTTCAAATTTTCAAGTCAATAACTAATTAAATTTTACTATTTTTTTTATATGAAATCAATATTTCTCACCAAATATATGGAAGACTTATTTTAAAAACAAAGCCAAGAAAGATAAGGCTGAGGAGAATACAGAGTACAATGCGGATGTTCTTCTTTAAATGGGAAAAAGCTTCTGTCCATTTAGGGGCAAGATAGTAAAGGAAAGCACATCCAAGCAGTGCAAAGACTGCGGAACCTCCGATGTATGTATGTTCGTTCAGTGTGAAAAGATAGTCACTGTAGGCAGTTACTTTCAGGCTGTATCCGAGTTCAAGAATCCAGCTTGCGAGATATTCGATCAATGTGTAGACTGCAAAATTCAGAAAAAACACAAGCTCTGGTTTGGGAATGAGTTTCTTCATAAACAGTAAAAGTAATATGCCGAAAATCCCATACATAGGAGCCCATGGAAAGAAAACTGCTCCATCAAAAGAAAATTCTCCTGTCTTTAAAAGATGTATCAGGTTCTCTACGATCCATCCAAAAATAGAAAAAGCATGAAAAAGAAAAATGCAGGACCAGAGATCGTATTTACGAACCGGGTTGACCGGTGATCTTACAGCAGAAAATGGCGGCTGTACAGAAAAAAGGAAAACCGGATACTGGTCAGGTGCAAAATAAGAGGTCTGTGTATAAGGACCTTCCGAGTCATCATAAAGTGCCTTACTGATCAGAAGCTCATCTTCGGAAGGAATATGTTCCAGATAGGAATCATCCAGGTATTCATAGCCGGGAGAACGTGAAAGCACATAATTTCTGCGGAGTGTCAGATATAATTCAGCTTTGCAGGTTGCCATATAAGGGTTCACATATAAGAAATCGACAAGTCCCAGACTGAGCAGGGAGAGCATCTTCCATCCCAGAAAAGACAGATCCAGCAGTAAAAGCTTTTTCTTATTATGATTGCTGAGCTGGCGGGAAAGGAAGAAAGCATTTTTTTTACTGATCCTGGGATTTTCTGCCAGGATATATGGAATCATCCAATACTCATAATGCTTGTAGATTCCACCGATGACTGTAAAATTCCACAGAAACTGGTAGAGACTGCGGAAGAACATGGTAAAAGCAGGCCTGCGGATATAATGTAGCTTATAAAGAAAAAAGATTTTGGAAATCCGGGTATCTTTATAATTTTTCGATTCTAAAAAGAAACGTTTCTCGCCGATGATCAGAATATTATTTACAAAAATGCGATAGAGAAAAGCCAGGATCGCACTGATTCCAAGGATGAAGACGATAAAGTCGAAATGTTCATCCAAGAAAGTATTGAAGATCTTCAGGACTGCAAAAAAAGTAGAGGTACTGTCTGCATACAGATCCACAAGAAGATTGGTATAAGTAGCAGAAGGATTTTGATATAGATTCTCAATGTCAGTATTATGAAAAAGCCTTGTGGCAGTCTCTTCCAGGATCTGCGATGTAGTTTCGGTCTCAAAAGTCTGATGCAGATTGGAAATCGTGTCAATATGAGATAACGGATGCACTCCCAGAAAAGCGGTTGCCAGGGGATAGGAAGCTGTGAGAAGAGCGATAAGAAAGCAGACGGATACCATACGCCAGTAATTTTGTCGGATCGATCTGCGAGCATTCTTTTTTAATTCTTTTCTTTTCCACATAGTACTTTTCTCCCGTCTCTCTGATGGTATCATCATTATAGTTGAGCATGGTAAACTTTTCAATGTCTATTTATGCATCTGCTCATGTTCTTTCTTTACTTCGTTGAAGCAGGTGAGAGCATTCCATTCACAATTTGTTGGTGTGAGGATCGCTTTATAAGGAAATGGACCAGCACCGCAGCGTCTGAGGGCAGCAAGTGCCTGATCAAGTCGGTTATTCTGAAAAAAGCAGAAAAGGAACAGTGGGGCAGAAAGTTCTTCTCCGTCATAAACCTCAGTGGTGGGGGAAAAATTTTTCATTCCGGCGAGAAATCCGAGCGGTTGCAGATAGTCTTTCTGTGAGATGCAACGCAGCCGGATATGCAACGGAAGCAAGGCACGCTGGATCTTCAAAAGCTCGGGCCTGGAAGGTGCATGGAACAGCAGTAAAGTTTCATTCATAACAAACTCTCCTTTAGGATCATGATGAATCTATTGTAAGATGTTGGGATCAAAAGCCCCCAACAATGATGCCAACGGATTGTTTCGTGCTACGCACTCCCACAATCCTACCCGCTATTCGCATATCATGGCGATTACGCCCCACTTTTATGCTCATATCGGGGCGGGTCTCAAGGTCATTCTACCACCAGTGTGCAAGCACATGTGGTTTCAGACCTTTTGACCCTGACATCATTGTAATATATGTACCGAAAAAAAGAAATACAGAAATGTCACGATCTGTCCGATGCCGGAATAAAATAGTTGTAAGATTCCGGTACGGGGAGAGAACGATGAGATTTTGTGAAATGCGGGAAAAAGAAGTAGTTAATATCTGTACAGGAAAGCAGTTGGGCTGTGTTGTGGACCTGGAGCTTGATACCTGTTCCGGGAAGATTGAATCGATTGTTGTACCGGGACCGGGAAAATTTTGCGGATTTTTCGGAACGGACTGTGAATATGTGATTCCGTACAGTTGTGTAAAAAAAATCGGACCGGATGCAGTATTAGTGGAAATAAAAGAAGAAAAGTTTTTGCAAAAATACTAGACATTGTGTATAATGAGGACGGAAACAAATTCGTTTCACAGACGGATTGAAAATAAATGCCGCAGGGAGTGTGTGGTGGATTGTATATGCGGAAAGGCGGAACAGACGAATGAGATGTCCATATTGTGGAAACCCTGATACAAGAGTGATCGATTCCAGACCGGCAGAGGATAAGAGTTCGATTCGCAGAAGGCGTTCCTGTGACGAGTGCGGGAAACGTTTTACAACTTATGAAAAAGTAGAGACGATTCCTCTGATCGTGATCAAGAAGGACAACAACCGGGAGCAGTATCAACGGTCAAAGATTGAGAATGGTGTGCTGAGTGCGTGTTATAAGCGTCCTGTTCCTGCAGATCAGATCCAGAAGACGATCGAGGCGATCGAGCTGGAGATCTTTAACCGGGAAGAAAAAGAGATCCCGAGCAGTGAGATTGGAGAGATTGTTATGGATAAGTTAAAAGATCTTGATCCGGTGGCATATGTGAGGTTCGCATCAGTATACAGAGAGTTTAAAGATGCAAATACATTTATGGATGAGCTGAAAAAGTTTTTAAAATAGGAAGAACAAACCGGTTATACCTGAAGCGGAAGTATGACCGGTTTTCTTTTTGAAAGAGGAGATGAAAAAATGCGGACGTACAGGCTGGTGATCGCTTATGATGGGACAGCATACCAGGGATGGCAGAGACAGGCCAATACAGAGATGACCATTCAGGGGATTTTGGAATCCTGTATTTCAAAGGCAGCCGGATATGCGGTGGAAGTAAATGGATCAGGAAGGACGGATGCAGGCGTGCATGCCCGCGGACAGACAGCCAGTGTGGTGCTTCACGGGAAAGCGGAGGACGGATTTTTCACAGAGAAGGTAAATAAGCTGCTGCCTCCGGATATCCGGATCAGAGAAGCCGGACTTGAAAAAAATGGGTTTCATGCGAGAAAGAGTGCTGTAGGAAAAAGGTATGTGTATCAGATTGATACTGATGAAAAGCCGGATGTATTTGACCGGCGTTACACGTATCATTTCCCGAAGAAACTTGATATTGCAGCGATGCAGCAGGCAGCGGAACTTTTGACCGGCACGCATGAGTTTGCAGCTTATACGGATAAAAAAGATGAAACGTCCACAAAGCGGACAATTTATGCTATAATGGTTGGCGGACAAGGTGGCAGGATCAACATCCAATATGAGGGAACGGGATTTCTTTATCATATGGTAAGGATTCTGACAGGAACTTTGCTCGAAGTTGGAATGGGGACACGCAGGATCGAAAGCGTGACGATAGCTTTAGAGGCAAAGGATAGAACAAAGGTTGGATTTCTGGCTCCGGCAAGAGGATTATTCCTTGACGAAGTCTATTATAAGGAGAAGTCCTGGAAGGAGGAATAGATTGAAGCTAATATCGTGGAATGTAAATGGTATCCGGGCATGCGTTCAGAAAGGATTCCTGGATTTCTTTCATGAGGCAGATGCGGATATTTTCTGTATTCAGGAGACGAAGATGCAGGAAGGACAGTTGAATCTGGAACTGGAAAGGTATCATCAGTACTGGAATTATGCTGTGAAGAAAGGCTATTCCGGAACAGCAGTATTTACCAAAAAAGAACCATTATCGGTATCCTATGGACTGGGGATTGAAGAGCATGACCAGGAGGGACGCGTGATCACCTGTGAGTTTGAGGATTTCTATTTTGTGACAGTTTATACACCAAATTCCCAAAGTGAGCTTGCAAGACTGGATTACAGGATGAAATGGGAAGATGATTTCCGTGCATATCTTAAGAAGCTGGAGAAAAAGAAGCCGGTGATCGTAACCGGTGATCTGAATGTTGCACATAAAGAGATCGACCTTAAAAATCCGAAGACAAACCGGAAAAATGCAGGATTTACAGATGAAGAGCGTGGAAAGTTCACAGAGCTTCTTGATGCAGGTTTCATTGATACTTTCCGGTATTTTTATCCCGATCAGGAGGGGATTTATTCATGGTGGTCGTACCGGTTCAGTGCAAGAGCGAAGAATGCAGGCTGGCGGATTGACTATTTCTGCGTGTCAGAATGCCTGAAGGACAGATTGGCAGATGCAAAGATTCTGACAGAAGTAATGGGATCAGATCATTGTCCGATCGAGCTGGATCTGAAATAAATACGGTTACTGTCCGGAGGGAATGGATCTGAATTGACAGAGAGGAAAGAAAAGAGATAAGATAGAAAAAGGCAGTAAGATAGGAGGTCTTTAAAATGACAAAAATAGATATTATTTCCGGTTTTCTTGGAGCCGGTAAGACGACATTGATCAAAAAGCTTCTTTCAGAAGGTTTTAAGGGAGAGCAGGTTGTATTGATCGAGAATGAGTTCGGAGAGATTGGAATCGACGGTGGATTCCTGAAAGAGGCGGGAATCGAGATCCGTGAGATGAACTCAGGTTGTATTTGCTGTTCACTGGTAGGAGATTTTGGAAAGTCTCTTCATGAGGTAGTAGACACGTATCACCCTGACCGTATTCTGATCGAGCCTTCCGGTGTCGGAAAACTGTCGGATGTTATCAAGGCAGTGCAGGATGTGCAGGATGAGATTGATGCGGAGCTGAACAGCTTTACCACCGTGGTAGATGTGACAAAGTGCAAGATCTACCGCAAAAATTTTGGCGAATTTTTCAGTAATCAGATCGAGTATGCAGGAGCAGTGATCTTAAGCCGTACAGATAAGGCAAAGCCGGAGAAGATTCAGGAAAGTGTTGCTCTGCTGAGAGAGTTAAATGAAAAAGCTCCGATCATCACAACACCGATCGAGCAGCTCCCGGGTGAAAAGATTTTGGAGGCAATGGAATCCAGCAAGTCTCTGGAAGAAGAACTGCTTGCAGAAGTTGCTCACGAAGCCCATGAACATCATCACGACCATGACCACGAGGAGCATGAGCATCATCATGACCATGACCACGGGGAGCATGAGCATCATCACGACCATGACCACGAGGAGCATGAGCATCATCACGACCATGACCATGAGGAGCATGAGCATCATCACGACCATGATCATGAAGAGCATGAACATCATCACGACCATGATCATGAATGTGGCTGCGGCTGTGGACACCACCATCACGATCATGAGGGACACCATCATGCCGATGATGTATTTACAAGTTGGGGAAAAGAGACAATCCGTACTTATACAAAAGAAGAGATCGGAAATATCCTCAAGACCCTGGAGGAAGATGGATCTTATGGCAATATCCTTCGTGCAAAAGGTATGGTTGCAGGTGCTGATGGAGAATGGATCTATTTCGACATGGTTCCGGGTGAGCATGAAGTAAGAACCGGAGCACCTGAATATACAGGACGTATCTGTGTGATCGGTGCAGAGATTAAAGAAGACAAACTGGCGGAATTATTTCAGGTGAAATAGTCTGAAAGAAAAAGAAAGTGAGAAAGAAAAATGAGACAATCGGATGTTATGGTATATCTGATGACAGGATTCCTGGACAGCGGAAAGACCCAGTTTCTGACATTTACGTTGGAGCAGGATTATTTTCAGATCCAGGGGAAGACGCTTCTGATCCTCTGTGAGGAAGGAGAGGAAGAGTATGATCCAAAGGAAATGCTGAAGTATGGTGTTGTGATCGAAAAAGTGGAAGATAAAGAGGACCTGACAGAAGCATGGCTTGAGGAGATGAACCGGAAGCATAAACCGGAGAGAGTTGTAGTTGAATACAATGGTATGTGGCCGGTCAGTGATTTTGAGAAACTGGCACTTCCGGCAGGCTGGAAGATCGAACAGAAGATCGCAACGGTTGATGCAAGTACTTTTCAGATGTACCTTACAAATCTGAAGCCATTATTTGTTGAAATGGTAAAAGGGGCGGAACTGGTTCTTTTTAACCGCTGTGAGGACAGAGGTCCGCTGGCGGGATACAGAAGAAGTGTCAAGGTGGTCAGCCCACAGGCAGAAGTTATTTTTGAAGATGAGAACGGAGAAGTCGACAATATTTTTGAGGATGAGGTTCCGTATGATTTAAATGCTCCGGTGATTGAGATCCGCAGGGAAGACTATGGAATCTGGTATGTGGATATGATGGAAAATCCAGACCGGTATAAGGGAAAAGTAGTAGAGTTTGTGGCAAAGGTGATGAAGCCACGGGCTTTTCCGTCAAAGGTATTTCTTCCGGGACGTACAGCAATGACCTGTTGTGCAGATGATACCTCTTTCCTTGGTTATGTCTGCAGAAGTCCATACGCACCAAAGCTGAAACCGGGTGACTGGGTAAAAGTAAGAGCAAAAGTCAGCTTTAAAAATCTCTCTGTATACAGAGGCGAGGGTCCGGTATTGGATGCGGAGAATATTGAACCGGCAGAACCGATCGAAGAAATGGTATATTTTAACTAGAAAAAGGTTGATTGACAAGAGAAAATCAAGCCGATATAATAAGGCACAGAGACAAGGGCGTTTCCAGTATGGGTGGAGATCGCCCTTTATCAATATATACCGGAGTGCGTGGGGAGCTGCTGATGGCAGATTTTCTGTATTAGGATGAAAAAACTGGAAACGGTATGAAAAAGGAGGTTGTTATATGCATAACTATACAAGGGAAGACATCATCCGTATTGTGGAGGAAGAAGATGTTGCCTTTATCCGTCTGCAGTTTACAGATATTTTTGGAACGTTGAAGAATATGGCTGTAACAGTAGGACAGCTTGAAAAAGCACTGAATAATAAATGTATGTTTGATGTGTCGTCGCTGGAGGGAATCGAAGGAGAAGAGGATTGCGATATGTATCTGTATCCGGATCTGAGTACCTTTGAGATTTTCCCGTGGCGGCCGCAGCAGGGAAAAGTAGCAAGACTGATCTGTGATGTCTATCGTAAAGATGGAACTCCGTATGAAGGGGATCCACGTTATGTTCTGCGGAAAGCAGTTGCCGAAGCGGAAGAGATGGGATATTCCATGAATGTCGGACCGGAGTGTGAGTTCTTTCTGTTTCATACAGATGAAGATGGACTGCCGACAACAGTTACTCATGAAAAAGGCGGATATTTTGATATCGGGCCATTGGATCTGGGAGAAAATGCAAGGAGAGATATGATCCTTACACTGGCGGAAATGGGATTTGAGATCATTTCTTCTCACCATGAGATCGCACCGGCTCAGCATGAAATAGACTTTCATTATGATGAGGCGATGGTTACGGCAGATAATCTGATGACATTTAAGATGGTGGTTAAGACCATTGCAAAAAGACATGGACTGCATGCTACGTTTATGCCAAAGCCAAAGAGTGAGACCTACGGTTCGGGAATGCATATCAATCTTTCCCTTTATGGAAGAGATGGAATGAATGTCCTCTATAATGCGGAGGACGTAAATGGTCTGAGTGAAGAAGGATACTATTTTATCGGTGGTCTGATGAAGCATATGAAGGCGATCACGTGTATCACAAATCCGACAGTAAATTCTTACAAGCGTTTTGTGCCGGGATATGAAGCACCGGTATATATGGGATGGTCGGCAAAGACAAGAGGACCATTGATTCGTGTATCGGCAGATAAAGAAAGAAAATCCAGGCTGGAGCTGCGAAGTCCGGATGCAACGGCAAATCCGTATCTGGCACTGGCAGTTCTTCTGAAAGCAGGACTTGACGGAATTAAGAATAAAATTATGCCTCCTGCGAATATAGATGAGAATATCCAGAAGATGACGCAGGAAAGAAGAGATGAACTTCATGTGGAAGAACTCCCGAGAAATCTTGGGGATGCCACGGCGGAACTGGAGAAAGATCAGTTTCTGATCGATGTATTGGGGGGAGAACTGGCTAAGAAGATCATCAAGGCCAACAAGAAAGAATATAAGGAGTACTGTATGCAGGTGACTGACTGGGAGATCGCACATTATCTCCACAGACTGTAGGACAGATACAACGCAGGAAATTGAACTTTGAATGTCAATTTTTAAGATGGTGTGAAGAGAGGATCAAAAAGGCAACTGGAGGTGAGCAGATATGAGCCATATTATTGTGGTATTTCCGAGAAGAGATAACGCAGTAAATATCCGTAATGTACTTGTACGTGCGGGGATGGAAGTATCTGCGGTTTGTCTGACCGGTGCAAAAGTTCTGCAATATGTGGATAACTGGAGCGATGGAATCGTGGTATGTGGATATCATCTTCAGGATATGCAATATACGGAACTAAGGGAAGCACTGCCGTTTTCATTTGATATGCTTCTGGTCGCACCCCCATCAAAATGGATGGATGAACTGCCGGAGGGTGTTGTGGGACTGCCACTGCCGATCAAGGTCTACGATCTTGTCAGTACAGTGGAAATGCTTCAGCAGTCACAGGAAAGAGAAAGAAAGAAGCGGAAAGAAAGAAGCCGGAAAAGAAATGATGCAGAAAAGAAGCTGGTTGACCAGGCGAAAGCATTACTGATGGAACGAAATAATATGTCTGAGGATGAAGCACACCGGTACTTGCAGAAAAGCAGTATGGACAGTGGAACCAATCTGACGGAGACTGCACAGATGATCCTGACGATCCTGAATGAGTAGGATACGTCTTAAACTGAAAAGATACTTAAAAGGCTGCAACAGGCAGCGGAATGGAGAAAAAGATGAAATTTACAAAAATGCAGGGACTGGGAAATGATTATGTATATGTAAATTGCTTTAAAGAAAAGATAGAAGATCCATCAGCACTGGCGGTCAGGATCAGTGACCGCCATTTCGGGGTCGGATCGGATGGTCTGATCCTGATCAACCCATCGAAAGTGGCAGATTGTGAGATGGAAATGTATAATGCGGATGGTTCACGCGGAGAGATGTGTGGAAATGGAATCCGTTGTGTTGGAAAATATATGTATGATTATGGGCTGACAGATAAGGAGGCAATTTCCGTAGAGACGCTTGCCGGGATTAAATATCTACAGTTTTTCATAGAAAATGGAAAGGTCGCAAAAGTAAAGGTTGATATGGGAAGTCCGATTCTCACACCGGCAGAGATCCCTGTGGTAGCGGAAGGAGAACGTGCAGTAGATGAGCCGATCGTTGTGGACGGGACAGAGTACCGGATGACCTGCATTTCCATGGGAAATCCGCATGCGATCGTGTATGTGGATGATGTGAAGAATCTTCCGATTGAAAAAATTGGTCCATTATTTGAAAAGCATGAAAGATTTCCAAACCGCGTGAATACAGAGTTTGTAAAAGTACTTGATCGGAATACTGTAGAGATGCGGGTGTGGGAACGCGGATCAGGAGAGACACTGGCATGCGGAACCGGAGCCTGTGCAACAGCCGTTGCCTGTATTCTGAACGGGTTGACAGAAGAGAAAGTTACAGTAAAGCTTCTCGGAGGAGATCTGGAAATTGAGTGGGATCGTGAGAAAAATAAAGTCTTTATGACTGGTCCGGCGAAAGTAGTTTTTGACGGAGTATGGGAAGAATAAAAAGAGAAAAAGAGAAGTATCTTTCAGGATGCAAAAAGTTCTGAAAGATACTTCTTTTTGTTGCACATACCCCTGCAGGCTCGTATGAGATGAGATTTACCAGGCAGACGAAAAAGATGGATTAAAAATTTGTCATAGGGACGGGAGAAATCTGCTGAATGTTTCGGAGCAAAGAAAAAGGACTACAGAAATCTGTAATCCTTTGACATCGGAGTGACAGGATTCGAACCTGCGACCTCTACGTCCCGAACGTAGCGCTCTACCAAGCTGAGCCACACTCCGATAAAATAGGGAACTTGCAACTGCAAATTCCCAGCTACGGAAAAGGGACTTGAACCCCTACTAACAGAGTCAGAGTCTGCTGTGCTGCCAATTACACCATTCCGCATCATCTTAGTTTATTTCGTCTTGTCTTGTCCGACGCAACAAGGTTATTATATCAGACTATCAGAAAAATGCAACCCCTTTTTTGAAAAAATCACGTTAGAATTTTTGGAGAAAAAAGCTTAAAAATCAGAAAATTCAGAAAATTATTCAAAGGAAATAGCACAGGGTTTTACATTTAGTGGGGGAATATGATATTCTTAAAAGAAAAGGGAGGCATAGGATATGGAGGCAGCAGAGATTATTAAAGGATTGAGAGATAAGACCGGAATGACGAGAAAGGCATTTTCGGATCATCTGGGGATTCCGGTACGGACAGTAGAGGACTGGGAAAAAGGAAAAAGGACACCGCCGGAATACATCCCGCGTCTGATTGCATATCAGTTAAAGTATGAAGAACTGATCAAAAAGCTTGGAAAAGAAGACATTGAAGAGTAGCAATGGCTGACGGGCTATAAAAGATATGGGCATATCTGAAGGGAGATATTTATGAAGAAGTATACATATGACGCGTTTATCAGCTATAGTCATAATGAAAAGGATGCTTTTGCGGCAGAACAGCTTCATAAGACATTAGAACATTATCATATTCCCAAAAGAATACAGCAGAGTTCGGGAAAAAAGAAGATTGAAAGAGTATTTCGGGATCGGGAGGAAATGCCGATTTCTTTTAACCTTGCCAGTAATATTCAGGAAGCACTGGATCAGTCAGAATTTTTGATCCTGATGTGTTCCCCCAATTCGATCAAATCAGAGTGGGTTCAAAGAGAAGTGGAGACATTCCTGAAAAGTCATAGCAAAGAGCAGGTTCTGACCGTTTTGTTAGAGGGAGAACCGGAGAAAGTATTTCCGGAAGTTCTCTGTTATGAAGAAAGAAAGGTAGAATCGGAAGATGGAACGGAGCAGACGGTAAAGGTCAAAATTGAACCGATGGCTGCAGATATCAGGGGGAAAGATAAGAGTGAGATCAAAAAGAAGATCGAGCAGGAAAGCCTCAGGATTCTGGCAAAGATGCTGGGGTGTACTTATGATACATTGCGACAGCGGCACAGGGAATATGCACTTCACAGAATGATGGCGGTTCTGGGTGGTGTTGCCGGTGTGGCAGTGGTTTTTACGATATATGCATTTCACCAGTCCGCAAAGATCAATGAACGTTATCAGGAATCCAGAAGAAATCAGGCCAGATATCTTTCACAGATTTCAACCGATCTTTTAGATGGAGGAGACAGAGAAAATGCCCTGCTGACAGCACTTGCAGTTGTGCCTGAAGACTCCGATTCAGATGAACCGGTAGCAGAAGAGCAGATGTATGCATTGAATGAAGCACTGCATTCTTACGAGCATGAGGAGCACCTCAATTACAAACCGTTGTATAAATATGAAATGAGTGGAAATACTTATTCTTCACAGTCACAGAGTTCGGGAATGCTGAGTGAGGACGGACAAACTTATTTCTGTGTGGATCAGCTTGGCAATGCCTATGTGCTGAATGTAGAGGATGGAAGCTGTATCTGGAAGATTGCTCCGGGTGAATGGGAGACAAAAGAGACGAATGGATTTCGGAAGATTCTTCCTGTAAAAGACGAGAAGGCAGTATTGATTACAAAGAAAGGCATTTTTTATATTGACTGGAAAAAGCAGCAACTGATAAGAGAGATGAAAAATGACGCCGAAGAAGATTTCTTGTCCGAACGGGATCGGGACGGGGCATGCTGCACTGTATCGGGAACGAATCTGGCGATTGCCAACGGACACTATTTGTGGGTGTATGACCTGGAGAGTGGAGAATGTCAGCTCCAGAGTCAGTATGACCAGGAGAAATATAGTTCAGATCAGGCGAATGCGATTGCGTTTGATGAAAAGGCAGAAAATGTATTTCTTGCGTTGGGAAAAGAATTGGAATATGCTGAGCCTTCTGCATCAGAAAGCAAAGAGAGTGTGTTGAAAATCCGGATTTCTACAGGAGAAAAATCTCGGGTCGCAACAGAAAAAGCGAAAAAGATATGTGCAGTAAGTGAAAACCAGATGGCTGTGCTGCATATGGAATGCATCAATGAGGATGAGGTAATTGATCATGGTGGAATGAGTGCTGTCCAGGCAAAGTACTGGATTACTTTATATGATACAGAGGAGGGAAAAAAGCAGTGGAGTAGTGTGCCGTATACTGTTTCGGGTTATACCATACCGGAAACGCTTTTGCTTCGGGACATGGAAATTAATGGGGAACTTAAAAAAGTGCTGGTTGTCAGTGTGAAAGACAGGATTCAGCTCATTGATGCAGAGAACGGTACTGTAATACGGGAAGGAATCTTCCGGGAAGATATTGTAAATGTTGTCCAGGCAGATAAGAGAAGATTGCTCGTGGGTCTGTCAGATGGAAGTGTGATGATTGGAACAGTCGAAGATATGTCAGCCAATATGGAAGTTGGCAGTGTTTCGGGAAAAATATTAGATTTCACATTCAGTCCGGAGCATCAGCAGGTCATCTGGACAATGAAATCTGGAAAAAGGCTTGTTTTTGGGGAAAAGCAGACAGATCAACAGATGAAGTCGGTAAATCTGGAAAAAGAAAATGATGTGGATTCTGTGAAATACACTACATGGACAGATCAGAAGGGAAAAGAACAAAATTATCGCATCATTGAATATAACGGTTTGCAGACAGATTTAAAAGAAGGAGTCAGAGTATACAGAACAGGGACATCGGATCTTATTTTTCAGTATGAGTGTAAGACCGCAGGCGGAATGATTTCGGAAGTGAAATTCTCTGATATAGATGGAAATCCGGGGCTGTCGTTTAAAGTAATAGAAAAATATGAAAGCAATGAGTTGGGAAAAAGGTATGAATCCAAATATGTGACAGCAGATCTTAACAGTGGAAAAATCTGTTCCGAGCAGACGGAAGACGAGGTCGAAAATCAGTTTGATTCTGTATCAGCAGTAGAGGTTGGAAATAAAGGTCTTGCAGTCATGTATGGTAATGAAGATTTTACGGCAGCTAATAAAGAAATAAGTTTCATGACGGGAAGTCTGACAGAAAAAGGGATTCAGTTTAGCAAAAAGGCAAAGTCCCATCAAGTGACAGAAGAGGGTCGGGGGGTTAATTGGGTTTCTATAACCGCAGACGACAGGTATGTGCTTTTTCACATAGATAATAAGGATGATACATATTGCCTGAAAGTCTGGAATGTGGAAAAGGAAAAATGGGAGTCTTATGACGGACAGACAGAACTTCTGGTTTTAGATGCGAGAGATAAGAGGAATAGTATGTCGATCGGTGCAGAAAAGAATTTGCTGGCAACTTATACTCAGGATGGAATGATTCATGTATTTGATCTGGAAAAAGGAACAGAAGCCCAGACACTCAAGTGTGGAAATTATAAAAAGATCCAGATGGGATTCTGTGCAAATAATCAGTATCTGGTCACATATGATGACTCAGAAATGATTACATTGTGGGATATTTCCGAAGGAAAAATACTGATGAAGGAAGAATACGACAGTAAAACATCAATTGAAAGTTTATATACAAATGGAAGTGGATGGTATTTCGGAGTCGGATTTTATGGATATACACTTGGTGATGAGGGATTTTATACTTCCGAACTGATGCTGTATTCGATTGATAAAGAAGGAAAATTTTATAAGTATGCATATATTCCGGCAGGGTATGCGGATTATACGGGCAAAGAAATTTGTGTGGCTTCCGGTGAGGGATGGTATAGCCCATTTTATAGTTTCAGTGAATTGAGGAAGCGTGCGGAGAAAGAAATGGCCGGTAAAAGTCTGAGTGATGCAGATAAAAACCGCTACTTTATTTCGGAATAAAAGAGAGAATGAGGAAAAAGAGATGATCTGGAAAATTTGCTTTGCAATGTCACTGATCTTTCTGGCAGCAGGGGCAGTGATGTTCTTTTATAAGCGATATCATGGAAAAGGCGGAGTGAGATATTTAGGCGGTGGAGTTTTCCTGTCTGCAGTATCCATCTGCTTTCCGGTCATGCATCTGACTGAAAATGATGGATTTGCACTGGCGATGAGCATTTCACAGAGCATCAGAATGTTTGTGATTGATACGGGAACGTCGGATATTCTGGATGTCTTGCAGCAAGATGCTCTTGGGAGTATTTATATTCCTTATAAAATTGTCGTATGCATATTATATTTGCTTGGCCCGGTCTTTACATTGAGCGTAGTGCTGCGGTATTTTTCTAACTTTTTTGAGAGGCTGAGAATTTTTTTCAGTAGCAGAAAAAATCTTTACATCTTTTCAGATCTAACAGAGAAGTCACTTGAAGTTGCCACAAATCTCGTGGAAAAGGATGAAAAAAAGAAATCTGCGATTTTATTTTGTAATTCAAATGCCAAAGATGATGAAAATGTAGAGCTGGAAGAAAAGGCAAGAGTGATCGGTGCGATTCTTGTCCCACAGGAGGCCTCCCGGTTGCATCTGAAGAATAAAAAAAGGTATCTTACCTATTTTCAGATCTCGGATGATGAAGAAAAAAACCTGGATTGCACGTTAGCAATGATTGACCGGATGACCGAAAAGAATCTCAAAAAATATGGGGCTACGGAACAGAATATTACCATTTACTGCTTTGCTTCAGGAGATGAAAAGGAAATTTTGCTGGATGCAAAAGATAAAAGAAATCTCAGAGTAATTTTGATCGATGAGATCAGGGATTCTGTCTATGAGCATTTATATCGTTATCCACTCTATGCAAATCAGAACAGTACAGAGGAAAATGGAAAGTTGTCCGTTCTGATCGTCGGAGGTGGGAAAATCGGTACAGAATTTTTAAAAGCTACGGTATGGATGGGACAGATGAAGAGTTTGGATCTTGAGATTTATATGATTGATCTGAAAGGAAATCTTCGGAGAAAATCATTAAGTGCAAGATGCCCGGAACTGCTGCAGGAAGATTCTGATTATCAGATTGACATCCATAAGGGAAATATTTTCAGTAAAAAAATAGAGCTGTATCTGAATGAACTGAAAGATATCAACTATTGTATGGTATCTCTTGGTGAAGATGAAAAAAGTCTCAGGGCGGCACTGGCCCTTCGGGGATATTTTTATCGCAGATATAAAAAGGTTCAGCCGGTGATCAGCGTTTATGTGGAGAGTAGAAAGAAAAGAGAAGCAATCCGGAATCTGAATGAGACAACCAGGACAAAAGAAAAATATTATTATGATATTGTACCTTTCGGAAATGGTGGAATCTATCAAAGTCAGCAAGGCAGTGAAGCATTATTGATCGAATATCTTGGACTGGGTATTCATGCACATTACTGCAGACTGAAGAAAGAAGATAACCGGGAAACTCGAAGAGAAGTAATAAAAGGTTATTATAGCAGACAGTATAATCGCAGGTCGAGTATTGCAGGTGGAATGCATATTAGTTCAAAGCTTTGGGAAATGGGACTTGGAATTATAAGAGTACCTGAAAATGAGTGTGAAAAGAAACTGTTTCAAAAATTTGTCCATCCGGTAAACTATGAAGAAAGAACCGAAAATATAAGAAAAACCTGTTATAGTCTGGAGCATGATCGCTGGATGGCGTATGTCCGGGCAGAGGGCTGGAGTCTTGCAACAGAAGGTGGCAAAAATATAGATGACATCAGGGAATGTTACGAACAGTATTGTCAGGTATTCAAAAATCAGAATTATCCAGATAAACTGCATCCGGCTCTGATTCCGCTGGAAAGTGATGATCCACAGATTGCAACACTTCAGCAGGTAGATGATATGATTGTTCAAGTGAATAAGAAATTAGGGCTTGAATATGAACCGCGTTATGTAGAATCTGACGAGGAAGTAGTCGATCATATTGGCGAAATAGTTTCCGGGGAATGGTGCGGTGAAGAAGGGATTGTTCTCAATGGAAGAGTGGTTCAGGCAAATGAATGGATCATCGCAGATCTTGGAGAAATCCTGCAGTACGATACAGAAATTTTAAAGAGAGAGGAAGCCAAAATGAGTTTGGAGAAAAGGCTGGCATTGCAATATGAAATGATGCGGTGCAGAAATGGGAAAATTAGTCTGTAAATAATGAAAGAAGAAAATAGAAGGGAGTCTTGAATGAGTATACTAAATGTTGAACATCTGACGCACGGTTTTGGAGACAGGGCAATCTTCACAGACGTGTCATTCCGTCTGTTGAAGGGAGAGCATATCGGGCTGGTCGGAGCAAATGGAGAAGGAAAGTCCACTTTTATGAATATTGTCACGGGAAAGCTTATGCCGGATGAGGGAAAGGTAGAGTGGTCGAAGAATGTCCATGCAGGGTATCTGGATCAGCATGCCGTGTTAAAGCAGGGGATGACGATCAGGGAAGTTCTGAAATCAGCTTTTGACCCGCTTCTGCAAAAAGAAATAAGAATGAACGAGATCTGCGATCTGTTAGGAACTGCAGATGAGGAAGAAATGAATCTTCTGATGGAAGAACTGGGAACGATACAGGATGAGCTGACGTTGCATGATTTTTATACCATTGATGCAAAAGTGGAAGAGGTTGCAAGAGCCTTAGGACTTCTTGATCTTGGCCTGGACCGGGATGTAACTGATCTGAGTGGTGGACAGCGAACCAAAGTACTGCTGGCAAAACTCCTGTTGGAAAAGCCGGACATTCTTTTGCTGGACGAGCCAACGAATTATCTGGATGAAGAGCATATTGCATGGCTGAAAAGATATCTTTTAGATTATGAAAACGCATTTATCCTGATTTCACATGATATTCCGTTCCTAAATGAAGTGGTTAATATCATTTATCATATGGAAAATCAGGAATTGAACCGTTACGTGGGAGATTACAATCATTTCCAGGAAGTTTATGCTGTGAAAAAAGCACAACTGGAGGCAGCATACCGCAGACAACAGCAGGAGATCAGTGAACTGAAAGATTTCGTGGCAAGAAATAAAGCGAGAGTTTCTACAAGAAATATGGCGATGTCCAGACAAAAAAAGCTGGACAAGATGGATCTGATCGAATTGGCAGGGGAACGGCCAAAGCCGGAATTTCATTTCCGGTATGGAAGAACTCCGGGAAAAATGCTCTTCGAGACAAAGGATCTTGTGACGGGATATGACGAGCCGCTGTCAAAACCTCTGAATTTCTCTATGGAACGAGGACAGAAGGTCGCACTGGTTGGAACGAACGGAATCGGGAAGACGACATTGCTGAAAAGTATCCTGGGGCTGATCCCGGCACTGGAAGGGAACTGTGAACTTGGAGATAATCTGGAGGTCGGTTACTTTGAACAGGAAGTAAAAGGTGAAAATAAAAATACATGTATAGAAGAGCTGTGGCAGGAGTTTCCGTCCTGTACCCAGTATGAAATCCGCTCTGCACTGGCAAAATGTGGACTGACGACAAAGCACATAGAAAGTCAGGTCAGGGTCCTGAGTGGTGGCGAGCAGGCAAAGGTACGCCTGTGCAAGCTTTTGAACCGGGATACGAATCTTCTTCTGCTGGATGAACCGACGAACCATCTGGATGTTGATGCAAAAGATTCTCTGAAGAAAGCTTTGCAGGAATACCGGGGAAGCATCCTTCTGATCTGTCATGAACCGGAGTTTTATGAGGATGTGGTGGATGAAGTCTGGGATATGAGCCAGTGGACGACCAAAATCTTCTAAAATTGCACAAATGCAAATATGAGTTAATTGTAGAAAAATAACGAAAATGTTTGAAAATTAGAAAAATCCTTAAATTTAACCTGAAATAATGATAAAATATACAAGGATAGTCTGTTAATAGAGAATATGAATGAAAGGTCTCTGTATTATTGGCAATAATTGAAGTATAAGATGATGTTGGGGTCAAAAGCCCCCAACAATGATGCCAACGGATTGTTTCGTGCTACGCACTCCCACAATCCTACCCGCTATTCGCATATCATGGCGTTTACGCCCCACTTTTATGCTCATATCGGGGCGGGTCTCAAGGTCATTTTACCACCAGTGTGCAAGCACACGTGGTTTCAGACCTTTTGACCCTGACATCATAAGATTCAGGAAAAGGAGGATTTGAAATGCTCAGCAGAGGAGATGCGGTAGTTTATAAATGCAGAGGAATGTATAAAGTGGAAGAAATTGGTACGCTGGATTTTTCATTTGCGGACAGTAAAAAGAAGTATTATACGTTACAGTCCATAGAAGATGCAAAGGATAAGGCTTATGTACCTACAGATGATGAAAAAAATATCCGTCGGCCGGTGAGCTTTGAAGAGGCAAAGCATTTACTGGACTGCGTAGATAAGATCGAAGTGCTGAGCGTAAAAAATGAAAAGTTCCGGGAACAGGAGTATAAAGATTGTATTTCGGATTTTAAACCGGAGAACTGGGTGAGAGTCCTGAGAACTCTCTATACAAGGACAAAGCGGCGTGGCAGTATGACAAGTATGGACAAGAAATATCAGATGCTGCTGGAGCATGCCCTGTACAGTGAAATGCAGTATGTTCTTGGAATTTCGGCAGCAGAGCTGTCCAGGCTGCTTACATCAAATCTTGCGAAAATATAATGCACATGATATACTTCTCCTGAATGTAAATTTAGGAGAAGTTTTTACTGGAAACTGAAAGGAGAAAAGACGAATGAAGATGCTGTCGATCGAGCAGGAACTGAAGAACAATTCTTATCCGGGAAGAGGGATCATTATCGGAAAGACCCCTGATGGAAAAAAGGCTGTCACTGCCTATTTCATTATGGGACGGAGTGAAAATAGCCGGAATCGCGTATTTGTGGAAGAGGGAGAAGGGATTCATACACAGGCGTTTGATCCGTCAAAGCTGACTGACCCGAGTCTGATCATTTATGCACCTGTAAGAGTTCTTGGGAATAAGACGATCGTGACCAACGGAGACCAGACGGATACGATCTACGAAGGAATGGATAGACAGCTTACATTTGAGCAGTCTCTCAGAAGCAGGGAATTTGAACCGGATGCTCCAAATTATACACCACGTATTTCAGGTGTGATGCACATTGAAAATGGAAGATACAATTACGCAATGTCCATCTTGAAGAGTAATAATGGCAACCCGGAGAGCTGCAACCGCTATACATTTGCCTATGAGAACCCGGCAGCAGGAGAGGGACATTTTATCCATACTTATATGTGCGATAGTGATCCACTCCCAAGTTTTGAAGGAGAGCCGAAGCTGATCCAGGTACCTGACAGTATGGAAGAATTTACAGAACTTCTCTGGAACAGTTTGAATCAGGAAAATAAAGTTTCTCTTTTTGTACGTTATATTGATATTGAGACAGGTAAGTACGAGACAAAGATCGTAAATAAAAATCAGAAATAGAAAGAACGGTAACCAGACAGATCAGATCACGAAAGAATGGAGAAGAAGAATGAACGAATTAGAACTGAAATATGGATGTAACCCGAATCAGAAACCGTCAAGAATTTATATGAATGATGGAAGTGAACTGCCGATCAAAGTTTTATGCGGACGACCAGGTTATATTAATTTTTTAGATGCTTTTAATGGATGGCAACTGGTATCAGAGCTTAAAAAGGCAACCGGCCTTCCGGCAGCTACTTCTTTTAAGCACGTATCTCCGGCAGGGGCAGCCGTAGGACTTCCGCTGACAGAGACCCTGGCAAAAATTTACTGGGTGGATGATCTGGGAGACCTTTCTCCATTGGCAAGTGCTTATGCACGTGCCAGAGGTGCGGACAGAATGTCTTCTTTTGGAGATTTCATTTCTTTGTCAGATGTATGTGATGTAGATACGGCAAGACTGATCAAGAGAGAAGTTTCAGATGGAGTGATCGCACCTGGATATGAACCGGAAGCTCTGGAACTTCTGAAGCAGAAGAAAAAAGGAAATTATAATATCATTCAGATCGACCCGGATTATGTCCCGGCTCCGCTTGAGCATAAAGAGGTCTTCGGAATTACTTTTGAACAGGGAAGGAATGAACTTCATATTGATAAAGATTTCTTCTCCAATGTTGTGACTGAGAATAAAGTGATTCCGGATGCAGCAAAAATCGATCTTGCGATTTCAATGATCACTTTAAAATATACACAGTCTAATTCTGTATGCTATGTAAAGGACGGACAGGCAATCGGAATCGGAGCAGGACAGCAGTCCAGAATCCATTGTACACGCCTTGCGGGACAGAAAGCAGATAACTGGTGGCTTCGTCAGAATCCAAAAGTCCTGGATTTACAGTTTAAGGATGGAATAGGACGGGCAGACCGTGATAATGCAATTGATCTTTATATTGGAGAGGAATATATGGATATTCTTGCGGACGGAGTATGGGAAAATACATTTAAGGTAAAACCGGAAGTGTTTACAAGAGAAGAGAAGCGTGCATGGCTGGATCAGATGACAGATGTAGCACTTGGCTCTGATGCGTTCTTCCCATTTGGAGATAATATCGAACGTGCCAATAAGAGCGGCGTAAAATATATTGCACAGCCGGGCGGCTCTGTGAGAGATGATAATGTGATCGCAACATGCAATAAATATCAGATGGCGATGGCATTTACAGGTATTCGTCTGTTCCATCATTAATCGGGCAGACCGTGAGATTCCGGGTACAGAAAAGAGGCAGAAACTATGATAATAGAGACAAGAAGTCCTGAAGAGACATTTCAGGTCGGAAAAAGTCTTGGTGAAAAAGCATATCCCGGTCAGGTGATTACCCTGACCGGAGATCTTGGTGTGGGAAAAACCGTATTTACGCAGGGGCTTGCAAAAGGGCTTGGGATTGAAGAGCCGGTGAATAGCCCTACGTTTACGATTGTCCAGGTATATGAAGGAGGGCGTCTGCCCTTTTATCATTTTGATGTTTACCGGATCGGCGATGTTGAAGAGATGGATGAAGTAGGATTTGATGAATATGTGTCGGGTGAGGGCGTCTCACTGATCGAGTGGGCAAATCTGATCGAGGAGATCCTGCCGGAGAACCGGGTGAACATTACCATTGAGAAAGATCTGGAACAGGGATTCGACTTCCGAAGGATCACAATAGAGGAAAGAAGGAAGAGTAACGTATGAGAGTATTGGCAATAGACAGTTCGGGTTTAACTGCGACCGTAGGGATCGTTGAAGATACGCAGACCATTGCGGAATATACTGTGAATTATAAAAAGACGCATTCTCAGACTCTTCTTCCAATGATCGATGAGATGACAAGAATGGTAGATCTGGATCTTTCTACCCTGGATGCGATCGCGGTGGCAGGAGGCCCCGGATCATTTACAGGACTGAGGATCGGATCGGCAACTGCAAAGGGACTTGGACTGGCACTGAACAAACCGTTGATCCATGTACCGACTGTGGATGCACTGGCTTATAATGTTTATGGATGCACAGATGTGATCTGTCCGATTATGGATGCAAGAAGAAAGCAGGTATATACGGGTCTTTATACTTTCGTAAAGGGAAAGGACAGCAGGAAAGGACTTGAAGAACCGGAATTTCAGGTGATGGAAAAGCAGATGGCACTTCCGGTGGAAGAACTGATTCGGAAACTGAACCGTTATGGACGTCCGGTTGTATTCCTTGGAGATGGTGTGCCGGTCTATGAAGAAATGATAGAAGCGGGTATGGAAGTTCCGTATTCTTTTGCACCGGCATATATGAACAGGCAGAGAGCAGCCGTGGTTGGATCTCTTGGAATCTGCTATTACCGTGAAGGTAAATTCGAGACAGCAGCAGAGCATAAACCAGATTACCTGCGGATATCACAGGCAGAACGGGAACGTGCAGAAAAAGAAAAAAATGCAAAGCCGGAAGTCCGTGGTATGACGATAGAAGATGGTGCGGCGGTAGCAGAGATGGAGCATCAGAGTTTTTCAGATGCGTGGAGTGAAAAAGCGGTTCTGGAAACGCTCAGACAGCCGACAGCTCTCTGTCTTGTGGCAGAGAAGGCCGGAAGACGGGTCGGATATCTGCTTGCATACCAGGCGGCGGACGAGATTGAGATTGCAAGAGTTGCCGTTGTGGAAGAAGTAAAACGTCAGGGGGTAGGTACTGCACTGATGAAGAAACTTCAGGAAGAGGGAACGCAGCGAAAGGCTGGAAAGATCCTTCTTGATGTACGCGAAAAAAATCATATGGCACAGGCATTTTATGAAAAAATTGGATTTAAAGAGGATGGGATCAGAAAGAGGTTTTATACTGAACCGGAAGAAGATGCTGTGTTGATGAGTATGCAGATCAGCGGATAACCATCACTTTCCAGTAGGCATAGAGGCATACGCTCGCTATAATGAAAGCGTGATAAAGAAAATGACAGTTACGCAGGAGGAGATTGTATGCACCAGTATCAATTAAAAAAGACGAAAGAAATTTCAAAGATCATTTGTAATCAGTGCGGAAGAGAGATCAGTGTCATAAATGGAAGACCGGAGGAAGAAGTTCTTTGTGTGGAGCATACCTGGGGCTATTTTTCTGAAAAGGACGGGGAGCATCATCAATTTGACTTATGTGAGGAGTGTTATGACCGGTTATTGAAGGGGTTCCTCATTCCGGCTGAAATTGAAAAATAAGAATAGAGGAAAAATATGTTAGATGTATGTTTACTTGGAAGCGGAGGCATGATGCCGCTTCCTTATCGTTTTCTGACAGCATTGATGACCCGTTATAACGGGAGCAGTCTCCTGATTGACTGTGGAGAAGGAACACAGGTTGCTGTAAAGGAAAAAGGATGGAGTTTTAAACCGATTGATGTGATCTGCTTTACTCATTATCATGGGGACCATATCAGTGGACTTCCGGGACTGCTTCTTACCATGGGAAATGCGGACCGTAAAGAACCGTTGACGCTGATAGGGCCTAAGGGACTTGAGCGGGTAGTAGGCTGCCTGAGGGTCATCGCACCGGAGCTGCCGTTTCCGATCATTTACAAAGAAATTGAAGGAGCGGAACAATGTTTTGAAATGAATGGATATCGTTTGAAGGCATTTCGTGTAAACCATAATGTGCTTTGTTACGGATATACCATCGAGATTGACCGGTCAGGAAAATTTGATCCTGTAAGAGCGAAAGAACAGAATATTCCTCAAAAATACTGGAGTGTTCTCCAACGGGGAGAATGTGTGGATGCAGAGGAAGGACATTTCACCCCTGAGATGGTTCTTGGACCGCCGAGGAAGGGAATCAAATTGACTTATACGACAGATACCAGACCCACTGATTCTATACGGAAGAATGCGAAGGATTCCGATCTCTTCATTTGCGAAGGAATGTACGGTGAAAAAGAAAAGGCAGCAAAAGCAGTGGAATATAAGCATATGACCTTTTATGAAGCGGCTGAACTGGCGAAAGAGACGCGGGTGAAAGAGCTGTGGCTTACGCATTACAGCCCGTCACTGACCAGACCGGAACCTTATATGGAAGACGTAAGAAAGATTTTCCCAAATGCAAAAGCCGGAAAAGACGGAAAATCAGTAGATCTTATGTTTGAAGAATGAGAGGCGTGAAAAAATGAAGGAAAGTAAAGATGTAACAATACTGGCGATTGAAAGTTCCTGTGATGAAACTGCAGCAGCAGTTGTACGGAATGGAAGGGAAGTCCTTTCAAATGTGATTTCTTCACAGATTGATCTGCATAAGCTTTATGGTGGTGTTGTCCCTGAAATTGCATCAAGAAAGCATATTGAGAAAATTAATCAGGTGATAGAAGAGGCTTTGAAAGAAGCCGGTAAGACGTTAGATGATATAGATGCGATCGGGGTGACATATGGTCCCGGTCTTGTTGGTGCACTTCTTGTTGGTGTGGCAGCGGCGAAGGCGATTGCCTGGGCGAGAAAAATCCCATTGGTCGGAGTTCATCATATCGAAGGGCATATTTCAGCAAACTATATTGAACATCCGGATCTTGAACCACCGTTTCTTTGTTTGGTGGCATCAGGAGGACATACGCACCTTGTAAAGGTAGAAGATTATGGAAAATATGAAATTCTTGGACGGACCAGAGATGATGCGGCGGGTGAGGCGTATGATAAGGTGGCACGTGCAATCGGACTTGGATATCCGGGTGGACCGAAAATTGACAGGATTGCAAAAGAAGGAAATCCGGATGCAGTGAAATTCCCGAAAGCAAAGGTTGACGGGGCAGAATATGACTTTAGCTTCAGTGGACTGAAATCAGCAGTGCTGAATTATATTAATGGCTGTAAAATGAAAGGTGAGAGCTTTGATCCGGCGGATCTGGCTGCGTCATTCCAGAAAGCAGTTGTAGAAGTGCTGGTAGGAAATTCAATGAAAGCAGCAGAAGAACTGGGGATCTCAAAATTCGCAATCGCAGGCGGAGTGGCTTCAAATTCAGCTTTGCGTGCGGCAATGATCGAGGCATGTGAAAAAAGAAAAATGAAATTCTATCGTCCGTCTCCGATTCTTTGTACGGATAATGCAGCAATGATCGGGGCAGCAGCTTACTATGAATATATTTCAGGAGCAAGAGCAGGACTGGATCTGAACGCAGTTCCGAACCTGAAATTGGGAGAACGCTGAGATGAATAAGGATAAAATGGAAAAATCATATTGTACGGCTATCGTACTGGCGGCGGGCAGTGGAAAAAGAATGGGAACAACTACACATAAGCAGTATTTACTTATGGGAGGGCATCCTGTCCTTTTTTATTCGTTACGCACTTTTCAGGAGTCGGAGTTTATAGATGAGATTATACTGGTTACAGGAAAAGATGAGCAGGAATATTGCAGGAAAGAGATCGTAGACCAGTATGGCTTTACAAAAGTCAGCAGGATTGTTGAAGGTGGAGCTGAACGGTTCAATTCGGTATGGAATGGTTTGCAGGTAATAAAAAGAAAGGGATATGTATATATTCATGATGGTGCAAGACCGTTTATAGATGAAGGTATCATAGAAAGAGCGTATGAGTGTGTCTGCAAGTCTGATGCCTGTATCGCGGGAATGCCGGTGAAAGATACAATTAAAATTGTAAATGAAAGACAACGGGTGGAGTCTACACCGGATCGGGCAACATTGTGGGCAATACAGACACCACAGGTTTTTTTAGCAGATCTTCTTTTAAAGGCATACGGGAAATTGATGAAGCAGAATTGGATCCAGGTAACGGATGATGCGATGGTAGTAGAGAAGATGCTTAATCATGAAGTGCAGGTTTTTACGGGAAAATATGAAAATATTAAGATTACAACCCCAGAGGATCTGGTGATTGCAGAAGCTTTTTTAGGTAAATAATACATATTTTTAATAAACTGCAAGAATATAAAAAAATAGCGAAAAAAATAGTAAAAAAGTGTTGACATTTCGTAAAGTACTATGATAGAATAATCAACGTCGCAAATGCGATACAACTTAATAGTTTGCTGAAATCGGCAATTAGGTATCTTGGAGAGGTATCGAAGTGGTCATAACGAGGCGGTCTTGAAAACCGTTTGTCCGAAAGGGCGCGTGGGTTCGAATCCCACCCTCTCCGCTCTTGGAGAAGTACCCAAGCTGGCCGAAGGGGCTCCCCTGGAAAGGGAGTAGGTCGTTAGTAGCGGCGCGAGGGTTCAAATCCCTCCTTCTCCGTTTGTTTAAGACTGAGTTTAGAAAAGGGATTTTCACCAGTTGGAAAACAACGCTGAAATGCCGAAAAAGGATGAAAAAGTTCTTGACAAGTGAAAGCGAAAATGATAAACTGTTAAGGCTGATTCGTGAGAAACGGCAAAGAAAAAGAATTGAAAAAAATCTTGACAAATGAAAAAGCTTATGATAATATAAATAAGCTTGTTGCTGAAAAGCAACCAAATAGCTTTGAAAAAAGTTAAAAAAGTTCTTGACAAAGAGAAAGGCTTTTGATAAAATATAAAAGCTGTCGCTTGAAAAGAACAGCAGAAAAGAACCTTGATAACTGAACAATAGACAACAACAACCCTTGAAAATTTCTTTAAGAGAAAAATTCAAAGAACGGTTTGAAACAAACCAAAACAACAGTAAAAAGGGAAGAATTAGCTAGCAAGTTGGTTCTGAACTGGATACAAACACTTTTAACGAGAGTTTGATCCTGGCTCAGGATGAACGCTGGCGGCGTGCTTAACACATGCAAGTCGAGCGAAGCACTTTGCTTTGATTTCTTCGGGATGAAGAGCTTAGTGACTGAGCGGCGGACGGGTGAGTAACGCGTGGGTAACCTGCCTCATACAGGGGGATAACAGTTAGAAATGACTGCTAATACCGCATAAGACCACAGCACCGCATGGTGCAGGGGTAAAAACTCCGGTGGTATGAGATGGACCCGCGTCTGATTAGTTAGTTGGTGGGGTAACGGCCTACCAAGGCGACGATCAGTAGCCGACCTGAGAGGGTGACCGGCCACATTGGGACTGAGACACGGCCCAAACTCCTACGGGAGGCAGCAGTGGGGAATATTGCACAATGGGGGAAACCCTGATGCAGCGACGCCGCGTGAGCGAAGAAGTATTTCGGTATGTAAAGCTCTATCAGCAGGGAAGAAAATGACGGTACCTGACTAAGAAGCCCCGGCTAACTACGTGCCAGCAGCCGCGGTAATACGTAGGGGGCAAGCGTTATCCGGATTTACTGGGTGTAAAGGGAGCGTAGACGGAGCAGCAAGTCTGATGTGAAAACCCGGGGCTCAACCCCGGGACTGCATTGGAAACTGTTGATCTGGAGTGCCGGAGAGGTAAGCGGAATTCCTAGTGTAGCGGTGAAATGCGTAGATATTAGGAGGAACACCAGTGGCGAAGGCGGCTTACTGGACGGTAACTGACGTTGAGGCTCGAAAGCGTGGGGAGCAAACAGGATTAGATACCCTGGTAGTCCACGCCGTAAACGATGACTACTAGGTGTCGGGTGGCAAAGCCATTCGGTGCCGCAGCCAACGCAATAAGTAGTCCACCTGGGGAGTACGTTCGCAAGAATGAAACTCAAAGGAATTGACGGGGACCCGCACAAGCGGTGGAGCATGTGGTTTAATTCGAAGCAACGCGAAGAACCTTACCTGCTCTTGACATCCCGGTGACGGCAGAGTAATGTCTGCTTTTCTTCGGAACACCGGTGACAGGTGGTGCATGGTTGTCGTCAGCTCGTGTCGTGAGATGTTGGGTTAAGTCCCGCAACGAGCGCAACCCCTATCTTCAGTAGCCAGCGGTAAGGCCGGGCACTCTGGAGAGACTGCCAGGGATAACCTGGAGGAAGGTGGGGATGACGTCAAATCATCATGCCCCTTATGAGCAGGGCTACACACGTGCTACAATGGCGTAAACAAAGGGAAGCGAACCCGCGAGGGTGGGCAAATCCCAAAAATAACGTCTCAGTTCGGATTGTAGTCTGCAACTCGACTACATGAAGCTGGAATCGCTAGTAATCGCGAATCAGAATGTCGCGGTGAATACGTTCCCGGGTCTTGTACACACCGCCCGTCACACCATGGGAGTCAGTAACGCCCGAAGTCAGTGACCCAACCGTAAGGAGGGAGCTGCCGAAGGTGGGACCGATAACTGGGGTGAAGTCGTAACAAGGTAGCCGTATCGGAAGGTGCGGCTGGATCACCTCCTTTCTAAGGAAGAAAAAAGTAGAGGAATTTTACTGTTGTCTATTGTTGGGTTATCAAGTAACCTAAAGTTTTTGGTGGCGATGCGTTCAGGGGAAACACCCGTTCCCATCCCGAACACGATGGTAAAGACCTGAACGGCCGATGGTACTGCACTGGAGACGGTGTGGGAGAGTAGGTGGCCGCCAAATTAAAAAAGAATATGGGCTTATAGCTCAGCTGGTTAGAGCGCACGCCTGATAAGCGTGAGGTCGGTGGTTCGAGTCCACTTAAGCCCACTTACTTATGTAAACTTTATAAATGAGAAAAGAAAGTATGTGTAAGTAGTATTATGGGGGATTAGCTCAGTTGGGAGAGCGCCTGCCTTGCAAGCAGGAGGTCACGAGTTCGACTCTCGTATTCTCCACTGATTCCGGAAGGAGTCAATAGTGTACCTTGAAAACTGCATATAGTGAAAATCAATAGATTAAGATAAATATCTAATCAAGACATCCGAGGTAATGTTAACAACATTAACTTAAGATCTGAAGAAAACAGATTCAAAAAAAATTGACTATCACCAACGCATGCAACGCTATGCATGTGTGGACATTATCCCATTCCCGTGGGATGAGGTCGAGTTGGTTATGCTGATAAGAGCGTATGGTGGATGCCTTGGCACTAAGAGCCGATGAAAGACGTGATAAGCTGCGAAAAGCTTCGGGGAGGGGCAAATACCCATTGATCCGGAGATTTCTGAATGGGGAAACCTACCTGAGCAAACCTCAGGTATCCTGACGCCAATCCATAACGTCAGGAAGGGAACCCGGTGAACTGAAACATCTAAGTAGCCGGAGGAAGAGAAAACAACATGTGATTCTGTGAGTAGCGGCGAGCGAAAACGGAAGAGCCCAAACCAGTGTGCGTGCATGCTGGGGTTCGGACCGCGGAATTGATTCAACAAGTTTAGCAGAACGGTTTTGGGAAAGCCGGCCAGAGAGGGTGAAAGCCCCGTAAGCGAAAGACGAGTTGACATGGCGGGATCCAGAGTACCACGAGACACGTGGAACCTTGTGGGAATATGCGGGGACCACCCCGTAAGGCTAAATACTACTTAGTGACCGATAGTGCATAGTACTGTGAAGGAAAGGTGAAAAGGACCCCGGGAGGGGAGTGAAAAAGAACCTGAAACCATATGTTTACAAGCTGTGGAAGAGCTTTATATGCTCAACCGCGTACTTTTTGTAGAACGGTCCGGCGAGTTACGCTGGCTGGCGAGGTTAAGCACTGAAGGTGTGGAGCCGAAGGGAAACCAAGTCTGAATAGGGCGAAGAGTCAGTCGGAGTAGACCCGAAACCGGGTGATCTATCCATGTCCAGGTTGAAGTTGCCGTAAAAGGCAATGGAGGACCGAACCCACATCCGTTGAAAAGGGTGGGGATGAGGTGTGGATAGGGGAGAAATTCCAATCGAACCCGGAGATAGCTGGTTCTCCTCGAAATAGCTTTAGGGCTAGCCTCATACGAGTCTTGCGGAGGTAGAGCACTGAATTCCTAAGGGGGCGTCAAAGCTTACTAAGGGATATCAAACTCCGAATGCCGTGTAGATGATGTATGGGAGTCAGACGATCCGAGATAAGTTGGGTGGTCAAAAGGGAAAGAGCCCAGACCAACAGCTAAGGCCCCAAAATGTGTGTTAAGTGGAAAAGGATGTGGGATTTCGAAGACAACTAGGATGTTGGCTCAGAAGCAGCCATCCATTCAAAGAGTGCGTAATAGCTCACTAGTCGAGAGGTCCTGCGCCGAAAATGTCCGGGGCTGAAACACACTGCCGAAGCTTTGGAATTGATGAATTTCAATTGGTAGAGGAGCATTCTTAAAGAGACGAAGCAGTACCGGAAGGAGCTGTGGATTTTTAAGAAGAGAGAATGCCGGAATGAGTAGCGAGAGGAAGGTGGGAATCCTTCCGGCCGAATATCTAAGGTTTCCAGAGTAAAGCTGATCTGCTCTGGGTAAGTCGGGGCCTAAGGCGAGGTCGAAAGACGTAGTCGATGGATAACAGGTTGAAATTCCTGTACTATCCTGTAACAGAACTGTGGGGACACAGGCAGAGAGCGTGAGCCGGGAATGGAAAGACCGGTACAAGCGAGGTAGGAGAAGAGCTGGCAAATCCGCTCTTCAATCTGAAGACGTGATGTGGACCGAAAAGAAGTAGGGAAGCACGTGAGCTGACTGTCAAGAAAAGCCGCTATTGTTTGCAGGATACCCGTACCGTAAACCGACACAGGTGGATGAGGAGAGAATCCTAAGGCCGACGGGAGAAGCATTGTTAAGGAACTCGGCAAAATGACTCCGTAACTTCGGGAGAAGGAGTGCCAGTAAGATGGCCGCAGAGAATTGGCCCAAGCAACTGTTTAGCAAAAACACAGGTCTATGCAAAACCGAAAGGTGAGGTATATGGGCTGACGCCTGCCCGGTGCTGGAAGGTTAAGGGGAGAGGTTAGCCGTAAGGCGAAGCTTTGAACTTAAGCCCCAGTAAACGGCGGCCGTAACTATAACGGTCCTAAGGTAGCGAAATTCCTTGTCGGGTAAGTTCCGACCCGCACGAAAGGCGTAATGATTTGGGCACTGTCTCAACAATGCACCCGGTGAAATTGAAATACCAGTGAAGATGCTGGTTACCTGCGCCAGGACGGAAAGACCCCATGGAGCTTTACTCCAGCTTGATACTGGGATTCGGTATTGTATGTACAGGATAGGTGGGAGGCTTTGAAGTGGTTACGCCAGTAGCCATGGAGCCGCTGTTGGGATACCACCCTTGCAGTACTGGGTTTCTAACCAGCAGCCGTGATCCGGCTGGGGGACAATGTCAGGTGGGGAGTTTGACTGGGGCGGTCGCCTCCGAAAGGGTATCGGAGGCGCTCAAAGGTTCCCTCAGAATGGTTGGAAACCATTCGAAGAGTGCAAAGGCAGAAGGGAGCTTGACTGCGACACCGACGGGTGGAGCAGGTACGAAAGTAGGACTTAGTGATCCGGTGGTATAAAGTGGGATTGCCATCGCTCAACGGATAAAAGCTACCCTGGGGATAACAGGCTTATCACTCCCAAGAGTTCACATCGACGGAGTGGTTTGGCACCTCGATGTCGGCTCATCGCATCCTGGGGCTGAAGTAGGTCCCAAGGGTTGGGCTGTTCGCCCATTAAAGCGGTACGCGAGCTGGGTTCAGAACGTCGTGAGACAGTTCGGTCCCTATCCGGCGTGGGCGTAAGATATTTGAGAGGAGCTGTCCTTAGTACGAGAGGACCGGGATGGACTGGCCGCTGGTGTATCTGTTGTCTTACCAAAGGCATAGCAGAGTAGCCAAGCCGGGAAGGGATAAACGCTGAAGGCATCTAAGCGTGAAGCCCCCCTCAAGATGAGATATCTCATAACGTCAAGTTAGTAAGACCCCTTGAAGACGACGAGGTAGATAGGGCAGAGGTGGAAGTGTGGTAACACATGGAGCTGACTGTTACTAATAGGTCGAGGGCATAACCAAAGCAGTGATAGGTAAATGGATGATGGTGTTGGTTTTTAACTGTATGTAGTTTTCAAGGTATACAAAAATTGAATATTCCTCGATAGCTCAATGGTAGAGCACACGGCTGTTAACCGTGGGGTTGTTGGTTCGAGCCCAACTCGGGGAGTTAAAAGATCTTGCTTAAGTGCAAGATTTTTTTTATAACTTTATTCTAAAGAAGAATTTAGAAAACGAAGATAAGAATCAAAAAAAAGATTTTATATATAAAAAAGCTTGCCAAATATATAATTTTATGATATGATTAAAATCGCTGTTGAGGATGTTAGCAGCATTTTGGCCCCGTGGTCAAGCGGTTAAGACATCGCCCTTTCACGGCGGTAACACGGGTTCGATTCCCGTCGGGGTCATTCATTGCCGATGTGGCTCAATTGGCAGAGCAGCTGATTTGTAATCAGCAGGTTATCGGTTCGAGTCCGATCATCGGCTTTGTTCCTGAGGGAACACTAATCAATTTGGACCTTTAGCTCAGTTGGTTAGAGCAACCGGCTCATAACCGGTCGGTCCTGGGTTCGAGTCCCCGAAGGTCCACTTAGCTAGACTACTTGGAAGAGTAGGGGTAGCGAAGCTTATAATTTAATATTTGGCCCAGTGGCTCAGTTGGTTAGAGCGTCGCCCTGTCACGGCGAAGGTCGAGAGTTCGAGTCTCTTCTGGGTCGTTCAAGATGTTGATCATCTTGACAAATGCCGCAGTGGCGGAACTGGCAGACGCCCGGGACTTAAAATCCCGTGGGTAGTGATACCCGTACCGGTTCGATTCCGGTCTGCGGCATTAGTAAAAAATGGGAGAAACGTTGAATTTACAGCGTTTCTCTTATTTTTTTAAAGGAAAAAGTTTGAACACCTTTGAACACTTTATGATAAACTCCTGTTTCAGTGACAATATTTTATTATGAGGAATATAATTTGATATGCATAGGAGATAAAATGCGGTATAATAAAGTGAATTACGATATAATGATGATAAAAAGAACAGACGGGTACAATAAGTAATTCAAGACTCTGATATATTTCTTAGGTATAATTTTTGAGGAATAAATATGATATATGCCAGTAGATACAAATCCCCGATTGGTAATATCCTTTTAGCTTCTGATGAAGAAGGACTTACTGGTTTGTGGTTCGAAGGACAGAAATATTTTGCAAATACACTTCCAGATGAAAGAATTTTACAGGAAACGGAGATTCTCAGAGAAGCAAAAAAATGGTTGGATTTGTATTTTACCGGAGAAGAACCCCCATTTACGCCACCTCTGCATCCAGCAGGATCAACATTCAGACAGGCAGTGTGGCAGCTCCTATTGCAGATTCCCTATGGGCAGACGATCACATATGGAGAGATTGCTCGCCGGATGGCTGAAGTGAAAAAAGTTCCCCGTATGTCTGCCCAGGCAGTCGGAGGAGCCGTTGGACATAATGAGATTTCCATTATTATTCCATGTCATCGTGTAGTAGGTACAAACGGAAGTCTGACAGGATATGGAGGTGGAATTGATAAAAAAATTTCACTGCTTAATCTGGAACATGCAGATATGAGCCATCTATTTATTCCAAAGAAAGGAACTGCGTTGTAGAAGATATTGTATGATATTTTGTTATGTATAATAAAGAATAGTTTTTATGTGAGAATAGTTTTTGTGACAATTTTTGTTTGACTTTTCACTAAAAAGAAAATATAATGATTTTTGAACGAGTAGCAGATTAGCGTAAATCCAGTTTTGCTACTCGTTTTTTTGTGCAACTGATGTCGCACATTATTAAAATATATAATATCATCGAAAGTGTGTAGCTTATCAGCGTAAGTCCGGCTTATCAGATAAGTTCACACTTTTTTTATGCAGAAAAGGAGGATTTAGTTAAGATGGCTGAAGGTAACAAAATGAGAGAAATGTCGGTAAATAAGCTCATGGTACAGATGGGAATACCGATGATCTTATCAATGGCATTGCAGGCTGTTTACAATATTGTAGACAGTGCGTTTGTAGGAAACATGAGAAGAGGAAGTGAGGCTGCACTTAATGCACTTACACTTGTGTTCCCTGTTCAGATGCTAATGGTGGCGGTTGGAATTGGAACTGGTGTGGGGACTAATGCACTTCTTGCGAGAACCCTGGGACAGGGAAATGAGAAAAAGGCTGCAAAAGTTGCAGGAAACAGCTTATTTTTAGGAATAATCATTTATGCAATATGCTTGTTATTTGGAATTTTTGGAGTAAAAGCATACATCTCATCACAGACAGTTGATCCGGAGGTTGTTTCAATGGGAACGAGCTATCTGAGAATATGTTGTATCATTTCATTTGGAATTATTTCCTTCTCATTATTTGAAAAACTGCTACAGGCAACCGGACGTTCTCTTTATTCAACAATTGGTCAGGTTGTGGGAGCAGTGATAAATATTATTCTTGATCCAATTATGATCTATGGAATAGGACCGATTCCTGAAATGGGAGTGGAAGGTGCTGCGTATGCAACGGTAATCGGGCAGGTGGTGTCCGCGGTATTGTTGTTTGTATTCCATATAAAGATGAATAAAGAATTTGAGCATAATGTAAAGTATATGAAACCGGATGGTGGAATTATCCGGGAAATCTATGCCATCGGACTTCCGGCAATTATTGCACAGGCACTTATGTCTATTATGGTTTATGCAATGAATCTGATATTGAAGTTCAGTCCATCGGCACAGACAGCCTATGGGTTGTTCTATAAAGTGCAGCAGTTTGTATTATTCCTTGCCTTTGGGCTGAGAGATGCGATTACACCGATTATTGCTTTTGCATATGGAATGCACAGCAAAAAGAGAGTTCAGGATGGAATTATGTATGGATTGATCTATACGATTGTACTTATGATTGTTGGTGTAGCGATTACAGAAATTTTCCCGGGGGCTTTCGCTACTTTATTTAATGCAGGACAGTCCAGAGAATATTTTATCGGAGCCATGAGAATTATCTCTGTCAGCTTTATTTTTGCCGGAATTAATGTAGCATATCAGGGAATTTATCAGGCATTGGATGGTGGTATAGAATCGCTGGTGATTTCATTACTCAGACAGTTAATAGTCATATTACCACTGGCGGGCATTTTCTCCACTTTTGTCAGAAACGGACAGATGGGGATTTCATTGATCTGGTGGGCATTCCCAATTACTGAGCTTATTGCTTGTCTGGTGGGATATGTATTTTTAAAGAAAATCCGAAAGAACAAAGTGGAAAGATTAAGTTAAGGAGGAGACAGTTATGGCAAAGAGAATTATTACAATCAGCAGGGAATTCGGAAGTGGTGGCCGTTTTATTGGTGAAGAAGTGGCAAAAAAGCTTGGTATTGCCTATTATGATAAAGAAATGATCGGACAGATTGCAGAACAGGCAGGGTTATCATCGGAGTATGTTCGGGAAAATGCTGAGTTATCTCCGAAGAAAGGATGGTTTGCGTATGCTTTTTCTGGTCGTGATATTACGGGAAAATCAGTAGAAGATATGGTGTATGAAGCACAAAGAAAAGTAATTATGGAAATCGCTGAAAAAGAAAACTGCGTAATCATAGGGCGAAATGCAGATTTCATTTTAAAGGACAGAAAAGATGTATTAAATGTTTTTATACATGGAAGCATACCGGAAAAAGTCCGGCGTATCTGCAGCTTATATAATGTTACAGAAGTGGATGCTATAAAAATGATAAACGATATAGATAAAAGACGCAGAACAAACTATAATTTTTATACCGAACAGAAATGGGGAATGGCAGAGAACTATACCATGTCTTTGAACAGTTCTGTGTTAGGGTATGATCTGTGTCAGAAAATTATAATAGATTGTGCAAAATTATAAGAACAGCAGGATACTCTGCTTTCACTTATGAATAATTTTGTGTTATAATGTGTTATCAGATTTTGGGGATCGCCGCTGCCGCTGCGGTCGGTGCAAAGCGGACATCCACCGGATGTCCTGCACCTTTGTATTTCCGATATCAGAGTTCGTAAGGGCTACCGGGAGGAGGAGAAAAGTTTGAAAAAGTGGACATCATTCATTTTAATATTAATTATTGCGTTGAATCTGGCAGGCTGCAGCAATCGGAATGTGAATAGAAATCTGCAAAATAAGCCTGATATTACGGGAACTGTCCTGGAAGTACAGGATAATTCTATTCTGCTTGAAATTAATAAGGAAGGGTATCCTGATGGAACGAGGTGTAAAGTATCGTTAAATGAAAAAAATCGGGACAACTATGCAGAGGTATCTGTCGGTGATGAAGTTGTAGTATATTATGACGGGAAAATTGCAGAAAGTGATCCGTTGCAAATAAATACTGTATATGGTATTACATTAAAAAATTCTGTGGATTAAGTGGATATAAAAATGAAAAAAATTTGTTGACATATTTTTTTATTGTGATATACTTTGAAAGTCAAAGTATTTAAGACTCAAATTATTTTGAAAGAGTTGGAGAAAAAAATGATTGGAAAAATATGTGGAACAGGATCATATCTGCCGGACTATATCATAGATAATTTTAAATTGGCAGAATCTGTAGACACCAGTGATGAATGGATTCAGGAGCGGACAGGAATCAGGCAGCGTCATATAGCAAAGAAAGAGACCACGTCTTATATGGCTTCAATGGCGGCTCTGAAGGCTTTGGAAAATGCCGGGACAGAACCGGAGGAGATTGATATGATCCTTGTGGCAACTTCCTCATCAGAAACGGTTTATCCATGTACGGCATGTGAAGTCCAAAAAATGACCGGTGCAGTCAATGCAGTGGGATATGATGTGAATGCGGCATGTTCTGGATTTGTGATTGCCTTTCATACAGCACAGGCGTATATCCATTCCGGTATATGCAGAACGGTGCTGGTCATTGGGGCAGAACGGATGAGCAGGATGGTTGACTGGTCGGATCGGGGAACGTGTATCTTATTTGGAGATGGAGCGGGGGCAGTTGTGGTAAAAGCAGAAGAGAAGGGGTATTGCCATATGGCAGCACATTCTGACGGGACAAAGGGCGAAGCTCTTGTGGGAAGCACAAAGTCGTTCCTTAAAATGAATGGTCAGGAAGTCTTTAAATTTGCAGTACGCAAAGTGCCGGAATTGATTTTAGAACTTACCGGGGAGGCCGGGATCAGGCCGGAAGAGATAGATCATATTGTGTTGCATCAGGCGAATCAAAGGATTATAGAAGCTGTTGCCAGAAGATTGAACCTGAAAGATTCAAAATTTCCGGTGAATTTGGACAAATATGCAAATACTTCGGCAGCTTCGATCCCTGTTTTGTTGGATGAAATGAACCGGATGAAAATTTTAAAGCAAGGGCAGAGCATGCTTTTGGCAGGATTCGGTGCGGGACTGACCTGGGCAGGGTGCTTATTTGAATGGTAGTCAGGAAAAGGATACTTTTCCTTATTACATAGAAAAAATGAAAAGAAAAGAGAGGAAATAAAAATGTTAGAGCAGATTAAGGAAATTGTAGCAGAGTCATTAAATGTGGAGGCAGATACACTTACAACAGATACTTCATTCAAGGAGGATCTTGGAGCAGATTCACTGGATCTTTTTGAGCTGGTTATGGCGTTTGAAGAAGCATTTGAAATTGAAATACCGAGTGAAGATCTGGAAGAAATCAAAACGGTCGGAGACGTGGTTTCTTATGTAGAAAGTCACAAATAAGAAAGAGGAATTCAAAATGAAGACATCAATAACAAAACTGCTTGGAATTGAATATCCCATTATACAGGGAGGCATGGCATGGGTTGCAGAATATCATTTGGCTGCGGCTGTATCGGAGGCAGGGGGACTTGGTCTGATCGGGGCAGCAAATGCTCCTGCTGAATGGGTACGGGAACAGATACAGAAGGTAAAAGAGCTTACGAAGAAGCCTTTTGGTGTGAATATTATGTTGATGAGTCCTCATGCAGATGAAGTAGCAAAAGTAATTGTTGAAGAAGCTGTGCCGATGGTGACAACCGGTGCAGGATCTCCGGAAAAATATATGAAAATGTGGAAAGCAGCCGGAGTGAAAGTGATTCCGGTAGTTGCATCGGTTGCCCTCGCAAAGAGAATGGAACGGTGTGGAGCAGATGCTGTTGTTGCAGAGGGAACGGAGGCAGGAGGCCATATCGGAGAAAATACAACGATGGTTCTTGTTCCACAAGTTGCGGATGCAGTTCAGATTCCGGTTATTGCAGCTGGTGGGATTGCAGATGGAAGAGGTGTTGCAGCGGTATTCATGCTGGGAGCGAAGGGAGTTCAGTTGGGAACCCGCTTTGTTGCAACAGAAGAAGCACAGGTACATGAAAATTACAAGAACTGTATTCTGAAAGCAAGGGATATTGATTCCAGGGTTACGGGACGTTCTACCGGACATCCGGTACGAGCCCTCCGCAATCAGATGACAAAGACATATTTACAGAAAGAGCAGGAAGGTGCTGCGTTTGAAGAGCTGGAGTTACTGACGCTTGGTGGACTGAAAAAAGTGGTTGTTGATGGGGATGTTCAAAATGGAAGTGTCATGGCAGGTCAGATCGCAGGGATGATTAAAGAAAAAATGTCCTGCAAAGAGGTAATCGAAAAGCTGGTGCAGGAGACAGATGCATTGCTTGGAGGAACAGAAATTTATGAGTAAAGTTGCATTTATTTTCCCCGGACAGGGCGTACAGAAAGCGGGGATGGGAAAAGATTTTTATGACCAGTACAAAACGGCTGCGAAGGTTTTTGACCAGGCAACCGAATTGCTTGGCATCGACATGAAAAAGCTTTGTTTTGAAGAAAATGACAGATTGGATCAGACAGAATATACACAGGCAGCACTCGTGACAGTCTGCATGGCGATGGAGCGTGTTGCTGAGGAAGAAGGTCTTGTGGCAGATGTCACAGCAGGACTGAGTCTGGGTGAATATTGTGCGATCGTAACAGCCGGAGGAATGAAGCTGAAGGATGCAATCCGAATCACAAGAAAAAGAGGACTTCTGATGCAGAATGCAATTCCGGATGGACAAGGTGCAATGGCGGCAGTGTTAGGTCTTTCAGGAGAAATCGTCGAAAAGACGGTGGCATCGATGGAAGGTGTGAGTGTTGCAAATTATAACTGTCCCGGACAAATCGTGATTACCGGTTGGAACGATGCGGTGGAAAAGGCAGCAGAACGGCTGAAAGCAGCAGGAGCAAAAAGAATTCTTCCGTTGAAAGTCAGTGGGCCATTCCATTCTCCATTATTAAAAGAAGCAGGAAAAGAGCTGGGAGAAGAATTGAAAAGTGTGGAACTCTCAGAATTACAAATTCCCTATGTGACAAATGTTACAGCGGAATATGTCTCAGAAATCGATCAGACAAAAGCCCTTCTTGCAAAGCAGGTGGCGGCATCGGTCAGATGGCAGCAGAGTATAGAAAAAATGCTCAGTCAGGGTGTAGATACTTTTATAGAGATCGGTCCGGGAAGAACACTGACCGGATTTATGAGAAAGATCAGCAGAGAAGTTCGGACATATAATATCAGTACAGTCGAAGATCTGAAAAAGGTGGTAAATGAGTTATGCAAAATACATTGACAGGAAAAGTTGCATTAGTGACAGGAGCCTCCCGGGGAATTGGAAGAGCGATTGCTTTGAAGCTGGCAGCAGAGGGGGCAGCAGTTGTGATCAATTACCATGGTTCAATGGAGAAAGCCAAGGAAGTGAAAGCAGAAATTGAATCTGACGGAGGAATTGCAGAGATCATGCAGTGTAATGTAGCAGATTATCAGGCCACAGAAGCAATGATCAGAAAAGTAACGGATGACTTTGGAAGACTGGATATTCTGGTCAATAACGCAGGAATCACGAGAGATGGTCTGCTGATGAAAATGTCAGAAGAAGATTACGATACAGTCCTCGATACCAATCTGAAAGGGACATTCCATTGTATCCGGTTTGCTGCAAGGCAGATGCTCAGACAAAGAGGCGGAAGAATTATCAATCTGTCATCAGTTTCAGGAATCCTTGGGAATGCAGGACAGGCAAATTACTCGGCATCCAAAGCAGGCGTGATAGGACTGACCAAAAGTGCTGCAAGAGAACTTGCATCCAGAGGAATTACTGTCAATGCAGTCGCTCCGGGATTTATTGAGACAGAAATGACAGCAGTTCTTACGGAAAAAGTCAGGGAATCCGCTGTGGCACAGATCCCGATGGGAGCCTTTGGAACAGCGGAAGATGTTGCAGAAGCAGTCGCATTTCTTGCATCTGATTCTGCCCGGTATATAACAGGACAGACGATCCATGTCGACGGTGGCATGGCAATGTAGAAGGAGGCAGGAAAAGAAATGAAACGCAGAGTAGTTATAACAGGAATGGGTGCAGTGACACCGATCGGGAATACCATAGAGGAATTTTGGGATGGAATCCGGTCAGGAAAATCAGGAATCGCTCCCATCACACATTTTGATGCATCAGAATATAAAGTAAAACTTGCAGCAGAAGTAAAGAATTTTGTCGCAAAAGAACGAATGGACTTTAAAGCGGCAAAAAGAATGGAATCTTTTTCCCAGTATGCAGTGGCGGCAGCAAAAGAAGCATTTGAAGATGCAGGACTGGATATGGCAGAGGAAGATCCCTACCGTATCGGGACAATCATTGGCTCAGGAATTGGTGGACTGGAGTGTCATGAAAAAAATTATAAAAAACTGCAGGAGCGTGGTCCGGGACGCGTGAATCCATTGATGATTCCGTTAATGATCTCCAATATGGCAGCAGGAAATGTATCAATCCAGCTTGGACTGAAAGGAAAATGTACAGATGTAGTGACTGCCTGTGCTTCAGGGGCAAACAGCATCGGAGATGCTATGCGGGCAATCCAGTATGGAGATCTTGATGTCTGTGTGGCGGGAGGAACAGAAGCAAGTATCTGTCCTTCCGGTGTAGCGGGATTTACAGCTTTGACAGCATTGTCCTGTAATCCGGATCCGGCATCAGCATCCCGGCCATTTGATAAAGACAGGGATGGATTTGTGATCGGAGAGGGAGCCGGAATTGTTGTATTGGAGGAACTGGAGCATGCCAAGGCGAGAGGTGCCAGAATCTATGCGGAGATGGCAGGATACGGATCAACCGGTGATGCCTATCATATTACTTCCCCTGCAGAAGACGGATCCGGAGCAGGCATGGCGATGAAGTTTGCCATGAAAGAAGCAGGAATACAGCCAGAGCAGGTTGACTATATTAATGCACACGGAACAAGTACGCATCATAATGATCTGTTTGAGTCAAGAGCGATCCGTTATGCACTGGGAAAGGCGGCAGAAACGGTAGTGATCAATTCTACCAAATCAATGGTCGGCCATATGCTGGGTGCAGCCGGTGCTGTTGAGGTGATTGTATGTGTAAAGAGTATTGAGGATCAGTTTATCCATCAGACCATAGGGACAGAGCATATAGATCCAGAATGTGGACTGAATTATGCAGTTGGTTCTCCGGTGGAAAAGAAAATTGATTATGCAATGTCAAATTCCCTGGGATTTGGCGGTCATAATGTGTCACTGATCGTAAAACGCTATGAGGAGTAGAGCATGAGTATGAAAATGGAAGAACTGCTGCAGTTGATCGATGCAGTATCAGAGTCGGACCTTACAGAGCTTGAATATAAAGATGAAAATGCAGAAATCTCTTTGAAAAAGAAACTACAGCCTATTCAGTCTGGACAGCAGATAGAAGAGGTGTCATGTACGGAAGAAATTGTGCAGCAGAAAGCCGCATTAAATAAAAATGAAGCAGACGGATCGGAGAAGAAAAAGGGAAAAATTGTGACAGCACCACTGGTAGGAACGTTCTATGCTGCTCCGGCAGAAGATGAAGAACCGTTTGTGAAAGTCGGGGAGCGAGTGGAAAAAGGTCAGATCGTAGCGATCATTGAGGCGATGAAACTGATGAATGAGATTGAATCAGATTTTGCAGGAACAGTGACAGAAGTTTTTGTAGAGAATGGTCAGTCCGTAGAATATGGACAGCCACTTTTTGCAGTTGGATAACAGGAAAGGTCAGGACAGAACGATGCACAGTTTAAATACAGAACAGATTCAGCAGATTATTCCGCACAGACATCCTTTTCTTCTGATCGATCAGATTGAGGATTACGTGCCTGGAGAATATGCCGTGGGATACAAGGGTGTTTCCTATCATGAAGATTTCTTCCGGGGGCATTTCCCACAGAAAGCAGTGATGCCGGGTGTGCTGATTTTAGAGGCACTGGCACAGACCGGTGCAGTTGCGATTCTAAGTCTGCCGGAAAATCGTGGAAAGATTGCATTTTTCGGAGGCGTTCAGAAGTGCCGGTTTAAGGGAATGGTTTTGCCGGGAGACAGGCTGCGTCTGGAAACGAGGATCATCAAAAGAAAAGGTCCGGTCGGGGTCGGTGAAGCGACAGCATCAGTAGATGGAAAGACGGTAGTGACAGCAGAGCTTACCTTTATGGTAGGCGAATAGCTTTTAGCATTAGTAAGTTTCAGATGGGAGAGTAAGATATGATCGAAAAGATACTGATTGCCAACAGAGGTGAAATTGCGGTAAGGATCATCCGGGCGTGCAGAGAGATGGGAATCCGTACCGTTGCAGTATATTCAGAGGCAGACAGGGATGCTCTGCATACACAGCTTGCGGATGAAGCAGTATGTATAGGTCCGGCACCTTCCACAGACAGTTATCTGAATATGCAGAACATCATCAGTGCGACGCTGGTATCCGGTGCGGATGCAATCCATCCGGGATTTGGATTCCTTTCAGAGAACAGCCGGTTTGCCCGGTTGTGCGAGCAGTGTAATATTGTCTATATCGGACCACCATCGGACGTGATCAGCCGGCTCGGAAATAAATCTGAGGCAAGGAATACCATGATAAAAGCAGGAGTCCCGGTCATTCCTGGGAGTAAAGAGGCAGTTTATGATGTGAAGGAAGGGGCAAAGATCGCAAAAAAAATCGGTTATCCGGTTATTATCAAGGCAGCACTCGGTGGTGGCGGAAAGGGAATGCGTGTGGCACAGAACCCGGAAGAATTTGAGCAGAGTTTCCAGACAGCACGGAAAGAAGCCGGGATCGCTTTTGGAGATGAAACGATGTATATTGAACATTTTGTAAAGCATCCGAGGCACATCGAGTTTCAGATTCTTGCAGACAACTATGGGAATGTAATCCATTTAGGAGAACGTGACTGTTCTATCCAGAGAAACCATCAGAAAATGATCGAAGAATCTCCATCGGTTGCACTGAGTGCCGGTCTGCGTAAGAAAATGGGAGAGGCAGCTGTCCGGGCTGCAAAGGCAGCAGGCTACAGGAATGCCGGTACGATCGAATTTCTTCTTGAAAAGAGCGGAGCATTTTATTTTATGGAAATGAATACCAGGATTCAGGTGGAGCATCCGGTCACGGAATGGGTGACGGGGGTGGATCTGATTAAAGAGCAGATCAGGATTGCAGATGGTCAGAAACTTGGCATGAAGCAGAAAGAAGTGCGTATCAGCGGACATGCCATTGAGTGCAGGATCAATGCAGAAAATCCGATGAAGAATTTCAGACCATCACCAGGCACGATCACAGATGTGCATTTCCCGGGAGGGGAAGGAATCCGTGTAGATACTGCGGTTTATACAGGTTATCAGGTACCGCCCTGTTATGATTCTATGCTGGCAAAGCTGATCGTTCATGGAGACAGCAGGGAAGAAGCAATCCATAAAATGAAAAGTGCATTAGGAGAAGTAATCATCAAAGGTGTTGAAACGAATATAGATTATCAGTATTCGATCTTAAATCACCCTGATTTTATTTCAGGAAATATTGATGTGGAATTTGTTACAGAGGCAAAAGGACTTTTGGCATAAAGAAGCAGGAATTTCGTGATGCAGGGACGGAAGAAGGGAGTAAAAATGAGACTTCAGAATATGTTTAAAAAGACAGGGGAAAGAGAGAATCCTGTACGAAAGGGGCGTTTAAGAAGAAGACCGGAAGCACCGGAAGGGCTTTTGAAAAAATGCAATAAATGTGGTGCGGCAATCCTGTCGGAAGAAGTGATCAATGGAGCATATATTTGCCCGAAATGTCATGGGTATTTCAGAGTTCCTGCATACAAAAGGATTGAGATGATCGCAGATGAAGGAAGTTTTGAAGAGTGGGATATGGATCTAGATGGAATGGACGGTCCGCCTGACCCGCTGCAATTTAAAGGATATTCTGAAAAGATAAAGAAACTCAGGGAACAGACGGGATTAAAAGAAGCTGTTGTGACCGGGCGTGTAAAAATCAACGGCACGCAGGCAGTGATCGGAGTCTGTGACGGGCGTTTTATGATGGCAAGCATGGGGTATGCAGTCGGCGAGAAGATCACCCGGGCGGTGGAACGTGCCACAAATGAAAAACTTCCTGTGATCTTATTTACCTGTTCCGGTGGAGCGAGGATGCAGGAAGGGATTATTTCGCTGATGCAGATGGAAAAGACTTCAGCGGCATTAAAACGTCATAGCGATGCAGGACTGTTATATGTGACGGTACTGACAGATCCGACGACAGGCGGCGTGACAGCCAGCTTTGCCATGTTGGGAGATATTATAATAGCAGAACCACAGGCATTGATTGGGTTTGCAGGCCCGCGGGTGATCGAGCAGACGATTGGGGAGAAACTGCCGGAAGGATTTCAACGGGCAGAATTTCTTTTGGAACATGGATTTGTAGATCAGATTGTAAAGCGGGAAAATATGAAGCCGGTTTTGGGAAGGATCCTGAAAATGCATGATCATGTCCACCCGGATTGCAGAAAGGGAAAAGAGGTCAGAAAATCCGACAGAACAGAACCGGTCCCAAAGGCAGGAATGACAGAAAAAAAAGCAGGAAAGAAAGCAGCAGAACAGGAACCATGGTCTGAAAAATCTCTTACGGCATGGGAGCGGGTCTGCCGATCCCGTTCAAAAGAGCGTCCGGTCGGCAAGGATTATATTGACATTTTGTTTGAAGATTTTGTAGAATTACATGGAGACAGATATTACAGAGATGATCCGGCGATCATTGGAGGAATTGCATATTTTCAGGGAATCTGTGTGACGGTGATCGCACAGGCAAAAGGCAGGACGACAAAAGAAAATCTGGAACGGAATTTTGCCATGCCTTCCCCGGAAGGGTACAGAAAAGCACGGCGGCTGATGAAGCAGGCAGAAAAATTCCATCGTCCGGTCATCAATTTTGTAGATACTCCGGGTGCATTTTGCGGAATGGAGGCGGAAGAACGCGGGCAAGGAGAAGCAATCGCAAGAAATTTATTTGAATTGTCGGGATTGAAAGTGCCGGTACTTTCTGTTGTGATCGGTGAAGGCGGAAGTGGTGGTGCATTGGCACTGGCGGTGGCAGATGAAGTGTGGATGCTGGAGAACAGTGTCTATTCTGTCCTTTCGCCGGAAGGGTTTGCAAGCATTTTATGGAAGGACAGCAGCCGGTCGGTTGAAGCAGCAAAGATGATGAAACTGACAGCAGCCGATCTGAAGAAACTGGGGGTGATCGAGAGAGTATTCCCGGAACCACAAAACTTCAGTGTTTTGACGATGAAACCAACTGCAGAACTGCTGCGGGCAGGTCTGGCAGAGTTTCTGACAAAATACCAGAAGCTGGAAACGAAAGACTTGCTGGAAGGAAGATATGAGCGTTTCAGAAAGCTGTAGCGGACAGGATGGGGCGAGCGTTTCAGAAAGCTGTAGCGGACAGGATGGGGCGAGCGTTTCGGAAAGCTGTAGCGGACAGATAACGGCAGGCGTTTCAGAAAGCTGTAAATGACGGATAAATGCACCGGGATGATAAGGCGGAGGAGGGAAATCAGGAATGAAAACCTATGAGACGATCAATGATATTCTGGTACATTTATTTAATGAAATATGGGAACTGGAAAAAAATGCGATCATAACGGAAGAGTTTAAGGATATTACGAACAATGATATGCATATTATCGAGGCAATCGGTCTGACCGGAAAGACGACGATGTCTGTGGTGGCAAAAAAAATGAAGATCACAGCAGGCTCACTTACGACGGCAATGAATGCACTGGTCAATAAAAAGTACGTTTTGAGGGAACGTGGTGAGAAGGACAGGAGGGTGGTCTATATCTGGCTGACAGAAAAGGGGCAGCGGGCTTACAGGCATCATGCAAAGTTTCATGAACAGATGACGAATGCTGTGATCGAGGAACTGGACGAGACGGAAATTCCGGTACTGTTAAAGACTCTGAGAGGACTGGATACTTTTTTCAGGAGTTATTCTGACAATCAGGATCGGTCATGAGAGGAAGAAAAATAAAGGAAAAATTCTTGAATTTGACGTTTTGGGAAAAATGCGGTACAATCTGATAGAACTGTGAATTTATTCACAAGTACAAAGCAGGAAAAATCCATTGTACTTGGGTGTATAATTTAGGAGGGAAACGAGATTATGGTATCAAAGAAAGCAAATTCAACAGTAAAAGTAACAGCAGCCAAAGCAGAAGAGAAAGCAGCCGTTAAAGAAGCCGTTGAAGCAAAAGCAGTGAAAGCAGAAGAGAAAGCAGCAAAGACTCCGGTTGCAAAGCCGGAAAAAAAGGCCGATAAGAAAGAGACAGAAGCTGCAAAAGCGATTGAGACTAAGAAAGATTCTACAATGAAGCTCGAGACAAAGGCAGCAGTATTAGTGGATACACCGGAAGTTCAGACAGAAGAGACTGCAGCAAAAGAGACAGCGAAGAAAGCCGTAAAGAAAGTTGCAGAGACAGCGGAAAAAGCTGTAAAAGCTACTGCAGAGACAGCGGAAAAAGCTGTAAAAGCTACTGCAAAGGCAGCAGATAAAGCAGTGAAAAAGACTGCAGCAAAGAAGACAGCAGCGAAGAAGTCAACAGCCAAAAAGGCAGAGCTTAAGACGGAGATGTTCCTTCAGTTTGCAGGTAAGGAATATACAGAAAAAGAGATCCTTCAGAAAGTGAAAGAGATCTGGACAAAGAATCTTAAGAGAAAAGTCGGAGAGATGAAGGATGTCAAGATTTATCTGAAACCGGAAGAGTCAGCAGCATATTATGTTGTCAATGGCGATACAACCGGAAGAGTAGATCTGTAAGATACATAAAATTATTTCCAGGAGATGCGGTACATGAAGTATGTACCGCATTTACTGTATGTGGTGAGGAAAGAAAAGATGTATGAAAAGGAAATAGCGGAACTTCAGAAGATTATAGATGAGAGCAGCAGGATCGTATTTTTCGGAGGAGCAGGAGTCTCAACTGAAAGCGGGATTCCGGATTTCAGAAGTGCAGACGGAATCTATCATCAGAAATACAAGTACTCTCCTGAGCAGGTTGTCAGTCATAGTTTCTTTATAAAATATCCGGAAGCATTTTATGAATTTTATAAAGAGAAGATGATGATGTTGGATGCAAAGCCGAACCCGGCACATCTGAAGCTGGCAGAGCTTGAGGCAGCAGGAAAGCTTCAGGCAGTTGTGACGCAGAATATTGATGGTCTTCATCAGTCGGCAGGCAGTAAAAAAGTATATGAACTTCATGGAAGTATCCATAGAAATTATTGTATGAAATGCGGAAAATTTTATGACGCAGAGTATGTAAAAAAATCGGAAGGTGTACCGCACTGTTCTTGTGGCGGCGAGATCAAGCCGGATGTGGTACTATATGAAGAAGGACTGGATGCAAAGACAATGGATGGTGCCGTCCGGGCAATCGGTTCAGCAGATACACTGATCATCGGAGGCACATCGCTGGTTGTATATCCGGCAGCAGGGTTTATTGATTATTTTCGGGGAAAGCACCTGGTTGTTATCAATAAATCCAGCACGGAGAAAGCAGTCCGGGCAGAACTGAACATTGCAGCACCTATTGGGGAGATTCTTGGGTCAATCCAGGTAAGATGAATCAGAAAGCCGGAAAAAAGAGAAGTAAAGAAAAGCAAAGGAAAAGCACCGGAAAGAAAACTCTTGGAAGAGATTCCTTATTCCGATGCTTTTTTCATATGATTTGCAATGTAAAAAGGCAACCAGTATTAGAAAAATTAACGGGATTCCCATCTGCCGGAAGCACCGCAGGGAAGAACCAGTCCTGAATTTGTAACAGGGAGTCCGATCTCCTGAGAATCAACATGACCGTTCCAGGATTTTAATTCGGTGGAGATCATGTAAGTCAGTACTGCAGGTGCAAGACCCGTTGTATAGGAGTTGACCAGGAAAAATAATGCATCTTTGGACAGAATTTTTGCACAGAGCCGGATCAACGGATGGATCATGTCTTCAATCTTCCAGATCTCACCTTTTGGGCCGCGTCCGTAAGAAGGCGGATCCATGATAATGGCATCGTAGGTGTTGCCACGGCGGATCTCACGTTCTACAAACTTCACACAATCATCTACAAGCCAGCGGATCGGAGCATCTTTCAACCCGGAAGATACAGCATTCTCCTTTGCCCAGGTGACCATTCCCTTGGAGGCATCAACATGAGTGACAGTTGCACCTGCAGCCGCGGCTGCGAGGGTAGCTCCTCCGGTATAGGCAAAGAGATTCAGTACTTTGACAGGTCGGCCGGCGTTGCGGATCTTTTCTGAAAACCAGTCCCAGTTGGTTGCCTGTTCAGGAAAAAGACCGGTATGCTTAAAACTGAACGGCTTGAGATTAAAAGTAAGCGAACCGTAATGGATCTGCCACTGCTGAGGAAGCTTAAAAAATTCCCATTCACCACCGCCTTTTTTGCTGCGATGGTAGTGACCGTTCATATTTTTCCAGCCACGGTCGGTCTTCGGGGTGTCCCAGATGACCTGGGGATCAGGACGGACGAGAAGATATTTGCCCCAGCGTTCCAGCTTTTCCCCCTTTGAACAGTCAATAATTTCATAGTCTTTCCAATTATCTGCAATCCACATAGATATAAAAGTCCTTTCTGATCTGTAAGCATTTCACGCAAAATAAAATGCTGCTTTATATGACCTTATGATTATAGCACAGGAAAGAGCTGCCACTCAAGAGAAGAATCTTATGTAAATTCTGTACTTTAAGGTGAAAATATGCTATAATTCAACAGTTAAACTGCGGTTTGGCAAGGTAAAGCGGCGTTGATGTAAAATGACAGTTTTTGGGGAAGCTGACTTGGAGAAAGGATGCCGCAGTTTCAGATGAGAAAGGAATGAAAGAATGTTATCTACGATTGAATCAGTAAATAATGTTGTCAACAACTTTATATGGGGTGTGCCGGCAATGATCTGCATCATTGGAGTTGGTCTGCTGCTGAGCTTCAGAACGAGATTTTTACAGATCCGCAAATTCCCGTATGCGATGAAGGTGACGATCGGACGAATGCTCAGGAAGAGGGATGCATCGGACGGAGCGTTGACCCCGTTTCAGGCAGTATGTACGGCACTGGCAGCTACGGTAGGAACGGGAAATATAGCCGGTGTGGCCGGTGCGATCGCTATCGGAGGTCCGGGGGCGGTCTTCTGGATGTGGATCTCTGCAATCCTTGGAATGTGTACAAAGTTTTCCGAAGTAACGCTTGCAGTTCATTTCCGTGAAAAGAATGCAGATGGAGATCTTGTAGGCGGACCAATGTACTACATAAAAAATGGACTGAAGAAGAACTGGCACTGGCTGGCATATCTTTTTGCAGCGTTTGGTGTGCTGACTGTATTCGGAACAGGAAATGCAACTCAGGTCAATACGATCACGACAGCGATCGATTCAGCATTGATCAATTATGGAGTCATTGAAGCAGGAAAGTCAGGAACATTGAACCTGATCATCGGAATTGTTCTTGCCGCTTTGATCGCCCTGATCCTTTTAGGAGGGATTAAGAGGATCGGCCGGGTTACAGAGAAGCTGGTCCCGTTTATGGCAGTCGTTTATATTCTGCTGGCACTGGGCGTGATCCTGTTGAATATCAAGAATGTTCCGGGTGTATTTGCATCAATTTTTGAAGGTGCATTTTCTCCGGCTTCTGTTACAGGCGGTGCAGTGGGAAGTTTCTTTATGAGTATGAAAAAAGGTGTATCAAGAGGAATTTTTTCTAATGAAGCAGGTCTTGGTACAGGTTCGATCGCCCATGCATGTGCTGATACGCAGAAACCGGTCAAGCAGGGATTTTTTGGAATTTTTGAGGTGTTCGTAGATACGATCGTGATCTGCACAATGACAGCACTGGTTATTCTTTGCAGTGGCGTTTCCATTGGTTATGGTGAGGCTGCAGGTGCAGAGCTTACGATCAACGGGTTTACTTCTACTTATGGAAACTGGGTTTCTATTTTTACCGCAGTTGCCATGTGTTGTTTTGCATTTTCCACAATCCTTGGATGGGGCTTATATGGAACAAGATGTATTGAATTTTTGTTTGGTTCAAAAGTCAATAAACCATTTATGGTATTTTATTCGCTGGTAGCGATCGTCGGTGCTACGATGGATCTTGGTCTGATGTGGAGTATTGCGGAGACATTTAACGGACTGATGGCAATCCCGAACCTGATTGCAGTGTTTCTGTTATCAGGGGTTGTTGTGAAGCTTGTAAAAGAATACTTTGAAAACGAAGGGAAAAAATAAGTTGCAGTTTTGGGTGCAATGAGAAGGGGCAGTGGTCTCATGCGAAAAAAGGAATTAAAAATTGTTGTAACCTTTCATACGACAGCAGATGCGATGGCAATGGAAAGGATCTGTAAAGAAAAGGGAATATCGGGACGGCTGATCCCGGTTCCCCGGATTCTGTCCGCAGGGTGTGGGCTGGCGTGGGCCGCACCGCCTGAGGACAAAGAGCTGATAGAAAAGATTTTGGCTGAAAGAGAAATTAACAGAGCGGGAGTGAATGAATGTATGGTTTAATCCTGAAAAGACGGGATTGCCATATATTTTTAATTGCGTTATACTCAAGGTGAATAAAATACATCATGAAAGAAAGGGCAGAGAAGATGAAGGTAACGGATGAAATTATTTATGTAGGCGTGAACGATCATGATATCGATTTATTTGAGGGGCAGTATATTGTTCCGAATGGAATGGCTTATAATTCTTATGTGATCCGGGATGAAAAGATCGCAGTTATGGATACAGTTGATGAGGCATTTGGAGAAGAATGGCTGGAGAATGTAAAGAATGCACTGGACGGAGCGAAACCGGAGTATCTGATCATCCAGCATATGGAACCGGATCATTCAGCCAATATTGAGAAGTTCATGGAAGTATACCCGGATACAAAGATTGTGGGCAATGCGAAGACCTTTACTATGATATCCAACTTTTTCCGCAACCTGGATTTAGAGGGAAAGAAAGTCGTAGTTAAGAACCAGGAGAAGTTGGAACTTGGAAAGCATATCCTTACGTTTGTCTTCGCCCCGATGGTACACTGGCCGGAAGTTATGGTGACTTATGACAGTACGGATAAGGTGTTGTTCTCAGCGGATGGATTTGGAAAGTTCGGTGCATTGGATGTAGAGGAAGACTGGGACTGTGAGGCACGCCGTTACTATTTTGGAATCGTTGGAAAGTATGGTGTCCAGGTTCAGAATCTTCTGAAGGCTGCATCTGCACTTGAAATCGAAAAGATCTGTCCTCTGCATGGACCGGTTTTAAGCGAAAATCTGGAGCATTATCTGGGACAGTATCAGACCTGGTCTTCTTACGGCGTTGAGTCAGAAGGTGTTATGATCGCTTATACTTCTGTTTATGGAAATACCAAAAAGGCTGCAGAGCTGTTGGGAGAAAAACTGAAGGAAAAAGGCTGCCCGAAAGTTGTGGTATGTGATCTTGCCCGCGAGGATATGGCAGAAGCGGTAGAGGATGCATTCCGTTATGGAAAGCTGGTGCTTGCCACAATCACTTATAATGGAGATATCTTCCCGTTTATGAGAACTTTCATCGAACATCTGAAAGAACGGAATTATCAGAACCGGACGATCGGTCTGATTGAAAATGGTTCCTGGGCATCTACTGCAGGAAAAGTGATTGCAGGAATGTTGGAGAAGAGCAAAAATATTACAATGCTGGAGAAACCAGTGAAGATTATGTCCTCTCTGAGTGAAGAGAACCTGAAAGAGCTGGATGAGATGGCAGAAGAACTTATGAAATAAAAGCAGAGATATAAAAGAAAAGCTGCAATATAAAAGAGTGGATAAAAATGCCGGCTATAGCGGACCTGAACAGGATGCAGGATCTGTATAGCCGGTATTTTTATTGAGGGATTAAATCAAATCGATTTAGATCAATCAGTGTAAACTGTCTTTCCTGCACAGATAGTCCGCTTTACCTTTCCATATAATTCCCAACCGGTAAATGGAGAGTTGCAAGATTTGGAATGGTACTCTGTCGGAATCCATTTTTCGTTCGGATCAAAAAGTACCAGGTCAGCAGGAGCCCCCGGTTCCAGTTTTCCTGAAGGAAGATGATACAGATGAGCCGGATTAACTGTCATTTTCTCGAGTAACTGATTCAGAGTCAGATGACCCGGACGTACAAGAGAAGTGATGCCAAGTGCAAGTGAAGTCTCAAGCCCGATGATCCCGCTTGGAGCCGATGGAATCGGACGGCTCTTTTCCTCTGCACTGTGCGGGGCATGGTCAGTGGCAATGATGTCGATGGTTCCGTCGCAAAGTCCCTGTATGATGGCAAGACGGTCCTTTTCTGTACGAAGCGGTGGATTCATTTTTGCAAGAGAACCATATTTTATTACTGCCTCATCAGTCAGCGTAAAATGATGAGGAGTTGCCTCTGCATGCAACTTTGCTCCAAGAGCTTTAAAAGTACGCACCAGTTCCACGGAAGTTCCGGAACTGATATGCTGGATCACGACATCTGCACCGGATTTCAGGGCGAGCATACAGTCACGGGCGACAAGGGATTCCTCAGCAATCGAAGGAGAACCGTAGATCCCAAGAAAATCAGAAGCAGCTCCGTGGTTGATTCCATTTATTTCAATGAAAGACGGGTCCTCCTCATGAAGACTGATTGGGAGGTTTAGTTGTGCGGCAAGCTCCATGGCTTTCAGAAGGAATGCAGCATCTTTTAACGGAATGCCGTCATCAGTAAATCCGCACGCACCGGCAGCGGCAAGAGCTTTCATGTCAGTCAGTTCTGTCCCTTTGAGATCATGGGAAACGGCAGCAGCCTGATAAATGTGAATAGCTTCTTCTTTTTCGCGGGCAGCGAGGCCGGAAAATACAGAAACTGAGTCAACGACAGGACTGGTATTTGCCATACAGATCACGGAAGTGAATCCGCCGGCAGCGGAGGCAGAAGCACCTGTATGAATATCTTCCTTATAGGTGAAGCCAGGATCACGAAAATGAACGTGGGTGTCGATCAGTCCCGGAGCGATGGTCAGTCCGGAAGCATCAATGATCTCTTCTGACGGGGAAACTGAAAGATGCTGTCCGATTGAAAAAATTTTCCCATCAGAAATCTGAAGATCAGCAAATTCCGCTCTGCCAGAAGCGGGATCAATTATATAACCATTTTTTATAAGCATAAATAAATCCTCCTGTAAAAAATCATAATTATAGGTAATATCAGTATAACGTATTTGCGATGAATTGTGTATAATAGAATGAAAGATAAAGAAAAGTAACTTGCCGTTAAGGCAATCTATCTGAAACATGGACGGATAAAAATAGGAACAGGAAAGGACAGGAGAATGAATCTGAATCAGACTCCGGCAGCAGAAAGGCCACATATTGGATTTTTTGGCTGCCGTAATGCAGGAAAATCAAGTATCGTCAATGCGGTGACAGGACAAAATCTGGCTGTAGTCTCCAACGTAAAGGGAACAACAACAGATCCGGTCGTAAAAGCGATGGAACTTCTTCCGGCCGGCCCGGTTGTAATGATCGATACGCCGGGAATTGATGATGACGGGGAACTTGGAAAGCTGCGGGTAGAAAAAAGCTATCAGATGCTGAATCGGACGGATCTGGCTATCGTAGTGATTGATGGAGGGACAGGCATAAAGAAAGAAGATTTTGCCCTGCTGAAGGAAATAGAAAAAAGAAAGGTGCCTTTTATCATTGCTGTAAATAAAAGCGATCTTTTAAAAGAACACCGGATACAGTCAAAGGGCAGGGGAAAAGTGCCGGAAGAGAGCCTGATTTATGTAAGTGCGGAGACAGGAGAAGGAATCCGTGAATTAAAGAAAAGAATCGGGGAAAGCATCTGCACAGAGAAAAATAAAAAAAGAATCGTGGGAGATCTGCTGGAATCGGGAGATGTTGTTGTGCTTGTCATCCCGATTGATGAATCTGCACCAAAAGGGCGGCTGATCCTTCCTCAACAGCAGACGATCCGGGACATTCTGGAATCGGGAGCAATTTCAGTCGTTACCAAAGAGGACAGAGTGAAAGAAACCATTGAAAATCTGAAAATACCGCCAAAGCTTGTGATTACAGACAGTCAAGTGTTTGAGAAAGTAGCATGCAATGTATTAAAAGAGATAAAATTAACATCATTCTCGATTCTGTTTGCACGCTATAAGGGAAATCTCAGAACGAATATAGAAGGAGTTATGATGTTGGATAAGCTGAAAAACGGAGATAAAATCCTGATCAGCGAGGGATGCACTCACCATCGGCAGTGCGGAGATATCGGAACGGTAAAGATCCCGAAATGGATCAGGGAGTATACCGGAAAAGAGCTTCTTTTTGAAACTACATCAGGAACAGAGTTCCCTGCAGATCTGAGTCCTTATAAAATGGTTGTACATTGTGGAGGATGTATGCTTAATGAACGGGAAATGCAGATTCGGCTGGAGAGGTCAAAAGGGCAGAAAGTACCAATGACAAATTATGGGATACTGATCGCATATACGCATGGAATATTAAAAAGAAGCGTGGAAATATTCCCGGAGATCGCTGAACTGTTCAGAAGAGAAAGTTTTACCGGAAAGATTCTGTAAACTGAAAGAGTTCTTTCCTATTATAATAGGAAGAAAATGATAAATGACAGTGGGAAGAAAATGTCACACAGGAATCAGGCAGAGAATGCCGGATAGAAATTTTATACAGAAAACGAAAATAACGCTGCACATCCGGATCTGCAACTCCGGACAGCAGCGTTATTTTCATGGTATGTAATTGAGAGGATTCTTGAGCCATCGGGCAGAACATCTGCATATTAACTGGGGAATCCCTGCAAAGAGGATATAAATGCAGAAGGAGATTTTGCCGCGGCAGGGACATTCTTGGGGGAAACGTCCGGCTCTGGCATACTGCAATACTGCACGATGACCAAGGATCTGACCTGCAAAAAAAAAGACGATCTCCCTACAGGGAAAACCGCCTTTGGTTCTTCTACAAGTCAGATATAATATACCATTCTAATTGGTATATGTCAAGAATCTGCAATGTACGAAAAAAAATACAATAAATAAAAAAAAAGACTTGAAATAAAGGAAAGTATCATTTATACTAAGAGAGCTGTGACATGATAGCAATGAAGCGTGAGGTTGCTGTCCTGCAAAAAAAAAGATAAGCAAGGGCAGGTTTTCCGTGGAGCGAATGTCAAGTTAGGAAACTGGCGACAAGTCACTGTACGAATCACAACTGATTACTGTTTACCATACCATAAGGTAGTAGTATGAAACAACGTGTGAGTTTCTCACGACACACACGGGAGAGTGTACAGTCACCGCTTGTCGTACTGAAGTCAAAAGTACGAAAAGGAGGCGACTTTTTTTATGGCAAGTCAAGTAATGAGAATCACATTAAAGGCGTATGATCATCAGCTCGTTGATGCATCCGCAAAGAAAATCATCGAAACTGTAAAAAAGAACGGGTCACAGGTGAGTGGACCGGTACCACTTCCGACTAAGAAGGAAGTTGTAACAATTCTGAGAGCTGTACACAAGTACAAAGATTCCAGAGAGCAGTTCGAGCAGAGAACTCATAAAAGACTGATCGATATCATCACACCAACACAGAAAACTGTTGATGCACTTTCCAGACTGGAAATGCCGGCTGGTGTATTTATCGACATCAAGATGAAGTCTAAATAAGACGAAATCTAAATTAGAACAGTATTCCTAAAATTTAGGATGAGCACGAAAGTGTTCCGCTGTAAATCACAGGAGGTAATTATAATGAAGAAAGCTATTTTAGCTACAAAAGTTGGAATGACTCAGATCTTCAATGAAGAAGACGGAGTTCTGATTCCGGTAACAGTTCTGCAGGCTGGCCCTTGTGTAGTTACACAGGTTAAGACAGTTGAGAATGACGGCTACAGTGCAGTACAGGTTGGATATGTTGACAAGAAAGAAAAGATTGTCACAAAAGACAACAGTGGTAAGAAGTCCATCGCTCACAGAAACGGTGTGACAAAAGCTGAAAAAGGTCATTTTGATAAAGCAGGCGTATCCGGAAAGAGATATGTAAAAGAATTCAGATTTGAAAATGCTGAAGAGTATACACTTGCTCAGGAAATTAAAGCTGATATCTTTGCAGCAGGCGACAAGATTGACGCAACTGCTATTTCCAAAGGTAAAGGTTTCCAGGGTGCGATTAAGCGTCATGGCCAGAGCAGAGGACCTATGACACACGGTTCCAAGTTCCATCGTCATGCTGGTTCAAACGGTGCTGCATCTGATCCAAGTAAGGTATTCAAAGGTAAGAAGATGCCAGGACAGATGGGTAACAAGAAGATCACTGTTCAGAATCTCGAAGTTGTAAGAGTTGATGCAGAGAACAACCTGCTCCTCGTTAAGGGATCTGTACCGGGACCGAAGAAATGCCTGGTAACAATCAAAGAGACAGTGAAAGCTAACTAGTCTGACAGTTAAGAAAGGAGGAACATACAGATGGCAAAAGTATCTGTTTACAATATCGAAGGTAAAGAAGTTGATACAATCGAACTGAACGATGCTGTATTCGGTGTAGAAGTAAATGAGCACCTCGTACACATGGCAGTTGTAAATCAGCTTGCAAACAATCGTCAGGGAACACAGAAAGCCAAAACTCGTTCTGAAGTTTCCGGCGGCGGAAGAAAACCATGGAGACAGAAAGGAACAGGTCACGCAAGACAGGGATCAACAAGATCACCTCAGTGGACAGGCGGTGGAGTTGTATTTGCTCCGGTTCCGAGAGACTACTCCTTCAAAATGAATAAGAAAGAGAAGAGAGCAGCTCTTAAGTCTGCACTTACTTCCAGAGTAGAAGAGAATAAGTTCATCGTAGTTGATGAAATGAAATTTGACGAGATCAAGACAAAGAAATTCCAGACAGTTCTGAACAACCTGAACGTGAACAAAGCACTTGTTGTTCTTGAAGAAGGAGATAAGAACGCTGAGATCTCTGCTAAGAACATCCCGGATGTTAAGACAGCTCGTGTAAATACGATCAACGTATATGACATCCTGAAATACAACACAGTAATCGCTACGAAAGCTGTTGTTGCAGCAATCGAGGAGGTGTACGCATAATGGCAAATATTCAGTATTATGATGTAATCCTTAAACCAGTTGTAACTGAGAAGAGCATGGAGCTTATGGCTGACAAGAAATATACATTCCTTGTTCACACAGAGGCTACAAAATCTCAGATCAAAGAAGCTGTTGAAAAAATGTTCAACGGTACAAAAGTAAAAAGCGTCAACACTATGAACCTTGATGGTAAGAATAAGAGACGTGGAATGACTTTCGGAAAGACAGCTAAGACAAAGAAGGCTGTAGTAGCATTGACAGAGGACAGTGCTGATATCGAGATTTTCGAGGGGTTATAAGACTTGACGAAGGCAAGCGATAGCGAAGGCTGAGGCTTAGTCGAACCCCGTTCGGTGAGGTTAGCGAGGTATTTCCGAGCTTAGTGAACCGAACAAGCTAAAAATTGATGAGACTAAATCGATCATTATACGGTGCAAACCCGTGAAACTAATAATCAGAGCAAACGAAAGGAGAGACAGTAATGGGAATCAAAACTTATAACCCATATACACCTTCCAGAAGACAGATGACAGGTTCTGATTTCTCAGAGATCACAAAGACGACTCCAGAGAAATCCCTCCTGGATTCCAAGAAGAGAAAAGCTGGCCGTAACGCACAGGGTAAGATCACAGTAAGACATCGTGGCGGCGGAGCTAAGAAGAAATATAGAATCGTAGATTTCAAGAGAAATAAAGATGGTATTGCAGCAAAGGTTATCGGTATCGAGTACGATCCGAACAGAAGTGCTAACATCGCACTGATCTGCTATGCAGACGGCGAGAAAGCTTATATCCTTGCTCCAGAAGGTCTGACAGACGGCATGACAGTTATGAACGGTGCTGAAGCAGAAGTAAGAGTAGGGAACTGCCTGCCACTTTCTGAGATCCCAGTTGGTACTCAGATCCATAACATTGAGATGCACCCGGGAAAAGGCGGACAGCTTGTTCGTTCCGCTGGTAACAGTGCACAGCTTATGGCTAAAGAAGGAAAGTATGCTACACTGAGACTTCCTTCAGGAGAAATGAGAATGGTTCCGATCATCTGCCGTGCATCTATCGGTGTTGTTGGTAACGGAGATCATAACCTGATTAATATCGGTAAAGCCGGACGTAAACGTCATATGGGTATCAGACCTACAGTCCGCGGTTCCGTAATGAACCCGAATGACCATCCACATGGTGGTGGAGAAGGTAAGACAAGTATCGGTCGTCCAGGTCCATGTACACCTTGGGGTAAACCGGCACTCGGTCTTAAGACTCGTAAGAAGAACAAAGCTTCTAACAAGCTGATCGTAAGAAGAAGAGATGGTAAAGCGATTAAATAATCAGATTCACAAGGAGGTTAGAACCTATGGCTCGCTCACTTAAAAAAGGACCATTTGCAGACGCAAGCTTACTGAAAAAAGTAGACGCAATGAACGCTGCAGGTGATAAATCAGTTATAAAGACATGGTCACGCCGTTCTACAATCTTCCCGTCATTTGTTGGTCATACATTTGCCGTACATGACGGAAGAAGACATGTGCCTGTATATGTTACGGAGGACATGGTTGGCCACAAACTCGGTGAGTTCGTTGCAACAAGAACTTACAGAGGACACGGCAAAGACGAGAAGAAATCAAAAGTTAGATAATTTTCATACAGTTTGAAAGGAGGGTTCATCCATGGCTAAAGGACATAGATCCCAGATCAAAAGAGAAAGAAACGCACAGAAAGATACAAGACCTTCAGCTAAGATTTCTTACGCAAGAGTATCTGTTCAGAAGGCATGTTTCGTTCTTGATGCCATCAGAGGCAAGGATGTACAGACAGCACTTGGTATTTTAGCATACAATCCAAGATATGCTTCAAGCGTTATAGAGAAGTTACTGAAATCAGCAATCGCAAATGCTGAGAATAACAACGGTATGAGCGTTGAAAACCTCTACATCGAGGAATGCTACGCAAATAAAGGACCGACAATGAAGAGAATCAGACCGAGAGCACAGGGTAGAGCTTACAGAATCGAAAAGAGAATGAGCCACATTACAATCGTGCTGAATGAAAGATAGGAGGACAATATGGGACAGAAAGTTAATCCTCATGGCTTGAGAGTTGGCGTTATCAAAGACTGGGACTCCAAATGGTACGCAGAGAAAGATTTCGCTGATAATCTGGTTGAAGACCACGAGATCAGAAAGTTTTTAAAGAAGAGATTATACAGTGCCGGAATCTCCAAGATTGAGATCGAAAGAGCTTCCGATCGCGTTAAGATCATTGTTTATACAGCTAAGCCTGGTGTCGTAATCGGCAAGGGTGGTTCCGAGATCGAAAAGGTGAAAGCAGAGCTTGCTCAGTTTACAGACAAGAAGCTCATCGTTGACATCAAAGAAGTTAAGAGACCGGACAAAGATGCACAGCTTGTAGCTGAGAACATTGCTCAGCAGCTTGAGAACCGTATCTCTTTCAGACGTGCTATGAAATCCTGCATGTCCAGAACAATGAAGGCTGGAGCACTCGGAGTTAAGACTTCCGTATCCGGACGTCTTGGCGGTGCTGATATGGCTCGTACAGAGTTCTACAGTGAGGGAACAATTCCGCTGCAGACACTTCGTGCTGACATCGATTATGGATTCGCAGAAGCTGATACAACTTACGGAAAAGTCGGTGTAAAGGTTTGGATTTACAAAGGCGAGGTTCTTCCGACTAAATCAGATAAGGAAGGGAGAGATAGATAATGTTAATGCCAAAAAGAGTAAAACGTCGTAAACAGTTCCGTGGTACTATGAAAGGTAAGGCTCTTAGAGGTAATAAGATTTCTTACGGTGAATATGGTATCGTAGCAATGGAACCATGCTGGATTCGTTCTAACCAGATCGAGGCAGCCCGTGTTGCCATGACACGTTACATCAAGCGTGGTGGTAAGGTTTGGATCAAGATCTTCCCAGACAAGCCGATCACAGCAAAACCGGCTGAGACTCGTATGGGTAGTGGTAAAGGTACTGTTGAGTATTGGGCAGCAGTAGTTAAACCGGGCCGTGTAATGTTTGAGATTGCAGGAGTACCAGAGGAAACAGCTAGAGAGGCACTTCGACTTGCAATGCATAAATTACCTTGCAAATGCAAAATCGTTTCTCGCGCAGACTTAGAAGGCGGTGATAACAGTGAAAATTAATACATTTGTAAACGAGTTAAGAGGAAAATCCGTAGAGGAATTAAATGAAGAATTAGTAGCTGCTAAGAAGGAACTCTTTAACCTGAGATTCCAGAATGCAACAAATCAGTTGGATAATACAAGCAGAATCAAAGAAGTTAGAAAGAATATTGCCCGTATTCAGACTCTGATTACAGAGGCTAAGAGAGCTTAACTACCGTATTAATCCCAGGAAGGAGAAAAACCGTGGAAGAGAGAAATTTAAGAAAAACCCGTACGGGTAAGGTTGTCAGCGACAAGATGGATAAGACAATTGTTGTTGCCGTTGAAGACCACGTTAAACATCCACTTTACAAGAAGATCGTAAAGAGAACTTATAAACTGAAAGCTCATGATGAGAACAATGAGTGCAAAGTTGGAGATACAGTTAAAGTAATGGAAACAAGACCGCTGTCTAAAGATAAGAGATGGAGACTTGTGGAAATCATGGAGAAAGCGAAATAATTATTTGAAGGAGGTTTACCTGCATGATACAGCAAGAAAGCAGACTTAAAGTAGCAGACAATACAGGTGCTAAAGAGTTACTGTGTATCCGTGTGCTTGGTGGTTCTACAAGAAGATATGCCAGCATCGGAGATGTGATCGTTGCAACTGTTAAAGATGCAACACCAGGCGGCGTTGTTAAAAAAGGCGATGTTGTTAAAGCTGTAGTTGTCCGTTCTGTAAGAGGTGCTCGTCGTAAAGACGGTTCCTACATCAGATTCGATGAAAATGCTGCTGTTATTATAAAAGACGATTTGAACCCACGTGGAACACGTATTTTTGGACCAGTAGCCAGAGAGCTCAGAGAGAAACACTTTATGAAGATCGTTTCCTTAGCTCCGGAAGTACTGTAGGGAGGTGCCTAGATGTCAACTATGAAGATTAAAAAAGGTGATATGGTTAAGGTTATCGCCGGTAAAGATAAAGACAAAGAAGGCAAAGTTATTGCCGTAGATAAAAAAGACGGTAAAGTCCTGGTTGAAGGCGTCAATATGCTGACAAAGCACACAAAACCAAGTGCTGCAAATCAGAATGGCGGTATCGTACATCAGGAAGGTTACATTGATGCGTCCAACGTTATGTATGTTCATAAAGGAAAAGCAACAAGAGTAGGCTTCAAGATGGACGGCGACAAGAAGGTTCGTGTTGCGAAGTCAACAGGCGAAGTTATTGATTAATTCAAGGAAGGAGGTCCAGGACTTTGAGTAGACTGAAAGATCAGTATCAGAATGAGATCGTTGATGCAATGATCAAAAAATTTGGATATAAAAATATCATGGAAGTGCCGAAGCTTGACAAGGTTGTAATCAACATGGGTGTAGGCGAGGCAAAAGATAACGCAAAACTTCTGGAGTCAGCTATTGCAGATATGGAGAAGATCGCAGGACAGAAAGCGGTTGTAACCAGAGCAAAAAATTCAGTAGCTAACTTCAAGATCAGAGAGGGCATGCCGATCGGATGCAAAGTTACTTTAAGAGGAGAAAAGATGTATGAGTTTGTTGATCGTCTGATCAACCTTGCACTTCCTCGTGTACGTGACTTCAGAGGAGTAAACCCGAACGCATTTGACGGAAGAGGAAACTATGCACTCGGAATTAAAGAGCAGCTGATTTTCCCGGAGATCGAATACGATAAGATTGACAAAGTCAGAGGTATGGATGTAATTTTCGTTACAACAGCTAAGACTGACGAAGAAGCTCGTGAATTATTGACTCAGTTCAATATGCCATTCGCAAAGTAAGGGAGGGAAATTCATGGCTAAGACATCAATGAAAATCAAACAGCAGCGTGCTCCAAAGTTCTCTACAAGAGAATACAGCCGTTGCAGAATTTGTGGACGTCCACATGCATATTTAAGAAAATATGGTATCTGCCGTATCTGCTTCCGCGAACTGGCATACAAAGGACAGATCCCGGGTGTTAAGAAAGCAAGCTGGTAGGCTTTATAAAAGACCGGTACAGACCTGCACATGGCTGCATGGTCAGTCCGGCAGCCCACAGCAGACGATATACTGTGCAATAATATAGGAGGAATCACACACATGACTATGAGCGATCCAATTGCAGATATGCTTACAAGAATCCGTAATGCAAATACTGCAAAACATGATACAGTAGATGTACCTGCATCCAAGATGAAAATTGCTATTGCTGACATTCTTGTAGATGAAGGATATATCGCAAAATATGACCTTGTAGAAGATGGAAGTTTCAAGACTCTTCATATTACACTGAAATATGGTGTAGACAAAAATGAGAAAGTTATCTCAGGAATTAAGAGAATCTCCAAGCCGGGACTTCGCGTATATGCTAATACAGAAGATATTCCGAGAGTACTTGGTGGACTTGGAATCGCAATCCTTTCTACAAATAAAGGTGTTGTAACAGACAAAGAAGCCAGAAAGCTCGGCGTAGGCGGAGAAGTTCTTTGCTTCGTTTGGTAGGCATTGAGTACTTGGCGAGGTTTTATCGAGCTTAGTACGAAAGTCCGTCCCGAAACTTGGCGAGGTCTTTTCGAGCCTGGTTGAGTGGATGAACCAATTTAAAAAAGCGAATTCTTTGAGCCGGTGAGTCTATCTCATCTGGCAAAAAGAACTTCCTTTTTATAAAGTAACTGAAAACAGAGCGGGCAAAGCATCCGCTCCGAGAATCTAAGTTAAGGAGGAAAATGGTATGTCACGTATAGGAAGACTGCCTGTAGCAATTCCTGCAGGAGTAACTGTAGAAGTTGCTGAGAACAATGTAGTGACTGTAAAAGGTCCTAAGGGAACTCTTACAAAAGAGCTTCCGGTAGAAATGGAAATCAAAGTTGAAGGCGAAGAAGTAATCGTTACAAGACCGAACGACTTAAAGAAAATGAAATCTCTTCATGGTCTGACAAGAACACTCATCAACAACATGGTTGTAGGTGTTACAGACGGATATGAGAAAGTTCTTGAAGTCAACGGAGTAGGTTACAGAGCTGCCAAATCAGGAAATAAACTGACACTGAACCTTGGTTATTCTCATCCAGTAGAGATGATCGATCCAGAAGGAATCGAGACTGTACTTGACGGACAGAACAAGATTACTGTTAAAGGTATCGACAAAGAGAAAGTTGGACAGTTTGCGGCTGAGATCAGAGATAAGAGAAGACCGGAGCCATATAAGGGCAAGGGAATCAAGTATGCTGATGAAGTAATCAGACGTAAAGTTGGTAAGACTGGTAAGAAATAAATAAGGAGAGTGTGAAAATGGTTAGTAAGAAATCAAGAAGCGAAATTCGTAGAAAAAAACACCTGAAATTACGCAACCGTTTCAGCGGAACTACGCAGAGACCGCGTTTAGCTGTGTTCAGAAGTAACAATCATATGTATGCACAGATCATCGATGACACTGTTGGAAATACTCTTGTTTCAGCTTCCACTCTTCAGAAAGAAGTGAAAGCAGAGCTTGAGAAAACAAACGATGTAAATGCAGCTGCATATCTTGGAAAAGTAATTGCTGAGAGAGCAATCGAAAAAGGAATTACAGAAGTTGTCTTCGACAGAGGAGGCTTTATTTACCAGGGTAAGATCAAAGCACTGGCAGACGCAGCAAGAGAAGCTGGGCTGAATTTCTAAGAAGGGAGAACACACATGAGACAGGAACGTATTGATGCTAGTCAGCTGGAATTATTAGATAAGTTGGTATCAATCAAACGTGTTACTAAGGTCGTAAAAGGTGGTCGTAACATGAGATTCACAGCTTTGGTTGTAGTTGGTGATGGAAACGGTCACGTTGGTGCAGGTTTGGGAAAGGCTACTGAGATTCCAGAAGCAATCCGCAAAGCAAAAGAAGATGCTATGAAGAAAATGATCAGCGTTTCACTTGACGAGAATGCAAGTGTTACACATGATGTAATCGGTAAGTTCGGAAGTGCTTCCGTACTTCTTAAGAAAGCTCCGGAAGGTACTGGAGTTATCGCCGGTGGTCCGGCTCGTGCCGTTATTGAGATGGCAGGAATTAAGAACATCCGTACAAAATCTTTAGGATCCAACAACAAACAGAATGTTGTACTTGCTACTATCGAAGGACTTAGAGGTGTTAAGACACCGGAAGATGTTGCAAGACTTCGCGGCAAATCAGTTGAAGAGATCTTAGGCTAATCAGAAGAATAGCCCGATCAAGCGCACAGGAGGTTAGATTGAAATGGCAAATTTAAAAGTTACATTAGTAAAGTCTACAATCGGCGCCGTACCAAAGCACAAAAAGACTGTTGAGGCTCTTGGACTCAAGAAACTCAACAAGACAGTTGTATTGCCGGATAATGCAGCTACCAGAGGTATGGTACAGCAGGTTAGACATTTAGTTAAAGTTGAAGAAGAGGCTTAATTAAGATAAGGAGGTAATGTCATGGACTTATCAAACTTAAGACCGGCAGACGGTTCTAAACAGAGTGATAATTTCAGAAGAGGCCGTGGTCATGGTTCAGGAAACGGAAAGACAGCCGGAAAGGGCCATAAAGGACAGAAGGCTCGTTCAGGAGCTACAAGACCTGGTTTTGAAGGCGGTCAGATGCCTTTATACAGAAGAATTCCTAAGAGAGGTTTCACATGCAGAAACTCTAAGACAATCGTAGGAATCAATTTAGACGTACTTGAGAGATTTGAAGATGGAGCTACAGTATCAGTTGACACACTGATCGAGGCCGGTATCGTTAAAAATCCGAGAGATGGCGTTAAAATTCTTGGAAATGGAGAGTTAACTAAGAAGCTTACAGTTCAGGCTAATGCATTCAGTGCAAAAGCTGCAGAGAAGATTGAAGCTCTTGGTGGAAAAGCAGAGGTGATCTAATGCTTAAAACCGTGCGTAATGCGTTTAAGGTTGAGGATATAAGGAAAAGATTACTGTATACACTGCTTATGCTCGTAGTTGTAAGATTTGGATCTCAGCTCCCGACACCGGGAGTTGATCCAACCTTTATCCAGAATTTCTTTGCACAGCAGACCGGTGATGCGTTCAATTTCTTTGAGGCATTTACGGGGGGATCCTTTACAAGAATGTCGGTGTTTGCTCTGAGTATTACACCGTATATCACATCATCCATCATCATGCAGCTGCTGACGATTGCAATTCCGAAGCTTGAAGAAATGCAGAAAGATGGAGAAGACGGAAGAAAGAAGATTGCTGCAATCACAAGATATGTGACAGTTGGACTTGCTTTGATCGAGTCTATCGCTATGTCAATCGGATTCGGACGTCAGGGACTTCTCGTTGATTATAATTTCGTAAACTGTGCAATCGTTGTGTGTACACTGACTGCAGGAAGTGCATTCCTGATGTGGATCGGTGAGCGTATTACGGAGAAGGGTGTTGGAAACGGTATCTCAATCGTTCTTCTTATCAATATCATTTCCCGTGTACCGGATGACCTTGTAACATTGTATACACAGTTCATGAGTGGAAAGAAGCTTGCCAAGGCAGGACTTGCCGGAATTATTATTCTTGCTATCTTACTGGTAGTAATCGTATTTGTTATCATTCTTCAGGATGGTGAGAGAAGAATTGCGGTACAGTATTCCAAGAAAGTTCAGGGAAGAAAGACATATGGCGGTCAGTCAAGTCATATCCCTCTTAAAGTGAATACAGCCGGCGTTATCCCGGTTATCTTTTCATCTTCATTGATGCAGACTCCGATCGTTATCGCTCAGTTCCTTGGAAAGGGAAATGGAACAGGTATCGGAAGCAAGATCCTTGCAGGTCTGAACTCAAATAACTGGTGTGATCCTGAGAATCCGATTTATTCGATCGGACTCGTGGTTTACATTTTACTTACAATATTCTTTGCATATTTCTACACATCGATTACATTTAATCCGATGGAGATTGCAAATAATATGAAAAAGAGCGGTGGATTTATCCCAGGAATCCGTCCTGGAAAACCGACTGTAGATTATCTGACAAAGATTCTGAACTATATCATCTTTATCGGAGCATGCGGTCTGATCATCGTTCAGGTGATCCCATACTTCTTTAACGGTGTATTCGGTGCGAATGTTTCCTTTGGAGGAACATCCCTGATCATCATCGTAGGAGTTGTCCTTGAGACAATCAAGAAGATTGAATCACAGATGCTTGTAAGAAATTACACAGGATTTTTAAATAATAAGGGAAGCAATATGAAGAACAGCTACCTTGGATATTAGAAGACATTTAGCTCGCCCCGATTCTGTCCTTGAAAGAGGACAGAACGAAGCGAGTTAAAGTTATATAAAGGAGGATGAGACTATGAAGATCATCATGTTGGGAGCTCCGGGAGCCGGAAAAGGAACTCAGGCAAAGAAAATTGCAGAAAAATACAGTATTCCTCATATTTCTACAGGAGATATTTTCAGAGCCAACATCAAGAACGGAACAGAACTTGGTCAGAAGGCAAAGACTTATATGGATCAGGGACTCCTTGTACCGGATGAACTGGTTGTTGACCTGGTTGTGGACAGAGTAAATCAGGATGACTGTGTGAATGGATACGTGCTGGATGGATTTCCGCGTACGATCCCGCAGGCAGAGGCACTTGATAAAGCACTTAAGGAACTGGGACAGAAGATTGATTATGCAATCAATGTAGAAGTACCGGATGAAAATATTGTCAACCGTATGTCCGGAAGAAGAGCATGCGTTGACTGTGGAGCAACATACCATATTGCGTATGCACCAACTTCCAAAGAAGGAATTTGTGACAAATGTGGTGGCGGACTCATCCTCAGAGATGATGATAAGCCGGAGACAGTTCTGAAAAGACTGGGTGTATATCATGAGCAGACTCAGCCATTGATCGATTATTATACAGAAGCCGGAATATTAAAAGAGGTTGACGGAACAATCGATATCAATGATGTATTTGCTGAGATCGTTAAGATTCTGGGAGAATAATCATGAATTACAAACCCGGAATGATCGTAAGATCAAAAGCCGGACACGATAAAGACCATGTATATGTCATTATCCGTGTCGAAAAGAATTATTTATATCTGTCTGATGGTGATTTAAAACCTTTAAATCAGATGAAAAAAAAGAATGTAAGACATCTTCAACCGATATTATCTGAATATGCAGAAGATATATCGGCAGATGAGGCCATCAGGAGTTTATGCAGGAGGATTAAAAATGTCAAAAACTGACGTGATTGAAATTGAAGGAGTTGTAGTTGAAAAACTTCCTAACGCGATGTTCAAAGTAGAACTGGAGAACGGCCACATTGTGCTGGCACATATTAGCGGAAAGCTGCGTATGAATTTCATCAAGATTCTGCCGGGAGATAAGGTGACCTTAGAGATGTCGCCATATGATCTGAGCAAGGGAAGAATTGTCTGGAGAGATAAATAAACAACACTGCTTCTTAATAAGAAGATCAGCTCAATAAGCAGAAGACCTCTGAAAGATAGAAAGGGTAAAACCTGGAATTTTTCAGAGGTCTTTTTTAGAAGATCAAAAAAGATTTTGAGAAAGCTGAAAAAGTTTTGAGAAAGTTTTGAGAAAGTTGAAAAAAGATGCTTGACTTTACATAAGTGTTGGTGATACAATATGAAATGGTCATTTTTGGATAGGTGTGCCCAAAAATACCAGAATATATATAGGCAGAGCAAAATAGGGAAGGAGGATTTAACATGAAGGTTAGATCATCAGTAAAACCAATTTGTGAAAAATGCAAAATCATTAAAAGAAAAGGTAGTATCAGAGTAATCTGTGAGAACCCGAAGCACAAGCAGCGTCAGGGCTAACTGATGTTTTGTGCAAGTTAAAGCGGCTGACAGTCGGACACGCCAGGAGGCGTGGGACTGTTTAATATACAGTGAGGATACACCGCTGCTGTTCGCAGGTACCGACAGAGCGTGTGGTCTGGGCATCACTCGAACGTTTGCTGTCCGGTAAAGGACAAGAGTTGTATGCTATTGTATATTGCTTATAATACCCGGCATTTGCATTGGCGGATGAAAGTATGATCCGTGCCGGGAAAGGGTATGTAGTTTCCGTACATGCCTGGGCTGGGATATTGGAACGATACATTCCGGTAGGATGCAGCATGAACAGATGACACCATTCTTTCTATATTATATAGAAGATATCTGATTCGCATTCACAGCCTCAGTTAGGGACAATGAACAAGAAAACCAGAAAAGAAAATGGAGGAAAGACACATGGCTCGTATTGCAGGTGTAGACTTACCAAGAGACAAACGTGTAGAAATCGGTCTTACTTATATCTACGGAATTGGTAGAACAAGTGCAGATCGTATCTTAAAGGATGCAGGAGTAAATCCTGATACCCGTGTAAGAGATCTTACAAGTGAAGAAGTAAAGAAGATCAGTGCAGTAATTGATGAGACTCAGGTAGTAGAAGGAGACCTCAGAAGAGAGATCCAGCTGAACATCAAGAGACTGAAAGAAATCGGATGCTACCGTGGAATCCGTCACAGAAAAGGACTTCCGGTACGTGGTCAGAAGACAAAGACTAATGCAAGAACTTGCAAAGGTCCTAAGAGAACTGTAGCAAATAAGAAGAAATAATTAAACGTATAAAATAGAAGAAAGTAGGTTAGTTTAAATGGCTAAGAAAGTTGCGAAAAAAGTAACAAAAAAGCGTGTCAAGAAAAACGTTGAACGCGGACAGGCACATATCCAGTCATCCTTTAACAATACAATTGTTACACTGACGGATACTCAGGGAAATGCTCTTTCATGGGCAAGTGCAGGCGGTCTGGGATTTAGAGGTTCAAGAAAATCTACTCCATATGCAGCACAGATGGCGGCTGAGACAGCAGCAAAGGCAGCATTAGTACATGGTCTTAAATCAGTAGATGTATTTGTAAAAGGACCAGGATCAGGAAGAGAAGCAGCAATCCGTGCACTTCAGGCATGCGGAATCGATGTAGTAAGTATCAAAGACGTAACTCCGGTACCGCACAACGGATGCCGTCCACCGAAGCGTAGAAGAGTCTAATTAGAATTCTGCTACGTAAGAAAAGCAATATAGCAAATGTTGATGCAGCGGAGCGTACCGCTGACGTGTATATAAATTAGGAGGATAGAAATGGCAGTAAATAGAGTTCCTGTTCTTAAAAGATGCCGTTCATTAGGAATGGATCCGATTTATCTCGGAATCAATAAGAAATCTAACAGACAGTTAAAAAGAGCAAACAGAAAGATGAGCGAGTATGGTCTTCAGCTTCGCGAGAAGCAGAAAGCTAAATTCATCTATGGTGTGCTTGAGAAACCTTTCAGAAACTACTATGCAAAAGCTAAGCAGATGGAAGGTATGACAGGTGCGAACCTGATGATCATTCTTGAGTCAAGACTGGACAACGTAGTATTCCGTCTTGGACTTGCAAGAACAAGAAAAGAAGCAAGACAGATCGTTGATCACAAGCATGTACTCGTAAACGGCAAGCAGGTAAATATCCCATCTTACCTTGTAAAAGCCGGAGATACAATCGAGATCAAAGAGAATAAAAAAGGCTCACAGAGATACAAAGAGATTCTTGAAGCTACAGCAGGAAATATGGTTCCGGAGTGGCTTGAAGCAGACGCTGAGAATCTGAAAGGTACAGTAAAAGAGCTTCCGGCAAGAGAAGCCATCGATGTTCCAGTTGATGAGATGTTAATCGTCGAGCTGTATTCTAAATAATAGAATCACAAATTCGGATCATCTGCAAAAGATCTGCAGACTGATCCGAAGTATCATAGATACAGTTTTGTACCCCCTCAACGTAGATTAAGCCCATAAGGAGGGTCTGTGTAGTGTTTGATTTTAATAAACCTAATATTGAAATTACAGATGTTTCAGATGACAAGAAATACGGAAGATTTGTCGTAGAACCGCTGGAGAGAGGATACGGAACTACGCTGGGAAATTCCCTGAGAAGAATTATGCTTTCTTCTCTTCCGGGAGCAGCGATCAGTTCAGTAAAAATCGACGGTGTACTGCACGAGTTCAGTTCCATCCCGGGTGTTAAAGAAGATGTGACAGAGATTATCATGAACCTGAAATCCCTGGCAATCAAGAACACTTCTGAGTCTGATGAAGTAAAGACAGCTTATATCGAATACGAAGGAGAAGGTGTTGTAACCGGTGCTGATATCCAGGCTGATTCCGATATTGAGATCGTAAATCCGGAGCAGGTAATTGCTACATTAAGCGGTGGCAAGGACAGCAAGCTCTATATGGAACTCACGATTACAAAAGGAAGAGGATATGTAAGTTCAGATAAGAATAAGACAGAAGATATGCCGATCGGTGTACTTCCGATTGATTCTATTTACACTCCGATCGATCGTGTAAATCTGACAGTACAGAATACCCGTGTTGGTCAGATCACAGATTATGACAAGCTGACATTGGATGTGTGGACAAAAGGTACAATGGCTCCTGATGAAGCAGTCAGCCTTGCCGCAAAAGTTTTAAGTGAGCACCTGAAGCTCTTTATCGATCTTTCTGAAGTTGCACAGCAGGCAGAAGTTATGATCGAAAAAGAAGATGATGAAAAAGAAAAGGTTCTTGAGATGAGCATTGATGAGCTTGAACTTTCAGTTCGTTCTTATAACTGTCTGAAGAGAGCCGGTATCAATACCGTTGAAGAACTTACAAATAAGACTCCTGAAGATATGATGAAAGTTCGTAATCTCGGACGTAAATCCCTTGAGGAAGTACTTGCTAAGCTGAAAGAACTTAATCTTGAACTGAACCATAGTGAAGAGTAAGATCCTGTCGCAAAGACAGAAGAAACCGAAGCATCGTTTGAGATGTTCGGCAGTGATTGAATATCCTGTCGGTAAGCCCGAAGAGTTCGGCAGGAGCATTTGATTAATAAGCCCGAAGATGCATAACCAAATGTGAATGAATGGAGGAATAAAAAATGGCAAAGTATAGAAAGCTCGGCAGAACAGCCAGCCAGAGAAAAGCTTTACTGAGAAACCAGGTAACAGCACTTCTTAGCAACGGAAAGATCGTTACTACAGAAGCTAAGGCAAAAGAGATCCGTAAGCAGGTAGAAAGCCTGATCGCTCTCGCTGTAAAAGAAAAAGATAACTACGAAGAAGTTACAGTAAAGGCTAAAGTTGCACGTAAAGATGCTGATGGCAAGCGTGTAAAAGAAGTCGTTGACGGAAAGAAAGTTACTGTATACGATGAAGTAGAAAAGACAATTAAGAAAGATAAGCCAAGCAGACTGCACGCAAGACGTCAGATGCTCAAAGTTCTCTTCCCGGTTAAAGAAGGCGAGAAGAAGAACATGAAAGAAGTAGATATGGTTGCAAAGCTCTTTGATGAGATCGCACCGAAGTATGCAGACCGTAACGGTGGTTATACAAGAATCGTAAAGATTGGTCAGCGTAAAGGTGACGCAGCTATGGAAGTTCTGATTGAGCTTGTATAATCTATATTAGATATTTAAAATTCTATGATCCTCTGTAGGATGAGATAATCCTGCAGAGGATTTTTAGCATATATTTGAAAAAAAGCATGGATTTGGTGAAAATGCACAAAAAAACACCAAAAAAATGTGTTAAATTATTAACAAAAGCGACATTGACAATTTATTAACGAACGAGTTATACTAATATCTGTGATCAGGAATGACCTGATAGGAAATGATTCATTCAAGTACAGGAGGAATAATCTAATGGCTAAGAAAGAAACCGCAAAGACTGTAGAGAAGACAGTTAATACCGGATTCATTGACAATGTAGAGGCCCTTGAGGCGAAAATGAAAGAGATGCGTGAGGCACAGAAAGTATTCGCTACTTTTACTCAGGAGCAGGTAGATAAGATCTTCTACGAAGCTGCTATGGCTGCCAACAAGGCACGTATCCCGCTTGCAAGACAGGCAGTAGAAGAGACTCAGAGAGGTATTCTCGAGGATAAGGTCATCAAAAATCATTACGCAGCAGAGTACATCTACAATGCATATAAAGATACAAAGACATGTGGTGTGATCGAGGAAGATAAGGCATACGGAATTAAGAAGATCGCAGAGCCAATCGGACTTGTTGCAGCAGTTATCCCGACAACAAACCCGACATCAACAGCAATCTTTAAGACTCTGATCTGCTTAAAGACAAGAAATGCAATCATCATCAGCCCACATCCGGCTGCAAAGGCATCTACAATTGCAGCAGCTAAGGTTGTTCTGGATGCAGCAGTGAAAGCCGGAGCTCCGGAAGGAATCATCGGATGGATCGATGCTCCGTCACTGGAACTGACAAATACAGTAATGAGAGATGCTGATATCATCCTTGCAACAGGTGGTCCTGGAATGGTTAAAGCAGCTTACTCTTCAGGAAAACCGGCACTCGGAGTTGGAGCTGGTAATACACCGGTTATCATCGACGATACAGCAGATGTAAGAATGGCAGTAAACTCTATCATTCATTCTAAGACATTTGATAATGGTATGATCTGTGCTTCAGAGCAGTCCGTAACTGTTCTTGAAAGCGTATATGAGGAAGCTAAGAAAGAATTCCAGTACAGAGGATGCTACTTCCTGAAACCAGGTGAGGAGCTTGACAAAGTTCGGAAGACAATCATCATCAACGGTGCATTGAACAGCAAGATCCCTGGAAAGTCAGCTTACGAGATCGCTAAGATGGCTGGCGTAGATGTTCCGAAGGAGACAAAGATCCTTATCGGTGAAGTTGAGTCTGTAGATATCTCAGAAGAGTTTGCACATGAAAAATTATCTCCGGTACTTGGTATGTATAAAGCTAAGACATTTGATGAGGCACTTGAGAAAGCAGCTCAGCTTGTAGCAGACGGTGGATACGGACATACATCATCTCTTTATGTTCATCCGGCTGAGACAGAGAAGATCGCTAAGCATGCAGCAGCAATGAAGACTTGCCGTGTTCTGATCAATACACCTTCTTCTCACGGTGGAATCGGAGATCTTTACAACTTCAAGATGGCTCCGTCTCTGACACTTGGATGCGGTTCTTGGGGTGGAAACTCAGTTTCCGAGAACGTAGGAGTGAAACATCTTCTTAATATCAAGACAGTAGCTGAGAGGAGAGAGAATATGCTGTGGTTCAGAACACCTGAAAAGGTATACTTTAAGAAAGGTTCTATGCCGGTTGCACTGGATGAACTTGGTACAGTAATGCACAAGAAGAAAGCATTCATCGTAACAGACTCTTTCCTGTACAAGAATGGATATGTAGCTCCGATCGAAAAGAAACTGGACGAGATGGGAATCCAGCATACATGCTTCTTTGAGGTTGCTCCAGACCCGACACTTCAGTGTGCTCGTAAGGGTGTTGATCAGATGAGACAGTTCGAGCCAGATACAATCATCGCTCTTGGTGGTGGATCTGCAATGGACGCTGGTAAGATCATGTGGATCATGTATGAGCATCCAGAAGCAAACTTTGAAGATATGGCTATGGACTTCATGGACATCCGTAAGAGAGTATTTACATTCCCTAAGATGGGAGAGAAAGCTTACTTCGTAGCTATCCCAACATCTTCAGGAACAGGTTCTGAGGTAACACCATTCGCAATCATCACAGACGCTGACACAGGTGTTAAATGGCCAATCGCTGACTACGCTCTGCTTCCAAACATGGCAATCGTAGACGTAGACAACATGATGACACAGCCGAAAGGACTGACAAGTGCTTCAGGTATCGACGTTATGACACATGCAATCGAGGCATATGTATCTATTATGGCTACAGATTACACAGATGGTCTTGCTATGAAGGCTGTTAAGCTTGTATTCGAGAACCTTCCATCTGCATACGAGAACGGAGCAAACGATCCGAAGGCTCGTGAAGAAATGGCAAACGCTTCCTGTATGGCTGGTATGGCATTCGCAAATGCATTCCTTGGTGTTAACCACTCTATGGCTCATAAGCTTGGTGCTTTCCACCACCTGCCACACGGTGTTGCTAACGCAGTAATCCTGACAGAGGTTATGAGATACAACGCAGCAGAAGTTCCGACAAAGATGGGAACATTCTCACAGTATCAGTACCCACATGCACTTGCAAGATACGCAGAACTCGGACGTTTCGCAGGATGCACAGGTAAAGATGATAAAGAAGTATTTGAGAACTTCATCGCAAAACTTGAAGAACTTAAAGAAATCATCGGAATCAAGAAGACAATCAAAGATTACGGTATTGATGAGAAGTACTTCCTTGATACACTGGATGAGATGTCAGAGCAGGCATTCAACGATCAGTGTACAGGTGCTAACCCAAGATACCCACTCATTCAGGAGATTAAAGATCTGTATCTGAAGTGCTACTATGGAAAATAAGATGACGTCAGACGTCATTAGCACATTCCAAAAGAACTGTCAGAATTGAATAGAATGAATTAAATCCCGCAACGGTATATCCAGCAGAAAATGCAAGATATACCGTTGTTTTTGTTATTGGCTATACAAAAAGATACACAGTGGCTCTTTTGGCAGTAATAAGAAAAATCCAATATGTCTGCAGTTTGTATAAAGGTAAAACAATAATAATGATATGTTAAAAAAATAACAATATAAAAGAGAAGAAAAAAATCGTTAAAAACTGCACAAAGTTGTCCTGGAGGGGTTACATTTTAAAAATTTATAGGTTATAATGTGGTCATCAAAAGGAAAGCAGCAAAAAGCTGACGAACAACAAGGAGGGCTACATCATGAAATTAGAAGAAAAAAATATCATCGTAAAGCGTCCATATAAGACAGTATATAAGTGTGACGACAGTATCGTAAAAGTATTTGCAGAGACTCATCCAAAGTCAGATGTATTTAATGAGGCATTGAATACAGCACGTGTGGAAGAGGCAGGACTGGATATTCCAAAGGTAAAAGAAGTATCCCAGATCGATGGTAAATGGGCAATCGTGATTGAATATAAAGAAGGCAAGACACTGGAAGAAATGATGGAATCCGATAAGAAGAATCTTGCAAAATATATGGATGATTTTGTAGCATTGCAGCTCGAAGTACAGAGCAAGCACTCTCCGTTGCTGAAGGGCATGAAAGATAAACTGGCACGTCAGATTAACGGACTGAAAGACCTGGATGCTACAACCCGTTATGAACTGATGACACGTCTTGAGAGTATGCCGAAGCATAATAAGATCTGCCACGGTGATTTCAATCCGAGTAACGTAATCGTAGGAAAGAATGGAAAGATGACAGTTGTTGACTGGGCACATGCTACACAGGGAAATGCAAGTGCAGATGCAGCGATGACTTATCTCTTATTTGCATTGAAAGATCAGGAAGTTGCAGATCTGTATCTTAATACATTCTGCAAGAAGAGTGATACAGCAAAGCAGTATGTACAGCAGTGGCTCCCAATCGTAGCGGCAGCACAGCTTTCAAAAGATAATGAACTGGAAAAAGATTTCCTTATGAAATGGATCGACGTTATAGATTATCAGTAGAATCAGATTGTTGAGATTGGACCAGAAAGGTCAGCTCAGAAAGCAGAGATCACTGAGATTACTGAGATCAGATGATTGAAATAGAATTATTTTTGTCATTACATTTTATCCTTCTAAAAAAGAACCGGGATTTGAACCGCTCCTGAAAGTCAGACCTGAGGTCTAACGATTGGGAGTCGGGACTGATTCCGGTTCTTTTATTTATTACCAGCTTGTAAAGAAGACATTGTCACCAATAACGACACCGGATCTGCTGGTAGATGGTGCGTAAAGGAAAAAGTAACAATCCGATACGGCTGCCAGTCTTGAACCATTGATGGCATCCTGGGCAACCTGTCTGGAAAGAGTGCCAGGGCCCTGGGAAAGTACACGCTTCAGGCTGCCTGTCCATACCGGTGCAAACTGTCCGTTTGCATAGACAACACCGGAAATACTGTTCGGGAAACGACTGCTTTCCACACGGTTCATGATCACGGTTGCAACTGCGAGCATGGATTCATAATTATAATGAGCCTCACATTGGATAATCGCTGCAAGTAAAGTAAGATCATCCGCAGAAACCGTCGTACCATCGGTCGTAATCGTACCGCCGCCGGTACCGTCTACCTGTCCGGCATTGTCCTTTTTAGCTGCTGCCTCTGCAGCAGCTCTCTGGCGTGCTTCTTCAGCGAGACGTGCTGCCTCTTCCTCTTTTGCCTTTTTCAGTTTGGCATTGACAGTGTCCAGGTCGGTAGAAGTAGCCACTGCTTTTGCCTGAAGCTCTGTCTGCTTGGATTTTAACTGTTCACTCAGAGACTGCATGGAAGCCTGCTGGTTTTCCAGATCTTCCTTCTGATCTGCGATCTCCTGGTGGATATCCTGAAGCTGGGTCAGAGCCTGACGGTCGTAATCACTGAGATTTTCAATAAAATCAGCTTTGTTCAGAAAGTCAGTCATATTTTTGGCTGAAAAAAGCATCTCCAGAAGTGATGCATTCCCGTTCTCATACATATATTTGATACGGGTCTTCATATCTTCATACTGCTTATTCTCTTTTTCCTCGGCATCAAGCAGATCGTCCTGCGTCTTGTCTATACTGCTGTTGAGGATCTCAATCTGCATCTCAGTATCAGAAATCTGGTTGCTCAAATCCAGAATATCCTGGTTGATCCCTGCAAGTTCATTTTCAAGGGCGGAGGTTTGGCTTTCCAGACTCTCAATACTGTCTGTGGCATGAACCGGAAGAACAGAAAGAGTTAATGCAAAGGTGCAAAGGAGAGCAGCTCCCGTAAGCATCCTGCGATTTTTGTAGATTTCCATAATCTCGAATCCTTTCTATATAACGACATTTAATGATGTCGGGGGCAAAAGCCCCCGACTTTGATGCCTACGGATTGCTCCGTGCTACGAACTCCCACAATCCTACCCAATATTCGCATATCGTGGGATTATCATCCCACTTTTATGCTCATATCGGGGCGGGTTCTAAGGTCTTTCACCCACCTATGAGCAAGCTCATGTGGGCTTAGACCTTTTGACCCTGGCATCATTTAATTTGTCGAGTACCTATTATACAATAAATTGCGTTATAAGGCAAACTCTGTTAGAATTATTTTAGAAATAATTTACAAGATATACTTAATATATTTAAAAGTTTCGTAATAAATAGAGTTATAATAAATCAGGAGGAGCAGAAAAGCATGCAAAAGATTAAGATGATCGGACTTGATCTGGATGGTACATTATTGAATGATAAAAAGGAGCTGACACCTTATACAAGGCAGGTGATGGAAGAGGCAATCCGTCAGGGCGTTACAGTTCTTGTTGCAACAGGACGCCCGTGGATGGGAGTGCCGGAGTTCCTGAAAAGTTTTCCGGGAATGGATTATGCACTGACATCGAATGGAGCAAGGATTGTCCGTACGCAGGATGGGAGCGTTCTTATGGAGCAGCTTCTGAGTCGGGATAAGGCGAAAAAGATATTGGAAATCTGTGCGAAATATGATACCCTACAAGAGGTATATTTTGATGGTCAGGGATATGCGGAGGCAGAAAAGATGCTTCATGTGGAACGGTATCATCATAATCCGAATATGTGGGAATATATAAGAACAACCCGTATTCCGACAGAGGATATTTTTGGTCTGGTCGATCGGGAATCCCGCAGTCTGGATAAAGTGCAGGCGTTGTTCGCTGATCTGGATGAACGGGCAAGGGCATGGAAAGAACTGGAGACACTGGAAGAAGTGGAGATTGTCGGTTCATTAAAATATAATATAGAAGTAAATGCAGCCGGAGTGAACAAGGGAAGCGGTCTGGTGGAACTGGGGAAGAGGCTCGGGATTGAAAGAGAAGAGATCATGGCGTTTGGTGATGGCGATAATGATGAGCCGATGCTGAGGGAAGCCGGTTTTGGAGTGGCGATGGCGAATGCCGAAGAGAAAGTAAAGGCAACGGCAGATTATATTACAGGAAGTAATGAAGAAGATGGAGTAGCGAAGGCAATCGAACGGTTTGTACTAGAAGGAGGAGAAGTATGTTAGAGGCATTAAAAGTAATTATTCTTGGTATTGTGCAGGGAATCACGGAGTGGCTCCCGATCAGCAGTACCGGGCATCTGATCCTGGTGGAAGAACTGATTAAGCTCCAGCAGAATGATGCATTCAAAAATATGTTCAATGTAGTGATCCAGTTTGGATCGATCATGGCAGTAGTGGTGATTTATTTCCATAAGCTGAATCCATTTTCACCAACGAAGACGCAGAAGCAAAAGATGATGACGATCCAGTTGTGGATCAAAGTGATTATCGGAACGCTCCCGGCAATGATCGTGGGACTGTTATTGAATGACTGGATAGAGGCAAAGATGAGCAATGCGTATGTGGTTGCATTTATGCTGATCCTGTATGGTATTTTATTCATTGTCATAGAGAATATTAATGCAAAAAGAGAACCGAGGGTGACGAAGCTGTCCCAGTTGTCTGTTCCGACAGTTCTTCTGATCGGAGTCTTCCAGATGATGGCGATGATCCCCGGAACATCCCGGTCAGGAGCAACGATCGTAGGTGCTTTGGCACTGGGAGTATCCCGTGGAGTAGCAGCAGAATTTACATTCTTCCTTGCAATTCCGGTTATGTTCGGTGCAAGTGCATTGAAGTTATTCAAGTTTGGACTCGCATTTACACCAATGCAGGTGTTTTTATTGCTGCTTGGAATGCTTGTATCGTTTGGAGTATCGATTATTGCAATCAAGTTCCTGATGAAGTATATCAGAAACAATGATTTCAAAGTATTTGGATATTACCGGATCGTACTTGGAATCATCGTATTCCTTTACTTTGGAATTTCAGCATTACTGTAATACATAAAAGTAGATCAGAGAACAGAAAATGTAGGGCGATTTACTTGCATTATGTGAAAAGTATGTTAAAATTATTAAGATAATCTGTATGTTTATGCAGAAAAATAATGGATAAATCAGGAGGAAAGAGACATGAAAAAATTTTTAGCAGTATGTCTGTCAGCAGCACTTGCCGCCAGTATGCTGGTTGGATGCGGTGGAAACAATGAAAAAGTGACTGCAAAAGTAATCGATATCGACCTTACGAATGAAGAGTATGCATTTGGTGTTGATAAAGAGCAGCCGGAACTTCTTGACGAAGTGAATGATTTTATTGCATCAATCAAAGAGGACGGTACACTGGATGAGATCTGCAATAAGTATTTCTCAGATGGAGAGCCGGAGGCAGTAAAGTCAGCAAAGCTTGATACCACAAAGGATCAGCTCGTTGTTGCAACAAATGCAGCATTTGAGCCTTTCGAGTATACAAAGGGTGAAGATTATTATGGAATCGATATGGAGATCGCATCCCTTCTTGCAGAGAAGCTTGGAAAAGAACTTGTAATCGAGAATATGGATTTTGATGCAGTATGTCTGTCTGTAAGCCAGCAGAAGTGTGATATTGCAATGGCAGGTCTGACGATCAATGAAGAGAGAGAAAAGTATGTAACCTTTACAGATTCTTACTATTCAGCATCCCAGCGTCTGATCGTACCAAGCAACGATACAGCATTCGATGACTGCAAGAGTGCAGATGATGTGGCAGCGAAACTTGCAGAACTGAAAGAGTCTGATAAGATCGGTGTTCAGCAGGGAACAACAGGACAGTATTATGTTGAAGGAAGCGAAGAATGGGATTTCCCGGGACTTCCGGCAAAATGCGTAACTTATAAGAGTGGTTCTCTGGCAGTACAGGATATGCTCAATGGAAATATCAATTATGTTATCATTGATGCCGCTCCTGCATCTGCAATCACAACAGCAATCAACGAGGTTCAGTAGGATCAGGGAAACGGGACAGTGATCTGCCACAGTGCAGTACTGTTGAAGGAAAGAGAAGAGAAAGGGAAATGCAGGCAACGTATGCTGCGGCATTTTCCTTTTTTAAGAAAGGAAACTTATGGGCAATTTCAGTCAGAAAGTAGATAAATTTATAGAAATTTTTCTGGATCAGAACGGCTATGTAAAAGTACTGCAGGGTTTGCAGAATACATTGATGATCGCAATCTGCGGTCTCATTATCGGTATTGTGATCGGAACTCTGATCGCAACAGTAAGGGTGATCCCGAAATACAAGACACTGCCAAAGGTGCTGAATCATATCTGCAGTTTTTATGTGGCACTCTTCAGAGGAACACCTATGGTAGTACAGCTACTGGTATTTTATTATGTATTGCTTCCGATCATTGGAGTAAAAATTACCGGTGTGCAGGTCGCAATGGTTGTATTTGGTCTGAACAGCGGAGCTTATATTTCAGAGATCATGCGAAGTGGTATTCAGTCAGTAGATCCGGGACAGATGGAGGCAGGACGTGCCGTGGGTCTGAGCTTTGGGACAAGTATGACAAAGATCGTGATTCCACAGGCTGTCAAGAATATTCTTCCGACACTTGGAAATGAGTTTATTTCGCTTGTAAAAGAGACTTCTGTTGTCAGTTTCGTCGGAGCAGCAGATCTTTATGTTGCGTTTAATTATATCGGAAGTAACAGTTATGAATTTATGGTACCTTATCTTGTGATGGCATTGATCTATATCGCACTTGTACTGATCATAACGCTGCTTGTAAAAATCTTGGAAAGGAGCCTGAAGAAGAGTGATAGACGTAATTAATCTTAGAAAAAGCTTCGGGGACAAAGAGATCCTGAAGGGAATTAATGTCACGATCAACAAAGGTGATATCGTTGCTGTACTCGGACCATCCGGCTCCGGTAAGAGTACTTTCCTGCGGTGCTTAAACTGTATGGAAGATCCGACAGGCGGAAATATCATTTTTAACGGTGTTGATATTGCAGATATGAAAGTAGATATTAATGTTCATCGCCGCCATATGGGAATGGTATTCCAGCATTTCAATCTTTTTAACAATAAGACGGTTCTGCAGAATGTGATGATGGCACCGGAATATCTGCAGTGCAGGGATCTGAAGAAAGCAAAAAGAGCGAACCGCAGGATTCAGTTCAAAAATGTTTTCAGAGGAAAAGATAAGAAAGAAGCTCTTGTTCCGATCACTACGACAAAGGAACAGATCAAAAAAGAAGTCAGGGGAAATGCCATGAAGCTTCTTACCAGGATCGGACTGGAGGATAAGGCAGATGTCTATCCGTCCACTTTATCAGGCGGTCAGAAGCAGAGAGTTGCGATCATCCGCTCTCTTGCGATGAATCCGGATGTGATCCTTTTTGACGAGCCGACTTCAGCACTTGATCCGGAGATGGTCGGAGAAGTTCTGGAACTGATGAAAGAGCTGGCACAGGAAGGCATGACGATGGTGGTTGTAACCCATGAGATGGGGTTTGCGAGAGAAGTGGCATCGAGGGTCCTTTTCATGGATGACGGTCAGATTAAAGAAGAAGCCGGTCCGCAGGAGTTTTTTGAACATCCAAAGGATGCACGACTGAAGGAATTTCTTTCAAAAATTTTATGATGCCAGGGTCAAAAGGTCTAAGCCCACATGAGCTTGCTCATAGGTGGGTGAAAGACCTTAGGACCCGCCCCGATATGAGCATAAAAGTGGGATGATAATCCCACGATATGCGAAGATTGGGTAGGATTGTGGGAGTGCGTAGCACGGAGCAATCCGTAGGCATCAAAGTCGGGGGCTTTTGCCCCCCCGACATCATTTTATAGAAAATGATAAAATATCTGTTCTGTGATATAATACGGAGCAGATATTTTTTGTTGCCAGACATATAATGGAAAGTGCCAAAGTTTTGAGCTGCCGGGCATACGAAAAAATTCAAAGGATCTTTTTCAGTAAGAGGAGAATAAAATGAAATACGAACGGATAGAAAAAGCTGTCTTTCTTGAGCGGGAAAACCGGTTTGTTGCTTATGTGGAGCTGGAAGGAAAAAGAGAAAAAGTTCATGTGAAAAATACAGGCCGGTGTGAAGAACTGCTGATTCCCGGGGCAGAAGTATATTTGCAGAAAAGTGAAAATGAAAAGCGTGCCACCCTGTGGGATCTGATCGCGGTGAAAAAAGGAGAAAGGCTGGTCAATCTGGATTCACAGATTCCGAACAGGTGCGTGGAAGAATGGCTGCAAACCGGCAATCTGTTCAAAGAAATCCAGTGTATCCGTCCGGAGATAACCTATGGAGATTCAAGATTAGATCTTTATGCAGAGGGGGAGGGGAAAAAAGCTTTTATAGAAGTGAAAGGGGTGACACTGGAAGAAGACGGAGTCTGTCTGTTTCCGGATGCACCGAGTGAGAGAGCCGTCAGGCATATAGAAGAACTGATCAAAGCAAAAAAAGAAGGCTATGAGGCAATCCTCTTTTTCGTGATCCAGATGAAGGAAGTTCGTTATTTTACTCCAAATCAAAAGACACAGCCGGAGTTTGCAGAGGCATTGAAAAGAGCAAAGGCGGCCGGTGTGAAGATCTTGGCGTACGACTGTGAAGTCAGTAAAGATGAGATCAGGATCTGTGATCCGGTGGATGTAGTGCTGGAGAGTCCGCAAATGAAAGAAACGGTACCGCTGATCGTGGAATGGTACAGGAAAAACCGCAGAGATCTGCCGTGGAGAAAAAATATCAATGCGTACCGGGTGTGGATCTCGGAGATCATGCTTCAGCAGACCAGGGTGGAGGCAGTAAAGCCTTATTATGAAAGATTCCTTTCAGAACTGCCAGATATAGAAACACTGGCAAATGTGGAAGAGGATAAGCTGCTCAAGCTCTGGGAAGGGCTGGGATATTATAACCGGGCAAGAAATCTGAAGCTTGCTGCACAACAGATCATGGAACAGTATGGCGGAAAATTTCCTGAAACTTATGAGAAAATCCGGGAACTGAAAGGGATTGGCAATTATACGGCAGGAGCGATCGGCTCTTTTGTCTATGATCTGCAAAAGCCTGCAGTAGATGGAAATGTATTCCGGGTTGTGTCCCGGATTCTGGAAGATGCGGATGATATTCTGAAAGCATCAACAAGGAAAAAAGTGGAAAGTTTACTGGAAGAGGTGATCCCAAAGGAATCACCGGGAGATTTTAATCAGGGACTGATCGAACTGGGGGCAATCGTATGTCTGCCGGGAGGAGAACCGAAGTGTGAGATCTGTCCGGTCAGTCATTTATGCCTTGCACACCGGGATGGATGTGAACTGGAGTATCCGGTAAAGAAAAAAGCAAAAGAAAGAAGAGTTGAAAAAAAGACGATCCTGAGATTCTGTGATAATGAAGAAGTGGCAATCCGGAAAAGACCGGATACAGGTCTGCTTGCCGGCTTATATGAATTTCCAAATGTAGAAGGACATCTGAAGCAGAAGGAAGTGATCGAATATGCCAAGTCACTGGGACTGACTCCGGTGCGGGTGAAAAAGCTCCCGGATGCAAAGCATATTTTCAGTCATGTAGAATGGCAGATGAAAGGATACGAAGTGATCGTGGATGAGCTGGAAAGAGAACTGGATCAGAAGATATGGAGTGAGCAGGTGATATTTGCAGAAAAAGAAGAGCTGGAAAAGAAGTATCCGATGCCATCTGCATTTGCAGCATATCAGTTATAAAGGCTTGCAGGAGAAATACCTGGGTGCAGTGTGTAAAAGCAATAGGTAAGGACAGTTTGCATGTAGAATACAGAGTATACTCGGTTTTCTTGAAACCAATCGGTATTTGTGCTATACTGAGTGCATCATAAGAAGAAATTCAAAGTAGAAGTTGAGGATAGTCGTAAACTGGAATTTCTTTTTAATCCATACAGGAGTGTAAATTTTAATGAGTGAAAAAGTAGAACTTTCCAGGCAGCAGCGTAAATCGCAGGAAACGAGAGAAAAGATCTTTCAGGCAGCAAAGAAAATCCTTCAGAAAAAAGGGTATGAAGAACTTTCTATTAAAAATATCTGTGAGGAGGCCGGAGTTTCCAATGGCAGCTTTTATCATCATTTCAAGACAAAAGATGATCTGCTGTCTTACTATATTGAGGAACAGCCGACGATCAACCCGGATCTGCTGGAAATCCCGGAGAATGCAGGTGGTGTAGAGCAGGGAATCATTCAGGTCTACATGAATTATGTGAAGTATTGCCGGGAACTGGGCGTGGAATTTATGTCGGGGTATTACGATACGAAGAACCAGGCATTGAATGCAGCAATCAGAACAGAGCGTCCCTATCCGATCGTGACAGTGCAGACGTATGTGGAGAAGGCGATCGAAGCAGGAGTGGTAAAGCTGAATGTCAGCATTGAAGAGTTTACGACCGATATCAGAATGATCGTGATCGGAAATGTATTTGAGTGGTGCCTGAGAAACGGAGAAGCTGATTTTGAAGGAAATATGAGCCGTTCGCTTGGAAAATATCTGGAAAGTACATTGTGCGAAGTGGAGAAAAATTGATGGACTACATTTTTATTGTAAATCCAAAATCAAGAACAGGACAGGGAGAGCTGCTGTGGAGTCAGCTTGAGCCGGAACTGAAAAAAAGGCGGGTCTCCTATGAAGTCAGAATGACCGGCAGAAAAAAAGATGCGGAAAGGATCGCAACTGAGATCACAGCAGATGAGGAAGAGCATACGATGATTGTGCTTGGCGGGGATGGTTCACTGAATGAAGTGATCAATGGAATTAAAAATCCGTCTAAAGTAACGCTTGGATATATTCCTACCGGATCGAGTAATGATTTTGCAAGAGGCATGGGGATCCCGAAAGATGCAAAAAAGGCACTGGAGTTGATCCTGAACTCGGAAAAGATTGAGAAACTGGATGTGGGAGAGCTGGTACTTGGTGGGAAAAGAAGACGATTCCTGGTCAGTGCGGGGATGGGATTTGATGCGGCAGTGTGCCATGAAGTGTGCATCTCAAAATGGAAGAAGATCTTAAACCGCTTAAAGCTTGGAAAGCTGAGTTATGCAGTGGTTGCACTCAACCGGCTGCTGAAGGATCAGCCGGTGAGGATGGAGATCCGGCTGGATGACGGAAGTGTGCATCGGTTTGAACGTGCATATTTTGCGGCATTTATGAATCAGAAATATGAAGGTGGCGGATTTAAATTCTGCCCGGAGGCATCTCCGTCTGACGGAAAGCTGGATATCATGGTGGCAGCAGATCTCTCCAAAAAGAAGATTCTGTGTCTGTTGCCGACGGCATTCTTTGGAAAGCATACAAAGTTCCGTGGCGTTACGATCCTTCAATGTCGCAGTGCAGAAGTTTCTACAGGCAGTACACTGCCGATACATACAGACGGTGAGCCGATCTTTTTAAGAAATGAAATGAAAGTACGGTTGATGGAAGAAAAAATAAGATTCATTACAGAATAAGGAGTAATGGTGGTTATGATGAAAGGGATCTTGATCGTTCTGTTGGTTTTACTTTTGGGAAATGTAATTCTGCTGTATTTGCTCGCACCGAGATTGTCGGGGAGACGCAGGGTACATCCCTTTTTTGGAGTGAAATGGGCTCATCGGGGGCTGCATGACATAAAAAAGGGAATCCCGGAAAATTCGATCCCGGCGTTTCAGGCGGCGATAGAAGCCGGCTATGGGATTGAGCTGGATGTGCATCTTACAAAAGATGGAAAGCTGGTTGTCTTTCATGATGATGATTTCAGAAGAATATGCGGAGAAAAAGGAAAAGTGGAAGAGACGGATTATGCCCGTATGAGAACTTACCGGTTAAGCAGAACCGGGGAAAAGATCCCGCTTCTTTCAGAAGTTCTTCGGCTGGTTGATGGAAAAGTTCCTCTTCTGATAGAAGTAAAGCTCCCGAGTGCAGATACAGAAGTCTGCCGGAGGCTGGATGAAGAACTGCAGGGATACAGAGGGAAATATATGGTCCAGTCTTTTAACAGTCTGGTGCTGCGGTGGATGAAAAAGCACAGAAATGAGATTCCCCGCGGACAGCTTTCTGAAAATCTTACCAGGAAGCCGGATACAACGCATTATGCATTAAGATTCTGCGTAAAATATTTACTGAGCAACTGTATGTGCAGACCGGATTTTATTTCTTATAAATGGGCAGACCGGAAAAATCCGGGATTTTTGGTAAATAAAAAGCTGTTTCATGCACCGGTGGCAGCGTGGACACTGCACGGTGAGAAAGATCTGAGGGCAGCAAAAAGATCTTTTGATATGTATATTTTTGAATTAAATGATGTCGGGGGCAAAAACCCCCGACTTTGATGCCTGCGGATTGCTCCGTGCTACACACTCCCACAATCCTACCCAATATTCGCATATCGTGGGATTATCATCCCACTTTTATGCTCATATCGGGGCGGGTCCTAAGGTCTTTCGCCAACCTATGAGCAAGCTCATGTGGGCTTAGACCTTTTGACCCTGGCATCATTAAATTAGAAGCAGAGGAATAAGTCGGTAACCGGATGTGGATAAAACCTAAGATTTCTGAAAGAAATGTTAAAAACTTATGAAGTTGGTTGAGGTTTAAAATAAATCGTGCTATAATCGGGCGTGTTACAAAGAAAGGATTCAGAAAAGAACAGTTGGGACAGAGTGGTTTGTTCGGAAGTCCACGCGGATGGCAGAGGGAGTGTCGTGTATGAAGTGGAGAGCAAAGGCAGGGGCATTTTTTAAAAAGTATAAGCATATGTGGGTATTTTTGTATGCGTTTATTTATATGCCGTGGTTTTTATTTTTGGAGAAGCATGTTACGACAAAGTATCATGTGATGCAGACGGCACTGGATGAAAGGATTCCTTTTATTGAGTACTTTATCGTACCGTATCTGATGTGGTTTGCGTTTATTGCTGTTGTATTTCTGTACTTTTTCTTTACGGATGTGCAAGGATTTTATAAGCTGGCAGCAATCTCATTTGCCGGGATGACGATTTTCCTGATTATCTGTACCTTTTTCCCGAACGGACAGGATCTCAGACCGGTGGTATTTGAACGGGAGAATATGTTTGTGGATGCGGTGAGGGTTCTCTACAGGACAGATACCTGTACCAATGTATTTCCGAGCCTGCATGTGTTTAATTCCTTATGTGCATGTATAGCGATCCATGAGAGTGAGAAAGTGAGAACGCATAAGGCAGTCTGCATTTCAGCGTATGTGCTGGCGGGACTGATCATACTTGCGACGATGTTTCTGAAGCAGCATTCAGTACTTGATGTCATAGGAGCAGCGGTGATGGCATTTGTTCTTTATCAGATCGTATATGCACCGGGAAAAAAGCGGGTGCCGGGATATATGAAGCGTGCCGTATTACAGGAGAATAAATAAATTTTCAGGCCAGGGTGTGGAATGTACCCTGGCTTTTTAGAAGAAATCTAGTAGAAAAGGAAGAATATTAGTGTTATAATTAAGAACAATACGAGAAAATCAGAAGGAGACGGAAGAATATGAAAAAGATTATGCTTACCGGTGATCGTCCGACAGGAAAGCTCCATGTGGGACATTATGTTGGATCGTTGAGGCGTCGGGTAGAGCTTCAGAATACGGGAGATTTTGATGATATATTTATTATGATCGCAGATGCACAGGCGTTGACGGATAATGCGGATAATCCGGAAAAGATCCGGCAGAATATTATAGAGGTAGCCTTGGATTACCTTGCATGCGGTCTGGATCCTGCAAAGTCAACTTTATTTATCCAGTCCCAGATACCGGAGTTATGTGAACTTTCATTTTATTATATGAACCTGGTGACAGTATCCAGACTTCAGCGGAATCCAACTGTCAAGTCAGAGATTCAGATGAGAAATTTTGAGGCAAGCATTCCGGTTGGATTCTTTACTTATCCGATCAGCCAGGCAGCAGATATCACAGCATTCAAGGCAACGACCGTTCCTGTCGGGGAAGATCAGATGCCGATGCTGGAGCAGACAAAAGAGATCGTACATAAGTTTAATTCTGTGTACGGTGAGACTCTGGTAGATCCGAAGATTCTGCTCCCGGAGAATGAAGCGTGCCTGCGTCTTCCGGGTATTGACGGAAAGGCAAAGATGAGCAAGTCCCTCGGAAACTGTATATATCTTTCAGAAGAGCCGGATGAGATCAAGAAAAAGGTATTCAGTATGTTTACTGATCCGAACCATATTCGTATTGAAGATCCGGGAAGTCTGGAGGGAAATACTGTATTTACTTATCTGGATGCATTCTGCAGACCGGAGTATTTCCCGGAATTTTTGCCGGAGTATAAGAATCTGGATGAATTAAAAGAGCATTATCAGCGTGGCGGACTGGGAGATATGAAAGTGAAGCGTTTCCTGAATAATGTACTTCAGGCTGAATTAGAGCCGATCCGTAACCGCAGAAAAGAGTGGCAGAAGGATATTCCGGCAGTTTATGAAATTCTGAAGACCGGAAGTGAGAAAGCAGAAGCAGTTGCTGCACAGACCTTGAAAGAAGTAAAGGCAGCCATGAAGATCAACTACTTTGAAGATCAGGCATTGATCGCATCTCAGATAGAGAAGTTTGCAAAATAAAAAAGCAGGCACAGACTTTGGTTTGTTGCTCGCATGAATGAGTCGGGGGCTTTTGCCCCCGACATCTTGTTATGTCTGTATCATTGCATCTGATGTCTGGATGGGCAACAAAAAAGAGATTGCAATCTGCAATCTCTTTTGACGTGCGATAGAAGATTCGAACTCCCGGCCTTCTGATCCGTAGTCAGACGCTCTATCCAGCTGAGCTAATCGCACATATCACTGTTCCTCAACAGCGAATTTAATTATATAGGATGAATTGAAAATTGTCAACACCCAAAATTAAAAAAATGAAAAAATTTAAAATCCTCATTGTTGGGGGCTTTTGCCCCCCAACATCTTATAATGATTCCGTAATTATTCCTCAATGATCTGAATTTCAAGATAATCAAAATCAATTTCATCAATGAAAGAATCCTGATAAAATCTGGCACGTGAATGGCGTTTAAATTCATTGATCGTAGAATCCAGCCACAGAGGTTTACTCAGATCAAATTCATAGCAGATTTCATCCAGGGCATGAAAAATTTTATGCGTACGGGTATCATCGGATTCATCACAAATGACGAGATCCTTTAACATTCGGTTATCTTTAAATTCTTTTCCCCATAAACGGAACATATGTCTACCTCTTTCATTTAAAAGTCCAAGATCAGCAAAGATCAGACTTAACAGTCACATTTCAGAAAGTTATCTCCGGTTATTCTATCATATTGAAGATAAAAATCCAATAAGACAGAAAAAAATCCCGATTGAAAAATCCCGTTGCCTGAGGGAATGGATTTTGTTATAGTAGATAAGGTAACAGAAAACAGACGGAAAAGTGAAATGGGGATAAAGAAATGATCAGAGAATGCAAAGCATCAGATTTGGAGACTTTAGAAGTATATTTAAAGGAAGAAGTATATGGAAAAGTAATTCTGTCACTGATAGAAAAAAATGGCTTTGAGCAGGCAGACCAGAGTGTTTACGGAGATTTTGAAGAAGGCGTATGCAAGGGGGTATATCTTTGCATTTATAAGAATCTGCTGGTTTACTGTAAGGAGAATCAGGTGGATATTGATTTCCTGGAGCAGATTGTTTCCATGCAGGTGCCGGAAGTGGTGGCAGGAAGACCGGATAATGTAAATGTTATAAGCTGGCTTCTGACAGATTACCGGCAGGAAAAGGCAGCTGCCATGCCGGAACTTCTGGATCAGGAGGGGCAGCCGCTGGAGTCCGACGAGGAATGCAGCGGAGCAGTTGAAAAAGGCTGGGGTATTCTGCTGAAATAGGTAAAAGGAAGTAAAATTGGAGAGAAGAAATGAAGAGAATATTTATTGATGGTCTGAGCGGTATGGCACAGGGCTTATTTGCAACGCTCATTATAGGAACGATCATACAGCAGATCGGCTTATTTGTGGGCGGTGATTATGGGAATCTGATCTATATGATCGGAAAAGTGGCTGCAGGCCTGACCGGAGCAGGAATTGGTGTCGGTGTGGCGAGAAAGCTGGAGGCACAGCAGTTAGTGACGGTTTCGGCTGCAGTAGCCGGAATGATCGGTGCATTTGCGTCAAAACTGCTGGCAGGACAACTGATCGTCGATGGCAATCTGGTGCTGGCAGGGCCGGGAGAGCCGCTGGGAGCGTTCATTGCTGCTTATCTTGCAATTGAAATTGGAATTTTAGTGACAGGAAAGACAAAACTGGATATTATTCTTACCCCATTGGTATGTATCGGTACGGGATCTGTAGTGGGACTGGTTGCAGGGCCGCCGATTTCAAAATTTATGGCATGGCTCGGGTCACTGATCAACTGGGGAACAGAACAGCAGCCGTTTCTGATGGGCATTGTAGTATCGGTTCTGATGGGAATCTTTCTGACACTGCCGATCAGTTCCGCAGCGATCGGGGTGATTCTGAATCTGTCGGGACTGGCAGCGGGAGCTGCGACAGTTGGCTGCTGCTGTAATATGATCGGATTTGCAGTCGCAAGTTATCGTGAAAATAAACTGGGTGGCTTTGTGGCACAGGGAATCGGAACGTCCATGCTTCAGATGCCGAATATCATACGGCATCCTCAGATATGGATTCCGCCGATCCTGTCAAGTGCGATCCTTGGGCCGGTCAGCACGATGCTGCTTCATATGACCAATAATGCTACGGGTTCAGGAATGGGAACAGCCGGACTGGTAGGGCCTTTGATGACATGGCAGGTCATGACGGCTTCAGAAGATCCAATGATCGTTCTGGTTAAAATGATTACAATCCAGTTTGTCCTTCCGGCTGTTGTGACACTTGGAATTTCAGAACTGATGAGAAAGAAAAAATGGATTCATCCGGGAGACATGAAACTGGAACTTTAAAATCCTTAAAAATATATAAAGGATATCAGCAATCGTGTGACACTGTGAAGAATCCATGGTATACTAAAGAAAGAAATAACAACCAAATAGGAGATGTCCACGATGAAAAGTGAACAACAGGTTGAAGCTGCAGTTAAGAGCTATGAGGATGTTGACAGTTGGAAGACCGTGATATTTTTATATAATGCGGCACTGAAAGAAGTCGGCACCAAGCTTGAGATCCTGAATGATGAATTTCAGCATGTGCATCAGTATAATCCCATTGAGCATATCAAGACCAGAATTAAGACACCGGAAAGTATCGTGAAGAAATTAAAGCGTTACGGTTATGAGACCTCGATCGAGAATATGGTCCGGTATATCAATGATATAGCAGGTGTCAGGCTGATCTGCTCTTTTACCTCCGATATATACCGGCTGGCAGAGATGATCGGGAATCAGAGTGACCTGAAAGTATTATCAATTAAAGATTATATCAAGAATCCGAAAGAAAGCGGATACAAGAGTTATCATATGCTGGTTTCCGTACCAATCTTTCTTTCAGACAGTGTGGTAGATACGAAGGTCGAGATTCAGATCCGTACGATCGCCATGGATTTCTGGGCAAGCCTGGAGCATAAGATTTATTATAAGTTCGAGGGAAATGCACCGGATTACATAAGCCGTGATTTAAGAGAGTGTGCGAAGATGGTTTCAGAGCTGGATGAGAAGATGCTTCAGTTGAATGAAGCAATCCAGGAGTGCATTTTAAAAGAATCAGATCGGGAACGGCTGGAAGGAGTCTGCCGGGATGTAATCGGAAGCAGAGAAGAACAGAAGCTGATGTCAGCGGAGTCTGCAGCAGAAGACCCTAAAAAAGAAGATCAAAAAGGCTGAAAAAGTCAGCAGAAAAGATTAGTGCTTTATAAAAGCCGAAATAAAAACTGAATAAGGAGAGAAACCGGATAGGGGAAGATGATTTGCTCAGGTACATTTCCTGTATCCGGTTTTTTGTTTAATTTTAACGGGAGAGCAGAAAATGAAAAAGAAGAGAATGGTATTAGTGATGGCTGTCAGTGCAATGTGCATGATGGCAGGATGCGGAAATACAGTAAAAGATGGAACAGAGGCATTGGAGCAGGGAGATTATGATACTGCGATCGCTTCTTTTGAAGAGGCAGCAGGAAGTGATGATAAAGAAGAAGCAGCAGAAGGATATTGTGGACTTGGAATGACATACTATGAGCAGAAGCAGTATGATCAGGCACTGGAGATGCTGGAAAAGGCTTTTGATAATGGGACAGTAAAGACGGCAGAGCTGTGTAATCTTGCCGGAACGTCAGCTCTTTGCAAGGAGGATTATGCAAAAGCCCTGGAGTATATCCAGGAGGGAATCGCACTGGCAGAAGAAAAGCAGGGAAATAAGAAGCAGGAAGATAAGAAGCAGGAGACGTTGCTTCAGGAGATGAAATATAATGAGATCATCTGTCTGGAAAAGACCGCAGACTGGGAAATGGCAAAAGAAAAAATGTCAGAATATCAGGCGGCTTATCCAGAGGATGAATCAGTAGCGAAAGAAGCAGAATTTTTGCAGACGAGGTAAAATGCAGATGTATAATATGGATGATATCAGAGAACGCGTCATCCTGGTGGGCGTGGATACAGAAGGCGGTGAGACTGCAGAACGGTCATTGGATGAACTGGCAGAGCTTGCGGCTACAGCAGGGGCTGAGGTGACTGGCAGACTGATCCAGACCAGGGAGTGCGTACACCCGGCAACCTATATCGGGCGTGGAAAACTGATCGAATTAAAAGAACTGTTGTGGGAAACTGAGGCAACAGGGATCATCTGTGATGATGAACTGAGCAGTACCCAGCTTGGCAATCTGGAAGAAGAACTGGATTGCAAAGTACTGGACAGAACGCTTCTGATCCTGGATATTTTTGCCGCAAGAGCTGTATCGGGAGAGGGAAAGATCCAGGTAGAACTGGCTCAGCTCAGATACCGGGCATCCCGTCTGTCGGGACTGGGAAGATCACTGTCAAGACTGGGCGGCGGAATCGGTACAAGAGGTCCGGGAGAAAAAAAGCTGGAAATGGATCGCCGTCTTATCCGGGAGCGGATCAGTCGTCTGAAAAAAGAACTGGCAGATGTGGAGCGGCACAGAGAATTGCTCCGCAGTCAGCGGAATCAGTCAGGAATGAAAGTGGCAGCACTGGTAGGATATACGTCAGCAGGAAAAAGCAGTATTGAAAATGCGTTGACAAATGCAGGGATTTTAGAAGATGCCATGCTTTTTTCTACGCTGGATACAACGACAAGAGCTTTGCAGCTTGACGGTACGCAGGAGATTCTTCTGACGGACACGGTCGGATTTATCAGAAAGCTCCCACATCATCTTATAGAAGCTTTTAAAAGTACACTGGAAGAGGCAAAATATGCCGATATCATTATCCACGTTGTAGATGTATCGAATCCGAGGATGGACGAGCAGATGTATGTGGTCTATGATACATTACGTCAGATGGGAGCGGAAGGAAAACCGGTGATCACACTGTTCAATAAGCAGGATCGGCTGGAAAAAGAAGAAAGTCATAAAGATTTTCAGGCAGATTACTCGATTGCCACATCGGCTAAGACCGGACAGGGGCTGGACAAACTGAAGGCAGCATTGCTGGAGATCATCCGACGGGATCAGATCTATGTGGAACGTCTGTATCCTTTTGCAGATGCCGGTAAGATACAGATGATCCGGAGCAAAGGACAGCTTCTGTCAGAAGAGTATCTGCCGGAAGGGATTCAGATCAAAGCGTATGTTCCGCAGGATGTTTACGGGAAACTTTAAATGAAATACATTTTGTAAAAATGACCGGAGCGGTGAAAATGAATGACAGCTTTATCAGATAAAGCCGCCATCCATTCCGATGATCTGCCCGGTCATATAGGACGGGGAACTGCAAAGGAGCAGAACCAGTTCAGCGACTTCTTCCGGGGATGAAAATCTGCCGGAAGGGATTTCCTCTGCAAGGGCGGCACGTTCTTCTTCGTTCAGCCGTGCATTCATTTCCGTATCAATGACACCGCAGGCGATGGCATTGACCTGGATATTACTGGGAGCAAGTTCTTTGGCAAGAGCCTTTGTCAGACCATGAATGCCGGATTTGGTTGCGGAATAGGCAGCTTCGCAGGAAGCACCGGCAGTTCCCCACATGGAAGAAATGTTGATGATCCGTCCACATTTCACAGAGACCATATGTGGAATGGCGGCACGGCAGCAATAGAAGACGGAAGAAAGATTCGTCTGAAGAAGAGAAGACCAGTCTTCGTCTGTCATATCGGTAAGCAGACCAAACCAGGCAATGCCGGCGTTATTGACCAGAATGTCGATACCGCCGGTTTCTTTTTCAATCTGACAGAACATAGATTTTACCTGGGACGGATCACCGACATCTCCGGGAAGAAGGGTACAGGTACCGCCACAGGAAAGAATCTCATCCTGTAAAGAATGAAGAAGGGCGATATTTTGACGGCAGTTGATAAATACATGATATCCGGCTTTTGCAAAAGCAATCGCACAGGCTCTTCCGATACCGCGGGAAGAACCAGTTACCAATACAGATTTTTTATTCATAATAATTTGTCACCTCATATATAAAGATGTCAGGGTCAAAAGCCCCCGACTTTGATGCCTACGGATTGCTCCGTGCTACGCACTCCAACAATCCTACCCAATCTTCGCATATCGTGGGATTATCATCCCACTTTTATGCTCATATCGGGGCGGGTCCTAAGGTCTTTCACCCACCTATGAGCAAGCTCATGTGGGCTTAGAACTTTTGACCCTGGCATCATATAAAATAGTAGTCAGTTTTCAGTTGCAGGCGTATGACAAAAGATCCATCCGATCTTTTTTAGTATAGACTCAGTATAGCATGAATAAGCTGTGAGAGGGAATGAAAATAGTGGAGCAGAAATATGGAAAATAGAAAAAGAGAACGGATCATAGAAGCCGGAATGGCATTGCTGCTTGTCATAACGCTTCTGGCAGCAGGACAGTCAGGAAAGATTCCGGTTGTGAAGAGTCAGGAGATACAGGTTCAGGCTGATTCAGGGAAAGAGAACGAAAGTAAAGAAAAAGGAAATACGGAGAATACAGATTCGGAGACAACGGGTACAGAGAAAAATTCCGGGGATACCGGGAAAAATGAAAGTGGATCTGATATGGAAAGCGTTGCAGTGGCTGCTTCTGCTGCCCAATATCCCATTATGGGAAAAAGCGATGTATCCGTACAGGAAATGGTCGATTATTTTAACAGATCAGGACGAACTTATCCGGCTGCAGCACTGGCAGCAGGAGGGGCGGATTCTATCGAGACATTTTGCCAGATTTATTATGAAGAGGCAACTGCAGAAGGAGTCCGACCGGAAGTTGCCTATGTACAGGCAATGAAAGAAACCGGTTTTCTTCAATATGGAGGAGATGCATCCATTGAACAGTATAATTTCGCAGGGATCGGAACAACCGGAAATGGAGTGCCGGGAAATTCATATGCGGATGTGCGGACAGGAATACTGGCACAGGTTCAGCATCTGAAAGCATATGCAACAACGGAACCATTGAATGAAGCGTGTGTAGATGAGCGGTATGAATATGTAAAGAAAGCGGCAGCTCCGTATGTACAGTGGCTGGGGCAGCAGGAAAATCCACAGGGAACAGGCTGGGCGACTGGAAAGAATTACGGATATGATATCGTGGAAATGATAAAGAAAATGAGGGAGGGCAGTGAAACCTGATGCACTGCTCTCTTTTTTTAAAGAGTCACTTATACTGCGACGGGACGATTCACTTCAGTTTGTTGCTTTTATAAACAAAAAATTATATACTAAAAGAAAAATTGGGAGATCAGGGAATGAAAATTAAAGAAGGATATATTTTAGATGAAATAGGAGATCAGAAAGTAGCAATTTCTCTGAAATGCGGGGAAAATGACTTTTCGGAGATGATTAAATTAAATGAGATAGGTGCATTTCTTTGGGAGAAGCTGTCAGAAGAAATTGAGGAAGAAAAACTGGTGGAAGCGGTGACAGAGGCTTATGATATTGACAGTGCAACAGCACGAAAAGATATAAGAAGTTTTACAGAAACCCTTGAAAAAAATGGTATTTTGGAACGGTGAATGATGGAAAAAAGAAAAAGATATCGGATTGCAGATGCGGAAATTGAAATTGCATTTACAGAAAATTATACAGAAATAATATGCCGGGATTATGAAGTGAAGGCAGAGGGCAAACCAGATTTTGTAATTGAAGTTACAGACGAGGAAGTTGAAAGAGAAAAAAAGAAAAGTGAACCGGGGGCATCAAAAGGAATTATTGAGTCATTGGCAATTTACAGAAAATTGTGTGAAAAAATACTGGACAGAAATTGTGTCCTGTTTCATTGCTCTGCTGTTGCTGTGGATGGAAAAGCATACTTGTTTACGGCTGCAAGCGGAACAGGAAAATCCACGCATACAAGGATGTGGAGACAGCATTTCGGCGGCAGGGCAGTGATGGTTAATGACGATAAACCGATTCTTCGGATAAAAGATGATGGAATTTATGTATGTGGAACTCCGTGGTGCGGGAAGCATGGATTGCAGACAAACGTGGAAGTGCCGGTGCAGGGGATCTGTATTTTGAGAAGAGGAGAAGAAAATATGATCAGAAAAATTTCTGCAATAGATGGATATCCGGATCTGTATAAGCAGACTTACCGTCCCGGTGAAAAGGACAAGATGTTAAAGACACTTTCGATGATTAAACAGATGGCAGAAAGACTTCCGCTATATGAGATGCATTGTACGATATCGGAGGAGGCAGCAGTTATGGCATGGGAGAGGATGAAGCCGTAAGAACGACCTGTAATGAAATAAAATGATGTCGGGGTCAAAAGCCCCCGACTTTGATGCCTACGGATTGCTCCGTGCTACGCACTCCCACAATCCTACCCAATATTCGCATATCGTGGGATTATCATCCCACTTTTATGCTCATAGCAGGGCGGGTTCTAAGGTCTTTCACCCACCTATGAGCAAGCTCATGTGGGCTTAGACCTTTTGACCCTGGCATCTCAATATTTTGATAAGCATGAAAAAGTTTTGAGAAAAGAGGGAGAAAAATGAAGAACAGAAAAAAAGTATTATCATTTCTGCTGGCAGGTGTTCTTACTTTGGGGTGCTTTCCGGTGACAGCCGGAGCAACGAATAACTCAAAGGACGGAACAAAGCCGGCAGATGGAACAACAGTGGAGCAGCCGTTCCCGAAAACGTTGTTTTTGGAGGAACATAATTCATCCAAAGGATTTACAAGATTCCGTATTCCTGCCTTGGTAACTGCAGGTAATGGAGCATTAATTGCAGCAACAGACATCCGATGGGATATTTGCGGAGACGGAGCAGGATTGGATACGGCAGTATCAAGATCCACAGATAATGGAGCAACCTGGTCTTATACGGTAGCTAATTATCTGGGAGATAACGGAAACCGGTTTAATCGTGATTCAACAGCATTTATTGATCCTGCATTGCTTGCTGACGGAGATACAATCTACCTCGCATGTGATTTGTTGCCGGCAGGTCTGGCAGTTGCAAATGCAGCAAGATATCCGGCGAAGGCAGGAAGTACAGGTTATGATACAAATGGAAATCTGCTTCTTGCACTCAGTACAACCAGTGTAAATGGTCTTTCCAGTTCAACAGCACGTGCTGCTGCAAGTTATGATTATCATCTGGAAAAAAAAGCCGATGCGACATCTGAGTCCTGTTATGAAATCAAGAATAACAGTACCAGTGAAGTTGTAGACGGAGACTATACGATCGATGATCATTTTAACATTAAGAGTGCAGACGGAGCAGTAGATACAAACCTGTTCTGTGGAGATACACCGTACTTCCAGTTTCCAACGGATTTTCTTTATATTACAAAATCAACGGACAACGGAGCCACATGGTCAGCACCGCAGCTTGTAGATGCCAAGAATGAATCCGAGCAGGTATTTCTGATCGGACCGGGACGAGGAATTACAACTTCTACGGGAAGACTGATCTTCCCGTGCTATCAGTATACAAGTGGAGTTCAGAGAACATCTACAATCTATTCTGATGATGAGGGAATAACCTGGCATCGCGGAGCTACTGTATCAGGCAACAGCTCTGAAGCAGTTATTACAGAAGCAGATGGAAGATTGTATCTGTTTGTGCGTATGTCCAATGCCTATTATATATCTGAGGATGATGGACTTACATGGTCAGAACCAAAAGAGACAGGTTTTAAGTATAATAACAATTGCCAGTTAAGTGCCATTACATATTCAAAGAAAGTAAACGGAAAGACTGCAATTCTTTTTGCAGGTCCATCTGATACATCAGCACGTAATTCAGGACGTATCTGGGTTGGTCTGGTACAGGATGACGGAAGCCTTCAGTGGCTGGATAATCCGTATGTAGTCAATGATGGTACGCATTATGCATACTCCTGTATTACAGAGACATCAGATGCACAGATCGGTCTTTTGTATGAAGATGAAGATGAGCAGCTTGAGTTTGATAAAATTGCAATTGATGATATCGTAAATGGTGCAGCGACCAGTGGCGTATGGGTTGAAAATGATAACGGTGCTGTAGTTAATTCTTCTGTGATCAATACAGATGCAACGGCTTCTTATGTTGTAAGATGCCTTGATGCAGATGCTGACATTACGGTTTCTTCATCTAACAGAGCAGTGTTGGATGCAACTTATGCAGATGGAAGACTGACATTGACATCCAAGGGGAATGTAACCGGTCTGAAACAGGTGAAAGTAACTGTTAAAGCAGGTGAAGAATCTTTTATTATGAATGTGACGATTACAGATGCAGAAAAGTACAAAGTGGTCAGCCTTGAAAAAGATGAGACCAGGACATTGACAGTAAAAGACGGAAACTATGCAGATGCCGATACATCTTCTGTTGATACAGCAGTAGCGGGAGTTACCGTAACAGGTAAGGATGTACAGGATACATATGAAAAGACGGTGGCACAGATTGCCACAGCGATGGCAACGTTTGATGGTGCAACTGTAGATCTGAGCAAATGTATGTATACATTAGAATCAGGAAGTGACAGCTACACTTATAAAGTAAAAGCTACGGCTGCAAATGGAAACGGGATTTACCTTGGACCAAAGGCATCTTCTACTCCCGGTATTCCGAATGTAACAACAGCAGCCAATATTACCTTTGAAAAAAATCCTTCTGATGCGATGTTCAGTATTATGGATAATTCATCAGGCGGCGGTGGAAAGTATTTGTATTTCCACAGTACCGATGCGACAAAACTTCATTTCGACAGACAGAATGTGGCAGATGATAACTGCTGGTTTGAGTTATATACACCGTCCACATCAGCGGAAGATTATGACTTAATCAATGGATTTAAGAAAATAACAAGTGAAAAAGAACTGAAAGCCGGAGTCAGCGTGCTGATTGTGACAAAAGCAGATGCACAGGGTAACAGATATATTCTGCTTTCTACTACAGGAAGTCAGAAGTATAATCATGTGGCAAAACTGGTAAAGCAGACAGCAGCGGCTACAGAGGAAGCAGCATATCCGGGAACAAGTACCGCAGTATTTGGGGATACGAATGTAAGGGGACTTTCAGAGTGTCAGTATACATTCAAGAAGATCAGCAATGGAGTTTATGCAATTTCAGGACATACAGCAGATGGAGCAACCACATTTGTAACAATGGGAACAGTAGGAATCCCGAACAAAACAGCAAAAGCCAATATTACAGTTGCTGATGTTACAAATTCTAATGGCAAGGTATCTCTGTATGACGGATCAGCTTCACGTTACCTGTATTTCTGGAGGGATGCATCCAAACTTCATTATGACAGACAGAGAACACTTGATACAACAGCATGTGCATTTGAACTGTTTAAAAAGTCCGCAACAGCTTCAGCCGATTCACCGATCAAGGGATATGAGAAGATCACCGGAGCATCAGCGATTGAAGATGGAGGACAGTATCTGATCGCGGCAGAGGTTGACGGAACATACTATGTGATGAACCCGACACTGGATCATTCAAACTTCAGACATGTTGCCAAGGTTACAAATACGATTTACCGGAATCCTGCCGCAGAAGCCAGCACAACGATCAATTTTACAGGAGTTGCGGCAGGAACAACATCCGTACAGATCGGTGACGTAGTTTACTATGTGATCGTAACCGATGACGCAGTTGAGTGTACACATTCTACAACAGTTGTTCTTGATGCAAAAGAAGCAACCTGTACAGAAAAAGGATCTACAGGCGAAGTAGTTTGCGTGGATTGTGGAACAGTTGTACAGGAAGCACAGGAAATCGCAGCAAAAGGACATACTTTTGGTGAGTGGGTAACAGTCAAAGAACCTACGACAACTGAAGAAGGATCGAAAGAAAGAACCTGCTCTGTATGCCAGACAAAAGAGACAGAGACCATCGCAAAACTTCCGGATAAAGAAGACCCGGATCAGCCGGCAACACCGTCAGCACCGGAAAATGTAGCGAGCAGTGAAGTGACAAAAGATTCCATTAAGATCACCTGGGATGCACCGGCAGCAACAGAAGGAATCGCAGGATATAAGATCTATGTCAACGGAGCCGTATATGCAGCCGATATTTCCAAAGATGCAGTAGGATATACACTTTCCGGTCTGAAGGCAGGAGAGACTTATCAGATCCAGGTTGTTGCAGTCGGAACAGACGAGCATGCAACAGAGTATGCGGCAGCAGCACTCAGCGTAACAACGAAGTCTGAAAATAAAGACGACAATAATGGCGGAAATGACAACAATGGCGGTAATAACAATAACGGCGGAAATAACAACAATGGTAATAATGGAAATGCCGGAAATAACAAGCCGTCAGATAACAAGAACACTACAACCGACAAGAATCAGAATAGTACAGTAAATAAAGCAGCTAAGACAGGAGATATGACAAACGTTGTATTCCCTGCAGCAGTGATGCTGCTTGCAGGTGCAGTAGTGGCAGGAGTCCTTTTCAGAAGAAAATGGATGAAATAAGAGTCTGATTCGTTAAAAGAAATACAGAAGAAAAAGATTAGAAAGCGGAAGCAGATGCATTCTTAAGATTCTCTAAACCACCTGAAATCCCTTGACAAATCAGCACATGACCGCTATAGTATTTGTAGTTAAAAAATATTTAACAATTTAGTAAAGAATTAAAGGTGCTGAGGAAGAGGAGTACATCGTTACTGCCGTCAGAGAGAACCGTTCGGGGAGAGGAGCAAAGCTGCCGGTCAGACCGGTTGGGAGAGAAGATCACCCGGCTGAAAGACGGTTTCGGAGAGGGATGATGGAAGGTAGCTTCTGAACCGGATATCTGAAGGGCTGTAAAGTCTGTGGAAGTTCCTGGATTCAGGATTTCAGAATGCAGAGGCAGGGCAGGTAGGATGTCCCGGAGTGGTTTCCGTTAAAGAACTTAAGAGATACAGAAAATTGTCTGTAAGATAAGGTGGTACCGCGAGATTTTCGCCCTTTACATTAGTAAAGGGCGTTATTTATATTATAGACAATTAGAAAAGTAAAGGAGAGATAGAATGAGCAAGGAGCTTGCAAAGACTTACGATCCGAAGCAGATCGAAGAGAAGATGTATGAAAAATGGTGTGAGAATAAGTATTTTCACGCAGAAGTAGATAGAAGTAAGAAGCCTTTTACGACGGTGATGCCGCCTCCGAATATCACAGGAAAGCTGCACATGGGTCATGCACTGGATAATACACTGCAGGATATCCTGATCCGTTATAAGAGAATGGAAGGATACAATGCACTGTGGATTCCGGGAACAGACCATGCGGCTATTTCTACCGAGGTCAAGGTTACGAACCAGTTAAAAGAAGAGGGAATTGACAAAAAGGAACTTGGCCGTGAGGGATTCCTTGAGAGAACCTGGCAGTGGAAAGAAGAGTATGCGGGAACGATTGAGAATCAGTTAAAGAAGCTTGGTATTTCCTGTGACTGGGACAGAGAGCGTTTCACCATGGATGAGGGATGTTCCAAAGCGGTAGAAGAAGTATTTATCAGCCTTTATGAAAAAGGTTATATTTATAAAGGATCAAGAATCATCAACTGGTGTCCGAAATGTAAGACTTCGCTGTCTGATGCCGAGGTGGAGCATGAGGATCAGGACGGACATTTCTGGCATATCAAATATCCGATTGCCGGAACGGACCGTTTCCTTGAAATTGCAACGACCCGTCCGGAGACATTGCTGGGAGATACTGCGATCGCCGTACACCCGGATGATGAGCGATATAAGGATATTGTAGGAAAGATGGCAATCCTTCCACTTGTAAACCGTGAGATTCCGATCGTTGCTGATTATTATGTAGACAAAGAGTTTGGAACAGGTGCTGTTAAGATCACTCCGGCACATGATCCGAACGATTTCGAGGTTGGAAAGCGTCATAACCTTCCTGAGATCAACATCATGAACGATGATGCAACGATCAATGAAAAGGGTGGAAAATATGCAGGAATGGATCGCTATGAGGCAAGAAAAGCAATCGTGGCAGATCTGGATGAGCAGGGATACCTTGTAAAAGTTGTTCCACATATGCATGCTGTAGGAACTCATGACCGGTGTGGTACAACAGTAGAGCCATTGATCAAACAGCAGTGGTTTGTCAAGATGGATGAGCTTGCAAAACCGGCGATCAATGCACTGAAGACAGGAGAGCTGCGGTTTGTACCGGAGCGTTTTGACAAGATTTATCTGCACTGGCTCGAGAATATCAAGGACTGGTGTATTTCCCGTCAGATCTGGTGGGGACATCGGATTCCGGCTTACTACTGTGATGAGTGCGGTGAATTTGTTGTGGCAAGAGAGATGCCGGAAAAATGCCCGCATTGTGGATGCACACATTTCACGCAGGACGAGGATACACTGGATACATGGTTCTCTTCCGCACTGTGGCCGTTCTCCACACTTGGCTGGCCGGACAAGACAGAAGACCTGGATTATTTCTATCCGACAGATGTACTTGTAACTGGTTATGATATCATTTTCTTCTGGGTGATCCGTATGGTATTTTCAGGCTATGCACATACAGGAAAAGCACCGTTCAATACAGTATTGATCCACGGTCTTGTAAGAGATTCACAGGGACGTAAGATGAGTAAATCTCTTGGAAATGGAATCGATCCGCTGGAAATCATCGATCAGTATGGAGCAGATGCACTGAGACTGACACTGATTACCGGAAATGCACCGGGAAATGATATGCGTTTCTACAACGAGCGTGTAGAAGCAAGCAGAAACTTTGCAAATAAAGTATGGAATGCATCCCGTTTTATCCTGATGAACATGAAGGAAAATGTGGTTGAGAAACCGGAAGATGCACTGCTGACACCGGCTGACAGATGGATTTTATCCGCAGTCAATACACTTGCAAAAGATGTAACAGAAAATATGGATAAGTTTGAGCTTGGAATCGCGGTCCAGAAGGTCTATGACTTTATCTGGGATGAGTTCTGTGACTGGTATGTAGAGCTTGCAAAATACCGGATCTGGCACGCAGAAGAGGATCAGGCTGCAGCAAACTGTGTTCTGTGGGTACTGAAGACGGTTCTCGGACAGGCATTGAAGCTGTTACATCCGTTTATGCCGTTTATTACAGAAGAGATTTACCTGGCACTTGTACCGGAAGAAGAGTCTCTGATGATGTCCAGTTGGCCGGTATATAAAGAGGAGTGGAACTTCCCGGCAGACGAGAATGTGATGGAGCATATCAAAGCGATCACAAAGGGCATCCGTAACGTGCGTGCAGAGATGGATGTTCCGAACAGCAGAAAGACAAAAGTTTATGTAGTCTGCCAGGATGAGGCACTCTGCAATGGAATTGAGGGAATGACAGAGTCAGTCAAGCCACTGATGAATGCAAATGAGATCATCATCGAACAGACGAAAGAGGGAGTTGCGGACAATGCAGTATCGGTTGTCGTACCGGATGCAGTTGTATATCTTCCGCTGGAAGATCTGGTTGATTTTGAGCAGGAGCTTGAGAGACTGAAAAAAGAGGAAGACAGACTGAATAAGGAGATCAAGAGAGCAGAGGGGATGCTTGCGAACGAAAGATTTGTAAGTAAGGCACCGGCAGACAAGGTTCAGGCTGAGCGGGATAAGCTGGAAAAATATACAGAAATGCTTGCTCAGGTGAAAGAAAGAATGGAAGGTCTTGGAAAATAAGATCTGATGTGAGGTCATGTATGAAAAAAATTCATATCAGAAAGCCCGATATAAAAGGGCTTTCTGTTAAAGTCAGAAATCTGAAGTTTAAAGATATTAAGGAACACTATAAGGCGAGAAAAGAGCGGCGTCAGAAAATCCTGGAAGAACGCCGGAACAGCAAATTTGCAAAGAAAATGCAGCCTGTATATAAATGGATGAACCGGCTTTCATTGCCGCTGCAGTATCTGCTGGCGTGCGTGATCAATTTCTTTATTGAGGTGATTTCCAGACACTCACTTTTTCAGGCATGGAATTATATGACAGGGACTCCGCTGGTGTTCCTGTTTAATGCATTTTTGATCTTTGCGACATTTATGATCGTATACTTATTTAAAAGGCGTGTATTTGTCAGGATTTTACTTAGCGTATTCTGGTTGTTCCTCGGTACGTGCAACGGCTATCTGCTTTTAAAAAGGGTAACGCCGTTTAATGCACAGGATCTGAAAGTATTGTCAGATGCCCTGGAACTGACCAGCAACTATTTTAATGCATTCGAGATCGTAATGCTTTCGGTAGGAATTGTAGCGGTGATCCTCTGGATCATTTCCATGTGGAGACGTGGCGGACAGTATACCGGAAAGATGCACCGCCTGCTTGCGGTTGCAGGGATTGCAGCCGGAATTATGGGCTATATGGGACTTACCAATGTAGCGATCGAGAATCGGGTGATCTCCAATTATTTTGGTAATATTGCATTTGCTTATGAAGATTATGGATTCCCTTACTGTTTTGCGGCAAGTCTGTTCAATACAGGGATCAATCAGCCGTCAAGTTACAGTGAGGAGACCATGAAGGAGATCAGTAATGACGGAGCATTGACAACAAGTGAGACTTCACTTCCGTCAGAAGAGCGTCCGAATATTATTTTTGTCCAGTTAGAATCTTATTTTGATCCGACAGAAGTAGAATGGCTTCGCTTTTCGGAAGACCCGATCCCCAATTTAAGAAAGCTGTATAAAGAGTATTCCAGTGGATATTTTAAAGTACCGTCAGTAGGGGCAGGTACGGCAAATACAGAATTTGAAGTCCTGACAGGAATGAGTATGAGATTCTTCGGACCTGGAGAATATCCGTATAAAACCTATGTGAAAACCCATGTACTCGAAAGTGCGGCGACAGCACTGACATCTCTTGGATATGGTGCAGAGGCACTGCACAATAACGGTGGCAATTTCTACAGCCGTGCAAAGGTATTCAATGATATGGGCTTTGACCATTATACGAGTAAGGAATTTATGAATATTCTGAAGACTACTCCGAAAGGATGGGCGACCGATGATATTTTAGTTCCGAATATTATGGAGTCTATGGATACGACAGCGGGACAGGATTTCGTATTTACGGTCAGCGTGCAGGGACATGGAGATTATCCGACTGAGCCGACACTGGAGAATCCGGAGATCAAAGTGACCGGAGTTGAGGATGAAGGCAAGAGAAATGCATGGGAATATTATGTGAATGAAGTCCATGAGATGGATAAATTTGTCGCCCAGTTGATCGAGGCTGTGGAGGCAAGGAATGAACCGTCAGTTGTCGTATTTTACGGAGATCATCTGCCGACGCTTGGACTGGAGGCAAAGGATTTAAAGAGCAAGTATCTTTATAATACGAACTATGTCATCTGGGATAATATCGGATTGCAGAAAAAAGATGGAAATATAGCGGCATATCAGATCATGGCAGAAGTTTTTGACCGGTTGGATATTCATTCCGGTACGATCTTCAATTACCATCAGCAGAGAAATAAGACAAAGCATTATCTGTCAGATCTGGAACTGCTTCAGTATGATATCATGTATGGAAAGCAGTATGCTTATGAAAAAAATGGTGCACCGATCACAGAAGGTCATATGGTCATGGGAGTCAAGGATGCCGAGATCAAGGATGTGGTAACGCAGCTCAACGGCGATTACAGTATCTACGGGGCAAACTTTACGAAGCAGAGTAAAGTGTATATCAATGATGAAAAGCAGGATACCAAGTTCATGAATAATACACGGCTGGACCTGAAAGATTCGGAATTGAAAGACGGAGATACGATCATGGTGGCACAGGTGGGATCAAGTAATACCATCTTCAGAACCTCAAAAACGTATGAATACAAGGATGGAAAACTGTCAGAAATAGTGGAGACTGATGATTCAGTAGAAAATGGACGACAGGCGTTTACAGATCAGGAAGAGAAAAAGGACTGACAGGATCAAGGTCAGCAGATCAGAGAAGAAAAGGGCTGGCAGGATCAAGGTCGTCAGATCAGGAAGAAAGTAAGAAATGACATATCAGGAAATAGAAAGATATATATCGGAGATTCCGAAGTTTACAAAAAAGCACAGCCTTTCCCATACGAAGCGGTTTCTTGAAATTCTTCAGATCCCGCAGGGGAAAATGAAGATTCTCCATGTGGCGGGAACGAATGGAAAAGGCTCTGTATGTGCGTACCTGGATGCAATGCTGCGTTCCGAGGGGAAAAGGACAGGACTGTTCATTTCCCCTCATCTGGTAAAGATGAATGAGCGGATCATGATCGATGGTGTTCCGGTGAGTGACGAAGTTTTCAGTGAAGTTTTTACACAAACACTTGGGGCGGTAAAGCAGATGGAGGCGGAGGGACTGGAGCATCCGACCTTTTTTGAATTTCTGTTTGGAATGGGAATGCTGGCATTTTCCCAGGCAGAAGCAGAGTATGTGATCCTGGAGACAGGACTTGGCGGAAGGCTGGATGCAACCAGTGCCACAGAAGATCCGGAAGTGTGTGTGATTACTTCCATTGGACTGGATCACATGGAATATCTGGGGGATACCGTGGAGCAGATTGCCGGTGAGAAAGCCGGGATCATCCGTCCCGGTGTTCCGGTCTTTTATGCACAGAGTGCAGAAGAAAGTGACAGAGTCATTGAAAAGACGGCAGCACAGCAGGGAAGTTCCTGTAAAAAAATCGGGAAAGATGCGTACGAAATTCTTGGAATCGAAGACAAACATATTGCTTTTTCCTGCACGAATGCTTATTATGGAACTACCACGTGGAAACTGAATAATATAGGAAGTTATCAGCCGGGAAATGCCCTGCTTGCCATGGAAGTGATGCAGTACCTGTTCCGGGAAAAAGGGCATGTGGACCGTTGGAGAGAGGCACTGGCACAGGTGAAGTGGCAGGGGCGGATGGAGGAGATCCTCCCGTCGGTTTATGTAGATGGAGCCCATAATGTGAGTGCCATTGATGCATTTGTGAAGAGTGTGCCGGAGACAGCAGAAGGAAATATTTTCTTGTTTTCTGCTGTGAAGGATAAAGAGTACGAAGAGATGATCGCACATTTGTGTGACAGTGTTCCGGCAGAATTTTACGTGGTTACGCTGATTGACGGGGAGCGTGCAACAGATGCAGAGCTACTTGGAAAGTTATTTGAAAAGTATACAGACCGTCCGGTCGTCGTTATTGAATCGGTGCAGAAGGCTTTAGAATATGTCCTGGAGCATCAGAAAAAAAGGACTGTGTATTGTCTGGGATCACTTTATCTGACCGGGATGGTCAAGGAGACGGTAGAGCGGATGCGAAAAGAAAAAGCAGACGAAAGCCGGAGGAGAAAAAACTGAAGGGCAGCAGGAAAAGCAGAAGCTGGAAGCAGCAACAGACAGAAAGAGCAGCAGACATGTGGGAGGTTACAGGCAGATGCTGAACTATGAAGAGGAGATCAGAAAGTTTAAACCGAGTCTCGAAGTAGAAGATATCGAGGATGCGGTTTATGAGGAAGATCTGACAGATATGCAGGATCTTCTGAAAGAAGTCATGGAAAAGAAGAAAAAGAAGAAATAGAAAATGGTGGGTATAAATGGATTATGCTAAGAAGATCATGTACCAGTCCAACTACTGGTATAATGATGGTCTGAAGAAGGCTCAGGAGAGAGATATGAACGGAGCGATCATCGCCCTGCGTCAGAGCCTGCAGTACAACAGGGAGAATATTGCAGCGAGAAATCTTCTGGGACTGGTATATTATGGAATAGGGGAAGTGGCAGAGGCACTGGTAGAGTGGATCATCAGTAAGAACCTGAAGCCGCGTGACAATATAGCTGATTCCTACATACGGAATGTTCAGGACTCTGCGAATGAACTGGAGAGTATTAATCAGGCGATCAAAAAGTATAATCAATGTCTCGGGTATTGTAAGCAGAACGGAGAAGATCTGGCGACGATCCAGTTAAAGCAGGTGATCGCGGCACATCCGACTTTCCTGAAGGCTTATCAACTGCTGGCATTGATCTATATTCAGACGAATCAGAATACAAAGGCAAGGCAGCTTCTTCTGACAGCGAGAAAACTGGATGTTTCAAATACAACGACGTTGAATTATCTGCGGGAGATCACGAGACAGCGTGGAAGACATGGAAAAGATGTGGATCGCAAAAAGAAAAAGAAGGATGAAGCAGTGGAATACAGCCTTGGCAATGAGACGATCATTCAGCCGAAGCGTTCTCCGGTAAGGGAGCTGGCGGGAAGACTGGCAGTTCTGAATATCTTTATCGGAGCAGTGATCGGAGCAGCAATCATCTGGTTTCTGGTTGCACCGGCAGTGAACCAGTCCAGATCAGAGAAGCTCAATGATCAGATGCGGGCGTACAGTGAGCAGATCGGTACATTGGATGCACAGATCAGTGCTCAGTCGAAGACACTGGAGCAGTATCGTGCCGCAGGTGAAGAGGCACAGACTGCAGTGGACAAGGCGAATGCCACAACTGCAAGTTATGAAAAGCTTTTAAGTGTGTACGATCAGTACCGGGCAGAGTCGGTGAACAGTTCGGAACTGGCAGATGCTCTGCTGGAAATCAATAAAGATTCCATGAGTGATAATGGAAAGAATCTTTACGACAGTATTTCCGGGGATATTTTCCCGGCTGCATGCAAGAGAAAGACTGCCAATGCTGAAAATTCGCTGGATTCAGGAGCGTATGATGATGCAATCGCAGAGCTGACCAAAGTTCTCACAATGGATTCCAGTTACAATGACGGCAAGGCAATCTACCTGATCGCACAGGCATATCAGGGTAAGCAGGATACGGAGAATGCAAAAAAATACTACCAGATGTATCTGGACAGCTATTCAGAGTACCGTTATGCCGATGATGCTCAGGAGCAACTGAATGCACTGGGAGGTGGAACGGCAGCAGACGGAAATACCGGAGAGAATGGCACTACAGGTGAATAAAATAAAGATACTTAAGAGGATATGCGGAGAAGCATATCCTTTTTTCTTTGTTATCAATTAGAAGGAGCGGGAAAAGTATGAAATATCAGGTGCAGGAAAATTGTCTGACGATCTATCTTCCGAGAGAAGTAGATCATCATAATGCAGAGGAGATCAAAGCAGAGGCAGATGCGGTGATCGACAGAAATCATATCAAATATGTGATTTTTGATTTTGACAGAACCGATTTTATGGACAGTTCAGGGATCGGAGTCATCATGGGAAGATATAAGACCATCAGTCTGATCGGAGGAGAAGTATGGGCAGTACATACAAATGAAAGGATCAGGAAGATCCTCACATTATCGGGGGTTACAAAAATTATGCAGATCTACGAGGAGGAACGGGTATGAGGGACACAAATGAAATGGAGATTCAGTTTGACAGTAAATCCTGCAATGAAGGATTTGCGAGAGTGGCAGTCGCAGCATTTCTGACACAGATGAATCCGACGGTGGAGGAAGTTGCGGATGTAAAGACGGCAGTTTCGGAGGCAGTGACCAATGCCATCATTCACGGATATGAAAAGCGGAAGGGAAAGATCCGTATTTTCTGTCGGATCTTGGAAAATCAATTTTTTATGGAAGTATCAGACAAAGGAAAAGGAATCCTGAATGTTGAAGAGGCGATGCAGCCTATGTATACGACAAAACCGGAAGAAGATCGTTCCGGGATGGGATTTGCGTTTATGGAAGCATTTATGGATGAGGTGAAAGTAAAATCGGAACCGGAAAAAGGAACGTGCGTCAGGATGAAAAAGATCATCGGAAAAGGACGGGAACTATGGACCACACAATCTCTCTGATCAGAAAATCTCACCATGGGGATAAAGAAGCGAGAGAACAACTGGTAAAAGAAAATGTAGGTCTGGTGTGGTGTGTGGTAAAGAGATTTTATGGGAGAGGTGCAGAGCCGGAAGATTTATTTCAGATCGGGAGCATCGGACTGTTAAAAGCGATCGATAAATTTGATCTTTCTTATGATGTTCAGTTTTCGACGTATGCAGTACCTATGATATCAGGAGAGATCCGCCGGTTTTTAAGGGATGACGGAATGATAAAAGTGAGTCGTTCTTTAAAGAAACTTTCGTATAAATGTGGAAAGAAAAAGGAAGAACTGACTGAGCGGATGGGAAGAGAACCAACGATGGAGGAACTGGCGACATCGCTTGGGACGGAAAAAGAAGAACTTGTCCAGGCAATGGAGGCGGCAACGGAGGTAGAGTCGATCTACAGGCCGATCCATCAGGAGGGAGATTCGCAACTGAGCATTCTGGACAGGCTGGAAGAAAAAAGCAGACCGGAAGAACATCTTCTGAACCGGATGATGCTGTCTCAGATTTTAGACGGACTGGACAAGGAGGAACGACAGTTGATCTATCTGAGGTATTTTCAGGAAAAGACACAGGCAGCAGTGGGGGAGATTCTGGGGATTTCACAGGTTCAGGTGTCGAGAATGGAAAAGAAAATACTGGAGCGGATGAGAAAGCAGATGTGAGCCGGTTATAAATCCAAAAGAGAAAGAGAGAAAAAATAAAAAAAGAAGAGACCGAAAAAATCAAGGAGAAAGAAAATCGCAGATAAGTAGATCACAAATAAGAAAATAGCAAATACGAAAATCAGGAATAAGAAAATCAGAAATACGAGTTGCCAGGTATATCTTTCCACCGGAATGGAATACTACCATAGAAAAAGACGGAAAGGTATGGTGAGCAAAATGGAAAATGGACATGGAAAAGTATGGATCTGTCTGCTGATACTGGTTCTGGCCGCAGTGGTGATCGGACTTTTATATTATACGACTGCAGCAAAGGAACCGGATGAAGAAGGATTTTTAATTCGGGCAGAGCAGATGGAGTCAGGAGAGCCGGGAACAGGAAAACTGCACTTAGGAGAGTTACGATCAGAAGAATTGCAATCAGAACAAACGAGGAATGGGGTGACCGGATATGGCATCTGAATCTGTGACCGTTTATCTGAAAGGTGACCGGAATGTAGAAGTGACAAAGCAGGATGTGACACTGGGAGATATTCTGGAAATTGAATGTGCAGATAAGCTGCTGCAGTCCAAAATCCGGGTTTTGAAAATTCTCAGGATCCGAGAAGAAAAGGAACAGCGTTTTGTAATCTCTCTTTTAAAAATCATAGATCTCATCCATGAGCGGTATCCGAAAGTAGAAATACGGAATCTTGGAGAGAGTGACGTGATCGTAACATATGAAAATCAGAAGACATCACCAATGATCTGGCATCTTCTGAAAACCGCAGTGGTAACAGTCATTATTTTTTGCGGATCAGCATTTTCAATCATGGCATTTAACAATGATGTGGATGTATCGAAACTGTTCGGACAGATCTATGAACTGGTTATAGGAAAAGAATCGAATGGCTTTACGATCCTGGAGATCATGTATTCCGTCGGACTGGTAGTTGGAATCCTTATTTTCTTTAATCATTTCGGAAAAAAACGGTTTACGGTAGATCCGACTCCCATGGAAGTACAGATGCGTCAGTATGAGAATGATATTCAGACGACGCTGGTGGAAGATGCTGCGAGAAGAAAGAAGGAAATTGACCTGGAAAATGGAGGAGGAAAATGATGTGGGCAGGGCAGATTTTTCTCGGTATTCTGGGGATGAGTGCAGGCGTTGTCGTGGCAGGAGGCTTATTTTCTTTTATTGTAGAACTCGGGGTGATTTCGGATTTTGCAGACCGCACCCATACTGCAAACCGCATCCTGCTTTATGAGGATGCGGTTTCAGCCGGGGCAATCCTTGGAAATGTCTTTCAGATCTTTCGGATTGGAATTCCCGGACAGTCCGTGCTGTTGGCATTTTTCGGACTATTTGCCGGGATTTTTGTCGGCTGCTGGTCGATGGCACTTGCAGAGATCCTGAATGTATTTCCAATCTTTATGAGACGTGCCAGGATCGTCCGGTATGCAGCAGTCTTTATTCTGATGCTGGCACTGGGAAAAGGAATCGGTGCAGGACTCTTTTTCTGGAAAGGTTGGTAATAAGAAAGCTTAATAATGATACTTTTTCTTTTCCTGAAGCAGGAAAGAGCCAGTTACGATCAGCGTGAGAAATTCTGCTGCCGTAATTGCACACCAGATACCGTTGAGACCGAAAAATATCGGGAGGATCAGCAGTGCGAGTGTCTGGATCACCAAAGTACGTAGGGTGGAAATGATCGCAGAAATTTTCCCATTATTCAGTCCGGTGAAAAATGCTGATCCGAAAATATTAAATCCGCTGAACAGATAGGAAATTGCATAAAGCATAAAGCCGGTCCGTGTCATTTTGCACAGAACAAGATCATATCCTACGAACAGACGGGCGATCGGAAGAGCCAGCAGTTCGGAAAGCAGTGTAATGGAAAGTGCAGTAACTCCTGTGATCCGCAGACTCTTTGTCAGCAGATTATGGAGTTCAGACTTATTATCTGCCCCGTAATGATATCCGACGATGGGATTGATCCCGATAGCATATCCAAGGTAGATGGAAGTTGCGATAAAAGAGGCATACATGACCACTCCGTAGGCAGCGATTCCATTTTCGGCAGCAGCATGCATCAGTTGGAAGTTATAGATCACCGATACCAGGGAGGTGGACAGGTTGGATAACATTTCCGAAGATCCATTTCCACAGGCTTTGCGGATACTTTTCCAGTCAAAGGCAGCGGGACGCAGAAGCAGTCCGCTGTTATTTTTATGAAGAAAATAGATCAGCGGGATAAAGCCTCCGACAAATTCGCTGGCACAGGTTGCAACTGCAGCACCGGTAATTCCAAACTTTAAGATCCCGACCAGTGTAAAGTCAAGTATAACATTGGTGAGTCCTGCAAGGATCGAGATCCGAAGTCCGAGTTTTTGTTTCCCGGCAGTGGCGAGGAAACTCTGGAAACTGTTCTGAAGCATAAAAAATGGTTCAGAAAGAAGAAGAATCCGTCCATACAGGATTGCATCTTCCCGGATCAGATCGCTTGCACCAAGCAGAGAAACGATCTGCGGCATAAAGATAAAGCCCAAAAAAGCGATGATGGATGCCCCGAGAAGAATAAGTTCTATGAGCATGGAAAAGACTTCATTTGCTTTTTTAGGATTTTTCAGACCAAGATAAAAGGCTACCAATGCACTGCCACCTGTTCCGATCATAAATCCCAGAGAAGAAACGCCCATCAGGACAGGCATGATCAGATTTACTGCTGCAAATGCATTCTTGCCGGCATAATTTGATACGAAGAATCCGTCAACAATACTGTAAACAGAAGTCAGGATCATCATGGCAACGCAGGGGAGGACATAGAGGATCAGTTTTTTATAAGTAAAATGTTCAGAAAGTTTCAGTTCCATAATTGTTCAGAATACTCCTTTAATGAGGTGAGTTGTTGCTGCATGAGCTTCAGGAGAAGGCTGCGTTCCTCCGCTGAAAAAGCAGAAAAAGAGTGGATGTCTGCCTGTACCAGTGGGGCAACATAAGCTGCGGCAAGTTCTTCTCCCTTTGGTGTGAGCCGGAGGTATTTGATATTTCCAGATCCTTTTTGCGTGAAAAGTGAGACCAGTCCATCGGAAACCAGTTTTTTCACGGCTGAATTTACGGTCTGACGTGGAAAATACCATTTTTCACAAAGATCTGCCTGACTCAGCGGTGCCGGTGAAGTTACGACAATCGTATATAAAATCCAGTAAGAAGTGCGTGGAAGACTGGATTTGCGGGCAGCTTTCTGCCAGATATCATCCTGTTCTTTCCAAAGCCGGTTATAGAGTTCCAGTTGTCCGATGAGGACGGAGTCCTTTTGCAGAGTCTTTTGTATAGTCATGAGATACCTCCAGTCAAAAAATGTAAATCTGAAAAAATGGTTCAGTGTATATCCGAAATCGGATTAGTATGGCTGATTGTATATCCGATTTCGGATTTTGTCAAGAGGGATTGGTGTATTCCTGTTACGGAGACAACGGATTTGAACGAGAGAGTTGAGTAAGAAACAATATTTTGTGTGAAGATAAAAGCACGCAAAGAATACTTGTGCGGTTGTTGGGGATATGTTAAACTGTTTCATATTGAAAATGAAAGTGAGGGAAGAAAATAGCAGATTATGAGATTATTGATAGATGAAAAAGAGTTGGCACTACTCTTAGAAAAGAAAAGAGATCTTATAGGAAATAAAGTAACTATTGATACAATTATTGCTGGAATTTCTTTTTTACTTTCAGTTTTTACAGCCAGTTATGATGATTTACTGGGGATTCGTGGAGCAGGAATCGCTTTAAAGACGATCTTTTGTATGATTGGAATTGTTTATTGCCTGAAAATTGTGAAAGATGTTTCAGAAATGGTAAAAAATAAGTATGATCATGAAGTACTGCTGCAGGATATTGAGCATTTGAATATGATTCAGCATAATCATTCTCTTATTGCAATAAAAAATCAAGTGGGTGAAGAAAAGCGTTATCTTGTATACTATGATGAAAGATGGGATTGCAAATTATTTTTAAATTATAAAACTCAGAATGGAAATAATGAAGCAGCGTTGAAGGAACAGGTGTCAGTTGATCTGAATTTGAATAGTGGCGATATAACGTGTAATTACGTAACATCAAGGGTACAGGAGAAATACTCTGTCAGCCATCAGGAGACGAGAGTTTATAATCACAGGTTATATGAGATGTATTTTAATAATATTCCTGATGAATTTAGAAAAGATAATTTTGAAATAAGTGGAAGGCATTATTACTGGATGACAATAGATGAGATGGAAAAAGATGACAATATAAAGAAAAAGAATTTAGACGTTGTTGATTTCGTAAAAGAATATATAAAATGAAATACTGAAAATGTTCAGAAGGTATAAAGGATCGGGGCAGTTTACCGGTCCTTTTTGTATCCCGATGCCTGATATACGTGTGGCTTTTCTTGTATTTGTCATGAAAATCGGATATACTAGGAATATTGAACAGTGATAGGATTTCTGGCATTCTATGTATTTCACATAACAGAAAGAAGAACGAGGAGAGAAAAAATGAGCATATATGATCTGACAGCATATGAAGTACTTCAGCAGGAAGATTTATCTGATTTGAAGTCCAAAGGAACGCTTCTGAAGCATAAAAAGAGTGGTGCGAGAGTACTTCTGATGGAGAATGATGATGAAAATAAGGTCTTTACGATCGGTTTCCGTACGCCTCCGTCCGACAGCACGGGAGTTCCGCATATTATGGAACATTCAGTTCTGTGCGGATCGAGAGAATTTCCGGTGAAAGATCCTTTTGTCGAGCTGGTAAAGGGATCTTTGAATACATTTCTGAACGCAATGACGTATCCTGACAAGACGGTTTATCCGGTTGCAAGCTGCAATGATAAGGATTTTCAGAATCTGATGCATGTGTATATGGATGCGGTATTTTATCCGGATATCTACAAGCAGGATAAGACTTTCCGCCAGGAAGGCTGGAGCTATAAACTGGATGATCCGGATGGGGAACTGACGATCAGCGGAGTTGTATATAACGAGATGAAAGGAGCGTACTCTTCACCGGAAGGTGTGCTGGACCGCGTGATCCAGAGTTCGCTTTTTACGGATACGACTTATGCAGTTGATTCAGGTGGAGATCCTGAGGTGATCCCACAGTTGACTTATGAGCAGTTTTTGGACTTCCACAGAAAGTATTACCACCCATCCAACAGTTATATTTATCTGTATGGCGATATGGATATGGAAGAGAAACTGAGATGGCTGGATGAAAAATATCTTTCTCACTTTGAAAATGAACCGGTTGATTCAGAGATCCATCTGCAAAAGCCATTTACTGAGATGAGAGAAGTAGTTCAGAATTATTCGATTACGAGTGAAGAAAGTGAAGAAGATAATACTTATCTTTCTTATAATAAAGTAGTGGGAACGTCACTGGATGAGAAATTATATCTGGCATTTGAGATTCTGGATTATGCACTGCTGTCTGCACCGGGAGCACCGCTTAAGAAAGCTCTGATCGATGCAGGAATCGGAAAGGATGTATCCGGTTCTTTTGACAGTGGAATCTATCAGCCGGTATTCTCCATTGTTGCAAAGAATGCCAACGTGGAGCAGAAAGAGGCATTTATCAGTACGATTGAGGATACACTGAGAAAAATTGCTGAAGAAGGAATCGATAAAAAGGCACTCCGGGCGGGAATTAATTATCATGAATTCCGTTTCCGGGAGGCAGATTTCGGAAGTTATCCGCGGGGACTGATGTATGGACTCCAGTTATTTGACAGTTGGTTATATGATGAAGAAAAGCCTTTTATCCATATGAAAGCAATCCCGACCTTTGAGTTCCTGAAAGAGCAGGTTGAGACAGGATATTTTGAAGAGCTGATCCGTGAATACATTTTAGACAATCCGCATGGTTCAATCGTGATCATCAGACCGGAACAGGGGATGACGGCACGTATGGATAAGGAACTGGCAGATCGTCTGCAGGCGTATAAAGAGGGCCTTTCAGCAGAAGAAATCGCGGCTCTTGTAAAAGCAACGAAGGAGCTGGAAGCGTATCAGGAAGAAGAGTCTGCACCGGAAGATCTTGCAAAGATACCGGTTCTCGGACGGGAAGATATTTCAAGGGAGATTGCACCAATTTATAATGAAGAGCGTCAGACAGACGGAGTGAAATTGCTTTATCACGATGTGGAGACGAATGGGATCGGATATGTGACAGCTCTGTTCGATCTTTCGGAAATCGAAGAAGAACTGCTTCCATATGCAGGAATCCTGCAGAGTGTTCTCGGCATCATTGATACAGAGCATTATGGATACGGAGAACTTTTCAATGAGATCAATGTGCATACCGGTGGAATCGGAACTTCACTGGAGCTGTATACAGATGTGACAAAAGTGAAAGAAAAAGAGTTCCGTGCAACGTTTGAAATCAAAGGAAAAGCACTTTATCCGAAGCTGGATGTACTTTTTGCCATGATGCGTGAGATCCTGATGGAGTCGAAGCTGGGAGATGAAAAGCGTCTGAAAGAAATTTTATCCATGCTGAAGACAAGACTTCAGACCTCTTTCCTTTCAGCCGGACATACGACAGCAGTACTGCGTTCACTTTCCTACACTTCTCCGATCGCAAGATTCAGGGATATTACCAGTGGAATTGGATTTTATGAAGTTGTAAAAGATCTGGAAGAGAATTTTGAAGAAAGAAAAGAACTGTTGATCGAAAATTTGAAAAAGATCGCAGGACGTATTTTCAGAAAAGAGAATCTTATGCTCAGTTATACTTCCGCACAGGAGGGACTTGCAGTACTGGAAAAAGCAGTGCCACAGTTTGCAGATTCACTTCATACGGGAGAAAAAGAGAGCCACGGACAGTGCATCATCCACTGTAAGAAGAGAAATGAGGGCTTCAGAACTTCCTCCAAAGTCCAGTATGTGGCAAGGACCGGTAACTTTATTGATGGTGGAGCAGAATATACGGGTGCATTGCAGATTCTGAAAGTCATTTTAAGTTATGATTATCTGTGGCAGAATGTACGTGTAAAAGGAGGAGCGTATGGCTGTATGAGCGGCTTTAACCGGATCGGAGAGGGGTATTTAGTTTCTTACAGAGATCCGAATCTTGAAAAGACGATGGAAATTTACGAAGGAGTCGTAGATTATCTGAAGAATTTTGATATAGATGACAGAGATATGAATAAGTTTATTATCGGTACGATCAGTAATTTAGACCGTCCGATGAATCCGGCGGCAAAGGGCAGCCGCTCATTGAATCTGTATATGAACCGGATTACAGAAGAGATGATCCGCAGGGAAAGAGAACAGATCCTGGATGCACAGCAGGAGGATATCCGTGGACTGGCAACAGTACTGGAGGCGGTATTGGCAGCCGGAGAATTGTGTGTGATCGGAAGCGAGGAGAAGATCGAAGACGCGAAGGAAATGTTTGGAGAGATCAGGACACTTTAAAATACTGGGATGAAAAGAAGAAGGAGCAGAGATGAAAGAAAACTTTAAGTCAGGATTTGTAACTTTGATCGGAAGACCGAATGTGGGAAAGTCAACCTTGATGAACCATCTGATCGGACAGAAGATCGCAATTACGTCAAATAAACCGCAGACGACAAGAAACCGCATCCAGACAGTGCTTACAACGGAGGAGGGGCAGATTGTGTTTGTGGACACTCCGGGAATCCATAAGGCAAAAAATAAACTGGGCGAATATATGGTGAATATTGCAGAGCGTTCTTTAAATGAAGTAGATGTAGTGCTTTGGCTTGTTGAACCATCTAATTTTATCGGAGCGGGAGAAAAGCATATCATTGAGCAGTTGAAGAAGGTAAAGACACCGGTTATTCTTGTTATCAATAAGATCGATATGGTAAAAAGAGAAGAAATTCTGGCTTTTATTGATACGTATAGAAAAGAATATGATTTTGCAGAGATCGTTCCGGTTTCTGCAAGGACAGGAGATAATACGGATGAGCTTGTAAAAGTCATTTTGAATTATCTGCCGTACGGTCCGCAGTTTTATGATGAAGATACGGTCACAGATCAGCCGGAGCGACAGATTGTTGCAGAATTGATCCGTGAGAAGGCATTACATTGTCTGAATGAAGAAATTCCGCATGGAATTGCAGTGGCGATCGATCAGATGAAGATGAATAAGAAAGTATGCCATATTGATGCAACGATTATCTGCGAACGGGATTCACATAAGGGAATTATTATCGGAAAGCAGGGAAGTATGCTGAAAAAGATCGGAAGCACAGCACGGTATGAGATTGAACGGCTTTTAGACTGCAAAGTGAATCTGAAACTTTGGGTAAAAGTGCAGAAAAACTGGCGTGACAGTGATTATATGATGAAAAACTTTGGATACAGGGAGGATGATATGTCGTAAATCTTAAAGAATCATACGTTTTTCTTTAAGAAATACGAAAGATAGTTGTTATTTTAAAATTATCGTCTAAAATGGAAAACATGGGAAAATTAAAGTTACTTAAAGGAAAAAATTCAGAAGAATTATGTAAGATCGTTTTACCACCGTTATTTACCTTTGTGGTAAATTCACTGGTTTATTGGGGAGCACCTTTGATCGTGGGGACGGGAAGATCGCATAACCTGTCCGGCGGCCTGGACGAACTGGTTCCGTTTATGCCTGCATTTATCATTATTTATTTTGGCTGTTACATTTTCTGGGTAGTCAATTATCTGATGGTAGCGTTTTATGAAGATGAGAATAAATACAGATTTTACACGGCAGATTTTTACGCACGGCTGATCTGTCTTGCATTTTTTGTGTTTTTTCCGACGACAAATACGAGGCCGGAACTTACGGGAAATGGGATTTTTATTCGGGCAATGCGATTTTTATATACCGTTGATAAGCCGGTAAACCTGTTTCCGTCGATTCATTGTATGGCGAGCTGGTTCTGCTGTATCGGTCTTAGAAAGTGTAAGGAGATTCCTGAGTGGTATAAGCTGATGTCAGTACTGATTGCAATATCGGTCTTCATTTCTACGCTTGCAACGAGACAGCATGTATTATGGGATGTGGCAGGAGGCATCGGGGTAGCTGAGCTGACCTGGTTTATCAGCAACCGGACGAATGGCTGGAAGACATATCAGAGACTGAATGAAAAGATATCTGTCGGTATAAGCAGAAGATTAGGACGATAAAATCATGGAAAATAAGAAAAAGATGGCGTTTAATGTGGTATTTCTGATCCTTGTATTCGCCGGTACAATTTATGGAGTCTTCCACGGGGAAGATCTTGGAGAGATTGCGAGGATATTGAAGACCGTGAATCTGCTGTGGCTCATTCCCGGATTTATATGCGTGATCGTATTTATATGGGGAGAATCCATCATTATCTATTATATGATGAGAACTCTTGGAATCAAAAGAAAAAAGTGGACCTGCTTTTTGTTTTCGTCTGTTGGATTTTTCTTTAGTTGTATTACGCCGTCTGCTTCGGGGGGACAGCCTGCACAGATTTATTATATGAAAAAGGAAAAGATCCCGATTCCGGTGTCAACACTGGTGCTTATGATCGTAACGATCACGTATAAGCTGGTGCTGGTTGTCATCGGAGTTGTGGTGACTTTTTTCGGGCAGGGATTTATACATAAATATCTTTATGATGTCAGATACGTTTTTTATCTTGGAACGGGGCTGAACGTTTTCTGCGTGGTGACAATGCTGATCCTTGTGTTTCATCCGGTACTTGCAAGAACAATCCTTGTAAAAGGAATGGCACTTCTTGAGCGGATGCATCTGATGAAAAGGAAGCAGTCCAGGCTTGACAGGCTCAATGCCTCCATGGATCAGTACCGGGAAACGGCAGTGTATCTGAAGAATCATGTAAAAGTGCTGGTAAATGTATTTGGAATTACGTTGTTTCAGAGATTTGCACTTTTTACAGCTACATGGTTTGTATATAAGGCATTTGGATTGTCAGGTCAGAGTGCGTGGCTGATTATTCTGCTTCAGTCAACCATCTCGGTTTCAGTGGATATGTTGCCACTTCCGGGCGGAATGGGAATCAGCGAAAAGCTGTTCCTGGTTATCTTTGCACCAATCTTTGGAACGGGGCTGCTTCTTCCGGGAATGATTTTAAGCAGAGGACTTGGATATTATACAGAGCTGCTTGTAAGTGCAGTACTTACGATCGTGGCTAATTTTACTATAGGAAAAGGGAAAAAGGTGAGAGAAAATGTTGGGAATTTATGATTATACGGTAGTGCTTACATATGTAAGTCTGATGGTATCCATCGGGGGAATGATGCTGTCAGTAAACGGACATCTGAATCTGGCCGTGCTTTGTCTGGCAATTTCGGGATTGTGTGATATGTTTGACGGGAAGATCGCACGGACGAAAAAGGATCGTACCGAAGAAGAAAAATGCTTTGGAATCCAGATTGATTCGTTGTGTGATATCGTCTGTTTCGGGGTAGGACCGGCGATCATCTGTTATTGTATTGGGATGAGAGGCCCGATCGGAATGGTGATCTTGATGTTCTATGTCCTTGCAGGACTGATCCGTCTGGCATGGTTTAATGTGACGGAAGAGTGCAGACAGAAAGAGACCGATGAGAAGCGTGCATGTTATCAGGGACTTCCGATTACATCCATGGCGATCATTCTTCCATTGGTTGTAGTGTTCCGCCCATTGCTTGGAAAAGAGTTTATGGTAGCACTTCATGCAGCGGTACTCGTAGTCGGACTTTTATTTATTACTGATTTTAAATTGAGAAAGCCGAAAAATGCAACACTGGTAGTGCTGGTAGTAATAGTGGCAGCCGCAGTACTTAAAATTTTACATGTATGTCAGTAAGGCAGGATACAGAGGAAAGAAAACGATGATTTATGTAGATAGAAATGGAAACCGAACAAAGGGAACAACGGGACAGGACAGGCTGCTGAAGTTTATTTATACGCATACCGCGACAAGACTTCTGATCCGTCCTTTTCTCAGTCCCTGGGTATCAAAGCTTGGCGGAACGTTTCTGAGTACAAGACTTTCTGCAGTGGCAATCCGTCCATTTGTTGAAAAGAATCAGATCAATCTCAGTCAATATGAAAAGCAGGAGTTTGCTTCTTATAATGAATTTTTCACAAGAAAGATCAAAGCAGAAGAACGTCCGGTGGAAATGGATGAAGAAGTGCTGATCAGTCCGTGTGACGGAAAAGTGAGTGTATATCCGATCTGTGAAAAAGGAAAATTTGAGATCAAGCATACGGCTTATACAGCAGAGCAATTACTTCAGGACGCACATCTGGCAAAGCATTATTATGGTGGCTGGATCTATATCCTGCGGTTGACGGTGGATGATTATCATCGCTATTGCTATGTGGCAGATGGAATAAAGTCTTCGCAGAAGAAGATAAAAGGAATCCTTCATACAGTTAATCCGGTGGCGAATGATGCCTGTCCGATCTACAAAATGAATGCAAGGGAATACTGTCTGTTAAAGACAGAAACTCTTGGAACGGTGCTGATGATGGAAGTTGGTGCTTTGATGGTAGGAAAGATCAAAAATCATGAGCAGAGAAACTGCAGGGTCTGCCGTGGAACAGAAAAGGGAATGTTTGAGTTTGGGGGATCAACTGTGATCCTGATGACAGAACCGGGCAAAGTACAGCCGGATGAAGATCTGATCCGGAATACAGAAGCCGGGTATGAGACGCTGGTGAAGCTGGGAGAACAAGTGGGCAGAAAGATAAAAGTCTGAACATATAAGATTAAAAAATAGCCGGGAATGTATCCCGGAAGAGGAAAAAACAAAGGAAAAGTTTATGCAGCGGTCAGTCAGGGATTCAGAAAGACCGCAGCGTAAACTTATTTTTATAAAAATCGAGAATCCCATCAGTCCGCATTTTCCCAAGTTCTTTGGAAAGGGCAGTACGATCTACATTTAGATAGTCAGCGAGCTGCTGTCGGTCAAAGGGGATCTGAAAGGTAGTATTCCCGGCTTTGACAGATTCCATGGACAGATAAGTTAAAAGGCGGGAGCGGATCGTTTTAGCAGAAGTACAGAAAATACGATTCGATAAAACCAGATTTTTCTGTACCGAAAGCTTCAGGATATTTTGCATGATTTTTGCGTGCCATGGCTGAGAAGCATACCGATTGCTAAGGAGAATATCAAGATCAGCGAAGAGAACTTGTGTATCCTCTATAGCAACGACATCGACCAGCATCGGTTCATGGCAGATTGCATAAGTTTCGGCAAAAATCTGCCCCTGTGAAATATTGCTTAAAATACTTTTATTGCCTAAAAGATCAATATTTTCAATATTTACGCTACCGGATTCAATGATTCCGATTTCGTGGATCAGATCCCCGGTATGAAAGATAGTTCCATTTTTAAAGAAAAAAGAAGAACGCATGGAATGTAATTCTTTCATGGTCTCAAATTCGGATTCTGTGATTCCAAGGAAAAGCGGAGTGTGGAAAAGTTTCATAAAAATCTCCTTTCGTGGTTATAACCACATAAATATTAAATTTATTATAATATAATTGCAATAGAAATTGAAGGGAGAAGATATAATATGATAAGAAGAGTGATTCAGATAGATGAAGAAAAATGTAATGGCTGTGGAATATGCGTGACCGCCTGTCATGAAGGGGCAATCGGTATGGTTGACGGAAAGGCAAGACTGATGCGTGATGATTATTGCGACGGACTGGGAGATTGCCTTCCAAATTGTCCGACCGGTGCGATCAGTTTTATAGAAAGAGAAGCTGCGGCATATGATGAGGCAGCAGTAAAAGCTAATATGGAAAGAAAAGAAACCCATAAAGCAGATCAACTTCATTCCGCTGTGCATCGTTGCCCTGGACAGGCAATCCGCGAATTTAACAGGCGTGGTTTACAGGAAGAGGTATCTCGGGAGACGGTGCAGTCCCAGCTTCAGCAGTGGCCGTGTCAGATTAAACTTGTTCCTGTTAATGCACCATATTTTGAAGATGTAAAATTACTGATTGCTGCAGATTGTACTGCATATGCTTATGCAAATATGCATGAGGAGTTCATGAAAGGAAAAATAACATTGATCGGATGTCCTAAATTAGATCAAATTGATTACAGTGAAAAGTTGACACAGATCATTGCAGAGAATAATATAAAAAGTGTGACGGTACTCAGAATGGAAGTACCATGCTGTGGCGGATTGGAGAATGCAGCAGTAAAAGCTTTAAAAAATAGTGGAAAATTTCTTCCATGGCAGGTCGTAACGATCTCGATTGACGGAAGAATTTTATAAGGGGAAAAAAGATGGCAGGAATTAAAAATTTTGAAAAAGCAGAAGTAGTAACATTAAAGGAGCAGATCGATTATCAGAAAGGCCAGGTCGTTTCCAAGACGATGGCACAGAACGAGCATCTCAGTGTAACCTTATTTGCGTTTGATAAAGATGAAGAGATCAGCACACATGAATCCGGTGGAGACGCATTTGTAACCTGCCTGGACGGAGTGGGAAAGATTACGATTGATGGAGAAGAATATATTCTTCATGAAGGAGAATCGATTGTAATGCCGGCAAAACATCCACATGCAGTTTATGGACAAGAACAATTTAAAATGCTGCTGGTGGTTGTATTTTAAATTTGTAGTTGTTGGAGAGATACGCTTGTAAATCAGAAAGCTTCTTTGTGGCGAATCGGATGCGAAAAACAGAGATATTCCTTCGCAGTGCAGGCCCGCTTTAGAGCCCTGCTAATGCACCTGCTCAGGAACACGCTGCTTTCCGCTGGCAGTCGCAGTAAGAAGTTTTTTCTGACTCCACAGCGTATCCACTCAATAATACAAATTTAAAAATAATAGGAAGAAGCCGGATGGCTATTTATTCAGGACATAAAATGCTTTCTGGGAAAAAGAAACTCGAAGTAGCGAAAGACTGATCAAAAGCCCTTCGCTTTACATATTAAAGAGGAGCAACCTAAAGAGTAGCACGAAGCATGATCTTTGCAGTGAAGACTCCATTTTCATAAGTGAAATTACAAGAACCATCGTTCTTTTCTGCCATTCTGCGGACAGACTGGGTACCAATCCCCAGACCTTTCCGTTTGGTAGAATGGAGCAGATGGTTCTTTTCTTTGATGATTCCATCAAAATTATTCTCAACCCGAATTAAAAGAAGAGAAGCTGAATGCTGGCGGATCTCAAGCAAAATCTGCTGCCGTGACATTGTAGTCTTGCGGCTGGCTTCCAATGCATTTTCAAGAAGGTTTGAAAGGATAAGACACAGATCCATTTCATCTACAGAAAGCTCCTGAGGCAGATCGACACGTGCATCAAACGGAATCTCTTCTTTCTGAGCCAACGCATAATAATATCCGATCACATTATCAACAGACTGATTTTCACAGAAATGAAAATCAAAGCCAGGAATTTTATCCATTGCGTTCTGCAGATAGTCCTTTATCTTCTCGAGATTGCCATCTTCGGCCAGGACAGATAATTGAACGAAATGATGACGAATATCATGTCGTGCCTGTCTTGCTTCTTCGATTGCAGATCTTAAATTCTCATATCGCTCCTGCTGTACAGAAAGAAACAGATTTTCCTGCTGCAGTTTTTGGTTTTTATTCAAAATGTTAGCCATCATCAGAAACATTGTGTAAAACAGTGCGAGAATAAGAAGAAGGGCGTAAACAATCACAATGTATCCGTGCAAGAAACGCTGTGTGTGCAGAATCGTATTATATTTTGAAATGAGAACAAGGTTCAATCCGATGATAAGAACCGGAAGTACCCAGAATACATACCATGTCTGGGCAAGATTTTCATCCTCGACCATGTCCTTGACAACGTGAGAAGCCGGATGCCAGATCAATATAACAAAAAGGATACAGAAAATGTTATATAGGACAGCAAATACGGAGAATCCAGAAAAAGCCTGTTCTTCAGAATTAAAGCTAAGCATAGCAGACGTTGCTCTTGCGAGACTGTTAAAGCAAGAAAAAACTGCACAGACAGCAAGATAGATGCTGACGGATTTCCATAGTGAGATTCGCAGTGTTGCCTGATACAGGATAAACGTAAGAAACAGAAGCGGCAGAAGAATCATTCTTGTTGATAAATGAAATCTGTTGCATACAAATCCACTCAAAAAAGAAATTATGACAAGAAGAGGAAGCATCCAGGCAATCATTTTCTTAGGTTTTTGCTTTAAAGATGAGTTCACAGGGAGATATGCAAGCAACATGCCCGGAATCAGAACTGTAAATTCCAAAGCCTGAAAAATTATTGTACGCATTAGAAATCCCCCCTTTGAAATAAATAATCCATAAAGTGTTGTCGTGCCAGTTTGCTTAGTTCTCGACTGACAGCAATCTTGCTTCCGTCATCCAATAGAAACATCGTTCCATCAAAATCAACTGCATGTTCCATATTAATGATCGTTCCCCTGTTGCAGACAAAAAAGCGGGAATCTTCTTTTAATGGAGCAGTAAAAGAACTGAAGGATTGTCGGATGACAAGTTCTTTTTTTGCAGTTGTATGAATGTGGATCATATGAGAAAAATGATCTGCATGGACGATCGTTTTAAACGGTACTTGAAATTCACTCCCATTTACTTTCAATGGAAGTGTTTTCTCGGGAGTGGGGATTCTGGACAAAATCTCATCAGTTAAAGAAGAAAGTTCATCTTCGGTATATGGCTTTACAAGATAGTGCATGGCACGAACCTGAAAACCTTCCAACGCATGATCCGAGGATGTTGTTGTAAAGATCAGCAGACAGTCTTTATTCGATTTCCTGAATTCCTTTGCAATTTCAATCCCATTTGCACCATCCATATAAATGTCCAAAAATAAAACTGTGATGTCCTGATCCTTCGAAGCTTCAAGAAATGCCTCCCCATTCTCATACTCACAGCAATGAAATCCCATATCTTTCTGATGAAAAATCTTTTCTAACCGTGTTCGCAGCAGAACACGTTCTTCCTTAATATCATCAACAATAGCGATTGTCATATGAAAATCCTCCCAGAGTTGTATCTGCCTGAAACAAATATTACTTTACACACTACACATGACCGATAACAAACAGATAGTTAAGTTAAAATCTAAAACAAGTATACCACAGAATGACAATTCGTGCCATTTTCGGGCAATTCGTGTCAGAAATATTGTAAAAAAAGATATCAAAAATATAATAAAAAGAAATGTAGTTGCCTAAATACAATGAGGAGGAGAGAAATACATGAAAAAAATCAAAAGAATAATGGCAGTACTCATATGTATGACAATCACACTTACAGGAATACCAGTCAGTGTAAATGCAGAGAATTCCGGTGGAAAAAGTGTACAGACAATGGAGACAGGAAATGAATTATTTATTACACTTGAGGAAAATACGAGATATCGCTGGAATGTAAACGATAGTGCAGAAAAAAACAGTGTAGTTCATTTGGATACTTCAGGAGGAGATAATTGTCGTTTTCGGTTAGATCATATAGAAAATGAATGGTATGGAATTAAACATATTAAAGTTGATGGAACGGACCGTTTTGCAGATGTAGATGGTAAAAGTAAAAACAACGGTGCAGTACTTCATTTATGGGAGTCTTCAGACAGTAAAGTAAAGGGAAACAATCACCGTCAGTTTGCATTTTACTATATTGGTAATGATGCAAATGGAAATGCGAGGTACTATATTAAAAATAGAAACAGTGGAAAATGGATCGGATATGAAGGAGAACTGAATAATAACAATCCAAAGATCATTCAGACAGATGAGAAAAATAGAAAAGTCTGGTTGATTACAAAATCCGTGGTTCCGTTTACGGGAAAGGAAAGTCAGGTACTGCACAAAGATGATAAAACAGCCGTCTGTGAGATTCACAAAGCCGGAGAACTGGCAGCTTTAAACAGAAGGGCGGATAGTCTGGTTCCTGGTGCACTTCCTCATTTTTATACAATGGGAACAACAAGTAAATGGAAGCTGACCTGGGTTAAGGATTATAATGCTTATCAAATCGAAAGCATTTCAGAAGGAGAAAAAGATACAGGACTTGCTCTTGATGTGCAATCAGAATCGGGAAGAATGAATACCACTATTAATTTGTGGGTAGAAGAAGAATTTGATCATAATCAAAATACAAGCCAGCTTTGGCGTTTTTTCAAACAATCGGATGGAACATACCTGATTCAGAATGCAAGAAGTGGTTTGTACATTCTGGAGACTGTTAATGGATTAAAGCTTGGAGAACAAGGAACGAAAATAGATCTGTCTATTTTGGCAGGAAACACAGAGAAGACGAAGTACTATTATGCAGAAAACTGGATGGCAAATATTCCGGATGATGCACTTTTATCATCTGTAAATATTCCGGCAACACATGATACAGGAACAGCAGGAGTTGTAGAGGATGATATACCACAGGTATCCATTACATCATGTCAGAATCTTTATTATGATGAACAGTTAAATATGGGAGCACGCAGCTTTGATATCCGTGCAAATGCGACAAAAGATGATGCTTCTGTGGCAGACGTAAAGATAGTACATGGAGGCGAATTATGGCAGTGTCAGGAAAAAAACGGAAGTGATCTTACATTACAGTCAATCCTCAATACCTCCCTCGGTTTTTTAGAGAAGCATAAGTCAGAAACAGTCATTCTTACAGTAAAATCAGATGCCGGTTCTACAATTGGATTAGAGCATGCGGTAGCTGAATTTATTGAAAAAAATAAGGACAAGGTCTACAGTGGAGGGAATATCCCATCAATGAAGGAAGCAAGGGGAAAAATCATATTTCTTCGAAGATTTAATCTAACCAAGAACTACGAAAGTTCGGTTGAACGTGCGATGGGATTTAACCTTGCGAATTGGGATGACATAAAATATAAAGATTATAAATATGCGTATAAATTATATGATGATGGAAAAAATCATGTGTATATTCAGGATGCATATAATACATATGGAAGTGAGAAGTGGCCGTATATATTAGAAACAATGAAGCAAACAACAGGACAGGATACAAGCCATCCGATCGAGTACAATTCTTGGGTATTTAATTATACTTCTTGCTCACGAGGAGCACCGTTAGGATTGACACGGGAAATTAATCCGAGATTATTTAAAGACGAAGGCAATTGTATTGACAACCGATTCCTTGGAACAGTAATGCTTAACTTTATTGATGATCCAATGGCACGGTTGATCTATGAGACAAACAGCAACCTGATATTTGAACCAAAGCTTCCGACACCGGAAGTAGAAGTTGAATATGGTCAGACACTGGCAGAAGCTATATTAAAAGGGATTGAAGATGCACCGGCAGGGGCATGGGTATTCAAAGATGCAGATCATGTTGTGACAGATCAGGAAGTGACAGATCAGACAAAATTTGAACTGATCTTTCAGCCGGCAGATAATAAAAAATACAAAAGTGTTACTATCTGCGTTCCGGTAAAAACAGTGAAAAAGTCGGAAGTCGTTTCAGCAAATGCAACAGATGAAATGGAAATCCAGGAGATAGAACAGTTGCAAAGTGAAGCGATTGATGAAAGCAGCAGTGCACGGAGAATTGTTGTCAATGCAGAAAAGAAAGCAAAGACATACGGAGAGATATTGACGAGTGAAGATCTTACATTTACGATCAGTGATTCAGAAAAGGAGAAACTTCTTCCGGGAGATACAGTTGATAGTCTTGGACTGACACTGAAAGCAACAACAATCGTACAGGAAGATATTTTGTCAGGAAGTACAACAGATGAAGATGGAGATGACATTCTTGGTGCTTATGGAAATGCAGGAAAATATGTTATTCTGAAAGATAATGCATCAAATAGTAATTATGATGTTGTAGTTCGTCCAGCATTCCTTAATGTATCACAAAAGGAAGCAGAGATAGAATGGAATGCGGCAACACAGTATACATATACAGGAAATGCATGTGGAATAGAAGCAAACGTGAAAGCAGACAGCCTTTTAGAAAATGACAGCTGTGAGATTAAGAGACTGCTGAATGCACAGCGTACAGAAGTCGGCTCTTATAAAGCACTTGCAATAGGACTGACAAATGCGAATTATATCTTTTCCGGCATGAGACGTGTGTGTGTATGGAAATATGAGATCCTTCCGGCAGATCCGGAAGTGACTTTCCCTACAGTAGAAGTGACTTATGGAGATAGCTTGAGAAAGGCAGTTCGTACAGGTCAGTCAGGTAATGGTGTATTTCGTTTTGCAGATAATACTGCAATGCTTACGGTAGCAGAGAACCAGAGTGAGCAGGAGATGATCTTCACTCCATTTAATCCGAATTATAAAACAGTTACGTCATCAGTTCCTGTAACTGTATTGCCGAGAAAGCTTACAATCAGTCCGGAGCGAACAGAGAAAGAATACGGACAGACAATTACAGAGTATACCTGGTCAATCAGTGATGGAAGTCTGGCAGGGGATGATCAGTTAGAGGATTTGAAAATAAATGTCACATTGACAGCAGGAAATGCAGAAAAAGAAAACTGTAAGGTCGGTCTTTATGATATTACAGAAAAAACTCCGTTGACAGCAGATAATGTGAATTACACAGTACTGTTTAAACCAGGAACGCTGCAGGTACAGCCAAAACCACTGGGCGTTGCATGGAATACGGACGGAACTGTGATTGATACAGGGAAAGAAGCAAATGTGTCTGCAGAATTTACAGGGGTATTGTTCGAAGATGACTGCAAGGCGGTTGTAGAAGGTGGAAATGAAATCAAGACCGGAACATATACAGCCACTATTGTCGGAATGATCGGCGAACAGAGTGATAATTATGTGCTTCACGGAGAGGATACAGACTATCAGATAGAGTATCAGATCGTGAAGAAAGAAGAAACAAAGAATCCAACCGATTCGAAGGAAACATCGACAGGTACTGCCGGAAAGAAACCAACAGGAACTTCAGTGTCAGGAAAACAGGTGAAAACAGCAAAGACAGGAGACAGCATCAGCTACATCTGGATTCTGATGATTGCAGGATCAATCGCAGTGATCGGTGGAATGATTTATGTTATTAGAAGAAGAAAACAGAAGTAAAATAAAAGTGAATCTATAAACGATAGATAGAAAGGTGTCAGGCATATGTGGAAACTGTTATTTTAAACTTCGGCCTGACACCTTTTGTTGAAAAAAGATGCGGTATATCCTAAATATGCAATAAAAAGTGTTTTTGACCGCATGTGTTGAGAGAAAAAGGAGCTTCCTGTATAATTCAAATATAGGGAATTCCAAGAAAGAAGGTTGAGAAAAAGAAATACCTCAGAGTAAAATAAGATTACTGACTTTGGACGGTTAGTAAAAAATCTTATTAAAACAGTGAGGTATCTATAATGAATTGTAACACACAGAACGCAAAAATTGCATCCATAACTGAAAAAACTTTGATTGTTGGAATTGATGTCGGCAGTGAAACTCATTTTGCCAGGGCATTTGATTGGCGGAACTATGAATATACAAAGAAGCCGCTGGAATTCAGTAATACTGAGGCGGGTTTCATGATGTTCAAGGCATGGGTGGAAGATATCGCAGAAAAGCAAGGTAAAACAGCTGTAATTCCCGGAATGGAGCCGACCGGTCATTACTGGTTTGCACTGGGGAAATTCCTGCAGGACAGCGGGATGAAGCCTGTACATGTGAATCCGCACCATGTCAAGAAGTCGAAAGAGCTGGATGACAACAATCCCAATAAGAATGACCGTAAGGATCCAAAGACGATTGCGGCACTGGTCAATGAAGGACGCTTCTCTTATCCCTACATACCAACCGGTATTTATGCGGAGATCAGGAGCTTATCGAATCTTCGTTTCCAGACGCAGGAAGAGCTAACAAGAATCAAGAATCGAATCGCTAGATGGTTTGCCATTTATTTTCCTGAATATAAAGACGTTTATGGGGATTTAATGGCAGTCAGCGGACGAATGATACTCAAGGAAGCTCCATTGCCGGAGGATATCAGAATACTTGGAGTGAACGGTGTAAACCAGATTTGGAGAAACGCGAAGCTGCGAGGCACTGGAATGAAGAGGGCAAAGATCCTGGTATCAGCTGCAGAGCATAGCGTTGGAAGTAAGGAAGCACCGGAAGCGGCAAGGATTGAATTGAAGAATCTGCTGAATGACATGGATGTATATGTGTCAAGGATGGAGGAACTGCTCCAAACTATAGAGGAAAAACTGAAGACGATTCCATATGTTGATAAACTGATGGAAATCAAAGGAATCGGATTGATTACAGTCAGCGGATTTATTGCAGAAGTAGGTGACATTGGACGTTTTGATAATCCGAAGCAGCTGCAGAAGCTGGCGGGATATGCAATCGTGGCAAATGATTCCGGAAAGCACAATGGAGAGAGCCGGATCAGCTACAGAGGCAGAAAACGGCTGAGATATGTGCTGTATGAAGCTGCGATATCACTGGTGGGGAAGAATGCTGAGTTTAAGGAAATACATGAGTATTATCGAACCCGTAAAGAAAACCCGTTAAAGAAGATGCAGTCAGTAGTAGCAGTGGCATGTAAGATTATTAGGGTATTCTACACAATCCTGACAAAGGGTGTGGATTATGACCCAATGAAACTGATGAGTGATATCAGAAGGCCACAGTTGCAGGCAGCGTAGTAAGCAGAGACAAACAGGTAATGTTCTGTCACAGTTGAATTGAACTTTCAGAAATAGCTGCGGAGAGTTGAATTCAGCTGTGACAGGAAGGCTGAGAAGTATGAAGACCGAGTCGGGAAAACGTCCGCCGTAAGGTGCCGTGAGGTATTGATACTTAAACAGGTCAGTAAGACTTAAAACAAAAAAGAATGAGCCAGTAGTCGGCAGGAATAATCACCATAGGGCATGACCCTGTAGAGGAGCTAAGCTGACACCCTGGTTATGGACAGGCGGGACGAAGGAAGTTAGGACCCGGCAGAAATGCGGGTGATCCTGGTAGACACGGGAGGTTCGCTGCCGTAGATGGGAGGGTATACACAAGGCCATGTAGAACGAAAATGATGACGTTTTATTTTGTGTACCCCAACCCCTCTATTTTCGTACCAGATACAGAGAAATGTCCATCTTCTTGGCTCATTCATCTGAGATATGGAACTAAAAATCCCTTGAAAAATAAGGAAAAAAGACTTGACTATATAGGGAGGGGAAGAAATGAGCGAATTAAGTAAAAAAGCAAGAAATAGAACAAGAGTCCAGATGATACTGACAATGTTGGTTATTGTCTCAATTATCAGACAATTCTTTCTTGGGAACTATCACAATATGTTTCTTGGGATTCTAACATTGATTTTATTTATGGTGCCACAGTTTATTGATAAGAAACTTGGAGTGACAATTCCGGTTGGTTTGGAAACGGTGATTCTGATCTTTATCTTTTCGGCAGAGATACTTGGAGAAATCAATGCATTTTATGTAAAGATTCCGGTATGGGATACCATTTTGCATACAACGAATGGATTTTTGATGGCAGCCATCGGGTTTGCACTGATTGATTTATTCAACCGAAGTGATCGATTCTCAATTAAGATGTCCCCATATTTTGTGGCATTTTTTGCATTTTGTTTTTCAATGACAGTTGGTGTTTTGTGGGAGTTCTTTGAATTCAGTATGGATTGGTTCTTCGGAATGGATATGCAGAAAGACTGGATTGTTCCGGCAATCAATTCAGTAAAGCTGAATCCGACAGGAGCAAATATCCCGATCAATGTAGATGTTCAGTCCGTTGTGATCAACGGTGAGACTTGGAATCTGGGCGGATATTTAGACATTGGAATCGTAGATACAATGAAAGATCTTATGGTGAATTTTGTCGGAGCTGTTGTATTTTCTGTAATTGGAATTTTATATCTGACACATCGTGGAAAAGGGAAACTGGCAGCTTCATTAATTCCGCAGGTGAGAGATACAAACTCAGAAGTATCCGAGAAATAGAAGACATAAAGATAAGAAAAAGTGGAAAGCAAAAATTCCGTTGAGTGAACACTCAGCGGAATTTTTGTACTCTTTTTGAGATGTCTTCCAGGTCTTCTTTGGAAAGTTCCGGGAGACGTTCTAATTTATCCAGGAACATCATTGCTGTTTCACGACGTTGCATCTCTACGATCTGTCCGTAATAATTGACCACAACACCTGTCACGATTGCAACAACGAAGATCGTGTAGATTGTGACGAATACAGAAACCAGTTTGCCAATGAAAGTCATTGCGACAATATCGCCGGAAAGAATCTGGGGTGCTTTGGTTCGTTTTAGGATCATCCATAAAAGTTTGTAGTTGTTGGAATGATACACTTGTAAAGCAAAAGACTTCTTTATGGCGAAGCGGACGCGGAAATCAGAGATATTCCTTCGCGGTGCAGGCCCGCTTTACCTCAGCCCGTTGACCGTTTGTAACTCGAAAGTGGAAATCTTCGTGCAATGGCACTCGATTTACTTTCTCTAACAAACGCTGCAAAGTGTCTTCGGAACGCTCCTGCTAATGCACCTGCTCAGGAACACCCTGCTTTCCGCTGACCATCTCGATAAGAAGTTTTTTTCTGACTTCACAGCGTATTCACTCAACAATGCAAATTTAAAAAGAATAGAAAAAAGCCGGATGGCTATTGACTAAGATATTCGATAGTAAATATTAGACAGTAAATATGATATTTACTATTTGACAAATCCTTTATCCTGGTCGATAGCCATCCGGCTTTCTACTTCTTATTTGAAATTTCGTGTTTGTTGAGAAAAAATGTCCCGGTGCGAGAAAAGCATTCTGATTTGAAAAATCCAATATCCGCCCTTGCTGTTGCGTGAGCAGTGCATTGACAGGGAGCGTTCCGAAGACACTTTGCCCAACTTGTTAAGGAACGTAAACAGGAGTGCCTCTGCACGAGTGTTTCCACGTTCCTGTTACAAGTTGTCAACGGGCTGAGGTAAAGCGGGTCCTGCACTGCGATGCAACAACAAGGGCGGATATGAACGTTTTTTCATCAGATACTTTCTACTGCCGAGATATTTTCTCCCCAACAACTACAAATTTTATACTTATTTCATACAAACTTTAAACTCTTTTAATTGATTTTTTTCTTACACTATCTTATACTCATTTCACATCAAAATCTCAGACAGATCCAATTCCCATTTTCTATGTCTGATGTCCAGTATGGAGAGCATTTCATATTTCAAGACCATTTCGGTCAGAGATTTTCATTTTGATGATAACGATTATATTTTTATTAAGGAGGACTTGCCTATGGGACAAGCAGATGTAAATGTTAATCTTTGGCTTAAGGATACGAAACGGTTCGCAGATCTGTTCAACGCCATTTTATTTCAGGGAAAAGCCGTAATCCTGCCGGAGAACCTTTACCCCAGCCCGGAGACAACCGCAGTCAGTCTTCAGGACACTCAGGGGAAAAATGTTGTAAAAAAGCAATACCGCGATATCATCATGAACTGGCAGGATCAGGCTCTGCTGATGCTGCTGGCGGTGGAATCACAGACTGCCATTCATTACGCTGCACCGTTGAAAGTAATGCTCTATGACAGCATGGAATACGCAGAACAGGTGCGGGTCAAATGGAAAGAACGTCCGCCCCGTCTTTCTTCGGCTGAATTTCTTTCCCGGTTTCAAAAGAATGATAAACTCATCCCGGTGATTACTTTGATCTTCTATTATGGGACAGAGGAGTGGGATGGACCTTTGGAACTGCATCAGATGTTCGATCTTGGGACAGAAAAGAAGCATGCGGAACTGATGAAAAAGTATCTTCCCAATTATCACATTAACCTCGTCGATGTCAGAAGACTGAAAAATTTAGAATCTTTTCAAAGTGATTTACAAATCATCTTCGGTATGCTACAATATAGTCAGGATAAATACGCATTGCGTACATATGTGGCAAATCATAAAGACTATTTCCAAAAGCTGGATTTGGAGACTTATCATGCACTTGGAGCATTCTTAAATTCCCGGCAGCTTATGGAGATAAACGTAGAAAAGAACGAAAGGGAGGAACTGGATATGTGTAAAGCACTGGAAGACATTTATAATGATGGCGTTCAGGATGGTATGGAACAGGGCAGACGATCGGGAATTGCGGAGGGCGAAGCCTCCCACAAAAAGGAAGTTGCCTTTCAAATGCAAAAGCTTGGCTATTCTTTGGATGCAATCGCAGCAGTACTGAGAGAATCGGTTGATGGAATCAGCCAGATACTGGCTGTAGTTGGATAAATTTGCATTGTTGAGTGAATACGCTGTGGAGCTAAAAAACTTCTTATCGAGATGGTCAGCGGAAAGCATGTTTTCTGTGAAAAATCAATCACGGTCAACAGCAGACAACTGGAAGAGTGCGTGGCAATCGCACAGGAGAAAGGGCTTGTGATCTGTGACGGAATGACCTTGCTTCATATGCCATTGTATAAAGAACTGAAAAAGAAGATTGCAGAAGGCGCGATCGGTGATGTGAAAATGGTACAGGTCAATTTGGGAAGCTGCAAGGAATATGATGTAAAGAACCGTTTCTTTTCAAAAGAACTGGCAGGCGGAGCATTGCTTGATATCGGAGTGTATGCGACTTCTTTCGCAAGATATTTTATGAAGAGCAAGCCGGACGTTGTACTGACGACAGCCAATTATTTTGAGACCGGAGTAGATGAGACAAGCGAAATCCTTCTGAAAAACCCGGATGGAGAGATGGCAGTCATGGCACTGACAATGCGTGCAAAACAGCCAAAGCGTGGCGTAGTGGCAGGCGAAAAAGGATTTATCGAAATCTATGATTATCCAAGAGCGGCAAAGGCAACGATCACTTATACAGAAAGTGGAAAGACCGAAGTGATCGAGGCAGGAGAGTCAGCAAAGGCACCTCAGTATGAGGTGGCGGATATGCAGGATTATCCAGCGTGTCGTAAAACCCCTTGCTTTAGCTATGGGGATATAAGACACTTCCATCGAATTTACGCAAGTAATTGAAGATGGAACAAAATATCCTCGTAATAGATTTAAAAATGGCATATAATACATATATGAATATTACATATAAATCCAATAACAATGTAATCTATTCTTGTAAATACCATGTTGTTTGGTGTCCTAAGTATAGACGCAAAATCTTAACAAATGGAATAGATACCAGATTAAAGGAACTTCTCCTTGAATATGCTGCAAATATTTCTGTAGACATCATGGAAATGGAAATCATGCCGGACCATGTACACATACTCATGGAAGTAGCCCCTCAGTTTGGTATTCACAAAGCAGTTAAATCATTAAAAGGATATACTTCCAAAGTTTTGAGAAGTGAATATCCGTCATTGAAAACAAAAATACCATCACTGTGGACAAACAGCTATTTTGTATCAACTGTTGGTGGTGCTCCGCTTGATGTAATCAAGCAATATATCGAAAATCAGAAAACATCGCAAAGACAAAAGGATAAATTAGGATAATGCAAAAAGGTGTTAAATTTAGAATCTATCCGAATAAGGAACAGCAAACTATCATCAATCAGACGTTAGGTTGTTGCAGATTAATCTACAACAAAGGTCTTGCTATGCGTAATGAAGCCTATCAGAATGGCAATAAAATTGGCTATTCACAGACTTCTGCAATGCTGACAGACTTAAAGAAAAGTGATGATTTTGCATTTCTTAAAGCGGTAGATTCTATTGCTTTACAACAGTCCTTGCGTGACCTTGACAGAGGTTTTGTAAACTTCTTTCAGAAACGTGCATCCCATCCGACATTTAAAAGTAAACAGAATCACCACCAGTCCTACAGAACAATCAATCAGGGCGATAACATTCGCATTGTGGGAAAATATATAAAACTTCCCAAGTCAGGATTTGTGAAAATCCGTCAAACTATGGGGGTGGAGAAAATCAATAACGTAACCATTGAGCGTACACCGACGAATAAATATTTTGCTGTTCTGAATGTGAAATTTGAACCACAGCCAATGAGTAATAAAGGTGGTAAGATTGGCATTGATGTGGGGATTAAAGAGTTCTATTCCGACAGTAACGGAAATGTAGTATACAACCCGAAATACCTTGAAAAATCAATGCGTAAGCTCATACGTGAACAACGGAAATTGTCACGCAAAGAAAAAGGTTCAACCAATCGCAATAAACAGCGTGTTAAGGTTGCCTTAGTACATGAAAAGATTACGAATCAGAGAAACGATTTTTTACAAAAACAATCCACTATGCTGATTCGAGAAAACCAAACGATCTGCATAGAGGATTTAAAAGTAAAAAATATGATGCGTAATCACAAATTAGCACAGCATATAGGTTCTGCATCGTGGTCTAAGTTTTTTGATATGTTGTCCTATAAATCTATTTGGTATGGGAATGACATTGTAAAAGTGCCTACAATGTACCCAAGCAGCCAAACATGTTCCTGTTGTGGATTTAAAAATCCACTTGTAAAGAATCTTGCAATCCGTAAATGGGAGTGTCCGGAGTGCCATACAAAGCATGATAGGGATACCAACGCAAGTATCAACATACTGGATAAAGGACTGCAAATGCAGTCAGCATAGTAAACATAAAACAATAGAACCTATGAACTGCACCGTAGGGCATACGGGAACAGTATAATCTAGCTTGTGGACACTGTGTAAGACATTGAGATACCGAATGGTATCAGACAATGCAGTAGTGGTTGAAGCAAGAATCCCCCTGCTTTAGCTGTGGGGAGTGTCAAGATGGATATGATTAATAATCTGCTATTGGAAGTATTTGCAGCTTGTGCCGAGTTTGAGATGGAGAAACGTGAGAAGAGGCAGAGGGAAGGATACGAAGCCCTGAAAGCAAGAGGAGAATGGGATAAACTGGGAAGACCAGTCAAAATGACTCAGGAAGAATTTCTGAATAAGTGGGATCAGAAGGGAAAGAATGTAACGGATAAGGAATTTGCAGAAAGTCTTAATATATCAAAAGGAACGCTGCAGAGCTATAAAAAGAAATATTTGAAAGGGAAAAAATGAATATATGGCATTAATTGATAATGAAAAATTATATGAAAATATAGAAAAAAAATTAGAACTGATAAAAGCTGCAAAAGAACAGCCAGTAATTATGAAGCCATTTATTAAGGATTTTGCTTATCGCTTTTGCTGGTCCAGTAATGCTTTGGAAGGAAACACGCTGTCTCTTGATGAAACAATCTGTTTGATTGATTATGATGAAGTAAGATCGGGTCATACATACACGGAATATCAGGAAGCGAAAAATTTGTATAAAGCAATTAAAAAGGAAATGCTTCCATTGCAAAAAAGAGAGATTACAGAAGCTTGGATCAAAGAAGCAAATGGGGAAATTATAGAAACGGATGGAAACTATAGAACAGGATCGGTATATATAGGGAATTTAGTAGAAGCTGTTTACTATTCACCAAATGCAGATAACGTTCCAGAATTGATGGATACGTTTTTGAAAAGTGCTAATTTTGAAGGAACTTCAGTAAAAGAAAGTTTAGAAAAGATAGCATTGACTCATATTCAATTTGAACGGATTCATCCTTTCAAAGATGGGAATGGAAGGGTTGGACGTATGATTTTGAATCAGCAGTTGATTAATAATGGGTTACTCCCTGTTACATTTAGTGCTAAAGGAAAATATAGGCAGGCATTCCGGATTTATGATAGAAATAAAGATACATCCAGTATTGTGCATATTATAGGAAAAGCTCAGGAAGAAGCTATTAGCAGAATTACACAGTTGGATATTTCCCTAAAAAAGAGCTTAGATATTAATAAGGGAGAACAATTTGAGTGGTGAACACTCTTGACATTTAAAAAATCTGACTTATTACTGGCCAACATTGAGATTCTGGATTTTGACAGTTTGGCTGCGGAAAGTTATGGAAAGATCCGGGCTGATTTAGAAAAAGCAGGAACACCAATCGGTCCATTGGACATGATGATTGCCGGTCATGCACAGTCATTAGGATATACGGTTGTTACAAATAATACAAAAGAATTTGATCGGGTAAAATCATTGAAAGTTGAAAATTAGGCAAATTAGTTGGAAGGGATGATTCTTCGGAATCGTCCCTTTTTTCACATGGTATCAAAATTAATTTTGATACCATGTGAAAAGGAGATCAGAACAAAAATTTTCTTTCAAAGGGAAATCTTCCTTTTTCGTGTACCATTCCCACCCTTTTCCGATCCATTCCGAATCTCCTTTTCCCTGCCCGTCTCAGGGAGAAAAAAGAGGAAAGTCCGCAGGCTTTTCTGAATTAAAGAAACCGCTCTAACCCGCTTTAGCAAAGCGGGGATTTTTTTCTTTAAAACAGTTCTTTTATACTACCGTTCCTGTTATGCAAATATGAAAATTTCCGTTATTAAAAATGTGAGGAGGCTGTAAAAAAACTCCCCTTAAACTTAGAGTATAATTATCATTGGCAAAAATAAAGGGAAGAGATCGAAACCTCTTCCCAATCATACAGATTTATCTTATTGTTTAATTGACGAGAAAAAACATAAGGAGTCTGTATGATGAATTCAATGATAAAGGAAAATGGTGTAACATTCAAGGAGTTAGAGAAAAATATTTATGCATGGGTCTGCCAGATCGGAAGAGAGTTCACAAAAGAATTCCTGGAACGGTATGACCGGATGCTGATGGAGGACAGGGACAAGAAGAAGTACCGGAATAAAGGTGCCAGACAGACAACCGTAAAAACCGTGTATGGTGAAGTGACTTATCAGAGAATGGTCTATGAGGTAATAGAGGAAGATGGCACCAAACGTTTTGTGTATCTTTTGGATGAAACACTGGAACTGGACCATGTGGGGCTGATTTCAACAAACATGGCAGAATTGCTGGTAAAAGGGATCACGGAGCTGTCTTACAGGGAATGTGCCACGAAAGTCAGCGAGATGACAGGACAGACCATCAGTGCAATGGGAGTATGGAACGTCATCCAGGCGTTAGGGGAAAAGGTCTACAATGAAGAAGCAACGCTGACAGAAGAATATAAGAAAGGTCATGTAAAAGGGGAAAAAGAAGTTCCTGTCCTGTTTGAAGAAGCAGATGGAGTTTATATCAAACTGCAGGGCAAAGACAGAAAAAAGGAAAAGCAGGATAAGGCAGAGATCAAGATAGGGATCGCTTATGATGGCTGGAGAAAAACCGGTCCGGAGCGTTATGCCCTGGAAAATAAAGTAGTAGTTGCTGGTTTTTCAAAAGCAAAAGAATTCCAGGAATACCGGGAGGCAGTGATCGCACAGGAGTTCAATCTGGATGAAGTAAGCCAGAGGATCTTAAATGCAGAGGGGGCATCGTGGATTAAGAAAGTAAAAGATAAGAGTACGTGCTTCCAGTTAGACCCGTTCCATCGGAACAAAGCGGTAAAAGAAAAGATCCATGAAAGGACAGCGCGGGAAGCTGTTTTAGAACTTCTGAGGGAAGAAGAGATCGAAGAAGTATTCCGGTATCTGGAGATTTACCGGAACAGTCTGAGTGACGATGATGAGATTCAGGACGTGGAAGAACTGATCCGGTATTACGAGAATAACCGGGAAGGGCTCCTGCCATACCAGTCGCAGGGACTTGACCTGCCGGAACCACCAGAAGGGCTGGAATACCGGAACATGGGAACAATGGAGAACCATGTGTGGAGTGTAATTGCAAAGCGGATGAAACACGGGCACAGGAGTTGGAGCCGGAGGGGTGGGAATCATCTGGCAAAAATTCTGGCGAAGAAATGCAGTGGGAAACTGTATGAAGTAACGGAACGTCTGAGAAGCCCAGTATTTGAAGAAGAAAAAGTAGAAGAATTATATGGAGAGATCCTGATGTCGGCGAAAGCACCGAAGAAAGAAGAAAAAGGATACGAATATCCGGTGATGGGTCATGTGGTCGGACTGGACGGAAAGATACAGGGGGAGAGAAAGCGATTGCTACACATGGCTGGATATTAGAAATTAGTGTAGAAACAGGACTATTTCAACAAAAAGATAAATCAAAAAGAAAGTTGCCAACGATTACTTGACAGTAACATACATAACAGTAAAGAAAAAAATATCTTGAAATATATGACAATCTAAGATACACTGATACCGAAGGACAGAAGAGTATACTTTTTTGTCCTTCTTTTTTCTATCATACTTGAGCTATATTTTCAAGTATTTCTTTAAAAGTTATCATTTTTCAGTAAAAAACATTGAAAATATTTAATTTTTTTCAGGGAACAAAAAAGTATACTTTTTTATCCCTTTTTCATCCTGTGCCGTAAACCCGGCACAGAAAATGTTACTCCCACGTTTTTCACATTACATTGAAAAATGATGGTTGCGAACATTTTTCTTCTATATCCGGAGCAGCCAAACGCGGGAGTTTGACAGTTGAATATTAGAAAAATACCTTGCAGGCCTTATAAAACCTGCTTTTTTTATGTCAAATTTTCCGTTTTTATATGTACTTGTTTGTAATAGTGTGTTATAATAAAAGAAAAGGAGTTTTTTCTAATCATGTATATTGCACTTACAGGTAGTGAAAACAATAAAGATGTGTATATTTATCATTCTTTTCGCAAGGAAAATGGTAAGTCCTCATCTCGTATTTATAAAAAACTTGGAAAATATAACACACTTTTAGAACAATTCGATGGTGACAGAGATAAGATGATGGCATGGGCAAGAGAGCAGGCTGATAAAGAAACAAAGCTCTATAAAGAAGCTACTGGAAAGATTTCTGTAGAGTTTTCAAAAGCTGCTTGCATTCCGATGAATGAACGCCGTTCTTTCAATGTTGGGTATCTCTTTTTACAAGAACTTTGTACACAACTTCGTATAGATAAGATTTGTAGAACAATCAAAGAACGCCACAAATATAAATATAATCTACAAGCAATCCTGACTGATTTAGTTTATGCACGAATCCTATCGCCTTCTAGCAAGCTGGCTAGCTATGACTATTGTCAAACACTGTTAGAGCCACCTAAATACAGTCTGCAGGATGTTTACCGCTCTCTTTCTGTGATTGCAGAAGAATCGGATTTTATTCAAAGTGAACTTTACAAGAATTCTAATTTCCTTTATCCAAGAAATAATCGTATCCTCTATTACGATTGCACAAACTACTATTTCGAAATTGAAGAGGAAAGCGATTCTAAGCGTTATGGTAAAAGTAAGGAAAACCGTCCGAATCCAATTGTAACTATGGGATTATTTATGGATGCTGATGGTATTCCTCTTGCTTTTGATGTTTATCCAGGAAATCAAAATGAACAGACAACTTTAAAGCCTTTAGAATCAAAAATTCTCCAGGACTTTAACTGCAGTGAATTCATCTATTGTTCTGATTCCGGACTTGGAAGTGCTGCGAACAGAAGATTTAACAGTCTTGGAAACCGGGCATACATCATCACTCATTCTCTTAAAAAGATGAAGAAAGAAGATCGTGAGATTGCTCTGAACCCTACGCAGTTTCGTAAAGTCGGTAGCACAAAATTCATAGATCTGCGTACACTTGATGAAACTGATGAAGAAGTTTATAACACTGTTTATTACAAAGAAGTTCCCGTGGTTACAGGAAACATGGATGAAACTCTGATTGTTACTTATTCTCCAAAATATAAAGCATACCAAAGAAGAATTCGTGACCGCCAAATCGAACATGCTGAAAAGATCATCAACACACCTGGGCGTAAACGAAAAGGAAAAAATCAGAATGATCCAATGCGTTTTGTAAAGAAGACTTCTGTGACGCCAGATGGGGAAATCGCTAATAAACAAGTATACAATATCGATGAAGAACAGATTCAAAAAGAAGAAATGTATGATGGTTTTTATGCTGTTATTACAAATCTGGAAGGTGATGTCTCTGAAATCATACGGATTAACAAACAGCGTTGGGAAATAGAAGAAAACTTTAGAATTATGAAAACCGAATTTGAAGCTAGACCAGTCTATGTACGAAGAGAGGAGCGAATAAAAGCTCATTTCATGACTTGCTATATCAGTCTTCTTCTTTATCGGTTATTAGAAAAGAAACTTGGAGATGCTTATACGGTCAGTCAGATACTTGGGACATTACGTTCTATGCAAATGACACTACTAAATACAGCAAGTGGTTATATTCCTTCCTACACAAGAACAGAATTAACGGATTCTCTGCACAAAACATTCGGCTTTAGAACGGATTATGAATTCATTACAAAAGCCTCCATGCGAACAATCATTAAAGAAACGAAACAGATTAAATCAAAAAAATCATAATATAGCACATATCGTTACGAAATAAAAAACGGCTACAGAGCCCATGTTTACTGGGTTTGTAGCCATTTTTATCTTTCCAACTGTCAAAGATGGGATCATACTTGAGCTATATTTTCAAGTATTTCTTTAAAAGTTATCATTTTTCAGCAAAAAACATTGAAAATATTTAATTTTTTTCCTGGAACAAAAAAGTATACTTTTTTATCCCTTTTTCATCCTGTGCCGTAACCACGGCACAGAAAATGTTACTCCCACATTTTTCACATTACATTGAAAAATGATGGTTGCGAACATTTTTCTTTTGTATCCGGAGCAGCCAAACGGCTGCTCTATTAATTTCCAACCATCGATTCAAAACTGAATAGAGAATTGGAGACTTCATAATGGTATCACAATTAATTATGATACCAAAATAGGTGCTATTTATAGCACCCTTGGATCTCAACGCAGTTGCAGGTACTGCGATAGAAAAACTGTAGCAGATTGTAAAGGAGCAGGATTGCATTTTACAATGTGTGGTCTTTGAGAAAATGTAAGCTTGCTTTTTGCCAGAAATTTACTATACTCTAATTAACGGGACTCATACTTTAAAAAAGAGGGGGAAAGACTATGAAATGGTTCAAGGAACATAAGAAGGTAGCAACCATCGGATTGGCAGGGATTTTTCTTCTTGTCCTGGTCCTGATCGGCTGTGGGGTCGCATTCAGCGGTTCAAGAAATGGATCAGATCAGAAGGAACAGGAAGCATCTGTAACAGATGAAAAAAAAGACACTGTAACAGAGGAAAAAAGTTCTGATACAGAAGTAAAAAAAGAGGATGCTGCGAAAGAGGATGTCTCTGAAGAAAAAACGGAGACCAAAGAAGAGGCAAAAAAAGAAGAAAAGACAGAAAAAAAGGATGATACCAAGAAAACCGGTACTGCATCCGCTACGGCTACAACCAAAAAAGATGAAGCGAAAGCTTCCTCCAGTAAGTCATCCAGCAGTTCCAGCACGAAGAAGACAGAGACAAAAGCAAATAACTCCAGTTCTTCCAATAGCAGCAAGCCGCAGCATACGCATACCTGGGTAGCCCAGACGAAAAATGTCTACCATGAAGCAACCGGACACTACGAAAATAAGTGGGTGGAAGATTCCGCAGCTTGGGATGAAGATGTTTATGCAACAAAGGTGATCTGTAATTGTGGAGCAGTGTTTGATTCAGTTGAGGCATGGCTGCAACATACTGATGAAGGTTGTCATCAAGGATATTATGTGGATGATGTAAAGACTGGAACAGTCCATCACGAAGCCACTGGTCATAATGAACAGAAATGGGTGCAGGATTCCGCAGCATGGACAGAGACTGTTACTACTGGATATAAATGTAGTGGATGTGGAGCGACAAAATAAAAAAGCAGAAAAGAAAATAGAGAAATAAGCTAGGGAAAGACTTTGCAGATGCAGAGTCTTTTTTTCATACCCTAAATACAAAAAAGAAAGGAAAAAGTCATGAAAGTAGGAAAAAGACTAACCGCTTTCTTCCTGGCAGCGATATTGATTCTGACCAGTAATGTGACTGGTTTTGCCGAAGAAACTACGGCAGATCAACAGCCGGAAGAAGCAAAAAGTACCTATCTTCTGACCGTAGATGCAGAAGATAGTACAGTAACCGTAAAAGGTGATCATGTTGAGCAGAAGACTGCATCAACTTATCAGATTGAAGTGCGAAGTGAGGTAGTAGCAAGCGTTGTTCCTGCGGACGGAAAGGAAATAAAGGAAGTCCGTGTCAATGAAGAGCAGATGGATCTTGCAGATGGAACCGTTACCTTTTCTATGCCGGAAAAAGACAGCTTGCTGCAGGTAATCCTGAAAGAAAAAGAGCAGGCTGCCGAAGAAACGGAAGAACCAAAGCAGGAGGTAACGCAGACAGAAGAATGGGAACTTCCGGATGAGAAGGAATACCAACAACGGTTACAGCTTGCAAAGGCATTAGGCATGGAAGACTGGCTGGATGAAGAGGGATGGCTGGATGATGGCTACTTTGCCGGAAAGAGTGATCTGGAATTAACAGAAAGTGGTGTAGTGCCATTGATTCGCAACAGTATTACGAATCCTAAAATGTCAAGAGCCGTAACTCTTTATAACAAAATTACTTACAACAATATTTCCTCTGCAGAGTTTGCGGTAGACGGAAAGCTGGCCTTTTGCTTGGAGTACGCAAAGACAACCCCACCAGCAGGGACGGCAACGGGAACACCAACCGAGATTACAAATTCCGGAGTAAAAGCTGCCATGTATTATGGCTACACTGGACCGGCTGCAGCACAGTATAATTTCAGCAGCACCTCTCAGGCCGTTCTGGTCACGGCCACACTGAGCAGCTACTACTACAGTGGACAGTCTCCGTTTTCAAGTGCAACCAGTGGAAATGCACAGAGTACCGGATTTACAGCTTTTTATAACTTTGTCGAAGCACATAAGGCTTCCGTACCATCTTCCTTTAAAGCCTATGCGGTAAGTACGGGTTCAAATACCCAGCATTTAGGATATTGGACGTACGCACCAACCGGAACCATGTATCTGACCAAGACATCGGCTAATACAGCAATGACGGACAATAATAGCTGCTACAGTCTTGGAAATGCAGTCTATGGGGTATATTCCAACTCGGCCTGTACTACAAAAGTAGGTACGTTGACTACTGGAACGAACGGTGTATCCAATCCGATCTCAGTCAATGAAGGAACGTATTATCGATCCGCAATTTGATCCCGATCGTGAAAAGAAGATATTCAAAATGTATGTGTCGATCCCGGAAGAAGAGGAAGAGCGTCTGACAGCGAAAGAAAAAGTCGGACATCTGCGGTTTGAATGAAACCATTGAGGGCAAAACGCACCGATCAGAATATTGGTGAATGATTCGATGTAAACACCCCTGCTTTGTGGAAAAGACAGAAATTCCACAGAGCAGGGGTGAATTTGGTGAAAAACTCTTTGCAAATACAGCGGGGGTGTGAAAAACCAGGTTCTATATTTATGAAGAAGTTTCGCTTAAGACGCTCCGAGTTTCCGGGGCGTTTTCCTGGTGATATCCGTTACGACGTATACTTGCGAAAACAGATCCGGAAATATTATGCCATACGCTGAAGATTGCTCCCGGGAGCGTTGCAAATGGATTGGCTGCAAAATTGGCAGTGGCAAGTGTGATCGCAAGACCGCTGTTCTGCATCCCGACTTCGATCGCAATGGCAGTAGCTTTTGTATATTCCACACGAAAAAGTCTGGAAGCTCCAAGTCCAAGCCCCATGCCTGCAAGATTGTGAAGCATTACAATTCCGAGAACCGCAAAACCGGATGTCAGGATCTTTTCTGCATTGACAGCTACGATGCCGCTGATGATCATGACGATCGATACAACGGAAATAAGAGGCAGAATGCCGGAAATTTTTTCAATCTGCCTGCCGATGATCCATCGCAGAAAAATGCCCAGGAGTACCGGGATCAGAACGACCTTTACCACCGAAATTACCATACTGAAGAAGGAAACTTCCACCCATGCACCGGCAAGAAGGTATACCAGCAGCGGTGTCATCAGCGGTGCGGCAAGCGTGGAGGCAATGGTCATCCCGACTGAGAGAGCAACATCACCACCGGCAATATAAGTGATGACATTACTTGCAGTTCCACCCGGGCAGCAGCCAACCAGGATCACTCCCAGTGCAAGATCAGCCGGAAGGTGAAATGCCGTTGCGAGAAGCCAGGCAATGACCGGCATAAGTGTATATTGAGCAATAAAACCAAGGATCACTTCTTTCGGTCTGGTAAAGACAACTTTAAAATCTCCCATATGAATAGTCAGCCCCATGCCGAACATGGCAACACCCAAAAATACAGAAGTATAAGTGGTCGTCCACGCAAATCCGTCACGCCAGAAAAAGGCAAGAACGGAAAAGCAGATAATGATCAGTCCGATATATTTTGTGAGCAGGGATGCAATTTTTTCAAGTGTATGTAAGAGTCTGCTCATAATGAAACCTCGTAGCTAAAATTATCGATCAGCCGGGTCTTCCCGATGTAGACAGCCATTGCTACAAGCACATTCCGGTCAACACGCTCTACCGGCTGCATTGTCAGTGCATCTACCATGGAAATATAATCAATCTTTGCCAGTGGTTCTGCTTCAATTACAGCACGCATGGCAGCCAGTACCTGTTCTGCGTCCATGCCTGTCTGAATGATCTGCTGCCCTGTCCTGACTGCTCTTGAGAGGCAGAGTGCGGCAGATCTTTCCTGAGTATTTAAATAAGTATTTCTGGAAGATTTCGCAAGTCCGTCTTCCTCCCGGATGATCGGGCATCCGATGATCTCGATATCAAAATTCAGATCCAGTACCATCTTGCGGATGATCGCAAGCTGCTGGGCATCCTTCTGTCCGAAGTAAGCACGATCCGGTGTCACGATGTTGAAAAGTTTTGACACAACGGTGCATACGCCTTTGAAATGAATGGGCCTTGTCTTTCCACAAAGCGTTTCGGAAAGCAGATCAATGCTGACAAATGCGTGTGGGTCATGGTACATTTCTTCCGGTGACGGACAGAAAATAAGATCTGCACCGATCCGTTCGCAAAGCTGGCTGTCCCGTTCAAAATCTCTCGGATATGCCTCAAGATCTTCATTTGGTCCGAACTGCGTCGGATTTACAAAGTCGGACACAACGACGATATCATTTTCCTCCCGGCATTTCTGGATCAGGCTTGCATGACCTTCGTGCAGAAAGCCCATTGTCGGGACGAGTCCGATAGATTTTCCGTCTTTCTTCCATTTCTTAATCAGTTCTTTCGTTTCATTGATAGTTGTTGTTACCTGCATGTTTTTTCTCCTCTTTTTAAGATTCGGAGATAGGCTCTTTTCTGAAGTCACTGTTGTCTCGGAAAACTATTTGGATGATAGTGGAACTTTTTATGTGTCCATATCTTTGAGAAGCCCGTGGCGTTCGTAGTTCGTCACGCGGCTGATCTGATTCTTTTCATCTACGAATACAACCGCAGGTTTATGTGATGCAGCTTCTTCGGATGAATACTGTCCATATGCCATAATGATGATCTTATCACCTGTGCTGACACAACGTGCAGCAGCACCGTTCAGACAGATCATGCCGCTCCCGCGTTCTCCGCTGATCGTGTATGTTTCAAAACGACTGCCATTATTGACATCGACGATCTGGACTTTTTCATATTCCAGAATACCGGCTGCCTCAAGCAGTTCTTCATCTACCGTGATGCTTCCGACATAATCCAGTTCTGCCTGAATGACAGTTGCCCGGTGGATCTTTCCTTTTAACATTTCAATTGTCATTTTTTATCCTTTCCTTCTGGAAAGACTTCAGTTTCCAATGATGAAAAAATCTTTGATAAAATAGAATGTTAGACTTTTTCGAAGGTTCTGAGTCTTATTTCCTAAAAATATAAGCTCTTGCACTTTTGCAATGATCTCTGGTTTCAGATGAGATTTCAGTGATTCAGTCAGAGTATAGTTCTGTATCGACAGATACTATCTCCGCAGATGATTATAAAAAAGGAAGCGATAAATGTCAATGAGGGATGGGAATGTTTGCCTATTTATGCACACTATGATAAAATGAAGTCAATCCGGGGAACCTAATTCCAGAGAAAGAAGCAGACTTAGGATGAGGTGGCCTGATGGAGAAAATGTACTGGGATCAGTTTCTGCACAGCGGAAAGATCAAGGATTATCTTAGTTATAAAAATTGTATTGCAGACGGTCAGTCTTCAGAATGGGAAGATGACGGCAGAAAGAAGGAACAACGTGAACCAGATCGTATTGACAGGGATGGTGCTTTCGACGACTCCGGTGGGGGAATATGACCGCCGGGTCGTTTTGCTTACAAAAGAACAGGGAAAAGTATCGGCATTTGCCAAAGGCTCGAGAAGACCGAACAGTCCGCTTGTCGGAGTAGTGAACCCGTTTACATTCGGTGAATTTACCATGTATGAGGGAAGAAGTTCTTATACGATCCAGTCGGCAAAGGTGATCAATTATTTTTCGGAACTCCGGGAGGATGTGCTGGGAGCGTATTATGGTTTTTATTTTCTTGAGGTTGCGAATTATTATGCGAGAGAATTTAACGACGAACTCGAGATGCTGAAGCTTTTGTATCAGACGATGCGGGCGTTGACGAATCCGCATATTCCGGATGCCCTGATCCGGTGCATTTATGAACTGAAGATCCTGACGATCAACGGACAGGGACCGCAGGTCTTTCAGTGCGTGAATTGTGGGAATAAGGCAGAAACAGCAGTCTTCAGTGCCGGCAGAGGAGGACTGGTCTGTGAAACATGTGCCGGTGAAGTGCGGGACGGTATCAGACTGGCTTCTTCCACATTATATAGCATGCAATACATAGAAAGCAGTAAAGTAGAACATTTGTATACCTTTAACGTGAAGCCGGAGATTTTGCAGCAGCTTTCAAAAGTGACAGAACGGCTTATGGGACTTTACGTGGATCGGAAGTTTAAGTCGCTGGAAATTCTGGAAACGTTGCTGTAAGAGGTCTTGCAAAATAGTCCGTAAACCGCTACAATAGAAAACATTGATGCGGTGGGCGTTTCAGCGTGTATCAAATGATGGAAAATGAAAAAGAATGCGAGGAACATAAAATGGTTGAAAAGACAATGGACAAGATCGTAGCACTTGCGAAATCGAGAGGATTTGTATATCCGGGTTCAGAGATCTACGGTGGACTTGCGAATACATGGGATTATGGAAATCTCGGTGTAGAGCTTAAGAATAATGTAAAAAAGGCCTGGTGGAAGAAATTCGTTCAGGAGAACGCGTATAATGTGGGTGTAGACTGTGCCATCCTTATGAATCCACAGACATGGATCGCATCCGGACATCTTGGAGGATTCAGTGATCCGCTGATGGACTGTAAGCAGTGTCATGAGCGTTTCCGTGCAGATAAGATCATCGAAGATTTCTGTGCAGAAAAAGGAATTGAGATTGAAGGTTCTGTAGATGCATGGTCTCAGGAAGAGATGAGTTCATTTATTGAAGAACATCAGATTCCATGCCCGACCTGTGGAAAGCATGATTTTACAGATATCCGTCAGTTTAATCTGATGTTCAAGACATTCCAGGGTGTTACAGAAGATGCAAAGAATACAGTTTACCTTCGTCCTGAGACAGCACAGGGGATCTTTGTAAACTTTAAGAATGTACAGCGTACATCCAGAAAGAAACTTCCATTTGGTATCGGTCAGATCGGAAAGTCTTTCCGTAATGAGATCACACCGGGTAACTTTACATTCCGTACCAGAGAGTTTGAGCAGATGGAGCTGGAGTTCTTCTGCAAACCGGATACAGATCTGGAGTGGTTTGACTACTGGAAGAATTTCTGCCTGAACTGGCTGTCATCTCTTGGCCTGAAAGAGGATGAAGTGCGTTATCGTGACCATGATAAGGAAGAGCTTTCTTTCTACAGTAAGGCAACTACAGACGTAGAGTTCCTTTTCCCGTTTGGATGGGGCGAGCTGTGGGGAATTGCAGACCGTACAGATTATGACCTGACGCAGCATCAGAATGTATCAGGACAGGATCTCACATACTTTGATGATGAGACAAAAGAAAAATATATCCCATATGTAATTGAACCATCACTGGGAGCAGACCGTATGGTACTTGCGTTCCTGTGCAGTGCTTATGATGAAGAGAACATCGGAACAGAAGAGAAGCCGGATATGCGTACCGTATTGCATTTCCATCCGGCACTTGCTCCGGTTAAGATCGGTGTCCTTCCACTTTCCAAAAAGCTGAATGAAGGAGCAGAAAAGGTATATACTGAGTTATGTAAGTATTATAACTGCGAGTTCGATGATCGTGGAAATATCGGTAAGCGTTACCGTCGTCAGGATGAGATCGGTACTCCATTCTGCGTAACTTATGACTTTGATTCTGAAGAAGACGGAGCAGTTACAGTACGTGACCGCGATACGATGGAGCAGGAAAGAGTGAAGATCGAAGATCTGAAAGCATATTTTGAAAAGAAATTTGAGTGGTAGAATATTTGCCTTTCTCCGGAACGAAAGTTGTGCAGTCTTTCGGGGAATTATGGAAAGCCGGATCAGATCTCATACGAGAGATGACCGGCTTTTCGGTTAGAAAAAGACTCTTTTAGATGTGAGAAGATTTTGTGAGTATCTGTGGAGAGAGCAGTACCATACAGATCAGATGGAAACAGATCAGAAGAAAATAAGGAGGAGATTTCAATGGAGAGAAAAAATGCATGGAGTCAGTACAGTGCAGAGGAACTGAGCCGTCTTGAGGCAGTAAATGAGGATTATAAGGCCTGCCTGGATGCCGGAAAGACAGAGCGGGAATGTGTACGTCTTACGATTGAAAGAATTGAAAAAGAAGGGTATAAGAACCTGAAAGAGGTCATCCGAAACGGTGAAAAAGTACAGGCAGGAGATAAGGTATACGCAGTATGCATGGACAAGACCATCGCAATGTTCCATATGGGAACAAAGCCACTGGAAGAGGGAATGAATCTTCTCGGAGCCCATATAGATTCCCCACGCATTGATGTAAAGCAGAACCCACTTTATGAAAATGATGAATTTGCTTATCTTGATACACATTATTATGGCGGAATTAAGAAGTATCAGTGGGTTACACTTCCGCTGGCACTGCACGGAGTGATCGCAAAAAAGGATGGAACAGTTGTAAATGTCAGCATTGGAGAAAAGGAAGATGATCCAGTTTTCGTTATTACAGATCTGCTGATCCATCTTGCAGCAAAGCAGATGGAAAAGAAAGCGTCCACAGTTGTTGAAGGAGAAAAGCTGGACCTGCTGATCGGAAGTCGTCCGATCGAACAGGATGAGAGTCTGGAAGAGAAAGAAAAAGAAGCTGTCAAGGCAAATGTAATGAAGCTGCTGAAAGAGTATTATGAGATGGAAGAGGAAGATTTTCTTTCTGCAGAACTGGAGATTGTTCCGGCAGGAAAAGCACGTGATTGTGGTCTGGATCGCAGCATGGTGCTTGCATACGGACAGGATGACCGTGTGTGTGCTTTCACATCTCTTTTTGCAATGCTGGATGTAGAAGCCGTGGAGCATACAGCCTGCTGTATTTTAGTGGATAAAGAAGAGATCGGAAGCGTTGGTGCGACAGGTATGCATTCCCGTTTCTTTGAAAATACAGTTGCAGAGCTGGTGGCACTGACGGAAGGTGAGTCAGAACTGAAAGTCAGAAGAACCCTGATGAATTCCAGAATGCTCTCTTCTGATGTCAGTGCAGCATATGATCCGATGTATGCGGAAGTCTTTGAAAAGCGTAGTGCGGCATTCTTCGGAAAAGGTCTTGTATTTAATAAATTTACAGGATCACGTGGAAAGAGCGGATCGAATGATGCAAATGCAGAGTATCTTGCAAAGATCAGAAATGCAATGGATGCACAGGCGGTGGCATATCAGTTTGCAGAACTTGGAAAAGTAGATGCGGGCGGTGGAGGAACGATCGCCTATATCATGGCAAATTACGGAATGGAAGTCATTGACAGCGGAGTTGCCGTGCTGAGCATGCATGCTCCATGGGAAGTGACGAGCAAAGCCGATGTATATGAGGCATATAAAGGATACAGGGCATTCATTGAAGAAATGTAAAGCAGAATAGTGCCGGAGGTATTATGGAACTACAGACATGGATCGTACTGATCATAGAGCTGATTGGAACGGTGGCATTTTCAGTTTCGGGAGCTATGGTCGGAATGCGGAAGCAGATGGATATTTTCGGAGTGATCGTGCTTGGAGTTGTAACAGCAGTCGGTGGCGGAATGATGCGGGATGTGTTCCTCGGACAGATACCGGGAGCCTTTACTAAACCGGTTTATGTAGAGGCGGCAGTGGTGTCTGCGGTCATTCCGTTTGTATTGCTGTATGTGAATAAAAAGCTGCTCCACAGCAGATACCAGATAGTGTATACAAAGATTATTTTTCTGATGGATTCACTGGGACTGGGGATTTTCACGGCAATGGGGGTTTCAACGGGTGTGGGAGCAGGATATGAAAAAAATATGTTTTTTCTCTGCTTCCTCGGAACGCTGACCGGTGTTGGAGGTGGTCTGCTGCGGGATATGATGGCAGGGGTTCCACCCTATATTTTCGTAAAGCATGTCTATGCCTGTGCATCGATTGCCGGGGCGGTCTGCAGTGTACTGGTTTACCGTCGGTATGGGCAGATTCCGTCCCTGATCACCGGAACAGCAGTGACGTTGCTGATCCGGCTTGCAGCTGCACATTACCGTTGGAATCTTCCCTGTGTGAAACTGGAGGAGGGACGGAGCAGTATAAATGAGCCGGGGACAGACAAAGCAGAAAAGGATATGCCGATGATAAATAAATAAGATGTTGGGGTCAAAAGCCCCCAACAATGATGCCAACGGATTGTTTCGTGCTACGCACTCCCGCAATCCTACCCGCTATTCGCATATCATGGCGCTTACGCCCCACTTTTATGCTCATATCGGGGTGGGTCTCAAGGTCATTCTACCACCAGTGTGCAAGCACACGTGGTTTCAGACCTTTTGACCCTGACAGCATAAATAAAGGACAGATCAGACAGAAAAGCTATAATATTCGACATGGTGTGCAGTAACGAATCTGAATGAGGCATAAATGAACAAAAAAGCATTGTAAAGATTGTACATAATTACGAACAAAACGCTTGACTCAACCATGTAAAACTATTAAAATATTATATGCGAATTAATGTAAATTTATTTGTAAAAAATTATTTTAGGAGGTCATTGAACATGGCAAAATGGGTTTATATGTTCACTGAAGGTAACGCCGACATGAGAAATCTTCTCGGTGGAAAAGGCGCAAACCTTGCAGAGATGACAAACCTGGGACTCCCGGTACCACAGGGATTCACAGTAACAACTGAGGCTTGTACACAGTACTATGAGGATGGCAGACAGATCAACGACGAAATTATGGGTCAGATCATGGAAGCTATCGATAAAATGGAAGGCATCACAGGAAAGAAATTCGGAGACAAGCAGAATCCGCTTCTCGTTTCCGTTCGTTCTGGAGCAAGAGCTTCCATGCCAGGTATGATGGATACGATCCTGAACCTTGGACTGAATGAAGAAGTTGTTGAGACACTGGCAGAAGCTTCAGGCAACCCACGTTGGGCTTGGGACTGCTACAGAAGATTTATCCAGATGTTCTCTGATGTAGTTATGGAAGTTGGTAAGAAGTATTTTGAAGAACTTATCGACAAGATGAAAGAAGAAAAAGGTGTTAAGCAGGACGTTGATCTTGACGCTGATGACCTGAAGAAGCTGGCTGAGCAGTTCAAGGCAGAGTACAAGTCCAAGATCGGTTCAGACTTCCCTTCAGATCCGAAAGAGCAGTTGATGGAGGCTGTTAAGGCTGTATTCCGTTCATGGGACAACCCGAGAGCTAACGTTTACCGTCGTGATAATGATATCCCGTATTCATGGGGAACAGCAGTTAACGTACAGATGATGGCATTCGGTAACATGGGAGATGACTGTGGTACAGGTGTTGCCTTCACTCGTGACCCTGCTACAGGAGAGAACGGTCTGTTCGGAGAGTTCCTGACAAATGCACAGGGCGAGGACGTTGTTGCCGGTGTTCGTACACCAATGCACATTTCCGAGATGGAGCAGAAGTTCCCGGAAGCATTCAAGCAGTTTAAAGAAGTATGCAATACTCTGGAGAAGCACTACAGAGATATGCAGGATATGGAGTTTACTGTAGAGCATGGTAAACTGTATATGCTTCAGACACGTAATGGTAAGAGAACAGCTCAGGCTGCTCTTAAGATCGCTTGTGATCTTGTAGATGAAGGAATGAGAACAGAGGAAGAGGCTGTTGCAATGATCGACCCTCGTAACCTCGATACTCTGCTTCACCCACAGTTCGACGCTGCAGCACTGAAAGCTGCTACACCAATGGCTAAAGCACTTGGAGCATCTCCAGGAGCTGCTTGTGGTAAAGTCGTATTCACAGCTGATGACGCTGTAGAGTGGGCTGCAAGAGGAGAGAAAGTTATCCTTGTTCGTCTTGAGACATCACCAGAAGATATCACAGGTATGAAGTCAGCTCAGGGTATCCTGACAGTTCGTGGTGGTATGACATCCCATGCAGCCGTAGTTGCACGTGGAATGGGTACATGCTGTGTATCTGGTTGTGGTGACATCACAATGGACGAAGCTAATAAGAAATTTACACTTGCAGGAAAAGAATTCCACGAGGGAGATTCAATCTCACTTGATGGATCCACAGGTGCTATCTATGACGGAATCATCCCGACTGTAGACGCTACAATCGCTGGTGAGTTCGGAAGAATCATGGGATGGGCTGACAAGTACAGAACTATGAAGGTTCGTACAAATGCTGATACACCGGCTGACGCTAAGAAAGCTCGTGAGCTTGGTGCAGAAGGTATCGGACTTTGCCGTACAGAGCATATGTTCTTTGAAGGCAACAGAATCGACGCATTCCGTGAGATGATCTGTGCAGAGACAGTGGAAGAAAGAGAAGCAGCACTTGCTAAGATCCTTCCGGAGCAGCAGGGAGACTTCGAGAAACTGTATGAAGCTCTTGAAGGTAACCCGGTTACAATTCGTTTCCTTGACCCACCGCTTCATGAGTTCGTTCCTACAGAGGAAGAGGACATCAAGAAACTGGCTGACGCTCAGGGCAAGACAGTTGACCAGATCAAAGCTATTATCGACAGCCTGCACGAGTTCAACCCAATGATGGGACACCGTGGATGCCGTCTTGCAGTTACATATCCAGAGATTGCTAAGATGCAGACAAGTGCTGTTATCCGTGCAGCAATCAATGTAAAGAAAGCTCATCCAGATTGGAACGTTAAACCAGAGATCATGATCCCACTTGTTGGAGATATCAAAGAGCTTAAATACGTTAAGAAATTCGTTGTAGAGACAGCTGACGCTGAGATCGCAGCAGCTGGAAGCGACCTTGAGTACGAGGTTGGTACAATGATCGAGATCCCAAGAGCTGCTCTTACAGCTGACGATATCGCAAAAGAAGCTGACTTCTTCTGCTTCGGAACAAACGACCTTACACAGATGACATACGGATTCTCCCGTGATGACGCTGGTAAGTTCCTTGATGCTTACTATGACGCTAAGATCTTCGAGAACGATCCATTCGCTAAACTGGATCAGGTTGGTGTTGGTAAGCTCATGAAGATGGCTATCGAACTCGGAAAACCGGTTAACCCGACACTCCACGTTGGTATCTGTGGAGAGCATGGTGGAGATCCAAGCTCTGTAGAGTTCTGCAACAGCATTGGACTTGACTATGTATCCTGCTCACCATTCCGTGTACCGATCGCTCGTCTTGCAGCAGCACAGGCAGCTATCAACCAGAAGAAATAAACTGTTGGTAATATCACAGGGCAAACCCAATTATCCAGTTTTAGGGCAAAACTTCTATCCAGTACACACAGCTAAACACATAGCTAACTGACTAGAAAATCAGCCCCCAAATTGTACCAGAGTACAGATAAAAAGAACCGTCCTGTGATATGAAATTAACTTGAGTATTTAATCAAGTTAAATGTCCAAGCATAAACTAAGACTCTTGGAACTTTAGAGAAATAATCTAAGGTTTCAGGAGTCTTTTTTGTTTTAGAAAAATTTGTAATTACTTACCTTGTTACTTAGTAAATGAATTTCTTAATGCCTTCTTAGAGAGTATGCTTCTTAGAAAGTATAATTTTGTCGAGTAATGTGGGATTATTAGACAAAATTAAGTGGTTGGAAAAAGAAACATCTGTAAAGGTAATAACAGAACCAGTTGAAAGTAAGATTTCCAATGTGTTATTCGGTTTCCAATTAATATTGAGAATATCCATTTATATCACCTCTTTTTTCTGTTGTATGTAGAGTCATAGTCCATTATTGGTAGTAATAGGCTACAATATTATTATACGAAAACAATAGAGAAAAGAGGAACTGATTAAAAATCAAGATAATATTTCATCGTTGACATTTCATAACATAACTACATGACAAAGGAGAGTGTTACGGATAAGCCAGTGACAAGGGTGTCATTAAAGGAAAGGCTGGAAAATATGAAGCAGAAAGTAGCCGGAATGGATAAGCATGAAAAAGTAAAGGAGAAAGAGGAGGTTCGCTGATTTTAAAAAAATTCACAACTATGTTATTGCAAATTTTGCAGTTACCGAATACAATAAAAATAGAAAAGTATGATTAAGCGAAGATAAGCCATACTAATGAAGGAGGTGTTTATATGGCAACTTCAAGTATTACTAAGAATTTTGTTATATCAGGTCAAAGGCAGGTTGAGATGTTTGCTGATGCGATTGAAGCATCTGCCAACGATCAGACACCTTCCATTAAAGTTAATGCTACTTTTTTAACAGATCCGAAAGATATAGCGAAATTTATGCAAAAAAGGAAGAAAGCGAATGCAGGAAGTAAGTAAATACACGGTTTTCAACATTCGTGAGTATTTGAATGGAAACAATGAAGAACTCGGAGAGGACGATTTACGACAGGTTCTTTCCGAGTTTTCATGTGAGAAAAATCCGGATGTTGAAAGATTTGCAAAAGAACAGTCAATAGAATTTGCCAAAAAGCAGCAATCCGTCACCTATCTGGTGTTTTCAACAGAAGATGCGGAACTTGTGGGATATTTTGCAATTACCATAAAGCCAATAACGGTAAATGCAGAGTCATTTAGTAATACAATAAAGAAAAAACTAGCCAGAGTAAGTGAGCTGAATGAGCAGAATCATACATATAATATGGCAGCTTACTTGATAGCACAGCTTGGCAAAAACTATAACAATGGTGCAAATGACCGAATTACCGGGGAGGAATTGCTTGGACTGGCAATTAAGCAGTTACAGCAGTTACAGTATTTAGCTGGTGGTATGGTAGTTTTTCTCGAAACATTAAATGAAGAAAAATTGCTGTCTTTTTATCAAGGGAAAGGTTTTCAGCAGTTTGACAGCAGATTATCGGAATCAGCCAGTCATGAACCACATGAGTTGATTCAGTTATTAAAAATTTTAAAGTAACATAGAGACAGGTGTATGGAAAATATTAAAATCCATACACCTTTTTTAGTTTTCAGATACCGTCTTGTGAATTTACAGAGCGGTATTTTTGCGTTTAGAAGAAAGGAAATCATAACTATGTGGGAGAATTATCCGAGTTGCAGGGACAGACACAGGGGGAAACGCTGGAAGCGGTTTATGAAAAATTCAATATAGACCACCTAGCAGATTACAAGGGACATTGTTCCTGTGATAGTCCGAGTTTTGTGCGAGCTTCTCGCACTGCATCGGCAAGATTTTGTTTTATGTCCTGCATTGTAATTCACCTCCACAGTAGTTTGCATTACACATTAAAAAGAATGAATTGCATTGCGATACAGTTATAATATGGAGTAAAATACATGATGAGAAAGAAGCGGAAAAGATATAGATCTATTAGTAACATCATGACAACTCAGTAAAATACATGCTATAATAAAAAGATGTTGGGGTCAAAAGCCCCCAACAATGATGCCAACGGATTGTTTCGTGCTACGCACCCCCACAATCCTACCCGCTATTCGCATATCATGGTGCTTACGCCCCACTTTTATGCTCATATCGGGGCGGGTCTCAAGGTCATTCTACCACCAGTGTGCAAGCTCATGTGGGCTTAGACCTTTTGCCCCTGACATCTTTTATTATTAATAGTATAGAAAGAAAAGAAAGGCAGCAACTGCAATGGAGAATATTTTCCCGGGAAATGCATTCCGGGTTGGTGGAGACGAATTTGTAATTATTGAGACGGGGATTGTTAAGGCACAGTTTTTTCAAAAATTAGATGAGCTTCGCAGGGAAATGGAAAAAAGAAAAGAGAACTTTTCTATTGGTGTTTTATGGAGAGAGAATGAAAATGACATAGTTACCATGTTAAAAGAGGCAGATAATATCATGTATACTGAGAAGAAAAAATATCATTTAGAAAATAAGGAATTGTAGAATATGATCAACAGAGAAGATATGCTGGCATTGACAAGGCGAATGACAGTAAAAAGAACATCCATTACCAGAATTGCAGGAAGTTATATGGATGAAGAAGGATTTAGTGAAGGAACATTTAATACTCATTTTCAGAATCTGAGTCCGGCAGAAAGGGAGAAGAATCTTGCACTGGCAAAAGCAGTTCCTTTTTCTGAAACCAATAAAAATCTGAAAGAATACTGTTTTGAATCTGAAAAAGATCAGAATGGAAAAGCGACAGTGAATCCTATGCGGCAGCTTCTGATAGGGATGAGAAACTGTGGCCTCAAAAATGATGCATTGATGGATACTTTTTATGAAGTGATTGGAGAAAAATATCAGACGGACAGTTCTTATGCAATCTATGTATTTCATGACAGATATGATATTCCTGCAAAGGGAAAAGATCATGAAAGGCTGGGAGAATCAGAAAATGTGTATGAATATCTGATCTGTGTGATTTGTCCGTTAGAAAATGAATATGAACCTGGAGAGCCAGAATGTGGATTCCTTTTTCCTGCATTTTTGGATGGGGGAGCAGCATTAAACTGCGTGGATATTTATCAGAAAAATACAAAAAATCCGCATACAGAGCTGAAAGAATTGCTTGGATGCAGACCAGTGGACAACAGGAGGTGAGGTCATGGGAAAAATGCTTAAAAATGAAGTGGCTAAAAATGAATTGAAAGAAGTGCGGCATTCGGAAGAATGGCATAAATCGGGCGAAAAAGTAAAATACAGACTTGCAGATGCCATGAAATCCTGCATGAAAAAAGCACCGGTGGAGAAAATCACAGTTAAGGAGATCACGGAAGAGTGTGGTGTGACACGGCAGACATTTTACAGAAATTTTCAGGATAAATATGATCTGATCAACTGGTATTTTGATAAGATTTTGATAGAATCATTTGCCCACATGGGAGAAGGAAAGACCGTGTATGAGGCACTGGTAAATAAATTCCATTACATACAGGAAGAAAAGCTGTTTTTCAAAGCAGCATTTAAAAATGATACTCAGAACTGTCTGAGAGATCATGATTTTGAACTGATCAGGGAATTTTATAAAAATCAGATTGAAGAAAAATCAGGAAAAACCATGTCGGAGCATCTGCAATTTCAATTAGAAATGTATTGTCAGGGGTCAATTTATATGACGGTACAATGGGTTTTGGGAGAGATGAAAGAAAGTCCGGAAAATCTTGCACATGCACTGGCACAGTCCATGCCGGAAGAATTGGCAAAAGTATTTCGGGAGCTGGAGATGTTGTGAAATTTGTAGTTGTTGGGGTGAAAATATCGCGACAGCAGGAAGTGTTTCTGACAGAAGAGCGTCCATATCCACACTTGTTTGTTGCATCGCAGTGCAGGACCCGCTTTACCTCAGCCCGTTGACAACTTGTAACAGGAACGTGGAAACACTCGTGCAGAGGCACTCCTGTTTACGTTCCTTAACAAGTTGGGCAAAGTGTCTTCGGAACGCTCCTTGTCAATGCACTGCTCACGCAACAGCAAGGGCGGATATTAGGCTTTTCAAATCAGAAAATTTTCCCTCATGCCAGAACATTTTCTTCCAACAAAGACGAAATTCCAATAAGAAATAAAGAGCCGGATGGCTATCAACTAAGATAAATGATCTGTCCAATAGTAAAGATGTCGGGGTCAAAAGCCCCCGACTTTGATGCCTACGGATTGCTCCGTGCTACGCACTCCCACAATCCTACCGAATATTCGCATATCGTGGGATTATCATCCCACTTTTATGCTCATATCGGGGCGGGTCCTAAGGTCTTTCACCCACCTATGAGCAAGCTCATGTGGGCTTAGACCTTTTGACCCTGGCATCTAGTAAATACAATATCTACTGTCTAATATTTACGATCGAATATCTTAGTCAATAGCCATCTGGCTTTTTCTATCCTTTTTAAATTTGCATTGGTGAATGAATACGCTGTGGAGTCGGTATAACTTCTTATTGAGATGGTCAGCGGAAAGCAGGGTGTTCCTGAGCAGGTGCATTAGCAGGAGCGTTCCGAAGACACTTTGCAGCGTTTGTTAGAGAAAGTAAATCGAGTGCCATTGCACGAAGATTTCCACTTTCGAGTTACAAACGGTCAACGGGCTGAGGTAAAGCGGGCCTGCACTGCGAAGGAATATCTCTGATTTCCGCGTCCGCTTCGCCACAAAGAAGCTTTCTGATTTACAAGCGTATCACCCCAACAACTACAAATTTATCGTTCACATAGTATAAAGAAAAAGTGAAAAGTGTAAAAAAATTGTGAAAATGTTACAGATATACTAAATTGTAACTTCCATTTTGAAAAACAAATTGTTAAAATAAAGACATAAAAACCGGACAGGATAGTCTGCCGGAAGAATCTGTTGAAAAAAGGAGAATGATTACAATGGCTAACAGAATTATGTTAAATGAGACATCTTATCATGGAGCAGGTGCGATTCAGGAAATCGCAAATGAAGCAAAGGCAAGAGCATTCAAAAAAGCATTTGTATGTTCTGATCCAGATCTGATTAAATTTGGAGTGACAGGAAAAGTGACAGATGTCCTTGATCATTCAGGACTTGCTTATGAAATTTATTCTGATATTAAAGCAAACCCGACCATCGAGAATGTGCAGCATGGCGTTCAGGCATTTAAAGATGCAGAAGCAGATTATATTATTGCAATCGGTGGAGGATCATCCATGGATACAGCCAAGGCAATTGGTATCATTATTGCAAATCCGGAATTTGAAGATGTAAGAAGTCTGGAAGGTGTTGCACCGACAAAGAACCCTTGCGTTCCGATTATTGCAGTTCCAACAACAGCCGGTACAGCAGCAGAAGTAACGATCAATTACGTTATTACAGACGTAGAGAAAAAGAGAAAATTTGTATGTGTAGATTCACATGATATGCCGGTAATCGCAGTGGTTGACCCGGAAATGATGTCTTCTATGCCAAAAGGACTGACAGCATCTACCGGAATGGATGCCCTGACTCACGCAATCGAAGGATATACAACAAAGGCAGCCTGGGAGATGACTGATATGTTCCATTTGAAAGCAATCGAGATTATTTCCAGGTCTTTAAGAAGTGCTGTTGCCAATGAAAAAGAAGGTCGTGAGGGAATGGCTCTTGGACAGTACATCGCAGGAATGGGATTCTCCAATGTAGGTCTTGGAATCGCACATTCTATGGCCCATACATTAGGAGCAGTTTATGATACTCCACATGGTGTTGCATGTGCTATGATGCTTCCGATCGTTATGGAATATAATGCTGACTGCACAGGTGAAAAATACCGTGAGATCGCAAGAGCCATGGGAGTAAAGGGCGTTGATGAAATGTCTGTGGAAGAATACAGAAAAGCCGCAGTAGATGCAGTTCAGAAACTTTCTGTAGATGTTGGAATCCCGACAAAGCTTGAAGCATTAAAAGAAGAAGATCTGCAGTTCCTTGCAGAGTCAGCTCACGCAGATGCATGTGCACCGGGTAACCCGAAAGATGCGAGCGTTGAAGATCTGAAAGATCTGTTCAGAAAGCTGATGTAATTCAAGATAACTTCAGGAGATATAGGAAAATAGAGTTTCAGTACAAAAGGAACTGATTTCGTAGGTTATTTCGTAAGTAATTGAAAATATATCTTGACATCACCGCACTAAAGTAGTAAAATGTCACCAAATTTAAGAAAAATAAACCGTTGAAGCGGAGATCAAAGTAGTCGTGCACATACAGAGAGTCCGGGAGGCTGAGAGCCGGATTGAAACGCAGTCTGCCAAATGGACCGCTGAGGGTACAGTCAAAGGAATTTATAAAAGAGGTCTGCAAAATTTCAGATTGGATATTGATTTATAATTCTGAGTATTCTGTGACGTGGAGGCATACGTCAGTTGCCGGAGATATGATTGTATCTCGCAAAGTGCATGGAAAATTCCATGAATCAAGGTGGCACCGCGGAAATAAATTAGACTTACCGTCCTTGACAGAGTAGAAATATTCTGTCAGGGACTTTTTTATTTTGTCCCTGCCGGAATAAAATTTCGACATAAAAGGAGGACTACAGATGAATGAGACACTGGAAATGATTCAAAATTATGCTGCATCAGGAAAATATAAAAGAGTTCCGGTCAGCAGAGAACTCTATGCTGATGCATTTACACCGATCAGCGTTATGAGAACCCTTCGGGCGGCCAGCAGACACTGCTATCTGCTGGAAAGTGCGGAGGACCGACAACAGTGGGGAAGGTATTCCTTCCTGGGCTATGCACCGACAATGGAAATTACGTGTATGGATGGAAAAGTAGTCATCCTTGAAGGAAATGAAGAGGATGAGAAGATAAAAAGAGAAGTCCAGACGGATCATCCGGGGAAAATTCTCCGGGAGATTTTAAAAGACTATAAAAGCCCGGTTGTTCCCGGATTACCGCCATATACAGGTGGTCTGGTGGGATATTTTTCATATGATTACATCAAATATGGGGAACCATCACTGAAACCGATTTTAAATGGAGCGTCAGAAAATGATTTCCGGGATGCGGATCTGATGTTATTTGACAGGGTTATCGTCTTTGATAACTACAGACAGAAGCTGATCCTGATCACCGGAGTCCGGCTGGATGGAGACCTGGAAGAAAATTACGAAAATGCACAAAGAGAACTGGAAGAAATGGAGCGACTGATCCGCAGTGGTGCAAAGGCAGTATTTAAACCGTTGAAACTGGAAGAAGAATTTCAGCCGGGAGCAGAAAAAGCAGAGTATTGCAGAATGGTGGAAAAAGCAAAAGAATATATCCGGGAAGGTGATATTTTCCAGGTGGTTCTTTCTAATCCACTTACGGCAAAGGCAAAAGGAAGTCTTTTTGATACTTACCGGGTACTGCGGACATCGAATCCGTCACCTTATATGTTCTACTTCTCAAGTGACGATATCGAAGTGGCAGGAGCTTCGCCGGAAACGCTTGCGAAGCTTGAAAATGGAACGGTCTGCACCTTCCCGCTGGCAGGAACAAGACCCCGTGGAAAGACGGAGGAGGAAGATCAGAGGCTGGAACGAGAACTGCTGGCAGATGAAAAAGAACTGGCAGAACATAACATGCTTGTAGATCTGGGAAGAAATGATGTCGGAAAGATCAGCCGGCCGGGAAGTGTTAAAGTAGATAAATATATGGAAATCCAGAGATTTTCCCATGTTATGCATATAGGTTCTACTGTAACCGGAACGATCAGTGAGGAAAAAGATGCTCTTGATGTAGTGGATGCGATTCTTCCTGCCGGAACTCTTTCAGGAGCACCAAAAATCCGGGCATGCGAGATTATCGCAGAACTGGAAAAGGAAAAAAGAGGAATTTATGGAGGAGCAGTCGGATATCTTGATTTTGCCGGAAATGTAGATACCTGTATTTCCATCCGTCTGGCATATAAGAAAAATGGAAGTGTCCGGGTACAGTCCGGTGCAGGAATCGTAGCGGACAGTATTCCGGAAAATGAATTTCAGGAATGTCTGAACAAGGCAGGAGCAGTATTGCAGGCAATTAAGATTGCAGAAGGAGGTCTGGAATGATACTTTTAATTGATAATTATGACAGTTTTGTATATAACCTGTATCAGTTTATTGCAGAAATTGAACCGGATGTAAAGGTTGTGCGAAATGATGAGATCACTTCAGAAGAAATCCTGAAAATGAATCCGGATAAGATTGTAATCTCGCCAGGTCCGGGAAAACCGTCTGAGGCGGGAGAATGTATCCATGTGATCCGGGAATTAAAAGGAAAGATCCCGATTCTCGGAGTGTGCCTGGGACATCAGGCAATCGCAGAAGCATTTGGAGCAACCGTAGGATATGCAAAGCATCTGATGCATGGAAAAACGTCACTCCTTGAGGATGTGGATACAGACAGTCTTTTATTCCGAGGACTTGAAAAGCCGGTGCAGGTGGCACGCTATCACTCCCTTGCAGTGGAAGAAGATACACTTCCGAAAGAACTTAAGGTGACTGCAAGAAGCAAAGACGGAGAAGTGATGGCAATGGAGCATGAAAAATATCCAATCTATGGTGTACAGTTTCACCCGGAGTCAGTTATGACACCGAAAGGATTTACGATGATAAAAAACTTTATAGAAAAGCAGTAAATTATGCAGACACAGGAGGAGCAGAAAATGATTAAAGAAGCAATTATCAAACTGGCCAAAAAAGAAGATCTGACATATGCAGAAGCAGAGCAGGTCATGAATGAGATCATGGAGGGGAAAGCGACAGATGTACAGAAATCCGCATATCTGACAGCTCTTTCCATGAAAGGTGAAACGATCGATGAGATTACAGCATCAGCATCCGGTATGCGGGCACACTGCATCAAACTGCTTCATGATATGGATGTACTTGAAATTGTAGGAACAGGTGGAGACGGATCCAATTCCTTTAACATTTCAACGACCTCTTCCATGGTTATTGCGGCAGCAGGAATCCCAGTAGCAAAGCATGGAAATCGTGCAGCATCTTCAAAGTCCGGTGCAGCAGATGTACTTGAAGCATTGGGCGTTAAAATTGATGTTCCACCGGAGAAAAGCACAGAATTATTGAATAAGATACAGATTTGTTTCTTGTTCGCACAGAATTATCATATCGCAATGAAATATGTCGGACCGATCCGTAAAGAACTGGGAATCCGTACAGTTTTCAATATTCTCGGACCACTCTCCAATCCGGCCGGTGCAAATATGGAATTGATGGGTGTATATGATCAGAGTCTTGTTGAACCACTGGCACAGGTAATGGCGAATCTGGGAGTTGTCCGTGGAATGGTCGTTTACGGACAGGATAAGCTGGATGAAATTTCCATGTGTGCGGCAACATCTGTATGTGAGATTAAAGATGGAAAATTCATTTCATACGAGATCACACCGGAACAATTTGGATATGAACGCTGTGAAAAAGGTGCGTTGACCGGAGGAACACCGGAAGAAAATGCAAAGATCACGATGGAGATTCTGTCAGGGGCAGACAAAGGACCGAAACGTCAGGCAGTGTGCCTGAATGCCGGAGCCGCGATCTATATTGCAGGCAAGGCAGATACGATTGAAGCAGGAATAAGAAAAGCAGAGCAGATCATTGATGAAGGTCTTGCTTTGAAGAAGCTGGAACAGTTCAGAGAAGAAAGCCAGAAGTAATAAATGTAAGAGAACAACAAAAACAGGAAGGAAACAGCAGGTATGAACATTCTTGAGACGATCACGGAAAGAACAAAAGAACGGATCAGAGGAGAAAAAAAGCAAATTCCCATAAATGAAATAAGAAAAAAGGCAGAAGAAAAAGCCAGTTCCGATACAACAAAATTTGCATTTGAGCAGGCACTTCGTGCAGAGGGACTTTCCTTTATCTGCGAGGCAAAAAAGGCATCTCCTTCTAAAGGACTGATTGCACCGGATTTTCCATATGTGCAGATAGCACAGGATTATGAAGCTGGCGGTGCGGCAGCAATTTCATGTCTGACAGAGCCATTCTGGTTTCAGGGAAGTGACCGCTATCTGGAAGAGATCGTACAGAAAGTATCCATTCCGGTACTCCGAAAAGATTTTACCTGTGATGAATATATGATCTATCAGGCAAAAGCGATGGGAGCTGCCGCAGTGCTTCTGATCTGTTCCTGTCTGGATGAAGGGCAGTTAAAAGCATATCATCAACTGGCGGAAGAGCTTGGAATTTCTGCATTAGTGGAAACTCACAGTGAAGAGGAGATTTTGACGGCAGACAGGATCGGAGCAAAAATCATAGGAGTCAATAATCGGAATCTGAAAGATTTCACGGTAGATATCAACAACAGTATCCGGTTGCGGGAACTGGTAGATCCAAAGACCGTTTTCGTGTCAGAAAGCGGAATTAAAGGGGGAGAAGATATGAAAGCCCTTTATAAAAATGGAACAGATGCAGTGCTGATCGGGGAGTTGCTGATGCGGGCGGAAGACCGGAAAAAGAAGCTCGCAGAACTGCGGATGGAAACCCGGAAAGGATGTTGAAAATGTCAGAAGAAAATAAAGATCCCGGAATCCCAAAAGCCCGGATTTTGAAATCGCAGATTCAGAAATCACAGCCCCCAGGATCAAAGATTCCAAAAACAAAGATTAAAATCTGTGGGCTGAGCAGAATGGAAGATATTGAGGCGGTCAACGAGGCATGCCCGGATTATTGTGGATTTATTATTAATTACCCGCCGAGCAAAAGAAATATTTCTGTGGACCAGCTTGCAGAACTGAAGAAAATACTTAGAAAAGAGATGAAAGCAGTCGGAGTTTTTGTAGATGCACCTGCTGAATCGGTTGCGAAGCTGCTAAATGAAGATCTGATCGATCTTGCTCAGCTTCATGGAAATGAAGATGAAACTTATATAGCAAATCTGAAAAAACTGACAGCGAAACCGTTGATCAAAGCGGTGAAGGTCAGTACGGAAGAAGAGGTAAAAAAAGCTTTTGATACTGTTGCAGATGAAGTGCTGTTAGATCATGGAAAAGGAACAGGAAAAACATTTGACTGGAGCATTTTAAAAGCAGTGCCGGATCATCGATATTTCCTGGCAGGAGGACTCGGAACAGAAAATATAAAAGAAGCGATCCAGATCTATCATCCTGCAGTGATCGATCTGAGCAGTTCTGTAGAAACCGATGGAAAAAAAGACCGGAAAAAAATACTGGCAGCAGTAAAAGCAGTGCGGGATACCGGGAAAACAATATAGAAACAAGAGAACAAAAGAAAATAAAAAAGAAGGAGTTAAAAAATGACAAAAGGAAGATATGGGATTCATGGCGGACAGTATATTCCTGAAACGCTGATGAATGCAGTGATCGAGCTTGAAGAAGCTTATAACCATTATAAAAACGACAAAGAATTTAACGATGAGCTGAATACACTTTTAAATGAATATGCGGGAAGACCATCCCGGCTGTATTATGCCAAAAGAATGACGGAAGATCTGGGCGGTGCAAAGATTTATTTGAAAAGAGAAGACTTGAATCATACCGGAGCACATAAGATCAATAATGTACTTGGTCAGGTTCTTCTTGCAAAGAAAATGGGAAAGACCAGGGTTATTGCAGAAACCGGTGCAGGTCAGCATGGAGTGGCAACAGCGACAGCAGCAGCACTGATGGATATGGAATGTGAAATCTTTATGGGAAAAGAAGATACAGAACGTCAGGCATTGAATGTTTACAGAATGAGACTTTTAGGTGCAAAAGTACATGCAGTCACAACCGGAACAGCAACTTTAAAAGATGCTGTATCGGAGACGATGAGAGAGTGGACGAAGAGAATAGAAGATACACATTATGTACTCGGTTCTTGCATGGGACCACATCCATTCCCACAGATTGTGCGTGATTTTCAGGCTGTGATTTCAAAAGAGATCAAGGAACAGTTGATGGAAAAAGAAGGAAAACTCCCGGATGCAGTGCTTGCCTGCGTGGGAGGCGGATCCAATGCAATCGGTGCATTTTACAATTTTATCGAAGATGAGAGTGTACGACTGATCGGTTGTGAGGCAGCAGGAAGAGGAATTAATACTGCGGAAACAGCCGCAACGATCGCTACAGGAAAATTAGGAATCTTCCACGGAATGAAATCCTATTTCTGTCAGGATGAATATGGACAGATTGCACCAGTCTATTCTATTTCAGCAGGGCTTGATTATCCGGGAATCGGACCAGAACATGCAGATCTGTATGATAAAGGCAGAGCAGAATATGTAGCAATCACAGATGATGAGGCAGTTGATGCGTTTGAATATCTTTCAAGAACAGAAGGAATCATTCCAGCCATCGAGAGTGCCCATGCAGTGGCATATGCAAGGAAACTGGCACCGACAATGAAAAAAGATCAGATTATTGTTATCAATATTTCCGGTCGTGGAGATAAGGACTGTGCAGCAATTGCACGTTACAGAGGGGAGGATATCCATGAGTAAGATTCAGAAAGCATTTGAAGGAAAAAAAGCATTTATACCATTTATTACATGCGGTGATCCAAATTTAGAGACAACGGAGCAGCTTGTCTATGCGATGGAACGGGCAGGTGCATCGCTGATTGAACTGGGAATCCCATTTTCAGATCCGACAGCAGAAGGTCCGGTGATCCAGGGAGCAAATCTGAGAGCACTTTCCGGTGGTGTTACGACAGACAAGATTTTTGACCTGGTTGTAAAAATAAGAAAAAATACAGCAATTCCACTGGTATTTATGACATATGCAAATGTAGTCTTTTCATATGGAACAGAGCGGTTCATTAAGAGAGCAGCGGAAATCGGGATGGACGGTCTGATCCTGCCAGATGTTCCGTTTGAAGAAAAAGAAGAATTTGACAGGGTATGCAGAGAGTATGGGTTAGATCTGATCTCATTGATCGCACCGACTTCTCACGACCGCATCCGTATGATCGCAAAAGAAGCTTCCGGTTTCATTTACTGTGTATCATCATTGGGAGTTACAGGTACTAGAAGTGCCATTACAACAGATATCGGAGCAATGGTCGGACTGGTAAAAGAAGTGACAGATGTTCCGTGTGCGGTTGGATTTGGAATTTCCACACCAGAGCAGGCAGCTAAAATGTGCGAAAGTGCAGATGGGGCAATCGTAGGCAGTGCGATTGTAAAAATCTGTGCGGAGTATGGAAAAGACTGCGTGGAGAAAGTGGAAGAATACGTGAAAAGTATGGTGGGAGCGATATAAATTTGTATTTGTTGGGGTGAAAATATCGCGACAGCAGGAAGTGTTTCTGACAGAAGAGCGTCCATATCCACACTTGTTGTTGCATCGCAGTGCAGGACCCGCTTTACCTCAGCCCGTTGACAACTTGTAACAGGAACGTGGAAACACTCGTGCAGAGGCACTCCTGTTTACGTTCCTTAACAAGTTGGGCAAAGTGTCTTCGGAACGCTCCCTGTCAATGCACTGCTCACGCAACAGCAAGGGCGGATATTAGGCTTTTCAAATCAGAAAATTTTCCCTCATGCCAGAACATTTTCTCCCAACAAGCACGAAATTCCAATAAGAAATAAAGAGCCGGATGGCTATCGACCAGGATAAGCAATCTGCAAACTGCAGGATTTGATATCTTAGTCGATAACCTTCCGGCTCTTCTTCTTATTTTTAAATTTGCATTGTTGAGTGAATATCCTGCTTGCCGCGTCCGCTCTGCCACATAGAAGTTTTCTGCTTTCCAAGCGTATCCCCCCCAACAACTACAAATTTTATACTTATTTCATACAAACTTTAAATTCTTTTAATTGATTTTTTTCTTACACTATCTTATACTCATCTCACATCAAAATCTCAGACAGATCCAATTCCCATTTTCTACGTCTGATGTCCAGTATGGAGAGCATTTCATATTTCAAGACCATTTCGGTCAGAGATTTTCATTTTGATGATAACAATATTTTATTTTTAGGAGGACTTGCCTATGGGACAAGCAGATGTAAATGTTAATCTTTGGCTTAAGGATACGAAACGGTTCGCAGACCTGTTCAACGCCATTTTATTTCATGGAGAAACCGTGATCCTGCCGGAGAACCTTCACCCCAGCCCGGAGACAACCGCAGTCAGTCTTCAGGACGCTCAGGGGAAAAATGTTGTAAAAAAGCTATACCGTGATATCATCATGAACTGGCAGGATCAGGCTGTGCTGATGCTGCTGGCGGTGGAATCACAGACTGCCATTCATTACGCTGCACCGTTGAAAGTAATGCTCTATGACAGCATGGAATATGCGGAACAGGTGCGGGTCAAATGGAAAGAACGTCCGCCCCGTCTTTCTTCGGCGGAATTTCTTTCCCGGTTTCAAAAAAATGATAAGCTCATCCCGGTGATTACTTTGATCTTCTATTATGGGACAGAGGAATGGGATGGACCTTTGGAACTGCATCAGATGTTCGATCTTGGTACAGAAAAGAACCATGCGGAACTGATGAAAAAGTACCTTCCCAATTATCACATTAACCTCGTCGATGTCAGAAGACTGAAAAATTTAGAATCTTTTCAAAGTGATTTACAAATCATCTTCGGTATGCTACAATGTAGTCAGGATAAATACGCATTGCGTACATATGTGGCAAATCATAAAGACTATTTCCAAAAGCTGGATCTGGAGACTTATCATGCACTTGGAGCATTCTTAAATTCCCGGCAGCTTATGGAGATAAACGTAGAACAGGAAGAAAGGGAGGAACTGGATATGTGTAAAGCACTGGAAGATATTTATAATGACGGCGTTCAGGCTGGAATTGAACAGGGCAGACAATCGGGGATTGCCGAGGGAGAAGCTCATGGAAAAGAACTTGGCATTGCTGAAGGTAAAGCTTCCCACAAAAAAGATGTAGCCCGGCAAATGCAAAAGCTTGGTTATTCTTTGGATGCAATTGCAGCAGTACTAAGAGAATCGGTTGATGGAATCAGCAAGATACTGGCTGTAGTTGGATAAATTTGTCGGGGAGAAAACTTTCCCTCATGCCAGAACATTTTCTCCCAACAAAGACGAAATTCCAATAAGAAATAAAGAGCCGGATGGCTATCAACTAAGATAAACGCTCCATCAAATAGTAAATACAATATCTTAGTCGATAGCCATCCGGCTTTTTTTCTATTCTTTTTAAATTTGCATTGTTGAGTGAATACGCTGTGGAGCTAAAAACTTCTTATCGAGATGGTCAGCGGAAAGCAGGATGTTCCTGAGCAGGTGCATTAGCAGGAGCGTTCCGAAGACACTTTGCAGCGTTTGTTAGAGAAAGTAAATCGAGTGCCATTGCACGAAGATTTCCACTTTCGAGTTACAAACGGTCAACGGGCTGAGGTAAAGCGGGCCTGCACTGCGAAGGAATATCCCTGATTTCCGCGTCCGATTCGTCACAAAGAAGTCTTTTTCTTTACAAGCGTATCATTCCAACAAATACAAATTTAATTCTATTTATCTTACTTTTTTCGTTGCTGCATACAGTTTTGGTCCTACGATTACTGCAATAATGATCTTAACAGCATCTCCCGGGAGATACGGGATAACGCCCATGAAAAGTCCTTCTTTGAAGGAAAGGCTCATCAGTTTTGCGAGCCAGACTGTTCCGAAGATATAGCATACAGCCATACCAATGAGCATACCGATGATCGTTGGGATCAGCTTACGGTCAAAATATTTCATTGCAAAGCCCTGGATCAGTGCAAGAAAAATAAAGCCGATCAGATAACCGCCTGTCGGTCCTGCAAGTACACTGAGACCTGCATGGAAGGAGGCAAAAACCGGAAGTCCTACTGAACCGAGAAGCAGATAAATTAAAAAGCTGATCGTAGCATCTTTCATTCCCAAAATAAATACGGAAATAAAGATAACCAGATTTGTGAGAGAAATCGGTACCGGACTGAATGGAAGCGGAATTGACAGCGGTGCAAGAATGCAGGTGATCGCAGTCATCAGTCCAATCAGAGTAATCTGTCTGGTTCTTGAATTTTGAGTAAGAGAGGTTGTCTGTCCGTTTGGTTGCTGATTAGTCATGAGTGACTCCTTTCAAATATCTTGATTAAATTTTTTGATGTCCTACGCAAGTATAAAGCACAAAAAAACATTTGTCAACCAATTCTGATTCGAGGTTAACAATCGAACTGCTTCGAGGTTAACAATGTGAATGCGAGAAAAGGTGAGAGAAAGGTGAAACTGTAAATCGACAGTACCAGTTTCAGGTGATTTAATGCTAATTTAATAATTGCAGCTATTCCTATAAAAGATACAGCCATGCTATAATAAAAAATAAGATTTTAATGAAAAGAGGAAGGATATGTTTGGTTATGTGACGGTGTGTGAACCGGAACTGAAGGTAAAAGATCTGAAAAAATACAGAGCATATTATTGTGGGCTGTGTCGTACTTTAAAAGAAGATTATGGATTTATGGGGCAGATGACGCTGACATATGATATGACGTTTGCAGTGATCCTGCTGTCCTCATTGTATGAGAGGATTCCAGAACTGGAGAAGCACCGCTGCAAGATCCATCCAGTAAAGAAGCAGATGATGCTGCGGAACGAGATCACATCATATGCAGCAGCAATGAATGTTTTGCTGGCTTATTATCATATGGAAGATGACTGGCAGGATGAGCGGAAGGTGACAAGCCTTTTGGCAAAAAGTATGATGGAAGGAAAAGTGAAGAAGATCATTGAAGCGTATCCAAGACAGAGCAGAGTGATCAGAGACTCTTTAAAAGAACTTTCAGAGTGTGAAAAGGAGAATTGTCAGGATATTGACCGGGCAGCGTGGTGTTTCGGACGTCTGATGGCAGAACTTCTGCTTTATAAGGAAGATATCTGGGAAAAGACGCTCCGGAAGATGGGATTCTATTTAGGAAAGTTTATTTATATCATGGATGCTTATGAGGATCTTTCTGAAGATAAAAAGAAAAATCGCTATAATCCGTTAAAGCAGATCTCGGAAAAGGAAGATTATGAAGAACGGATGGTTCAGATCCTGCGAATGATGATCGCAGAAAGTACGGCACGGTTTGAGCAGCTCCCGTGTCTGGTAGATGTGGACATTTTAAGGAATATCCTGTATGATGGAGTCTGGAATCGGTATAATCAGATTCAGAGTCGGATTCAGGAGCAGAATCAGGCACAAATGAAAAAAAGTAAGAAAAGTGAGGAAAAGAAATAGATGAGGAAAAATCCGTATGAGGTACTTGGGGTGTCTCCGAGTGCATCGGATGATGAGATAAAGAAAGCATACAGGGAATTGAGCAGGAAATATCACCCGGATGCGAATATAAATAATCCACTGGCAGATCTTGCAGCGGAAAAATTTAAAGAAGTTCAGGAAGCTTATGATACGATTATGAGAGAGCGGACAAGTGGATCAGGTTATAGTTATGGTTATGGTAGTGGTTACGGGAACAGCTACGGAAATGGTTATACAGGCGGACAGATTGATCCAAGGCTCCAGGCAGCGGCCAATTATATCAACAGCCGCAGGTACAGAGAAGCGTTAAATACATTGGATCAGGTAAATGAGAGGAGTGGAATGTGGTATTATCTCAGCAGTTGTGCCAATGCAGGCTGTGGAAATAATATTCTGGCGAGAGATCATGCAGCACAGGCTGTAAACATGGAGCCTGGAAATCCGCAGTACCGGCAGTTACTGAATCAGTTGGAATTTGGAAGTAACCGCTATAGCAACAGTCCATATGGTGGAGGGTATGCACCGGGGAGCAGTAATTCCTGTGGTACAGGAAATCTCTGCTGTGACCTGTGGATTGCGGATTCACTCTGTGAATGTATGGGAGGAGATCTTTGTACATGCATTTAAAAGCGAAAAGGGCAGCGTTTGGTGGATTGCTGCTTGCGATGACTGTCATCTTTATGTTTTTAGGAAGTGTGATAGAGACAAATACATTATTTTTATTGGCGGCAGCGTCCTTTTTTGTGGGTGTCGTATTCAGAGAGTTCGGTCAGATGACTGGACTTGCTTTTTATCTTTCAGCAGTGTTGCTTGGGTTTCTTCTGGCACCGAATAAACTCTATGTTATTACTTTTGCCGGAATGGGATTTTATATTTGGGGAAGAGAATTTATCTGGAAAATCCTGGAGCGTTCTGCCGGAGTAAAGCGGAAAATGCAGTGGTATCGGCTGGCAAAAGTGATCCTTTTTAACGGACTCTATCTGCCATTGATTTTGGGATATGGAGAATTATTTTTCGGAGGAGAAATATCGGAGTGGCTTCGTTACAGTTCTGTTCTGGCAGGACAGGTGATTTTTGCACTTTATGATAAGGCATATGACTATGTACAGTTGCAGATCTGGGGAAAGATAAGAAACCGGCTTTTTTCTGAGTAAAAAAGGGCAAAAAGGAAGAGCCACATTTCTGTGACTCAAGGGGAAAAAGTTTATGAAAAAGTGTTCTTTGTTAAGAACAATTATAGTATAGAAATAATTTGTGAAAATTGTGTGATGATTGTTTGAATGGAATATGAAAATCTACAAAGTTCTTGAAAAAAGAAAAGAAAATAAAGGAGCAGATAAATCTTGTAAATGTGTAATAATAATGACAGATTTTGCTGGAAAAATATGTAAAAAATTAAGGGAATATTAAAAAAATATTAAAAATTAGGGGGGGGGGTAGTGAAATATACTGAATTATGTTGAAAATAAAGGGGGAAAATGCTATCATTGTGCATGACAAACAGAGGGTGCATCGAAAGGTGCAGAGGCATAAGATGGAGTTTTAAAGGTATAGTTATACAATGAGGGAAAAAGAATTAAAAAAGAGAGCGGAACGAGGAGAGAATGACGTAAAGGGGAAGGAAAAAAGATTCGAACATTGGCAGATTATAGCCGCCTATCTGGTCATATATGACATATTCGCAGTGAATTTTTCTTATTTTCTGGGGTTACTTCTAAGATTTGATTTCAGTTTCACAAAGATTCCAACAGAATATATCCATGCAATGCTCAGATTTGCACCGATTTATACGGTGTTCTGTCTGGCTGTATTTTGGGTACTTAAATTATATAATAGTTTGTGGGCATTTGCCAGTTATACAGAGCTGAACCATATTTTACTTGCAAGCATTATTACAACCCTTTTTAATGTAGGAATTACGATGCTTTGTAAGAGAATGCCGGCTTCTTATTATATAGTAGGAGCAGTCATGCAGTTTTGCCTGATTACAGGGATTCGGTTCGGATATCGCTATATTACTCTTGAGAGAACCAGGATGGCACAGGTGAGAAAAGAGCAGAACCATACAAATGGCCGGAATATTATGGTGATCGGAGCTGGTGATGCGGGAAAGAACCTTGTACGTGAATTGAAGACTTCCAGACGGATCAATGGTACGCCGCAATGCATTATTGATGACAACAGAAATAAATGGGGCAGAAATATTGAAGATGTACCGATCGTAGGGGGAAGAGCATCTATCTTTTCAGCAGTTGAAAAGTATCAGATCAGTACGATCCTTTTTGCAATTCCGACAGCAAGTGCAGAGGCAAAAAGAGAGATCCTGAACCTGTGTAAAGAGACAAAGTGTGAACTGAAGATACTTCCGGGAGCGTATCAGTTTGTGCAGGGAGAAGTATCGCTGGCACAGATTAAAGATGTTACGGTAGAGGATCTGCTTGGAAGGGATACGATTCAAGTGGATATGGAACAGATTTTTCAGTACATAAAGGGAAAGACGATTCTGGTGACGGGAGGCGGAGGCTCAATCGGAAGCGAACTGTGCCGTCAGATTGCGTCCCATGAGCCAAAGCAGTTGATCCTATTTGATATTTATGAGAATAATGCATATGCCATCGAACAGGAGCTTCGCAGAAATCATTCGGAACTGAATCTGGTGACTCTGATTGGTTCCGTACGTGACAGCAGAAGGCTGAATCAGGTTTTTAAAAAATATAAGCCGGACATCGTATATCATGCGGCTGCACATAAGCATGTTCCTCTGATGGAGACAAGCCCGAATGAAGCGATTAAAAATAATGTAATCGGAACATACAAAACTGCCTATGCGGCAATGCAGAATGGAGTAAAGCGGTTTGTTCTGATCAGTACAGATAAAGCTGTAAATCCAACGAATATCATGGGTGCAAGCAAGCGACTGTGTGAGATGGTAATCCAGAGCATGGATGCAGTCAGCAAAAGTGGCAGAATGGATTTACTTCCATTACTGCATGGCCACAGAGACAATGCAGAAGAGCTGGCAAAGCAGGCAGAAATCTGTCTGAAAAAGGCAGAAAAAGAGCAGACGGACGGCAAAGACTCAGAAACTATGGGAAATACTGCCAGACTGAAAATTGAAAGTATCAAGAATCGTGAGAGAACAGGAACTCAGTTCGTTGCGGTACGATTTGGAAATGTACTGGGAAGTAATGGATCGGTGATTCCACTATTTAAGAAGCAGATCGAGGCAGGTGGACCGGTTACAGTTACGCACCCGGATATCATCCGCTATTTTATGACGATCCCGGAGGCGGTGAGTCTGGTGCTTCAGGCGGGAACATTTGCCTGGGGGGGAGAGATCTTTGTCCTTGATATGGGAGAACCGGTGAAGATTGATACACTGGCAAGAAACCTGATCAAGTTGTCAGGATATGAACCGGATGTAGATATCAAGATCGAGTATTCAGGTCTTCGGCCAGGAGAAAAATTATTTGAAGAAAAGCTGATGGCAGAAGAAGGAATCATGCGGACAGATAATGAACTGATTCATATTGGAAAGCCGATTCCGTTCGATACAGAGGTATTCTTTGAACAATTAAAAGAACTTGCTGATACATGCTATAACAATTCTGATCATATTGTAGAGCTTGTAGAGCAGATTGTGACAACATTTCATCCGGTAGGAGAACATCCGACAGGAGAAGAAAATAAGAAAAGGCAAGAATAGTTGAGATCAGGCCAGGCGGTCTGGTCTGGAGGAAGCGTGCATTTTTGCACGCTTTTTAGGCAATATACAGAAGCTGAAATGAAGAGGAGAAGCATATGTTCAAAGAAAGTGAGCAGATAGAAAAATTTGAACCAAAGGTGTGGCTGAGCAGTCCGACGATGCATGGAGAAGAAATAAAATATGTCCAGGAGGCATATGAGACAAACTGGATGTCTACGGTTGGGGCGAATATCAATGAAGTAGAACGACTGGTATGCAAAAAGATTGGATGCAAGTATGCAGTCGGATTGTCTGCAGGAACGGCAGCTCTTCATATGGCAGTAAAGCTGGCAGGAGTAAAACCCGGAGAGAAAGTTTTCTGTTCTGATATGACATTCAGTGCAACAGTAAATCCAATCGTATACGAAGGTGGTGTTCCGGTCTTTATTGATACGGAATATGATACCTGGAATATGGATCCGGAGGCATTAGAAAAGGCATTTGAATTATATCCAGATGTAAAAGTAGTAGTTATTGCACATCTTTATGGAACACCGGGAAAAGTAGACGAACTGAGAGATATTTGCGAAAAGCATGGAGCGGTTATTATAGAGGATGCAGCAGAGTCCATGGGAGCAACCTATAAAGGTCTGCAGACAGGGACTTTTGGAAAGTATAATGCAATTTCATTTAACGGAAACAAAATCATTACCGGATTTTCGGGTGGCATGCTGCTGACAGATGATAAAGAAGCAGCAGAAAAAGTAAGAAAATGGTCTACACAATCGAGAGAAAATGCACCGTGGTATCAGCATGAAGAATTAGGCTACAATTATCGAATGAGTAATGTAATCGCAGGTGTTGTACGTGGTCAGATTCCACATCTTGAGGAGCATATTGCACAGAAAAAAGCAATTTATGACAGATATAAGGAAGGCTTTAAAGATTTGCCGGTACAAATGAATCCGTATGACAGTGAGAAGTCAGAACCTAATTTTTGGCTGAGTTGTATTCTGGTTAACGAGGAGGCAATGTGTAAACAGGTTAGAGGAGAAAAAGATGCACTCTATGTACCTGAACATGGAAAGAGTTGTCCGACGGAGATTCTGGAAAAACTTGCCGAATATAATGCGGAGGGCAGACCAATCTGGAAACCAATGCATATGCAGCCGATTTATCGGATGAATGGTTTTGTGACCAGAGACGGAGACGGCAGAGCAAGAACAAATGCTTATATAGCGGGTAGTGAAAAAGATTGCGATGGATGTCCTTTTGACAAGGGAATGGATATTTTTTACAGAGGATTATGCTTGCCAAGTGATAATAAAATGACTGCGGAACAGCAGAATATAATTATTGAAATTGTTAAAAGTTGTTTTCAGTAAGAAAGAGGTGGAATAGTGGACAAAAAGAAAAGAGAGTTGATTCCACATAAGCCGGGAATTTATGAAAAATACATAAAACGTCCGCAGGACTTTATTCTTTCGGTCATAGCGATCATTGTCTTATCTCCTGTCTTAGTTTTGATAGCTGTGCTGGTAAGAATCAAGCTAGGCTCTCCGGTCCTTTTTAAACAACAGCGTCCGGGATTAAATGGCAAAATATTTAATATGTATAAGTTTCGTACAATGACAGATAAGCGGGATGAAGCAGGTAATTTATTGCCGGATGAAGAACGCCTTACAAATTTTGGTAAAAAGCTGAGAAGTACCAGTTTGGATGAATTGCCGGAACTGTTCTGTATAGCTAAGGGCGAGCTTGCAATTTGCGGGCCCAGACCCCTCCTTGTTTCGTATTTACCACTTTACAATGAACAGCAGAGCAGGAGACATGAGGTAAGACCGGGACTTACCGGTTATGCACAGGTACATGGAAGAAACAGTGTGACATGGGAAGAAAAGTTTGATATGGATGTTTATTATGTGGATCATATAAGTTTTTTGATGGACTGGAAGATTATTTTCCAGACAGTAATGACGGTGTTAAAGCGTGACGGTATCAGTTCAGAAACGGCGGCAACCATGGAAATGTTCACTGGAACTGCCGAGAATGTAGATTCATCAAAAAAGAAAAGTAATAGGTAAAAGTGTATGAGTAGATTGATTATTATTGGTGCTAGTGGTCATGGTAAAGTAATTGCAGACATAGCTGCCCGATGTGGATATACCGATATTGCATTTTTGGATGATAACCCCAATATAAGAGAATGTATGGGATATCCGGTTATCGGAAAAGTAAAAGGTGCAAAAGAATATCCGGGTGCAAAGTTTATTGTAGCAATCGGAAATCCCGAAATCAGACAAAAGATACAGGAACAGTTGGAGATTGGAAAAGGAATCGTTGTGATGGCTAGGAGGATGGCAGCATGAAGATATTATTTACCAGTGTGGGAAGGCGTGTAGAGTTGTTGCAGGCTTTTCGGGCAGCAGCAGAAAAATTGGACATTGCACTGACGGTTATGGGAGCAGATATTACGAAAAGTGCTCCGGCACTTTTTTTCTGTGATGAAAGGCGACTTGTGTGCAAAATACAAGAAAAAGAATATATTCCACAGCTTCTTTCTATCTGTGAAAAAGAAAAAGTGGATTGTCTGATTCCTACTATTGATACAGACCTCTTGTTACTTGCGGAGAACAAGGAAAAGTTTGAAGCAATCGGGACAAAGGTACTGATTTCAGCAGTGGATAAAATAAAATTGTGCAGGGATAAAAACTATACTGCAGATTACTTTGTTTCTCTTGGGTTGAAATCCCCTCTGCCTGTCAACAGTGTAGAAAAATATGAAGAAGCATTGAAACGTGGAAAAGTCAGTTTTCCGGCATTTATTAAACCGAAAGATGGTAGTTCAAGTATCAATGCCTATAAGGTGGAAAATCTTGAAGATTTGAGACTTTATGCAGAAAAAATTGAAGATTATATCATTCAGCCGTTTATTAGTGGCAGGGAATACACAATAGATATTTTCTGTGATTATGAAGGAAATCCTGTTTACATTACGCCGAGAGAACGTCTGGCAGTTCGCTCCGGAGAGGTATTAAAATCAAGAATTACGCAGGATGATACAATGATTGCGGAAATGCGGAGATTGATTGCAGATTATAGACCTTGTGGTCAAATTACAGTTCAATTAATTCGCGAGGATGTCACAGGCGATGATTATTATATTGAAATTAATCCTCGTTTCGGAGGTGGAGCACCGCTTAGTATGAAAGCTGGAGCAGACAGTGCAAGTGCAATTCTTAGGATGTTGAGAGGGGATAAACTTTCTTATATAGAAAGAGCTGCTATAGATGGAGCTATTTATAGTCGTTATGACCAAAGCGTAAGGGTAAAGTGAAATTAAAAACATTAGAAGGGACTATAAATGAAAGAAAACTATTGAACAGGCTTTTTCAAGTGAAACCAATATATCTGACAATGATAGAAACATTTAGAATATGTGCTGATTTTAAAGAAAAACTAAAAAGCTGAAGAAAGTTATATGTATTTTAGAAAGAGAAAATGTAGATGGTAATAATAACGAATATTTTAGAAGTTGAACAACATCTTGATGGGATAACAGGTGTGATTTTTGATTTGGATGATACCTTATATTCTGAAAAGCAATATGTTAGAAGTGGATATAAGGCGGTGTCGAAACGACTGGGTAATGAAATTTTTGCAGATAAATTTTGGAAGTATTTTGAAAAAGGAAAGCCAGCCATTGATGAGCTTTTGAACGAAATGAATTGCAAGGATAAAAAAGCGGAATGTTTAGAAGCATATCGCTTCCAAAAACCGGATATTTGTTTATATGATGGTGTAAGGGAGATGTTAGAAAGGCTGAAACAAAATTATAAATTAGGTTTAATTACGGATGGACGACCAGAAGGTCAGAAAGCCAAAATTAAGGCGTTGAGATTAGGTAAATATTTTGATGAAATCATTATTACAGATGAACTGGGTGGGATTGATTTCCGCAAACCGAATCCTAGAGCATTTCAGATTTTAGCAGAAAAATTTAGAGAGGAATATAACCGGATGTGTTACATCGGAGATAATATTCATAAGGATTTTATCGCACCGGAGATGTTGGGAATGAAGTGCATCTGGTTTAGAAATCCAGATGGTTTATATAGTGGAGAAAAGCAATGAGACATGCATATTTAATTACTGTTCATAAAAATTTTCGGATATTAGAGCAATTCATGAAAGTATTGGATCAAAAAGGCACAGATTTTTATGTTTTGATAGATAAAAAGATAAATACATGTTTGGAAAAGGTATGTACATATATCCCAAAGAATTCTAAAGTCATAGAATTGGAATCTTTAAAAATAAATTGGGGTGGGGCAAGTCTAATTGAAGCAGAACTAAATTTGTTAAGGCGAGCATCTACGGGGAGATATGATTATTATCATTTTATGCAAGGAGCAGATTTTCCTATAAAAACAAAAGAAGAAATCGAGCACTTTTTTGAGATAAACCGAGGATGTGAATTTATTGATTATGAACCGGGCAATTATGAATTTGCAAAATATAAGTGTGATTATTGGCATATGTTTGTAAATTATCCGAGGTATAGAACAAGTAAAGGACTCAAAATTTTAAACCATTCATTTGTAAAAATACAGAAGTTTTTTAGGATTAATCGTCACGATAGAGAGTTGTTTCATGGTTCTGCATTGTGTTCTATTACAGATGAGTGTGCAAAATATATTCTTAGTAAGGAAAAAGATATTAAAAAGAGATATAGATATTGTTTGGCGGCAGATGAGGTCTTTTTACAAACAGAAATTTATAATTCAAAATTTAGAGATAGGTTATATTATAACGATGAACGATACAGTAATGCAAGATTAATTGACTGGAATCGTCGGAATGGGAATTCTCCATATGTATTTAAAGTAGAAGATTTTGATTTGTTAATAAATGCAAAAAATAAAGTATTTGCAAGAAAGTTTGAAGAGGATGAATATGAAGTGGTTGATAAGTTGTATCAACTATTGAAATGAAAAGTAACTGTATTATTTAAAAGTTAAAGAAGCTTCCTGTATAATTCAAATATAGGGAATTCCAAGAAAGAAGGTTGAGAAAAAGAAATACCTCAGAGTAAAATAAGATTACTGACTTTGGACGGTTAGTAAAAAATCTTATTAAAACAGTGAGGTATCTATAATGAATTGTAACACACAGAACGCAAAAATTGCATCCATAACTGAAAAAACTTTGATTGTTGGAATTGATGTCGGCAGTGAAACTCATTTTGCCAGGGCATTTGATTGGCGGAACTATGAATATACAAAGAAGCCGCTGGAATTCAGTAATACTGAGGCGGGTTTCATGATGTTCAAGGCATGGGTGGAAGATATCGCAGAAAAGCAAGGTAAAACAGCTGTAATTCCCGGAATGGAGCCGACCGGTCATTACTGGTTTGCACTGGGGAAATTCCTGCAGGACAGCGGGATGAAGCCTGTACATGTGAATCCGCACCATGTCAAGAAGTCGAAAGAGCTGGATGACAACAATCCCAATAAGAATGACCGTAAGGATCCAAAGACGATTGCGGCACTGGTCAATGAAGGACGCTTCTCTTATCCCTACATACCAACCGGTATTTATGCGGAGATCAGGAGCTTATCGAATCTTCGTTTCCAGACGCAGGAAGAGCTAACAAGAATCAAGAATCGAATCGCTAGATGGTTTGCCATTTATTTTCCTGAATATAAAGACGTTTATGGGGATTTAATGGCAGTCAGCGGACGAATGATACTCAAGGAAGCTCCATTGCCGGAGGATATCAGAATACTTGGAGTGAACGGTGTAAACCAGATTTGGAGAAACGCGAAGCTGCGAGGCACTGGAATGAAGAGGGCAAAGATCCTGGTATCAGCTGCAGAGCATAGCGTTGGAAGTAAGGAAGCACCGGAAGCGGCAAGGATTGAATTGAAGAATCTGCTGAATGACATGGATGTATATGTGTCAAGGATGGAGGAACTGCTCCAAACTATAGAGGAAAAACTGAAGACGATTCCATATGTTGATAAACTGATGGAAATCAAAGGAATCGGATTGATTACAGTCAGCGGATTTATTGCAGAAGTAGGTGACATTGGACGTTTTGATAATCCGAAGCAGCTGCAGAAGCTGGCGGGATATGCAATCGTGGCAAATGATTCCGGAAAGCACAATGGAGAGAGCCGGATCAGCTACAGAGGCAGAAAACGGCTGAGATATGTGCTGTATGAAGCTGCGATATCACTGGTGGGGAAGAATGCTGAGTTTAAGGAAATACATGAGTATTATCGAACCCGTAAAGAAAACCCGTTAAAGAAGATGCAGTCAGTAGTAGCAGTGGCATGTAAGATTATTAGGGTATTCTACACAATCCTGACAAAGGGTGTGGATTATGACCCAATGAAACTGATGAGTGATATCAGAAGGCCACAGTTGCAGGCAGCGTAGTAAGCAGAGACAAACAGGTAATGTTCTGTCACAGTTGAATTGAACTTTCAGAAATAGCTGCGGAGAGTTGAATTCAGCTGTGACAGGAAGGCTGAGAAGTATGAAGACCGAGTCGGGAAAACGTCCGCCGTAAGGTGCCGTGAGGTATTGATACTTAAACAGGTCAGTAAGACTTAAAACAAAAAAGAATGAGCCAGTAGTCGGCAGGAATAATCACCATAGGGCATGACCCTGTAGAGGAGCTAAGCTGACACCCTGGTTATGGACAGGCGGGACGAAGGAAGTTAGGACCCGGCAGAAATGCGGGTGATCCTGGTAGACACGGGAGGTTCGCTGCCGTAGATGGGAGGGTATACACAAGGCCATGTAGAACGAAAATGATGACGTTTTATTTTGTGTACCCCAACCCCTCTATTTTCGTACCAGATACAGAGAAATGTCCATCTTCTTGGCTCATTCATCTGAGATATGGAACTAAAAATCCCTTGAAAAATAAGGAAAAAAGACTTGACTATATAGGGAGGCGTTTTATGAAAAGAATTTGTTTTATAAGTACGATACCATTAACACTTAGAACATTTGTGTTAAAGACGGCGATATATCTACATGAGAATACAGATTGGGATATTAGTTTTATTTGTAGTGAAGATGAAGAATTTGCTTCAGAGTTACCCGAATTTATACATTATTTTCCGGTTCCAATGGAAAGAGGAATTAGTATCTCCGGAATAAAATCAATGATGCAAATGAAAAAAATTTTTGTAAAAGAAAAATTTGATTTAATACAGTACTCAACCCCGAATGCTTCTCTTTATGCGGCACTTGCAGGAAAGTTAGCTGGAATACCAGTTAGGCTGTATTGCCAATGGGGAATGGTTTATGTTGGATTTGAAGGAATAAAACGACAGGTGTTTAAAGCTATTGAAAAGATAGTATGTAAACTGTCAACATGGATTGAACCAGACAGTGTAAGTAATTTAAATTTTGCACATGAAGAAAATTTATATCCACAAACAAAGGGATCAGTTATATGGAATGGAAGTGCATGTGGTATCAATCTAGAAAAATTTGATATTTCTCAAAAAATTAAATATCGGAAGGATATTCGCGAGAAGTATAATTTCCCAGAAGCTAGTTTTGTCTATGGCTTTGTAGGAAGAATTACAAAAGATAAGGGTATTAATGAATTGCTTGCTGCTTTTAAGCAGATATATGAATCTAATTCTAATGTGTATTTAATGATGGTAGGTGCAACAGAGAAGGATGATACAGTTGATGAATCGTTATTTTTGTGGTCAAAAAAATGTGAACACGTGATATATACAGGATTTACAGATATCGTAGAACAATATCTGTCTGCAATGGATACGTATATTTTACCAAGTTACAGAGAAGGTTTTGGTATGGGAGTAGTAGAAGCAGAGGCTATGGGAGTTCCAGTGATAGTTACATCTATTCCAGGTCCCGTGGATGCAATGAAAGAAAATGAGACTGGATTAGTTGTTGTGAAAAAAGATGTAGTTGGGCTAACTAAGGCAATGAAGATTATGCAAGATAATCCGCAGATGTGTAAACAATTTGGTGTAGCTGGAGAAGAACTGGTACGGACTAAATTCGAGCAGAAGAAGTTGTTTGAAAAGATTTTGGAAGATAGAAAAAGATTGTTGAAGTAAGGGTGAGAGAAGATGTTTGCAAGAGTATCGATTATTATGGGAATTTATAACTGTGAGAGTACTTTGGCAGAAGCTATTGATTCTATCCTTTCACAGACGTATATGGATTGGAAACTCATAATGTGTGATGATGGTTCCGAAGATAATACATATAAACTTGCAGAGCGATATCAGAAGAAATATTCGGATCAGATTATCTTAATTATGAATGATAGGAATAGAGGACTTAATTACACATTGAATCATTGTCTTAAGTATGCAGATACAGAATATGTAGCACGTATGGATGGTGATGATATTTCTTTACCAACGAGACTGGAAAAGGAAGTGGAGTTCTTGGATTCGCATCCAAAGTATGCTGTTGTTAGTTGTCCTATGATCTATTTTGACGAAAATGGCGAATTCATGTTGGGAAAAGAAACTGGAGAACCAACTTTGGAGTCTATGGTAAGGAAAACTCCATTTTGTCATGCTCCTTGTTTAGTTAGGAGAGAAGCTTACGAAGCAGTACATGGATATGCAGTAGCTGATAATCGGCTTAGAGTTGAAGATTGGGATTTGTGGATTCGCATGTACGAAAAAGGATTCAAGGGTTTCATGTTAGATGAGTATCTTTATGCAATGAGAGATGATAGGAATGCAATCAGTAGAAGAAAAATGAAGTATAGATTAAATGAGGCAAGAGTGGGAGCATCTGCGGTAAAGAAGTTGAAACTTTCCCCTATTAATTATGTATTATGCTTGCGGCCAATTTTAGTAGGGTTGTTGCCGAGATCTGTTTATAAAGTATTACATATATTGAAGGGGAAAATTAAATGACTGTATATTTAGTTGCTATTTTATTAACTGCAATTATTAGCTCAGTAGGGAGCGGACGGAGGAGTTATACGATTACGGAGAATGATAGAAAGATATATTACTGGAGTAATCTATATACTATTGCAATTCTAATAGTTTGGTGTTTTGTATTTGCGTATAGAGGCCTTAGTGTGGGTAGCGATACATCTGGATATTATGCTGTTTATCGTAGGATATTTAGCGATAATATGACATATTCTAACTTTATTACTTATGAGAGAGATGTTTTTTTTGCAACTTTAGAATTCTTTTGTGCAAAATTTTTTCAAGGTAATTGGATTTGGTTTCAAGTTGTAGTGGCTATTTTAACATATCTACCAATAATAAGTGTTGTTAAAAAGAACTCAAATGATGTAACCACATCATTGCTACTGTTTATATTTACACTTCAGTTTTACTCAGGATTTAATGGGATGCGTCAAGGAATTGCAATGAGTTTTGTAGTGTATGCCTATTTTAATTATTTATTAGAAAAAAAATATCTTAAGTTTGCGATTTTAATTCTTGTTGCATTTAGCGTTCATTCTAGCGTAATATTGGTAGTGCCATTCTTGCTTTTTTCTTTATGTGGATTTAGTAGCAAGATTGTACGATGGAGTGCAGCTGCAATAGTTGTTTTATATTTATTTGTGTGGCAGATTTGGCCATATATAATTCAATTTTTCACAGCGATTGGGCAGGTAAAAATGGCCAATGATTATGCAGAAGCAGGTACGGGTCATGGGTCAGGATTATTGAGAGTGATTGTGGCGATGTTGCCTTTTGTTCTTGGATTTTTTTATAAAAATATACTTCGTGAAAAATACAAGAATATTGATGTTGAATTAGCTATGGTTCTATATGGTGCTCTTTTTATGCTATTGAGTATGAGATACTGGATTTTCGCGAGAGTATCTAGTTATTTTTGCGGAAGTTTAGTTATATTTATTCCGAAATTGATAGATATATTTACAGATAGGCGTATAGGAAAGCTTTTTATTTTGATTTTATATTTTAGTTATATGGTTGCATTACTTCTACATGGAGACGGGGCGTATTATCCGTATACATTCTTTAATTAAATGCAATATACATTTTCGTGATTAAAAGCACAGATATATCTGGATGTGTTTTTTATTTCTAAAACAAGGAGATTAACTGAATATGAAAAAAGTTTTATTAGTATTTGGAACTAGACCGGAAGCAATAAAAATGCACCAGTTATAGGAGAGTTGAGGAATAGACCAGAATCATTTGAAACATTAGTTTGCGTTACTGGTCAGCACAGGGAAATGTTAGATCAAGTCTTGAAAATATTTGAAATTAAACCGGATTATGATCTTAATATCATGAAACAGGGGCAGGACTTGTATGATGTAACCAGCAGAGTTCTTGTTGGAATGCGGGAAGTCTTAAACGATGGTATGCCGGATGTTGTTTTGGTTCACGGTGATACAACAACAAGCATGGCTGCTGCACTTGCAGCTTTTTATATGCAGATACCGGTGGGACATGTAGAAGCTGGACTTAGAACATATGATATTTATAGTCCGTGGCCAGAAGAAATGAATAGGCAGTTGACGGGTAGAATAGCTACGTATAATTTTGTGCCAACTAAGAATAGTTTCAATAATTTGGTAGGTGAAGGTGTTGATGAAAAGTCGATTTTTGTAACGGGAAACAGTGTAATTGATGCACTGCATCAGGTTGTTAATAGAATTGATTCTGATACGAACCTTGCAAATGAAATTACTAGGAAATTATTATCATTGGGTTATGATATTACAAGAACATATAATAAAAAATTGGTATTGATTACAGGACATAGAAGAGAAAACTTTGGAGATGGTTTTTTGAATATCTGTTCTGCTATAAAAAAATTATCTGAAACATATAAAGATATAGATTTTTTATATCCTATGCATTTAAATCCCAATGTAAGGAAGCCAATACACGAGATTTTTGGAGCTAACCTGAATGCATATGACAATATATTTTTTATTGAACCATTAGAATATTTAGAGTTTGTTTATGTAATGAGTAAGGCAACGGTATTATTGACAGATAGCGGCGGAGTACAGGAAGAGGCTCCGGGATTAGGTAAACCAGTACTGGTTATGAGAAATACAACAGAGTGCCCAGAAGCAGTTGATTCGGGAACAGTTAAACTGGTCGGAACAGATTATGACAGAATCATATCTGAAACAGGTAAATTATTAGATAGTAAAGATTATTACAATCAGATGTCTAGGGCAATCAATCCATATGGAGATGGAAAAGCAAGTATTCGTATAGCAGATATATTAGAAAAATAAAGAAAATGGTAGGAGACAAAATATGATACCAAAGATAGTTCATTATATATGGTTTGGAGGAAATTCATATTCTGAAAAGATCCAGCATTGTATTGATAGCTGGCATAAGTATTTGCCAGATTATGAATTTATGTTATGGAACGAAGAAACATTTGATGTGAATTCTGTTAGGTTTACAAAAGAAGCGTATGAAAATAAAAAATGGGCTTTTGTCTCTGATTATGTAAGAGTGTATGCTCTATATAATTATGGTGGTTTTTACTTGGACACAGATGTTGAAGTTTTAAAACCTCTTACAGACTTTACAGGTAATAAGTTGCTACTAGGGACCGATGAAGATGGTGCGTTAACTGCTTTAATGGGGTCTGAAAAGAATTTTGAACTTTGGGGAAAACTTTTAAGAATGTATGATGAGATTTCTTTTGTTAGAGATGATGGAAGTTTTAATCAGGTTGTTAATAATGTCTATATTGAGGATTCCTTAAAAAAACTAGGGTTTGTAAAAGAAAATAAGTATCAAAGATTAGCGGAAGGTATAGAAATATTTCCGGACGATTATTTCCATGCTATAAGTTTAATGAAAGGCACAAAAAATATTACAAAGAATACTTATGCTATTCACTGGCATACATTATCTTGGACTCCTCAGAAAACACATGTTTTGAGATTTATTCGAACTAAGATATTCTTGCCATTATTTGGAAGGGAGAAAGGTTTGAATATGATCAACAAAATATTAAGTAAAGGAAAAAACAAATGAAAAAAAGAATTGTGTTTGTAAATTTGCACACTAATTGGATGATGCTTAAAGTTACCGATGTTATTTTATTAAAAAATTCTGTTGCGTTAAAACACAAATACCTGTTGGATTATTTGTTGCACAACATAGATAAGTATGAAGTTTGTACTTATTTGAATTCAAACTGTTTTTCTTTATATCAAAGGGGATCAGATAAATTACAGAGAATACTTCGACCTATAGGTATAAAAGAAAATGAGTGGATTATGCACCAAAATGGTATTAAAAAAGGTCAAATAGTAGTTATTAAAAATGCGAATGAATTAAAAAAAGATGACCTGATCGTTTTGTATAATGTTAAAACTGCGAGTTATATTGGTATGGGAGATGTAAAAGCTTTTAAAGCTTTAAGTATGCTACATTTTCACGGGCGAGAAGAAGAGGATGAATTAATAAAAAATGCCAATATTAATTGTTTTTTTAATGAAGTGAATCTTAAGACTAATTGTGAATTATATAGAAAGTATTATCACATAGATAAACCATGGATTATACATCCGTTTGTTTTTGCTGAAAGATTTCAAAATAGAAAACCATTCAATGAAAGAAAGAATATGGCATTTGCTACTGGGACTATTACTTATAAGGTTCATAAAGAGTTTTTGGATACATATGGTGATTCTTGTGATCAACCATCAAGAAAACAAATCAAAGACAATCCAGAGTTTTTTAAAGACACAGTCTATTGCACAAGTAGCGACTATCTCGAAGATAATGCAGGAAAACCAATTAAAGATAATGATTTTGTTTTGATAAAGTTATATAAAAAGATCTACAATCGCTTGTTTACCGGAAAGCAAAAAAAATATTTTTCTTTCGACATGGTAGAGGCATTCAATTCATATAAAATGTGTATTGTTGGTGAGGAAATCCTTGGTATCCCAGGTATTGGTTTTGTAGAAGGTATGGCCTGCGGGTGTGCTTATATAGGTATAGATTCGCCAGCATATAGAGACTGGGGATTAGTGCCTGGAATTCATTACATTACCTACGATGGTACAAAAGAGGATCTCAAGAGAGTTATCGAGTATTACCAGATGGATGAGCACCAGGAAGAATTGGAAAGAATAGCTAGGACCGGATACGACTATGTTCGTACCCATTTCAATGGAGATGCGGTTGCTGAAACGTTGCTGCACGACTTAGAAGAGCAGCAGAGAATTTGGCTTGCTCAGAAAGGATAATAAAATGGAAAAGAAAAAGTTACATTTAATAATGCCTATGGGCGGAGCAGGTTCGCGTTTTTTCAAAAATGGATTTGTTATGCCAAAGCCATTGATTGAAATTAGTGGTAAACCGTTCTTGTATTGGGCAACAAAATCGATTGAAAAATATGTGGATCTGGCAGATATCACATTTGTTGTACTGAAGCAGCATATTGCAGAATTCCAGATTGATGAAGTAATTCTGGAATATTTTCCGGAGGCCCAAATTGAAGCAGTGGACTTTGAAGAGGTTAAGGCTGGACCGGTTATGACTTGTTTGGCAGGACTAAAGAATATTAATGATGATCAACCTATTTTATTCAATGACTGTGACCACATGTTTGCATGCGATAGGTTTGCAGAGGATATGAATTCTGAAAATTGGAATTATGATGGAGCGTTACTAACTTTTGAATCTAATGAGCCGCAGTTCAGTTATGTTCAGTATGAGAACGGACGAATTGTTGGAACCGTAGAAAAAAAGGTTGTCAGCAATCATGCAATTTGTGGTGCATATATGGTCCGCAATGCACAGATGTTTCGTGAAATGGCGGATGAATATCTGCAAAATTGTAATTACAGCGAATTTTTTGTGAGTGGTATTTATAATGTAATGTGTAAAAAAGGTCTTGAAGTAAGAAATTATACCACTGATTTCCATGTTCCATTTGGTACACCAATCGAATATGAACAGGCACAGAATTCAGAATACTTTGAAGTGTTAAAATAAGAAAGACAGCAGAGGATTAGGTATGAATAGCTACAATTTAGGCGGCCATTCTGGTTGCCAGATCTTTTTGATGGAAGATGATGATGGACAAGTTTTTGTTCGCAAGATTTCAAAAGATGTAGATTATAATGAAAGATTAGAAGTTCAAAGTAAAAAGCAAGCATCCTTTTCGGGTGATCCGATTAGAGCACCTCGCGTGCTAGACCATGGGTATACAGATGATGGTCTGTTCTTCTTTGATATGGAGTATGTTCAAGGTGTTACTCTTGCGGAATACATTAAAACTATGGAAATTGGCAAGGTAAAAGGAATTGTTGAATCATTAGTTAGTAGCATTGTACCGAACAAACCGATTACTGTTCTGGAAAGTGCAGTACCTGTTGAAGAGATTTTTAGAAAAAAGCTTTTGGATTTGCGAGGAAAATTGAAAGATAAAAATAACGCAGTAATCAATCAATCATTGGACTTGTTAGAAAGACATGATTGGCATAAATTAACCAATTCTCAATGTCATGGTGATATGACATTGGAAAATATCATCGTCAAGGATGACCGATTATATTTTATTGACTTTTTGGATTCTTTTTACGATTCATGGTTCTTAGATATCGGCACACTTTTGCAGGATGTTCAGGTTATGTGGTCTTATCGATTTGAGAAAGATGTCAACATGAATACGGTTTTACGATTGATTGTCTTCCGTGATTTGCTATTGGATGAAATACGAAAAGTAAATCCAGACTATGTTCTTGAGATTTATTATTCCTTGTTACAAAAATTGATTCGTATTTATCCATATACGAAGGATGAACTAACTTACAATTATCTGAATGAAAAAACAGCACTTGTATTAGCAGATATTCATGCATTAGAAACAAGAGTAAGGGAGGGTGTGTAATGAGTACATTGATTGTTCCTTGTGTAGGACGAAAAATTATGAATGGAATTCCACAGTACTTAAACCGCCATCCAAATGGGAAATTGCTGATTGAGCGAAGCATAGAAGGTGTTTTTTCTGATAAATACCGGAGGGTTTTGATTGTTCTGTTAAAGGAGGATACAGAGCATTTTGACGCAGAATCGATTATCGTTCAAGAGGTGAAAGGTTATCCGCTTGAATTTGTGCTTTTGGATCAAATGACTTCCGGTCCGGCGGAAACGGTATATCAGGCAATTCAAAAGGCTAATGTGACGGAACAGGTTGTGGTTAAAGATGCAGACAATTATTTAAAAACGGAAGAAGTGCCACAGGGGAATTTTGTAGCAGGTCTCGATCTAAATACCTGGGAACGAGATGTTCATAATCTTAGAAATAAAAGTTTCTTAATTGTAAATGAGCAGGGAAATCTTTTAGATATTATAGAGAAACGAGTTCGTTCTGATGTGATTTGCCTTGGACTGTATGGATTCAAGAGAGCAGCAGATTTTGTAAAAGCGTACGAACATTTAAATGATGCCAGTTATCCGATTTCAAAACTTTATGTAAGTCATGTGATTTCCTATCTAATTGGTTATTCTGGACGGGTATTCCGATATGTTAATTCTATTGCTTATGAAAATTGGGGAGATGAACGTCTTTGGAAGGATATGCAGCGAGACTATACGTTGTATTTCATTGATTTGGATAATATCTTAGGTTCGGATGGTATCTTAACAGAAAGCAATAAAGAGAAATTGGAAGTGTTGCAAAATAGAGGGGCATCCTTTATAGGTTACACAGTGGAGAATGAGGAATTTAAGATTTCAGCATTGAATATTTTGCAGGAAGCAGGATTATCTTTTATCAAGATTATATATGGTTGTCCATATTCTGAAAGAAAAGAGCTTATTGCTTCGGATGAGGAATTAGAGAGAAAGGTTATAGAACTATAAGGGGATTACAAATTGAAACTGATTATTGTAGATTTAGACGGAACACTTTTTGATACAAAAGATGTAAATTATCATGCTTACAAAGAGGCAATTGCACCTTATGGATATGATATGGATTATAAATATTATTGTGAGTTTTGTAATGGAAGACATTATCTTGATTTTTTGCCGCAGGTAACAACGACAGATAGTGAAATTCTTTCTGCCATGCACAAGGCTAAGAAGATTGCTTATAAAAATCATTTAGATAAAGCTGTATTGAATAAAGGCTTGGTAGATATCATTAGGTTGATGCGTGGAGAATACAAGACAGCTGTGGTAACGACTGCATCAAAAGAGAACTGTTGGGATATCCTCAATCAATTTGAAATTGCAGGTTTATTTGATTTGGTTCTAACACATGATGATATCACAAAATCTAAGCCGGATCCGGAAGGATTTTTAAAGGCAATGGAGTATTTTGGTGCAAAACCAGAAGATACTATCATCTTCGAAGATTCCACAGTGGGGCTTGAAGCGGCAGAAAGAAGTGGAGCATTTTATTATAAGACGTATAGATTTAATTGATTTTATTTAAAGAAAGGGATTGATGATGAGTAAAGTAAATATGACAATTTCTAAGCAAGCAAGATAAGTATTATTATACCTGCTTATCACTGTGAGACAACAATAGAGAGATGTATTTTAGGGATTACAAAAGGAACCTATAATAATATTGAAGTGATTGTGGTAGACAATGGCTCGGAAGATTCTACAAAGGAAATTGCTAATAAACTAGCCGATAAAGATGATCGTATTATAGTGATTCACCAGAATAATCAGGGACCAGCAGGGTCAAGAGATACTGGATTAAAAAATGCCACAGGAGATTATATTGCATACTGCGATTCTGATGATTGGTTTGAACCAGACTGTCTAGAATCTTTAATGGATTTTTTAACAAGATATAACGCAGATATAGCTGTGTGCAGGTCACAAATTCCAGGCAAGATAATAGATTATAATCCCTTTGAGGTTCAGGTTTGGGATAAAGATGGTGCAATAGATGCATTTCTGGAGCACAAAAAATTAAATGGTGTTTTGTGGAATAAACTGATTCGCAGAGAATTATTTGATGGAATTGAATTTGATAAGACGCTGTGGTACTGGGAAGATTTAGCGGTTGTTTGGAAAATTATGAAGCGAGTTAATAGAGTGGTTCGATTCAATGAGGCTAAATACAATTTTTATGTGCATCCTGAAAGCATGTGTGCAAAAAAATATAGTCCTAATCGTATTTATTCTAGCCTTAAGGTTTGGAATAAAATTGTCGAAGATTGTTCAGACGCTGGCATGGAGGAACATAGTCGCAATGCAACAGTTGCACGGTTTAAATGGTTATACGGCGATTTGAAACTAATGTTTAAAGATGACTATGATGATAAGGAATCCATGAAAACAGTTCAATGCATCATGCGTCAGACAGGAACAATTGGAATAAAGAGTTTGGAAAGTAAGAAGGACAAGATATTTGCCAGTCTTTGCATTGCTGATTTAAATTTGGCAAAGACAATGTATAAAATATTAAACAGATCAAAATGATAATAAACTTGGAGAATAGATAAGATGACAAAGAAAACAACCCAAAAGATAAAAGGGATCGCAATTCTGATTATGATTGCACACCATTTTCTAGTGTATGATTTTGGAGCAGATTTTTCAAATGCCTGGGTTGGCATTGGATCAAACTTTAAAATCTGCGTAGGAATTTATGCAGTGCTTTCTGGCTACGGCTACTTTTTTGCAAAGGAGAAAACTCTTACATATGGTCTGAAAAAAAGTTGGGGATTGCTCCAGGAATATTGGATTAGCTTGTTTACATTATTTATTCCTTTCGCTATGGTGGAGGGAGGGTGGAAACTCACTATAAAGAGTTTGGTTATTAATCTTTTTGCATTGGGTCCAAATCTTAATTGGAATGCGTGGTATGTTTACTTCTTCATCTTTTGCGTGCTGGTAATGCCATTCGTAAGCAAGATTTTTAAGTTTCATCCTGTCATAAATATAGGAATGGCAGTCGGTGTGCCTTTTGTGATTGAAGTGGTCATACATGAACTTGTTCCTAATTATCAGGAGATAACTATACTACAGGTAATGTTTAGTTGTATGCTTTACTTCGGTGTATTCTTAGCAGGATATTTGATGGCAAAATATAATTTGATTAAGAAGTTACAAATGACGTGGTTTTTGGGACTTTTATGCATGATAGGAGCTATTGTCTTAAGAGTGATGTTGGGACATATTAATATGTTTGGATTTAACACAGATGTTTTCTATGCACCTGTATTTGTGATTGGAGCCGCAAAGTTTTTTGAGGGCGTACCGGTTAAGTTTACTAAGGTATTTGATGTTTTAGGAAAATACTCTACGGGAATGTGGTTCTTCCACGCTGTATTCTTTGCGACTTATGTCAAAGACATCTTTCAGCCTGTGATGCTTCTGGTAAAACCGCGGCTTTTGATGTATGTATGGTTGGTTGTTTTAAGTTTAGTTGGAGCTGTGATATATAGAAAAATATTAGATGGAATAAAACTTCTTCCAAAGCTATTGAAAGGATAAAATGATGATTTCAATTATTGTACCGGTGTACAATTCCGAAAAATATATTGATAGATGTCTGGATAGTATATTGAATCAGACCTATAAGGACTTGGAAATTGTGTTGGTTAATGACGGCTCAAACGATCAGTCGTTAAAAATTTTAGAGAATTATGCTTTAAGGGATACAAGAATTAAGGTTGTAAATCAGGAGAACAAGGGAGTAGCAGCAGCTAGAAATACCGGATTGGATAATGCTACTGGAGATTACATTCTCTACGTGGATTCGGATGACTGGATTGAAAATAACATGGTCGAGCGTATGGTGGAACTTTCGGCTAATGCGGATATAGTGTTTTGTGGGAACGATAATGCTGTTTCACCGGAGTCTGTAAAAAAAATTATAGGGATTACAAAGGAAATCTGGAATAAAGATAAGATTATCTATGAGTTTTTAAGACACAAAATTATGTCAGGTATGCTTTGGAATAAGCTGATTAAAAGAAGTCTTACTGATGGATGTAGGTTTAATCCGAAGACTGGTTACGGTGAAGATGCAGAGTTTCTCTGGCAGGTACTTCAAAATACAAATAGCATGATAGTGACAAATGAGATACTTTATCATCATGTGCCGGACGAGAACAGCATTTCGCATCTGTCCTATTCAGAAAAAAAGTATTCAGCAATTTCTATGTGGGAGAAAATCAATGCGGATACATCAGCTATTTATCCTGAATATCTGAAATATGCAAGAATCAGTCTTACAAGTGCTGCTGTATTTGGATTATTTGAAGCCCGTCAGTGCTGCTATAAAAATAAGAACCAGTTGAAGTATATGAGAAGTATCACTAGGAAGAACATCGGAGGATTCCTGAAGGCAGATTACATATCAAAAAAATTTAAGGTATATGCCATTGTTGTATGTATCGGCTTTTAAAAAATAGGGAAGGAGTACCGTATGATAGGAATTGTTACCATAAATGATTATTCCAATTTGGGAAATCGTCTGCAAAATTATGCCATGTATACTATCCTGTCTAAGTATGATGAGACTTATAACATTGTAAGATTTTATGGAAGTGGCGGTGTGAAGGATGGAGATTGTTACAAGCCGTCACTGGTAAAGAATATTTTGAGAGTCCCGTATCACATGGCATTAAGTATAAAGAGCAGCCTCACTAATCACAATCAGTACCTTTTAGCAAAGGAAAGAGAAAAGAATTTTTTAGAATTTAATAAGTATATTATAGATCAGGATGAGATCACACCAAAGACCGATTATGAAACACTAAATGCAAAGTATGATTACTTCGTAGCGGGTTCAGATCAGGTGTGGAATCCGAATTTTTATAAGATGTATATTAATATGCTTGGTTTTGCATCAAGTGAGAAGAAGGTAGCGGTATCGCCATCTGTTTCAGTAGAAACATTGACCGACGATCAGATGCAGGAATTTATAAGATATTTATCAGATTATAAAGCATTATCCTGCAGAGAAGAACAGGGCTCAAAGCTGATTGAGTCAATAGTAGGCAGAGAGTGTACTACATTGGTGGATCCAACTCTTATGCTGTCAAAAGAAGAGTGGGATCAGATAATTAAAAAGCCGGTATTCCATGATGAGAATAAGAAATATGTACTTCTATATTTTTTGGGGAATTTGACTGAAGAGTACAAAGGAAGCATAGCTGTAATTTCCGATAGGTATAATCTGGAAGTAATCGATGTTTTAGATAAAAATAGCAGATACTATACCTGTGGTCCCGCTGAGTTTGTGTGGATGATAAAACACGCTGAGCTTATTTTAACAGATTCCTTCCATGGTTCTGTACTGTCGTACATTTATGATAAGCCATTTAGAATATTTGGAAGAGTAGATGGTAATGTATCTATGAATTCAAGACTTGTAAATCTATTGGATAAGTTGCAGCTTTCAGAAAAGACATATATTACAAAGGATTCTTCATTGGATAATTTGCTTGAGGTACATTATGACAAGCATTGCCTTGAAGCAGAGCAGAAGAAGTTTAGAAAGTATCTGGATGAAGCGTTTGAGAGAGGAAAGTAGTGAGCAATATGAAGAGGTGTTTTTATGGGCAGAACTGATAATGCCAAGAGAAATTTAATATGGGGATTTATCCAGAAGATTGTCAGCGTATTGATACCATTCGTTTCAAGAACGATTATGATATATGTTCTTGGAATGGAATATATCGGATTGAATAGTCTTTTTGCATCAATTCTTTCAATGCTGAGTTTTGCCGAACTTGGTATCGGTAGTGCACTTGTTTTTAGCATGTACAAGCCGATAGCTGACGGAGATGATGATAAGGTCTGTGCTTTGCTTGCATTTTACAGAAGATGTTACATCGTAATTGGAACGATAATTGTTGGATGCGGCTTAGTTATACTTCCTTTTTTGGATAAGTTTATAACGGGTGATGTTCCAAGTGACACCAACATATATGTGCTGTTTCTTATTTATCTGTTTAATAATGCAGTTGGATATTTCCTGTTTGCATATAAACAGTCAATTTTGATAGCATCCCAGAGAATTGATCTTGTGAGCAAAGTAAATCTGATTGTATCATTTTTCTTGAATGTGCTTCAGATAGCGGCTTTACTTATATTCAGAAGCTACTATGCATTTATTATCATTCTTCCGGTTTCAACCTGTGTCAGCAATTTATGGATTGCTTATGTCACGAAAGAGCATTACCCTCAGTATATATGCAAAGGTATGATTGGCAAGGAAGAAATCAAAGTGATTGCTGAGAAAGTAGGAGGACTGCTTTGCCAGAAGATCGGAAACATTGTGCTTTGTAATGTAGATGCTATTGTTATATCATCCTTTTTGGGACTTAGAATTTTAGGAATTTATAATGGTTATTTTTATGTAATATCTACCTTAATGGGATTCCTTTATATTATCCAACAGACATTGATTCCTTCCGTTGGTAGCAGTATTGCGAAGGAAAGCAAAGAGAAGAACTATAAGGATTTCAGTAAGTTTCAATATATATATATGTGGATTGTATCATGGTGCTCAGTATGCTTGTTAGTCCTGTTTCAGCCATTCATAGGAATGTGGCAAGGAACAGAGAATATGCTTGGAATTGAGATTGCGGTGCTTATGACTTGGTATTTCTTTGTATATAAGATGGGGGATATGTCTTATGTTTATAAGGAAGCGATTGGACTATGGTGGCAGGGAAAATACATTCCCCTTATCTCATCAATGGTTAATCTGGTATTGAATATCAGTCTTGTCCAGATTATCGGTTTACCGGGTATCATTATTTCGACGATAATCAGTGCAATTTGTGTAAACACTCCATTTGGATCAAGAGTGCTGTTTAAACATTATTTCAATTCCAATAAGCTATGGCTGCGGTTTTTAAGAGACGTATTTATATGGTTTGTAAAATGCCTGGTATGCTGCGGTATTACCTGGATTTGTGTATCACCTGTAGGTAATGGCATTATAGGAATGGCAATCAAAGCATTTGCTTGCATTATTATTCCAAACCTACTGCTTTTGGCATTCAACTTTAAGAATGCAGAATTTAAGGAAGCATTTGCGTTTGGAATGGGAATTATAAAAAGAAAAAGCAAGAGGAGAAAATCAATGAGTAATATGAATCAAAAGTGCTTTACTGTTTCTAATATTAGAACAGAAATTCGGGGGGGGGTGGAGTTATCTTACCTGTGATTTCAATGTAGAAGGAATGACATCTCCATTCCAAGAAGAAACAATGTGGTTTGCAATGAAGGAAGAAAATAAGGATATGCTCTCAAAAGACAGTTATAATGCCTTTTTCTTAGTGCCACTCTATCTTGGAATGTTCTATCACGCTAAAGTAAAAATTGAAGGTAAAGTATCAAGAAAGCTTTATCGCAATATGATGGATTATGGTCAGCAGATTTTGAAGAACTTTTCGCCAGACCTTGATTTTACAGAGGTTGAAGTGGAAGGATTTACAGAAGGAAATATATCTGAAAAGAAATTAATCGGAACAGGTATTTCCTGTGGAGTAGACTCTTTATCGACAATCTATGACCGTTTTGCTAAAGAGCAAGATGCAGATTATAAACTGAACAGTCTCTTTATCTTTAACTGTGGAACACATGGAGATTATGAAAATAGTAAAACACAGCAGAGATTTATTGATCGCTATGAGCTCAATAAAACTGCTGCTGAAGATATGAATCTTCCAATTTATCAGGTGAATTCTAATTTACATGCGTTTACACACAAGATAGCAGAGCAGAAGCTTGGCTATTTCGCTATTTACTCTTGTATCTTAAGCATGGGAAATAATATTAAGAAATACTATCTTGCAAGCTCATATAGCTATGATGAGCTGATGGAATTCCATAATCAGTCACATGATTTCGATATGGCAGAGTATACAGAATCTTATCTTGTACCACTAATTCAGACCGAGAATACGGAAATGGTTTTAGACGGTGCACAATACAAGAGAAGTGAAAAGACAGCCAATATTGCAGGTTGGGATATTGCACAGAAGCACTTAAATGTATGTATTGTTCCGGAAAATGGTGTACATAACTGTTCTTGCTGCTCAAAATGTATGAGAACTTTGATGCCGCTGGAGGCAATGGGAAAGCTGGACGAGTTCTCGGAAGTGTTTGATCTAGATGTATACAGAAAGAATTCACATAAAAACAAAGTGATGATTATGGCTTCTTATAAGAAGGAAGGGTTTGCAACAGATAATGTCGATTTCCTGATTTCTCATGGAGTTCAGATGCCTGGTAAAATGGAAGTATTCACCTATAAAACAGTTCATACAATGAAGATATATGGCAGACGCATTTTGGGGAATAAGTTTTATGATGGTATAAAGCACATCATCCAGAAGTAAAAGGGGATAAACCTGCATTTGCCATTATAATATGGGAGAATGCGGGATGAAATTTGATAGAACAAAAAATGCATTGCGAAATATAATATTTGGATTACTTCAAAGAATATATCAGCTGATTGTACCTTTTGCTATGCGAACAGCCATGATTTACTGGCTGGGCGTAGAGTATTTGGGATTAGATGGACTTTTCATATCGGTTCTTTCTGTACTAAACTTAGCAGAGCTTGGAGTCGGCAGTGCTATGGTTTATTCCATGTACAAGCCGGTAGCAGAAGATGATAGAACTACAATTTGTGCATTGATGAAGCTGTATAAGATTTATTACAGAGTCATAGGGCTCGTGGTGCTTGTTGGCGGATTGATTTTATGTCCATTCATTCCAAAGTTGATTTCGGATGAGCTTCCGGCAGGAATGAATGTATATATTCTATTTCTTTTGAATCTAGGAGCAACTGTTTTATCATATTGGCTTTTTGCCTATAAGAACAGCATTCTACAGGCTTATCAGAGGGCAGATGTAGTCAGTAAGGTAACCATGGTAGTAAATACCATTCGCTATGCAGCACAGTTTGTAATTCTTTTCTTCCAGCATGATTATTATATGTATCTGATTGTTACGTTGGTATCACAGGCAGGAATAAATATTGCAACAGCTGTTGTAGCTGAAAAGATATATCCGCATTTAAAGCCGGAAGGATCAATACCAGACGAACAGAAGAAGGTAATCAATGGCAGAATACGGGATCTTTTTACATCGAAGATTGGTTCTGTAATTGTCAATTCTGTTGACACCATAGTGGTTTCAGCATTCTTAGGCTTGACGGTGCTGGCGGTATATCAGAATTATTATTATATTATCACCGCATTGCTTAGCATAGTAAATATTTTGATATTCTCTTGCATTTCAGGAATTGGTAATAGCATCATTACAGAAACAAAAGAGAAGAACTTTGCTGATCTGAAGACATTTACATTTATCATCTCCGGAATGGCATGTTTTTGCACTACATGCCTGCTGACAATCTATCAGCCATTTATGAAGCTGTGGGTAAAAAAGGAAGAACTGATGTTTGCATATCCAGCAGTCATATGCTTTAGCGTTTATTTCTTTATTGTGGAAGTTAATACATTGCTGAATGCCTATAAGGATGCTGCGGGTATCTGGCATGAGGATCGATTTAGACCTCTTGTTACGGCAATCGTTAATTTGTGTCTGAACCTGATTATGGTGCAGTTCTGGGGGATTTATGGTATTTTGCTTTCAACAGTATTATCTATGCTGCTTGTCGGAATGCCTTGGCTTTTAAAGAACCTGTTCAGTACAATTTTTGAAAAACAGATGCTTGGACAGTATTTGATACCGCTCGGTAAATACATCGGAGCAACAGGTGCTGTTGTAGTTGTCTCAATCTGTATTTGCACACTGCTTCGTCCGTCTGGAATAGCGGCGATAGTAGTAAATGCTTTGATTAGCGGTGGGATTACACTGATTGTATTTTATCTGCTATTTAGAAAGAGTGAAGAATTTAAAAGGGCAATTGGTATTATTGATCGTGTTACGAGAGGGAAATTTAAGCTTAATAAGCGGATAAAATAATTTGCACTTATTTATTGGAAAGGAGTTGTCTATGACATTTAATACTTTAAAAGAGAAGCTTCCGTTTCTTGATTCGTTTGTAACGGTAGCACCTATCAGTTTAGAAAACGAAAAAATATATCATGATGCCAGAAGTGCAGCATTTTTTGCCATGGGGCGTACAATGAAGGAAAAGACCACCGTGGGACTGGCTCTTCCGGGAGCATATCTTGCCAGTACATACACAGCTATAACAGAAGCATGGTTTCAAAAGGTAAATGTAGTAGTTTTTGCTTTTTATGACAAGCTTTCAGAAGTAAGTACAGCGTGGATAGATAGATGCATAGTAAAGTCTATGACTATTGGAGCAGATGAGATAGATGATTCTATTGATGAAATAGAGTCTTGCTGTGGCATGAATGGACCGGTACTGATCAATATTGTTGGTGTGAAAGATGATGAAACATCTTTTGATTACAGAAAATGGATTGATGCAATACGACAGAAAGAAGGGAATGCTAAAATCAGATGCTATAATGCAATACAGTCTGATGGTATCATTAATATTCCTTCTAAAGATAAGTATGGTGTGATTTCAAAATACATAGGTATGTCTGTGGCAGTAAATGTCGGTTATCTCCTTTGCACATCCGAATGCTTTTTGATAGATGCTAATGTTTTTAGAACCAGATATGCAAATGGCAATATGAAAATCATACTTTTTGACGATGGAAACCTTGAGAAGATAGATGCTAAGAGCTGGATTGCAGGCAATGGATGGTGGTGCGAGGTTGTATCTAAAGATGAGACAACAGCGGTTAACTGGCTTATAGAAGATAAAACTCAGGGAGTACTTATAGTAAGGTAAGGAGAATAATATGTATACACACATTAAAGGCGTACAGATTTTAATCTCGCTGTTAAAACAATTTAATATCAGCCATGTTGTATTATCTCCCGGAACAAGAAATACAGCTCTGGCTGGAAGCATTGAAAATGATCCATTTTTTCACTGTTATTCGATTGTAGATGAGAGAAGCGCAGGGTATTTTGCACTTGGACTTTCTGAAGCATTGGATGAACCGGTTTGTGTATCCTGCACAGCAGCAACAGCTACATGTAATTATCTACCGGCGATGAAGGAAGCTTATGAGAGAAATATTCAGCTGGTTGCACTTACTGCAGATCAGAATCCATATGAAATGTTTCATATGGAGGATCAGTGTATTGATCAGGTGGATATGTTCCATGGATATGTGAAACTTGCTGTGGATGTACCAAAGGTAATGAATGATGCTGATTACTGGTATTGCAACCGTAGAATGAACGAAGCTTTTTTAGAACTTGACCATCATGGCAAAGGGCCGATTCAAATCAATTATCATATGTCTTATGATCTGAATGAGATTTCTACCTATGATGTAGAGGAGCTTCCTGTTACCAGAAAAATTGATAGATATGAAATAAATGCGGATTTCGCAGAGTTCGCTAACATGCTTTCGAGTAAGAAACGTATTATGGTTGTTGGTGGTTCAGAGTTTACAGAAGATGGGAAACTAAGAAGAGCAATCAACACCTTTACAGAGAAATATAATGCTGTGGTTATTGCTGATACCTATGCCAATATATATAGTGATAACGATAAAATATTTAACCCAAAAGCATTGGGAGATACAATCACAGCAGATCAAGTGAAATATCTGGCACCGGATCTTATCATCTCATTTGGTGCGGTTTACTATTCTACAATCAAGTACTTTATGCCAGTGTACTCAAACACTACAGAGCATTGGCAGATTTGTATTGATGGTATGATAAATGATGGATATCATTGCTTGAAGAATGTGTTTGAAATGAAACCAGAGGAGTTCTTTGAGCGAGTTAATGTATATGCTGATACTGTAAATAATGGCGAATATGCAGTTCGCTGGAAGAAGAGAATGGATATTGTGCATTTTCCAGAACTTGGATTTACTAATCTCGCTGTAATAAAGGAGTTCTGCAAGACAATTCCAGATAATTCACTTCTTCATACTACAGTTCTTGACAGCATCAGAATGTCAAACTATGTAGAAATGAAGCCATCCATACGATGCTTTGCCAATATTGGCGCGGATGGTATTGATGGTGCATTATCAACTTATTTGGGTCAGGGTGAAAGTGAAGAAAAACCAGTTTATCTTCTGATTGGTGATCTCAGTCTGATGTACGATATGAATGCCTTACTTCAGAAACTTCCTCACAATATAAGAATAGTTGTTATAAACAACTATTCTGGAGCTGAATTCCATAAAAACTTTGGTCTTGATAGGATTCCTACGTTGAATAAACATATTGCTGCCGGCCATAGAGTGAAAATTGCAAACTGCTGTATCAATTCTCAATTTAAATACTTGGCAGCAACCAATATGGAAGAAGTTAGAGAAGCATTGACGATATTAAATACTGAATCAGAGAAACCAATACTGTTAGAAGTATTTACTGATGCGGATAAGGATGCAAAAATTTTGAAGTCATACTGGATGACAAACCGTCAGGAAATTCCAGGCATGAAGCTTAGTGGTAAGGCAAGAGTAAAACAGATTGTCAGAAATATACTTGGCAATAAGGCTTATGCGATTCGTGAGATGTTTAAGAAATGAGTTTTATAGATGTTTTATTTTGAATATTAATGGTGGCACTGGTTCTTCAGGTAAGAGATAATAAATCAGGTCAGTGTATGAATCGAGATACATCATCTGCATTAAAGGGTTTTGCAATACTTGTTATTATGTTGCATCATATGCATAATGAAGCAGGTATAATTCATTTACGATTGCTGTATTAGGATTTTTGATGACCAGTGCAGCTTTTAGTGGCAATGGTTATGTGCATCTTAATTTATATAATTTCCATCAGAAAGGAAGTATCGGTTCAGTTATTTAAACAGATAGGGGATAAAAGCTTTGTATATTATATTTTTCATGCTGTTGTGTTGAATTGCTATAAAGTATATGCGAGTTTATATCCGATGCTTTATTGCGTACTTGTTTTTGTATCTACAGGTGTTCTGGTGAGCATATATTACAGAATAGAAAAGAGGTTAAAAAATCCGTGGGAATAGCAAATTATTTAAAAAGAATGGTTAGATATGTGATTAATGGTGTACCTGAATATCACATTACTGTGGAAGTTAAAGAATCAGCACCGAGCCATCAGCTTGCTGGTAAGAATATAATAGTTACCGGAGGTGGTTCTGGATTGGGATATTATATTGCAAAAAGATCTATTGCTGAAGGTGCAAAGATCCTTATTACAGGGCGCAATGAGGATAAGCTAAAGAAAGCTGCATTAGAATTAGGAAAAAAATGCAGTTATTTGGTATTTGATTCTGCTGATGTATCTCATATGAGTGAATTTATTAAGCAAGTATCTCACATATTTGGTGGTAAAATACATGGTCTTGTAAGTAATGCAGGAATCTCTCTTCATGAGGGTAATTTTAGAAATGTTACAGAAGAGGGTTGGGATTCCCAGATGAACATTAATCTGAAGGGAAATTACTTTATGGTTAAGGCATATATTGAGTATTTAGAAAGCTTAGATGATAAAAATGGAAATGTGGTAGTTATTACTTCAGAACGATCCAGAAGGTCTGATGATATTCCATATGGTTTGACAAAGGCTGCTTCTAATAGTTTTATTGAATGCTTTGCATCTAAAGTTATAAGTGAAGGCATCAGAGTGAATGGTGTTGCTCCGGGTGTAACCGCTTCTGATATGACTGGCGTTGATAGAAATGGTAATATGTATGCAAATTGGCAACCATCTAACCGTTTCTTTTTGCCAGAGGAAGTAGCAGAAGTAGTAAACTTCTTGCTGTCAGATGTGTCAAATTGTATTTCTGGTGAGATTATCGCTTGCGATCAAGGAAGATACATTTCGCATTGGTAAATCAAGACCAGAGTTTTGTTAATTTAGTAAGCGGAAAATAATGCATGCAATAAATCTATATCTGGATTCCACCTATTGTGTATCGTAAACGCTGTATAGTTCAGAAAGAATCTTGCAGAAGCAGGAAAAGCAACAATTTTTGGCTATGAGGAAGATCTGAAAGTCCAGATACTTGAAAGAGGATTTGCATGGTTGGACACAGGGACAGTGGAGAGTCTGATGCAGGCAGCAGAATTTGTTCAGACGGTACAGAACAGGCAGGGAGTTGTGATCTCAGCTCCAGAGGAAATTGCATTTTATGAAAAATGGATTACCAAAGAGGAATTGATTCAATCAGCAAGGATGTATGGAAAGTCTCCATATGGAGAACATTTAATGAGAGTAGCTGAAAATCGACTTATTTTCCAGGAGGAAATTACATATGACGATCATCGTAACCGGTGGAGCCGGATTTATAGGAAGCAACTTTATATTTCATATGCTGGACAAGTATCCTGACTACAGGATCGTTTGCCTGGATAAGCTGACATATGCGGGCAATCTGTCTACGCTTGCACCGGTAATGGATCATCCTAAATTCCGTTTTGTTAAGGCAGATATTTGTGACAGAGAGGCAGTTAATCAGTTGTTTGAGGAAGAGCAGCCTGATATCATAGTAAATTTTGCTGCGGAAAGTCATGTGGATCGTTCCATTGAAAATCCGGGGATTTTCCTTGAGACAAATATCATGGGAACGGCTGTCTTGATGGATGCCTGCAGAAAATATGGTATCACGAGATATCATCAGGTATCCACAGATGAGGTATATGGAGATCTGCCATTGGATCGCCCGGATCTTTTCTTTACAGAAGAGACTCCGATCCACACCAGTTCTCCCTACAGCAGTTCTAAAGCATCGGCAGATCTTCTGGTGCTGGCATATTACAGAACCTATGGACTGCCTGTGACGATCAGCCGTTGTTCCAATAACTATGGCCCATATCACTTCCCGGAGAAATTGATTCCGCTTATGATTGCAAATGCACTGGCAGATAAACCACTTCCGGTTTATGGAGAAGGTCTGAATGTGAGAGACTGGCTGTATGTAGAAGATCATTGCAGGGCAATAGACCTGATCATTCACAAAGGCAGAGTGGGAGAGGTTTATAATGTTGGCGGTCACAATGAGATGCGGAATATTGACATTGTAAAGATGATCTGCAAAGAGCTTGGCAAACCGGAAAGCCTGATCACTTATGTTGCAGACCGCAAAGGTCATGATATGCGATATGCGATCGACCCGACAAAGATCTATAATGAACTTGGCTGGCTGCCGGAGACAAAATTTGAAGATGGTATTAAGAAGACGATCCGATGGTATCTGGAGCATCGTGATTGGTGGGAAAAGATTATCAATGGAGAGTATCAGGAATATTCACCAACATCATTTTAATATTGAGGAGCGATATGAAAAAGGTAATTAAGAGAATTTTTCTGGGAGTTTTTGCTTTGGTGATCTTTGCCCTGGGAGCAGGGATCATACCGTCTTATTACTCCCTTGAGGTTTCAGATTATGAGTTTGAAAACGAGAAAATTCAGGAATCAGTGAAGCTGGTACAGCTTTCAGATATTCATAATGCAGAGTTTGGAAAAGAAAACCAACGACTGTTAAAGAAACTAAAGGAGTGTGAACCGGATCTGATCTTTATCACGGGAGATCTGATTAATTCGGATGAAAATGAGATTAGTCCGATGTTAGATTTGATAAAAAAATTACGGGAGATTGCACCAATCTATTTTTCCTTGGGAAACCATGAGATAGAATATGAAAAGCGTACGGGAATTGATCTTACAGAAAAGTTGGAGAAAGCCGGGGCAAAGGTGTTAGAAGAAAAATTTGTCGATGTGACTGTCAAAGGACAAAAATTCAGGATTGGTGGACTGTATACGGTGTATATACCGGAAGATTATGAAGTACATGAATGGGGTAATGCAAAAGAACAGGCAGAGTTTTTAAAGGAAATGGAAGATACAGAGCGATATAAAATCCTGTTGTCCCATATTCCAAATACGTGGATGTATTACGATACTGCGGCAACTTTTGATCTTGATCTGATTTTTACGGGGCATGCGCATGGTGGACAGGCAATCCTTCCCTTTGTTGGAGGTCTTTACGCACCGGATATGGGATATTTCCCGGGAAGATTATCAGGTGTCTATGAGAAGGGGCATACGCAGGTGATTTTGTCGAGAGGATTAGGAAGTAATACAGAAGTAATTCCACGATTTAATAATATTCCTGAAATTGTAGAGGTGGAACTGAAATGAATAAGAGTGTCTATTTATATGAACTGGATTCTGTAAGAAATTCAAAAGAAGAGATTCAATATGCACAGGAACGGATGTTCCGGGAAATTATACTGAATGGGAACCAGGTGATCCTGACCATGAATCAGTTAGCGGATTCTCGTGCATTTCTTGCTGCGATTGAAAATGAAAATACATTTGAACCATTTTTTGAGTTATGTCAGATGGGGGTGATCCGAATTTCGCAGTATGGGACGTTGCGTACTCCGTCGCAATATTTTCAGGGAAAGATAGAAGAATTTCTGAAGAAGGCAGAGAAAACCGAGTCTGAAAAGAGTGCATTTATTTATTCAGGGGTTCCCGTTGCACATGATGATGCTGTGATGCTGAGACAGTTGTTGAAAGCATTGCGTTATAGTGACCCGGAGTGTCTGAGGGAATTATCTGGTTATAATGAAGAAAATTATAGTGAAGAAAAGATAGAATATTTGATCCGCTATGTGAAGACGTTGCTGGCATTGAGTGTCAATGCATTTTCCTTGAATCCACCTAAAAAGGTAAAGCAAAAGAAACTGACAGAATATCTTCATGAAATTGCATATCCGCTTACTGATCAGGATACAGTAGAAATTCTGAAAAGAGTTGAGGAAGATTTAAGTTTACAGAATCGTCAGGAATATCGGAGTGCCTGGCATATTTATCTCCACGAAAATGAGAAAGGAGAAAAGGCAGAATATGCAGAAGCGGTGCTCGATCTATGTTATAATCTTACAATGGAAGACAGTATTTATGGAATTTCCAGGCATTATGATCCGGAAGATATAGAATCCTGCCGTGAATGGTTCAAAAGCAAATTGAAGGATTACTGGGAGAAGGATATTGCTCCGAGCCATGTTTTTCCTGCAAAGGATAGTACAACATGGGAACTTTATCAAGGAAAACTCCCGGACTGGAGTTGTGCTATTCGGATTTTGCAGATGAAAAATGTGCAGGAAACGCTGGAACTGAAACCGGCTCTTGAAAATGAAAAATTACAGACGGGAAGCCGTTATGAAGTGGGGATGGAGGAAGAGCTGAAAGAGTGGGATAAAAGTATACATAAAGGAATAAAAAGAAATATCATAGATGCACTAATTGGGGTGGTGATCTTTGTAGGAATTGAGCTGGGAATGAACTATCTACAGGATATTGTGTCTGTAGAAGGGGAGCTTTCATTGGCTGCGACCATAGGATGGGCGGTCTTGCAGGTGATAGCTTTTGGTATTCTGAGTTCATGGGTTTCGGGTATGATATCCCGTTGGTGGACAAGTTGTGATATTTTAGACAGTATTGAGGAATTGACAAGAACGTGGGCGGATCTGAAAATCGTAAGAAAATGTCGGGAACGCCTGAAAGTTGAAAAAGGCTGAAATAAAAAATGAAAACCTGCTCACAAGCAGTTGGTAAGAAATAGGGATGAAAGGGAATGGAAATAAAAGGAACAGAAATGGATTCGATTGAAAAATATCTGGAATTAAGTCGGACGTGTCCGGAACTTTTTGCCCAGTCTGAGGAACTTCCGCTGGTACTTGACCCGAAGGAACTGTATGCATTTGCACAAAAAAGTGGCAGAAGAATCGGAATTGTATACGAGAGCCATTACCATTTAATGGTTGTGGATGTTGTGCGTGCAAAAAATGGAAGTCTGTTTGCATATGAAAGACTGATGAACCGCGTTATGAGAGGTGCGGTTGTTATCGTTCCATATTATAATGGAAAGTATATTTTACTGCGGCAGTATCGTCATGCTCTCAGGGAATATCAGTACGGTTTCCCAAGAGGTTTTGGAGAAGAAGGAATTTCTGCAAAGGAGAATGCGGGAAAAGAATTATGGGAAGAACTTGGTGTGCAGGCAGAAAAATGGAAAGGTTTCGGAAAAATTGTGCCGGACAGTGGTGCAATGAGTTCAAAGGCAGATGTATTTCTGGCAGAGTTGAATGAAGCTCCACAGGTGATACAGGAAGAAGAAATAGTAGGACATATTGCATTGGATTGGGAGCAGTTGGGCGAATGGATCCGGGATGGAAAAATTACGGATAGTTTTACTCTGGCAGCATATGCAAAGATGAGTTTACAGAAATAATGAGGATAGAAAAGTGGAAAAGACAGTACAAAATCTGCTGCAATGTCTGCGAAATGTGATCTGTGGAGAAGATGTTCCGCTGATTGCAATGTCGGAGACAGAGCAGGAAAAATTTTATCAGATGAGTCTGGCTCAGGATATGGCACATTTGATCTCAGCAGCAGTTGGAAATGGTGAGAACAATATCATATCAGAGAAGTATCGGAAGAAGTTTCGGCAGCAGGAAAATCTGGCAATCTATCGGTATACGTGTCAGGAGTTGGCATTGGAAGAGATTCGAACTGTTTTTGAGCAGCAGAAGATTTTTTTCCTTCCTTTAAAAGGAGCGGTGATCCGGGATTTTTATCCGGAAGCATGGATGAGGACGAGCAGTGATATTGACATTTTGATCAGAGATGAGGACTATGAAAAGGCAAAGAAATTTCTGACAGAAGAATGTGGATTTTTGTATGAGTCAAAAGATAAGAAAAATGCAAATTTCTACAGAGATGAACATGTGCATCTGGAGTTGCATTTAAATCTTATCAAAGACGGGCAGACGGTAGAATTTTCCCCGGAGTATATCTGGACGCATGTAGAAAGAACGGGATATGAGTGCAGGATGTCAGATGCAGATTTCTATGCATTTCATCTGGAGCATATGAAGCAGCATTTTACGACAGGTGGTTGTGGAATCCGTTTCTTCCTGGATCTCTGGATCTTGAATCATTCTGTGAAAGATAAGCAGGAGAAAAAAAGAGAGGAAAAACTGGAACGTTGTGGACTGGCAGAATTTGAATATGCAGTCAGATCGGTGACAGAAGTCTGGTTCGGAAAGGCAGAGCATACAGAATTAACGCATCAGGTGGAACGGTTTATTCTGGCTGGCGGAGGTGTATATGGAAGTGTTGAAAACTGGGCAATTGTGCAGAAAGTTCGGAATCAGGGGAAATTGAAAAGTGTCATACGCAGAATATGGCTTCCGTATGAAGAATTATGTTGGTCCTATCCGTCGTTAGAGGGGAAAAGATATATTCAGCCGTATTATGAGGCAAAGAGATTCTTTAAGATGATCGCAGATGGACGCTGGAATCGGAGTGTGCAGGAACTGAAGGCGAATGCGAAGGGACAAGAATTGAGTGATGTTGAAGGCATGATGAAGAAATTGGGGTTAAGATAATAGAAAGTAAGTGCTTACGTTAATAGCAATAGGTTTCGGTAAATAAAGGGAAGAGGGGGAAGAAAATGGTCGATCTGCATATGCATATTTTGCCAGGACTGGACGATGGTGCCAGTTCGATGGAAGAATCGATACGGATGGCACGTCAGGCAGCAGCAGGCGGAGTGAATTATATTGCAGCTTCTTCTCATGGAAATTATTATGACTATACGGTACAGGAGTATGTAAGAAAGTTTCGTTTGCTTCAGAAAGAGTTGGATCGGCAGCAGATTCCGGTAAAAATTTTCCCATCTATGGAGATTTTTATGAACGAAAGGGCAATGCAACTGATCCGGGATCGGGAGCTTCTTTTTATTAATCATACAAGGTATCTGATGATCGAATTTGACTTTCGGGAATCGCCTGAAAGAGTTTGCAGAATGGTTGCGGACTTACAACAAATGAAGTATAATATCATATTGGCACACCCTGAAAGATACACCTTTATTCAGGAGGACCCGGAACTGGCATATTATCTGGCAGAAAGAGGTTGTGTGCTGCAGGTGAATAAGGGAAGTATTCTGGGGGAATTTGGAAAGAAATGCAGAGAGATGGCGATCCGGATGGTGGATGACGGGATTGTACAGGTGATTGCGTCGGATGCACATGACAGTCTGCATCGGACACCTCAGATGGATGAGCTGATCCATTATCTGGAGCAGAGGTATACTTCCATGGAGATAAAAATGTGGCTGTCGGAAAATCCGAGCAGGATATTAAAAGGAAATCCGACGATCCGGTTAAGATAAAGTGAAGGAGTTAAAGGATGAAAGAAAGTAAGATTGTTGCATTGGCACTCTGTGCAGCTTCTCTGGTTGGTGGAGGGGCTTATGCCTTTATATCCGCATACCAGAAGGATACTACACCGTCGGTATTAAGTGCAGAAAAGGCCGAAGTGACAGCATCAATCGAGGCAACAGATGAGGAACTCAAGAACGGTGTGGTTGCAGTGGATAAAAAGGATGGCAATGTATCTGGGAGTGTGATGATTGATCATATCAAAAAGAAAGAAGATGGAAGCGGTGATTTTGATATTACTTATGTAGGGTTCGACCATTCCAGTAATCTTGGAAAGCTGACGCGGACCCTTCATTATACAGATTATGAATCACCGAAATTTGAATTATCAGATGCTTTGAGGTTTCCGGCGGGCAAGCAGATTAATCTTTTGTCCTATTTTTCAGCAACAGATTGTATTGACGGGAATATTACTCCTTTTATTTCAATCGGTGGAGATACAGCGGTTCTTGATAAGAAGCCGCAGCAGGGATTTTATGATTGCACAGTGAGTGTGACGAACAGTGTAGGCGATACAGTAACACTTCCGATTCAGGTGGAGGTATACGATGGAAATGCGGCACGTCCGCAGATCAATCTGAGTTCCTATCTGGTGTATCTGCAGGCGGGATCTGAGTTTGATCCTAATAGTTATCTGACTCAGATCAAAGAATACGATAAGGTAAAGCAGGTTGTATTTTCGGAGAATGTGGCAGATCCGGATAATCAGATCTCAATTACACAGATCTACGTTGAGTCAGGAGTAGATATCTATACACCGGGAGTTTATACAGTAAGTTATCTTTATACGTCACCGGCCAGCGGTTTGGATTGTACCGCAAAACTGATCGTGGTTGTTGAGTGAGGGGAGGAAATATGAGTCAGGAAAGTTATAAGAGTCAGAGTTTAGATTCACAGATTGATCTGAGATATATTTTCAGAACCCTTAAGAAAAATGCGGTTTTTATTTTGATGTGTGTGTGTTTGACGGGAATGTTTTCCTATGTGATTCTGGATCACAGCCTGAAGGATACTTATACAGTGAGTGTGAACCTGTGTGTAATTCCGAGGGATAATACGAGCGAAAAACTTGCTGAGACGAATATAGAGAATGCACTTGAGAGAAGTGTGAATGTTCTGAACAGTGATACGATGAGAGATCAGATCATGAAAGCTTCCGGTAGCAGTCGTGTAAAGGGAAACCTGAGTGCGTCAGTTGTTGCCGATACAAATATTATCAGAATGAGTGCGTCGGGAACGAATGCGGAGAGTGCTTATAAACTGCTGAAAGGAGCATTGCAGCAGTATCCGGAGCTTTCGGATTATTTTGAATCAGGGTATGTATTGCAGCCATTGAGCAGTATTTCAGCGAATAATGTGCAGAAGACAGAAAAAGCAACTTTAAGATATTCGTTGCTTTTGATTTTGCTGGTGCTGGCAGGAGGCATTGGAGCAACTGTATGCTTATGTATTTTTACAGATAAGATTCACAGTATGGAGCAGGCAAAGCGTCTGCTGGATATTCCGATGATCGGTTCTTTGGATTATGTAAAAAAGAAGTCGGGGCAGAAAGCACTGCTGATCTCAGACCAGGATACGGATCATGTGTATGAAGAAGCAGTAGACCGGATTGTAACATCGATCAGATCAGAGATGTCGGCAGAAGGTTATAAGACTTTAATGGTTGGAAGTATTAAAGAAAATGATGGCAAGAGTACAGTGACAGCTAATATTGCCCTGAATCTTGCACGAAGAGGAAAGAAAGTAGTTTTGGTTGACTGTGATATGCGGCATCCGTCCCTGGCAAAGATTTTTGATGCAACGGTAGATCCAAAAGAGCAGTTTTCTGAATATCTGCTTGGAAAATGTGAACTGGATCAAGTGCTGAAGCAGACGGAAGTGCAGGCACATCCGATGGATTGTATCTGGCAAAAAAAGGCGGTCGCAAAGCCGTATCGTCTGTTAGGATCAGAGCGGTTTATTTCGCTGATCAATCAGTTGAAAGAGCAGTTTGATTATGTTGTTATGGACACTCCGCCATTGGAACTGATCCGTGATGCTGAGATCATATCAGAGACAGCAGATGCGATGTTGATGGTCATGCGTCAGGATGAGGTGCATGCAGTCGCTGTCAATGATACGGTGGATCTGTTGGAAGAAAATGGTGTGACAGTGATTGGCGGTGTACTGAACATGACAAAGGGAGAACGTGATACCAGTAAAGACCGGGATGGTTACAGGAAGTATTATAATGAAAATGCAAAGATAGAAAATGCAGGGGAGTAAGCAGATGCAGACAGAGGAACAAAGGAATATTACAGAAGCGGAAGAGATGGAAAAGATAGATCTTGTGAGCTGGCTGCAGGATTACCTGAGCTGCCTGAAAAAGTTCTGGCTGCAGTTTTTGCTGATCTTTGTGATCGTGGCAGGAATTGTTGTATCTTATTTTGAATTTACTTATGAACCGGTTTATTCTGCAAAGATTACATATGCGGCATCAGGAACCGAATATATGACAGTCAATTCCGCGGTTGCGAAGCGGCTGAGCAAGAGTATACCGGTACTGACTGCGAATGATGAGTTTAAAAAGGATCTTCTTTCAGCGGTGGATGGGGAAGTATCTAGAGGATTTTCAATTGTTTCAAGCAATACGGATGAATCCAATTTCTTTTCTGTAACAATATCAACGAATGATTATGAAAGTGTAAATCCGCTGCTTGAGGCATTTCAGAAAGTTTATCCGAAATGGGTCTCTAAGACAACCGGAACGGTGGAACTGCAGATTGTAGATAAGACGGCATCTTCCGGCAGACCTGTAAATGTCAATTCGCTGGCAGCAATTTTTGCAAAAGGATTTCTGGCGGGACTGGTGGTATGCTTTGCATTGGCTACCGTGTATCTTCTTAGTGTAAGGACAGTACGAAAAGAGAGTGATATGAAGCGGATCACTTCTGCGAGATGTATCAATTGCATTCCGGAAGTTGTACCGAAGAAGCGTTCTAATAATAAAAAATTAAAGCTTTTGATCACAAATAAGAGAATTGACTGGGGATTTAAGCAGTCAATTCTGATGATCCAGTCAAGATTGCAGCAGATCATGAGACGTACAGGTGATAAGGTCCTGCTGATTACGAGTACGATCCCTGCAGAAGGAAAGACAATGACTTCTGTGAATATGGCACTTGCATTTGCACAGGAAGGGATGAAAGTTGCATTGCTTGACGGTGATCTGAGAAAACCGTCCGTAAGTGAACTGATGAAGCTCCCGGAAGGACCAGGATTGACAGAATATTTCAGAGGTGAAAGTACGCCGGAGGAGATTCAGGTCGTGAAGGACGGGGTAACATTTTTCCGTGCAGGTCAGAAAAAGGGAAAGGTTTCAGGACTGATCGATGAGGAAAAAATGAACAGTCTGTTGGAAAAATTAAGAAAAGAATATGATGTGATCCTGATGGATGCGGCTCCTTCTTATGTATTTTCGGATGCGATGATCCTGTCATCCTATGCAGATAAAGTTTTGTATGTAGTAAGAGTTGATAAGGCAGATGCAAAAGAGATCCGGGTGGGAATGAATTCTTTTGAAGAAAAAGAGAAGCTGATTGGTTATGTGATCAACCGTGATACGGGCGGATATATTTCTCAGAGCGGATATGGCTATGGAAGATATGGTAAATATCAGAAATACAGAAAATATGCAGAACTGGATGAAGAAACGATGAATACCGAAGATACATTGTAAAAGTATCTGGCGAAGAGCCTCGGTTTTCAGGAAGTACGAGGGAGTAGATAAATGAATGAAGTGAGCAGTATAGGGAAATTCCTTGAGCCGTTATCGGAGGCATATGCTCATATTCCGTTTGAAGGATATGGGATTGCCGGGATTTTGAGCATCGTTTTACTGGCATTTTATGGAATTGTGATTTCAAGATTGAAGATTACGGAAAGAAGGAAGATTCTGGTCAGAAGAGTCTGTGCATGGTGCGTGATTGTTTTGTATAGTGGAACGGTTCTCATCTGTAATTCTTTTTATGGATTTTTGTTCCTGCCGGTCGGAATCCTTTTTGCATGGCAGTGTATTGGGAAAAAGATGATTTTTAAAGCAGCCGGAGCGGCGGTGATGCTGAGTCTGTGTACGCAGACCGTACAGATGGTATTGTTGGAAGGAATGTTTGATATCAGGCATTTTCTACTGAATATTCCCTGGACGTTGATTGGAGCGGCATCTGTAGTATTATGGCGGCTGCTTGCAAAGAAGAATAAGCCGGTTCGTTATATCATCCGTGGAATCATGATCCTGCTTGCACTGATTCTACTTGCAGGAATTTGTGCTTTTGGAGTTTATCATGTCCTGCGTGTCAGTGGTAAGCTCAATGCAAAGGATAATATCAGTGAGGTGGAGAACCGGATACAGACCGATGATTCAGGACTGATCTGGTATAATGGGAAAGCTTATCAGTACAATGAAAATGTGATTACGATCCTTGTGATGGGAATCGATCAGAACAGTGAAGAAATTCAGCAGATTGAAGGAATTTCCGGTGAAAGTGGACAGGCAGATTCCATTTTCCTTCTGGTGATGGATGAAAGTAAGAACAAGGTGCGGATTATTGGTATGTCGAGAGATACGATGACACCGATCAAGACATTTGATTATAAGGGAAATTATGTGGGAGATGCAGAAAATCATCTTGGACTTGCCTATGCATTCGGAGATGGAAAAGAGACGAGTTGTCAGTATATGGTTGATGCAGTTTCCAATCTCTTTTATGGAATCCCTATTAATTCATATGTGGCATTGAATATGGAAGCTGTTGAGCAGTTGAATGATGCAGTTGGCGGAGTCACCGTGACGATTCCGGAGGATCTTGCACAGATGATGCCAAATCAATTCAGTGCGGGCAGTACAGTGACGTTGAATGGAAAACAGGCTTTAAGTTTTGTCAGATCCAGAGATACAGCGATTGATTTCAGCAATAATCTGCGAATGGCACGTCAGAAGACCTATCTGCTGAATTTTGCACAGACTGCGATTGAAAAGATGAAATCAGATATGGGGCTGCCGGCAAGATTGTATCATGAGCTTTCCGGTAAGATGGTGACCGATATTGATCTGAATGATGCTGTTTATCTTGCAACAAAAGGATTATCAATGTCATTTAGTGAAGACGATATTGTTACCTTGCAGGCAGATGCCCAAAGAGGAACCGTGTATGATGAGATGTATGTGGACGATCAGGCACTTTATGAGCTGATCCTGAATACATTTTACAATGAAGTGTCAGCCGGGGAGGATACAGAGTGATGCAGGAGACCGGAAAGGAAAATGCAAAGCAGGACAGAAAAAATAATAAGAAAAAGTGGATGATTCTTGCAGTCTGTGCTTTTGCGGCAGCGATACTGCTGATCGGATTTATTGCGGGAACATGGTGGATGGAAAAAAAGGCCGAACAAGAGTATCTGGCGATGCAGGAAAAAAATGCAGAGAAGAGACAGAAAGTTCCGGAAGAGGAAAAGAAGATAGATATCCCGGTAGATTTTGATTCGTTGCAGAAAGAGAATCCTGATATTTATGCGTGGATCACGATTCCGGATACAGTAATTGATTATCCGATTGTACAAAGCAGTGAAGATAACGCTTATTATCTGAATCATTCAGCAGAAAAGACAGACAGTGTAAGTGGAGCAATTTATTCTGAAAATTATAATAAGAAAAATTTTGATGATCCGATTACTCTTTTGTATGGACATAATATGAAAGATGGATCAATGTTTGCCGGACTTCATAAATATGAAGAAGATACATATTTTAATGACCATAAGGATCTGGTGATTTATACGCCGGATGCAATCTTGAAATATAAGATTTTTGCGGCTTACCGTACAGATGACCGGCATATACTCCTGTATTATAACTTGGGAGCGGAAGACTATAACCGGCAGGCGTATCTGAATGATATCCTGAATCAGAGGACAATGGGAGCGATGCTTGACCAGTCGGCTCCGGTGAGTACGGAAAGTAAGATACTTACGTTATCAACCTGCGATCGGGCAGGAGATGCTTACCGTTATGTAGTGCAGGCCTATCTTGTAGAAAAAATGGAATGAAATCTAACTTTTATTGATGAAAAATGACAAAAAATTTAAAGTGAGTAATTGAAGTTTTATAAGGCACATGATATAATTCATACATATGTATATACCAATAACGGATTTTATGAGGAAGACTAGGAGGAAAATAATGAAAAAGAGATTTATGACGGGGGTTGTTGCTGCTGTTACCGCATTGGCAATGAGTGTAAGTGCGTTGGCTGCAGGAAGCATTGTAGGCACTATTGATATGCCGAATGCAAGTACTGATAAAGGAACGATTTCATTAGAACCGGTTGCACCGGGAGCTTATGATGATGACCTTCAGAAGGTCGTAGATGAGATAAATGATGCAAAGTCAAGTGCAAGTGTTAAAGCGGCATTTGATGGAAATCTTCCGTCATCACTGGCTTACTATACGGAGAAAGGTCTTGAAGTAAAAGGATATGATATTTCAGGATACAAGTTCCTGTCTCCGGTAATGAACCTCGGAGTGACAGGTGTGCAGGCATCAGCGGGCAACCTTGTAAAGGTTACATTTGTTGCGAACAATATGACAGATGGTATGATTGTTGATATTCTTTATTATTGTGCAGAGCATGGCTGGGAAGTGGTTAAAGGTGTGAGAGTCAGCGGAAACCAGGTAGCGGCGTACTTCCACTCAGTTTCAGCAGGGACTCCGGTATCTTTGATTTATAAGCTGGCGGCTGCAAATGGTGGAAATGATAATAATGGTAACACAACAACTGGTACATCCAAAGGAAATGGTACTGCAGTTTCTCCGAAGACAGGACAGAACTCTATGATCCCGGTTGCAGGTATGGCAGTAGTTCTTCTTGGTATCGGTGCATTTGCTGTAGTAAGAAGCAGAAAAGAAATTTAAGATCTGAATAAGAAGAAAAGAAAGGCTGTCATTGACAGCTTTTCTATTATTAATTTAAATAGTTAGTTCTATGGATTGAGACAGGGAATCAGGGGGGAATCTTTAATCTTAATTTATTTTAGAGGAGGATTCTCAAGATGTGTGGAATAGTTGGATATGTAGGAACAGAACAGGCGGCACCAATTTTGCTTGCAGGGTTGTCGAAACTGGAATACCGCGGATATGACTCCGCAGGAATTGCCATTCGCAACGAGGATACAGGAGATATAACTGTAGTCAAAGCTAAGGGCCGCCTGAAAATTTTATCTGAAAAGACGAATGAGGGTCACGCAGTACCGGGAACGTGTGGTATCGGCCATACTCGCTGGGCAACGCACGGAGAACCATCAGAGAACAATGCCCATCCGCATTGCACAGATGACAAGTCGGTGGTACTTGTTCATAATGGTATTATTGAAAATTATCAGGAATTAAAAGATAAGCTGATTAAGTCGGGATATGCATTTTATTCCCAGACTGATACGGAGATTGCGGTGAAGCTGGTCGATTATTATTATAGGAAGACAGGGACTCCGCTGGAGGCGATTTCCAGAGCAATGCTGCGAATCAGAGGATCTTATGCTTTTGGGATTATGTTCCATGATCATCCGGGGAAGATATTTGCAGCAAGAAAAGACAGTCCGTTGATTATTGGAAAGAGTCAGACCGGATGTCTCATCGCATCGGATGTTCCGGCAATTCTTGATAAGACAAGGAATGTATACTATATCGGAAACCATGAGATTGCGGAGCTTTCTCAGGATGAGATCCATTTTTATAATATCGACAGAGAAGAGATCCAGAAGGAACAGGTTGAGATCAAGTGGGATGCGGAGTCGGCAGAAAAGGGCGGATATGAGCATTTTATGCTGAAAGAGATCCATGAGCAGCCGAGAGCAGTCCGTGATACGATTGGTGCATATGTGAAGGATGGAAAGATCGATCTTTCCGAAACCGGACTTACCGATGAAAAGCTGCAGGAGATAGAGAGAATCTATATTGTCGCGTGTGGTTCTGCTTATCATGTTGGCATGGTAGGAAAATATGTGATTGAAGAACTGGCAGATATTCCGGTGGAAGTTGATCTTGCATCAGAATTTCGTTACCGGAATCCAAAGCTTGTGAAAAATTCACTGGTTGTGATCGTCTCTCAGTCCGGTGAGACGGCAGACAGCCTTGCAGCACTCCGCCTTGCGAAAGAACGCAAGATTCCGGTACTTGGTATCGTGAACGTAGTGGGTTCCAGCATTGCGAGAGAAAGTGATTATATTCTTTATACTTATGCAGGCCCTGAGATCTCGGTTGCCACGACAAAGGCATACAGTACCCAGTTGATCGCAATGTATCTGCTGGCGATCCAGGCGGCAAAGGTGAAGGATGTGATCTCGGAGGAACGGTATGCAGCCCTGATCGAAGAGCTTGGCACACTCCCTGAGAAGATACAGAAGACGTTGGATGACAAGGAGCGTATCCAGTGGTTCGCAAGCAAGTATGCAAATGCAAAGGATGTTTTCTTTATCGGAAGAGGAATTGATTATGCCATCAGTATGGAAGGCAGCCTGAAGATGAAGGAGATCAGTTATATTCATTCGGAGGCTTACGCAGCAGGAGAGCTGAAGCATGGAACGATCAGTCTGATCGAGGATGGTATCCTGGTAGTCGGTGTTGCGACGCAGGCAGCTCTTTTTGAAAAGACGATCAGCAATATGGTGGAGGTCAAGAGCCGTGGAGCTTATCTGATGGGGCTGACGACCTATGGAAATTATAATATTGAAGATACGGCAGATTTCGCAGTTTATGTACCGCAGACCGAATCATTCTTTGCAACCAGTCTTGCAATCGTACCGTTGCAGCTAATGGGTTATTACGTCAGTGTGGCAAAAGGACTGGACGTTGATAAGCCGAGAAATCTCGCAAAGTCTGTTACGGTTGAATGACAATTTTCAGAGTGACGGCAAAGGCGAATAAAAAAATTCCCTGTTATGGCAGGGCAGATAAATAAAGAGTTTAAAAAAGACCGCAGATGTGGAGTGATAGTACTTCCTTTACCGGATGTCCGGGAAAGAGGATGTATAGCAGAGAAGAGTCCATATCTGTGGTCTTTCTTACTTTTTGAAAAGTTGAATCGTGTCTGTCATGCTTTGCTTTTGAAAGGCTGGATCGTGTCTGTCATGCTTTACCCAGATTTAACAATCGCCCGATTTTACATTTAACAATCGTCTTTTATCATAAATATCGTGGTCAGGGGGAAAATGAAAAAGTACCAAAAGACCAGAAAAGAGATTGGGACGAAAAGAGTCCGATATGAAAAAGGAGATTAAAAAATGAAAATGAAAAAAATTGCCGCAGCGGTAATGATGGTAAGTATGGTAGCAGTAACAGCAGTTGGATGTGGAAGTAGCAATGGCACAGATACAAAAGGTGCAGACGCAAATCAGTCAGATGCAACTTCCGACTGGGATGAGACAAGTGATGTTACGATCGTTTCCCGTGAGGATGGTTCAGGTACAAGAGGAGCCTTCATTGAGTTGTTCGGAATTGAAGAGAAGCAGGATGACGGAACAAAGGTTGACATGACAACAACAGATGCACAGATCACAAATAATACTTCTGTTATGCTGACAACAGTTGCAGACAATGAGTATGCGATCGGTTATGTGTCACTTGGTTCTCTGAATGACAGTGTAAAAGCACTGAAGATTGACGGAGCAGAAGCAACTGCAGAGAATATCGAGAACGGTTCATACAAAGTATCCAGACCGTTTAATATCGCAGTAAAGAAAGATCTTAATAACAAAGTCGCAAAAGACTTTATGAGCTTTATCATGAGTACAGAAGGACAGAAAGTAGTAGCAGATGAGAAGTATATTGCTGTTGCAGATGTAAAAGATTATGCAGGAACAAAGCCTTCAGGAAGCTGTGTAGTTGGTGGTTCTTCTTCTGTATCCCCTCTGATGGAGAAACTGATCGAGGCTTACAAAGCTGTCAACCCGAATGCAAGTATCGAGCTTCAGACATCCGATTCTACAACAGGTATGACTTCTACGATTGAGGGAAGTTATGATATCGGTATGGCATCCAGAGAACTGAAAGAGGAAGAAGCAGCAGAGCTTGAGCCTACAGTGATTGCTACAGACGGAATCGCAGTAGTCGTAAACAATGCAAATCCGCTGGATGAGCTGTCAGCCGATCAGGTAAAAGATATTTATGTGGGAAATGTATCTACATGGGATGAGATTACAAAATAATTGACAAAGAAAGTAATTTGATACGATCTTGACAGATTAAGAGGAAAAAAGAATGAAATCAAAAGCAGTGACTGAGAAGGTCATGCAGGGAGTCTTCTTTATCGCCGCCTGTACTTCGGTGCTGGCGGTAGCTCTTATTTGCATCTTTCTTTTTGCAAATGGAATCCCTGCGATCAGAGAAATTGGATTTGTAAAATTTATCACCGGAGATATTTGGCGTCCGGGAAATAAGCTGTTCGGAATTTTTCCGATGATCATCGGAAGTATTTACGTGACAGCGGGAGCGATCATTTTCGGAGTTCCGATCGGAATCCTTACCTCGGTATTTATGGCAATGTATTGTCCAAAGAAAATTTATAAACCACTGAAAGCGGCAACAGAGCTGCTGGCAGGAATCCCATCGGTTGTCTACGGTTTTTTCGGACTGGTCGTAATAGTTCCGATGATCCGCGATTTTGGAAAATGGATGAAAATGATGGGACTGGTAGAGAAATCAGGGGATGGAAAAGGCGTGCTGACAACTTCGATCATACTAGGCATGATGATTCTTCCAACGATCATCGGAACAACAGAAAGTGCCATGCGGGCTGTACCGGAGCAGTATTATGAAGGTGCATTGGCTCTGGGAGCAACGCATGAGAGAAGTATTTTTACCGTGATCATCCCGGCCGCAAAATCAGGAGTGATCGCAGGAATTGTGCTGGGAATCGGACGTGCGATCGGAGAGACGATGGCAGTGATCATGATTGTTGGAAATCAGCCGAGACTGGTTTCAAATATGCTTTTGGGAATGCGTACACTGACCGGAAATATCGTCATTGAAATGGGCTATGCAACCGGATTGCACAGAGAAGCACTGATTGCTACCGGGGTTGTCTTATTTGTCTTTATCCTGATTATTAACTTTAGTGTGGCATTGTTGAAGAGGAGGGGTGAACATGAATGAGAATGCTGTGAACTGTTTGTCGGCACGCGACAAGATGCGTTCGTACCTGAAGCATCCGGGATCATTCGTCCTAATGCTTCTGGTCATGCTGGCAGCCTTGGTGACATTTGCAGTGCTGATCTTTCTGATTATCTATATTCTGGTCAACGGTCTGCCGTATATGAAACCGTCCCTGTTCTCGTTACATTATACATCGGAGAACGCTTCGGTTATTCCGGCGTTAGTTAATACGGTAGTGATGACCCTGCTTTCCTTGCTTATTGCAGTTCCGTTTGGAATCTTCTCAGCCGTTTTTCTGGTGGAATATGCAGGAAGAGGAAACAAATTTATTGACGTGATCCGTCTGACAACGGAAACTCTGTCGGGAATCCCGTCAATCGTATATGGCCTGTTCGGTATGTTGTTCTTTGTGAATGCACTGCACTGGGGATTTTCAATCCTGGCAGGAGCGTTTACCTTATCCATTATGATTCTTCCATTAATTATGAGAACAACGGAAGAAGCTTTAAAATCGGTTCCGGACTCCTACCGGGAAGGAAGTTTCGGACTGGGAGCAGGCAAGCTGAGGACGGTATTTAAGATCGTACTTCCAAGTGCAGTTCCGGGAATCCTGGCAGGTGTCATCCTTGCCATCGGAAGGATCGTGGGAGAGACAGCAGCCTTGATCTATACGGCGGGAACGGTAGCACAGATCCCGAAAAATGCGTTTGGGTCGGGTCGTACGCTGGCAGTGCATATGTATATGCTTTCCAGTGAAGGTCTGTATATGAACCAGGCGTATGCAACGGCAGTGATCCTGCTGATCCTGGTTGTCGTGATCAATACTTTATCGGGCATGATCGCAAAGCGGCTGACGAAAAAATAGAGAGGAAAAAAGAATGTCGAAGTTAAGTATCAAAAATCTGGATTTATATTATGGTGATTTTAAAGCTCTCAAGAATGTGAATCTCGAAATCGAGGCGAATAAGATCACTGCTTTTATCGGCCCTAGCGGATGTGGTAAATCTACATTGTTAAAGTCGATCAACCGTATGAATGACCTTGTGGAGGGATGTCGTATTAACGGGGAAATTCTTCTTGACGGACAGAATATCTTCAAAGGAATGGATGTCAATCTGCTCAGAAAAAGAGTCGGAATGGTTTTCCAGAAGCCAAATCCATTTCCAATGAGCATTTATGACAACATTGCTTATGGACCAAGAACACATGGAATCCGGTCAAAAGCAAAGCTGGATGATATTGTAGAAAAGTCACTGAGAAATGCGGCAATCTGGGAAGAATGTAAGGATCGTCTGAAAAAGAGTGCATTGGGAATGTCGGGGGGACAGCAGCAGAGACTGTGTATCGCCCGTGCATTGGCGGTAGAACCGGAAGTTCTGCTGATGGATGAACCGACATCCGCACTGGATCCGATTTCTACATCCAAGATTGAAGACCTTGCGATGGAACTGAAAAAAGATTATACTATTGTCATGGTTACGCACAATATGCAGCAGGCAGTCCGTATCTCTGACAATACGGCGTTTTTCCTTCTGGGAGAAGTCATTGAATATAATAATACAGAGACTTTATTCTCCGTTCCGGCGAATAAAAAGACAGAGGATTATATTACAGGGAGGTTCGGTTAAATTATGCGTAATAGATTTGATCAGCAGTTGCATCATCTGGATGAACAGCTTACCCATATGGGAGAATTATGTGAGATTGCAATTTCAAAGGTAACCCAGGCACTGAAAGAGGGAAGTGCCGGACAGGCAAGGATCGTAGTAGCGGAAGATGAAGAGATCGATCAGATGGAGAAAGAGATTGAGCGTCTGTGTCTGAAGCTTCTGCTCCAGCAGCAGCCGGTGGCAAAAGATTTAAGAAGAATTTCTGCGGCACTGAAAATGATCACAGATATGGAGCGGATCGGGGATCAGACTTCCGATATCGCAGAGATCATTATTTCTGCAAAATATGAGAATGTGGCACAGGATATTGATTTAATCGGTGCAATGGCAACCGGAGTCAGTACGATGGTCAGAGACAGTGTAGTGGCATATGTGGAAAAAGATCTGGAGCTTGCAAGGAAAGTGATGGCTTCGGATGATAAGATTGATGCGTATTTTGATGAGATCCGCGATAAGATGATTGCCTATATCAAAGCAGAGCATGGAGAACAGGGAAACCGGATCTTTGATCTGATCATGGTGACAAAATATCTGGAGCGGATCGGAGATCATGCCACGAATATTGCAGAGTGGGTGGAATTTTCTATTACAGGTGTTCATAAGGACAGTGCTGCACTGCATGAAAGCTAAAGGAGAGTACTGAGATGATTTATTGCGTGGAAGACGATGATAATATCAGAGAGCTGGTAATTTATACTTTGGAGACGACCGGACTCAAAGCAAAAGGGTTTGCGGACGGAGCTGCTTTTATGGAAGCTCTGGCATTTGATACACCGGAGCTGGTCCTGCTGGATATTATGCTGCCCGGGGATGATGGAATGGTGCTTTTAAAGAAGCTGAAATCTTCTTCAAAGACAAAGGATATTCCTGTGATCATGGTGACTGCGAAAGGTTCGGAGTATGACAAGGTGATGGGACTGGATTCGGGAGCGGATGATTACGTGACGAAACCATTCGGGATGATGGAGCTTGTATCCAGGATCAAGGCAGTCCTGAGAAGAAGCAGAAAGACGGAAGAAAAATCACAGATTGAGCTTTCCGGAATCTGCATGAATATCAAAAAGCATGAAGTTACGGTGAATGGAAAGGAAGTAGCTCTCACATTAAAGGAGTTTGAACTGCTTGAAAAGATGATGTTGAATAAGGGAATCGTCCTGACACGCGACCAGCTTCTGACTGAGATCTGGGGATATGATTTTGACGGTGAGACAAGAACCGTGGATGTCCATGTGCGTACGCTCCGGCAGAAGCTGGGGGAAAAGGGTGATCTGATCCAGACGGTACGCGGAGTAGGTTATCGTGTGGGAGGAGAATAATGAAGCAGAAAATCCAGAAAAGTATGATGCTGATCTTGCTGGTGACATTATTTCCTTTCTATGTCATCATGACAGTGATTCTGTATAATCAGAATCTCGGAATCCTGGAAAAGGAAGTACAGCAGGAAGCGGTCTATCTCAGCAGCGGTGTGGATGTCGCAGGAGAAGAATATCTGAAAAAATTAGAACCAATGATAAAGGCGGATGAGGACACCCGTCTTACATTTATTTCCCAGAGTGGAGATGTTCTGTATGATTCGGACAGCAGTAAAAAGCTAGAGAACCATAAGTCGAGAGCTGAAGTAAAGCAGGCACTGGCGGAAGGACAGGGGGAGGATATCCGTATGTCGGATACGGTAGGAAAAGAATTATACTACTGTGCGATCCGCCTGGATGATGGAAGTGTGCTGCGGCTTGCCAGACCGATGGACAGCCTGATCCGAACCGCATGGAATATCCTTCCGGTTATGCTGGTCTTATCTGTGATCGGTATCGCACTGGCGTTGTTCCTTGCAAACTGGCAGACGAAGCGTCTGATGGAACCGGTGATGCATCTGGATCTGGAGCATCCTCTGGACAATGTGATCTATCCTGAAATGGTACCGCTTCTGGAAGCCATCGACCGGCAGAATAAAGAAAAAGAAGCGGTCGCGAATATGAGAAAGGAATTTTCGGCAAATGTTTCCCATGAGCTGAAGACACCGCTGACATCGATTTCCGGTTACGCAGAGATCATGATGAACGGGCTGGTACGTGCAGAGGACATCCCTGGATTTTCAAAAAGGATCTATAAGGAAGCACGTCGGCTGATCACATTGGTGGAAGATATCATTAAATTATCGAAACTGGATGAAGAATCAGTAGAACTGGAAAAAGAAGATGTGGAGCTTTATGAGCTGACCCGTGAGATCGTCAGCCGTCTTTCCCCGCAGTGTTCAGAGAAGAAAATTTCAGTGGCTTTGAGTGGAGAACCGGTATTCTGTCATGGAATCCGGCAGATTCTGGATGAGATGATCTATAATATTACTGAGAATGCGATCAAGTATAACCGTGATGGTGGAAGTGTTTCGGTCTGGGTCGGAAATACGCTGGACGGGCCAAAGATTAGTGTGAGCGATACGGGGATCGGAATCCCGGAGGAACATCAGGAACGGATCTTTGAACGATTCTACCGGGTGGATAAGAGCCATTCAAAAGAGCGTGGCGGTACAGGACTGGGCTTGTCTATTGTGAAGCACGGAGCGATCCTGCATGGAGCGAAGGTTACTGTGAACAGTGAACCGGGCAAGGGAACAAAGATTGAGATCCGGTTCCCGAAAGAGGAAAAAATGAAAAAGGCAGAAGTTCTTTAACGGGCTTTTGCCTTTTTTCTTTGCACTTGATGAAAACAGGAGATTGTGCTAGTATGGATATAACACAACAGAGGAAGGGGAAGCGGCATGATATTAGAAATAGATTTTAACAGTGATGAAGCAATTTATATCCAGCTTTGTAACCAGATCATCATGGGGATTGCTACCTCGGTGATACATGAAGGAGATTCATTGCCGTCAGTCAGGCAGCTTGCAGATACAGTCGGTGTCAATATGCATACGGTGAATAAAGCGTATAACGTCCTGAAAAGGGAAGGCTATATCAGTCTGGATAAAAGAAGAGGAGCGGTGATCGCACTGGACGTGGATAAGCTGGAGCAGTTGGAGGAGATGCGGAGACAGCTTCGGATTGTACTTGCCCGTGGCTGTTGTAAGAATATCTCAAGAAGTGAAGTGCATGAGCTGGTAGATGAGATATTTGATGATTATGAGTGATTAAGAGTAAGTTGAGGAGGTAAAGATGCAGATACCTTATACAAAGCCGATGGAGAATGTGATAAAGCAGGCCGGTAAAATAGCAAGAGAGAGAAAGCATCCTTATATAGGAACAGAGCATCTTCTGCTTGCACTTCGGAAAGAGTATTCAGGAGTAGCCGGACAGGTGCTTGCAAAGAACGGTGTGGATGCAGAAAAGATCTCACGCCTGATCGATGAACTGGTAGCACCGGATGAAGAGGTGAAGGTCAGTACAAGACCGGAGCAGAGTCCGAGATTCCAGTTCCTTTTGAAGAGCAGCGAACAGGAGTGTGGCAGACTGCATACAGAATATGTCGGAACGGAGCATCTGCTGCTGGCAATGATCCGGGATGTTGACTGTGTAGCGACGCGGATCCTGATCACATTGAATGTGAATCTTCAGAAGTTATTTCAGGATATTATGTTCGCAGTAGGGATCGATCCCAAAGAATATCAGGACAGCCTTCAGGATGAGCCTCATGGAGGCGGGGCAATGGTGGAACAGTTCTGTACCGATATGACAGCCCGTGCAGAAAAGGGAAAACTGGACCCGGTCATCGGAAGGGAGCAGGAAATGTATCGTCTGATGGAGATCCTGAGCAGAAGGACGAAGAATAACCCCTGTCTGGTAGGAGAGCCTGGAGTTGGAAAGACTGCCATTATCGAAGGACTGGCACAGCAGATCGCATCCGGGTTAGTACCTGAAAAGATGAAAGGAAAGAGGATCTATACGCTGGATCTTCCAGGACTGATCGCAGGTTCAAAATATCGTGGAGAGTTTGAAGAGCGAATAAAAGGACTGGTTGCAGAGGTAAAGGCAGCGGGGAATATCATTCTTTTCCTGGATGAGATCCATACGATGATCGGTGCGGGAGGTGCAGAAGGTGCGATTGATGCCTCAAGTATCCTGAAGCCGTCGCTGTCCAGAGGAGAATTGCAACTGATCGGTGCAACTACGATTGCAGAATACAGGAAATATATAGAGAAAGATGCAGCCCTGGAACGGCGTTTCCAGCCTGTTTCTGTGGAAGAACCAACGCAGGAACAGTGCCGGAAAATTCTTGAAGGTCTGAAAGAAAAGTATGAGACACACCATAAAGTAGTGATCGAAGAGAAAGCACTTGAGGCAGCAGTACTTATGTCAGAACGTTATATTACGGATCGTCATCTGCCGGATAAGGCGATCGACGTGCTGGACGAAGCGTGTTCAAAAGTGAGTCTGAAAGGCTACAAAGTCCCGGAAAATTTCCGAAGTCTGGAAGATCTGATCAAAGACCTCGAGAAACAGAAAGAGGATAGCATCGTAGCAGGAGATTTCGCAGAGGCATCCCTGATCCAGAAGGAGCAGGACGAAGCAAGAAAGAAATTGTCAGCTCTGAAAAAGCGGTTTGATAAAAAGCAGGCGGGACTTCATCCATCTGTTACGGAAAATGAAGTTGCAGAGGTAGTATCAGTCTGGACAAAAGTTCCGGTAAGCAAACTGACGGAAAGTGATACAGAAAGATTAAAGAACCTGGAAAAAATTCTTCAGAAGAGAGTCATCGGACAGGACGAAGCGGTCAGTGCTGTGGCAAGAGCAGTGAAACGTGGAAGAGTCGGTCTGAAAGATCCGAAGCGGCCGATCGGTTCGTTTTTATTCTTAGGTCCGACCGGAGTTGGAAAGACGGAGCTTTCCAAGGCACTTGCTGAAGCTTTATTTGGAAAAGAGGAGGCAATGATCCGTGTTGATATGTCGGAGTATATGGAAAAGCATTCTGTATCAAAGATGATCGGTTCCCCTCCGGGATATGTCGGTCATGAAGAAGGTGGACAGCTCAGTGACCAGGTCAGGACACATCCGTATTCTGTTCTCCTTTTTGATGAAATTGAAAAGGCACATCCGGATGTATTCAATGTTCTGCTGCAGGTTCTGGATGATGGACATATTACGGATTCACAGGGAAGAAAGGTAGATTTTTCCAATACCGTGATCATCATGACGTCGAATGCAGGTGCAAAAGCGATCATTGATCCGAAAAAGCTGGGCTTTGCTGCAAAAGAAGATAAAGCCGGAGATTATAAGAAAATGAAGCAGGGTGTTATGGAAGAGGTCAAGCAGATCTTCCGGCCGGAATTTCTGAACCGAATTGATGAGATGATCGTATTCCATACACTGGACAAAGAAAATATGAAGAAAATAGTTTCTTTGTTGTGCAATGAGTTTACCGGACGGCTTGAGAAGCAGATGAATATTCATCTGAAACTGAGAAACTCTGCAAAAGAGCTGATCGTTGAAAAGGGAACTGATACGAAATATGGTGCAAGACCACTACGTCGTGCATTACAGACGGAACTGGAAGATAAACTGGCAGATGCGATCCTGAACGGTGACATCCGGCCGGGAGATCATGTGGAGGCAGGAGCATCCAAAAAAGAAATTCATTTTTTCATAAAAAGTTCATAGGATGAAAGCGGAATTAGTATAGAAAAAGAAATGGATTTATTATATAATGATACAAAGATATCATAGTTGGGCAATTTATCCCAACATCTTATATAAGAGATATTCTGAAATACCCAGGAGGAAAAAGAAATGGCAACAGTAAAAGAATTATTGCGTGCAGAAAATGACGGAACACTGAGTTTTGGAGATTATACACTTCCAACTAAGACGAAGAAGGATAACTTTGAATTTGAGGGAGATATTTATAAAGTAAAGACATTTGCAGAGATTACGAAACTTGAGAAGAACGGTATGTTCGTTTACGAGTCTGTACCGGGAAGTACGGTTGAAAATTTTAAAGAGACCGATGCTGAGGTTACTTTTACAGTATCTGCACCGGAGGATGTACAGTTCACACTGGAACTGGAGCCGGAGAGTGAGTATGAAGTACTGATCGATGGGGAGTCTGCAGGAAAGATGAATACAAATTTGAGCGGAAAGCTCAGTGTAAGTGTAGAACTTTCAGCAGATCAGAGTGCAGCGATCAAAGTAGTAAAGTGCTGATCTGCTGATCCGTACAGTGTTGGGAGAAGCTAGATGGCAAAAGGAAAGAAAAGTATATTTTTCTGTCAGAATTGCGGGCATGAAGAAGCAAAATGGCTTGGTCAATGCCCTGCATGTAAAGAGTGGAATACATTTGTAGAAGAGCGGATAGACAGTGGGATCACAAAGGGAACGACCGTTGCAGCGAGAGCAGTTCACGAGGCAAAGGTCGTTCCTTTGACCGAAGTGACCGCAGATGATGATACACGGAGTGAGACCGGGATCAAAGAGCTGGACCGGGTTCTCGGAGGCGGGATTGTACCGGGATCACTGGTACTGGTCGGAGGCGATCCGGGAATTGGAAAGTCAACACTTTTATTACAGGTATGCCAAAGAATGGCACAGATGAAAAAGATCCTGTATATTTCCGGAGAGGAGTCGCAGGCACAGATTAAGCTGCGTGCGAACCGGATGGGAAATTTTACGTCTGGCCTTCTGCTGCTTTGCGAGACAAACCTGGGGATCATCCGCAGTGTGATAGAAAAAGAGCGACCGGAACTGGTCGTTATTGATTCTATTCAGACAATGTACAGCGAGGATGTAACTTCGGCACCGGGAAGTGTTTCCCAGGTGCGGGAGTCAACCAATGTTTTTATGCAGTTGGCGAAAGGACTGTGCATTCCAATTTTTATTGTCGGACATGTAACGAAAGAGGGAACGGTAGCAGGTCCGCGGGTATTGGAGCATATGGTAGATACAGTACTTTATTTTGAAGGAGACCGGCATGCGTCTTACCGGATATTGAGAGCTGTGAAGAACCGTTTTGGCTCGACGAATGAGATTGGTGTCTTTGAAATGCGGCAGAGTGGGTTGGTGGAAGTGGAAAATCCATCGGAGTATATGCTCAGTGGGAAACCGGAGAATGCTTCCGGGTCCGTTGTTGCATGCTCCATGGAAGGAACAAGACCGATCCTTTTGGAAATACAGGCACTGGTCTGCAGAACAAATTTCGGAATGCCGAGAAGAACAGCAGCAGGAACCGATTATAACCGGGTCAACCTTCTGATGGCAGTGCTTGAAAAGAGGTTGGGAATGTCACTTGGAAACTGCGATGCATATGTGAATATTGCAGGCGGTATCAAGATGAACGAGCCGGCGATCGATCTTGGGATTGTGATGGCACTGGTGTCCAGTTATCGAAACCGTCCCATTGATGAGAAGACGATTGTCTTTGGAGAGGTTGGTTTAAGTGGAGAAGTACGTGCTGTGAATATGCCGGAACAGCGTGTGGCAGAGGCGAAGAAGCTTGGGTTTGAGACATGTATCTTGCCCGAAGTTTCACTGAAGATGGTAAAGGAAATTCAGGGAATACGGCTTGTTGGTGTGAAGACTGTGAATGAAGCAGTTGGAATCATATAATGATGCCAGGGTCAAAAGGTCTAAGCCCACATGAGCTTGCTCATAGGTGGGTGAAAGACCTTAGAACCCGCCCCGATATGAGCATAAAAGTGGGATGATAATCCCACGATATGCGAATATTGGGTAGGATTGTGGGAGTGCGTAGCACGGAGCAATCCGTAGGCATCAAAGTCGGGGGCTTTTGTCCCCGACATCATATAATGATTAAATGTGCAGAAATTGTAAAAAAGACAGTTTCTGCATTTTTTATTTATATGAACAGTATATAACAGTTGACAACAGTTTAACACTGTTATATACTGTTTGCATAAAGGAGGCAGGTCATGAAGATTATAATTAACCATTCATCTATGGTGCCGATCTACGAGCAGATCATGGAGCAGATCAAAGCACAGGTCATTTCCGGTGAATTAAAGGAAGGTGATCTTCTTCCATCTGTAAGGGCGATGGCAAAAGAGTTGAAGATCAGTGCATTGACGGTGAAAAAGGCGTATGACAACCTGGAAGAAGAAGGAATGACGAGAACCGTGCATGGGAAAGGCACGTATGTGACAGCTTCGAATAAGGAACTTATGCTGGAAGAACGTCGCAGAGAAGTAGAAGCGGATCTCGAAGCTGCAGTGATGAAAGGCAGAAGGAACGGAATGACAGATGAGGAACTGAAGGAATTATTTGAGCTGATCATGGAGGAGTAGTTATGTTATCAATAGAAAATTTCAGGAAGCGGTATGATGATTTTGAATTGGACTGTACCATGAGCGTTGAACCGGGACAGATCACAGGAATCGTCGGGGCAAATGGAGCAGGAAAGAGTACGCTTTTTAAAGCAATTTTAGGACTGGTAAAGGGAGATTCCGGTCGGATTACACTTTTTGGAAAAGAACCACAGCAACTGACGAGAGAGGATAAAGAGAAGATTGGAGTAGCATTTACAAATGCAGGATTCAATGAATATTTAAGAATTAAAGATATTGTTCCGGTTTTGAGCAATGTATATCCGTCTTTTGAAAAAGAAAAGTTTCTCGGATCATGCAAAAAATTGAACCTTTCACTTGATAAGAAGCTAAAAGAATTTTCCACCGGAATGAAGGCAAAGCTGAATGTACTGATCGCAGTGTCACACCAGGCTCCTTTCCTGATACTTGACGAACCGACAGCAGGTCTTGATGTGACAGCACGGGAGCAGGTACTGGATCTACTGCGGGAGTATATGACCGAAGTGGATGGAAGAAGTATCGTGATCAGTTCCCATATTTCTTCAGATCTGGAAGGCCTGTGTGATGATATTTATATGATCCACGAGGGTAAGATCATCCTGCATGAAACGATGGATACGATCCTGAATGATTATGGAGTGATTAAAGTGACGGAGGAACAGTGGAAAAAACTGGACAAATCTTACTTATTAAAAAAGAAAAAAGAAAGTTATGGATATGCCTGTCTGACAAAAGAAAAGAGATATTATATGGAAAATCATCCGGGTGTTGCAGTTGAAAATGGCAGCCTGGATGAAGTGATCGTTATGATGATTCAGGGGGAAACGGTATGAGAACAGAAAAGGGATTGTTATTAAAAGATTGGGGACTTTTAAAAAGTCAGGGAAAAGGGATTATTTATGTGATGATCGGAGGAGCAGCCTTAATGGTTGGAGCCTTGAATAATTCAGTGATAGACCGGGAAGAAAGTGCAGCGTGTTTTGGAATATATATTACTGTCACGATGGCAATTTATGTTGCAAATATGCTTGCATATGATGAAATGGATCATGGGTTTCAGTATCTTTTTTCGTTGCCGGTCACGAAAAAGGATTATGTCAGAGAAAAATATATTTTCAGCATTTCTCTGGATGCAGCAGTCTGGTTACTTGGTCTGACAATAACAACCGTAGTTTCAATGATAGGAAATTACGGAACGGATCTGAAAAAATTGGTAATGATAATGTCCTGGGGGATGATGGCAGGAGTCGTTCTTATTGCATTGAACATACCGGTACGATTAAAATTTGACGGTGAAAAAGGAAGACTTATTATAGCGGTAATTGTATTGTTTCTTGGGGGAGCAGGAGTGTTGACAGGAAAGATGTGCGGAAGACTGGGCGTGAATCCTACAGGGATATTTCAAAAAATTGTTTCACTGAGTGCAGGACAACTGCTAGGAGCAGGAATGATGATACTCGTTATCGGTCTGACTGTTTCGTATCAATGCAGCATAAAAATACTGGAGAAGAAAGAATATTGAAAGTAGAATAAAGGGACAAAAAGCCGTTACATGGGAAATTTTCTATGTAGCGGCTTAGTTTTTGGATTTGCTTAAGTAATTAACTAAAAATTGTGCAAAAAGTATTAAAAAAATGTGAAATAAGAAGTTTAAAGGTTGACTTACAAGTGGAATTATACTATATTTTCCATTAGTTAATTAACTAACTAATGGAAGGAGAGTATTTATGTCGTGTAAAGGACAGGAGATGCCGACACTTGGGATTCTTGGGATGACAGCCCATAAGATCGGAAAGCTGGCACAGACTATGTATGCTGAATATGATCTGAATAAAAGTCAGTCAATGATTTTATTTCAGCTTCACAGAGATGGAAGAATATCACAGAAAGAACTGGCACAGAAGCTGAATGTAAGTGCACCTTCGATCACATCGATGATCCAGAAGATGGAGAAGTCGGGATATATCGTGAGGAATGTTGATGAAAAAGATCAGAGAATGATGCGGCTGGATCTGACAGAGAAAGGGCAGGCATGTATTGAGCATGTAAAAGCAATTGCAGAAAAGATGGATGAAATTGCTTTTACAGGGATCAGTCCAGAGGAAAAAATGCTTCTGAGAAGAATTTTATTTCAGATTTGTGAAAATGTAGAAAAGGAAAGGAACAGATAAAATGAAGAATTTATTCAAATACGCTGCATCGTACTGGAAAGCGATGATAGCAATCATGTTAATTCTCTTCGTTCAGGCTTACTGTGATCTGTCTTTACCTGCATATACTTCCAACATTGTCAATGTTGGAATCCAGCAGGGTGGTATTGAAGATGAGATACCGGAGCAGATCGCCCGGGAAGAGATGGATAAATTATTACTTTTTGTATCAGAAGAAGACGGGCAGAAAGTAATGGATGCTTATGAGGAAGATACGGAATCTTATGAAAAAGATGCGTATGTCCTGAAAGAATCCGTATCCGGGGATGAGGAACAGATGAAGGAACTTCAGGATATTCTGAAGCTCCCGATGATGATGACGACTGGTTTTGAGTCCGGCAGTGATATGACGAAAGAAGTTGAGTCTCAGTTAAAGTCGAGTCTTCCGGATGGGACAGTTTCAGAGGATACAACCATCTTTGATATTATGAAGATGCTTCCGGGAGAACAGAGAACTGCCATGGTGGAAAAGATGGGAGAACAGATGGATGATCTTCCGGATACGATTCTGGATCAGGCAGCGGTCAGCTATTGCAAATCGGTCTATCAGGATCTGGGCATGGACATGGAAAAGATTCAGACAGGATATCTTGCAAAGACCGGGGGAATGATGATTGCACTGGCATTCCTCGGAATGGCAGCAAGTGTACTGGTCGGATTCCTGGCTTCAAGAGTAGGTGCGTCAGCAGGACGTGACTTAAGAGGCAGAGTATTCCATAAGGTTGTGGGCTTTTCCAATCATGAGTTCAACCAGTTTTCAACAGCCTCACTGATTACGAGGAGTACGAATGATATCCAGCAGATCCAGATGTTGATTGTTATGCTTTTGAGAATGGTACTTTATGCACCAATCCTGGCGATCGGAGGAGTATTCCAGGTAATGAAGACAAATGTGTCGATGTCCTGGATCATCGGACTTGCGGTGATCATCATTGCATGCATGGTATTATTACTCTTTGTTGTGGCAATGCCGAAATTTAAGATGCTTCAGAAGCTTGTGGATAAGCTGAACCTTGTGACCAGAGAAATTCTGACAGGACTGTCGGTTATCCGTGCATTTAGTACAGAAAAGCATGAAGAGAAACGATTTGATGACGCAAATGTAGAACTGACAAAGACGAATCTTTTTGTCAATCGTGCGATGACATTTATGATGCCGGCAATGATGCTGGTCATGAACGGAGTCTCTGTTCTGATTGTATGGACCGGAGCACATGGAATCAGCGATGGTCAGATGCAGGTGGGAGATATGATGGCATTTATTCAGTATACCATGCAGATCATCATGGGATTCCTGATGCTTTGCATGATCTCGATCATGCTTCCGCGTGCGGCTGTAGCGGCTGACCGTGTGGAAGAAGTGCTGAAGAGTGAGACGATCATCTGTGATCCGGAACGGCCGGAAGTACTGCCGGAGCAGGGAGAAGGAGTTCTTTCCTTTGATCATGTATCATTTAAATATCCGGGAGCAGACGAAGATGTGCTGCAGGATATCACATTTACAGCCCGGCCGGGACAGACCACGGCGATTATTGGAAGTACAGGAAGTGGAAAATCAACACTGGTCAATTTGATCCCACGGTTTTATGATGTGACAGAAGGAAAGATCACGCTGGATGGAATTGATATCCGTGACATAAAGCAGCATGATCTCAGAGAAAAGCTGGGATATGTTCCGCAGAAAGGAGTCCTGTTCTCAGGAAATATTGCTTCTAATATCATGTTCGGAAATCAGGATGGAACAGAAGAGGAAATGAAAGAAGCGGCAGAGATCGCACAGGCTACAGAATTTATCGAGACTAAACCGGAAGGCTATGAAAGTCCGATCGCTCAGGGCGGTTCCAATGTATCCGGTGGTCAGAAGCAGAGACTTTCGATTGCAAGAGCGATTGCAAAGCATCCACAGGTATTTATTTTTGATGACAGTTTTTCGGCTCTTGACTATAAGACGGATGTGACATTGCGTCATGCCCTTGCAGAGAAGACGAGGGAAAGTACAGTTTTGATCGTAGCACAGAGAATCAGTACCATTCTGCATGCAGAGCAGATCCTTGTCCTGGATGATGGAAAGATTGTCGGAAAAGGTACACATGCAGAACTGCTGAAAAATTGTGAAGTATATCGGGAAATCGCAGAGTCCCAGCTTTCCAGGGCAGAACTGGAATCTGCCGTTCAGACAGATGGAAAGGAGGAGAAGATCCATGGCTAGAAGAGGTAGAATGGGGCGAGGTGTTGCACCGACCGAAAAGGCAAAAGATTTCAAAGGAACAATGAAAAAGCTGATCCGCTATATGGCTTCATTTAAAATACAGATTTTTTTCGTAGCAGTCTTTGCAATTTGCGGAACGATTTTTAATATTGCCGGACCAAAGATTCTCGGAAAGGCGACAACAGAAATCTTCAATGGTCTTGTCAGTAAGGTTTCAGGCGGATCAGGCATGGATTTTGGAAAAATCGGAACGATTCTGGCGACAGCATTGAGTCTGTATCTGATCAGTGCAGCGTGCAGCCTGATCCAGGGATTCCTGATGACAGGTGTATCGCAGAAGACAACTTATAAATTAAGAAAAGAAATCTCACAGAAGATCAACCGGATGCCGATGAATTATTTCGATACGAAACCGGTCGGAGAAGTTCTTTCAAGAGTGACAAATGATGTGGATACTCTCGGACAGAGTCTGAACCAGAGTGCAACTCAGTTGATCACATCGGTCACAACCATCATCGGTGTGCTGGTGATGATGCTTTCCATCAGTCCGCTGATGACACTGGTAGCACTGCTGATTCTTCCATTGTCCATGCTGCTGTTGTCATTTGTAATGAAACATTCACAGAAATATTTCGTAGGACAGCAGGAATATCTTGGAAATGTCAACGGACAGGTAGAGGAAATCTACAGCGGACATAATATCATCAAGGCATTTAATAAAGAAGAAGCGGTGATCAGAGAATTTAATGAGACCAACGGAAAGCTTTATGATTCTGCGTGGAAATCTCAGTTTTTCTCAGGAATGATGATGCCGGTCATGCAGTTTATCGGCAATCTTGGTTATGTAGGTGTGGCAGTCCTTGGAGGATTCCTGACGATCAAAAATGTGATCGAGGTCGGAGATATTCAGTCATTTATTCAGTATGTCCGTAATTTCACCCAGCCGATCCAGCAGATGGCACAGGTAGCAAATATGTTGCAGTCTACGGCAGCAGCATCCGAGAGGGTTTTTGAATTTCTTGAAGAAAAAGAAGAAGATCAGACAGTGGAACATCCTGTGTCCGTAGAAAATCTGAAAGGAAATGTAGAGTTTGACCATGTTCATTTCGGATATAACCCGGATAAGATCATCATCAATGATTTTTCTGCGAAAGTAAAAGAAGGACAGAAGATTGCGATCGTTGGTCCGACCGGAGCAGGAAAGACGACAATGATCAAGCTGCTAATGAGATTTTATGATGTAAATGATGGTTCGATAAAAATAGATGGACACGATATCCGGGATTTCAACCGCAGTGAATTAAGAGAAATGTTCGGAATGGTGCTTCAGGATACATGGCTGTTCCATGGCTCCATCCGTGAAAATATCCGTTATGGTAAACTGGATGCTACAGATGAAGAAGTGATCCAGGCTGCAAAGGCAGCACATGTGCATCGATTTGTAAAGACACTTCCAGGTGGATATGATATGGAACTGAACGAAGAAGCAAGCAACGTTTCCCAGGGACAGAAGCAGCTTCTGACGATTGCACGTGCAATCCTTGCAGATCCAAAGATCCTGATCCTGGATGAGGCGACAAGCTCTGTCGATACAAGAACAGAAGTACTGATTCAGAAAGCGATGGATAATCTGATGAAGGGAAGAACGAGCTTTGTGATCGCACACCGTCTGTCTACGATCCGTGATGCGGATCTGATTCTTGTTATGAAAGACGGAGATATCGTGGAGCAGGGAAATCATGAAGAACTTCTTGCAAAGGGTGGATTTTATGCAGATCTTTATAATTCCCAGTTTGAAAATGCCGGAGAATGTGCATAAAGATCAGATCAGTCTTGAGATGTAATGAGGGATAGTGATAAAATCTATCAGTAATGCAAGAGATACATTGGTAACTATTGACAGAAAAAAGATTAAGATTTAAACTTATAACAGTGTTACATGACACTGTTATAAGCTAGGAGGAGTCAGTGGCTAAGCAGGTAGAAGGTATTTCAGAAAAAGTAGAATTATGTGCAAAGAAAGAGTTCCTTGAAAAAGGCTATGTAGATGCATCACTGCGGACGATTGCTGCGGAGGCGGGAACGACGACCGGAACGATCTATTCCCGATATGGTGGAAAAGAAGGACTTTTTTCAGCAATCGTAGAACCGGTGGCAAAAGAGTTTACAGGGATATTTATCGGAGTTCAGGAAAAATTTCATGCGATAGAATCGGATCGGCAGGCAGTGAGTCTGGATGATTATGCGGAAGACGGAATGAAGCAGCTTGTGAAGTATATGTACGCTCATCTGGAAGAATTTCAGATCCTGGTGAAAAGCTCTTATGGTACAAGATTTCAGGATTTTGTGGAACATCTTGTAGAACTTGAGACAGATTATACTTATAAGTTCATGGAGGCGATCGGTCTGAGATTTAAGGATGGAAAGCCACTGACAAAGAATTTCATGCACATAATGAATAAAGCACTTTTTGAGAGCTTTTTTGAAGTGATCCGGCATGATATGTCAGAAGAGGAAGCATGGGAATATATAGAAATGCTTGAAAAGTATCACAGTGCCGGATGGAATATTATCTACGGAGAATGCTGTTCAATCAATGACTGATAACGCGATGAATGAAAAGGAAAATTTCATCGCGTTTTCCTTTTGATGCTGGTTAGTTGGAACTTATAAAAGTTCTAAAGGGCTAATTAATAATAAAAATGTCAAGGAGGGTTAGCAATGGCTAAACAAAAAGAAAAAAAGCAGACACCGGTCAGCCGGCTGATGGAGTATGCCGGAAGTTTTCAATACCTGGCAGTTGCGTCCTGGGTTCTTGCGGCTGTCAGTGCCTTTGTGGCACTTGTTCCGTTCTATTTTATCTGGCGGCTGATAAAAGAGGTGTTACGGGTTGCACCGGATTATGGTGCGGCACAGAATCTGTCTACCTATGGCTGGAGTGCAGTCGGTTTTGCAATCCTGTCTATGCTGATCTATATCGGGGCATTGATCTGTTCTCATTTGGCAGCATTCCGAGTGCAGGCAAATATGAGGTCAAGACTGATGCGACATATCTTATCTCTGCCGATTGGATTTATGGATGATGAGGGAAGTGGAAAGATCCGAAAGATTGTAAATGAGTCCAGTGCAGCGACAGAAACTTATCTTGCACATCAGTTGCCGGATAAATATGTAGCAACGGCAACCCCGGTCGGCCTGGCGGCACTTCTGCTGGTTTTTGACTGGAAACTGGGGCTTTTATGTCTTATCCCGGTTGTTGTAGCTTTCCTGGTCATGGGTGCCATGATGGGAGAGAACATGAAGAAAAAAATGGAAGAATATCAGAATGCACTGGAAGAAATGTCCGGCGAGGCAGTGGAATATGTCAGAGGGATTCCGGTTGTAAAAACATTTGGACAGTCGGTCTTTTCTTTTAAAAGATTCAGGGATTCAATCAAAAAATATGAAAAATGGACGATTTCCTATACAAAAGATTTAAGACTTCCAATGATGGGATATACGGTTGCAATTAATTCAGTTTTCGCAATTCTGATCGCAGCGGTTTATCTGCTGGGCGGAGTGAAAAGCGGAACTGCAGATCCTGAGTTTTTATTAAACCTGTTATTCTATATTATTATCACCCCGATCATTACCGTTACATTGACAAAGATGATGTATGCAGGTGAGAATACAATGGTTGTGGAAGATGCACTTGCAAGAATTGACAATATTATAGAAAGAAAACCATTGCCGCAGGCAGCAGAGGAAAAGAGTCCCGAAGATGTTTCTATCGAGTTTGAACATGTATCTTTCCGGTATGACGGGGCAGAAAAAGATGCCCTGCACGATATCAGTCTTCAGATCCGTCCGGGAGAGCATATCGCTTTTGTCGGACCATCCGGTGGAGGAAAGACAACGCTGGCGAGACTGGTTGCAAGGTTTGCAGATGCGTCTCAGGGTGAGATCAGGATTGGCGGAGCAAATGTAAAGGAAATCCACCAGAAAGCTCTGATGGATATGGTATCATTTGTATTTCAGGACAGCCGGCTTCTGAAAATGTCTATTTACGAAAATGTACGCATGGGAAAGAAAAATGCCACCCGTGAAGAGGTGGTGAAGGCATTAAAGAATGCTCAATGTGAGGATATCATAGCGAAACTTCCGGACGGGATTGACACAGTGATCGGCTCAAAAGGTACGTATCTGTCAGGCGGAGAAGCTCAGCGGATTTCAATCGCAAGAGCGATGATCAAAAATGCTCCGATTCTGATCCTGGATGAAGCAACAGCATTTGCAGATCCGGATAATGAGGCAAAGGTGCAGGCTGCATTCAGCAGACTTTCTCAGGGAAAAACTGTGATCATGATCGCCCACAGACTTTCATCGGTCATTGATGCAGACCGGATCTTTGTACTCAGAGACGGAGAAATCTGCCAGAGTGGTACTCATAAGGAACTTGAAAAAGCAGACGGACTCTATGCACATATGTGGAAAGAGTACAATCAATCGGTTTGTTGGAAGGTAGGTGCATAAGTATGAAAATAAAAGAAAAACTGATGCATAAATATGCTCTTTCTCCGCAAGGTGCATCGGATATGCTCAAAGCCTTTGTGTCAGTTACGGTATCAGATCTGGTTTTGATGATTCCGGTTTCGCTGCTGTATTTTATAGTGAAAGATTATATGGAAGGAACACTTCAGGGAAAAGGTGGATTTTATATTGCCGGCATTATCGTGACACTTGCCCTGATCGCAATTACAACTTATATACAATATAATGCAACATTTTTATCAACTTATGTAGAAAGTGGTGTGCGGAGAATCACGCTTGCAGAAAAGCTGAGAAAGATTCCGTTGTCATTCTTTGGCAAAAAAGATCTGTCAGATTTGACGAGTACGATCATGGCGGATTGTGCACAGATGGAAACTGCGTCTTCTCATTTTATTCCGGAACTGGTGGGAGCATGCATTTCTACAGCAATCGTTGCAGTGGGAATGTTCTTTTTCAACTGGAGAATGGCATTGGCAGCTCTTTGGGTGCTTCCGGTTTCATTTCTTATTGTAGGTTGTTCGGGAAAAGTTCAGAAAAGTCTGAATCAGAAGCAGATGGAATTAAAAATGGCATGTGCGGACGGGATTCAGGAGTGCCTGGAAAGTGCAAGAGATCTTCATGCATATAATGCAGAGGATGATTATATGAGAGGTCTGGATGTGAAGATAAAAGCCGTAGAGAAGCATGCTGTTGTTACAGAACTTGGAACAGCAGTTTTTGTGGGAAGTGCTCAGATGATCTTAAAGCTCGGAATTGCCACGGTTGCACTGGTTGGGGGAACTCTGCTGGCAAAAGGGGAGATCAGTGTGCTTACATTCTTTATGTTTCTGCTGGTTGTATCCAGGATTTATGATCCAATGCAGGTATCTCTTCAAAATCTTGCGGCAATCATATCTTCTGAAGTACAGAGTGCAAGACTGGATGAAATCCTGTCGCATGAGGTGCAGGAAGGTTCAGAAAAAATGGATCGTAAAGGATATGATATTGAATTTTCCAACGTTGGTTTCTCTTATGATTCAGGAGAAACTGTATTGAAAGATGTTTCATTTGTGGCAAAGCAGGGGGAAGTAACTGCACTGATCGGACCGTCCGGTGGAGGAAAGACAACCGTCTCACGTCTGGCGTCAAGATTCTGGGACGTAGATCATGGAAAGATCACAGTAGGTGGAATGGATATTTCAAAAGTTGACCCGGAGACATTGATGTCACTTTATTCGATCGTATTTCAGGATGTTACATTATTCAATAATACAATTATGGAAAATATCAGAATCGGAAAGATGGATGCTACAGATGAAGAAGTGATTGCAGCAGCGAAACTTGCACATTGCGATGAATTTGCGGAAAAACTTTCTGACGGATGGAATACAATGATCGGAGAGAATGGTTCGGAACTTTCAGGCGGTGAGCGGCAGAGGATTTCTATTGCAAGAGCATTTCTGAAAAATGCACCGATCATATTGCTGGATGAAGCCACGGCATCATTGGATGCAGATAACGAAACGATGATCCAGGAATCGCTGTCACGTCTGATTAAAGATAAGACAGTTATGATTATTGCCCACAGGATGAGAACAGTAGCGGATGCAGATAAGATTGTTGTACTGAAAGATGGTGTTGTTGCAGAGAGTGGAAGTCCGGCCGAACTGGAAAAGAAAAATGGAATTTACAGTAATATGGTAAAGACGCAGCTTCTTGCAACTGGCTGGAGTTTATAAATTCTATTAAAGAGTCAGAAAGCATAGAAGAAAATATCTGTTATTAATGAGATGTTTTTAATTAAAGAAGTACCCGTATATGATAAAGGCTGTTCTGAAAATGAGCAGCTTTTATTTATGCAGACCCAGAACAGTTAAATAAAAATAAAGTCAGATAAACAACCAAAATTTTCAGAATATTCAGAATTGCATGAAATATATAAAAAACATTGACAATTAGAAGCCGCTATGATAGGATAATCTTCGTCGCTGAGAACGGCACTGAAAATCATAGAACAACTTCTGATAAAGAGGAAGGCGTGGAAACGGACAGTCCCTGATCGAGAGGTAGTTCAATAGAATGATTCATAAGAGAAATTAATAACAACTTATAAGAATCATTAAAAAGTGGTTGACAGAGAAGTTCGGATGTGATAACATAAATGAGCTGTCAGAGAGAAGCCATTGAGCAACTCACGAGCAGCAAAAAAAATAAAAAAGTTCTTGACAAAGAGAAAAGCTTTTGATAAAATATAAAAGCTGTCGCTTGAAAAGAACAGCAAAAAGAACCTTGATAATTGAACAATAGACAACAATAACCCTTGAAAATTTCTTTAAGAGAAGATTTTTAAGAATGGTTTTAAACAAACCAAACAACAGTAAAAAGGGAAGAATTAGCTAGTATGTTGATTCTGAACTGGATACAAACACTTTTAACGAGAGTTTGATCCTGGCTCAGGATGAACGCTGGCGGCGTGCTTAACACATGCAAGTCGAGCGAAGCACTTAGGAAAGATTCTTCGGAGGATTTCCTATTTGACTGAGCGGCGGACGGGTGAGTAACGCGTGGGTAACCTGCCTCATACAGGGGGATAACAGTTAGAAATGACTGCTAATACCGCATAAGACCACAGCACCGCATGGTGCAGGGGTAAAAACTCCGGTGGTATGAGATGGACCCGCGTCTGATTAGTTAGTTGGTGGGGTAACGGCCTACCAAGGCGACGATCAGTAGCCGACCTGAGAGGGTGACCGGCCACATTGGGACTGAGACACGGCCCAAACTCCTACGGGAGGCAGCAGTGGGGAATATTGCACAATGGGGGAAACCCTGATGCAGCGACGCCGCGTGAGCGAAGAAGTATTTCGGTATGTAAAGCTCTATCAGCAGGGAAGAAAATGACGGTACCTGACTAAGAAGCCCCGGCTAACTACGTGCCAGCAGCCGCGGTAATACGTAGGGGGCAAGCGTTATCCGGATTTACTGGGTGTAAAGGGAGCGTAGACGGAGCAGCAAGTCTGATGTGAAAACCCGGGGCTCAACCCCGGGACTGCATTGGAAACTGTTGATCTGGAGTGCCGGAGAGGTAAGCGGAATTCCTAGTGTAGCGGTGAAATGCGTAGATATTAGGAGGAACACCAGTGGCGAAGGCGGCTTACTGGACGGTAACTGACGTTGAGGCTCGAAAGCGTGGGGAGCAAACAGGATTAGATACCCTGGTAGTCCACGCCGTAAACGATGACTACTAGGTGTCGGGTGGCAAAGCCATTCGGTGCCGCAGCCAACGCAATAAGTAGTCCACCTGGGGAGTACGTTCGCAAGAATGAAACTCAAAGGAATTGACGGGGACCCGCACAAGCGGTGGAGCATGTGGTTTAATTCGAAGCAACGCGAAGAACCTTACCTGCTCTTGACATCCCGGTGACGGCAGAGTAATGTCTGCTTTTCTTCGGAACACCGGTGACAGGTGGTGCATGGTTGTCGTCAGCTCGTGTCGTGAGATGTTGGGTTAAGTCCCGCAACGAGCGCAACCCCTATCTTCAGTAGCCAGCGGTAAGGCCGGGCACTCTGGAGAGACTGCCAGGGATAACCTGGAGGAAGGTGGGGATGACGTCAAATCATCATGCCCCTTATGAGCAGGGCTACACACGTGCTACAATGGCGTAAACAAAGGGAAGCGAACCCGCGAGGGTGGGCAAATCCCAAAAATAACGTCTCAGTTCGGATTGTAGTCTGCAACTCGACTACATGAAGCTGGAATCGCTAGTAATCGCGAATCAGAATGTCGCGGTGAATACGTTCCCGGGTCTTGTACACACCGCCCGTCACACCATGGGAGTCAGTAACGCCCGAAGTCAGTGACCCAACCGTAAGGAGGGAGCTGCCGAAGGTGGGACCGATAACTGGGGTGAAGTCGTAACAAGGTAGCCGTATCGGAAGGTGCGGCTGGATCACCTCCTTTCTAAGGAAGAAATGCTTTCTTTCGTCTGGAACAATCCAACTAAAACGGATGAAATATTTCCTTTCATTTGGAATAATCCAACGAGAACGGAAGAAAGAAGTAGAGGAATTTTACTGTTGTCTATTGTTGGGTTATCAAGTAGAGGGATGTTCTCCTTACTAGGTTCGAAAGAACCTCACCAAGTGCGGAGAACAAGCTTAGGACTAAGCTCGAAAAGACCTCGCTAAGACCTATAGCTTTTTGGTGGCGATGCGTTCAGGGGCAACACCCGTTCCCATCCCGAACACGATGGTAAAGACCTGAACGGCCGATGGTACTGCACTGGAGACGGTGTGGGAGAGTAGGTGGCCGCCAAATTTAAAAAGAAAAAGACAAGGTCTGACGGAAACTTCAGAAAACTAAGGTTCGAAAAAACCTCACCAAGAATTCTGAAGTACCAATCGACTAACGTGCGAAAAGACCGCACGAAGTCTTTAGGCATAGATACAGGCACAGATGAGCAACAACTTATCACCGCCAACCCAGTCAGCAGGGCAGTGCTGTTATGATAACTGGTTTCACCAGTGATTAGATATACAAAGAGATTTGTGTATGTAATGACTGATGAAAGTCGGTCAGGATGCGAAGCTCGCATCTTTATGTACCTTGAAAACTGCATATAGTGAAAATCAATAGATTAAGATAAATATCTAATCAAGACATCCGAGGTAATGTTAACAACATTAACTTAAGATCTGAAGAAAACAGATTCAAAAAAAATTGACTATCACCAACGCATGCAACGCTATGCATGTGTGGACATTATCCCATTCCCGTGGGATGAGGTCGAGTTGGTTATGCTGATAAGAGCGTATGGTGGATGCCTTGGCACTAAGAGCCGATGAAAGACGTGATAAGCTGCGAAAAGCTTCGGGGAGGGGCAAATACCCATTGATCCGGAGATTTCTGAATGGGGAAACCTACCTGAGCAAACCTCAGGTATCCTGACGCCAATCCATAACGTCAGGAAGGGAACCCGGTGAACTGAAACATCTAAGTAGCCGGAGGAAGAGAAAACAACATGTGATTCTGTGAGTAGCGGCGAGCGAAAACGGAAGAGCCCAAACCAGTGTGCGTGCATGCTGGGGTTCGGACCGCGGAATTGATTCAACAAGTTTAGCAGAACGGTTTTGGGAAAGCCGGCCAGAGAGGGTGAAAGCCCCGTAAGCGAAAGACGAGTTGACATGGCGGGATCCAGAGTACCACGAGACACGTGGAACCTTGTGGGAATATGCGGGGACCACCCCGTAAGGCTAAATACTACTTAGTGACCGATAGTGCATAGTACTGTGAAGGAAAGGTGAAAAGGACCCCGGGAGGGGAGTGAAAAAGAACCTGAAACCATATGTTTACAAGCTGTGGAAGAGCTTTATATGCTCAACCGCGTACTTTTTGTAGAACGGTCCGGCGAGTTACGCTGGCTGGCGAGGTTAAGCACTGAAGGTGTGGAGCCGAAGGGAAACCAAGTCTGAATAGGGCGAAGAGTCAGTCGGAGTAGACCCGAAACCGGGTGATCTATCCATGTCCAGGTTGAAGTTGCCGTAAAAGGCAATGGAGGACCGAACCCACATCCGTTGAAAAGGGTGGGGATGAGGTGTGGATAGGGGAGAAATTCCAATCGAACCCGGAGATAGCTGGTTCTCCTCGAAATAGCTTTAGGGCTAGCCTCATACGAGTCTTGCGGAGGTAGAGCACTGAATTCCTAAGGGGGCGTCAAAGCTTACTAAGGGATATCAAACTCCGAATGCCGTGTAGATGATGTATGGGAGTCAGACGATCCGAGATAAGTTGGGTGGTCAAAAGGGAAAGAGCCCAGACCAACAGCTAAGGCCCCAAAATGTGTGTTAAGTGGAAAAGGATGTGGGATTTCGAAGACAACTAGGATGTTGGCTCAGAAGCAGCCATCCATTCAAAGAGTGCGTAATAGCTCACTAGTCGAGAGGTCCTGCGCCGAAAATGTCCGGGGCTGAAACACACTGCCGAAGCTTTGGAATTGATGAATTTCAATTGGTAGAGGAGCATTCTTAAAGAGACGAAGCAGTACCGGAAGGAGCTGTGGATTTTTAAGAAGAGAGAATGCCGGAATGAGTAGCGAGAGGAAGGTGGGAATCCTTCCGGCCGAATATCTAAGGTTTCCAGAGTAAAGCTGATCTGCTCTGGGTAAGTCGGGGCCTAAGGCGAGGTCGAAAGACGTAGTCGATGGATAACAGGTTGAAATTCCTGTACTATCCTGTAACAGAACTGTGGGGACACAGGCAGAGAGCGTGAGCCGGGAATGGAAAGACCGGTACAAGCGAGGTAGGAGAAGAGCTGGCAAATCCGCTCTTCAATCTGAAGACGTGATGTGGACCGAAAAGAAGTAGGGAAGCACGTGAGCTGACTGTCAAGAAAAGCCGCTATTGTTTGCAGGATACCCGTACCGTAAACCGACACAGGTGGATGAGGAGAGAATCCTAAGGCCGACGGGAGAAGCATTGTTAAGGAACTCGGCAAAATGACTCCGTAACTTCGGGAGAAGGAGTGCCAGTAAGATGGCCGCAGAGAATTGGCCCAAGCAACTGTTTAGCAAAAACACAGGTCTATGCAAAACCGAAAGGTGAGGTATATGGGCTGACGCCTGCCCGGTGCTGGAAGGTTAAGGGGAGAGGTTAGCCGTAAGGCGAAGCTTTGAACTTAAGCCCCAGTAAACGGCGGCCGTAACTATAACGGTCCTAAGGTAGCGAAATTCCTTGTCGGGTAAGTTCCGACCCGCACGAAAGGCGTAATGATTTGGGCACTGTCTCAACAATGCACCCGGTGAAATTGAAATACCAGTGAAGATGCTGGTTACCTGCGCCAGGACGGAAAGACCCCATGGAGCTTTACTCCAGCTTGATACTGGGATTCGGTATTGTATGTACAGGATAGGTGGGAGGCTTTGAAGTGGTTACGCCAGTAGCCATGGAGCCGCTGTTGGGATACCACCCTTGCAGTACTGGGTTTCTAACCAGCAGCCGTGATCCGGCTGGGGGACAATGTCAGGTGGGGAGTTTGACTGGGGCGGTCGCCTCCGAAAGGGTATCGGAGGCGCTCAAAGGTTCCCTCAGAATGGTTGGAAACCATTCGAAGAGTGCAAAGGCAGAAGGGAGCTTGACTGCGACACCGACGGGTGGAGCAGGTACGAAAGTAGGACTTAGTGATCCGGTGGTATAAAGTGGGATTGCCATCGCTCAACGGATAAAAGCTACCCTGGGGATAACAGGCTTATCACTCCCAAGAGTTCACATCGACGGAGTGGTTTGGCACCTCGATGTCGGCTCATCGCATCCTGGGGCTGAAGTAGGTCCCAAGGGTTGGGCTGTTCGCCCATTAAAGCGGTACGCGAGCTGGGTTCAGAACGTCGTGAGACAGTTCGGTCCCTATCCGGCGTGGGCGTAAGATATTTGAGAGGAGCTGTCCTTAGTACGAGAGGACCGGGATGGACTGGCCGCTGGTGTATCTGTTGTCTTACCAAAGGCATAGCAGAGTAGCCAAGCCGGGAAGGGATAAACGCTGAAGGCATCTAAGCGTGAAGCCCCCCTCAAGATGAGATATCTCATAACGTCAAGTTAGTAAGACCCCTTGAAGACGACGAGGTAGATAGGGCAGAGGTGGAAGTGTGGTAACACATGGAGCTGACTGTTACTAATAGGTCGAGGGCATAACCAAAGCAGTGATAGGTAAATGGATGATGGTGTTGGTTTTAGCTGTATGTAGTTTTGAAAGTATATAAAATATGGATAGGAATGAGGAGCAGTGCGAAAGCACTGTTTTTTTGTTGCACAAACCTGACAAACGGCATCAGTGCCTGCACGAGATGCAATTTGCCGGGGAGTAAGAACAGCAGTTTTATATCAGTGATCGAATTTAATATAGTTCCGAATCATATAAAAATACCATTTGTCTGATACAGATTTAACAAGTGAAACAAGCCTTTTATTTGCTATAATATAATGAGCTACAAATATTTTTAGTAAAGGGGAAAAAAGATGAAAAAGGTGAGAAAGTACAGGAAACTGCTGAGCAGTCTGCTGATCTTCACATTGATCCTTTCAATGGGAAGTGGAGTTTTTGCAGCAAAGTCAGCAGGAGCTTTCGCAAAAGAAGCAGATCAGTACAAAATTTACCCAATTCCGCAATCTGTGACATATGGAAATAGTAGCTTTATCATGTCAGAGGATGTGAATGTTGTTGCAGAAGAAGGGATTGACAAGTACACTGTCAACTTCCTGAAGGAAGTACTTGAGAAGAATGACCGGACTATGAATCTATCAGAAGATATAGTTTCCGGTAAGACAAATATTCTTCTCGGAGTAAAAGAATCAGGCGGGGTAGCAGATACGTATGTTGCGGATCATATCACAAGAGGGACAGCAGATTTATTTGAAAAAAATGATCCGTATCTTTTAAGTGCAGATACAGACAGTGACGGAAATGAAGTCATTGCAATCGTAGGAAAAGATACAGACTGCACTTTTTATGGAATTGCAACATTACAGATGATGCTTTCTTCTTTTAATAATAAGGAAGGAAAAATTCTGGATGTTCAGATTGAGGACTATGCTGGTGTCGCATTCCGTGGATTTATCGAAGGATTTTATGGCGGATGGGATTATGCATCCCGTGCGAGTCTGATGCGTTTTGCAAGAGATGTGAAGATGAACAATTATGTTTACGCATCAAAGACAGATGTATATCATACATCAAAATGGAATGAACTGTATCCACAGTCTGACATTGATCAGATCAAGGAACTGGTAGAAGTAGGAAAGGAGACGAAGTGTTATTATGCATGGTCTGTACATCTTTCCGGATTCTTTAATGGATTAGATACATCGAATGAAGAGGCGTACAATACCCGTTATAATCAGCTTACAGCAAAATTCCAGCAGTTGTATGATGCGGGAGTCCGTAAGTTTGATATTCTGAATGATGATTTTGGAAAGGGTTCTCATGCGGATGTAGTTGCACTTCTGAACAAACTTACAAAAGAGTTTATTGAGCCAAAAGGATGTAAACCACTGACGTACTGTCCACAGGGGTATAATGAGGTGTGGTCAAAATGGTCATCCAATGCATCAGAGTTGGAGACATTAAAGGGGCTGGATCCTTCTATCAGTATTTACTGGACAGGAGCAGATGTAAACTCGCCGATTACGCAGAGTACGATTGACTACGTGAAAGAAAAGTCAGGGCATGAAGCATGTTTCTGGATCAATTATCCGGTCAACGAACATGCCAAGTCAGGAATCTATCTTGGCGATATTACTTATTATGCAAGAGATGGTGTAACGGGAATGGCAGGTGCGGTATCCAATCCATCCCGATTCGCTGAGAGTAATAAAGTCGGCTTATTCCAGTTGGCAGCGTTATTCTGGAATAACAAAAACTATTCTGAAAATGCTCAGACTGTTTGGGAAGATGCTTTCCGTTATCTTGAGCCGGAAGTAGAGGATTCCTATTTTAAAATTGCAAGCAATGTATCCAACTGCCCGCATTCCAGCCGTATTGGCAATGGATTCCCGGAGTCAAAATATCTGAAGGATACACTGGCAAGTGTTCTGAATAAGATCAACAGCGGTGCTGCACTGAAAAATGATTCTGAAGTTGAAAGTCTTATTTCAGAAATGGATAAGATTGTTGCAGCAGTAGCAGATTTTAAAGAAAACTGTACAAATACAAAGCTGGTTCAGGAACTGAATCCATGGCTCAGTTCTCTGAATGATGTTGCTACAGGAATTAAGGCGATTCTGAAGTCCGCACAGGCACTTCAGGAAAATGATGCAGAAGAGGCATGGACGAATTTCGGTACAGCAGCAAAAGCATTGAATATGTGGAACACTTATAATACAGGTGACGGAACAACAAAGGCAGAGGCGGGAAGCAAGCGTCTTCAGCCATTTTTATCAGAAGTTACGGCTTATGTAAAAAATAATCTGACCCCGTTAATGGATTCATCCAATACAGACTTTACACCAAAGTTCTATGCAGTACTTGGTGGAACAAAGAGAACAGATGATGCCCAGTCAGCGAAGATTTTTGATGGGGATGAGACTACGGCAGGATTATGGAATACCGTTCAGAAGACAAATGATTATTATGGTGTAGATATGGGACGTGTACTGAATGTGACGGATATTTCTATCCTTCAGGGATCCAATGATACAGACCATGATTATTTCCATAAAGCCATTTTGGAATATTCCGAGAACGGAGAAGACTGGACGCAGATTGGTGAACAGTATAATGATACTTTAAAAATTGAGCGGAGTGATCTGGATATTACTGCAAGATATGTCAGACTTCGTCTTGCAGCGACAGGAACATCTTCCAAGGCGGACTACTGGACACATGTCAGAGAGTTTACAGTCAATAAAAAAGAAGTACAGGGAGAGCGGATTTATACAAATGTGGATTCCCTGAAGCAGACAGCACTGACTGTGCAGGGAAAAGAGTACAGTGTAAGAAATCTTACAGATCTTACCCTGAATGCAGGAGAGTATGTTGGAATTAAAATGACAGCTCTGACCTCTGCCTCTGCGATTACTGCAGAAGGAACCGGGCTGGATCAGTTAGCTGTCCAGTATTCCACAAATGGGGTACAGTGGAGCGGACAGGCTGATTTTACAGCACCTGCAGTTCTCAGATACATAAGAATTGTGAACAATACAGACAGTGCAGTGACCTGTGATCTTGAAAAACTGGGAGTGACAGCAGAAAATCTGAAGATGAATCCGAGTGTTCTAGAGCATAGTTTTACGAATGCACTGAAAGAGGGAAAATGGGATAATCTTTTTGACGGAGATCGTTCCACTTATGCATGGACGAATGAAGCACAACAGAACGGAGATTATCTTATCATTGATCTCGGTGCGACAGTTGCTTTGTATGATGTCAATGTGGTGACAGGAGATGGAAATCCGAGATTTTATAATGCAGTACTTGAATATTCAAAAGATAAGACGAACTGGACGCAGATCGGTTCAGTAGCGAACGATAATTCAGAATTTGTTGTACCGTATCGTTTCCTTAAGGGAAATGCACAGGGAGCAGATGCAAAATATATCCGGATCCGTCTGACCGGCAACAGCGGATATTATCTGAAGATCCATGAAGTAGAGATCAATAAAGAAGTCAGCCAGGATGCGGGAGAGGCAAGTGAAGTAGTCAGCAGTATCAGCGGAAATGCAGAAAAATGCGTGGACGGAGATATTTCCAGTGTATTTACAGCATCAGCGGCAACTGTGGATGGTGATTATCTGGAATACAGACTGACAGAGAATACAAAGCTTCGTTCTTTCTCAATCCTTCAGGATGCGGCAAATATATCTGATGCAACAGTGAAAGTACTGACAAAAGATGGTTATGAGAAAGTAGGAACATTTGATAAGAGTGCTAAGAAATTCGATGTTTCAGAAGATGAGAATATCTTTGCAATCCGTCTGGAGTGGACAGCAGGCAGGCAGCCATCTATCTATGAGATCTTTACAGACAAAGCAGGAAAGGATACCGATGACATCGGTGAATATGTACCGCATATCATTTTAGATGGAGACGAAGAAGAGACGGAGTCCAATATTGCACTGAATAAGACAGTGACCGTTTCAGGTACAGAAACTGCAAGTGTAGTACCATCAGCCTGTGTAGACGGAAATGAGAGTACCAAATGGGACAGTAATGTGCTGAAAGGATCTAATGCTCCTGCAGGGGCAACTGCATGGGTTTATGTAGATCTGGGTGAGACAAAGACCAGCATCATCAACAGCATGACCATGAAATATTTTAATAAAGTTTATCCGACAGCTTCTCAGATCCAGGTTTCTAACGATCATGAAAACTGGATCACAGTAAAATTTCTGTCAAAGAATGCAGGACTTACAAACCAGACAGATACTTATGAGACAGAGACACCATTGTCTGTCAGATATGTCAGACTTCTCTTTACTGAAATCAACAGCCAGGCAGCAGGAAATGCGATCGGTCTGAAAGAGTTTGAGATTTATGGTATTCAGAGCGAAGCAAAGTATCAGGTTGAGGCAGCAGAAGCTGTAGAGGGAATTACGGTAGACAAAGGAACAGAAGCAGCAGATCTGAATCTTCCGAAACTTGTCAGTGTACAGTTGAAGCGTAACGGCTCTGAAACTGCAAAGACAGTGCAGATGCCGGTTGTATGGAATACAGAGAATTATAATGCAGCGGCAGATGGTGTCTATACACTGGAAGGAATCATTTCATTAAATGGAACAGTTCAGAACACTGCGGATGTAAAGGTACAGGTTGCCGTGACAGTAGGAAGCGGACAGGCAGCACCGGATAAGACAGAGCTTGCGGCAGCAATCGCGGCAGCAGAAGAAATTGACCGGACACTTTATACAAAGACTACGGCAGCAGAATTTGTAGCAGCTTATGAGAGTGCAGTAGCCGTCAATGAGTCAGAAGATGCAGATCAGGCTGCGATTGATGAGGCAAAAGAGGCTCTGCTCGCAAAGAAAGATGCATTATTATTAAAGATTACGACAGAAAAAGAAAATCTTTCCCTTAATAAGCCGGTAACGGTTTCGGGAACGACTAACGGAAGAAAAGAGAACTGTGTAGACGGGGATGACAGTACGAAGTGGGACAGCAATCTGATCAAAGGAAGTAACGCTACCGATACGAAAGCATGGGTAGTGATCGACCTGGGAGAGGATTCAGCAAACCTGATCGATAAGATCACTGCAAAATACTTTAATAAAGTTTATCCAACGCAGTATGAGATCCAGGTATCAGATGATAATGAAAACTGGACAACCGTAAAAGCTCTTTCTAAAGAAGCAGGACTGACCGGACAGACGGATGTGGTTGAATTTGAGCAGCCGGTAGCCGGCAGATATGTAAGATTTTATTTTACAGAACTGAACAGTGAAGCTTATGGTGACGGCATCGGAATCAATGAGATCACAGTAGAAGGAAGAAAGATCAATGAGACAGCAGCAGTGACAGGAGTTCCGGCACTGAATCAGATTGAAGTAGCGAAAGGAACGACAGCAGAGGAGATCCGTGATCAGCTTCCGGCAACGGTCACTGTAAAAGTAACAGTAGACGGAGTAACCGAACCAGTTGATGTAGTCCTTCCGGTTCAGTGGGATCTTTCAGCATATTCCGGTGAAAAGGATGCAACCTATACACTTCAGGGAACACTTGTAACGCAGGGAACGATTGCAGAGGCAGCAGAACTTCCGGCGGAAGTGACTGTAAAAGTTGGAACAGGCGAAGAAGTGGTAGTCAATAAAGAAACACTCAGAACAGTACTGGAAGCACTGGAAGAAAAAGATCTGTCAGGATATACAGAAGAGTCCGTTGCGGCATTGCAGGCAGCGTTACAGACAGCAGAGGCAGTGCTGGCAGATGAGAGTGCAGATCAGGCAGCAGTAGATCAGGCACTTGCAGCATTGCAGGCGGCAAAAGAGGGATTGAAAGTAAAAGACAATTCAGGCAAAGACGATTCGGGCAAAGACGATCCTGGTAAAAATGATCCGGGCAAGAACGATCCGGATAAAAATGATCCAGGCAAGAATGATCCGGGAAAAAATGATCCGGGATCAGATCAGCCGGCTGCAGATGTTCCGTCCAATGGAACAACCGGAAATGATGCTCAGACTTCCGGTAAGGGAGATGCAGGACAGAAAAATACAGCAGTGAAGACCGGAGACAGCAGTTCCGGTGTGTATGCGGAATTGATGCTTCTGAGTCTTGCAATGGGTTGTGCAGGAATTTATCTGAAGAAAAAAGAGAAAAACAGATAAAGCAGCAGAAAATTTAAGAAATGCACAGAAAAGGCAGTGGCGGGAAAAATCCCGCTGCTGTTTTTTTGACGGCTTGGGGGTGCTGCCGGGGAACTTTAAGCTTATGTGGTTCAATAAAGTCAATGGAAATAACTATTGTAAGAAAAAAATAGAGTGCGATCCATTTTTTACTTGACAAATACAGAGAATAAGAGCTAATATATCCATGGAGAAAATTTATTTTTAGGAGGGATTATTTATGAAAATGCTGAAAAAAGCAGCAAGTATTGTACTTGCATCAGCAATGGTTGTTTCACTGGCAGCCTGCGGAAGTAGTAATGACAAAGGTTCATCAGCAGATACTGATACATTTAAGATTGGTGGAATCGGACCTACAACAGGAGATAATGCAATTTACGGAACAGCGGTAAAGAACGGAATCCAGCTTGCAGTAGACGAGATTAATGCAGCAGGAGGAATTAATGGAAAGCAGATTGAGTATAAGTTTGAGGATGACCAGTCCGATGCTGAAAAATCTGTCAATGCTTACAATACTCTGAAAGACTGGGGTATGCAGATGCTGATCGGTACGACAACATCTACACCTTGTACAGCAGTAGTTGAAGAGTCACATAACGATAATCTGTTCCAGTTGACACCGTCTGCTACAGCAGTAGAGAGTATCCAGTATGATAATGCATTCCGTATGTGCTTCTCAGACCCGAACCAGGGTAGTGCATCAGCCGACTATATTGCTGATAATAACCTGGCTAAAAAGGTAGCAGTTATCTACAACAGTTCCGATACTTATTCTTCAGGAATCTATCAGAACTTTGTTACAGAGGCAGAGAAAAAAGGCCTTGAAGTAGTAGCAGCAAAGGCATTTACAGCAGATAATAAGACTGATTTCTCAGTACAGATTCAGAAGGCAAAAGATGCCGGAGCAGAGCTGGTATTCCTTCCGATCTATTATCAGGAGGCATCCCTGATCCTTGCACAGGCAAATAAAGCAGGTTTTTCACCGAAGTGGTTCGGATGTGACGGAATGGACGGTATTCTGGATCTTGAAGGATTTGATGCTTCACTGGCAGAGAACCTGATGTTCCTGACACCATTTACAGCCAATGCTACAGATGATGCAACTCAGAAGTTCGTGGCTGATTTCAAGGACGCATTTGGTGATACACCAATCCAGTTTGCAGCAGATGCTTATGACTGTGTTTATGCAATCAAGGCAGCAGCAGAGAAAGAGAATATTACACCGGATATGAGTGCTTCTGATATTTGTGATGCACTGAAAAAAGGCATGACAGAGATCACTTATGATGGTCTTACAGGAAAGAGTATCACCTGGAGCGAGGACGGAGAGCCTACAAAAGATCCAACCGTTGTTGTAGTACAGAACGGAGAGTATCAGGTACTCGAGGCAAAATAAAAGATCAGTAAGAGAAGGTTGTCGGCAGGAAAAAGCCGTAGACAGATCATAGAAAAATGAACGAAAAAGAGAAGGTGGGAGAACGATTGATTGTTCTCCTGCCTCCTCTTTTTATACCCAGATATGCAAGAAGACCTGCCAACTGGCAGGTCTTCTGTATGGAGAGGCTCAAAGGATAACTTAACTTCTGATATTCATTCTGATCTTACAGATATCCTCTCTTCTCAAGAGTATTCAGGATGTTACGTCCTTCTTCTGTACCTTCGATGATTCGTCTTGCTCTTACGCTGTCTCCGATATTGACGATCTCGATATTCTGATCATCTTCAAAGGCATTTTTTACCTGCTGGAGAACCGGATTCTCGGCTTTCATACCCAGGCAGACAAATCCATAATCAAATGGAAGTTCTTTCAGTTCTCCGTCGGCTTCTACAAGGAAGTTGTCCGGACGGACTTCTTTCAGTGCTGTATTCGGCATCTGATGTACGCCGTATTTCTTCATTAATGTACCCATATCAACTTTGGATACCGGATCAATTCCATTTCCGATGATCGGCATCATCTCTACGATGCTGACATCTGCTCCGCGTGGAGCGAAAAATTCAACAACATCAAGACCGACAGCTCCACCACCGATAACAACCACTTTCTTTCCTGTCAGGTCAGTCGGATAGTCGTTGACATGATTGATCATGGTCAGGATAGAAGCAACTTTTCCGCCTTCTTTGTCAATGTTCTCATGCAGTCCCGGGATTGGTGGGAGCAGCGGTGAAGAACCGGTTGCGTTGACAATGATATTTGGCTTCAGGTTCTTGATAAAGTCAACATTTGCATCTGTATTTGTAAATGCAAAGAGATTTTTCAGGTTATTTGTGCGGTGGATCATATAATTCGGGAAGTCAGCAAGACGTTTCTTGTCCGGAATCTTTGAGATCTCTGCTGCAAGACCGCCAAGGTATGGTTTCTTCTCGAGAAGGAAGGTTGTACATCCGACTTCAGCGGCTGTGCAGGCAGCTTCCATTCCGGCAGTTCCACCACCGATAACAACTACGTTACAAGGTTTATTAACTTTTAATTTCTTATATCCTTCTCCGTCCGGTACATTCGGATTTACAGTACAGCGGATCGGACGGTTGATTCCGATACGGTTTCCGGCACATCCGATATTACAGGAAATACATTTACGGATATCACAAACATCCCCAAATTCTACTTTATTTACCCAGTCAGGATCAGCGATCAGTCCACGTCCCATACCGATCAGATCAGCATCACCTCTTGCAAGAATATCTTCAGCAACATGTGGGTCACGAATATTTCCCATTGTTACACATGGTTTTCCGAAACGCTCTTTTACAGCCTTTGCCATGTAAGAACGCCATCCATCCGGGAAGTGGTTGGCATCGATCTGATACTGAATTGAACCGTTCAGGCCACAGGATACATCGATTACGTCTACTTCTTTTTCAAGATATTTCAGATATTCCAAAGAATCTTCCAGTGTATTTCCACCTTCCATAAATTCGTCAGCACTGATACGGAGGAAGATTGGGAAGAATGGTCCGACCTGTCTTCTTACTTCTTCAATGACCAGGCGTGCGAATCTTGCACGGTTTTCAAGAGAACCGCCAAATTCGTCTGTTCTCTTATTTGTGATCGGTGAGAGGAACTGGCTTAACAGATAAGAATGTCCTCCGTGGATCTCTACAGTATCAAATCCGGCGATCTGAGCCCGCTTTGCTGCTTCCCCATATTTCTTTACGATTCGCATGATCTCATCTTTAGAAAGTGGACGAGGAATCTCTCCACCGGCTTTGGACGGAATATCAGAAGCGGATACCGGCTGCATATTTGTTCTTGCAGACTGTGCGGAAGCTCCTGCGTGATTGATCTGGATACCGATACATGCACCATGCTTGTGAACCGTCTCTGTCAGTTTGAAAAGACGAGGCAGGTAATTATCGTGGTCGATACGGAGCTGAGTGGTTCCGTTAGAACCTTCCGGAGAATCGACGCTGGCATTTTCTACCATAATAAGTCCTACACCGCCTTTGGCTCTCTGTTCATAATAATTAATATGGAGGAAACTCATTTCTCCACTGGATTCTCCGTAGTTCGTTCCCATTGGAGTCATCATGATACGGTTCTTCATTGTCATACGGCGAACTGTAAAAGGTTCAAAGATATGCTGATACTCTTTTTTCATAATTAGTAATCTCCTGAATTAAAATAGTGAATGAATAAATCTTGTTATAAATGTTGATTGTAAACTGCCATGAGAGGTTGCTTGACATTTGCTTAACAATCTGTTTTACAACCTGTATTATAGAAAAAAATAAAATATAAAACAAATACATATTTTCGGCAAAATTAATAGATATTATCTATGAATTGTGATATTTTATACAAAGAGGGAAAATCAGGAAGACGGAGGAAATACGGAAATGAATCTGAATCAGTTGCATTATTTTGCCAAACTTGCAGAAGTAGAACATTATACAAAGGCAGCAGAAGAACTGTCTATTTCACAGCCGAGTCTGAGTCATGCGGTCAGTTCTCTTGAGAAAGAGATCGGAACAAAGCTATTTGAAAAGCAGGGACGTGGTGTGGTTCTGACAAAGTATGGGAAGATCTTTAAAGAATATGTAGATGAGGCAATCCATTCGCTGGATACCGGGGTGAAAAAAGTACAGAGCATGACCGGACAGACAGAAGGTGTGGTGGAGCTGGCTTATATTTATACCCTTGGCAGTGGATTTGTACCGAGGCTGGTAGGAGATTTCCTGCGAACTCATGAGGAGCTGAAAGTAAAATTCCGGTTTACAGTAGGAAATACTTCAGAGATCATCCAGGGATTAAAAGAAGACCGGTTTGATATTGGTTTCTGTTCCATGGCAGAGCGGGAAGGGGAGATTGGTTTTACTCCGGTGGGGAGAGAAAAATTAGTGGTTGTTGTACCAAAGGGGCATCCTCTTTCTTATGAAAGAGCTGTAGATCTGGAGCAGGCTGCCACATATCCACAGATTTTTTATACACCGAACAGCGGATTGAGACCAGTGGTGGACCGGATGTTTGAGCAGGCAAAGCTGAATCCCAAGATTGCTTATGAAATTGAAGAAGACGGTTCTATGGCAGGACTTGTGGCAGAGAATTTCGGGATTGCCATTATGCCGGAGATCCCCATCTTATCCCAGTTGGACGTGGATGTTGTTCCTTTGCGTAACCAGGATCAGCAACGCTATATTTATATGGCACAGGGGAAGGAAAAGTACCATCCACCGCTGGTACAAAAGTTTGCAGAGTATGTAAAAAGGCGGGGAATGTAAGAAAATCCCAGGGCATCCTGGAAAAATATCAGAGAATAGATCGTTGGAAGAAGGGAAGGAACCTCACAGAGAAGTTCCTTCTTTTTTTATAAAGGAAATAAAATTGCGGACAGCAGGGATCTGATAATGCCCCCGCAGGTAGGCGAGATATACAGTATGATGGAGTGTGACATCACTTAAATGCAGCTTTTCTAATTTGAAGTGATCCAGGATCGCAACATCCGCAACAAGGGCAATCCCAAAATCTTCTGCAACAAGAGAGGCAATGGCGTTTTCATCCGGGGATTCACAGATGATATTCGGATGGAGTGTATAGGAAGTATAAGTCCGGCTGGTAAAGCGTCCAAGACCGGAAGTACGATCATAACCGATGAGCGGGTAATGTTCCAGATCATGGATGGAAACCTGCTCTTTTTTTGAAAGCGGGTGGCCAACAGGGGTGATGATGATCATTTCCTGGTTCAGGATAGGGACGAACTGGATGTCTGGTTCATCTTCTACATAAGATCCGAAAATGACATCATACTTTTCATTTTTTAATCCACGGATCATCTCTCCGGTATGGCTCTGATGGAAATTAAAGGTTACGTCTTTATTTTTCTGTGTACTGAGAAATCTGCGTACTGTATGGGGAATATAGTGTGCGGCAAGCGGAAAGACATAACCGATATCCACATGACCGGCATTCCCGGACAGTTTCTTCATATGCTTCTGGGCAAGCCGGACTTCATCAAGAATCCGGTCGGCATGCTCTAAAAAAAGTTTCCCATATTTGGTAAGGGTGACGGTACGCCCCTTTCGTTCAAAGAGGATGATACCAAGCTCCTCTTCCAGTACTGCGATGGAACGGCTTAAGCTGGGCTGTGAAATAGACAGCTCGGCTGCAGCCAGGCGGAAGTGCTGGTGGCGGGCAACGGTCTGAAAATAGAGAATCTGATTGAGTGTCATAGGGAGTCTCCTTTCTTTTCATACAGTAGTGGTCTGTTAGTAGAAGTATACTATAACTGATAGCAAAAAGCTATTAAAAATAAAAAAAAGATATATTAGAAGTATTGGAAAAATGCTCGTATAATAGGAGGCAGAGAGGTTGTTTGATAATTAACAAACTACATACCGCAGGAAGCGGTGAAAAAATTATCATTCATATTAATATTAAAAGATGGCAGAGGGCTATCAGATTTAAAAGGAGAGAAAAATCATGGCAGAGAGAATCACAGGACACACAGAATTAATCGGACTTATGGCTTACCCGATCAGACATTCAAGTTCACCGGCAATGCATAATGAAGCATTTGCAACACTTGGTCTTGATTATGCTTACCTTGCATTTGAAGTTGACAACAGCACACTGGAAGATGCGATCAAAGGACTTCGTGCTTTAAAGATGGTAGGATCTAACGTTTCTATGCCAAATAAGACAGTAGTTGGACAGTATCTGGACGAACTGTCACCGGCAGCAGAGATGTGTGGAGCAGTTAATACAATCGTAAATGATAACGGAAAACTGATCGGACATATCACAGACGGAATCGGATTTATGCAGGCATTAAAGGATAATGATATTGATGTGATCGGAAAGAAAATGACGATCTGCGGAGCAGGCGGAGCTGCAACAGCAATCGAAATCCAGGCAGCACTTGACGGAGTAAAAGAAATCTCCATCTTCAATATCCATGATAAGTTCTGGGATAATGCAGTAGAGACTGTAAAGAAGATCAATGAAAAGACAGAGTGCAAAGCTACATTATATGATTTAGATGATAAAGAGAAATTAAAAGAAGAGATGGATTCTTCTTACCTGTTTGTAAACGGAACAGGTGTTGGAATGAAGCCGTTAGAGGATCTGTCAGTTGTTCCTGACAAGTCATTCTTCCGTCCGGAACTGATCGTTGTTGATGTACCATATTCTCCACTTGAGACAAAGATGCGTAAGATGGCAAAAGAAGCTGGATGCAAGACAATGAACGGACTTGGAATGATGCTGTTCCAGGGAGCTGCTGCATTCAAGCTCTGGACAGGAAAAGAGATGCCGATCGACCACATGAAGGAAGTCCTGAACATCAGATATGATGACTAAGGATCAGAAAGAGAATTGAGAGGGAATCATCATTATGAATAAGAAATATATGCCAAGTGCATTGATTTTGTATTTAAATTATTTTATCCATGGTATTGGCTGTTCCATTCTGGGACAGGCTGTTATAAAAGAAGCTCTTGCCGCATCCTGGGGTGTAGAGGCAATGGCGATCACTGCAATCTCAGCGGCATTAGGACTCGGACGTCTGATCGCCCTGCCGTTTGCAGGTCCGTTATCTGACAAACTGGGACGCCGCATTTCTACTGCAATCGGAAGTGGTTCTTATGCAATCTACCTGATCGGTCTTGCACTTGCATTTAATGCAGGAACAAATGGTGGATATACGATCGCTTATGTATGTGCGATCATCGGAGGTATTGCAAACTCCTTCCTGGATACAGGAATTTATCCGGCAGTTGCAGAGATCATCTACAAAGCACCGGGTGTTGCTACAATGGGAATTAAATTTTTCATTGCCATCGCACAGATGATCCTTCCGTTTGTATTGGGAGCAACTGTTGCTACAACAGCTACAGGACTGGTTTCCTATAATATGCTGTTTTATATCTGCGGTGTTATTTATGTAGTACTGCTTGTACTGGTTATGCTTTTCCCACTTCCTGATGCAGATCAGAAAGCAGCAGGAAAGAAGGAAGGTCTGATCGACAGCTTAAAACATACTCATTTCTCTATCGAGTCTGTAGCTATGATCCTGATCGGATTTACCTGCACGGGAACATTCCAGTTATGGCTTAACTGTGCACAGAACTTTGCAAAAGAGAATGTAGGCTGGGCTGATCCGTCCATCATGCAGACATATTATTCAGCAGGAACACTGATCGCACTGGTTGTGACAGCACTGCTGACAAGAAAGATCAAAGATGTACGTTTTATCGTGGCATATCCGGTGATCTGCCTGGCAACACTGATCGTTGTACTGGTAGGACAGAGCAAGCCGCTGATGATCGCAGGAGCATTTATCATCGGATGGGCAGGAGCAGGCGGACTGCTTCAGATCGCAACTTCTGTATGCAATATGCTTTTCCCGAAGATCAAGGGAACGATCACAGCTCTGATTATGATCGCATCCTCACTTTGTAACTACACGATCCTTACAGCAGCAGCAAAGATGCAGCCATCCCAGGTTATGGTAATGAACATTGTTCTTACAGCAGTAGGCGTGGCACTGGGACTTTTTGTAAATGTAAGATATGGTGTACTTCTGAAAAATGCAGAGGAAGCATAAATAAGAAAATTGTAAAAATGAAACCTGTACCGGAGCAGAACGACCGGTGCGGGTTCCCCTCCAAAGAAGTCATAGAAAGGAATAGTATTATGAATACTGTAAAAGTAAGAAATATTGAAATTGGTGCAGGAATCCCGAAAATCTGTGTACCGATCGTTGGGGTAACAAGAGAAGAAATCCTTGCAGCAGCAGAAACTATCAAATCTACAAAGGCCGATGTTGTTGAGTGGCGTGTAGACTGGTATGAAGATATTTTCGATTTTGCAAAGACAGAAGAGACAATGAAAGCTCTTCGTGAGGTACTTGGTGAGACTCCGATCCTGTTCACATTCCGTACATCCAAAGAAGGCGGAGAGAAATCCATTGAGACAGAAACTTATGTAGAACTGAATCAGAATGCGGCAAAAACAGGACTGGTTGACCTTGTAGACGTAGAAGCGTTTACAGGAGATGATGCGGTGAAAGCAGTTGTTGAGACAGCACATGCAAATGGTGTAAAAGTCATTGCTTCTAATCACGATTTCCATAAGACTCCTGCAAAGGACGAAATCGTATCCCGTTTAAGAAAAATGCAGGAATTAGGAGCAGATATTCCAAAGATCGCTGTAATGCCTCAGAATAAGAAAGATGTTCTGACACTTCTTTCTGCTACAGAGGAAATGGCATCAGAATATGCAGACCGTCCGATCATTACAATGTCCATGTCAGGAACCGGTGTGATCAGTCGTCTTTGCGGTGAAGTATTCGGTTCAGCACTGACATTTGGAGCAGTTGGAAAAGTATCCGCTCCGGGACAGATGGGAATTGAAGATTTGACAACAGTTCTTGGCCTGCTTCATAAGAGTCTGTAAGGATCAGGATTTATAAAACAGCATTCGAATTATTACTGGGAGGAGAGAAAATGACAGGGATGAACAACAGAGAGACATTTCTGAAGACAGAGCCGGAGATGGATATCACGCAGTTTGCAAAGACCGAACTGGATCTTGTCTATGCAGATGAGTCACCGAACCAGATTCTGGATGTTTTTTATCCGGAAGACGGAGAAGGCCCATATCCGCTGGTGATCGTATTCCATGGTGGAGCTTTTGCGGCGGGACACAAGAGGACACATTACATTAAGTCAATGTGTCTGCCTGTGACACAGGGATACGCAGTTGCAACGGTAGAGTATCGTCTTTTACAGGAAGCAAAATGGCCGGCACAGCTAATCGACGGAAAAGCAGCAATCCGCTATCTGCGTGCCAATGCAGAGAAACTGAATTTAGACCCGGATCGGTTTGCAGTATGGGGAAATTCAGCAGGCGGTACAGTGACGCAGCTTCTGGCAGTGACAGCAGACGAGGAAGACATGGATGATCTGAATGTCGGAGTAAAAGCATCTTCAAAGATCGACTGTGCCATTGCATGGTATACGATCAGTGAGCTTTGTTCTGCAGAGCAGTTCGGAACAGACATTTATGAAGTGCGTAAGCAGACCGGTGCAGGCAAGGGAATGATGCCGGGTGACGGAGAATCAAATGACTCAATGTTTACGATGCTGCTGGGATATAATCCACTGTATTATCCGGAACGTACAAGTAAGGTAAGCCCGATCAGTCATGTAAAGGAAAGTTGTCCGCCAATGCTGATTCAGCATGGAACAAATGACCTGGTCATCGACTATCATCAGTCTGTCTACATGGCAGAAAAGGTAAAAGCTGTCTGCGGAGAAGACCGCGTGGAGCTGGATCTCTTTGAAAATGAACCGCATGGTTCTCAGGTAATCAAGGCAGATCAGAATATTGAGAAGTGTATCGACTTTCTTGATAAACATTTTTACGAAGGAAAGAACCCATACCGGAAGCCGCTTGGCAAGATTCGGATCGTGGGTGAGAATGAGGACAAATAATTATGGCAACAACAATATCAGTCATCGGATTATTGCTGGCAGCAATCATCTTTGTAGTAGCAATCTGGAAGGGACTTGATGTATTTACATCTACGATTCTGGTTTCATTTATCATTATCCTGACAAGCTGGATGGACTGGTGGACATCACTGAGTTCTTATGCAGAGGGGTATGTAGGATTTATTCAGAACAATGTATTTGTACTTGTAATCGGAGCAGTGTTTGGGGAACTGATGGCAGCATCAGGTTGTGCTGAATCCATTGCAAATGTAGTTACAGAAAAAATGGGTGCAAAACGAGTTATCCTGTCTATCGCACTGATCACAACGGTATTCGTATATGTGGGAGTATCAGGATTTGTAGTACTTTTCGTACTGGCACCGATCGCAACGATCATGATGAAGCAGGCAGGATACCCATACCGTATGATTCCGGGAATCATCTTTATCGGAGCAACCTGCTCAGCAATGATCCCGTATGCCATCAATATTACAAACATCATGCCGGCACAGTATCTCGGAACTTCCATGGGATCAGCACCGATCCTTGGATGGGTCGCTTTCGTGGTATCTTTTGCAGTGGGATATTTTTACATGGTTCATGCAGCAAAAAAAGCAGCGATCAAAGAGGGAACAGCAATCGATGAATCCCAGCCAGTTAAGATCCAGCCGACAAGAGATGATCTTCCGTCTTTCTGGGTAGCACTGATCCCGTTTATCCTGGTTGTAGTACTGGTACTTGCTCTTTCTAACCTGACAGATATGAATACAAATGCAATCGTTGTACTGAGTATGTTTGTTGGTTCTGTTGTGATTGTTCTGTTCTGTCATAAACAGGTCGGAAGTGTGGCAAAGATTCTTGAAAAGGGTGTAAATAATGGAATCGGAGCAACTGTAATGGCAGCAGCGATTCTTGGATTTTCAGGCGTACTTCAGTCCTGTCCGGGATTCCAGTCCATTATCAACTTTGTAATGGGTCTGAAGATGAACCCGTATCTGACAGAGTTCTTCGGACTGAATATCCTTGCCGGTATCCTTGGAAGCGGAACCTCTTCCATCGCCATGTTCTTTGAACATTTGTCAGACGGTCTGCTTGCAAAGGGTGCAAGTGCAGGAGCACTTCACAGACTGGCACCGGCATGTGCAACCGGTATGAATACACTGCCAAATGCAGGTGGAATGGTTGCACAGCTCCGCTGGATGAAACTGTCACTGGCAGAAAGTTACTGGTATGTATTTATGACATCCGTACTTGCTCCAATGATCGGTTCACTGGCAGCAGTAATTGTAGCTATGATCATCTATTAATGGATTTATAAGATGCCAGGGTTGTGGGAGTGCGTAGCACGGAGAGCAATCCGTAGGCATCAAAGTTGGGGGCTTTTGACCCCGACATCTTTATAAGTGAATTTAGAAAAATAAAAAGAAAACTGATAGTTTGGATCAATTCGGGGGAGTTATCGATGGAGTCTGAGGTATCAGTTTTTTTGTGTGAAGTATACGACAAAAAGATCCGGGGAATCCTTTTTAGTTATGGTGGCAGAAGAAATTGAGAGGATGGACAGAAAAAATAAAAAATGATATATTTTTTGATATAGTCTTTTTTTAACGAAAAAGATATGATGAAAATTAAGGAAAAGGTGATGAGATGAAAAAAGCATTACAATGGTTAGATGAGAACCTGGAAGAAGTATTACTGGTCATTGCACTTGCAGCCATGGCAGTGATCATGGGAATACAGGTCATTGCAAGATATATATTCGGAGCTTCACTTTCCTGGTCGGAAGAACTGACCCGGTATATATTTATCTGGGCAGGATTCCTGAGTGTGAGTTATTGTACGAAAAAATGTATTTCTATCAAGATCGAGCAGTTTGTGGCGATGTTCCCAAAGAGGGGAAAAGCCATTTTCAAAGGAGTGAATCATACATTTGAACTGATCTTATTTCTTTATCTGATCCCGTTTGCATGGAAATATCTGTTGTCTGCAATCGCAAATGGACAGACAAGCCCGGCAATGGGAATCCCGATGTACTATGTGCAGGCAGCACCGTTGATGGGATTTATCCTGTCAGCGATCCGGGTATTCCAGAGATGGATCATTGAGTGGAAGAGAGTATTCAGGAAGGGAGGAGAATGATATGCCGGCGGTGGTTGTATTTTTGATTTTTGTGATCTGTCTGATCCTTGCGATTCCGGTATCCATATCTCTCGGAATTGCATCGGTACTTCCGGGAGCGGTAGATCCGTCCTTTACAGCAAGCGGAACTTATGTCATCCGTTCTATGCTTGGAGGAATCGACAGTTTCCCTTTGCTTGCAGTTCCGATGTTCGTACTTTCAGGAATTATCATGGCACGGGGTGGGATTTCAAGAAAATTATTTGATGTATTTGCTTATTTTATGGGAAAGAGAACCGCCGGGATGCCATGTGCAGTGGTTGTGACCTGTCTGTTTTACGGAGCGATTTCGGGATCAGCACCGGCTACGGTAGCCGCAGTAGGAAGTATGACGATCCCGATCCTTATGGAGATGGGATATGATAAGAAGTTTTCGACAGCTCTTGTGGCGGTTGCAGGCGGCCTGGGTGTTATTATTCCGCCAAGTATTCCGTTTATCATGTATGGAACGGCATCCGGTGCATCAGTCAGTGACCTCTTCATTGCAGGGATCATTCCGGGGGTAATGATCGGCGGTCTTCTGATGGTGTACGCGATCTACTATTGTAAAAAGCATGGGGAAGATCAGGAAAAGAAGCTGGCAATGGTCGGAAAGCTGCATGATAAGGGGCTTTTAAGGGTGTTAAAGGACAGTGCTTTTGCACTGCTCAGTCCGGTGATCATTCTTGGATGTATTTATACCGGTGTGGCATCTCCGACAGAGGCAGCAGTTATTTCGGTTTTTTACGCACTGATCATCAGTTTATTTGTCTATAAAAGTATTAAGATCAGAGATATCTGGACCATTATGGTAGAAGCAATCAGGACGTATGCACCGATCCTTTTTATTCTTGCTGCATCCATTGCATTTTCAAGAGTACTGACACTGATGCAGGTGCCGCAGGAAATCAGTGCATGGATCCTTGCACATTTTACGAATAAGATTGTCTTACTTCTTGTACTCAACGTATTTTTACTGATCGTTGGAATGGTGATGGATACAACTCCGGCAATCCTGATCCTGACACCGATCCTGCTCCCGATCGTTGAGGCAGTGGGGATCCATCCGATCCACTTTGGTATTGTCATGGTTGTCAATCTGGCAATCGGATTTGTAACACCGCCGATCGGAGTGAATTTATTTGTGGCAAGTTCACTGACAGATGTACCGGTGATGGAGATCGCAAAGAAAGCGATGCCGATGATCCTCTATTTCTTTGCTGCATTGCTGATCGTTACCTTTGTGCCGGCAGTAAGTCTTGCGTTATTGTAGAAATGCTGTTACAGGAAATGACATGGAAGGAGACAGATACAGATATGAAATATAGAAGACTGACAGGCGTGATGGTGAGCGTTGCCTTCCTGGGGCTGCTTACGGGGTGTGCCGGAAAAGAAAGTACAGAACAGCGGTATGCATATCCGCTCGGAACAGCCAGCCCTGAGGATACAGTGACGCAGATCTATGCGGAAAAATTCGCAGAAGAAGCGGACAGACTCAGTGACGGAAGGATCAAGATCACAGTATATCCGAACAGTGTACTTGGCGGGGACAGAGAACTGCTGGAGAGCTGCTATGACGGAGATATCCCATTTGTAGTACAGAATACAGCACCACAGGTTAATTTTATTGATGATACAGCAATCTTTGATGCACCGTGTGTGTTTGATGATATTGAAGAGCTGAGAGATAAGGTAGATCAGCCGGAGTTCCTGAGCCGGATGCAGGAGTCATACCGGGATGCGGGATATGAACTGCTGGGATATGCAGATCAGGGATTCCGCGTCATGTCCAGCAATAAGGAGGTCAGCAGTTTTTCAGATTTTAAAGGACAGAAGATCCGTACAATGGAAGATCCGTACCAGTTGAGCTTCTGGAAAAAGCTGAAAGCAAATCCGACTCCCATGAGCTTCAGTGAGGTGTATATCGGATTGCAGCAGCATACGATTGATGCACAGGAAAATCCATACGAAGTGATCGTTTCAAACCGGTTGTATGAGCAGCAGGATTACATTATTGAAACGAATCATGTACCGCATCTGATTTCATTGATCGTGAGTGAAGATTTTTATAAAAAGCTTTCAGAAGAGGATCAGAAGATCCTGCGTGAGGCAGAAGAGATTGCCAAGGAATATGCAAGAGAGAAGTCAGATGAGAGAATCAGTGAGAAGATCCGTGAGATCGAGGAGAGCGGAACCAAGATTATAACGCCTGATGAAGAGACAAGAGAGCAGATGAAAGAGGCGAGTACTCCGGTGTATGACCAAATTGAAAAAGTGACAGATCCGGAATTATTTCATCTTTATACAGGAAGATAAATAGATGTCGGGGTCAAAAGCCAAAGAAGGCCGCAGGAAAAATGAAAGCAAAGACAGAGTGCATTCTATTTTTCTTGCGGCTGATTTTGTGATGTGATATAATGAAAAAAGCAAACTACAATAAAATAGGATGAGAGGAAAAGGAATATGAGTTTTATATCGTATTTGGTAAACGGACTTAGTCTGGGCAGCGTTTATGCACTCATTGCTCTTGGTTATACGATGGTATATGGAATTGCCAAGATGCTGAATTTTGCTCATGGTGATGTGATCATGATCGGTGCATATGTTGCTCTCGTCAGCATGAATCAGGCAGGGATGCCGGTTCCGGCTGCAGTATTGATCTCGATTGTTGTGTGTACAGTCCTGGGAGTTGTGATGGAGCGGATTGCTTATAAACCATTGAGGAACGCATCCTCTTCCCTGGCAGTACTGATCACAGCGATCGGTGTCAGCTATCTGTTACAGAATGTGGCACTTCTGATCTTTGGAGCGAATGCGAAGACATTTCCTTCAGTGATCAAATGGAAAGGCATTTCTGTTGCAGGAGGAGAACTGAAGATTTCAGGAGAGACGATCGTCACGATCGTCGTGTGCGTGGTGATTATGGTCGTGCTGATGGCATTTGTGCAGAAGACAAAGCCGGGACAGGCGATGCGTGCAGTATCAGAGGACAGAGGTGCGGCACAGTTAATGGGAATCAATGTAAACGGAACGATCGCCCTTACATTTGCAATCGGTTCAGGACTGGCGGCAGTTGCCGGGGTTCTTCTTTGTTCCACGTATCCGAGTCTCACACCGTATACAGGAGCAATGCCGGGAATCAAAGCGTTTGTTGCAGCAGTATTTGGTGGAATCGGATCGATCCCGGGAGCGTTTATCGGAGGAATCCTGCTGGGACTGATCGAAATTTTCAGTAAGGCATATATTTCTTCCCAGATGGCAGATGCAATCGTGTTTGCAGTACTGATCGTTGTGCTGCTGGTGAAACCTACCGGACTTTTAGGTAAGCAGATTCAGGAGAAAGTGTAGGTGGATGGGATGTTAAAAAAGATGAATAAGACGACAAAAAATAACCTGATCACGTACGCTATGGTGATCCTCGCATTTGTGATCATGCAGATATTGATCAGTGCAGGAAGTATTTCGAGCCTTCTTCAGGGGCTGATGGTACCGTTATGCACCTATATTATTCTTGCAGTTTCACTGAACCTGGTTGTTGGTATCCTGGGAGAGCTGAGTCTTGGTCATGCAGGTTTTATGTGCGTTGGTGCATTTACAAGTGCCTTCTTTTCAAAATGTACAAGAGATGTGATCGCTTCAGATGGTCTGCGGTTTTTTCTGGCACTTCTGATCGGAATCGTGACAGCAGCGATTTTCGGTATGCTGATCGGAATCCCGGTACTGAGACTGAAAGGTGATTACCTTGCCATTGTAACGCTGGCATTTGGTGAGATTATCAAAAATATGGTGAATGTACTTTATATCGGAAAAGATTCCAAGGGGTTCCATGTGACGACAAAGGATGTTATGGCATTGAATATGGATGCTGATGGAACGGTGATCCTGAACGGACCACAGGGAATTACGGGAACACCGAAGAACTCTACATTTGTGATCGGCTTTATCCTGATCCTGCTGACATTGTTTATCGTGCAGAACCTGATCAATTCAAGAGATGGACGTGCGATCATGGCGATTCGTGATAACCGTATTGCGGCAGAATCAATCGGAATCAACATTACGAAATATAAGCTGATGGCATTTACCATCTCTGCGGCAATGGCAGGGGCAGCAGGTGTCCTGTATGCACATAATATATCTACGCTGACAGCGAATACGAACAACTTTGGATACAATATGTCCATTACAATCCTGGTATTTGTAGTACTTGGCGGAATCGGAAATATCCGCGGCTCAATCATTGCGGCAGTGATCCTGACGCTTCTGCCGGAGCTTCTCCGTGGAATGAAGGACTACCGTATGCTGATCTATGCGATCGTGCTGATCGTCATGATGCTCTTTAACTGGTCTCCAAAAGCGATTGAGTGGAGAGAAAAACTCAATGACTGGAGAAAGAAGCATTTTAGTTTCGGGAAAAAAGCAAAGGAGGTTGAATAAGAATGAGTATCTTGTTGGATGTAAAAAATCTGGGAATCTCTTTCGGTGGTCTCCGTGCTGTAAATGAATTTGATCTTACGATTCAGAAAGAACAGCTTTATGGTCTGATCGGACCAAATGGTGCAGGAAAGACGACCGTATTTAACCTTCTGACCGGAGTTTATAAGCCGGATGCAGGAAAGGTGATACTTGACGGAAAAGATATTACCGGTGAACGGAATATTGAGATCAGTAAAGCAGGGATTGCGAGAACGTTTCAGAATATCCGTCTTTTCAAGCAACTGAGTGTCCTGGACAATGTAAAAGCAGGACTGCATAATCATCATCCGTATTCGACTCTGAGTGGAATCTTACGTCTTCCGAGTTACAGGAAGGTGGAAAAAGAGATGGACGACAGAGCTATGGAACTGTTGAAAGTATTTGATCTTGAAAAATATGCAGATCATCAGGCTGCCAATCTTCCGTATGGACAGCAGAGAAAGCTTGAGATCGCAAGAGCCCTCGCTACAGACCCGAAGCTGTTGCTTCTGGATGAGCCGGCAGCAGGTATGAACCCGAATGAGACCGGAGAACTGATGGATATGATCCGTTTCGTCAGAGATGAATTTCATATGACGATTTTGCTGATCGAGCATGATATGAAACTTGTAAGCGGAATCTGCGAGGAACTGACAGTTCTTAATTTCGGTGAAGTTCTTGCACAGGGAAAGACGAGTGATGTACTCAATGACCCGAAAGTCATTACGGCATATCTTGGAGAGTAAGGAGGAAAAAGCTATGGCAATGCTTGAAGTCAGAGACTTACAGGTATATTATGGAATGATCCATGCGATCAAAGGCATCTCCTTCGACGTAAATCAGGGGGAAGTTATTGCTCTGATCGGAGCAAATGGTGCAGGAAAGACGACAACTCTGCATACGATCACAGGACTGCTTGCACCAAAGTCAGGATCGGTTTTATTTGAAGGAAAAGATATCACGAAAGTACCTGCTCATAAGATCGTATCCATGGGAATGGCACATGTCCCTGAAGGAAGACGTGTTTTCGCGGAGTTAAGTGTATATGAGAACCTGAAAATGGGAGCATATACAAGGAAAGATAAGAAAGAGATTGAAGAAAGTCTTGCAAATGTATACAAAAGATTCCCGCGTCTGGAAGAACGGAAAAACCAGATGGCAGGAACTCTGAGTGGTGGAGAACAGCAGATGCTTGCAATGGGGCGTGCATTGATGTCAAAGCCGAAGATCATCCTGATGGATGAACCGTCCATGGGACTTTCACCGATCTTTGTAAATGAAATCTTTGATATTATCCGTGCGGTAAGTGAGAGTGGAACAACGGTTCTTCTGGTAGAGCAGAATGCGAAGAAAGCACTTTCTATTTCAGACAGGGCTTATGTGCTTGAGACAGGAACGATCACGATGTCCGGCAAGGCGAAAGATCTGTTGGAGGATGAAGCCGTTAAAAAGGCATACTTAGGTGAATAGGAGGGATATCTCATGGGTGAGAATATTGTAATTACGATCGCCAGGCAGTATGGTAGTGGTGGAAAGACGATAGGTGCAATGCTTGCAAAGGAGCTGGGAATCAACTGTTATAGCAGGGAGATCCTTAAGATGGCTTCAGAGGAAAGCGGAATTAATGAAGGCTTATTCGGGATGTCAGATGAAAAGATCAAGAAAGCTCCATGGTTTAAGATTCTGAACCGTCCGTATGACGGAGAGCTTCTTACTCCTGAAGACAGAGATTTTGTATCAGATGATAACCTGTTCAATTATCAGGCAAAGGTGATCCGGGATCTGGCAGAAAAGGAATCCTGTGTAATCGTAGGAAGATGTGCAGATTATGTCCTGAAAGAAAATCCGAATGTAGTCAGTGTCTTTATACATGCAGATAAGAAGTTCTGCCTGGAGCGTGCTTTAGAGCGTAACAGCATGACAGAAAAAGAGATGCAGAAATATATTGAAAAGACGGATCGGTTCAGAGGTGATTTCTACAGATATCATACCGGAAATGAATGGGCAGATGCAAGGAATTATGATTTATGTCTTAACAGTGGAAAACTTGGATTCCAAAAGTGCGTAGAAGAAATTAAATCGTATATTAAGATACGATTTAATGACAAAAATTAAAAGAAAAAATGCGACAGGATTCTCCTTTTTTCATGATGATAAAGTGCTATACTGATGCAGATCATTATGAAAAGAGGAGGATTTTTTATGGATGAAAAGAATAAAAAGAATAAGTGGAAGAACAAGAAAATCCTGGGATGTATTTTGACTGTGATTATCATGGTGGCTACGGCAGCGGGAATTTATTTTTATATGAATCGCTTTGATCCTGTCCGTTATGTGCAGGCTGTGCTGGATGTTTCTTATAAAGAAGAAACTGAGGAGTACAGTAAAATGACGGGAACTTCCAGAAAAGAAGCGGAGGCTGTCTTTGAAAAAAATCTGGATGTAACCATGGAGAAATTCCATTCATCAGCTATTTCGGAGGAATTGGAAAAGAAGTACAGGATACTTTTTACACAGATCGTCAGGCAGGTTAATTATCAGATCGGAGAAAGTGAAAAGCAGAAAGACGGAAGTTATATAGTTGAACTTGAGATCAGACCGGTCACACTGTTTTCTGATACATATGAGACATTTCAAAGCAAGGCAGAAGAGTATGCACAATCAATTACCAACAAGGTAATGAAAGGAATGGAAATTCCATCGGAAGAAGAGATGCAGGGACAGGTATATCAGATTTATTATGATGTATTGAACGAAGCTTTGCAGGAAGGGATTCGGTATGGGGATAAGAAGAAACTGAAGCTCCATGTCGAAAAGGGAGAGGACGGAGCATATGAGATCCGGGAAAAAGACCGCAGGAAGCTGGATCAACTTCTGGTAGAAAATGCAGGAAAAAATTCAGCTTAAAAAGGAAATGTGCAAAATGGATACAAAAAATGAAATAATAAAAGAACAAAAGAAAGAATTAAGAACTAAAGTAAAGGAAAAAATATCTAAACTATCCAGACGAGAAACTGAAGAGTCGGATAAAAAAATCCTGCATCAGATAAAATCTCTTGCAGAATATAAAAATGCCGACACAATTTTCTGTTATGTCAGTACAGAAAAAGAAATTAATACCATTCCGCTTTTGCAGGAAATACTGGACAGTGGAAAAAGACTGGGTGTTCCTAAATGTACCGGAAAAGGAATAATGGATGCCTATGAAATTCAGAATTTAGAACAGTTAAAAATTGGATCCTACGGAATCCTGGAGCCGGGAGAAGAATGTGATATCATCCTTGATCCGACAGAAATCCAGTTTGCGATCATCCCATGTATTTCCTGTAACCGGAAGGGTGAACGGCTCGGACATGGCGGGGGGTATTATGACCGTTATCTTGAGAAAATGCCGGAAGACTGTGAAAAAGCAATTCTGTGCAGAGAAAGTCTGATGTGTGATGAAATTCCAACAGAGGAACATGATGAGCGGATGGATCTGGTGATATCAGAAAACGGGATTATCAGAATAAAAAAAGAGGTGTGCGAAATATGATTTTCATTTTCGCACACCTTTTTTGATAAAATCTTATTCAAGAATTTTAAATTCAGAAATCGGCCAGTAGCGGAAGATCGCCTTTCCGAGAATCTCATCTTTTGTAACAAAAGTATTGGTCCAGTAGCGAGAATCTTTGGAGTCATTGCGGTTGTCTCCCATGACAAAATAACTGTTCTCCGGTACTGTATACGGACCGAAAGATCCGACCATGGTTTCTTTCGTCTGCACATCCTCAAGTGGTTCATCAGAACCATTCAGATAGATCTTTCCATCCCGGATCTCAACCGTTTCTCCGGGAAGTCCGATGATCCTTTTGATGAATAACTGACTTTCGTCATCCGGATAGCGGAAAATAATAATATCAAACCGCTGCGGATCGCTGAAACTGTATGCAAACCGGTTCCCAATGACGCGGTCACCGGTCATAATCGTATTTTCCATAGATCCGGAAGGAATCTGAGCATTTACAATAACGAAATTATCTATAGCCAGTGCAATCAGAACAGCAGCAACAATGGCGGCTACCCACTGAAATAATTCTCTTGCTGTGGAAACTGACTCTTCTTTCTCTTTTCTTTTATGCCGTATATTCATAAATGATACCTCATTTCTGTCAGAAGCTGACTCTGTAATCATAGCATAAAAATCCCGGCTTGAAAATACAAAGAAAAAGAACTTTTGGCTGTAAAAAGATTGCAGAAAAGATTGAAAGAACATATATTCGTGTTATATAATAGATTTGTTCATTTAATGAAAGATGCGAAAGCTTCCCGGAAGAATCTTTATTTCTTATAGAAAGAAGATTTCCAAGACCGGGGGATAAAAAAGAATGATCGTATAGATCAGTACGGATGAATAGGGAGACGAATATGAAAGATAAAAAGAGAAGAACTTATGGTTTTCTGACCGGATTGCTGCTGATCCTGTCAGTATGTCTGACTTCCTGCGGTAACCAGGGGCAGACAGATTCAGGGAAAGACAGCAATACTCAGTCAGGCACGAAAGTGGCTGCGGAAGATCATTCTGCCGAAGAAAAGGGTTCAGACAGTGAATCCTATGTGACGGTTGATGATGTTCCGGCATATTCAGGAGAGCCATATGTGGAGGTAAATGATAATCAGCCGGAGTTTACGGAAGAAGAGCTTACGACAGTATCCTATGAGGAATACAGTGAACTGGATGAGCTTGGAAGATGTCAGTCGGCAGAAGCGTGCATCGGACAGGATCTGATGCCGACAGAAACGAGGGAGAGTATCAGCAGTGTGAAGCCGACCGGCTGGAAGAATAAATCCTATGATACCGTGGATGGTGGATATGTGTATAACCGTTGTCACCTGATCGGATTCCAGTTGACAGGTGAGAATGCAAATGAAGAGAATCTGATCACAGGAACACGCTATATGAATGTAGAAGGTATGCTGCCTTTCGAGGATGAGGTGGCAGCGTATATCAAAGAAACCGACAATCATGTGATGTACCGTGTGACACCGGTTTTTGAGGGGGATGACCTGGTTGCCTCAGGAGTACAGATGCAGGCAGAGTCAGTAGAAGATGATGGAGTGGGAATCAGCTTTAATGTATATGTATATAATGTACAGCCGTATGTAGTGATTGATTATAAAACCGGAGAAAACTGGGAAGGTGATGAGATTGCAGAGCCAGAAGGAAAATGGGCAGACGGTACAGAAGCAGATCCTTCAGATTCAAAATCAGATTCAAAATCAGATTCAAAGATAAATGCAAAGACAGATTCTGCGGCAACGTCAAAGGCAGAGGCAAAAGATACGAAGGAGCAGACGTATATTCTCAATAAGAATACAAAGAAATTTCATAAACCGGAATGTTCTGGTGCAAAGAAGATCAAGGCTAAAAATAAAGGTGAATATACGGGTTCAAGACAGACGTTGATCGATGAAGGATATGAACCCTGTGGAAATTGTAATCCTTAGTCATTGCAATCTTTGGGTCAGAAAGATGTTCGGATCATTATAACATTCATTCCACCCTTACCGATGATAACGCGTACTCCGGTTTCCCTTACAAATTCATATTCAAATTTTTCAAAGTGATAAAATATTGTAAAATATTTAAAAAATTATTGACAAATTAATACATGTAAAGTATACTTAATAAGTCGCTTGACGAAAGTGACAACTGAATAGGGGATTGGTCAAATGGTATGATAGGGGTCTCCAAAACCTTTGGTGGGAGTTCGATTCTCTCATCCCCTGTTGACTGAAGAGTCAGAAACCTTGAATTTTCAAGGCTTCTGGCTTTTTTCATTTTCTGGATAATTCCAATGTAGTCAAGTATGTAGTCAAATAGGAATCGTTTTATGTTATACTGTTTTATAGATGTCGGGGTCAAAAAAGTTTACAAAGCTCTTACTTTCTTATGGTAGATCCAGTAAGAAATAATTGCAGTAATTGCCTCAGTGATCCAAAATGCGTGCCAGACGCCGGATGCCCCCTGCAGCAGGCTTAAAAGAAAAGCCAGTGGAATGATGATCAGCGTATAACGGCAGAGCGAGATAATGAGGGATGGTAATCCCATTCCAAGTCCTTCTAAAGCTCCCGAACTTGTAACTGAAATAGAAGATACAAGGAATCCGAGGCAGATAATACGAAGAGCAGAGGAACCAATCTTTATGGTTGCAGGTGTAGTTGTGAACAGATGGATCAGAGTTCCGGGAATGCATAAGCACAGGACAGTTCCAATTGCCATGATTGCCAGAACAAGGATCAAAGAAGTCTGATAAATCTTATTTACACGATGATGTTCCTTTGCACCATAATTATATCCGATCAGTGGCCGCATCCCCTGGATGACTCCGTTAGCAGGAAGGTATAAGAAGGTCTGTAATTTGTAATAGACTCCAAGCACAAAGACATAAGATTGACCGAAGCCTGCCAGGATTACATTTAATGATGAAATAAGCAGGGAAGGAAGTGCCATGTTCAGACTTGCAGGAATCCCGATGGAGTACATTTTTTTACAAAGTGAAGCATCCGGTTTAAAATAAGCTCTTCTGAATTTTACAGAGATTGGATCGACTATGTAAAAAATAAGATAAAGGATCGCACTGAATGTCTGTCCGAGGCCTGTTGCGAGTGCTGCACCTTCGATCCCAAGTGAAGGAAATGGTCCAAGTCCAAAGATCAGGACCGGATCGAGAAAAATGTTGACAAGGCATCCGCTCATCAGACAGATCATGGAGACATTCATTTTACCAACAGCTTGAAAAACCTTTTCAAATACCAGTTCCCATGCAAAAAATACAGAAAATAAAAATACGATTTTTGAATAACGAAGCCCTAAAGTGATAATTTCTGTATCGTTGGTAAAGAGACTGAGAAAAGGGTGGATAACTACAAGGCAGATAATCATCAAGAGAATACCGTGAAATGTTCCGAGGAGCATTCCCTGACTTGCTGCCTGAGCTGCCTTTTTCTGATCTGCTGCTCCCAGATAAAAGGAAATGACGGCATTAATCCCGATTCCAAAACCGATCATAACTGCATTGATCAGATTTTGAACAGGGAATACCAAAGAAAGTGCGGTCATTGCATTTTCACTGATCTTAGCAACAAAAAAGCTGTCAACGATATTATAAAGTGAATTTACGAGCATAGACACAACCATTGGTAATGACATTTTTAACAGAAGGTTCAGGATTGGTTGTTCTTTCATATAAGTTTGTTCCATTTTCAGACTCCTTTCGGGATTTCTCAGTTGTTAAGCATACGACAAAGATCCAATGGATCTTTTTTAGTATTAATAAGTTATGACATAAAAAAACCACATGACTGCCAGGAAAAGTAGTCATGTGGCGAAAAGTAGTATCACATTATGCCGGAAACCATTTGCCCGTCATTCATCGTGATACTCCAAAAATCCACATCAGTTTTAGAAACTAATTATATCGCTGAAATACGGAAGTGTCAAGGATAAACGGGTATACAAAAAATCCATGAATAATCGCAAAAAGAGCATACGAAAAATCCACCATACGCTTCTACAAGTCATACAGTGGATCTTTCAATTTATTCCATCCATTGGAATATCCTCCTTCTTCAATTAATATCTATTTAAAACTATTATCTCAAATAGTGAAATTTTATTTAAAAATTAACGTCCCATTGGATTGTACCTCTTTCATAAAATTCGTTCTTATGTTCTTAATTAGAATTAAATTAACATCCCATCGGTCTGTAGCTCTTTCATAAAATTCATATCAGATTAAAGTTAAAGACTTTTTATCCCATTGGATTGTACCCCTTTCGTAAATTTTGTTCTGGATTAAAATTAATGTCCCATTGGTCTATACCTCTTTCATTAGATTATTGGATTAAGTTTAAGTTTTTGGTGGTCCGTACCTCCTTTTCTTTTATTTGGTGTTCGTTTTCTTTTGTTGACTATATATTAACTCTCAAAACACGTTTTGTCAATAGAAAATCTGATAAAAAATAAAAGTAATTTAAATTAACAGAAAATAAATGAAAATATAAAAAATATACAGAACTGAAACTGGGCAGTATGCGACTGGATTTTTTAGAACCTTGTCCTTATACTAAAGGATAGAAAAGGGAGGCAATAAAAAGATGAGCAGAAATGAGAGAGTCAGTTGTGAGAGCTGTACTTATTATATTTATGATGAAGACTATGAAAGTTATGTATGTGATAAAAATATGGATGAAGATGAATATATCCGTCTGATGACAGATCGTTATTTCCAGTGTCCATTTTACAGAAATGGTGATGAATATGCAGTTGTCCGTAAGCAGATGTAGCATTCTGCTGATTGTATGGAAAAGAAATCTGTGGTATGATGAATACGAACATACATTCGTAAAGGCGGCATGAAGAAATGATAAAAAAAGAGAATGATTCTATTGTATATGAAAAGGTAATTCCGGCACATGGAGCAGAGTATGTATCATTTCCAGAGTCTATGAGACCGGAGATTGGCGATTATCTCAGATCGCAGGGGATTTCCCGGCTTTACAGTCATCAGGCGGAGATGTTCGTAAGGGCCGGTGAAGGAGAAAGCCTGGTCATCACGACAGCGACAGCAAGTGGCAAAACTTTGAGCTTTTTGCTGCCGGTATTGCAGCAGATTTTAGAGAATCCGCTGACGCGTGCGATTTTTATTTATCCGACGAAAGCACTTGCAAGTGATCAGTATCGGGTATTGGCTCCTGTACTGGAGTATTTTGGAGAGGGGCGTATATCGGCAGGGGTCTATGATGGAGATACGATGCCTGCAGAACGCAGCCGGGTCAGGAAGAGTGCGAATATTATTCTGACGAATCCTGAGATGCTGAATGCAGCTTTCTTGCCTAACCACAGTAAATATGGATTTGATTTTATATTTGCCAATCTGAATTATATCGTGATTGATGAATTGCATAGCTACAGAGGAGCATTTGGCGGGCATCTTGCCAATATTTTCCGCAGAATGAAACGGATCTGCGGATATTATCATTCCGATCCACAATTTTTATGCAGTTCAGCGACGATTGCAAATCCGGTGGAGCTGGCAGAGAAGATTTGTGGAATAACCCCGGGGCTGATCGAGCGAGATGGCTCACCGGCACCGGAAAAGGTATACAAGATCCTGCAGCCACCGGAGATAAAAGGAGCGAATGATAAAGTATATGGAAGATATTCGGCTTCAAGTGTGGTGAAAGAGCTGATCCCGAAGCTTGTGGAAAAGGGAGAACAGTTTCTTGTATTTACACATAGTCGAAGAGCGGTGGAAGTTATTTTAAAGGAATCGAGAGACCGGTTGGAAGACGCCGGATTTTTGGGAGAAAAGGGGCAGACGGACAAAATCGCCGGGTATCGTGGAGGTTATACTCCATTGGAGCGGCGTGAGATCGAGCGAAAGATGATGGCAGGAGAGCTGACAGGCCTGATCTGTACGAATGCACTGGAACTGGGAATTGATATTGGAAAACTGGATTGTACAGTGCTGGTAGGATATCCGGGGACAAGAGCTTCTTTTTGGCAGCAGACAGGACGGGCGGGAAGATGTGGCAGGAGGTGTGTCAATTATCTGATTTTGGAGAATCAGCCGTTCGATCAGTATATTGCAATTTCACCTGACTGGCTTTTTGAAGGCAGAAGTGAAAATGCAATCGTAGATCCGGATAATCTGCTGATCGAGCTTGCACATATACGTGCGGCAGCAGCGGAGATGCCACTGTCTCTGGATGATGTTGCGTTGTTCCCGGATTTGGGAGAGATCATCCCGGTTCTTTTAAATGCACAGGAACTGAAAAGTCTGGCGGGACGTTTTTCATGGGCAGGGCCGGCATTCCCTGCCGGAGATTACAGTCTCAGGAATATGGACAGGACGAGATACAAGCTGATCATATATCCAAGTATGGAGCATCTGAGAAATGTGCAGGAGAAAAGGAAAGGCTCTCTTTTTAACGGAAAGGAAATTACTGAGATGGACGAGTCGCAGGCTTTTCATGAGCTGCACCCGGGAGCGGTGTATCTGCATGACGGTGAGCAGTATGAGGTGCTGAAGCTGGATCTGGTTTCAAGAACTGCACTGGCAGTACCATTTTATGGAAATTATTATACAGTTCCATCCGGCACAGAGGATACAAGAATTTTGCAGACCTTCCAAAAAGAAACTTTTAAAAGAATAAAGAAATGTTTTGGTGACATAAACGTAAATGAAGTGATTTCGATGTATAAGAAACTTCAGTTTCATAATCATCAGAATCTGGGATATGTGTCGCTGACGAGGCCATTACAGAAAGATTACGATACAGAGAGTACCTGGATTGAAATCCCGGAGAATATTGTGGATACATACCAGAGGCTCCTTGTGCCAGATCAAAGAGGAGAACTTGTTCTGAATAATCATTTTGAGGGAATTTCCTATGCAATCAAGAATGCAGCTATGATGGTGACAATGACAGAAAAAGATGACATCGGAGTGATTCTTTCAAATAATGCGTTGATTCCCGGAGCAGAAAGAGGACGAAAGGTATCCTTATTTATTTATGATAAGTATGAAGGCGGTCTTGGTTATGCTGAGAAAATTTATGATCTGATGGAACAGATCATTCATCAGGCAATCGAGCAGGTTGAACATTGTCCGTGTAAGGACGGATGTCCGGTCTGCGTAGGAAATTATACACTGGATAAAAAGACAGTGCTGTGGGGGCTGAAGAATTTTATAGAAGAGAGTGAATCTCCGGTATCTATATCAAAGCAGTCAGAATTGGCAGAGATGAACAGACCGGGAATAAAGAAAGAATATTCATTTGAAATGCTGGAAGAAAAATGGGATGAGTTCTGTGAGAAGTTAAAAAGGAGCGGAGAATCGGGAGCTGCGTTTTTAAGTATGGTAAAGAAAGTGGAAGTAAAAGAGGAGCGTCTGCTCCTGCAGGTTGAAAATTCATTTTATGAAGGATGGCTGCAGGAATGGGAGAATCTGCGGGAAGTAGAGCGTCTGCTCCGTTCGTATGTGATCTGTCCGGCAGATATGAGGATTGAGATTCAGTCAGAGACAGACTGGGAGCGGGTGAAAAAGATCCGTGGAAAATTAAATCGAAGGTATGGAAACGATGAAATTTGAAGAAGAATGGAGTTTCCTGAATCCCTATCAGATGACAGCAGTTCTTGATGAGAGTCCGGCATGTGTTGTGAATGCAAATGTCGGAAGCGGAAAGACAACTGTTCTGATCGCAAAGATACTGTATTTATATCAGGTGAAGCAGATACAGCCGGAAGAAATGATTGTTCTGACTTTTACGAATAAAGCAGCAGATGAGATAAAAGAACGACTCATAGCAAAAGAAAAGTTTTTAAAAAAAGAAAAAAATGACGAAGAACCAAGGCTGGACGGATTTGGTACATTTCATAGTGTAGCTCTATGGATGCTGAGAGAAAAGCTGGAAGTTGAAAAAGCTGGATGGAGAAAAGATTTTACTGTCATGGCACCGGATGAAGAAGAAGATCTTGCATTAACTCTGACCGCAGAATACGGATTGAAAATAAAATATAAGAACCGCCTGAAGAAGCGGCTGGAGCAGGAATATCAATGGTATCTTGAAGGACGACCGATACCGAGATACAAAGATGATTTGTTCAAATTGTATCCAATAATTGAATCCGAAAAAAAGAAGCAGAATAAGATGACTTTTTCGGATTTGCTGCGTGTCAGTACGCTTTTATTGAAAGAGCAGGATGCTTTTATCCCTAAGTGGATCATTGTCGATGAAGTGCAGGACAGTGATAAGATGCAGATGGAATTTCTGGAGGCTTTGAAAGGCAGGGAGACGAAGCTGTTTGCAGTAGGAGATCCGAATCAGGTGATTTATAGCTGGCGTGGGACAGGAGAGAATATGTTCTTTTTATTAAAGCACCGATTTGAGGCGAAAGAATATTCTCTCCCGGTGAATTACCGTTCTAATGCATTGATCCTGGGAGCAGCGAATCATTTCCTTCAGTTTGGCAGTCAGATCCGGGCGAGCAGAGAAAAAGGCGAGAAGATCAAAATTGTTAATTATTATGATCCTTTTCAGGAGGCAGAGGAACTTGAGTTGCGGATAAGAGAGCTGAAGGAGCAGGGACTGACATATCGGGAGATGGCGGTGTTTTATCGGTTACAGCGTCAGGTGGATGTGCTTGCAAAAGTGTTTGAACGTCAGGGGATTCCATATGAAGTTTCCGTAAAAAAGAGCCTACATGATATTCCGGTATTGAACTGGTTTGTCAGAGTATTGAGATTCTGTGTAAATCCATTGGATGAGCAGTCCGGGATTGCAGCAGTCGCAGATAAAGAATTTGGCGAGTTTGGAATGACGCGGAAAAAGGCAGAAAAAATCATAAAAGAGAAAAAGCTGTCCGAGAGTCTGCTTTATGAACAGATGACCGGATTTCAGGCATGGGTAGTGGATAACTTTGGGAAATTCATGAAAGAAGGTGAAAAAGAGCAGAAAATCTTTGAATATTTTCACTTAAAAGAGTTCCTGCGTCCTACGGTGGAGAGCTATACTGAAAATGTCAAAAAAATAAAGAGCTTTTTAAAGCAGTTATGTTCATATTGCGGTTCGATTGATTTCCGGGGGCATCTGAGGGAATTTCTGAATAGTTCAGAGCTTTATGGATTAAAGATGGAAGCAGGAGAAAAAGAAGTAGGAGCAGAAATGAATCCTGAAGACCGGAAAGATGCAGTACAGCTTATGACGCTGCATGCATCCAAAGGTCTGGAATTTGATACGGTCTTTCTGATTGGTGTGAATCCCGGTCTGATCCCGCTTCATTCAAAAAATTATGAACAGGAAGAAGAGGAACGACGGTTGTTTTTTGTGGGGATTACCCGTGCAAAGAACCGCTTGGAACTTTCCTGGTATACGAATCCGGGTGAACCGGGGATAGCGGGTGAGGAAAGCCGTTATCTGAAAATGATTCCGCAGGAGCTGTTGGAGGGAATGCCGGATGAAAAAGAAAGATGGGCTAACCTGCAGCAGTTAAAGAAGGAAGTTCAGGAAAAAGCTCAGGAAAAAGTTCAGGAAAAAGCTCAGGAAAAAGCTCAGGAAAAAGTTCAGGAAAAAGCTCAGGAAAAAGTTCAGGAAAAAGCTCAGAAAGAAGTTCAGGAAAAAGAGCAGAAAGAACTTCGGACAGAACTTCGGCAGGAAGTAAAACTGGAAGATCAACAGGAACAGGCTGACATGCGGGCTGGCATACAGGCGGTGGTGCAGGTAAGGCATCCGAAGTATGGTGTCGGAGTGTTAAGATCGGAAGATGATCTGATGGTTGAGGCAGAGTTTGACGGATACGGAGTGAAGCAGTTCCTGAAAGCATTTGGTGAAGTCGAGATAATAGGATGAGTGAAATACAAAGGAAGTGAGTAAAATGAATGAAGCCACGCAACAAAATCGTTTATTTGACAATAAAAAACTGGCTGCACTTCTAATTCCACTGGCAGTAGATCAGCTCCTTAATTCATTTATGGGAACTGTGGATACACTGGTAGTCAGTAATCTTGGCTCAGCAGCGATTTCAGCAGTTTCACTGGTAGATTCGATCAATATCCTGATTGTTCAGGCTTTCTTTGCACTGGCATCAGGTGGAACAGTTGTGTGTTCCCATTACCTTGGATGTGGAAAAAAGGAGCATGCACAGGAGGCAGCAAGACAGTTGGTTTTCATTACGTTCGTATTGTCGGTGATGATTGCTGGAATGTGTCTTTTATTCAATGGTCCGATGTTGGCACTGATCTTTGGAAAAGTAGAGAGTGCGGTTATGGTGAATGCCAAAAAGTATTTTTTCTTTTCTGCAATCTCGTATCCATTTATCGCATTATATGATGATGGATCGTGCATCCTGAGGGCACAGGAGAACAGTCGTTTGCCGATGCTGATCTCGGTTATTTCAAATATCCTGAATATTATTCTGAATCTGTTATTTGTATGGGTGTTCCATTGGGGTGTTGCAGGTTCGGCAACTGCAACGATGCTGGCACGTATGTTCAGTATGGTTACAGTGCTGGTAAAACTGAGGAATCCACAGTTGGAGATCCAGTTGAGAAAGTATTTTACCATCCGGCCTGACTGGGATGAGATTAAAAGAATCCTGAGGATTGGTGTGCCGTCGGGGGTGGAGAACAGTATGTTCCAGTTTGGAAAGCTTGCGATTCAGTCGACTGTATCGCTGATGGGAACTGCGGCTATCGCTGCACAGGGAATGGCGAGTATCATTGAAAATTTGAACGGAATTATGGGAATCGGAATAGGAATCGGTCTTATGACCGTTGTGGGGGAAACTCTTGGAGCAGGAAGAAAGGAGGAGGCCGTTTATTATGTAAAGAAATTATGTATTGTTTCCGAAGTAGTGATCATTGCATCCTGTCTGCTTTTGTATGCTTTAGTTCGTCCGATTACCTATTTTGGAGGTATGGAGCCTGAAAGTGCAAAAATGTGTATTTTTATGGTAACGTGCATAACCATTATAAAGCCATTGATCTGGGTCATGGCTTTTGTTCCGGCATATGGATTCAGGGCAGCCGGGGATGTGAAGTTTACAATGACAGTTTCAATGCTTACGATGTGGTTATGCCGGGTGACACTCTCGATTGTTCTTGCCAGAGTCTTTGGCTTTGGACCAATCGCAGTATGGATCGGTATGTTCAGTGACTGGGCATTGAGAGGAGTGATCTTTACGATCCGGTTCAGAAATCGTAAATGGCTGAATCATCATGTGATTTAAAAGCAATTATAAAGCCTTAATCACAGATCCAGCCATTGAGTCAGATTGTTTGCAAAAGATCGAGCAGACGCTGGTTCTCTTCCGGCATCTGAATACAGAACCGTACATATTCACCCTCCAGGCACTGGAAAGAAGAGCAGTCCCGGATCATAAGTCCCTTTTGAATGCAACGTTCAAATACATCGAAAGAGGTAATCCCGTCTTTCAGAATCTTTACCAGCAGGAAGTTGGCATAGGCCGGATAGATTTTGAAAGTCGGGAGTTTTTTTATGGTTTCGTACATCTTCTGACGTTCGGAAAGAATCAGGTTTCGGGTCTGCTGATAATAGTCGTGATCCTGAAAAAGCATTTCTCCGGCGAAAGCACCGAGGCTGTTCAGTGACCATGGAATCTGTTTTTCACGCATGGTCTTCAGAAATTCACTGTTCCCGGTGATTCCATATCCGAACCGCATTCCCGGGGCGGCATAGAATTTGGAAACTCCCCGGAGTACCATCAGATTGGAAAATTGCTTCGTAAGAGGAACAGCAGTAATTGCTGAAATATCCGGTGCAAATTCAACATAAGTTTCATCTATCATTACAAAGATATTTTTCCGTTTACAAAATGCAAGTAATTCTTTTAATTCATCCCGAAAAATAGCGGAAGAAGTCGGGTTATTTGGATTGCAGATAATGAGAAAATCATATCCATCCGAGAGAGTATGGAAAAGATCCTCCAGATCTGGTCTGAAGTCAGAAGTCTCCTGCAAATGGTAATAATCCTGAGTACTTCCGGAAAAGGTGAGTTCTCTGGAATATTCTGAATAAGTAGGACCGAGAATCAGAGTATGCTTTGGGGCACGAGCTTCGATCAGCAAAGCAATCAGTTCACTGGAGCCATTTCCCGGAAGAATATAATCGGCAGGAACATCACAATAATTAGAAAGAACATTACGCAGAGACAGATACTCGCGGTCAGGATAACTGGAAAATAAATCTGCATGGGTGGCGACCGCTTCTTTTACAGAGGCAGGAAGTCCAAGCGGATTTACATTTCCGGCAAAGTTGACGATAGCTTCTTTTTTTATATGGTAACAGGCACTGATCTTTTCAATGTCACTTCCGTGAAATACGGGGTTGGTTGTCTGATTATTCATGATTTATGCTCCTAAAAATTATTTTGTCTCAAATAAAATACCAAGGGTATTTGGACCGCAGTGGCTTGAAATCGTACAACAGGCAGTTGTCACATGGATCTCAGCGAAGTCTTTTTCAGCTTTGAGGGCTTCTTTTACAAGATGGATATATTCTGCAGCAATTCCCGAATGTGTAATGAAGATAAAAGACGGATCGATATCTGGATGTGCGGCCAGTTGATCTTTTACATATTTTACGAGAACCTTATCCAGTGAACCCCGATATTTTTTACCGACTTTCATACTGCCGTCGGCATTATTTACCTCAATACACGGCTTTAACTTTAGTACGTTGGCACCCAGTGCAGCTACGGAGGAGCAACGCCCGCCGGCATGAAGAAAAGTAAGGGTATCCAGAATAAAGCTGGCATGACACTTCTCTGTACGCTGTCGGAGAACATCGGCGATTGCATCAGCGGACATTCCCTGACGGATCATTTCTCCGGCATCACGGACAAGGAGTCCTGTTCCGCTGGAAAGAGAGCAACTGTCAATGACATGGACATGTCCGAGTTCTTCAGCCGCAATACAGCAATTCTGATAGGCACTGGAGAGGGAACTGCCGAGATTGATATGAATGACTTCGTAACCGGCTCTGACCCATGGCTCAAAATGGTCAATATATTCTGCAACGTTTACAGCAGCCGTCTTGGGAAGAATCTTTTCATCATAATATTTCTGGAAAATCTCTTCCAGAGTGATGTCGATGCCGTCCTTATAGTCATGACCGTCCAGGATGATATGGAGCGGAAAGTAATGCACATGGTAACGCTCTTTTAACTCGGTATCAAGATCACAGGTACTATCAGCACTTAAGATGATTTTTGCAGATTCCTTTTCCATTCTATTTTCCTCCGTAAATCTGATTTTCTTAAATTATAACACTAATTTCCGGTCAATGACAAGGTGGCTGGGACTTTACATTGTTGAAGAAGTTGGATAGAATAAAATGATGTTGGGGTCAAAAGCCCCCAACAATGATGCCAACGGATTGTTTCGTGCTACGCACTCCCACAATCCTACCTGCTATTCGCATATCATGGTGCTTACGCCCCACTTTTATGCTCATATCGGGGCGGGGCTCAAGGTCATTCTACCACCAGTGTGCAAGCACACGTGGTTTCAGACCTTTTGACCCTGACATCATAAAATGATTAAGGTAAACAGGAGGAGAACATGAAACTGGAAAATGAAATACTTTATGTGGAAATGGTAGAACATGGAGCTGAACTGACAAGAATCTATAATAAAAAGACGGGGGCAGAGATCTTATGGAATGCAGATCCAAAGTTTTGGAAAAGACATTCGCCGGTTTTGTTCCCGAATGTAGGAAAAACCTGGCATAATGTAGTGAAGATTCAGGGAGAACAGTATCCGACATCCCAGCATGGATTTGCAAGAGATCATGATTTCAAATGTATTCATGCAGGGAAAGAAGAGGTGAAATTTTTGCTCACTTCAACAGATGAGATGAAAGAAGTTTATCCGTTTGATTTTGAATTATACATTAGCTATCGTCTTAAGAAAAATGTGATAGAGGTGGAATGGGAAATTAAAAACCAGTCGGAAGAAACGATTTACTTTACCATTGGCGGGCATCCGGCCATTCACTTTGCAAAAGAAAATGAAACCAAGGCAGATTACCGGCTTTATTTCCCGGAAAAAGATCATCTGAACTATATTTTGGTTGATATTGCAGAAGGTGGTGCAGATCCGAAAAAAGTCTATGAGATGAAACTGGAGGACGGATATTATCCGCTGACAGAAGAATTATTCGAGAGAGATGCCCTGATTTTTGACGAGAATCAGATTGAAGAAGTATGGATCAGTCATAAGGACGGAACACCGTATGTGGGAATGAAATGCGAAGGTTTTCCAAACTTTGGAATATGGTCGGTAAAAGATGCCCCATTCGTATGTCTTGAACCATGGATGGGAAGATGTGATGATGTGGGATTTGAGGGAGATATTTCCGAAAAGCCGGGAATTAATAGCGTTGAGAGCGGTGGAACATTTGAAAAGAGTTATCAGATCATTGTAGGTTAATGAAAGCAAAAAAGTGTCGCAGAGTGAAATACTCTGCGACAAAAGGTGACTTTTCAAGAGTATTAAGGGGAAAATTTGTAGTTGTTGGGGTGATACACTTGTAAAGAAAAAGACTTCTTTGTGACGAATCGGACGCGGAAAGCAGGGATATTCCTTCGCAGTGCAGGCCCGCTTTACCTCAGCCCGTTGACCGTTTGTAACTCGAAAGTGGAAATCTTCGTGCAATGGCACTCGATTTACTTTCTCTAACAAACGCTGCAAAGTGTCTTCGGAACGCTCCTGCTAATGCACCTGCTCAGGAACACCCTGCTTTCCGCTGGTAGTCACAGTAAGAAGTTTTTTTCTGACTCCACAGCGTAGTCACTCAACAATGCAAATTTAAAAAGAATAGAAAAAAGCCGGATGGCTATTGACTAAGATATTCGATCGTAAATATTAGACAGTAGATATTGTATTTACTATTTGATGGAGCGTTTATCTTAGTTGATAGCCATCCGGCTCTTTATTTCTTATTGGAATTTCGTGTTTGTTGGGAGAAAATGTTCTGGCATGAGGGAAAATTTTCTGATTTGAAAAGCCTAATATCCGCCCTTGCTGTTGCGTGAGCAGTGCATTGACAAGGAGCGTTCCGAAGACACTTTGCCCAACTTGTTAAGAAACGTAAACAGGAGTGCCTCTGCACGAGTGTTTCCACGTTCCTGTTACAAGTTGTCAACGGGCTGAGGTAAAGCGGGTCCTGCACTGCGATGCAACAACAAGTGTGGATATGGACGCTCTTCTGTCAGAAACCCTTCCTGCTGTCGCGATATTTTCACCCCAACAAATACAAATTTACAGTAAAATTTACTTTCGATATGCGAATTTCGGCAGTCTGTTTTCTTCCGGCACGTTTACAATCCCCTGAATGAGTGGGAGTGCATAGTCGATGAAAGCCTGTCCGATATCAGAACCGTTTCCGGTGATCCACTCAGGCGGTACGGTCTTCTCCTGATTGCAAATGAGATTCACATCTTCAGGAACATAATTAATACTATAATCAGCTCCTTCTGTGCGGTGGAAGGCGATCATCTTGCCGGTTATACCATCAAGTGCAAAGTGTACACCGGAAATTCCGGCCTGGATTGCTTCTTCCTGATCGGTAGCAGAGATCATGGAAGAGGAACAACGCTGATTTACATTCAGTTCAATCGAGCGGACTTTTACGCCTAGTTTTTCTTTGACAAGATTTTCAAGGTATTTTCCTGAACCGGTGAGCATTTTATGTCCAAAAGTATCGACACCGACATCACTTGCAAGTTCGCAGATAAATGTACCGTTTCCATCATTAATTCCCTCGGATACGCATACAACAAGGTTGGAAGTATGTTCCAGTGCCTTTTTGACATCTTCAATGAAAGTGTCTGTATTAAATGCAGATTCAGGTAGGTAGATCAGGACCGGATTGTCATTCTCGAATTTTCTTGCAAGAACACTGGCTGCTGTGAGCCATCCTGCATGGCGTCCCATGATCTCAACGATGGTGACGGACTTTTTATTATCATAAACGGAGGCATCGATGGCAATTTCACGGACAGTGGAGGCAACATATTTTGCAGCACTTCCGAATCCCGGTGTATGATCTGTGAGAACCAGGTCATTGTCGATGGTCTTTGGAATCCCGATAAAGCAGATCTCACTGCCACTTATGGCAGCATAACGGGAAAGTTTACTTACAGTATCCATGGAGTCATTTCCGCCGATATAGAAAAAGTAACCGATGCTGTATTCTTCAAATTTTTTAAAGAGGAGCGGATAAACGTCATCCTTCAGATCTTCCGGCAGTTTATAGCGACAGGAGCCAAGGAAAGAGCCGGGGGTTGTTTTGATCAGTTCCAGTTCACCGGACTGTTCGACGGAATTCATGTCCATGATAGTATCTGCAAGAAATCCCTCAATTCCATTGATCATGCCATATACAGTTCCAATCTGTTCTTTCTGCATGAGTGCTTCATATACAACACCATACAGACTGGCATTGATAACGGCGGTCGGTCCGCCAGATTGTCCTACGATTACATTTTTTTTCATTGAAAAATGCCTCCTTAGTATAATTGATGTACAGATTTGCTGTATTTTCCCCTTTGTGAGGAACAACAGCACATACACTTCTACTATATAGGAAAAAAATAGATTTTACAATATCATTCATTCAATGTTATAATGTAAAAACAATAGCTGTAAAAATAAAATGATAACTTAAGGGGTATGATTCAGGAGGAGCGATATATGAAATATATTTCATTTGCTATTCCATGCTATAATTCAGAAGCATATATGGAAAAGGCAATCAATTCGATACTTGTCGGAGGAGAGGATGTAGAGATCATTGTTGTCAATGATGGATCAAAGGATGGCACGCAGAAGATCGCTGAACGGTACCAGGAGAAGTATCCGACCATTGTAAAAGCAGTGGAAAAGGAGAACGGTGGACATGGTGATGCAGTAAACTGTGGTCTTGCACATGCGACAGGAAAGTATTTTAAAGTTGTGGACAGTGATGACTGGGTAGATAAGGAGGCATTAAAGAAAATCCTTGATGCAGTCAAAGGATTTGTGGATGCAGATTCACCGGTGGATATGGTGATCTCCAATTATGTATATGAGAAAGTCGGGATGAAGCATAAGAAGGTGATCCGTTATGATAATGTCCTTCCGCAGAACCAGGTTTTCCGTTGGGATGACATCGGACGTTTCCGGCTGGATCAGTACATTCTGATGCATTCGGTGATCTACAGAACCGAGATGCTGAAGCTCTGTCAGCTGGAGCTGCCGAAGCATACATTCTATGTAGATAATATTTATGTGTATTATCCACTGCCGCATGTCAGGACATTGTATTATCTGAATGTGGATTTCTACAGATATTTTATAGGAAGAGAAGATCAGTCGGTGAATGAGAAGGTAATGATCGGCCGGATCGATCAGCAGTTATTTGTAACGAAGCGGATGATCGAGATGTATGAGCTTCGCATGATCACGAGCAAAAAGCTCAGAAAATATATGATCAATTATCTTGCAATCATGATGACGGTTTCATCGATCCTCTGTATCCGTTCTAAAAAGCAGGAGAATCTTGTTAAAAAGAAAGAACTGTGGGCTTATCTGAAAAAGAAGGATTATAAGACTTATGTAAAGATCCGGTATGGAATCCTCGGACAGACGATGAATCTGCCGGGACGTTCGGGAAGAAAGGTTTCCTCGTTAGCTTATAGCGTTGCACGGAGACTGATCGGATTTAATTAAAATGGCAGACATAGAAAAATAAGTACACTGATTTTCAAAGTTGAAAAGGTGTACTTATTTTTTTATGTCTTTGCATTTTGATAATCCGAGAAAGTAATCTGCAGATACATGATAATATTGACATAGTCTTATAAGATGACGAATGGGAAGTTCATTAGCACCGTGTTCATAGCGGGCATACATTGTTTGGTGGTCCAAGATTTATGGCAGATAATATGCATTGTCAGTTGTATATAAGTTCATCTGATGGAAAACAGTATCGTGTGGTTTGTAAAGAAGTAGAAAAGGTAAAAGGAATATTAGAAAAAAAAGTACATATACTAGTATGAATCCTATGGATTAGAAAAAACCAGAGGATTGGAAAGGAAGTATATGACATGGCTGTTAATTTTTCCGAAAGTAAGACGAAAGAGAATCTGATGCGGGCATTTGCCGGGGAGAGCCAGGCAAGAAATCGGTATACCTTTGCGGCAGAGCAGTGCAGAAGAGAGGGAATGCAGTCGATCGGAGGCATTTTTCTGTATACGGCAGATCAGGAGCTGGCACATGCACGGAGATTTTACGAATTGTTAAAACCGGAAACGGGGACGACAATTTTTATTGATGGTAGTTATCCGGTGGATGAGCCGGGGAGTGTTCAGGATTTGTTGCAGGCGGCAGCCCACAATGAAAATGAAGAGGCGGTGGATGTGTATCCGGCTTTTGCGAGAATAGCCAAAGAAGAAGGTTTTTACGAGGCAGCATCTACATTTATGCAGATTGCAGAGATTGAGGCAATGCATAGATGCAGATTTCAGAAGCTTGCCGAACTGCTGAAAGATCATACATTTTTTGAGAGATGTGAAACCGGAAAATGGATCTGTACCAACTGTGGTCATGTTCATGAGGGGCGGCAGGCTCCGGCAGTATGCCCTGTCTGCCGGCACGACAGGGGATATTTCCTGCCTTATGAACTGGCGTGCTATGTTTTTGGGGAGTGTGATTTTTCAGGATCAAAGAAGGATTAAGATGCAGAGACTGCGGTGCTGCCGGAAATTTCTGACAGCACTGAGCCTGCCAGGAGCAGGAATGCACCGGTCAGTTGTAAAAATGACTTTACTGGAGCATTAACCGTTTATCCAGTGTGTCGTAAACCCCCTTGCTTTAGCTATGGGGATATAAGACACTTCCATCGAATTTACGCAAGTAATTGAAGATGGAACAAAATATCCTTGTATTAGATTTAAAATGGCATATAATACATATATGAATAGATGTCGGGGTCAAAATCCGGCATTCCGCAGAATAGGAATGCCGAAATAAGAAAAATCTGTCGGCAGCAGCAGGAACATTTTGGGAATACCTGAGTGAATATGGAGGAGAATGTGGGAAATGAGAAATTTAGAAAGTCTGGCTGAATTGAAAAAGCAGGGGAAAATGCGGATAGAAGAACGAAGAGATAATTTTGTACGTCAGAGTCTTTTGTCGGATGAATTTCTGGATCTGATTCAGCGGAATAAAAAGCCATTTGATCTTCTGATGTGCTATTACGAATGTGCAATTATGGAAGTGGAAACGAAATTCAAGGTTCTGAATCAGGAACATTCACTGGAGTATGACCGCAATCCGATTGAAAGTATTAAGACAAGAGTGAAGTCCTATGAAAGCATTTTGAAAAAGATCCGTAAAAAAGATATACCAATTACGATGGAGGCAATCGAGGAAAATATTAAAGATATAGCGGGCGTGAGAGTGATCTGTTCTTTTCAGGATGATATTTATGCGTTGGAAGAAAGCTTTCTTAAGCAGGATGATATCGAACTGATCGAGCGGAAAGATTACATAAAAAATCCCAAGCCGAGCGGATACCGCAGCCTTCATCTGATTGTTCAGGTTCCGATCTTTTTGCAGAATACAAAGAAGTTTGTCAATGTGGAGGTTCAGTTCAGGACGATCGCGATGGATTTCTGGGCAAGTCTTGAACATAAAATGAGATATAAAAAGGATATCCCTGAATCACAGGTGAAATTTCTTCAGGAGGAACTGTACGACTGTGCAGAACAGAGTGCAAAGCTGGATGAGCGGATGCAGGGAATCCGGGATGTGATCGGATGGAATAAGAATGAGTAAAGTTGGAATGAATGAATAAAATTTCTCATAGAAATGAAAAGAAAACCTTTATGGAAATCTTATGAGTCAGAAAATTGAAAACCAGTTAAATCTCGCCCTGGATGCAACAGAGGCAGAACGACAGAGGAGCAGAAGCCTGAACGTAGGCTATGACGAAGAAGAAAATGAATGGGAGCTGATCCTGAAATATTCGGGATCACTGGAGCCGGTAAGAGAACTTGCGGTGTATGTAACTGAGCTGACCGGGGGTTATGTAATTATTCAGATTAAGGAAAGCCGGATTGAAGAACTGGCAGCACTTCCTGAAGTTGAGTTTATAGAAAAACCGAAAAATTTGTATTTTCAGGTGGAAAATGGAAGACGTGTATCCTGTATTGACGAAGTACAGGCTGCGTCTTCTTTTTTTTCAGCAGGGCAGGATATAGGCAAGGAAAGTGGAGAAGGAGTGCTGATTGGAATTGTAGACAGTGGGATTGACTATGAAAATCCTGATTTCAGAAATGCGGATGGGACAACGAGAATTGCAGCACTATGGGATCAGACAGTGGAAACCGGACTGCCTCCTGCGGGCTATAATGTAGGAACAGAATTTACATCTCAGCAGATCAATGCGGCACTTCAGACAGCAGGGCATGAAGAACGTTTCCGTCTTGTTCCCAGCCGTGATATCAGTGGTCATGGAACTGCTGTGGCAGGAATTGCAGCAGGAAATGGACGAGGGAGTCAGGGCGGACGATACAGAGGTGTTGCACCGGAAGCAGAACTGCTTATTGTGAAGATGGGGATACCGGGAGAGTATGGATTTCCAAGAACGACTCAGTTGATGCGGGGAGTGGACTATATTATAAGGAAAGCAGAGGAATTAAAAAAGCCGGTAGCAGTCAATATCAGTTTTGGCAATACTTATGGATCTCATGATGGAACCAGCTTACTTGAGCGGTATCTGAATACCGTGTCTGAACGGTGGAAAAATGTAATCTGTGTCGGAAGCGGCAACGAAGGAACGACAGCAGGTCATGCGGCCGGTGAACTGGAGAGCAGAATGACGACAGAAGTTCAACTGGCTGTGCAGGAAAGAGAGGTGTCGTTAAATCTTCAGATCTGGAAATCCTATGTGGATGAAGTGGCAATCATGCTGATTGATCCATCGGGCAATGCTTCCGGGCGGATCGACGAAAGAACGGGTATACAGAGGATTACAGTAGGAGAGACAGAACTTCTGATCTACTATGGCGAACCGAAACCCTATTCTGTGCGGCAGGAAATCTATATTACATTTCTTCCGGAGAGTAATTTTATTACCCCGGGAGTGTGGACAATACGTCTGGTGCCGGGAAAGATTGTGGATAAATCCTGGCAGATGTGGCTTCCGGCACAAAGTGCATTGAATGTAGGAACAGCATTTCTTAAGCCGGACAGTGCAACAACGCTTACGATTCCTTCTACGGCATCGCTGGTCATAACAGTGGCAGCGTACGATGCACTGACATTTTCCTATGCAGATTTTTCGGGACGGGGACCGGCACAGATGTATGAAGGAGGAGGAGTCCCGAAACCTGATCTTGCCGCACCCGGAGTGCGGGTGACAGCACCTGCGACAGGGGGAGGCTACGCAGAATTTACAGGAACTTCTTTTGCCACACCGTTTGTGACGGGCAGTGCGGCACTTCTGATGGAATGGGGAATTGTGAAAGGACAGGATTTATATCTGTATGGTGAGAAAGTGAAAGCTTATTTAAGACGCGGGGCGAGGGAACTGCCGGGGTATGGTCGGTGGCCGAATGGTGAGATGGGGTATGGTGTGCTGTGTGTCCGGGATAGTCTGCCGGGGTGAAATGATTTTAGAAATATATAATGCGGAATCATGAAGTGAGTATAATATGTATTGCGATAAGCATGAAAAATAGTTATAGTTAAAGGTAAAAGACGTGAATGGAGAGGAGCGGTAAAATGACGATAGAAGAAGTATTGGCAGTCGAAGAAATGCAGGTATTTGACAGGAAAAGTGTCAATATTGCTCCCAAAGTATTGGCAATACCAATTATTGCATTTGCAAATGCTGATGGTGGCACAGTTGCCATTGGAATATCTGACAAGACACGCAGGATAGAAGGTGTCGATTATGACATCCAAAAGTTGAATGAACTTCTTCGGGTACCGTTTGATTTTTGTGTTCCGACTGTGAAAGTAGAAATAGAAAAAGTCCAGTGTATTGATTTTAAAGGAAGAGAGAATCATGTTCTTCTTATGCATATTGAACCAAGTATGGAAGTACATGCGAATCAGGCAGATGAAGTGTTTATGCGTGTTGGAGATAAATCAAAAAAGCTCGCTTTTGAAGAACGAATGCAGTTGATGTATGATAAAGGAGAACGATTTTTTGAAGATAAACCGGTTCCGGAAACTGATATAGAGGATATTGATTTAGCTTTTGTAGAAAAATATATTGCTCAAATCGGCTATTCCAAGACAGCAATGGAATATTTGAGGGAAAATAAAGGATTTATAAAAGAAAAAAATGGGAAAGTGCAGATAAGTTCTGCGGCAATATTGTTATTCGGTAAAAATCCGCAGTTATATTTCCCAAGAGCACGTGTACGTTTTATTCGTTATGAAGGGACAGAAGAACGTGTCGGAACACAGATGAATGTTATCAAGGATGTCATTTTTGAAGGAAATATACTGAAGATGATAACAGATGCAGTTGCATACCTAGATACACAAATTAAGGAAAAAACTTATCTGGGCGAGGATGGGTTATTTGTAACAGAAGAAGAATATCCGAAGTTTGTCCGACAGGAAATTATTGTAAATGCTGTTACACATCGAGATTACAGTATTAGAGGAACTGATATTCAGATAAAAATGTTTGATGATAGGATTGTTGTGGAAAGTCCGGGAAAGTTACCGGGACTTGTGAAAACAGACAATATCCGACATACACATTTTTCTAGGAATCCAAAGATTGCAGAATTTTTGAAAGTATATAGCTTTGTAAAGGAATATGGCGAGGGTGTTGACCGTATGTGCAAAGAGTTAGAAGCGGTAGGTTTACAAGATCCTGAATATAGACTGAATGCTTTTATGCTCCAGACAACAATCAGAAACAGTACTTTAACTGATAAAAAACCACGGTTTGGAGAAGAAAACCACGGTTTGGTTGATAAAAAACCACGGTTTGGAGAAGAAAACCACGGTTTGGTTGATAAAAAACCACTGTTTCAAGTTATTGACGATGCAGTCTGCAATAAGATTTTGACTCCTACCATTTCGGAAAATGTGAAAGAAATTGTTGAGGCTTTTGACATGAATCAGATTTTTGGTCGTAAGGAAGTAAAAAAAGAACTTGGATATGGTGATTATAAAGCAGGAAAAGCAATAGAGGCCATGCAAGTATTGAACATCGCAATTCCTGTAGAAGGAAAAGGAAAGGGAAAGTATATTTTAAAGGAAATGTAGTGGTTAGTTTCATTGGTCTCAAAACAAAAGTGGGAGGGAAGAATATGGAACCTACGAAAAAGGATTGGAAACTGTACAGAGAACGAATTGGTGACTGGCAGGAAGCATATATGGAAAAACTTGTGCAGAAATATGTGGAGTATTTACAGGAAAATCTACCAGCATCAGATAAGTTTTGGGAATTGGAGAATCGGATTAAAAATGATAAGAAAAAGCCGGGAGTTCTCATTGAAGTGCGAAAATCGTCAATGATATGGGATATTGTACGATTAATTCATGATGAGGTAGTTACGGTAAAGGATCTTGAGGGATTCAGTAATGAGTTGGTCGAAGCAGTAGAGTTAATACTTAATAGATAATAGGGGAAAAACAAAGAAAACAACGGTTTTATAGGCTTTTTCAAGCGAGAAAAGCAAAAAAGTTTGTAGCAATGACTTGACATCCTAGGGGCATTGTGTGTTAGGAATAGTTTGCCTGGGGAAAATATGCATGAGAAACATGCAAGATAGCATTCAGCAGACAATATCTGCTGAATTACAGAACAAATGTGTATTTTTATTTTACCATTTACAGATTAAACAGTAGCGTACTTGAAGCAGTTTGTCCTTTTTCCAATCGCTATGGTGGGTATATATACCGGTAAGTTCTCGGATACAGTTTTGCAATAACAAAATTTTTGACAGAAATGGAGATGCTGACCAGGATGTATCTACGCCAGCCGATCTTATGGCAAATATTTCAAACCGTAAATCATCAACTTATAGTGAACGGAAGATGTTTCCGTATGCAGTAGAAGATGATTTATGTATGGAGTTGATTGGAAAAACCAGACAAATGGCGGTTAATAAAAACAAAAATCATGTATGGAAAAATATGACTGATATGGAACTGTTAAGAAGTGCAGGGCTATATGAGAAAAATTTGGTAACCGGACAGAAGGTATTTAAAATGACTTGTTTTTTCTGATAAAACGCAGAGGATAAATGGGAGAAACAAGTATGAAGAATTTAAGATTAAAAAAATATTATTAGATGTGGTAGATAATCAATTACGGGACAATGATCCGCCGGCAGCAAAAGAAGCATACCAAAAACTGCTTGATGCAGGCTATTCTATGCGGGAAGCGAAAGAAAAAATCGGTGCGGTAGCACTGACAGAGATTTATGATGTGATGAAAGAAAAGCAGTCATATGATGAAAAGAGGTATACGAATGCATTGGCTGAAATGGTTCAGCAGAGTATTGATTTTGAAGATACACATAAAATAATTACTGAGTGGGATGATTGGGATGAACTGGTGCAGCGCGGTTATGAAGTCCAGAATCAACAGGATGAAAAGCAGATGATTTCCTGCTGGTGGGATGCATGGGCTTTGTTTCAGCAAATTATGGAGACTGCAGAGCGAAAAATGAGTATCAGTGAAGTGATGGAATCACAGGATTATGAATATCCGGTGGAGGCATGGCTCCAGGATATGGAAATGGAGCTGGGAAATGCAGGTGAATACGAAAAACGTATGGAGTTTTGTAACAAAGTTTTGGAAATGTTTGACTGGACGTATGATGACGGGAATGGTTTTCGCTGTGCAGTAGGTGAAGAACTTTATGAAGCAGGAAAAATAGAAGAAGCGATTGAAGAAGAAATATAAGATAGAAGAAAAGTAGAGGTGCGACGAATGGTAAAGATCAGCTTCCGGCTGATCGGATAATCATTTTGTATATTATGGGTGACGTATTAAGGATTTTAGATAGATTTAGAATAACAGGTCGTGGTGTTGTTTATACCGTAAAAATTAGCAAGGGTTGCATCATTCACATAGGAGATGTCCTTTTAGATCTCAGAGGAAATAGATTTGAGGTCAGTGGAATAGAAATGTTCAGAGGCATAATAGCGGAAGGAAAATCTTTTGAGGATATGCCTCTTGGATTAATGTTTAAGCAGTTAGACGGCGTAGAAGCTTATGGAAATATACTTGTTAAAGACTTGAATGATATAAATTTTATTTTTTGCAATCATCCGCTGTATCAAAGAAAAGTTGATGAAGATTATGAAGTTGAGTATCAAGAGGCTGGACTGCATCACTCATGTGCATTATTTAGTTATGAAGATATGGAAAGAGGTAAGCTTTCATTGTTTGGTGAGGAAATTTCTGGTCTTACAATTTATCGTGGATGGATGATGAAACCCGAGATGTATTCAGATTTCTATACATTACTGGAGCAAAAGGGAATTTATCTGATCAACACACCAGAGGAATATGAAAGATATCATACTTTGCCTGGATGGTACGATGATTTTGCTGATGAGACCGCACAGTCTGTATGGGAGACAGAAGGAAATGTTGAAAATGCATTATTGAAGGCTAAACAATTAAGCGGCTCTTATATTGTAAAAGATTATGTAAAGAGCAGAAAACACGAGTGGTATGATGCATGTTTTATCAGTAATATTGCGGATGTTGCAAATACGGCAAGTGTAATAAAGAATTTTGTTGAACGTCAGGGTGATTCACTGGTAGGAGGAATTGTTCTGAGGAAGTTTGAGAATCTAAAGCAAATTGGATTTCATGAGAGAAGTGGAATGCCTATATCAGAGGAATATAGGGTATTTGTTTATGCCGGAAAAGTTCTGATAATGGATAATTATTGGACAGAAAAAGAGGATGTTAAGTTGTCTGATAGTGAAATAAGCTGGATAGAAAGTATTGCTAAAAAAATAAGAAGTAACTTTGCTACGGTGGATATTGCACGAAAAGCTGATGGTGAGCTTGTGATTATGGAACTTGGCGATGGTCAAGTTTCAGGGCTACAGCAGATAGATGAAAAAGTGTTTTATCAATCGTTTGATTCGGAAGAAGGTATTCCGGTAGAAGAGTTCTTTCCGGAAGGTACAGTAATATTATCTGGGAACCCAATGCCAGATAAGACCGCAGAACAGATGCAATTAGAAATTGAGCAAATCAGCAATACTCAAGAGCTGGTTGATGCTTATGTGCTGGTTCACAATAAGTTTTGGTATATTGAAGATGATCTGTATGATTATGAAGAGGGAACAGAAGACTATATCAGGGTAAGAGATAATGTTGAAGCCTGGGGAGAAATGATGGATTTGCTTGATGATAGGGTAATGTCTACGGCAAAGGAAGAAGGGCTTCTTGCAGAACGTCAGCCTGACTCTGGCACAATAAAACAATTTGAAGAATTTATGAAAAAATACGGTTACAGAGATGGTCGTGGTTGGTGGGTGAAGATTGAGAGGTGATATGCATGGCACATACAGGATGTCCATCTGGACATGATATGTGGAATGGAGATGGAAAACCTGTCGTATGGGCTTTTCGTATTGGCTTCTTTAGGAAGTTCGCGGAGGAACATCCAGATTGTATAATGGATGACAATAGTGAGTATTGGCAATTATATGATTGTTTGGAAGTTCAAGGATGAGGTAAGAAAGTTCATAGGGATTTAAGGCAGGAGCCGGTTGGATGATGAGTCTGACTGGCTTCTTTTTTGATTGAGAAAAACGAGTTTTTATAGTACAATAAGTTATTCATTTTGTGAAACTTGATATTTGAGGATTTGGTATGGTTAAGAACAATATTGAAGTTGATGTAAAAGTAAAATGTATAGAGAATGGAACAACCTAGGCACAGATTGCTGAGGGTATTCAGACCACAAAGTCATATGTGAATCGTATGATCAAGAAGCCAAATGGTGTGGTGAATAATACCTTTGTGCAGATGATGGAAGCATTGGGTTATGATATTGAACTGACTTATGTGAAGAGGAATGACAAATAATGTGTAGGAGGAAACACTATGGCGAACAATAGTATGGGAACTAAGAAAGTTGAGGAACTCTTAGTTAGCAAATCAATGCCTTTAGGAATGCAGTTTTATGTTCCTAATTATCAGAGGGGATATCGTTGGAAGGAATCACAGGTTCAGCAGCTGTTAAATGATATAAAAGAATTTGATTATGAAAAGAATAATGAAAAAAAGTTTTATTGCTTACAGCCACTTGTAGTGACTGAGGATAAGGAAAATGGGTGGGTCGTAATAGATGGACAGCAGAGACTTACAACATTATTTATTATTCTGACTTGCATAGAAAAGATGCTTTATATAGTGGCTCAGTTGTCAAGACAAAAATCTAAGATTTTTATAATGAACTGATATGGTTGATAAGTAACAAGGAACATGGGGAGGATAGTGGAACACTCCCCAGATCCATATATGCATTAAGCTGCATACGGCAAAAGCATTGCCGGGTAGTAACATTCAGCCGGTGTTTTGTAATCAAGGGCAGAATGGCATCTTTCAAAGTTATAGGTGTGGACATATCGTCCAATAGCAACTCTGGCATCCTTGATGTTGTTATACAGCGTCAGATAAGCTTCTTCATACTTGAAGCTGCGGAACCATCGCTCAATCATGATGTTGTCAGCCCAACGGCTTTTTCCATCCATACTCTGACGGATACCGTTTTCTTTTACAAATTCAATGTATTTCTGACTTGTGAACTGACAACCCTGATCAGAGTTCAAAATCTGTGGTTTTGACACAGCAAATGCTTTTTTTAGAGCATTGATAACCATTCTGGTATCAAGGGTATCATCGACTTCCCAGCCTACGATACAACGGCTGTACCAGTCGATTACAGCTGTCAGATACAGAAATCCGTGTCTGATTGGAATATATGTAATGTCAATAGACCACGCCTGATTTGGTGCATCTATGACGGCATTTCGAAGAAGATAAGGACATCCCTTTGCCTGTTGCATCCGCTTGGAAAGATTCATCTTAGGATAGATTGGGTAAATATCCATCTCATTCATATAGCGGCGTGCTTTACGACGCCCAACATGATAACCTCTGTTTTTGAGTTGTGCAGACATTTGCCTTGCACCCCAGGTTGGATTATCCGTATGAAGATGGTCGATAATCTCTTTACAAGCCAGTTCTTCGTCTGATACAGGTGAAGTCTTGTAATAGATGCTTGTACGGTTGATATCAAGCAGTTTTGCTCCTACAGATGCCGGGATTTCTTTAGTAGTCAAAAGGTTTTGGACTAAACTTACTCTCGTAGTCAGGTCCACAAATTTCTTCAGATTTTTTTTTGAGCCAGTCAACCTGCATGGTTAACTGACCAACCTTTTTCGCATACTCCGCCTTTTCCTTGCGTTCTTCAGCAAGCTTGTCTTTGAGGTTTTCCTGACGCTTGTCATCGAATACTGCAGAGGCATTGTTAAGGAATTCTTTCTTCCAATTGCGGAGCAGATTTGGTTGGATGTTATTCTCGGTTGCAAGGGTGTTGAGATCTTTCTCGCCCTTAAGCAGCTCGATTACCAGGTCTGATTTAAATTTGGCACTAAAGTTTCTTCTTTGTCTGGACATAATGATGAATCCTCACTTTCATACTGATTTTAGTATATCAGATTCATTAATATTTGTCCGAAAAAGTGTCTTAATTTATGAGACCATTATATTATAAAGAGAAAGCCCAATTATATCAGATGAACTATCAGAATAAGCCTCAGATGCACGATTGGCTGGAAGAACTAGGAGATGTTAATAATGATGTTCAAATTAATTCTGATGATATAGATGCATATCATATTACCAATGCTTATCTTACTGTAAAGGCATGGCTTGAAGAGGCAAATGATCTTAAAGCAATAGGTGCAGAAATACGTGAGAAAATAAGAACATACACCCGTTTTATTTGGTATGAAGTAAAGGGGGATATTAAACCAGAAATAATATTCACAAATATTAATATGGGAAAAATCAAGCTCACAAATGCCGAACTGATAAAAGCCCTATTGCTTAAACAGGATAATTATAAAGGCGAAAATGATGATGTTATAAAGGTCAGTCAAATAAAAATCAGTACTGCCTGGGATAATATGGAAGCCAAGCTTCAGAGGGATGACTTGTGGCGATTCCTTACAGGTTCAGGCAAGTTCAGTAAATCAGAAACCCACATGGAACTTATCTTTAGAATAATGGCTAAAGATATTGTGAAGGATCGTATAAGAAATAATCCGGAGTTCTATGTTGAGAATGAAGAAGAATTAAATAAAGATACATATACATTCATTATTTTCAGTAGAGAATTGGAATATCTTGAGAATGAAAAGACAGATAAACCACTGCCATATTCTGAACTTTTGGAAAGCTTCTGGGGTAAGATAGAGCGTTACTACAATATGTTCATAGATTGGTATGAAAACCGAGAGTGGTATCATCTTATAGGTGTTCTTTTAGCTAAAGAAGAGAATCAGACAGAGTCATATTTTGAAGAACTCTGTGATTTATACAGAACACATACTAAGTCTGAATTTGTGTGCAAATTGAAAGAACGCATTATTAATGAAATCGATTTTGAAGATAAGGATAAGACAGACTTTTCGTTTACACATGAGGTTGTTGAGGAATATCTTAAATCATTATCCTATTCTGATAAGAAAATTGACAAAGATAAGATTAGAAATATTCTGTTGCTATTCAATGTTATTTCAATGCAGAATAATACAGATTCAGATCCTCGTTTTCCGTTTGACTCATATCAGAAGCAAAAATGGGATATAGAACATATCCATTCTGTGACGACGGAAAGAGCTCAGAATAAGAAAGAACGCGAGGAATGGCTTGATAGTGCATGGCCTTACATTGAAAGCGTGGCATCAGATCCTAAAGTTTTTGAAATGTATACAAAAGCTAAGGATGTGAGAGACAACAAGTTTTATGATGATGAGCACGCTACAGAATACGATGAAATGTATAATTCTGTAATAGCTTTTTTCTCTGGAGAAACAGGAATAGATAATAAGCCTATAAATGAGATATCTAACTTAACATTGCTTGACCAGAGGACGAACAGAGGATACAGAAATCATATTTTCCCTGTTAAGAGAAATAAAATTCTTGAAAAGAGCGGTGTTGAAAGTTTTATACCACTTTGCACAAAGAATGTGTTTCTGAAATTCTATTCAAAGACAGTATCGCAGATGTATTTGTGGGATAAAAATGACAGAAAAGATTATTTTGACAAGATGGCCGATGAAATTTTCTATTATCTGTCTGGGACAAGAAAAGAACAGTAGGAGGAATTCGGAATGGATGGCAATGAAAGAATAACTTTCTGGGAATTATTAGACGAAAAGAAAATTGAAATACCAGTAATTCAGAGAGACTATGCCCAAGGTAGAGATAAAGACAATGTAAATGATATCAGAAAAAATTTCCTTAATAGTATAAAGGATGCATTAAAAAATGAGGAGCCGTTGGATTTAAATTTTGTATATGGAAGTACAAAAGGTAACACGTTTATTCCGATAGACGGACAGCAGAGACTCACAACATTGTATTTGATACATGTATACTTGATGCTTGTATTGGGTAAGAAATTTGAGAAAGGTTCTAATAAAAGAATAAAAAAATTCACTTATGAAACCAGAACTACTTCAAGAGATTTTTGCAAAGGTCTTACTAATGAAACTATTGTTATCAGAGATGACAAGAAAATAACTGATGTAGAAAGCATAAGTGAGGAGATCAAGAATAACAATTGGTTCAGTTCTTCTTGGCTTAATGATCCCACAATTAAAGCGATGCTTAATATGCTTGACTCTATTCATGAGATTTTCAAGGGTGAAGATTATGAAGATTTCTTTGAAAAACTGACGGACGATGATGAGGATAGCTATATCATTTATTTTTATTTTCTCGATCTTGGTGAATATAATCTTGGTGACAGCATCTATATTAAATTGAATGCAAGAGGAAAAGATCTTACAAACTATGAGAATTTCAAGGCAAAGCTTTCTAAATATATTACAGATGAGATTGGGACACCTAAAGATGATTATATAGCTAAATTAGATGGAGAATGGTCAGAGGTATTCTGGGAGTTTGTTAAGGATAATTCTACAAAGCTTTATGATGAAAAAATAATGAATTTCTTTACAAACTTTATGATTAATGAGTATGCAGCATATATGACGGCATCAGGACGCGACCCAGTCAGAGCAGAAATAAGGGAAGTAATTGGATACTCTCATCTTGATTTCATTAATAGATTTCAGGGATATAATGATAAATGGGATGGGCATAAGATTGCTGATTCTTTTGTAAAGATATTTGAACTTTTTGATTTAATGACATCAGGGAAAAATCAAGTGATTTTTGCTCAGGGAAATAAGTATTTTGATGAGCAAGCACTTTTTAAGTGGATTATTGAAAATAACGATACTGAAAAAGCAGATAATAAATCTGGAATTTCGTATTCGACAAGAATACAAGCGGATGCATATTTAGGCTTTATAATTCAGAATAATTCGTTAATCTCTACACCAGATGTATTTAAGGAAAAGCTTATTGACTGGATGAGAGTAGTTATGACTCTGAGCCGCGAAACTAATTATAATGGTGGCGATGATTATGTTCGAGCTATTAGCAAAGGTGTTAGAAAGATGTTGCCAGAAAGTGGAGATATACTAACTTATCTGGATAAGCTGACTGACAGGAGTGGTCATGGTTTTGATGGTGACTGTTTCGATGAAGAATGCCTAAAAGCCAAACTGATTCTTAGAAGTCCTGAGTGGGAAAAATTAGTTATAGCGGCAGAAGATAATAAGTATTTTAACGGGCAGATTGGCTTCTTGTTTGAGATTTCTGGAATAGACAAGCAATTCAAAAATGCTTGTGTTGATAAGTGGGATGCAGCTACGGATCAGGAGTACAGAAGTCTTTTTGAAAAATACTTTAACATTTTTTCGTCGATTTTTGGTGAATTTACAATTGCAGGAAAGAATGATAAATACGTTGGTATAAATAGAAACATTGCAAATGTATTAAGACGTGCTCTTCTGTGTAAGGGTGACTATACATTATTCCACAGTAGTAATTCTAGCTTTTTGATAGATAATGATAGAGATATAAGTTGGAAACGTCTGTTAAGAATTCAGAGCAATGAGAAAAACGGAACATATCAGAATAGAAGAAAGATGTTTTTCAGTCTTATTAAGGATCCATTATTTGACCAAAATGATATTGCAGATAGTTTACAGAAGATATGTGACAGAGATGTAGCTGGTATAACTGATTGGAGAAAGTATTTTATTACAGTTCCGGAAATAATGGATTCATTGCATAAATACACTGACGGCAGAGCAAGTGAAAGATATGTAAGATTTGAAGGGAAATATATTTTCCTCATGGGAAGTACTAGATTGTATGGTTGGAATGAGGAGTATTATTCATACGCATTGTATTGTCTGCTCAAAAAACTCCCAAATGCTTCTGTGAAATATAATCAGGCAAAAGGCTGGGAAGATGTAGATTGTCATATTGAACTTACATCATCCACAAATGCTGGTAAATGGAAGATTAAATATTTAAGAGCGAAAGATAAATTTAGCGTGATAGATGCATCGGGTGTTCAAAGTTTGTATTCAACGGTTGAGGATGCAAAGTACGCTTTGGAAAAACTTCTTTAGTAGATTGGGAACTGACATATTTTTCTGCTATCGAGAAAATATTATTCTTAAGACATTGAAATTACCTATGTCAAAAGGCAACGAATAATCGCGAAAAATACAAGGCCTTATATAAAGAATAGAAAGGTAGGGCATAAAAATATGACAGATGAAGTAAGAGATGGAGGAATGAATCTGTTAGGAAAAGTAGATGTGTGGGATAATCTGATAAGAATTAAATCAGAAAGTGTTGCACAGGAATTGATGGGAATGATACTGAAAGAATTTTGTGACAATGACTTGACATCCTCGGGTGGACTCTGCGTAGAAAAAAGTCTTCCTTAAAAGTAAAAAATTACTCCAAGAGGAAAGAACAAAATCCGAAAAATAGAATCAATGTTGGATTCTATTTTTCGGATTTTTTCTTTGGCAAGCTTTTTGCCGTCTTTTAATGAATGTTCAAATTCAAATTGTCGAATCACCCATCTTCTTGAACTTCCGTTCAAGAAGCATCCCTCGCTCTGCTCGGTCAATTAAGATTTTCAGCAACCGCAAGTTGCTTTCTCATCTGACTTCATTCTGTTATGATAATAACAACGAATAACGGAGGTGGATACGATGGAAGTAAAGGATATTATTTATGGGCTTCGGGTGAAAAAGGGCTTATCTCAGGATGCACTGGCGAGAAAAGTAATGGTTACCAGGCAGGCGGTGTCCCGTTGGGAGAATGGTGAGACAGTTCCTAATACAGAAACTCTGAAACTTTTATCAAAGGAGTTTGATGTTTCTATTAATACACTTTTAGGTACACCAAGAAAGCTTATTTGCCAGTGTTGTGGAATGCCACTGGAAGATGACGAGATGATAGGACGTGACAAGGATGGATCGATCAATGAGGATTATTGTAAGTGGTGTTATGCGGATGGCACATATACTTACAGTGATATGGAGGATTTGATCAATGTCTGCGTTAAAAATATGGTAACGGATAATTTTACAGAAGAACAGGCTCGCTCTTATATGAAGGAACTGCTTCCAAAGCTGGATTATTGGAAGAGATATGATGAACTCAGTGATCATGGAGAATTTGAAAAATTTAAGAAAAAGTTACTGAAGGAAATTAACGCTCTCCATGTAGAAGGTCTGCCTGAGATCACGAGGTTAAATGCACTTGTCGGAAAGTATGTGAATCTTGAATATACTCTGCCAAATGGAAGAAATGTGAAATTTCTGGATGATCAGACCACTTATTTAGGTACTCAGTCAGAATCAGAATTTGAAGGAGACAGGTATTTTGGTGTTCTTGCAGGTATGGATTTCATCCTTATTTGCACATATGAAGCCGATAGAACCAGCCCGGAGCTGGTTCTATACAAAAAACGATAAGATACGATCATTTCCCACTGAGAATCTGCCGGATTTCTTCCAGGTTCTCAGCAAAAAAGATTCCTTCCTGCCGTTCTTCAGAAGACAGTCCCTTTTCGATCATAAGAGCGAGAAGAGCTTTCAGGTGATCGTAGTAACCGTTCAGGTTATAGAGGATACAGGGGGCATCAAGCTGTTTTAAGGATACCTTTGAAATGATCTCTGCAATTTCTTCCAATGTTCCTGTTCCACCGGGAAATGCAATAAAAGCATCCCCAAGTTCGATCATTTTCGCTTTTCGCTCTTCCATATCTTGTGTGACAATGAGCCTGGTTAATCCATCGTGCTGGAGTTCACTGTCTATAAAAAATTGTGGCTCTACACCGATCACTTCCCCTCCGGCAAGAAGGGTGCTTTCTGCGATCAAGCCCATAAGACCGGATTTTGAACCGCCATAGATGAGTGCATTGTGGCTTTTGCCGATCCAGGTGCCGAGTTCTTTTACTGCAAGTTCAAAGGAAGGATCATTTCCGGGAAAAGCTCCGAGATAAACGGTAATATTCATAATTAATATCCTTTCATGTTATAAAAAGACTATCTGAGAATCTCTTCAATTGTGGAAACAGTACTGAAAGTTCCCTTATTTTCAGAGATAATTGTCTTTACTTTCTGAAGTTCAAAGTAATTTACATAGCAGATCAGAGTTTTATTTTCTCCGGCAATGACACCGGAAGAATTGATGATCGTACAGGTCTTATTGAGGTCTTCTTTGATCTGCCGGATAATTCTGTCAGGGTCTTTGGTGATGATCGTGATCTGCTTGATGGCTTCGAAATGATCTGTAAAATGATCGATAATTGCTGTGGCAATAATGTATACCAGAAGACTCAGCATGGCGGAATCCCGGCTGATGAGTACGAAGACTGCAAGGTATACAATGAGATTAAATCCGATCAATATGTAGGAAATACTGTAGTCTTTTCCGGTTTTGTTGTAAATCTGATGAACAACAATATTGGCGAAGATTTCAGAGCCGTCAATACAGCCTCCGTTCCTTAGAATAAGGGAAAGCCCAATACCAAGGATCGCACCGCCAAATGCGACTGCAAGAAAATGTTCTGTATTTAATTCAAACGGGATTTTTTCAAAATAGGCAAGCCCAAGTGTATAGACTGCAAATCCGATCAATGCCTTGGCAAAAAAATATTTTCCCAGCATGATAATGCCGGCGATCAGAAAAGGAAGAAAGACAAAAAGAACGCAAAGAGAAAGTGAATAACCGGTCATTTTGCTGATAAGAATTGCAATACCGGCAGTCCCATAGTCAATGGCATCATTGGGGAGCAGAATACAGGCAACAGAAAAACTGGCCATCAATGCTCCGAGGACAATTGCGAGGTACGAGAGTAATACTTTCAATTTTTTATTCAATCTGTCTTTCCCTCCTGTAAAAAAAATATGTGTTATCCTATCATAAATCAAGGAAAAAGTCCAGTGATCAGATACTGTGGAATCCTTTTCCGATGATCTCACTTGTATTGGAAATAAGGATAAATGCTGTCGGTTCATTCTGACGGATAAAGTTTCGCAACTGCACTGCCTGGGCACGGTTCAATGCTGTCAAAATAATATATTTATCCTGACCTGAATAAGCTCCTCTGGCATGGCATACACTGGCACTTCGGTTTAATGTATGTACAATAAAATCGCAGATTACTTCCGGGTGATCGCAGACAACGTTAAAATATTTGGAAAGATTCAGACTTTCTATAAAGCTGTCGACCATAAAAGACCGGACCGTCAGACCTAGCAGAGAATACAGACCGGTCTTAATGTCGAAGACGAAGAAACCTGCAATCGTGATCAGGATATCGGATGCAAGCAGAGCATGACCAATATCAAAGCTGGAGTATTTTTTCAGGATCATGGCAATAATGTCGGTTCCACCACTGGACGAACCAATATTAAAAAGAACGGCAGATCCAAGTGCGGGAAGTGCGATCGCAAAGCATAATTCAAGCATAGGCTGATCCGTCAGCGGCTGGGTCATGGGACAGATCCGTTCCAGAAGAGAGAGCGTGACGGAAAGCAGGATGCTGCAATAAGCAGTTGTTGCGGCAAATTTTCTGCCAAGTATGATCATTCCGATGAGCAGAAGGATCATACTTGCGATCAGGTTGAAATCACCGGCGGACATTACACCGGTTTTAGCAATAAGGACTGCCAGACCGGTGATTCCGCCAAATGTAAAGTTATTGGTAAATTTGAAAAAATAAGTACCGACAGCCATGAGTAATGTGCTGCCCGTCAGAAGAAGGAAATGAGTTCCTTTTTCTTTTAAATCTTTTGTAGACATAAATCAGCCTCCGTTGATCAGAAATATAGAGCCTTTGTTAAATGGCGAGCAGATTTTTGATTGCTTCCATATAAATAAGAACAGCTTCTTCCATTTCCGGGACAAGAAGAAATTCATCTGCTCCGTGGATATGATAATCCATCCCCGGTTTTTCAGGACCGAATGCAATGATATTTTTGAGCGATTTTGCGTAAGTTCCTCCACCGATGACGAGTGGTTCATTTGCTGTATCTCCGGTTACATCGGTATAGGCTTTGTATAATGCTTCAACCAAAGGAGATTCTCTTGGGAAGAATAATGGTTCAGTCAGATTCTGGATTTCGATGTATCCATCCGAGTCTTCCAGTCTGTTCTGACACATGGTACAGATCTGCTCTGTGCTTAATGTGACAGGAAAGCGGATGTCGATAGTGCAGGAAATTTCTCCATTTTCTGTCTTGACAATACCATTGCATAATGTGAGATCTCCATAAGCATCCTGGAATTTCAGGTCAAGTCCGGAGCCATCACAGGCAGTTCCAATATGAGAGTTATAAAATCTGACAAAATCATCTTCAAAGCCGGCTTTTGCAAGGCAGGCAAAGGTAACTCCGGCTGCATTGACACCAAGAGCAGGCATACTGGCATGAGCAGATACTCCCTTTGCGTCGATCTGGATGAGACCATCGGATTCGTGAAGATGATATTGTATAAGTCCTGATTCAGAGAATGCTGCTTCCAGTTTTTCCTTTAATCCATCTTCGGCAGGAATAACCGTTGTGCAAAAATCACATACTGCATTAAAGACGAATCCTCCATTCATAGAGATGATCCGGGTATTTTGGGAATGAGCTGTCATGGTCACCTGTCCTTTTTCTCCGTGAATGCAGGGAAAATTGGCATCCGGTGTAAATCCACAGGATAATTCTTCAGCTACTTTATTATAATGCTGCATACATCTTGAACCAGTTTCTTCATTGCAGCCCATGATCAGGCGAACTCTTTTATTGAGTCTGATACCGGAATCCCGAAGCAGTTTCATGGCATAGAGTGCTTCGAGAACAGGGCCTTTGTCATCGGTCGTTCCACGGCCATATACATAATCTCCCTTGCGGGTAAGGGCAAATGGATCATAAGTCCAGTCACCTCCGGCAGGAACAATGTCGAGATGTCCGGCAATACCGACGATATCATCTCCTTCCCCCATTTCGGCATAACCGCAGTAATGATCAAGATTAACCGTTTTAAAACCAAGCTCTCTGGCGATGCTGAGAGCCTCATCTAAGGCCTTTGCCGGTCCTGGACCGAACGGCATCCCTTCAGCCGGTGTACCGAGCTGCGAATTGATTACAACAAGACGTTCAATATTTTTGAGCAGATCCTCTGATAATGAATGAATTTTCTCCTTTATGTCCATTGTAGTAAAATCCTCCTAGTAATGATATTTTTGATAATATGATGTTGGGGTCAAAAGCCCCCAACAATGATGCCAACGGATTGTTTCGTGCTACGCACTCCCACAATTCTACCCACTATTCGCATATCATGGTGCTTACGCCCCACTTTTATGCTCATATCGGGGCGGGTCTCAAGGTCATTCTACCACCAGTGTGCAAGCACACGTGGTTTCAGACCTTTTGACCCTGACATCATAATATTATAACACTTCTTGTAAAAAATAGTTAAAAAATAAGTGCGAAATATGGTAAATCCATGCCTTGTAAAAAAAATAAATTGATGTTACAATACGTTCAATGAGGATTATGGGGAAAATTATTCTTACATTATAAGAGGACATCTTTAGAGTATTACGTACATGAAGTGAGGAAAATTAGCTATGAGACAGATTATTTATGACAAAGTTAGGAATATTTCAGAAAAATATAAAGGATATATCGATACAGAAGATCTGATGAAAGAGGGATTGACGAATCGACAGATCGGTCTGTTGACGGCAGAGGAAAAGCTTGAAAAGATCGCACATGGTCATTACTGGGTGAACAGTGATGCGTATGGTAAGCCGGAAGATTATAAGGCGGTAGAGGTAGCCCGCGTGAATGAAAATGCAGTGATCTGTGCAGACAGTGCCTGTTATTATATGGGACTCATTGATGTGGAACCGCAGGTTTTATCGATCGCGACGAAGAGAAGTGACCGTCACAAGATGAAGATGAATTTTGATGTATGCAGACATTATTTTTCAGAGAAAGCATTTGAGGAAGATCAGAAAGTTTTCAATACGGAATATGGCAGTTATAAGGTATATGATATTGACAGAAGTGTGTGTGATTGTGTAAGATTTAAGAATGATATACCAAAAGAAATTTTTGATCTGATCATTGAAAAGTATAAGAAGTATGATAAGCGTTCTACGGAACGTCTGATGGCATATGCAAAAGCGATGCGGATCAGCAGACAGGTTGAACAGATCGGGCTTGAATAAAGCCCGATTTTTTCTGTTTCCCGGTATATACTAAGAGGGAGAAAAATGCAGGTTCTCGGAAAGGGTGGAGAGAAAAAAGGATGATATCGTTACTTGTACATTTGAAAGATTATAAGAAGGAGTCAGTACTGGCTCCGTTGTTCAAGATGCTGGAGGCGTCGTTTGAACTTTTTGTGCCGCTGGTTATGGCAGCAGTGATCGATGTGGGAATCGCACAGAAAGACAGACCTTATATTGTAAAGATGTGTTTTGTGTTGATCGCACTGGGAATCATCGGGCTGGTCTGCTCTATCACAGCACAGTATTTTGCGGCAAAGGCAGCCTCTGGATTTGCGACAGGTGTGCGGCATGCATTATTTGAACATATCCAGAAGTTTACATTTACAGAGATGGATACATTGGGAACATCGACACTGATCACAAGGATGACCAGTGATATCAATCAGGTGCAGTCAGGTGTGAATCTGGTACTGCGTCTGTTTCTCCGGTCTCCTTTTATTGTATTTGGTGCAATGATTATGGCATTTACGGTAGATACAAAGGCCGCACTGGTTTTTGTTGTCACAATTCCGCTTTTATCAGTCGTGGTATTTGGAATCATGCTGGTCACGATGCCATTATATAAGAAGGTACAGTCAAATTTGGACAGCGTGCTTCTTGCGACCAGAGAGAATCTTACAGGGGCGAGAGTAATCCGTGCGTTTAATAAAGAAGAGGATGAGATTCAGCGTTATGAGGAAGAAAATCAGACGCTGACCGACGCACAAAAGTTTGTTGGACGGATTTCAGGCCTGATGAATCCACTTACCTATATGATCGTCAATGGTGCGATCATTGTCCTGATCTATATCGGAGCGATGAGAGTCAATATCGGAGATCTGACCCAGGGACAGGTTGTGGCTCTTCTGAACTATATGTCACAGATCCTGATTGAGCTGGTCAAACTGGCAAATCTGATCATTTCTGTCACAAAGGCAGTTGCCTGCGGAAACCGGATCGAAAGCATTCTTGATGAAAAACCATCCATGGAAAGTGGAAAACTTCTGTGGAATGATGGTGTCAATGTGGATAACCCGGCTGTTCCGGCAGTGGAATTTGATCATGTATCCCTGACCTACAAAGGGGCAGCAGGAGAATCACTTTCAGATATTACCTTCTCTGCAAAAGCAGGACAGACGATTGGTATCATCGGAGGAACGGGATCAGGAAAGTCTTCACTGGTGAATATGATACCGAGATGTTATGACGCAACAAAAGGGGAGATAAAGATCTTTGGTAAAAATATCAAAGAATATGATACCGGGAATTTAAGGGATCATATTGGTATGGTTCTTCAGAAAGCAGTTCTTTTTAAAGGAACGATTGCAGATAATCTGCGTTGGGGAAAAGAAGATGCAACGGAAGAGGAGATGGACGAAGCACTGATGATCTCTCAGGCAAAAGAATTTGTTGATAATAAAGTGGGAAGACTTGAATTTGGAATCGAGCAGGGGGGAAGAAATCTTTCCGGTGGACAGAAGCAGAGGCTTACGATTGCGAGAGCATTGGTACGCCGGCCGGAAATCCTGATTTTAGATGACAGTGCATCGGCACTTGATTTCGCGACAGATGCGGCATTGCGGATGGCGATCCATGACATGAAAGAAAATCCGACTGTCTTTATCGTGTCCCAGCGAGCTTCTTCCATTCAGTATGCAGATCAGATCATTGTACTGGATGACGGTGCAGTTGCAGGAATCGGTACGCATGAAGAATTACTTGCGGGATGTCCGGTTTATCAGGAAATCTATTACTCACAGTTCCCGAAGGAGGAAGTAGCAAATGGCTGATCGATCAGGAAATAATAAGAAAAAAGTAAATCAGGGGGCAACTCTGAAAAAAGTATTTGAACGGTTAGGAAAATACAGAATTTTTCTGATTTTCTCCATTTTACTTGCAACGGTATCAGTTGCTCTGACCCTGTATATCCCAAAGCTGACAGGTCATGCAGTTGACTTTATCGTCAGCAGAGGAAATGTAGATTTTCCGGGGGTATTGCGTGTGATGGTTCAGATCGGGATCTGTACGCTTGTAACGGCACTGGCACAGTGGCTGATGAATGTATGCAACAATAAAATGACATATCAGATCGTAAGAGATATCAGAAATGAAGCATTTCATAAAATTGAGATCCTTCCATTGAAATATATTGACGGACATGCATATGGAGAAGTTGTCAGCCGTGTGATTGCAGATGTGGATCAGTTTTCAGATGGATTGCTGATGGGATTTACGCAGTTATTTACCGGCGTGGCAACGATCCTTGGAACGTTCTGTTTTATGCTTTCGGTTAATGTAAAGATTACGGTAGTTGTTGTACTGATTACTCCACTGTCATTTTTCGTGGCGAATTTTATCGCAAAGAGAACTTTCAGTATGTTTAAGATCCAGTCTGAAACCAGAGGAGAACAGACAGGGCTGATTGATGAAATGATCGGAAATCAGAAAGTAGTGCAGGTATTTGGCAGAGGGGAAGACGTAACAGAACGGTTTGATGAGATTAATGAAAGACTGAACAGGGCATCGTTAAGAGCAACGTTCTTTTCCTCAATCACGAATCCTTCCACCCGATTCATCAACAGTCTTGTGTATACGGGAGTCGGGATTACCGGAGCATTTGCGGTGGTAAGAGGATCACTGACAGTAGGACAGTTGTCGAGTTTCTTAAGTTATGCGAACCAGTATACGAAGCCATTCAATGAAATTTCAGGTGTCGTAACGGAATTTCAGAATGCGATCGCATGTGCTCAGAGAGTGTTTGAACTGATTGAGGAAGAACCACAGATCCCGGAACCGGAGCAGGCAGTGGTTCTGAAAGACATTGATGGAAATGTCAAGATCGAAGATGTATCATTTTCTTATGTTCCTGAGCAGAAGCTGATCGAAGATTTTAATCTGGATGTGAAGCCGGGACAAAAGATCGCGATCGTCGGGCCGACAGGCTGCGGCAAGACGACTCTGATCAATCTTCTGATGCGGTTCTATGATGTGACGGGAGGTCAGATCAAAGTAGAAAATATTGACATTCGGGAAGTGACGAGAAAAAGTCTTCGTGCAGGATATGGTATGGTTCTTCAGGATACGTGGCTTAAGACAGGGACAATCCGGGAGAATATTACGATGGGAAGACCGGACGCGACAGAGGAAGAGATCATTGAGGCTGCAAAAGCATCTCACATCCACAGTTATATTTCCAGACTTCCAAAGGGATACGATACATGGATCACAGAAGACGGTGGTGGTCTGTCACAGGGACAGAAGCAGTTGTTATGTATTGCGAGAGTCATGCTGTGCCGTCCGCCAATGTTGATTCTGGATGAAGCAACTTCATCCATTGATACAAGAACTGAGCTGAAAATTCAGCAGGCATTTGCTAAATTAATGGAAGGAAGAACCACGTTTATTGTTGCTCATCGTCTGTCTACGATTCGGGAGGCAGATGTGATCCTTGTCATGAAAGATGGAAAGGTGATCGAACAGGGAAATCATGAAAGTCTGCTTGAACAGGGGGGCTTCTACCGACATCTTTATGAGAGTCAGTTTGCACATTAGAAGCGAGAGTCAAGGAGCATGAGTCAAGAAGCAAGAGTCAAGGAGCAAGAGTCAAGAAACATGAGTCAAGAAGTATGAGTCAGAGCTACGGGGCTGCCAGGATATGACCTGACCTGTTGTTATCAGAAAATGAGAAATGCAAAAAGAGGATCTGTCGGTTGACAGATCCTCTTTTATAGTAGTTCGGTTCAAAAATCCATGTAGAAAGATTATTGAATCAGTCCGAGATCAGCCATGGCTTTTCTGAGGACTTCTTTATGTGCATCTTCCATTTCTGTCAATGGGGCACGAAGCGTTCCGACTTCTTTTCCCATCATGTTCAGGGCAGCCTTTACAGGAATCGGATTCACTTCACAGAATAATGCATCAATGAGTGGAAGTGCATCCAACTGCATCTTGCAGCTTCCTGCGATATCTCCTGAGAAGAATTTATAGCACATCTCGTGGACATAAGTCGGAGCTACATTGGAAAGTACGGAGATGACCCCAAGTCCGCCTAAGGAAAGAAGCGGTACGACCTGATCGTCATTTCCTGAGTACAGATCGATCTTTCCGTCGCATAAGTGCATGATCTGTGCTACATTGCTGATATTTCCTGAAGCTTCCTTGACACCGACGATATTTTCTACATTTTTTACCAGTGTTGCAATTGTCTGTGGCTGCAATCCACATCCTGTACGGCTTGGTACATTGTAGAGGATGGCAGGAATCTTAACCTCATTACAGATTGCAGTATAGTGGTTGATGAGACCATTCTGGGTTGCTTTATTATAGTAAGGGGTTACAAGAAGAAGTCCGTCAGCACCGTCTTTTTCTGCTTCTTTGGAAAGCTCAATGGCAGTACGTGTGCAATTAGAACCAGTTCCTGCAATAACCGGAATACGGTGGTTGACGCGTTCCACAGCAAAGCGGATCGTCTCAGCATGTTCAGCTTCTGTCATGGTAGCGGATTCACCGGTTGTTCCACAGATGATGATCGCATCAGTTCCGCCGGCGATCTGCTCTTCCAGCATCTCATCCAGTTTGTCAAAATTAATTTCCAGATTTTCTTTCATTGGTGTAGCAATCGCTACGCCTGCGCCTTTAAAAATTGCCATTCTTTTTTATCCTCCTTTAAAATGGTGAAACAATAAAAGAAACGGCAAGATGCGCCGTTCCAAAATATACGTCATTGTATAAATCAGATAGCTCTCCATCTTGCGATGACAGTCATGCCACTCTTAATGTCATGCCCAAGAATGAGCCTTCAGGAGTTCTCATCCTTTCGGCATCTTTCCCTTTCTGATGAGTTCCTCTGTTCCTGACACATCCGTCATCCTACTTATGAAAAATGCAACCTCTACCTACGTTTCTGATGTTCAAAGAAATCATAACACCGGGGCATAGGGATGTCAACTGATTTGGGTATTATTTTGACTTTTCATTTACATGATGTCGGGGTCAAAAGCCCCCGACTTTGATGCCTGCGGATTGCTCCGTGCTACGCACTCCCACAATCCTACCCAATATTCGCAGATCGTGGGATTATCATCCCACTTTTATGCTCATAGCGGGGCGGGTCCTAAGGTCTTTCACCCACCTATGAGCAAGTTTATGTAGGCTTAGACCTTTTGACTCTGGCATCTTTACATTATAATATGAAAAAATATTAGCGGCGTGAGTGAGAGCAAATAAGGATCAACAGGTAAAAAATTGAAAAAATAAAAAAAGTAGTTGAAATCAGAAAAAAAACAGGTTATAATAATTAAGGTTATCAGAAGTGGCAATTCGTGCTGGAATGGCTCAGTTGGTAGAGCACTTCACTCGTAATGAAGGGGTCGTCGGTTCAAGTCCGATTTCCAGCTTAAAAGAAGAATCCCGCAGGATGCGTACGAAAGGGTATGTGTTCTGTGGGATTTTTTATATAAAGAATGTGCCAGAGGCTTTGAGGGCATGGCACATTTTGCTCTGCGTTTGTCCTGTATTATACTGATGCCAGGGTCCTAAGGTCTTTCACCCACCTATGAGCAAGCTCATGTGGGCTTAGACCTTTTGCCCCTGGCATCTTATACTTTCTGGTAGGCAATTCTTTCACTTCCATTTTCAAGATAGACAACTCCACAATATTTAAATCCATTCTTGTCAAGCAGATGCTGCATGACGATATTATCACGATGCGTGTCAATCTTCAGATTTCCACATTTGTTAAAAGCCCAGTTCAGGCAGAAGGAAGCAGCACCGCGGATCGTGCCGTCGGAAGTGATCCGGTGTACGACTCCGTACGGAGCCTCATTGAGCCATTGCCCTTCATAGATCCGGACATAAGTATCATCAATTCCTTCTTTATAATAAAAAGTAGCAATGATCTTATCATGCTCCACACAGACATAGCTGTTCCCGGAGGAAATATCGTCCATCAGGATCTGTGGTGCAGGATAGGTGTTCCCCCATTGCAGAGGGTTTCCGTGACTTGCCATAAATATACGTGCATTCTCATACATACGAATGAGAATATTCAGTTCTTCAGGTTTGGTTTTTCTAATTTCCATAATCGTCCTCTCATTTGATTGATATGAACCTAATTATAGCAAAGCAGGGCTGATTGCTCAATTTACAAATGTACTGAAATGCAGTAAAAAAGACAGAAAATCTTCGAGGAAAGTACCTATAAAACTGAAAGAAAACGCCCATTTTTGTACAAAATCAAATACAAGAGCCTTCATGAAAAGTATTCTCAGAATAACGCTTGTCTTTTATTTAACGTGGTGTTATACTATGCCCGTAAAACAAATACAAAACTATTATTGGAGAGAAAAAAGGAGGATTTTTTCGATGGCTAATTTTGAACAGTGGGCTGGCTTCGAAGGAAGAAACTGGAAAAGTTCTGTAGATGTACGTGATTTCATCCAGGAGAACTATACACCATATGAAGGTGATGAGTCATTCCTTGAAGGACCTACAGAAGCAACAGACAAGTTATGGGGCAAATTACAGGAACTTCAGAAAGAAGAAAGAGCTAAAGGCGGAGTTCTTGACATGGAGACAGAAGTTGTTTCCGGTCTTACGGCTTATGGTCCTGGATATATAGATGAGAGCATGAAAGATCTGGAGCAGGTCGTTGGTCTTCAGACAGATAAACCGCTGAAGAGAGCATTCATGCCTTATGGTGGAATCAAGATGGCTGAGCAGGCTTGTACAACATACGGATATCAGCCAAGCGAGAAGCTGCATGAGATCTTTACAAAATATCATAAGACTCATAACCAGGGAGTATTCGACATCTACACACCAGAGATGAAGAAAGCCCGCCACAACAAGATCATTACAGGACTTCCGGATACATACGGACGTGGACGTATCGTAGGTGACTACCGTCGTGTTGCACTGTATGGTATCGACTTCCTGATCGAGAGAAAGCAGTATGACTTTGAGCGTTATGCAAGACATGGCATGAAAGGTGAGGATTTCCGTCTTCGTGAAGAGCTTGCTGATCAGATCAAAGCTCTGAAAGAAATGAAAGAAATGGCAGCAGCTTACGGATTTGATATTTCTCAGCCGGCTAAGAATGCTCATGAAGCAGCTCAGTGGCTGTACTTCGGATATCTTGCAGCAATCAAGACTCAGAATGGAGCAGCTATGTCTGTAGGACGTATCTCTACATTCCTTGATATCTATATCGAGAGAGATCTGAAGGCTGGAACACTTACAGAGAAAGAGGCTCAGGAGATCATTGACCACATGGTAATGAAATTCCGTATGGTTAAGTTCGCAAGAATCCCATCATACAACCAGTTATTCTCAGGAGACCCGACATGGGCAACACTTGAAGTAGCAGGTCTGGGACAGGATGGACGTTCTATGGTAACAAAGAACGACTATCGTTTCCTTCATACACTGAATAACATGGGACCTTCACCAGAGCCGAACCTGACAGTTCTTTATTCTTCAAGACTGCCGGAGAACTTCAAGAAGTTCGCTTCTCTGATTTCTGTAACAACAAGTTCTATCCAGTATGAGAACGATGATGTTATGCGTCCGGTATGGGGCGATGACTACAGCATCTGCTGCTGTGTATCTGCTACAGAGACAGGTAAAGAGATGCAGTTCTTCGGAGCTCGTGCAAACCTTGCTAAGTGTCTTCTTTACGCTATCAACGGTGGTGTTGATGAGAAGACAAAAGTTCAGGTAGGACCGGCTTATCAGCCGATCACATCTGAGTACCTTGACTTCGATGAAGTTATGGAAAAATATGATGAGATGATGGAGTGGCTGTCCAAGCTGTATGTTGATACACTGAACATGATCCACTACATGCATGATAAATATTACTATGAAGCTGCACAGATGTCCCTGATCGACACAGACGTTAAGCGTTCATTTGCAACAGGTATCGCAGGATTCTCTCACGTAGTAGACTCCTTAAGTGCTATCAAGTATGCAAAGGTTAAAGCAATCCGTGACGAAGACGGTATCACAACAGACTTCGAGATTGAGGGAGACTTCCCAAGATACGGTAATGATGATGATCGTGCAGATGAGATCGCAATCTGGCTGCTGAAGAAATTCATGCACAAACTGAATAAGTGCCATACTTACAGACATTCTGTACCGACAACATCTATCCTTACAATTACATCTAACGTTGTATATGGTAAGGCTACAGGATCTCTTCCGGATGGAAGAAAGGGTGGAGAACCACTGTCACCAGGAGCTAACCCGTCTTACGGTGCAGAGAAGAGCGGACTTCTTGCTTCTCTTAACTCTGTTGCTAAGCTTCCTTACGAGCTTGCACTTGACGGAATCTCTAATACACAGACAATCAGCCCGAATGCTCTTGGACATACAGATGATGAGCGTAAAGAGAACCTTGCTCATGTACTGGATGGATACTTCGATCAGGGAGCACATCACCTGAACGTAAATGTATTCGGTGTTGAGAAACTGAAAGATGCTATGGAGCATCCGGAGAAACCTGAGTATGCTAACTTCACGATCCGTGTATCAGGATACGCTGTTAAATTCATCGACCTGACTCGTGAGCAGCAGCTCGACGTTATCGCAAGAACATGCCACGAGACTATGTAATCAGCGATACAAATGAGATTCGAGGATGTTAAGAATAGTATGATCAGATATTGAAAAACTAATCTGTATCATCTAAGAAGAATCAGACTTAGATCAGGACGCAGCCATTTTATAAGCTGCGTCCTTTTTAACAAGTCGGAATACAGAAAATGATATTGGAGAAACTTTATTGAAAAGTTGCGGGAGGTGAAGTTATGTCAGAAGTGAAAGGTTATATCCATTCAACGGAGAGCTTTGGGTCAGTTGATGGACCGGGAGTACGTTTTATTATTTTTGTAAATGGATGTCCAATGCGTTGCCAGTTCTGTCATAATCCGGATACATGGAAGATGCAGGACGGAGAAGAGAGGACGACAGATGAACTGCTGAAAACAGCACTTCGTTACCGGTCTTACTGGAAAAAAGAAGGCGGGATCACAGTAAGTGGAGGAGAACCGCTGATGCAGATGGATTTTATGATCGATCTGTTCAAAAAGGCAAAAGCAGAAGGGGTTCATACGAATATTGATACCTGCGGAGCTGTATTTACAAGAGAAGAGCCTTTTTTCAGTAAACTGGAAGAACTGATGAAATATACAGATATGCTTATGCTGGATATCAAGCATATAGATGACGAGCAGCATAAGATTCTGACAGGTCATTCCAATAAGAATATTTTGGAATTTGCACGTTATCTGTCTGATATCAAAAAGCCGATCTGGATTCGTCACGTACTTGTCCCGGAGAGAAGCGATTATGATGAATATCTTGAGAGACTTCATGATTTTATTGAAACGCTGGATAATGTCGAGAAAGTGGAAGTCCTTCCTTACCATACGCTTGGAGAATACAAGTGGAAAGAACTGGGATACGATTATCCGCTTGCAGGGATTGATCCACCTACAAAAGAACGTGTGGAAAATGCAAATCGTATTTTAGAGACAGCGAAATATCTGAAAAAATAAATATGGAACTGTTAAAGTAAAAGATGTCGGGGTCAAAAGCCCCCCGACTATGATACCTACGGATTGTTATGCACTACGTGCTCCCACAATCCTACCCAACATTCGCATATCGTGGTGCTTACGCCCCACTTTTATGCTCATATTGGGGCGGGTCACAAGGTCATTCTACCACTAGTGTGCGAGCACACGTGGTGTCAGACCTTTTGACCCTGGTATCATAAAAATATAAAATACAGCAAAAAGCAGCTACAGTCTTCCAGACCATTCAGTCAGGAAAAACTGTAGCTGCTTTTGCCTTCAGGCATGATTTACAATATGCATGGTATTTTTAGCCGCATCAAGCCATTTGGATTTTTCAGTCTCAAATCGATCCCAAAGCCATGCAATAGCATCGTCCATGCCCTCATCGGAAAGAGGAAAAGATTTTTTCTCCTTTTCTTCTTCAGGAGTCTCTTCAAAGCACCATGGTTCAGGATAAATATATACGGTGAAAGTGGTACTGCTTTTTCCGTCATCTCCCTGAAAGAAATACCGCATTCCATGATGAGACCCTGAAAAGGGTTCTTTTTTTAATCCGCTGTAGGGAATCAGTTTTTTGTCGATCATAAGTGGCAGGATCTCCTTTCATAACGCTTCTTTTTCATTATAACAGATCAAGATGCCAGGGTCAAAAGGTCTAAGCCCACATGAGCTTGCTCATAGGTGGGTGAAAGACCTTAGGACCCGCCCCGATATGAGCATCAAAGTCGGGGGATTTTGACCCCGACATCATATCAAGAGAGTTGACGCATAAAGAAGTGGTTTGAAAAAACTGATTACTTTTTTATTTCTTTAAAGCTTCTTTTGCAAATTCTGTAGTGACAAGAGATTCATACGGAGTGCGGGAATCCAGTTCACCGGCACTTTCAAGAATATCCTGGAGAAGTTCAAAGCTGTCTTTTTCGAAAATCAGGTCTTCTTTCCAGGTCTTCTGATCATAATAGCGGGTGACAATGGTTGTGATCGTATTTAGATCTGTTTCAGGAAATTGTGGAGCGATGACAGCGGCGATTTCTTCAGGGGTGTGATTCTGAACAAAATCCATACCTTTCTGCAATGCATTGGTAAAAGACTGGATGACATCAGGGTTTTTGTCAAGATAACTCTTTTTGGCACTGTATGCAGTGTACGGTACATAGCCACTGTCCGTACCGAGTGATGCTACGACATGCCCTTTTCCCTCACTTTCAAGGGCGGTGGCACTTGGCTCAAATTCTACTGTAAAGTCTCCACTGCCTTCTGAAAATGCAGCAGCAGTTGAACCAAAGTCGATGCCCTGGTTGATGTTCAGATCTGTCCGTGGGTCGATGCCATTCTGTTTTAAGATATACTCAAATACCATTTCCGGCATACCACCTTTTCGACCGCCAAGAACATCCTTGCCTTTCAGATCAGTCCATTTAAAGTCCTTCATTTCTTCTCTTGCAACAAGAAAGTTTCCGGCACGCTGGGTTAGCTGTGCAAAGTTGATAACATAATCATTGGCTCCTTCATTGTACGTATAAATAGAAGATTCAGATCCCATGAAACCAATATCTGCTTCACCGGAAATAACAGCAGTCATAGTTTTGTCTGCCCCAAAACCGGTAACGAGCGTGAGATCAATTCCTTCCTCGTCAAAGTACCCATTTTCAATCGCAGCGTACATCGGAGCGTAGAAAATAGAATGAGCCACTTCATTCAATGTCACAGAGACGGGAGCAGAATCGGAATCTGTCCTGGATATGTCAGAGACAGTTTCTGTTGTGTTTGTTTTAGAATTTTTAGTGTTGTCATCAGTGTGAGCAGAACCGCAGGCAGACAACAGCCCGACAGTCATGACAGAAGTGAGAAGTATGGATATCAATTTCTTTTTCATAAGTCCTCCCAGATAAGATTAGATTCTCATTTAAAGTATGCAGGAGAAACGGAACAGGTGAAATCTCAGGCAGGCTTTTAATTTGTCCAAATTGTTTTGTTCCGAAAAACTGAGCGAGAAGTTTTAAATGGGTTTATCAGGTATCCAGACTGAAGAATATCTTTGCGGGAATATGATAGGGCGTTTGCTATAACTTGAAACTATAGTTAACATGTTCTTTTATGTATTATACAAATTGCACAGACAGAACTATAATGACTTCCATAAAAGAGATAACAAATTTGGAGGTAATGATTTATGCAGATATCAGTAATAGGTTTTCCAAGAATCGGTACATTAAGAGAATTAAAATTTGCTTCTGAGAAGTACTTTAAGAAGGAAATAGAAGCCGGAGAATTATTGCAGAAAGCACAGGAACTGAGGAAGACACACTGGTTGACACAGAAGAATGCAGGGATTACTTATATTTCAAGTAATGATTTTTCATTTTATGATATGGTATTGGATACGGCGGCACTGCTTGGCATTGTTCCAAAACGATATAAAGAACTGAATCTGTCAGAACTGGATACATATTTTGCAATGGCTCGTGGGTATCAGGGAACTTTTGGGGATGTAAAGGCACTTGCCATGAAAAAATGGTTCAATACGAATTATCATTACATTGTTCCGGAACTGGAAGATGATACAGAGATCAAAATTTCGGGAGATAAATTATGGTCAGAATATGCGGAAGCAAAGAGCATTGGAATAGAGACAAAACCGGTTGTAACCGGGGCATATACCGTATTAAAGCTTTGCAGATGTACAGGAAATAAGACAGCAGCAGATTATGTGGATGAGATTGTAAATGCATATAAAGATCTGATCGAGAAGTGTGAAAAAGAGCAGATCGCATGGATCCAGTTTGATGAACCGGCACTGGTGCAGGATATGGAAAAAGAAGACATCGAACTTTTCCACAGACTTTATGATGCGATTCTGACAGCAGTAAAAGATTGTAAGGTACTTTTACAGACATATTTCGGGGATGTAAGAGATATTTACCAGGATCTGATTGAGATGCCGTTTGATGGAATCGGTCTTGATTTTCTGGAAGGGAAAGAGACACTTCAATTAATTGAATCATATGGGTTTCCAAAGGAAAAGAAACTTTTTGCGGGACTTGTTAATGGAAAAAATATCTGGAAAAATCATTATGAAAAAACTTTAAAGATCTTAGAAAAATTACAGGAAAAAGAAATCCAGACGGTATTATCTACTTCCTGTTCACTGCTTCACGTACCATATACATTAAAGCATGAGACAAAGCTTTCCAAAGAATATCTGGCTTATTTTGCTTTTGCTGAGGAAAAATTGACAGAACTTAAGGAACTGGGTGATCTTGCGGAAGATAAGAAATATTTCGATAGAGAAGCTTACAAGAAAAACCATGATCTTTTTGCGGCAGACAGAAAATGTGAAAATGTTGCAGTGAAAAACAGACTATCACATGTAACGGAAGCGGATTATATCAGAGAGCCAAAGAGAAGTGAACGTCAGAAACTGCAGAAAGAGGCTTTTGGACTTCCGGAGCTCCCGACAACGACGATTGGATCTTTCCCACAGACGAAAGATGTAAAGGCAAACCGGTCTGCCTTTAGAAAGGGAGAGATTACCAGACAGGAATATGTGGATTTCAACAAGAAGAAGATCGCGGAATGTGTGGCATGGCAGGAAGAAATCGGACTTGATGTACTGGTACACGGAGAATATGAAAGAAATGATATGGTGGAGTATTTTGGCGAAGCACTGGGAGGATTCCTTTTTACAGAAAAAGCCTGGGTACAGTCTTACGGAACCAGATGCGTAAAACCACCGATCATCTGGGGCGATGTATATCGTGAAAAGTCGATTACGGTAGATTGGTCCGTATATGCACAGTCACTTACGAATAAGATCATGAAAGGAATGCTGACAGGCCCGGTTACGATATTGAACTGGTCATTCCCAAGAGAAGACATTTCCATTAAGGAATCCATCTCGCAGATTGCACTTGCAATCAGAGATGAAGTACTGGATCTTGAAGCAAATGGAATCCGGATGATACAGATCGACGAAGCTGCCTTGAGAGAAAAACTGCCGCTCAGAAGATCAGACTGGTATACAGAATATCTGGATTTTGCAATCCCGGCTTTCCGTCTGACACATAGTGGAGTGAAAGCAGATACACAGATTCATACGCATATGTGTTACAGTGAATTTACAGATATTATCCCAGCCATTGATGATATGGATGCAGATGTGATTACATTTGAAGCATCACGTTCAGATCTGCAGATTCTGGATTCGCTGAGAGAAAATCATTTTGAGACAGAAGTTGGTCCTGGAGTTTATGATATTCATTCTCCTAGAGTACCATCAGTTGAAGAAATTGTGTTGGCACTGAAAGTTATGCTTACTAAGATCAGTCGTGAAAAATTATGGGTAAACCCGGACTGTGGATTAAAGACAAGAGGTGTTCCGGAAACGGATGCAAGTCTTAGAAATATGGTTGAGGCTGCAAAAGAAATCCGGAAGAACTAGAGGATTCATCAGACTGCGTCTAAAAGCCAGTAATTTTCGCTTTTTTTGTTCATTTGGTTTGCCTTCTTTTCATAAAAAAAGTCAAGAGTTTGTATAAAAATATTGTTGCACCCGTCAACCGTTGGTATATTGCGATTGGAAACATTCTTTTCGCTGCACTGATAGCAGCACTTCAGGGATTATTTATGCAGTTGCAACTGCCGGTTGACAGAATTTCAGCCTGATTTGGTAGTCTGCAACTGGAAAATCCGATATAATAAGATCATGATGTCGGGGGCAAAAGCCCCCGACTTTGATGCCTACGGATTGCTCCGTGCTACGCACTCCCACAATCCTACCCAATATTCGCATATCGTGGGATTATCATCCCACTTTTATGCTCATATCGGAGCGGGTCCTAAGGTCTTTCATCCACCTATGAGCAAGCTCATGTGGGCTTAGACCTTTTGACCCTGGCATCAGATCATAAAATATAGATGAAAACCTGAAAAGAGGAGGAAAATGGATATGATCTTATCGGAAAAAATCGCAGAAGAGCGAAAGAAAAATGGATGGTCACAGGAAGAACTGGCAGAAAAGCTGTCTGTATCACGGCAGGCTGTTTCTAAATGGGAGAGTGCATCGTCTGTACCGGATTTGCAGAAATTACTCCGCATGGCAAAAATTTTTGAGGTCAGTACAGATTATCTGTTAAAGGATGAAATGGGAAAAGAAGAGGTTGAGAAAATATCAGACTATAGGACAGAAGATACAGTCTACAGGAATGTATCTATGGAAGAGGCAAATCATTTTCTGGAATGGAAGAGAAAAAATGCAGTCATACTGGCAGGGGCAGTTGCTCTTTGCATCATGAGTCCGTCACTGCTCATTTTTCTGACAGGTCTTTCCAGTGCAACGGGTGGAAATCTGAGTGAAAATACTGCGGTGGGGATTGGAGTTTCGGTGGTACTGGTGATGGTTTCCCTTGCAGTTGCTATTTTTATTTCTTATGGGATTCGCGGAAAAGCATATGAGTATCTGAAAAAGGAACTGATTGAAACTGCTTATGGAGTAAAAGGACTGGTAAAAGAAAAGAAGCAGAATTATGAAGGTACTTATACAAGAGGGATTATCCTGGGAGTTGTTTTCTGCATTCTGGCGGTTATTCCTCTTTTGATCGGAATTGCGATGGAACAACCGGAGTATATGATTACAAGTGATGTGTCAATTCTCCTTTTGCTTGTTGCAGTGGGTGTGTTTTTAATTGTACGTGTCAGTACGATCAATGGAAGTTACGATATGTTGCTTCAGGAGGGAGAATATTCCCAAAAGGAAAAGGCTGTAAAGAAAAAGTTTGAAATCTATTCAACTGCTTATTGGTGTATTGCTACAGCAATCTATCTTGGATGGAGTTTCCTGAGTGTGCGGTGGGATTATACCTGGATTCTGTGGCCGGTAGCGGGTGTATTATTTGGTGCAGTGTCAGTAGTTGCAAGAGGGATTTGGGGAACACAGGATTCGACCAGGATATAATCATGTTTGCGGATACTTGTAAAAAGAAAATACTGGTGCTATAGTATCCCTAAAAGGAGGGAGTGCTATGAAGATGATCCGCAGAATTTCAAATTTAGTCAGTTTATGTATGTTACTTGCATATGTTATTGTTCTTGTATGTATCTGGAGCAGGATCCCCGGAACAGTTCCGACTCATTTTAACGCTGCAGGAATAGCAGATAGTTATGGGGGCAAAGGAATTCTTTGGATTGAGGTGATTGCGGCAACAGTCATTTTGCTTTTGCTCTCTCTGATTGAAAAAGTTCCGTCTATATGGAACTTCCCGGTAGCTGTCACAGAGGAGAATAAAGAAAGGCTGTATAAAATAGCACTGGTAATGCTGGGAGCAATAAAGATTCTTACTACGGGATTATTTATCGATGTAGGAGTCAGCAGCCTGGTAACGAGATTCCCTGTCTGGCCTATGTACATCATGCTGGGTGCGATGGTGATCGTGATTGTAGTGGCAGTAGTACAGATGATCCGGGCAAAGTAAAAAGATGTCGGGGTCAAAAGCCCCCGACTTTGATGCCTACAGATTGCTCCGTGCTACGCACTCCCACAATCCCTGGCATCATAAAAATAATATATCAAAGGCAGTGAAAGAAGCAGGCTGACCTTAAGAAGAAAGACGAGGATGAAAAATGGACGAGTTATATCAGATCATCGAGCAGAAAATAAAAGCTTCCGGCTATCCGAGAGAGATTTCAGGAGCAAAGGTATATAATGATATTTGTGACCAGATCGAAGGAAAAGAAAATGGAGAGTATCTTCTGCTGTCAAAATTTGAGGATGATGTAGTTTTTGAATACCATATTACGGTGAAAGATGAAGAGTTTAATCTTGGAATTCTGACTATGAAAGCACCGGAAGGTGTATTTGAAGCAGATTTTGATGCAGAGTAAAATTTTGCTTATATTTCAGAAAAAAATGTGATACAATAAGCATCGTGCAAAAATGAAATAGCGAAATAATAACGACATTAAATATTATTGCGGCCCATGTCTGATAGCTGCGATGTATTTGATGTCGTTTTTATATGTCAAGAAAGCGTACTTTTTTGATATATAAGATATTCCAGGCTATTCATACAAGTAAAGACCAGCTAGTTATAGTCAATACCTAAAAGACAAAAAATAGATATTTTTCTTTTATGTTTTGAAACCTAAAAATGAGTAACTTTAACAAACGTAAATCACTTGGATTTTCGTCAAGAAGCTCCTATGGTTTTATATAGCTGCATCTTTATGCAGCTGCTAAAGCAGGTCTTTGATACTGCTTACAGTGTTCTTCTGGTGACCGAAGCTCAAATGCCTTTTCATCACGAAGAACAGCAAATACGATGTTGCAGACTTTATGCATTACAGCACCGATTGCAACCATCTTAGGCTTTTGTCCAGACTTTAATTCGTAATACTTACGGAGGTATGGATTGATGCCCTCTCCATTACGTTTTGTACGAATGGAGGCGAGTGCTACTGCAAAGATAGCACGGCGCGCGATTCTGGAGCCACGTTTGCTCATATGTAACTGAGTGCCAACGAATTTTCCAGATTCATTTACTTCAGGATCTAATCCGAAGTAAGCAAAAAGTTGTTTTGGATTACGGAATGCTGAGAAATCACCTATTTCGCACATGATTGTTACAGCAGTCAGAAAGCCAACACCTGGGATTGTATTTAAAAGTTTAATCTGCTGAATAAACTTCTCGTTTTTATTGAATGTAATCAGCTGCCTAATACGATTCAGTATGGAATCCAAAGCAGAATCAAGCTTTTCAACAAGGTCCAAAGTTAAAAAGATATTGAAGTAGATACTGTCTATTTGACATCCAAATGTCTTTGCAGCATTAGCTGCAGCACAGAGTTTCTCATATCTTTCAGAAGCTTTGGCAAGACCTTTTCGTGAAGCTTTTGATATTTTTTCAATCATGGTCTTCTTATGACCACGAAGTATCTTGTCTGGAGTACCGTACTGGCGAAGAATCATTGTTGAGGTCTTGCCGGTAACATCACAGAAAACGTCAAGATACTGAGGAAACACGGTATGCAGGTCTCCTTTAAGTTTATTGATATGAGCAGAACGCTCATCAGTTAAATCGTAATACTTACGGGTAAGGCTACGCAGTTCAAGAACCAGCTTTGCTGGGAACTGGGAAACAGGAATATCTTTTGATAATCCTAGTTTGGCAATACCTTTAGAATCGATTTTATCATTTTTTACTTTTCTGATATTTCCATTCTTAGTAGAATGTGTAATAATAGGATTGATTATGGACGCGTTAAAACCACAATCAACAAGATAGCAGAAGAGCGGGAAATGATAAATCCCAGTGGATTCTAGAAAGGTGCGACTTTCTAAGGAATACAGCTCTTCTGCTTTTTTAATTTCAGAAACAGCTCGTTCCAAAGAATCCTTATTATTGTGAGTAATCTTGAAAGGTTTCAAGATCACTGTTTCGTCTGGCGCAAGAATTGTCATAAAGCTAAAAGCTGAACCGACATCAATGCCGACGGAAATATAGTTTTTGTTATGCATTATATGCTCCTTCCGATAGGGTTCCATAAAAAACAATGAATACACTACCTGGTGCGTTATACGGGTATAGCTTAATTGCTCCCAACCAGCCTAAAACATAAATTTTCATTGATGGAATGACAGTCTTAAGTTACGGGTATTACTGGACATAAGCCAGCTCCCTAGGAGAAAATCGTCCTTTTCCCTATCCAATGGAAAATAATACCTTATGTAACAGACATAGTCTAGGAGTGAATAATCATACAAAAATGTATGTAACTTATACACGTATCTATGGTTGGAGTGATTATGGAGGAGAATCCTCTTACCAACCAGGATATAGATTAGAGAATATGATGTGGATGACCTTATTGGTCTATGACTACATCATACCAGGAGAGAAGAAAATGCCAAAAACTAAAATTCAAAGTATTGTATTTACCGCAATGAGGGTATTCTGCATGTTTATGTTTCCCGACAGCACTTTTACTGCAAATATTTTTTGTAGGTCCATTTGTACGTCTGATGTTCAGAAATGCATCCAATGGAGACGTGATGGCGTGCCGGAGAGTGACGGACAGCAGGATTGCCAATATATTTGAGGACAGACTGGCGGATGTATGGGTCTGTCAGATGGAAAAATACAGAGAATATGACCGATTTATAAAATGTAGTAAATGCGAGCTGAAAGCGTGGTGCAGAGGTTGTCCGGCAGTAGCAAATGGAACGAATGGTGATTTTTACGGGGCAGATCCTCAGTGCTGGAAGATAAAAAATGAAAGAACGGGGGAGCGATTATCATGTTGATGGATCTGATAAAAAAATCTTTCATATAAAAAGCTCTCTCATATAAAAAATCCATCAATCGGACTATCTGCCGGATTGATGGATTTTTGTCGGGGATATTCCCCGATCATCATTCTGTAATTTATTTGAGCTCAACAATCTGAGTAAGATCAGTTATCATGTTCGTCTTCGAAAGGATCTTCATAATCCTCGTCCTCGTCGTCATCTTCATAGTAATAATCTCCGCCTCTGGAGGCAATACCAAGAATCAGTGAGATGACTGCGAAAGCAGCACTTACACCGGCAACAATCAGCAGTTCCAGTTCGCTTCCGCGTTTCAGGAATGCAAATCCGGCACTTGCCAGATAGAACAGCATTGGTGCAAGGAATGCAAAGATCGTATAACGATTCACCATGATGAAATACAGCAGAGCTGAAACCAGCATGCAGAGTGCCAAAATCACATAAACCATACCGGAAGTAGCAGAACCGTCTGAAGAGGTGCTGCTCAGTCCAAGTGTAAATCCTCTGTACATCAGATATCCGAAACCGAGAAGTGATAGGATACCAAGGATGATACGGGCAGGTCTGAATCTTGGTACATCATCATATTCGTACTCATCATCATCATACTCATCGTCGTACTGCTCTTTTTTCTTTGTATCTTTTACTTTCTTCTCATCAGGATCTTCGTCCTTTTTCTTCTTTTTGGCAAATTTGCTGTCAGGATCTGTCGCAAGCATCTCTTCATATCCTTTGCGTACTGCCTTTTCACGCTTTGTACGAACCTGCTCTGCAGGAATATTTCCATATTTCTGCTCATCAGAAGCTTTATTAGTATCAGAAGCTTCTTCAGGATGACGCTTCTTGACCGGTTTCTTTGCGGACGCCTTTTTCTCCCCTGGCGTCTTTGTGGAAAGCGGTTCTTCTGTAGAAGCAGGTCTGACTTTCTTTTTGACTGGTCTTTTTTCCGGTTTCTCGGAAATTTCAGCAGTTTCATCATTACTGATCGGTCTTGAAGCCTTCGGACGTACAGGTTTTCCTTCTGCGTCTGTCAGTCTGCGTCTTTTCGCAGGTTTTGCTCCGGCTTTCTTTTCGGTTTCCTTTACTTTTTCAGCGTCAGAGCCGGCAGCAGATCTTTTGACTGGAGGCTTTTTGGCAGCCGGGCTTTCTTCTGCTGCACCCTTCTTGGATACGGATGATTCAGCAGGTCTGACAGCGACTTTGCTTTCAGCTTTATCGACTGGCTTTGCTTCTGCCTGTTCAGCCTCTTTTTTTGCAGCTATTTTCCTGGCACGCTGCCTGTCGAGATTCCACTGCTTCTTACAGTCACGGCAGACTGCATATTCGTTGAAGATCGGATCTCCGGATTCCGTTGTGCCGACTTGTCTTTTCATACGCTCAAGTTCTTTACCACATGATGGACACTTCATATTAATTATGTACTCCTCTCCTTGTCAATGACAAAATTAATAACAGAAGTATTATAGCATTTTGTGTCAGTTTGGACAATGGAAAAATCAAAGATATAGATGGAAACTGTCGAGGAATGGAAAAAATAAAGTAGTAGACTTTACAAATTTAGTGTGCTAAAATGTAACAGTAATTAAACGAGGGTGAAAAGGAGATTGGTTTCATGAGCAAGAAAATAAGGACTGAGGCGGTTGATTATCTTTTTAATGCCATTTTAAGCCTTGAAAATAAAGAAGAATGTTATACTTTTTTTGAAGATATCTGTACGATCAACGAACTGCTTTCGCTTTCCCAGCGTTTTGAAGTGGCAAGGATGCTCAGAGAGCAAAAGACATATCTTGAGATAGCAGAGAAGACCGGAGCGTCTACAGCAACGATCAGCAGAGTCAACCGTTCACTGAACTACGGAAATGACGGATATGATATGGTCTTTGAGAGAATCGGACTTACAGAAAAGGAAGAAGATTCATCAACTGCAGAAGAATAGAAAGTGGAAAGATAGTTCGGAGAAAAGTATGAGCGGATCTTTGGCCGGGGATCTTCGGACGCAGAATACAAAAGACACGAACCTGTGGCTGCAACCATTGGAACGTGTCTTTTTTTAAATATCAGTCCTTCTTATTCTTAGAAGAAGGAGCTGCGATATCATCAATAATCCGTTCGATCATCATCTTTTTCAGATATACGTCGAAACTGAGATTACAGATAAAAGCAAACTTCTGGAGAGTATCCCTGTCTTCTCCGTCAGGAAGTTGGTCAAAAGCTTCTCCTGCCTTATCATAAGCGGAAGATACGCTGTCTTTCAGCGAGTCGAGCCGTTCTTTTTCCATGTGGCAGAGTTCTTCATAAATAGAGGAAAGTTCCATTGTATCATTTCCGGAGAAATATTTTTCCGTCAATGGCTTTAGTACCGTTTCGATATCTTTGATCGACAAAATACTTTTAAAATAGTAGATAAAAATGAGAAGCAGCATATGCTCCCGGGAATACTTCTTCTTCACAGGCGGCGGAAGAAGATTGTTCTTTGTATAATTGTTGATCATGGTCTTGGTAAGGATCTTATCCTCTTTATATCGCTTGGTAGAAGCGAGCTGTTCATCCATAAAAGTAGTGACTTGATCCATATAAAGATCAATATTCGGGATGTCACCCGGATGCACATATTGAAGATGGGAAAGTTCATTTAAAATGCTGTTAAGCATATCATTCATATCTATAGTCATGTTATCACCTCAATAGACTCATTATATAGTATTTAAAACTATATGGCAAGTAAAAACTCAGAATAATGCAGAGGAACAGTAACAGAATGATCTCGACGAAATTAAGAATAACATAGACTTGACAATCAAGAATGTATGTTCGATAATGGAAGATACAAATGATGGGTATGCAGAGGCATAATCAGTAGATAGGAGAGCAGTTTTATGAGTATTTATGATAAATTGAACGAACCCCAGAGAGAGGCGGTATATCATACAGATGGACCTCTGTTGATCCTGGCGGGTGCAGGTTCGGGAAAGACCCGGGTACTGACGCACAGGATCGCATATCTGATCGAAGAGCGGAATGTGAATCCGTGGAATATCCTGGCGATCACGTTTACGAACAAGGCAGCAGGAGAGATGAGAGAAAGGGTGGATTCCCTGGTGGGTTTTGGCTCGGAAAGCATCTGGGTAAGCACTTTTCATTCGATGTGTGTGCGGATTTTAAGAAGATTTATAGACCGGCTTGGTTATGATAACCGTTTTACGATCTACGATACAGACGACCAGAAGACTCTGATGAAAGAAGTCTGTAAAAAGGTCGCCATTGATACAAAGGTTTTTAAAGAGAGAAGCCTTATGTCGGCGATTTCTTCTGCCAAGAATGAACTGATCCTTCCGGATGAGTTTGAACTGAATGCAGGAGGAGATTTTGCAAAGCTGAAGATTGCAAAAGTATACCGTGAGTATGAGGCACAACTGAAGGCGAATAATGCACTGGATTTTGATGATCTGCTGGTGAAGACGGTTCAGCTTCTGCAGACGCAGCCGGATGTGCTGGAGAATTATCAGGAGCGGTTTCGCTATATTATGGTCGATGAGTATCAGGATACGAATACAGTGCAGTTCCAGCTTGTAAGACTGCTTGCCGGAAAGTATCGGAATCTGTGCGTGGTGGGAGATGATGACCAGTCGATCTACAAGTTTCGTGGAGCGAATATCCGCAATATTCTGGATTTTGAGCATGAATTTTCAGATGCCTGTGTCATAAAGCTGGAGCAGAATTACCGCTCCACGGGCAATATCCTGAATGCAGCGAACCGGGTGATCGCCAATAATAAAGGCAGGAAAGAAAAGACTTTATGGACTGCCAACGGGGAGGGAGAGCTGGTTCATTTAAGGCAGTTTGATACAGGATATGATGAGGCGGATTTTATTGCAGAAGATATAAAAAAGGAAGTAAGGGCAGGAGCATCATATAATGACCACGCGGTGCTTTACAGAACGAATGCACAGTCCCGTCTTTTGGAAGAAAAATTTGTTGCGATGAATGTCCCGTACAAGATTGTGGGCGGTGTCAACTTTTATGCCCGCCGGGAGATCAAGGATCTGCTTGCGTATTTAAAGACGATTGATAATGGAATGGATGATATTGCGGTACGAAGAATCATTAATGTGCCAAAAAGGGGCATTGGTCTGACTACGATCAACCGGATCCAGGAGTCTGCTGCAGAACGTGGGCTTGGATTTTATGAGACGCTGATGGCTCCCGAGTTGATCCCTGGAATCGGAAGAAGTGCAGCAAAGCTGGATTCTTTTGCAGCTCTGATCGAATATTTTAAAGGACTTACCGGACAGATGAGCATTACGGATCTGCTGCGGGAAGTGATCGAAAAGACGGGATATATGGAGAGTCTGGATTCCGAGGATAAAGAGGATGCACAGGCGAGAAAGGAAAATATTGATGAACTGATCAATAAGGCAGCCGCATACGAAGAGGCAGCAGAAGATAGAGATGAACCGGCTACATTGAGTGCTTTTCTGGAAGAAGTGGCGTTGGTTGCGGATATTGACAGTCTGGATGAAGAACAGGATTATGTTGTCCTTATGACACTGCACAGTGCCAAAGGGCTGGAGTTCCCTCATGTATATCTGGCAGGAATGGAAGATGGCTTGTTTCCAAGTTATATGACGATCACATCAGACGACAGAGATGATCTTGAAGAAGAAAGACGGCTTTGTTATGTGGGGATTACAAGAGCAGAGCAGGAGCTGACGCTTACCTGTGCAAGAAGAAGGATGGTCAGAGGCGAGACCCAGTATAATAAGATTTCACGTTTTATTAAGGAAATTCCGGCAGAACTTCTGGATACAGGAAGCCGCAGGATTGAACCAGAGACGGAAGTGCCGGTACAGCAGAATACATATGCACATGCAAGAGAAGCATTCCGGGCAAGGGCTTTCGGTGCGGCTTATAGCAACGGGGCAGGAAAAAGCAGCGGAGTTTCTTCGGGTAAGAGCAGCCAGGGACTGGCATCTCTTCAAAAAGGCAGCCAGCTTGCAGCAGGATCAGGTGGCAGTCCTGATTATGCAGAAGGAGACCGGGTGCGTCATGTGAAGTTTGGGGAGGGAACCGTTCTTGAGATTCGGTCCGGTGGCAGAGATTATGAAGTAACGGTGGATTTTGACAGTGCAGGAGTCAGGAAGATGTTTGCAAAGTTCGCAAAACTGGTAAAGATTTCATAGGTTTGTGGACTGTCAGCCGATCAGAAAAGATGATTATGATGTGAGAACCGGGACAGAGTTTTTAGGAAAAATCTCCGAAAGCGGTAGTAATAACAGAGCTTAAGTGTTATAATATACAAAAATCAGTCGTAACCTGTGAGAGGTTAGAAAGGATGTGCAGATATGAATAAAAAATTAGAGGATATGATCGCTGAATCAAAATTAAAAGAAATCCTGCATAAGAACGAGGCAGAGAAGCAGAAGAATGCGGTTGTATGGGTACTTGCAATTATTGGTGCGATTGCAGGAATCGCAGCCATTGCATATGCGGTATTCCGTTTTGTGACACCGGATTATCTGGAAGATTTTGAAGATGATTTTGATGACGATTTTGACGATTATTTCGATGAGGATGATCAGGTATAAGTTCAGGTATAAGTTCAAGATGGTAATAGCACAGTAAGAAGAATACAGACAGGATGTGACGGTTGGAGTACACCCTGTCTGTTTTGTTTGTTGGGAGGAAATAATGAAAAAAGGACAGATCTATGAAGGCATAATCGAGAGAGTGGATTTCCCGAATAAGGGAATGATTTATATTCCGGAGGAAGAAAAATATGTCACGGTGAAAAATGGTATCCCGGGTCAGAAAGTCCGCTTTATGATCAATAAATTTAAGCGGGGAAATGGAGAAGGAAGACTTCTGGAAGTGCTGGAAAAATCACCGCTGGAGACCAGGGAGCCGGTCTGTAGTATTTTCCCGGCCTGTGGTGGATGCATGTACCAGACTATGTCCTATGAAGAACAGGTAAAGATGAAAGAGGGACAGATCCATCGGATCATGGATCCTGTCGTAAAGGGCGATTATATTTTTGAGAGTGTAAAAGAAAGTCCAAAAGAGTTTCATTATCGTAATAAAATGGAGTTTTCTTTTGGAGATGAATATAAGGACGGTCCGCTTTCTCTCGGACTGCATAAAAAAGGAAGCACATATGATGTCCTGACAGCAGCAGACTGCCAACTGGTCCATCGGGATATGAATCAGATCCTTTCCTGTGTTCTTGCATATTTCAGGGAGTGGAATGTAAGCTATTATAAGAAAATGCAGCATACCGGATATCTGCGGCATTTACTTCTGAGACGGGGGGATACGACCGGAGAGATTCTGGTGAACCTTGTAACGACTACGCAGGAAGAGCATGACCTGACAGAATTAAAAGAACAGTTACTGGAGCTTCCTTTGGAAGGAAAGATCGTAGGAATCCTTCATATCCTGAATGATTCACTTTCAGATGTTGTAAAAAGTGATGAGACAAGAATCCTTTATGGTCAGGATTTCTTTTATGAAAAGCTGCTCGGACTGCAGTTTAAGATCACCCCGTTTTCTTTCTTCCAGCCAAATTCCAGGGGAGCAGAGGTATTGTATGAGACTGTCCGGGAATACATCGGAGATATTGAGAATAAGACAGTTTTTGATCTGTTCAGTGGAACCGGAACGATCGGTCAGGTGCTGGCTCCGGTTGCAAAGAAAGTGATTGGTGTGGAGATCATCGAGGAGGCAGTAGAAGCTGCAAAAGAAAATGCTCTCCGCAATGGACTTTCTAATTGTAAATTCATAGCAGGCGATGTATTTAAGGTGCTGGACGAGATCGAGGAGAAGCCGGATGTGATCGTCCTTGATCCGCCGAGAGATGGTATCCATCCGAAAGCACTGCCTAAAATTCTTGAGTATGGAGTGGACAGGATCGTTTATATTTCCTGCAAGATGACCAGTCTTGCACGGGATCTTGAGATGATGCAGATGGCGGGATACCGGGTGGAGAAGATGACGGCAGTCGATCAGTTCTGTGAGACCGTTCATGTAGAAAGTATTGTGCTTCTGTCCCACAAGTCACCAGATAGCAAGATTAATGTGAAAGTGGAATTTGGAGAAGATGATGATAAGATATCGTTGAATGCAATTGCGGAACGAGCGAAGAAATATCAGCCGAAACCGAAAATCACATATAAAATGATACAGGAGTATGTTGAGAAGAAATATGGATTCAAGGTACATACTGCATATATCGCAGAAGTAAAAAGGTCTCTGGGGCTGACCATGTATGATGCCTCTAATGCTGTGGAAGAATTGAACCAACCGAGAAAGCATCCACCGAAAGAGAAAGTGGAGGCAATAAAGGATGCTCTTAAATATTTTGAGGTGATTTGATGGAAGAAAGTACATATCAGATTGCGGAGAAAATCAGTAAACTTTATCAAGAAGCGTATGGTGTCTATTTGCCATTGGTTGAAGATGTGTGCAGCAGAAAAGTATCAGAAGATGTGGGAAGATGAAAGTAAGAAGTAAAAGACTTTAAGTAAGATGTTAGTAACAAGAAGAACATATTGGACATGGTTGTAGGAGGTGCAATGGGAAAGGTAATAAAAGAAACGATTCATGCCAATGGGATAGATATCGGAATTTACACGCAGGACTTTGAAAATGAATTTATTTCATTGACAGATATCGCTCGATATAAAAGTGATGACCCAACAGCGGTTATACAAAATTGGATGAGAAATCGAGATGTAATAGAATTTTTGGGATTATGGGAAAGGCTGCACAATCCAGATTTTAACCCCCTCGAATTCGAGGGGGTTAGAAAGCAGGCAGGAGCAAACGCATTTACAATGTCACCAAAGAAATGGATAGAAACTACGAATGCGATTGGTATTGTATCAAAAGCGGGACGTTATGGCGGAACATATGCTCATAGTGATATTGCTATGTCTTTTGTAACGTGGATTTCTCCAGAATTCCAGTTATATATCATGAAGGATTACAGGAGATTAAAGGCAGATGAGAATAGCCGGTTATCTTTGAATTGGAACTTAAACAGAGAAATATCTAAACTAAATTACAGGATACATACAGATGCAATTAAGGATAATTTGATTCCACCAGAATTAACACCTGCGCAGGTGGCATATACCTATGCCAATGAAGCGGATATGTTGAATGTTGTTTTGTTTGGTAAGACAGCGAAACAGTGGAAAGATGAAAATTCAGCAGCAAAAGGGAATATGCGGGATGTGGCAACTCTAAATCAGTTGTTGGTGCTTGCAAATTTGGAAAGTTATAATGCAGTATTGATTAATCAGGGGAAGATGCAAAAAGAGAGAATGGAATTACTCCGGCAATTAGCTGTACAGCAGTTGCAGACATTGGAAACAGTAAGTTTAAATGATTTACCGAAGTTAGGAACGGACTTGTAGGAGGATTGAATTTTTGAAAATCAGGCAAAAAATACAAAGTTAAGAGGGCAGGGAATGAATTAGTTGAATAAGTGGAATGTATAAGCTGTTTCGTTCGGATATCGTCATCATGCTAATAAAATATAAAGAATATGGAGATTATTGGGTAGAAGTGATGTGAGTAGAGGAGAATGGTGATATGCCTATTATTAAGAAATCATTCGGAAAGAATTATTTGCAGTGTTACGAAAGTGAAAAAGGAAAAACATATAGTTGTGAGCAAATAAGAAAATCCTGGGATAATAAAGTAAATTATGTGACAGAAAATAGTTTAAAAAATACAAAAGAAGAGGCACAGAAAGAGTTTGTGGATGCCTTTATCCTTAGACTCCTCAGTGAGAAAAAACTCTGGAAGATTGCCCATGCAAATATCGTTGATTCAGCCGGAAACATTACCGATGGTCGTGCGATGCTCGATAAACTGAGCAGTCCGCTGGTGCTTGAGAATATTAACACAATTTTGAAAAACAACCCGGTTCTGCTGGAAACATGGCAGACCATTGCACTGGAAGATATTCTGGGAAGAGAACTTATTGTAGATTCCTGCTATGTTCCTATTGAGGGACAGGCTCTGAGAAAGAATCTCATGTCTCTTTCTGTGTAAAATACGGAGGCAAGATGTCATATGCTGTTATTTTCTACGCTACTTGAAATCAATGATACAATGACAAAGGACTCCTTTATCCAGCTGGTTCTGGAGTGGAATCAGGGCAGTCCTCATGAAGAAAATATAATTCAAGGTATCGAATGGAATGGCGAACGAAATGTCCGATATGGTACCGAGACACTGTGGCTTGCTATCGAGGAATACCGAAATGAGAACATCATCGCGGTTCGCTATGAAAAAACCGAAGCAGATGGTGTGGTCTGGGATACCGACTACGTTATGAATTTTAATGACATGAGAATGTCTATTCAACTCGATCGTAGTTATTTGGAAGAGGCGCTGGCCGTTGACCCAACCTTTTCTACACCGCATTTTATCACTCTACTGATAGAACACGGCTATTTGAAGGATGATGGAATTTTGCCAATGCTCCGCAAGCCGATTTTCATTAAAGCTGATAATGTCGACTTGTTGACGGATGTAATCAATGGCACTTCAAGGTATAGACTCCCTGTTGTGTATATCTCCAAAACATACTACGGTGAAGATCCGGTGGATATTTGGAAATTATCTGGAAGGTTGAAAGGTGTTGCCCATGTGCTTGTTGAAGAAGGTACATGGCTGAACGAAAGAATCCGTCGGCAGTGTGATAACAAAAATGAATTCAACGGCGCTATCGGTGTATACTTCCCCAATAGTGCATATGGTCATAAGAAGTATCTATATCGTGCATACGATGGAATTGATGCTGTTTTGTCTGAAAAGGTTATTCGTAGTGTAATTCAGTACTGCAACGCTCAAATGATGGATAAGCTGTATACTTGGCAAGGCGTAAATAATGCACTTCTTAGAGATCGATTGAGTATGAGAGGTGCAGAATTGCTGGCGGCTGAATCTGAGAAAAACCGCGTGGCAGCAGAAGCAGATGAACTGATTGAATCTGTAGACGAGGACATTCAAAAGCTGAAAAAACAGGTTGAAGAATTGACCCATGCAAATGAAATCCTTACTTACGAGAACCAAGGGTTGCGTTCTAAAATGAGTAGTGCAGATAATATGCCGATACTGTATTTGGGCGAAGAGGAAGAATTTTATCAAGGCGAAATCAGAGAGATGATTCTGGACGCTATTGCTGAGAAACTCAAAAATCTTGGTGAGAAGACAAGAAGATGGGATGCTCTGACTGATGTGCTTAATGCTAACGATTATCAGAATATTCGAGACGAAAGAGAACGCACCGTGAAGATTTTGTTTAAGGATTACAAAACCTTATCGGCTTCAATGCGTCAGCAGCTTTTAGAATTGGGCTTTGAGATTACTGAGGAAGGTAAGCATTATCGACTCACCTATTACGGCGATGGACGATATAAAACCACGATTGCTAAGACTGGAAGTGACTGGCGTGAGGGAAAAAACATTGCATCTGTAATCCTTAAGAGCATGATGTGATGGAATGGGCAATAAAGGAGCACACTATGAAAGCGATAGATACAGAATTGACAAAGTTTTTAGGGGCAGAGGCTCAATACTATGTTCCTATTTATCAGCGAAAATATAGCTGGAAGAAGGATAATTGCTTAAAATTGATAGATGACATTCTAAAGGTGGCAAAAGATAATGAAAGGCCTTGTCATTTTATTGGCTCTGTCATCTATCTTGCAAAGCAGGACGCGATGCATGCTTCCGCAGTAAAGGAATATTTGGTGATTGACGGACAGCAGCGTCTTACTACAATCTCAATTGTGTTACTTGCTCTTGGGGACTACACAAGAGCGAAAATAGTTGATGATGCTGATTATAATAAAGCAACCACATCATTAGAAAAATTGTCTCGCAGATATCTGACAAATGAGGACGAGACTGGGGATACATATTACAAAGTAAGGTTAAATGAAGAAGACTTCTATGCATGGATGAAACTTCTTGAAAATCGAACTAAGCCGGATGATATTAAAAGGAGCAAGATTTTCGAGAATTATGGAATCATCTACAAGGCTCTTTGTGACAGTAATGTTGAACCTCAATTGGTGTATGATGGAATAAAAAAGCTGAGATTAGTCGACATCTGTCTTGTTCCCGAAGATAATGCACAGTTAGTATTTGAGACGGTGAATAGTACAGGATTGCCGCTTTCTACTGCTGACAAAATTCGCAATTTTCTCCTGATGACAGTCGAGCCGTCAAAGCAGACAAAACTGTATCTGGAATATTGGCATCCTATGGAGAAAGCTCTCGGAATGGAATCTGGTGAGTCTTCTCAATTTGAAAGTTTCTTCAATTATTATATGACGTCTGTTTTGCAGCGGCAGTTAGTTGGAGATTATTATGATGTATTCAAAAATTACTACTATGAGAACAAAGCTGCTGGAACAGAAGGAATTGTAAAACAAATCCATCAGTATTCTAAGTACTATACAGAATGGAATACCGCTTCTGATAAAGGCACACGTATACAAAGAGCCTTATTTAAGGTCCGGAAGACAGGACAGTTTAAGATTACTCCAGCAATCTTAAAACTTCTCTCGGACAGAAATGATGGCCTCATCGCTGATGACGATGTTGTTGAAATTCTTACAATTATGGAATCGTATTGGATGCGTAGAGCTATATGTGCATTGCCAACTAATACTGCTGGACCAGTCTGTATTTCTATGCTGAAGAGCCTTAATGCTACCAATCAGTTAAAATCATTTAAAGCAAATCTCTTTTCGTTGACTTGGGCACAGAGAATGCCAAGTGATACTGAAATTAAGGACACGCTCAAAACCCTAAAAATTTATTCATTAAGTTCTTCCAGGACTAAAACAATTCTGGATAAACTTGAGAATAATAGAAGAAAAGAGTATGTTCCTACTTCGGAGTATACAATTGAACATATTATGCCGCAAACACTGTCTGATGATTGGAAATCTGACCTTGGAGCAGATGCGAATCGAATTCATGAAACCTATGTCCATACAATTGGCAATCTTACATTAACTGGGTATAATTCTGAGTATCAGAATAAGAGGTTCTCGGATAAAGTTGATTGTACTGACAAGGCAGGAAATGCCATAGGATATAGACACACACCAATAAAAATTAGCAGTTATTTGACAACTGTAAGCAAATGGGGCGAAGATGAAATTTTAGCCAGAGCAGAAATGCTATCAGATGAATTAATTACAATATGGAAGTATCCTAAAAAAGACTAATAGCAGATGTCTTTTGAAAGAATTAAAAAACTGCTATTTGTTTCCGAGAACTAATGATAATAACCGGGACGAAAGCGGTTAGTCGATTTGTTCCCGAGAACTATCGGGGGGGCAACCTGACATCAATACTGTTTCCTCGTCCCATGGCCTTTATCGTCACGGTCTACGCTCATTCGGTTGGCCATCAATGGATAGAGTGCGATGACTTCGCCCTTGCCATTTCGAATAATCTGCGCATAGGCATTTCCGTAAAGAAGCAGGTGCGTCATCAGGGTCTCCCGGAAGACAAAGGATGTCATTTCCGGATTTGGTTCATCGTGTATCAGGTGATACAGCGGATGCTTGATAGCCTTTTCCTTGCTGACGGAGTCGGTGTATTGATAAACATGAACCGGCAGGCCAGCAATAGACTCGGAAAGAATTCTGACGCAAGGGTAGACGGCAGTCATCTGCATGGCACTTCGCTCATTCACCGCTTTACCGGAATTACTGCCACCAAACAGGAAACGGTAAGTGCTGCCGTTAGTGCTGTTGGTGGGCTTGTCTCTTGACCGGAATAGTCCGCTTAAAATGCTCATAATAATCACACTCCTTCCTAAATTTGAGCAAAGAAAAGCACCTGCATTTGCAGATGCTTAACCTTAATCACGGTGACTTTCCCTTAAAAAATGGAAATGTTTAAGGGAAATATAAAATACTTAATGGTATTATTTTATTCTAAAATAGCAAGTGTTCTTTCCTGAGCCTTCACGTTTTAGTTCACCAGATGCGACTAATTTTCTTAGTGAGCCCTCTATAGAGCTGACGCTAAGCGAAGGGCAAAGCTCACGAATATTCTGCTTTGTGAAGCGACCTATTTTGTGTAAGGTTGCTCGTCTGACTGTTTCGAGAGCTGGCAACTTTGTTTCAACAAGTTCAAAACGTTCTTCGAAATCTTTGTATGCAGCAAGAACAGTACCAAGCAAATACTTGATAAATGGCACTGGGGCCTCTGTCCCTTCATGCCAGCCAATCTGTGCCTGACCAAGTGCGTCGTAATACAGATCCTTGTTCTTGGCAATCTTAGCTTCCAATGAAATATACTTGCCAACATAAAAGCCATTTCTGTATAACAGAAGTGTTGTAAGCAAACGGCTCATTCGTCCATTTCCATCATTGAACGGATGGATGCAAAGAAAGTCATGAATGAAGATTGGAATTGCAATCAGGGGTTCAACTTCCATATTTCCAATGACACGATTATATTCCTCACATATTCTATCTAAAGCTTGTGGAGTATCGTATGGAGCAAGTGGAGTGAACAGAGTTTCTACATGGCCATCTGGATAGGTGGCACTAATATAGTTTTGTACACTTTTAGTTCTTCCGGCCATAGGATTATTCATGTGGCTATACAATATTTTGTGAAGCTGTAAAATATAATTCTGTGTGATAGGAATTGCATCAAAGCTTTCGTGAATAATATTAAGAACATCGCGATACCCTGCAATTTCCTGCTCATCACAGTTCTTTGGTGTTGTTTTTTCTTCTACAATCTGCTTGATACGAGTGCTTGTTGTAACAATTCCCTCAATTGCGTTTGATGCCTCGGTGCTTTGTATTTTAGCAATCTCAACCAGTTTTTCTAATTCTTCAGGACGTTGTTTCAGGTACATTTCCTGTTTACCGGCCTCTTTATAAATTGCTGCAATTAAGCTAAGAACATCTGAATCCCACTTTTGCTTCTTGATTTCAGAGTAATTAAAAGTTCTCATTTCCTTCACCTCCGATTTTTCCCTTAAATATTACAACAAAATAAGGGAAACAGCAACACATTAAGGGGATTTCCACTTAATAGTATGCGTATTATAAGGTAAAGTATGCAGGGGTTATAGGAATAAGATCCCTCTGTCATCATAGACAGAAGCACCGGTATTATTTCCACAGCGGATCGCACGGTCAAGTCCTATAATCGTGGCAACTGCACCGTCGATTTTTTCTGTGGATTTTTCTTTGTCTGCTTTTACATTGCCAGCAGGATCAGTACGGATATAAATGTTATCCATCATCCAGAGGAGTACTGGATGACCGCTGTGGGCCAGCCTTTGTTCCAGTGTCAGCTTCATAGCATCCAGCGCACAGCCTGCTTCACCCACTGGTTCAGTCGCAACTGTCTGAATGAATTTTCTTCACCGGGATTCTGCTTGGCAGATTCGCAGGCGGCCTCTACCTATAGTGGCTCAGTTGTCAAGACAAAAATCTAAGATTTTTATAATGAACTGATATGGTTGATAAGTAACAAGGAACATGGGGAGGATAGTGGAACACTCCCCAGATCCATATATGCATTAAGCTGCATACGGCAAAAGCATTGCCGGGTAGTAACATTCAGCCGGTGTTTTGTAATCAAGGGCAGAATGGCATCTTTCAAAGTTATAGGTGTGGACATATCGTCCAATAGCAACTCTGGCATCCTTGATGTTGTTATACAGCGTCAGATAAGCTTCTTCATACTTGAAGCTGCGGAACCATCGCTCAATCATGATGTTGTCAGCCCAACGGCTTTTTCCATCCATACTCTGACGGATACCGTTTTCTTTTACAAATTCAATGTATTTCTGACTTGTGAACTGACAACCCTGATCAGAGTTCAAAATCTGTGGTTTTGACACAGCAAATGCTTTTTTTAGAGCATTGATAACCATTCTGGTATCAAGGGTATCATCGACTTCCCAGCCTACGATACAACGGCTGTACCAGTCGATTACAGCTGTCAGATACAGAAATCCGTGTCTGATTGGAATATATGTAATGTCAATAGACCACGCCTGATTTGGTGCATCTATGACGGCATTTCGAAGAAGATAAGGACATCCCTTTGCCTGTTGCATCCGCTTGGAAAGATTCATCTTAGGATAGATTGGGTAAATATCCATCTCATTCATATAGCGGCGTGCTTTACGACGCCCAACATGATAACCTCTGTTTTTGAGTTGTGCAGACATTTGCCTTGCACCCCAGGTTGGATTATCCGTATGAAGATGGTCGATAATCTCTTTACAAGCCAGTTCTTCGTCTGATACAGGTGAAGTCTTGTAATAGATGCTTGTACGGTTGATATCAAGCAGTTTTGCTCCTACAGATGCCGGGATTTCTTTAGTAGTCAAAAGGTTTTGGACTAAACTTACTCTCGTAGTCAGGTCCACAAATTTCTTCAGATTTTTTTTTGAGCCAGTCAACCTGCATGGTTAACTGACCAACCTTTTTCGCATACTCCGCCTTTTCCTTGCGTTCTTCAGCAAGCTTGTCTTTGAGGTTTTCCTGACGCTTGTCATCGAATACTGCAGAGGCATTGTTAAGGAATTCTTTCTTCCAATTGCGGAGCAGATTTGGTTGGATGTTATTCTCGGTTGCAAGGGTGTTGAGATCTTTCTCGCCCTTAAGCAGCTCGATTACCAGGTCTGATTTAAATTTGGCACTAAAGTTTCTTCTTTGTCTGGACATAATGATGAATCCTCACTTTCATACTGATTTTAGTATATCAGATTCATTAATATTTGTCCGAAAAAGTGTCTTAATTTATGAGACCATTATAACCTTATCCATCCCAACCGTGATGCCGAGAGATGGGTTGGCTTTCTTCCAGACTTCAGGATCCGTCCAATCATCTGTTTCATGAAGACAATCCACAATAATTTGAATTTGCAAAAATCACCCAATGACGGTAAAATATATAAGTAAAGAATAGGGGGATCAGGTAGCATGAGCAAGGCAACGACAAAGTTTGCAATCGCATTTGCGTTTAAGGAATTATTATTAGAAAAATCAATTGATAAAATAACAATCAATGACATTACGGAAAAGTGTGGGATAAACCGTCAGACTTTTTATTATCATTTTCATGATATATATGAGTTGATTGAATGGATTTGTGAAACAGATGCAGATCATGTTCTGAAACAGAATAAAACATATGATACGTGGCAGGAAGGATTTCTGGCAATATTTCATCTACTGAAAAAGGACGAACCTTTTGTTGTCAACATCTATCATAATGCTCCGCGAGGATATATTTACCGTTATTTGTATAAAGTAACGTATCAGCTAATATATAATGTACTCGAAGAAAAAGCGGCAGATATGGTCGTGCGGGAAGAGGATAAAGCATTCATTGCAGATTTTTACAAATATGGGTTTGTTGGTCTGGTATTAGAATGGATTGATAAGGGAATGAAGGAGGATCCGAAACAGATCATAGAAAGATTAAATGCATTGATTCAAGGATCTTTCGCACATGCATTGAATAATGCAAAACTGAACAGGAGCTGATTACGACAAATCTTGTGGTTTGTCGTATATGGATGCAATGTAAGAGGATTGTCGCTTTCTATGACAGTTCTCTTTTTTTGTGCATAGTAGGAAAAAGATTTTGTGGATATACTGTGCATATGGAAACAAAGAAAACGACACAGTTTAAACAAAAAGGAGGGTTTTTATTATGTATTATTCAGCAGGAACTTATGAAGCATTTGCAAGACCGGAAAAACCGGAGGGTGCTGACCGGAAATCAGCATATATCATTGGAACAGGATTAGCGGGGCTTTCAGCCGCTTTTTATCTGGTGAGAGATGGGCAGGTAAAGGGAGAGCACATTCATCTCCTTGAGAAACTGGATCTTGCCGGGGGCAGCTGCGATGGAAGAAAGGATGTCCGAAAAGGTTTCTATATGCGTGGCGGAAGAGAAATGGACAACCATTTTGAATGTATGTGGGATATGTTCCGTGATGTTCCTTCGATAGAGACACCGGGCGTCTCTGTTTTGGATGAGTATTATTGGTTAAACAAGCATGATCCGAATTACTCCCTTTGCAGGGCTTCTGAGAAATGCGGGCAGGATGCACATACAGATAAGAAATTTACACTTGATAAGGATTCAGCCCTGGCATTGTCAAAGTTGTTTATGACACCGGAAAAGGATTTGGAGGATAAGAAAATCAGTGAGATATTGCCGGATTCCTTCTGGGACACGAATTTCTGGCTATACTGGCAGACTATGTTTGCATTTCAAAGATGGTCATCTGCACTGGAAATGAAACGGTATTTGTGCAGATACTGCCATCATATTGATGGACTTCCGGATTTTTCCGCACTCCGCTTTACGAAATACAATCAATACGAGAGCATGATTCTTCCGCTTGTAAAATATCTCGAAAGCCATGGTGTGTCAGTCGAATATGGCATGGATGTCAAAAATGTTGTCATCAAAGATGAAAATGGTAAAAAAACTGCCACACAGATTATATATGAAAAGGCTGGAAAACCGGGTACAATTGATTTGATTGAGGATGATCTGGTCTTTATAACAAATGGATGCTGTACAGATACTTCCTGCTATGGAGATCAGAATACAGCACCGGATTTGAGCCTGATTAAAAACGGTACAGGCGAATCGTGGGATTTGTGGAAGAATATTGCTGCACAGGCAAAGAATGGTGAGTATGGTAATCCGGATAAATTCTGCGACGATTTTGAAGCAACAAACTGGATGAGTGCAACTGTGGAAACCTCGGATGAAGAGATTATCCAGAAGATTATCAGCATTTGCAAGCGTGATCCGAGAGAAGGAAAAGTAACAACCGGAGGAATTGTGACAGTGAAGGATAGTACCGATAACTGGTATCTTTCATGGACAATCAATCGTCAGCCGCAGTTTAAAGCACAGGATAAAAATACGGTTTTGATCTGGGTATATGCACTTACAACGAATAAAGAAGGAAATTATGTAAAGAAGGCAATGCGGGATTGTACAGGTGAAGAAGTTTGCCGTGAGTGGCTTTATCACATTGGCGTCCCGACAGATCAGATTGACGATTGGGCAAAAAATCGCTGCAATACAACAACCTGCTTCATGCCATACATCAATGCTTTCTTCCAGCCAAGAAAAGAAAGTGATCGTCCGCTTGTTGTTCCGGAAGGTGCTGTCAATTTTGCATTCCTGGGACAGTTTGCGGAGACACCGAGAGACACTATTTTTACGACAGAATACTCCATCCGTACAGGTATGGAAGCAGTTTACACACTTATGAACGTAGATCGTGGTGTTCCGGAGGTGTGGGGCTCGAAGTACGATGTACGTGAATTGCTGCGTGCTGCATATTACGCAGTTGATAAAAAACCGATTGATGAACTTCCGCTTTCTCTCAAGGAAAAGGTAGTCTTAAAGAAAGTAATAAAAGCTGTGGAAGGAACCGATCTGGAAATTTTGCTCAAGGAAAGTGGATTACTCCGGTAAGAGCAAGAAAAGGGGGATGCAAAAAAACTCAATCGAGTTTTTCACATCCCCTAAAGAAGATCTATTGCAGATAAAAGCTGTACTTTGCATAGAAGAAATGCAGAGTATGGCTTTTCTTTTTGGAGATTGGAGCGGATAACAAGGACAAGATTGCTGAACGGCGGTTTGCAGAAATGAATCAGACGCTCAGAAAGGAGCATCTCCTGCAACAGGACTATTATAAAGAACTGCTGGATGTTCAAAGCTGTGGAGTGATGGCGTATACTCTGCCTGGTCATCGGATTGTTCATATGAATGCAGAAGCATTGAGGATGTATGGATATTATGATCTGATTTTAATGGATGTGCAGATGCCGAGGATGAATGGGTACGATGCAACGAGACAGATTCGAAAGTTAAGAGATCAGAAGAAAGCGTCTATACCGGTGATCGTCATGACTGCGAATGCATTCGAGGAGGACAGGAATGAAGCATTTGCTGCAGGGATGGATGAACATGTGGCAAAATCGGTAGAAATAATAAATTTGCCAAAACCATGAAAGATGATATAATGAGCATTAGCGAGCAGGAGAAAGCACAGCTTTTTCAGTGTGAGCGGCGAATGGCGATCATGATCGCTGCGAAGCAGCTTCAGGCACCAAAGGTGCCGATCATGGTATAATAAGCGTTAGCAAGCAGGAAGAAGCGTGGCTTATTCAACGAACAAGAGGAAAAGCAACATGAAAAAGGTGAAATCTACAGCTCTGGTGATTGTATTGTGCCTGGCAGTTGCGGCAGTCTGTCTCAGCGTCCGTACAGAGACATCACCTCGAAAGATAGTTTCAGCGGCAGTCGGATATGCGTGGACGGATGGGACAGACCGTGATCTGGACGCACTGCTTCAGAGAGCGGATGAAAAAATGTACAAAAATAAACAGAAAATGAAACGAAAGAGGAGAACGATTTGAATCACTATACGATCTATGAACTATTATGGCTTTTCTTCCTGTATTCTTTTGGCGGATGGATACTGGAAACTGTTCTGGCCACATTGAAACAGAAAAAATTCGCAAACCGGGGACTTGTGAATGGTCCGTACTGTGTGATGTACGGATTTACGGCTGTTCTTATGACTGTGGGACTGCAGGAACTGACGGGATTCTGGCTTTTTCTTTTTGCAGCAGTTTATGCTACGGTTGTAGAGTGGATCGGCGGGCATCTGATGGAGCGGATCTTTAAAGAACGCTGGTGGGATTATTCCAATGTGAAATGGAATCTGGATGGATATATCTGTCTTCCGGCATCTCTGGCCTGGGGCGGACTGGGGTATATCGCTGTCCGTTGGGGCAACGTGCTGAGCCTGGATCTGCTGCATCTTCTCCCGGAGCTTGTGATGAAGATATTGATCCTGGTGTTGCTGCTGTTCCTGTGTGTGGATGTTTTTGCCTCTTTTATGCTGCTGACAGGGATCAGCAGAAATCCGAAGCAGTGGGAAGAAACGGATGCACAGATTGATAAGCTGAGTGCAAGATTAAGTTCCTGGATTTCTGAACGGGTGGAAAGGCGTGTGAAGAAAGCTTACCCGCGTGTACGGAAAACCGAAAAAAAGGCAGCAGAAAAAAGTGATGCCTTTGCATCCGGATGTGGATTTTATAAGATTGTATTACTTTTTATTATTGGTGCATTTTTAGGTGATATTACGGAGACGATTTTCTGCCGGATCACGATGGGGGTATGGATGAGCCGGAGCAGTGTGGTGTGGGGACCATTCAGTATTGTATGGGGACTGGCAATCGCATTGGTGACGGCATTGCTCTATAAATATAAAGACCGCAGTAATACATTTTTATTTCTTATAGGGACACTGCTTGGTGGTGCGTATGAGTATCTGTGTAGTGTATTTACAGAGATTTTTTTCGGGAAAGTCTTTTGGGATTACAGCAATATCCCATTTAATCTGGGTGGCAGAATCAATCTTCTTTACTGTTTCTTCTGGGGGATTGCTGCAGTAGTATGGTTTAAAAGGCTGTATCCACCGTTGGAAAAATGGATTGAACGGATTCCACAAAAGGTTGGAAAGATCATAACCTGGGGACTGCTTGTATTTATGTGCTGCAATATCATGGTTTCCTGTATGGCTCTGGTGCGGTATGATGAAAGAGAAAAAGGGATCAGGGCAGAAACCAGATGGGAGCATTGGACGGATGAGCATTATGATGATGCGAAGATGAAAAAAATTTATCCGAATGCAAAGGGTGTCAAAAAAGGAAAGACGGAGGAAAAAGATGCAGGATCAAAAGCAGCAGAATCATAATCAACAGAAAAAGATTGCACTGATCAATGATTTTACGGGATTTGGCAGATGCTCGATCGCAGTGCAGCTTCCGGTTATTTCCATGATGAAAGTACAGTGCTGTGCTGTTCCGACAGCAATCTTCTCGGATCATACAGCTTATGATTCTTTTTACTGCACAGATTATACGGCAGAGATGGAACCGTATATTGAAGAGTGGAAGAAACTGGGACTTAAATTTCAGGGAATCTGTACCGGGTTCCTGGGTTCAGAAGAGCAGATCAGGATTGTCGGTGAGTTTATACACACTTTTAAAGAAAAAGATACAACGGTCGTAGTCGATCCGGTTATGGGAGACGGTGGAAAGCGGTATGCAACCTATACGGAAGAAATGTGCCGGAAGATGAGTGAAGTTGTGCAGTATGCAGATATTGTTGTACCGAATGTGACAGAAGCCTGTCTTCTTACCGGTACGCAATATAAGGAAGAATGGAGTAGCGGAGAACTGGAGCGGCTGGCAGAGCAGATTGCCGGTTCAGGACCGGCGAAAGTAGTGATCACCGGGATTGAGAAGAAAAATCATGTAGCAAATCTCTGTTACGAAAAGGGAGCAGGGTATGAGATGATCCAGACGGAAAAAATCGGAAGTCCTCGTTCGGGAACCGGCGATATTTTTGCAGCGATCATTGCAGCGGATGCGGTCAATGGAACCGGGCTGACTGAATCAGTGAGAAAGGCATCCGGGTTTATCGGAAAATGCATTCAGAGGTCAGTGGAACTGGAGATCCCTCTGGCAGATGGGATCTGCTTTGAAGAACTGCTGTATCTGTTAAAATAAATTTTATCAAATACTGACAGAAAGTAAAGAACAGGATACATGGAAATGAGGAGAAGGTTTATGAAAGAAAAATTACTGACACCACCGAACATCTGCACAATGTTAAGGATCGTGGGAACTGTCGGACTTTTACTGATCCGGCCGCTGACACTGCCTTTTTATCTTCTTTATACATTCTGCGGAATAACGGATGTGCTGGATGGAACGATCGCAAGAGCGACGAACAGTACCAGTGAGTTTGGGGCAAGGTTGGACAGTATTTCAGATCTGATTTTTTATGCGGTGATGATTGTAAAATTTTTCCCGATTCTGCTGGAAGTGCTTCCGGTGTGGATGTGGTATTGTATCGGTGCGGTACTGGTGATCCGTGCCTGCTCCTATGTTACAGCCGCTGTGCGGTATCACCGGTTTGCGTCACTGCATACGATTCTGAACAAGGCGACAGGTTTTTGTGTCTTCTGTCTGCCGTATATGCTTGTGCAGGATTTTGCACTGAGGTATTGTGAAATTACATGCGTGATCGCAGGGCTGGCTTCGACAGAAGAATTTTTGATCCATCTTCTGTCGAAAGAATATGAACCAGGCAGAAAATTTATATGGAAAAGATAGAAAAAGGAGAGAGCTATTGCAGGAATAACCGCAGTAGCTTTTCTTTTTTCTGCGTATATTTCTGATATCGGATCGGAAGATCCATCCAAGTCTTTTTGTCCACAATACTCCGGAAATGACTGAAAGATTCAAAACCGGTTTTTCCATGGTAAGATCCCATTCCGCTCTCACCTATGCCGCCAAATGGCATGGAACTGGTTGCCAGATGAATTACGGTATCGTTGATGCAGCCGCCACCGAAACGGCAGGAGCGAAGAAGCTTTTTCTGTGCGGTTTTATCTTCACTGAAAAAATAAAGAGCCAGCGGATGTGGATGTGATTCTACAGTACGGATTACTTCCTCCAAAGTGTCATAGGTCAGAATCGGAAGGAGCGGTCCGAAGAGTTCTTCTTCCATAACAGCATCTTCCCAGGTAACATCGGCCATAACAGTAGGTTCAATACGAAGAGTTGCCGCATCGGTGTTCCCTCCACAGACGATCTTTTCAGGATCAAGGAGTTCTGAAAGTCGCTGAAAATGCTTTGCATTGATGATCTTGCCATAATCCGGGTTCAGTAACGGACTCTCTCCAAACTGAATCTGGATCTCATGCCGGATCGCAGCAACCAATTTTTGCCGGACCGAATGATGGCACAGGATATAATCGGGTGCAACGCAGGTCTGTCCGCAGTTTAAAAATTTTCCAAAAACAATACGTCTGGCAGCAAGTGGGATTTTTGCGGTGGAGTCAACGATACAAGGACTTTTTCCACCCAGTTCCAATGTAACAGGGGTCAGATTCTCTGCGGCATGCCGCAGAACTTCCTTTCCGACAGCCTTGCTTCCGGTAAAAAAGATCTTGTCAAACTTCTGGCGGAGCAATGCCTGATTTTCTGTACGTCCTCCCTCAATGACGGAAATATAATCTGCCGGGAAAGTGGTTTCGATGATTTCTTTGATCATGGCAAGTGAGGCAGGAGCGTAGGCACTTGGCTTCAGGATGACGGTATTTCCTGCGGCAATGGCATCGATCAGCGGCTCCAAAGTCAGCAGGAGCGGATAATTCCACGGACTCATGATCAGAACCGTCCCATATGGGATAGGAGAACGGTAGCTGTGGGCGGCAAACTGGGAGAGAGGCGTTGGTACAGTCCGGTTTTTTGCCAGGGATCTGACATGACGCTGCATCCATGAAAGCTCGGAGAGCGTCAGCCCGATCTCACACATATAACTTTCCATATTACTTTTTCCAAGATCCTTTTTCAGTGCATGCCGGAGAAGGGGTTCATTTTTTTGGATGGATCTTTTCAGCTTTTCAAGCTGTCTGAGACGAAAGGAAACGGGAAGAGTTTTCCCTGTTGAAAAAAAAGTACGCTGTCTTTCAAGCAGCTTTCTGATCTCTGATTCTGTCATAATAGTACCTCCACTGTCTGTTATAAAAATCCGGATTATCATTTTCGTGCATCAGAAAATCTGCCGGAATCAAAGTTCTGCGTTCCGGAACCGGGATGGTTTCATTTTACAGAAAAAAGGAACAGGTTTCAATGCTTTAAAGAATAGGTTTCGGCAGTTCCGAATCAGATAAAATCAGATTGCGGAAAAGTAGAATCATACAAGTGAAAAAATGACAGAAAGATTATAATATAATGGACTATGTATAAATGGAAAAGTTATGCAGGTATTATGAAAAAGAGGAGGAAAAAGATGAAAAACAAAAAAAGAGTGCTTGCTCTGATGCTGGCAGGAGTTCTGACGCTTGGATGTTTCCCAACTACGGTCGGAGCTGTGAATAATGCGTATGACGGAACAAAGCCGGCAGACGGAACAACAAAAAAGCAGCCATTTCTGGCAGGTACGGGTGGAAGTACGAATTTCAGAATCCCGGGACTTGTTACGTTGAATGACGGAACTCTTGTCGCATCCAGTGATGCACGCTGGAATGGCGGAGGTGACGGCGGCGGACTGGATACGATCGTTTCCCGTTCTACGGATAATGGTAAGACCTGGAGCTATACCTTTGCCAATTATTTAGGAGATAATGGAAATGTACATAATAACGGTTCTACGGCATTTATTGACCCGGCACTGACGACCGATGGTGGGACTGTTTATATGGCAGCGGATCTGTATCCGGCCGGAACAGCACTGAACAGTGCAAGTTATGCACCAAAGACAGGACACACGGGATATGATTCCCAGCATCGTCTTGTGCTTGCAAAAGCAACAGACAGTGTGACGGCCGCTTCTGATACAGCACAGCGTATGAATGCAGCATTTACTTATTATCTGGAAAAGAATCCGGATGAGAATGCCACTTCTTATTATCTGCTGAAGGATGCTTCGGGAAATACAGTCAGCGGTTATACGGTGGATGCGTATTTCAATATCACAGGAAACGGAGTCAATACGAATCTGTTCTGTGGAGATTCTCCGTACTTCCCGTATCCGACAGATTTTATTTATGTGACAAAATCTACAGACGGCGGAGAGACCTGGTCAGAGCCGACACTTCTGGATGTAAAGAAAGCATCCGAGCAGAGTCTGCTGGTAGGACCGGGACGCGGAATTGTGATCTCTACGGGAGAACATAAAGGAAGAATCGTATTTACATGTTATGAATTTACAAATGGTGACAAGAACAGTGCGGCAATCTATTCTGATGATAATGGGGTAACGTGGCACAGAGGAGCATCTGCAAAGAATTTTAGTTCTGAGGCAGTTGTCACAGAGGCAGACGGAAAGCTGTATATGTTTGTACGTCGTGAAAATGTCTACTATGTATCTAATGATGGCGGAGAGACCTGGTCAGATCCACAGGCAATGGGAATTTCCTATAATGCGACCTGTCAGCTTACAGCTACCACATATTCTGAGAAAATCAATGGAAAGACGGCCATCTTTTTTGCGTGCCCGTCCAATACATTCAGCCGTGCGGCAGGAAAGATCTACGTAGGACTGGTTCAGGATGACGGAAGTATTGACTGGGCATATGACTACAGTATTAATGGAAGTGCATACTATGCATATTCCTGTATTTCGGAGATGGCTAACGGAAATATCGGTCTTCTGTATGAAAGCAACGGAACTGCGATCACTTTCAAAGAGATCGCTCTGAAAGATATTGTCGGATCAGCTTCAGTAGGAAGTGTCTGGCTGACAGACAAGGATGGAAATGTGATCAGTTCAGACAGCATGAAATCTTCGCAGACAAAGACTTATGCGGTCAATGGAGTTGCAGAGGGGACATCGGTTGAAGTTACATCATCCGATGAGAGTGCCGTAACAGCCGTATATGAGAATGGAAAATTAAAAGTTACTTCAGGGCAGGTAGAAGGACTGAAGCAGGCAACTGTAACGGTTCATGCAGGTTCTTATGTCAGAATCCTGAAACTGAATATCAGTGATACAGAGAACTACAAAGTTGTAGAACTGAATATGGGAGGAACAAAATCCTATACAGATACAACCGGAAATTACAGCAGCACAGATACTTCAGCACTTGATAAAAATGTGGCAAAGGTGACGATGATAGGAGAAGATCCACAGGCACCGGAAGTAAAGACAGTCGCAGTAAAAGCAACCGCAACCGCAACATTTAACGGTGCAGAGCTGGATCTGGATGACTGCGAATATACTTTTGAAGCTACAGGAACAGACAACCGGTACAAAGTGAAAGCGACAACAGCAGACGGACAGACTGTCTACCTTGGAACAAGAGCAGCCGGTTCTAATAATGTTCCAAGTAGTACGACAGAAACTTCGATCACAGTTGCAAAGCATGATACAGACAGCTTGTTTACACTGACAGATAATGCAACAGGAAGTGTAGGAAATATTTTATGGTTCTGGAGTACTGATACATCCAAGCTGTATTTCGACAGGAACAGCAGAGTTGCTGACAACTGCTATTTTGAATTATATAAGAAGTCAGCTTCTGCACCGGAAGATTCTGCAGTACACGGATATCAGAAAGTGACAGCACTTGATGAGATCCAGGGTGGCGAAAAATATCTGATCGTGACAAAGGCAGATGCAAATGGTAATAAATATGTAGTTGTACCATCTGCAGCAGTTATGGCAAATCGTTATGAGCATGTAGGAAAGCTGAAGACCAATACAGAGGGAACACCGGGAAGTACACAGATTACTTTCGAGGGAACAGGCGAAGGAACAACTTCTGTTACCATCGGTGCAGTTACCTATTATGTTGTAGTAAAAAATGAAGTACAGAAAGTGGAACTGAAAGTCGGAGAGAAATTCCTTGCACCTGGAAAGCTGATGCAGCAGGAAAGCGGTCAGGAGATTGTTTCTCTTACAGCAAATGGCGATCAGCCTCCATATGTGAAAAATACAGAGATCGTATCAGGAAAAGAATATCTGATCGGTCAGAGCTCTTATGTACTGGTAAACAGCCAGAGTACTGCATCAGGAACACCGACAGGACTTGCAATGAAGGCAGCAGACCTTGAGTCGGATGACCAGTCTGCTTATATGTGGACTGTGAAAGCGGTTGACGGAGGATATACAATCCAGGATGTCAACGGAAAATATTTAAGTTTTAACGGAAGTAATGTAGGACTGAGCGATACAGCTCAGACACTGACAGTAGGAAATGGAGCATCTGATGGATTTGGTATTTCCTATGGCGGACAGTATCTGAACAACTACGGCCGCAGCAATACAAAGGTTGCCGGCTATTCTGCAAATGACAATGACTGGTATTTATTTGCACCGGAAACAGGCTATTTCGTTACCGCAGAAAAAGCAGGAACAACAACCGTTGTGATCGGTGGAGTGACATACGAGATCGTTGTAACAGAGACAGTGACAGAGTGTAAGCATGAAAATACAGAAAGAGTCGGAGTAAAGGATCCTACCTGTACGGAACCGGGATCTACAGGAAAGCTTGTTTGTAAAGACTGCAATGAGACACTGGAAGAAGCAACAGAGATCGCAGCAACAGGTCACAGCTATGGAGAATGGACTGTTGTAAAAGAGGCCACAACAGAGGAAGAGGGGCTTGAAAAGAGAGTTTGCGAGAAGTGTGATGCAGAGCAGACAAGAAGTATTCCGAAGCTGGAAAAACCGGATCAGCCGTCTGATACGCAGAAACCGTCCGATAATCAGAAACCATCTGACAACAAAACTGCCGGAACAACAGTCACAGGCAGCAAGGCAGCTAAGACCGGAGATGTTTCCAATGTACTCCTTCCGGGAATGACCATGCTTCTTGCAGGTGGTGCTGCAGCCGGAACACTGCTTGGGGAAAAAAGAAAGAAATAAAAATCAGGATTTATAATGGATCAGAGCGATTATAAAATCTGAAAAATAAGACAGACTAATTTCAACCCTTTCTATTGGAAGGGTTGAAATTTTTTGCCCTTTGAGAAATAATATGGTCAGAGAAGTCTGGTATCGACAGAAAGAAATGGAGAGAAAAGATGGGAATTTTTGACATTATCGGACCGGTTATGGTCGGACCGTCCAGCTCTCATACCGCAGGGGCGGCGAGAATTGGTTTTGTGGCAAGAAATCTGCTGGGAGAAGATGTGAAAGAGGCAAGGATCCTCCTTTATGGATCCTTTCTTGCAACCGGGAAAGGGCATGGAACGGATAAGGCACTTGTGGCAGGACTCCTGGGAATGAGTCCTGACGATGGAAGAATTGCTGACAGTCTGAGGATTGCAGAAGAAAAGAAAGTCGGAATTGAGTTCGGAGAAGCAAGATTAAAGGAAGGACATCCCAATACAGTGGAACTGAAATTAAAAGGAGTTTCAGGGAAAAAACTGGATATTATTGGAGAATCCATCGGTGGAGGGAGGATCAATATCGCACAGATTGATGGGATTGAAACGAATTTTTCAGGTGAAAATCCGACCTTGATCGTCCATAATCAGGATCAGCCGGGGCATGTGGCAGAGGTGACTTCCATGCTTGCACAGAAAAAGATCAATATTGCAACGCTTCAGTTATATCGCTCCGGTAAAGGCGGTCGTGCAGTCATGGTTGTGGAATGTGATCAGGATGTGCCGGAAGACGGACTGGAGTGGCTGGAAAAAGTGGAAGGAATCATCAAAGTGACCTATCTGAAGAAAGCCGGAGGAAGATAAGCATGGAATATCATAGTATCAGACAGTTGGAAGAACTTTGCAAGACAGAACAGAAGCCGGTATGGAAGATCGTACTGAAGGCAGAGCAGACAGAGACAGATGAGACAGAAAAACAGATTTTTGAAAGAATGCGTCAGATGTATCATGAAATGAAAGCGGCAGATGAGGGATATGCTGCAGAGCTTCGTTCGGCAAGCGGTATGGCTGGCGGGGATGGAGAAAAAATGCACCGGTTTAATGTGACCGGCAAAAATCTGTGCAGTGGATACATGGCTCTGGCAATGGAAAAAGCATTGAAAATGGGAGAATCCAATGCCTGTATGAAGCGGATCGTTGCCGCTCCGACTGCAGGTTCATGCGGAGTGATCCCTGCAGTACTTATAAGTTATGAGGAAGTTGTGGCAGAATCAGAGGAATCAGGAGATGATCCGGCAGAAGACCGGATGGTACAGGCACTTTTTACTGCAGCGGGAATTGGTAAAGTGATTGCAGAAAATGCGTCCATCGCAGGAGCATCCGGCGGATGTCAGGCAGAGATCGGAACGGCAGCGGCCATGGCAGCCGGGGCGTTGACTTTCTTACAGGGGGGTACGACCCGGCAGATTATGCAGGCAGCAGCCTTTGCCCTGAAAAATATGTTGGGGCTGACGTGTGATCCGGTGGGAGGACTGGTGGAAGTCCCCTGTATCAAGCGGAATGTTGCGGGAGTAGTCAATGCAATATCTGCCGCACAGCTCGCCATGGCAGGAATAGTCAGTGCGATATCACCGGATGATACGATCGACAGTATGAGACGAATCGGGAATGAACTTCCTGTTTGTCTGAAGGAAACCGGTATGGGTGGACTTGCTGTGACGGAATCTGCAAAAAAGATTATGAAAAAAATGTTAAATGTTACAGAAATGTTAAAAATAGATTGAATTTTCATCGATTATTTATTATAATGATGCTAGGGTCAAAAGGTCTAAGCCCACATGAGCTTGCTCATAGGTGGGTGAAAGACCTTTTGACCCGCCCCGATATGAGCATAAAAGTGGGATGATAATCCCACGATATGCGAATATTGGGTAGGATTGTGGGAGTGCGTAGCACGGAGCAATCCGTAGGCATCAAAGTCGGGGACTTTTGACCCTGACATCTTATAATGATTGATATGAATGGAACAAAATGACCGGATATGTCTTTGACAGAAAAGTTTTTAAAAGAAGATAGAGCAGAAGATGCAACCGCTTTTTTCAGGCAGTTTTTATAGTTTTTAAGGATGATTCGTATAAATCTGTTGAAAAAAGCTGTCTGATGTTGTATCATGAACGATATATGTGGGGACATAGATAATATAATAAGGATTGGTGAAAAGATGAAATTAAAGAAGATTTGCAGTGTAGTTGTTGCAGCAGCGTTGACCTTTTCACTTTCAGTCACTCCGATTCTTGCAGATGAGGTAAGTGATCTGAAGAAGCAGAAAAAGGATACTGAGGAGCAGGTGAACAGCCTGCAGACGCAGCTTAATTCTCTGATGACAAAGATTTCAGAGCTGGAGAATGATCTGATCACGACTGGTGAAGAGATTTCGCAGACAGAGGAAGATCTGAAGGCTGCCCAGGAAGAGCAGGAGCAGCAGTATCAGGCGATGAAGCGTCGTATCAAGTATATGTACGAGGCGGGAACCGGAAGTGCAACGGTGGAAAAGGTACTTTCTTCCGGTAATACGACAAGTGCATTGAAGCAGGCAGAGTATTCTCAGGATTTACATAGTTATGACAGAAAGAAATTGAATGAGTATGTAGCAACAGTAGAGAAAGTTGCAGAGCTGAAGGATACGCTTGAGACGAAGATGGATGATCTTGAGAAGACGCAGACGGAGTATGAAGAGCAGAAGACGGAACTGAATACGACGATCACCGAGAAGAGTTCTGAGATCAAGGATCTTGATGTGCAGATTGACGAGGCTGTGAAGAAAGCAGCCGAGGAAGAGGCAAAGCGTCAGGAAGAAGCAAGAAAAGCGGCAGAAGCTGCTGCGGCAGCCGAGGCGGCTAAGAAGAATAATAATAACCGGAATACCGGAGGGACAACGAACAACGGTGGTACTACAAATAATGGTGGTACGACCAATACCGGAGGGACAACCAACAGTGGTGCTACATACAATCCAAGTACCGGAAATGCGATTGTAGATGCAGCGTATTCACAGATTGGTGTTCCGTATGTATGGGGTGGAACAACTCCATATGTCGGACTGGATTGTTCAGGACTGGTTCAGTATTGTTACAGACAGGCAGGAAAGTCGATCCCGAGAACAAGTGGTTCGATTCTTGCAGGCGGAACAATCGTCAGTGATCCGCAGCCGGGAGATATCTGCTGGACACCGGGTCATGTGGCAATCTACATAGGAAATGGTCAGATGATCGAGGCACAGCAGACGGGTGTGCCGGTGAAGGTCAGTAAAGTCCGTGTGGTATATTATGTGAGATATTAGCAGGAAAGAAAAAAGTCATCGCAGTAAGCGATGGCTTTTTTTGATTATTTTCTATGCAGGCACAATTTCCAGCCAGTATCCGTCCGGGTCAGAAATAAAATAAATTCCTCTGTTGTCTTCAACATCATATCATAAAGCAGAAAAAGGAAAAGAATCTCAATAAAAAATCAGGGAAAAAACCAGGACTGGGTACGGAAAAGAAAAGTGAAAAAATAAAAAGAAGAAAATGCATGAAAAAAGGTGAGAAAATGCAAAAAGATAAAAATAGAACCGTAAAAATTCGATTTAAACTGACAAAAATGCAAGAAACCATTGACGAAATGTCAAAAGTTGTATACAATAGCAATTAGTGTGGCGATGTCACAAGAGTATTCAAGAAAGAATGGAGGAATCCTGCAATGACTGCATACAAAGATTTGAGCAAAGAAGAGTTATTAGAGTTAAAGAAGGGACTGGAAGCCCGCTTTGAAGAGATTAAGGCGAAGGGTCTTTCATTGGATATGTCCAGAGGTAAGCCGGCTGCAGACCAACTGAATCTGTCAATGGGGATGATGGATGTACTGAACAGCAGTGAAGAGCTGACCTGTGCCAATGGCGTTGACTGTCGGAATTATGGTGGTCTTGACGGAATTGATGAAGCAAAGCAGCTTCTTGCAGATATGATGGAAGTACCAAAGGATAATGTGATCATTTTTGGTAATTCAAGTCTGAATGTTATGTATGATACAGTTGCAAGAGCAATGACTCATGGAGTTATGGGAAGTACACCATGGTGTAAGCTTGATAAGGTAAAATTCCTCTGTCCTGTTCCGGGATATGACAGACACTTCGCAATTACAGAGCATTTCGGAATTGAGATGATCAATATTCCGATGACATCGGAAGGACCAGATATGGATCTAGTAGAAGAACTGGTAAATAATGATCCTGCAGTAAAAGGAATCTGGTGTGTTCCGAAATATTCTAATCCACAGGGAATTACGTACTCAGATGAGACAGTCTTCCGTTTTGCAAATCTGAAACCGGCAGCAGAAGATTTCCGTATTTTCTGGGACAATGCCTACTGTGTTCACCATCTGTACGAGGACAAGCAGGATTATCTGCTGGAGATTTTGATGGAGTGTAAAAAAGCAGGAAATCCGGATATGGTCTATAAGTTCTCATCTACATCCAAGATCAGTTTTCCTGGATCAGGAATTGCAGCAATGGCTGCATCAGATGCGAACCTGAAAGATATCCGTAATATGATGAAGGTACAGACGATCGGACATGACAAGGTAAACCAGCTTCGTCATGTAAGATTCTTTAAAGATATCCACGGAATCGTAGAGCATATGAAGAAGCATGCTGATATTTTAAGACCGAAGTTTGAAACGGTACTGGAAGTACTGGACAAAGAACTTGGCGGACTGGAGATCGGTTCATGGATCGCACCAAGGGGAGGTTATTTTATCTCCTTTGACGCACTGGATGGATGTGCAAAGGCGATCGTGGCAAAGGCAAAAGAAGCGGGTGTAGTGCTGACCGGTGCAGGAGCTACGTTCCCTTACGGAAAAGATCCTCATGACAGCAATATCCGTATCGCTCCGTCTTATCCGACTCCGGAGGAACTTGAGATGGCAGCAGATATTTTTGTACTGAGTGTGAAGCTGGTAAGTATTGATAAGATCCTGGAAGAAAAATAATTGAAGCAGAACAGATAAGAAAAAGAAAAGTGTCGCTTTCCGATCCGCAGAGGATGATCCTCCAGAAAAGAAAGTGGCACTTTTTAAATCCTGTCTGACAGTGAAATTCTACCAGATACCGAGAATGTGCTGCATCATAAGACTGACAAAAGCAATGCCGATCCAGCAGCAGAATCCGGTGAGAATAGGTTTCATTCCGGTCCTGACGAGCTTGACAATATTCGTATTCAGACCGATTGCGGACATTGCCATGATGATTAGAAATTTGCTCAGTTCTTTCAACGGGGCGGTTACACCGGCAGGAAGATGAAAGATGGTTGTGACAACCGATGCAAGAACGAAAAACAGTACGAACATCGGAAAGGCACGTTTCAGACTGAAAGAAGATCCTTCGGTATTTTTGGATTTCCGGCTTTTGTAAATGGCGAGGACTAATGTGATCGGGATGATCGCAAGTGTTCTTGTCATTTTTACGATTGCAGCAGCTTCCAGTGTATTGCTTGCATGGATTCCGTCCCAGGCGGTAGCAGCGGCAGTGACAGAAGAGGTATCATTGATGGCGGTTCCTGCAAACAATCCGAATCCTTCATTTGTCAGACCAAGGGCAGCTCCGAGTGAAGGAAAGACGAGGGCGGCAATGACGTTGAACAGGAAAATAACGGAGATAGACTGGGCAATCTCTTCATCATCAGCTCTGATGACCGGTGCAGTAGCTGCAATGGCACTTCCTCCGCAGATAGATGAACCGACACCGACCAGAACTGCACTGTTGGAATTGATATGCAATATTTTATACATAATAAAAGCAATTACCAGTGATGTAGTGATGGTGGAAAGAATGATCGGGAGAGACTGCTTCCCTTTTGCCAGAATTTCTGTGAGATTCATTCCGAATCCAAGGAATACAACGGCTGTCTGCAGGATCTTTTTGGATGTAAAATTAATTCCCGGTGAAAAGACGGTTTTATCGGTCAGGATCAGGGTAACGATCATACCGATCAGAATAGAAAAGACCGGACCGCCGACAACGGGGACAGCCTTTCCGAGCAGCCATGATGGAATGGCAATCAGCAGGCATAAGAGCAGGCCTGCACCATTTTTCTTAAAAAAGTTCATAAAATATTCCTCCTGTGTTTTATGTAATAAAAATCTTCAGTCAGCGATAACGATAGATTCCTGTCTACAGATACTGTAGCCAGCAATTACTATAGCACATCCGGATGAGAATTGGAAATGATATCTCTTTATAAAAAAACAAAATTATGGTATGATTCTGAACGGAAAGTATTTATGCCGGAAGATATCAAAAATTATTTCCGCGATGATGTATATGATATAAAGGGGCAGAAAGAGTTATGGTAAAAGGTGTTATATTTGATGTAGATGGAGTTCTTCTGAACTCCATGCCTGTATGGGAGAATCTCGGTGAACTCTATTTACAGAAATTCGGGATCCAGGCAGAAAAAGATTTAAGTGAGATTCTATATGAAATGAGTCTGAAAGAAGCAGCGGAGTATCTGATTTCTCATTACGGACTGAAGCAGACCGTGGAAGAGGTTACAAAGGGGATTGTAAAGGAAGTAGAGCAGTTTTATGTGGAAAAAGTGCCTCTGAAAGAGGGAGTACGTGAATATCTGAAAGAATTGAAAGAACGGAAGATCCCGATGGTGATCGCCACTTCCGGTGACCGGAAGAATGCAGAGGCAGCATTGAAAAGACTGAAAGTTTTTTCTTATTTTGAAGGAATTTTTACGGCTTCAGAGATCGGAAGTGGAAAGAATCAGCCGGATCTGTATTTCGCAGCGGCACTTCAACTGGATACAGATCCGGGGCAGACCTGGGTCTTTGAGGATGCATGGCATGCAATCAGAACGGCAAAGAGTGCGGGATTTAAGACGGTCGCAGTCTATGATAAGGCGAACGATAAAAATCTGGGACAAATCTGGAATCATGCGGATATTTATCTGCCGGATCTGTTGAATTTCAATGAGTTCTGGAGCAGGGCATCTGAAATGTGAAAAAGAGAAAATCGTTGTGCTTCTGCAAGGCTTGTTATAGAAAAGGCTTGTCATTCTGTAAAGCTTCCTATAGAATGAAAGAGATGCAAATGAAAGGAATGGAGTAAAATAAATGGACGGGTCTATGTTTATTGGAACATGGTGGGCTTTGATTCCACCGCTTCTCGCAATTATACTTGCGTTTATCACAAAGGAGGTATACAGCTCCTTATTTATCGGAGTAGCCGTAGGAGCACTCCTTTACAGTGGATTCCACCCGTGGGATTCATTTGTTAATTTTTTTGAGATCATGAAGAACAGTATGAATCTGAATATTCTTATTTTTGATGTACTGTTGGGAATGATCATTGTACTGATGGCAAAATCGGGAGGTTCTGCTGCTTATGGAAAATGGGCGGGAACAAAGATCAGAACCAAGCGGAGTGCCTTACTTGCGACGATGGGACTGGGTGTCCTGATTTTTGTAGATGACTATTTTAACTGCCTGACAGTCGGATCGGTAATGCGTCCGGTCACAGATCAGCAGAAAGTTTCGAGAGCAAAACTTGCCTATATCATTGATGCAACGGCAGCTCCGGTGTGCATTATTGCACCGATCTCAAGCTGGGCTGCTGCAGTGAACTCGTATGTGCCTGCAGATGCAGGGATCAGCGGTTTTCAGTTGTTTTTGCGTACTATCCCGTATAACCTGTATGCGATCCTTACACTGGTGATGGTATTTTTTATCTGTTTTACGGGCTTTGATTTCGGACTGATGAAAAAGCATGAAGAAAATGCGGCGAAGGGTGACTTATTTACCAGCGGTGGTGATGAATTTGAGCAGGTGTCTGAGGATGAAGTGAACCCGGGCGGTAAAGTGATGGATTTAGTACTTCCGGTTGCGGTGCTAATTGTTTCTGCGATCGGAGCAATGATCTATACCGGTTATCTTGGCGGAGCGAAAGACATTATCACTGCATTTTCCGGCTGTGATGCAGAAACCAGTCTGATTTTCGCAACGATGGTGACGATCTTCTTTATGATGCTTCTGTATCTTCCGAGAAAGGTTGTAGATTTTAAAGGGTTTATGGAAAGTCTGGTAGAAGGCTTTAAGCTGATGATCCCGGCGATTACGATCCTGATCTTTGCGTGGTCACTGAAAGGAATCGGAGATGCAATGGGACTGGCTGAATTTGTAGGCGGTATCGTGGGAGAGAATGCTTCAGCAAGTATTTTCATCCCGGTAGTATTATTTGCAGTTGCGATTTTCCTGTCTTTTTCAACAGGTACCTCCTGGGGGACATTTGCGATCCTTGTTCCGATCGCAACAGGAATGTTTGCAGGAAATACCAGTCTGGAGATGATGATCATTTCTGTATCAGCAGTTCTTGCGGGTGCAGTGTGCGGGGATCATGTTTCACCGATCTCAGATACAACGGTTATGTCTTCCGCAGGGGCTCAGAGTAATCATCTGAATCATGTATCCACGCAGATGCAGTATGCGGCGATTGTGGCAGGTGTATGTATGGTTGGATATATTATTGCGGCACTTACGAAAATATGGTGGCTGACACTGGGAATCAGTCTACTGATCCTTTTGGCAATCCTGATGGGAATGAAGATCGTTCTTTCTAAAAGGCAGGCAGCATAAGATGATAAAAATTGAAGTACCATACCTTGATCAGAGTCATTATTATCCCACAGGATGTGAAAGCGTATCGACCGTGATGCTTTTGCAGTATCTTGGCTACAGGGTGAGTGTGGATGAGTTTATCCGGGATTATCTGAAGCAGGATTCATTTGAAGAACGCAGGGGTGATCTATATGGACCGGATCCGCGACATTGTTTTTGTGGAAGTCCCTATGATGCGGAATCCTATGGATGCTATGCTCCGGTCATCGTGGAGTCTTTAAATCGGATTTTTGAAGAAAAAGCAGTGGCTGAAAAGTTGCAGCAGCAGACAGAAACGGAGAAAAATATTCATTATCGTGCAGTTGATGAATCGGGAAAGACGGCAGAGCAGCTTGTAGAGCGATATGTCAGCAAAGGAATGCCGGTCATTTTCTGGGCATGTATCAATATGCGTGAACCGAAGACCGGACCAGTCTGGAAGCTGAAAGAGACGGGGGAGACCTTTACGTGGATTTCCAATGAGCATTGTATGCTGTTGGTCGGAGCGGATGAGGAAAATTATTACTTTAATGATCCATATGATGGTCATGGTGTGATCGGTTATCCAAAGGCTCTTGTGGAGGATCGGCATCAGGCACAGCACATGCAGGCAGTTGCAGTTGTGAAGATCCTGGAAAATGACTGCGAAAAGAGAAAGCCGGGAACAGAGACACTCTGAAGTACAGAGTGTAGATCTGTTCCCGGCTTTTTTGCCAGGTATACGACAAAAAGATATACTGCCGTTTTTAATCGGCAAAAGTTACACCTGCTTTATAAAAGCTGGATTCCGCCGGCAGCAGCTTTTTCTGCTACGTCATCCGGCCAAAGAGAAGACTGGACTTCTCCGATATGAGCTTTTCTCAGATAATACATACAGATACGTGACTGACCGATTCCACCACCTACAGTATAAGGCAGTTCACCGTTCAACAGAGCCTTCTGGAATGGCAGTTCAGCACGTTCTTCACATCTGGCTTCTTTTAACTGGTTTTTAAGGGAAACTTCATCTACACGGATTCCCATAGAGGAAAGTTCCAGTCCCATGTCGAGAACCGGATAGTAAACGATGATATCTCCATTTAACTCCCAGTCATCATAGTCCGGTGCACGTCCGTCGTGCTTCTCACCGGATGCAAGAAGTCCGCCAATCTTGGAAATAAATACCGCTCCCTTTTCTTTGGCAATCTTTGTCTCACGTTCTTTTGTGGAAAGATCAGGATAAAGATCTTCTAATTCCTGAGAGGTGATGAAGAAAATATCATCCGGAAGAAGAGGTTCGATGTAATTGTATCTTCTGGATATGTAATCTTCTGTATCCTTCAGTGCCACATAAACCTTGCGGACGGTATACTCCAGGGTTTCCATGTTGCGTTCTTCCTTGGAGATAACTTTCTCCCAGTCCCACTGGTCTACATAGAGAGAGTGGATGTTGTCGGTATCCTCGTCTCTGCGGATGGCACTCATATCAGTATAGAGTCCTTCCCCTGAGTGGAATCCATAATGCTTCAGTGCATATCTTTTCCATTTCGCAAGAGAATGGACGATCTCTGCTGCAGCATCATTCTGTTCTTTAATTCCAAAAGAAACCGGACGTTCTACTCCATTTAAGTTATCGTTCAGCCCGGATTCAGGACGGACGAAAAGAGGAGCGGAAACGCGGGTCAGATGCAGATTCTTTGCAAGTGCACGTTCAAAATGATCTTTTACTTCCTTGATGGCAACTTCCGTTTCACGGATCGTGAGCGGAGAGGTATAGCCTTCAGGAATTTTTAACTGTTCCATATGATTTCTCCTTTATATGATTCAATGTCTGCGATTGTCAACAGCATTCCTCTTTATTTTAAAGGGAGAGATATTATAAGTCAATTATCTTGTATTATAATGTGAAAATTGCTAAAATATATAACAGGGAATGTCTTCAGATCAGAAGAGGTAACAAAGGGGAAAAGAATCGCAGAAGAACGAAGGTGGAGTATATGAATATGAAAATGATTGTGGATTCGATCGGAAATTTTGATTTTAATGTACTGCTGGCAGGGTTTAATGACAGCTCTCATGTGCTGACTCAGGTAGAATTGATCTCACTGATCGTATTAGGCGTGTTAGGAATTGGAATCTGCCTGACCGGGTGGAAATTTGTCAGAGTGTGGGCAGTTATATTCGGCTTTGTATCTGGAACTGTCGGTGGAGCGGCAGCAGCATATTTCGCGGGACTTGCTGTGGATTACATATGGATTCCGGGACTGGTAGTGGGAGTAATTCTGACCGCATTAAGTATATGGAAGAAAAAAGTGGGCGGTTTTTGGTTATGCTGGCTGATGACAGCACTGGTGGGAGTCCATCTTCTGAAACCGGACAGTGTGATTCTGTGGGGAGTCTGTATCGGTGTCGGTCTGCTTGTAGCAGTAGTCTTTATTTGGTTTTCAAGCATTGTTACGATTTTTGTCACTTCCATTTTTGGCGGTATGGTTACAGGAAGCTGTATTTATTATCTGATTCCTGTAAATATGAGATGGATCCATATTGTATTATGCATAGTGGCAGCGGTACTCGGAGTGTGGATTCAGATGCTCATGGAATCGGGTAAGCAGAAAAAGAGCAATCTGAAGACAGCGGAAAAGATCCGTGAAAATAATTCTACAGAAAATGATGTGGAACGAGCAAGAAACTGGATCGATGAAGTAGAAGAGGATGACCAGATGGTGGAAGAGGACCAGATGGAAAAGGAAGACGCATCTGAAGTGGAGGAAGAGGAGTATTATTTTGATGAAGAAGATTCCACGATAGAAGAAGATTATTATTTGGATGAGGAAGCCCCTGAGACAGAGGAAGAAGGGGATTTGGATGAGGAAGACCCTGAGACAGAGGAAGACGAGTATTTGGATGAGGAAGACTCTGAAATAGACGAAGATTACTATTTGGATGACGAAGATTCTGAAATAGAGGAAGATTACTATTTGGATGACGAAGATCCTGAAATAGAGGATGAGGACTATTATGACGAGGATGAATCAGGGGAAGAATAACAGGTATGGAAGTGGATTCTTTCAGAAAAGGAGGCTGTGCGTATGAAGATTGATATGCATTGTCATGTAAAAGAAGGCTCAATAGACAGCAGAGTCGGGATTGAAGAGTATATTGAAATTCTGAAGAAAAAGGGATTCCAGGGAATGGTAATCACGGATCATGATACGTATAACGGATACCGTTACTGGAAAGAGAATATCAAAGGAAAGAAGCATACAGATTTTGTTGTACTGAAAGGGATTGAATATGATACGCGTGATGCGGGTCATATCCTGGTGATCATGCCGGAAGGAGTTAAGATCCGTCTGCTGGAAATGCGGGGAATGCCGCTGGCGTTGTTGATCGATCTGGTTCATCGTAATGGCGGAGTTCTTGGACCTGCACATCCATGCGGTGAAAAGTATATGAGTTTTACGCATGCAAGAAAATTCTACCAGTCACCGGAGATTATCAAGCGTTTTGATTTTGTAGAGGGATTTAACAGTTGTGAGACAACGGAGTCCAATGCCGGAGCGATGAAGCTTGCAAAGAAATATGGAAAGCTGACAACCGGAGGAAGTGACTCCCATAAAAGTGAATGTGTAGGTCGGGGGTATACGATCCTGCCTGAACCGGTCAGTTGTGAGACGGAGCTGATCTCCCTGATCCATAAAAAGACTCCGCTAAAAACAGGTGGAGTACTTTACAACAAGACGACGAAAGAGAAGATCGGAAAGATCAACAAATTCCTGGTATACTCATTCTGGGTCTATAATAAAAGTGGTGAATTGTTAAAGCGTCATGGCAGAAATAAAAAAATGGAAGAGGAGCATCCATTTGATCCGATCGACCCGATCGAATTATATTATCATCCGTAATACGTTCCGCATGGAAAGGAATAAAAGAGTCAGAAAAACTGGAAATACAGAAGCGGCTTCAGTGTAAGCCGCTTCTGTATTTTCCGGGAGTAGTTCCATATTTTCTTTTAAAAAGCCGGTTGAAGTAAGAAAGGTGTTCAAAGCCACATTCTTCAGCAATCGTAAGAACGGAGTCGGAAGAATTTTTCAGTTTCTGTCCGGCAATCGTAAGTCGGTAGTCATTCAGATATTCGATAAAACCGGTTCCCATATGAAGTTTAAAAAATTTCATAAAATGTGATTTACTGTAATAAGTGAGAGCGGCCATATCTTCAATGGAGACTGGTTCAGTATAATGTTCTTCTACATATCTGAGGACAAGCTTCATTTTTTCGAGAGATTTTAACCGGGGAGAAGAGGCGTGTTCCTTTTTTTTCTGATTTGAGATCAGAATGTAAAAGAACTGAAAAAGATAACCTTTTAATGCAAGTTGCCATCCGTCAGGACGGGTTTCGCATAACAGGTCAATCTGACAAATACACTCAGTAAGCTGTCCATGGCAGGGGACGGCAGGAGTAAAAAAAATCTCTACAGGAACAGAACCTGACATAAGAGGACGGAGAAACTGCGTGGCACAGAGATCATTGTCCCCGGAGATGAGAAGTTCGGGAAGTAAAAGGATATTTTCGTATTCCATGGAATCGGATTCATGTTGTTCGATGGAATGAAGACAGCCCGGACGGATAAAAATGATGTCTCCTGCATTGACGATCTTTTTCTGAAAATCGACTGAGATCAGACCATGCCCTTTTTTTATAACAATCAGTTCCAGTTCGTCGTGCCAGTGAAGCGGGACGCGGGTAAAATCCAGTGGAATGGAACAAGGATAAGTATTGTATGGAAATTCTGCAGTTGTGTGCTGCTTGGTTTCGTGATAATTCTGATAATTATTGATCTGCAAATAAATCTGCTCCTTTCAGAGTGGTTCATGGATGAGCGACAGGATCGACTCACATAATGCCTGCTTATACAATAGAATGATGTCGGGGTCAAAAGCCCCCGACTTTGATGCCTACGGATTGCTCCGTGCTACGCACTCCCACAATCCTACCCAATCTTCACATATCGTGGGATTATCATCCCACTTTTATGTTCATATCGGGGCGGGTCCTAAGGTTTTTCACCCACCTATGAGCAAGCTCATGTGGGCTTAGACCTTTTGCCACTGGCATCATAGAATGATAGTATTGTACTATAAAATGAAATTATATTGCAAGAAAAGATAAAAAAATAGTATTAAAATACATATTGTGAAAATAAGATAAAGACGGGCGGTGTGGAATCGCCATAGAATGGAACGGAATGAAAAAGGAGAAGAGACTATGAATATGCAGGAAAAGCTGGATCAGATACTGGGAAAAGAGATTTCACAGGCATCTAATGAAGAAATTTATGATGCTCTGTTGACAATCGTACAGGAGATGGCTTCAAAAAAAGAGCGTACGGACAGCAAAAAGAAATTATATTATATTTCGGCAGAATTTCTTATTGGAAAATTATTGTCTAATAATATGATCAATCTTGGAATCTACAAAGAAGTAAAAGAAATTCTTGAAAAGCATGGAAAGAATTTAAGCGAGATCGAAGAAATAGAACCGGAACCGTCTTTGGGAAATGGGGGGCTTGGAAGACTTGCAGCGTGCTTCCTGGATTCCATTGCAACGCTTGGACTTGCGGGAGATGGTGTCGGACTGAATTATCATCTTGGATTGTTCAGACAGGAATTTAAGAATAACCTGCAGAAGGAAACTCCGAACCCATGGATCGAGAAGAAATCGTGGCTTAAAAAGACCGATATAGTATATCCGGTATCCTTCAGAGGTCTGGACGTCAAAGCAAGAATGTACGATATTGAAGTGACAGGATATAATAATCTGACAAATAAATTACATCTTTTTGATCTTGACTCAGTAGATGAGACGATCGTGGAGGATGGAATTGATTTTGACAAAAAAGAGATTGAGAAGAACCTGACGCTGTTCTTATATCCGGATGACAGTGATGAAAATGGAAGACTTCTTCGTATTTATCAGCAGTATTTTATGGTCAGTGCGGGAGCACAGATGATTTTGGATGAATGTGTTGCAAAAGGCTGTAAGCTGTATGATCTTCCGGAGTATGCGGTGATCCAGATCAACGATACACATCCGACTATGGTGATCCCTGAACTGATTCGTCTGCTGATGCTGCGTGGCATGGATATGGATGATGCAGTGAAAGTGGTATCAGAAACGTGTGCATATACCAATCATACGATCCTTGCAGAAGCATTAGAAAAATGGCCGGTTGCATATCTGAAGAAGGTTGTTCCGCAACTGGTTCCGATCATTGAAGTTCTGGATGATAAAGTAAGAAGAAAATATGAGGATGAGAGCGTATCCATCATTGACCGGAATGATACAGTCCATATGGCACATATAGATCTGCATTACGGATTTAGTGTCAATGGTGTTGCTTCACTGCATACTGAGATTTTAAAAGAGACGGAACTGAATAACTTTTATAAGATCTATCCTGAAAAATTTAATAATAAGACCAATGGTATTACGTTCCGCCGCTGGCTGCTTCACTGCAATCCAGCTCTGACAGAACTGATCGATTCGCTGATCGGGGAAGGGTACAAGAAGGATGCAGCAGAACTGGAAAAGCTTTTGAAGTATCAGGATGATGAAAAGGTTCTCGAAAGGCTTGTGAAGATCAAAAAAGAAAATAAAAAAGCACTGTGCAGATACCTGAAAGAAACGCAGGATATAGAGATCAGCCCGGATACGATCTTTGATATCCAGATCAAAAGGCTTCATGAGTATAAGCGTCAGCAGTTAAATGCGTTATATATTATTGATAAATACCTGGAAATCAAAGCAGGCAAGATTCCGGCTGCACCGGTAACTGCGATTTTTGGGGCAAAAGCTGCACCGGCATATGTGATTGCAAAAGATATCATCCATCTGATCCTCTGTCTGCAGGAGATCATTAACCATGATCCTGATGTAAGTCCTTACCTGAAAGTAGTGATGGTGGAAAATTATAACGTAACGAAAGCTGAAAAACTGATTCCGGCATGTGATATTTCTGAGCAGATCTCACTTGCATCAAAAGAGGCAAGCGGAACAGGAAATATGAAATTTATGCTGAACGGAGCGGTGACTCTCGGAACGGAAGATGGTGCAAATGTAGAAATCCATGAACTGGTGGGAGATGACAACATTTTTGTATTTGGAGCTTCCAGTGATGAAGTGATCGAACATTATGCAAAAGCTGATTACGTTTCAAAAGAATTTTATGAAAAGAATCCTGCGATCAAAGCTGCAGTTGATTTTATCACGAGCAAGGAAGTGCTTGCAGTAGGACAGAAGGAGAATCTGGAAAGACTTCAGCATGAGATCATCAGTAAAGACTGGTTTATGACACTGCTTGATTTTGATGCTTATAAAGAAAAGAAGGAAGAAGCACTGGAGGCATATGCAGATCAGAAAGCATGGGCAAAGAAAGCACTGATCAATATTGCAAAAGCCGGATACTTTTCTTCTGACAGAACGATCGAAGAGTATAATCAGGATATCTGGAAACTGTAACGGCGAAAGATCTGGAGGAAATAAAATGAAAAGAGCGAGTGGAGTTTTGATGCCGGTATTTTCGCTGCCATCAAAATATGGAATAGGGTGCTTTTCAAAAGAAGCATACAAATTTGTAGATCAACTGAAAAAGGCGGGACAGAGTTACTGGCAGATCCTGCCGCTTGGTCCGACCGGATATGGTGATTCACCATATCAGTCATTTTCTACCTATGCCGGGAATCCGTATTTTATTGATCTGAAGACGCTGGTGAAAGAGGGACTTCTGACAAAGAAGGAGTGTAAGGAAGTACGCTGTAAAGAACAGAAAAAGATTGATTATGAAAAAATATATCAGAACAGATTTAAGATTCTGAAAAAGGCATACAGACGATTTCAGAAAAATGATAAGTACGAAAAATTTCTCGAAGAAAATGCATTCTGGCTGGAAGATTATTGCATGTATATGGCAATTAAAGACGCCCATGAGGGAAAAAGCTGGAGCGAATGGGAAGAGCTTTTAAAGAAAAGGGAAAAAACTGCACTTGAAAAAGTAAAGGAAGAACTGGAAGATGAGATCGGCTTCTATCAGTTCCAGCAGTATGAATTTGATCGGCAGTGGAAAAAGCTGCATACTTATGCAAAAGAACAGGGAATTCAGATCATAGGTGATATCCCGATCTATGTGGCTTTTGACAGTGCAGATGCATGGGCTGCACCTGAATTATTTCAGTTTGATGAAGAAAATAATCCGATCAGAGTAGCAGGATGCCCACCGGACGCATTTGCAAAGACGGGACAGCTTTGGGGAAATCCATTATATAACTGGGAGTATCATCAAAAGACCGGGTACGCATGGTGGATTCAGAGAATCCGGTACTGTTTTCAGCGCTATGATGTTGTAAGGATCGATCATTTCAGAGGATTTGATGAATATTATGCAATTCCATACGGTGAGTCGACTGCGGAAAATGGAACATGGATGCCCGGACCGGGAATGAAACTTTTTCAGGCCATTGAAAAAGAGCTTGGAAGACCGGAAATTATTGCGGAAGATCTCGGCTTTCTGACAGAGAGTGTCCTTCAGATGTTGAAAGAAAGTGGATTCCCGGGAATGAAGGTGCTTCAGTTTGCATTTGATCCAAGCGGGGAATCAGTTTATCTTCCTCACAGATATTCTGAAAATTGTGTGGTTTATACGGGAACGCATGATAATGATACGACCAGAGGATGGTATCGCACACTGGATAAAGAAAGCCGTGATTTTGCAAAAGAATATATGGGTGTTTCCAGGCTGGATGATGATACATTGACGTGGGATTTTATGCGGCTTGCAATGGGAAGTGCAGCACAATTATGCGTGACACCGATACAGGATATTCTGGGAATTGACGGAAGTGGAAGAATTAATATGCCTTCCACATTGGGTGGAAACTGGACCTGGCAGATGGAAAAGGGAGCATTTGATAAAAAGATAGTTCATAAACTATATCGGATGACCCAGTTATATGGCAGGCTGAATGAACAGATAAAAAAGCAGCCTGAACCAGGTATGGAAAATCTGAAATGTAAAGAAAAAAGAGTAGGAAAGAATAAAAAGCTCAGAAAAGAATAGAGCAGGAAAGAATCAAAGATCAGAAAAGAATAGAGCAGGAAAGAGCAGAAAAAATAGAAGGATCAGGAGATCGGGAAAGCATAGTAAAGCAATCTCGTTTCCTGATCTTTCTTAATGTGAGTAACAGACAAAAAGTTTGCTGAGTCCATGGAATCTCTTAAACAGGAGAATTTTTTTCAAAGGGGAAAATTTCTTTCCATTTTCCAGGGGCAAGGGATTCATCTAAATGAATGTCATCAATAGAAATCCGCTTTAATTCGATCACGCAGCAGTGAACAGCCTTCATCATACGGCGGATCTGACGTTTACGTCCTTCACTGATGGTGATTTCTCCATAGGTAACCGGATGGGAAGGCAGATTAGTACGGACTGCATTCCGCACTTCTGGATGCAGCGTATCAAGAATATTAGCAAGAGTATCCTTTTTGAAAAGAGTGATCTTTGCAGGAGAAGTAGGAACAGGAGATCCTTTTAGCAAAATTCCATTTTCCAGGAACTGGCGTCGATCTTCTGTCAGGTCTCCGAGGACGGTAAAAAGATAAGTCTTTTTCTTATGATAGGCAGGATGAGTGAGCTGTTGATTCCAATTACCGTCATCTGTAATGAGCAAAAGACCGGTTGTCTCACGGTCTAAACGTCCGACAGGATTCAGACGGTCATTGTGCAGTTCTGAAAAATAATCCATAACAGTTGGGTAAAGAGTGTCGCGACGTGCAGTAACGCAGCCAAATGGTTTGTTGAACATATAATAATGGAACATATTAGTACTCCTTGAATCTATGCACTTGCTATCAAGTAGAGAAAGCAAGTGTATTACTGGTAAAGTAGCAGAAAAATCAGCATTTATTTTTGAAAATATAGCTGTAAAGATGATTATACTCAAAATAAGATTATGTGAAAAGGGAATATTTTATAAAAAATGCAAAGTGGTATCAAGAAATGCTTGGATTCAGAGTTGCCGGAAAATTTCCGGGAAAAGGTGGACATAATGTATACTTTTTAGAGAATCCGTCAGACGGAAAGATGTATGAAATGTCTCAGAGAGACCAGCTCCCGGGAGGTACGACAACCAGGGGTGATCATATTGCATATCGGTCAGAAGAGTTAGAGAAAGATTATACATATTGCAAAGAGCATGGATATAAGATTGTCTCAGATGAGATTGAAGTCAGTCCGAATTTTTGGGAGAAAGGTTCGAGATGCTTTAAAATTGAAAGTCCGTGTGCATTCTGCCAAATGCATGCGGATTCTTTTGGCTCCTGAAAAACTTTCTACTATATAAAGCTGTATCCGTTATAATTGTGAAAGAAATAGTCTTGCAGAAACAAAACGAATTATCAGAATATTCAGAATTGCATGAAAAATATAAAAAATATTGACAATTAAGAACAGGCATGGTAAGATAACATTCGTCGCTGAGGAACAGCACTGAGAGCAACAAAAGAACGGAAGAGCAGAGAAGACGCGGAGGCGGGACATTCCTGGTTGGAAGTGATTGGAAAGATTGAAAATCAATCAAAAAAAGTTGTTGACAGAATGATCTGAATGTGATAGTATAGACAAGCTGTCGCTAGAGGCGGATATGAAAATTCCAAATCAAACGAAACAGAAAAATAAAAAAGTTCTTGACAAAGAGAAAAGCTTTTGATAAAATATAAAAGCTGTCGCTTGAAAAGAACAGTGAAAAGAACCTTGATAATTGAACAATAGACAACAATAACCCTTGAAAATTTCTTTAAGAGAAGATTTTCGAAAAGCGAAGACTGCACGAACAAAGCAGCAGTTTTGAAAGCTTGCTTTCAGAAAGTGATGCTTGTGAGTATTGGCGAAGCCACGAAAGCGAAAAACGAAGTTTTGAGCTTGAGGCAGTCGAGCGAACGGTTAAAAACCAAACAACAGTAAAAAGGGAAGAATTAGCTAGTATGTTGATTCTGAACTGGATACAAACGAAGCTTCGACAGTTCTAAGTTTGTGAGAGACCTCACTAAGAACATGCGAAGCGTATGCGAACATAAGGTTTTAAAAGACAAAACCTAAGTTCTTTATACGAGAGTTTGATCCTGGCTCAGGATGAACGCTGGCGGCGTGCTTAACACATGCAAGTCGAGCGAAGCACTTAGGAAAGATTCTTCGGATGATTTCCTATTTGACTGAGCGGCGGACGGGTGAGTAACGCGTGGGTAACCTGCCTCATACAGGGGGATAACAGTTAGAAATGACTGCTAATACCGCATAAGACCACAGCACCGCATGGTGCAGGGGTAAAAACTCCGGTGGTATGAGATGGACCCGCGTCTGATTAGTTAGTTGGTGGGGTAACGGCCTACCAAGGCGACGATCAGTAGCCGACCTGAGAGGGTGACCGGCCACATTGGGACTGAGACACGGCCCAAACTCCTACGGGAGGCAGCAGTGGGGAATATTGCACAATGGGGGAAACCCTGATGCAGCGACGCCGCGTGAGCGAAGAAGTATTTCGGTATGTAAAGCTCTATCAGCAGGGAAGAAAATGACGGTACCTGACTAAGAAGCCCCGGCTAACTACGTGCCAGCAGCCGCGGTAATACGTAGGGGGCAAGCGTTATCCGGATTTACTGGGTGTAAAGGGAGCGTAGACGGAGCAGCAAGTCTGATGTGAAAACCCGGGGCTCAACCCCGGGACTGCATTGGAAACTGTTGATCTGGAGTGCCGGAGAGGTAAGCGGAATTCCTAGTGTAGCGGTGAAATGCGTAGATATTAGGAGGAACACCAGTGGCGAAGGCGGCTTACTGGACGGTAACTGACGTTGAGGCTCGAAAGCGTGGGGAGCAAACAGGATTAGATACCCTGGTAGTCCACGCCGTAAACGATGACTACTAGGTGTCGGGTGGCAAAGCCATTCGGTGCCGCAGCCAACGCAATAAGTAGTCCACCTGGGGAGTACGTTCGCAAGAATGAAACTCAAAGGAATTGACGGGGACCCGCACAAGCGGTGGAGCATGTGGTTTAATTCGAAGCAACGCGAAGAACCTTACCTGCTCTTGACATCCCGGTGACGGCAGAGTAATGTCTGCTTTTCTTCGGAACACCGGTGACAGGTGGTGCATGGTTGTCGTCAGCTCGTGTCGTGAGATGTTGGGTTAAGTCCCGCAACGAGCGCAACCCCTATCTTCAGTAGCCAGCGGTAAGGCCGGGCACTCTGGAGAGACTGCCAGGGATAACCTGGAGGAAGGTGGGGATGACGTCAAATCATCATGCCCCTTATGAGCAGGGCTACACACGTGCTACAATGGCGTAAACAAAGGGAAGCGAACCCGCGAGGGTGGGCAAATCCCAAAAATAACGTCTCAGTTCGGATTGTAGTCTGCAACTCGACTACATGAAGCTGGAATCGCTAGTAATCGCGAATCAGAATGTCGCGGTGAATACGTTCCCGGGTCTTGTACACACCGCCCGTCACACCATGGGAGTCAGTAACGCCCGAAGTCAGTGACCCAACCGTAAGGAGGGAGCTGCCGAAGGTGGGACCGATAACTGGGGTGAAGTCGTAACAAGGTAGCCGTATCGGAAGGTGCGGCTGGATCACCTCCTTTCTAAGGAAGAAATGCTTTCTTTCGTCTGGAACAATCCAACTAAAACGGATGAAATATTTCCTTTCATTTGGAATAATCCAACGAGAACGGAAGAAAGAAGTAGAGGAATTTTACTGTTGTCTATTGTTGGGTTATCAAGTAGAGGGATGTTCTCCTTACTAGGTTCGAAAGAACCTCACCAAGTGCGGAGAACAAGCTTAGGACTAAGCTCGAAAAGACCTCGCTAAGACCTATAGCTTTTTGGTGGCGATGCGTTCAGGGGCAACACCCGTTCCCATCCCGAACACGATGGTAAAGACCTGAACGGCCGATGGTACTGCACTGGAGACGGTGTGGGAGAGTAGGTGGCCGCCAAATTTAAAAAGAAAAAGACAAGGTCTGACGGAAACTTCAGAAAACTAAGGTTCGAAAAAACCTCACCAAGAATTCTGAAGTACCAATCGACTAACGTGCGAAAAGACCGCACGAAGTCTTTAGGCATAGATACAGGCACAGATGAGCAACAACTTATCACCGCCAACCCAGTCAGCAGGGCAGTGCTGTTATGATAACTGGTTTCACCAGTGATTAGATATACAAAGAGATTTGTGTATGTAATGACTGATGAAAGTCGGTCAGGATGCGAAGCTCGCATCTTTATGTACCTTGAAAACTGCATATAGTGAAAATCAATAGATTAAGATAAATATCTAATCAAGACATCCGAGGTAATGTTAACAACATTAACTTAAGATCTGAAGAAAACAGATTCAAAAAAAATTGACTATCACCAACGCATGCAACGCTATGCATGTGTGGACATTATCCCATTCCCGTGGGATGAGGTCGAGTTGGTTATGCTGATAAGAGCGTATGGTGGATGCCTTGGCACTAAGAGCCGATGAAAGACGTGATAAGCTGCGAAAAGCTTCGGGGAGGGGCAAATACCCATTGATCCGGAGATTTCTGAATGGGGAAACCTACCTGAGCAAACCTCAGGTATCCTGACGCCAATCCATAACGTCAGGAAGGGAACCCGGTGAACTGAAACATCTAAGTAGCCGGAGGAAGAGAAAACAACATGTGATTCTGTGAGTAGCGGCGAGCGAAAACGGAAGAGCCCAAACCAGTGTGCGTGCATGCTGGGGTTCGGACCGCGGAATTGATTCAACAAGTTTAGCAGAACGGTTTTGGGAAAGCCGGCCAGAGAGGGTGAAAGCCCCGTAAGCGAAAGACGAGTTGACATGGCGGGATCCAGAGTACCACGAGACACGTGGAACCTTGTGGGAATATGCGGGGACCACCCCGTAAGGCTAAATACTACTTAGTGACCGATAGTGCATAGTACTGTGAAGGAAAGGTGAAAAGGACCCCGGGAGGGGAGTGAAAAAGAACCTGAAACCATATGTTTACAAGCTGTGGAAGAGCTTTATATGCTCAACCGCGTACTTTTTGTAGAACGGTCCGGCGAGTTACGCTGGCTGGCGAGGTTAAGCACTGAAGGTGTGGAGCCGAAGGGAAACCAAGTCTGAATAGGGCGAAGAGTCAGTCGGAGTAGACCCGAAACCGGGTGATCTATCCATGTCCAGGTTGAAGTTGCCGTAAAAGGCAATGGAGGACCGAACCCACATCCGTTGAAAAGGGTGGGGATGAGGTGTGGATAGGGGAGAAATTCCAATCGAACCCGGAGATAGCTGGTTCTCCTCGAAATAGCTTTAGGGCTAGCCTCATACGAGTCTTGCGGAGGTAGAGCACTGAATTCCTAAGGGGGCGTCAAAGCTTACTAAGGGATATCAAACTCCGAATGCCGTGTAGATGATGTATGGGAGTCAGACGATCCGAGATAAGTTGGGTGGTCAAAAGGGAAAGAGCCCAGACCAACAGCTAAGGCCCCAAAATGTGTGTTAAGTGGAAAAGGATGTGGGATTTCGAAGACAACTAGGATGTTGGCTCAGAAGCAGCCATCCATTCAAAGAGTGCGTAATAGCTCACTAGTCGAGAGGTCCTGCGCCGAAAATGTCCGGGGCTGAAACACACTGCCGAAGCTTTGGAATTGATGAATTTCAATTGGTAGAGGAGCATTCTTAAAGAGACGAAGCAGTACCGGAAGGAGCTGTGGATTTTTAAGAAGAGAGAATGCCGGAATGAGTAGCGAGAGGAAGGTGGGAATCCTTCCGGCCGAATATCTAAGGTTTCCAGAGTAAAGCTGATCTGCTCTGGGTAAGTCGGGGCCTAAGGCGAGGTCGAAAGACGTAGTCGATGGATAACAGGTTGAAATTCCTGTACTATCCTGTAACAGAACTGTGGGGACACAGGCAGAGAGCGTGAGCCGGGAATGGAAAGACCGGTACAAGCGAGGTAGGAGAAGAGCTGGCAAATCCGCTCTTCAATCTGAAGACGTGATGTGGACCGAAAAGAAGTAGGGAAGCACGTGAGCTGACTGTCAAGAAAAGCCGCTATTGTTTGCAGGATACCCGTACCGTAAACCGACACAGGTGGATGAGGAGAGAATCCTAAGGCCGACGGGAGAAGCATTGTTAAGGAACTCGGCAAAATGACTCCGTAACTTCGGGAGAAGGAGTGCCAGTAAGATGGCCGCAGAGAATTGGCCCAAGCAACTGTTTAGCAAAAACACAGGTCTATGCAAAACCGAAAGGTGAGGTATATGGGCTGACGCCTGCCCGGTGCTGGAAGGTTAAGGGGAGAGGTTAGCCGTAAGGCGAAGCTTTGAACTTAAGCCCCAGTAAACGGCGGCCGTAACTATAACGGTCCTAAGGTAGCGAAATTCCTTGTCGGGTAAGTTCCGACCCGCACGAAAGGCGTAATGATTTGGGCACTGTCTCAACAATGCACCCGGTGAAATTGAAATACCAGTGAAGATGCTGGTTACCTGCGCCAGGACGGAAAGACCCCATGGAGCTTTACTCCAGCTTGATACTGGGATTCGGTATTGTATGTACAGGATAGGTGGGAGGCTTTGAAGTGGTTACGCCAGTAGCCATGGAGCCGCTGTTGGGATACCACCCTTGCAGTACTGGGTTTCTAACCAGCAGCCGTGATCCGGCTGGGGGACAATGTCAGGTGGGGAGTTTGACTGGGGCGGTCGCCTCCGAAAGGGTATCGGAGGCGCTCAAAGGTTCCCTCAGAATGGTTGGAAACCATTCGAAGAGTGCAAAGGCAGAAGGGAGCTTGACTGCGACACCGACGGGTGGAGCAGGTACGAAAGTAGGACTTAGTGATCCGGTGGTATAAAGTGGGATTGCCATCGCTCAACGGATAAAAGCTACCCTGGGGATAACAGGCTTATCACTCCCAAGAGTTCACATCGACGGAGTGGTTTGGCACCTCGATGTCGGCTCATCGCATCCTGGGGCTGAAGTAGGTCCCAAGGGTTGGGCTGTTCGCCCATTAAAGCGGTACGCGAGCTGGGTTCAGAACGTCGTGAGACAGTTCGGTCCCTATCCGGCGTGGGCGTAAGATATTTGAGAGGAGCTGTCCTTAGTACGAGAGGACCGGGATGGACTGGCCGCTGGTGTATCTGTTGTCTTACCAAAGGCATAGCAGAGTAGCCAAGCCGGGAAGGGATAAACGCTGAAGGCATCTAAGCGTGAAGCCCCCCTCAAGATGAGATATCTCATAACGTCAAGTTAGTAAGACCCCTTGAAGACGACGAGGTAGATAGGGCAGAGGTGGAAGTGTGGTAACACATGGAGCTGACTGTTACTAATAGGTCGAGGGCATAACCAAAGCAGTGATAGGTAAATGGATGATGGTGTTGGTTTTAACTGTATGTAGTTTTGAAAGTATATAGAATAGAAGATAGTTTTGTAGGGAAGCAGTACTCAGGTGAGTATTGCTTTTTTGTTTTATAAAAAATTATAATAAAAAGATCCGAAAGCGACAAAAATAATATACATTTTGAAGCGGAAAGTACAAAAAAATGGTATAAAAGTGCAAATACAATTAGCAAAAAAGCATATAAAATACTGAATTGTAACAAGAGTTTTATTAGAAAGTTACAAGGAGGAAGAAGATGAAAAGAAAATTAGTAACAAAGTTGTTGTGCCTGGTACTTGCATCAACTGTTGTTGCTACAATGGCTCCTGTGAATTTCTACACAGTTAGTGCAGAGACTCAGGATCAAAGTGAGGATGTTGCAGTACAGGCAGAACCAAGAGTTGTATTGCAGGATGGGATCAATGATCAGTGGACGCAGGAAGCAAGCAGTGTAGTCGGCAGTGATGCAGTGTGTGCTGTGGAGGATGGATGGCTTCATATTAAGTCAGGTTCAGGAAATGGAAATAATCCGGGAACAAAACCGGCTATGTTCGTGAACCCGAATGAATTTAATTTTGATGAAGCAGGATATTTTGAATTTACCATGAAATCGGCAAATGTAAATACCAGCACAGCAGGTGACCGATTTGGTGTCTATCTTGGTTATGATGGCGATAGCAAAGGCATGATGATCGGGTATGATGACCAGGGATGGTTCTGGCAGAAGTATGGAGCATCAGGAAATCCATGGTATTCAGGAACCAGAGTAGCAGCTCCGGCACAGAATGCAGAAGTAAAGGTAAAACTTTCATGGACAGCTGATAAAAAGGTGACTGTTGAGATTAATGGAGCTACTGTCTTTACGGCAGAAGATTTCAGTGGAATTGCAGATCTTGGAAATAAGATTGCGATCAAAGGCGGAAGTTATGCAAGTGCATCCGCAGTAACGAATGTATATTTAAAGAATATTCATTATACGGGGCAGGCTGAGGCAGAGACTTATGCAGTCAGCGGAGTTGTTAAAGATGCCGAAGGAAATGCAATCGCAGGTGTAAAAGTACAGGTTGATGATCAGCAGGTAACAACAGATGCGAGTGGAAATTATACGCTGAATCTTACAAGTGGTACATATAATATGTCTATTATGAAGGGCGGTTATAATACGGTTCAGAAGACTGTTACAGTAGGAACAGAAGCTGTTAATGTAGAAGATATTGTCCTTGAGGCCGAGGCAGAAGTTGCTACAAAGAAGCTTTCTACATCTGATATGGATGTTTATGCTTCAACAACATTCCCAAGTGTTGTTAAGTATGAAATGAAAAAAGGGAGTCTGAAAGGTAAGACATTTTACGGACAGACTGATAAGATCAATACAGTCAAGATCAATGGAACTGCAGTTGAATTATCAGATGATGATGTAAAGGCCACATTTGCAGATAATAAGGCAACTTATGTTATGACTGTAAAAGGCACTGATATTGATGCAGTAATCACTGCAGAGTTAGTTGCAAAAGATAATACGTTGGCTTTTAATATCACTAAAATTGAAAATAAGCTGGAGGATACAGCGACAGGACATCCGATCCAGACGATCGAAATTCCGAATCAGAGCCTGATTTCTGTAAGAAGTAATCAGAGCGGTGCTAATTTCAAAGGTGCGGCAATGTCTTCCAATACAAGAGTCAGCGGAGATGAATATGTAGAAGTTACAGACGCTGCTTCTCTGAATCAGGATTATATGTATGGATTTGTTTCCAATGATGAGATGAGTGCCGGTCTGTGGAGTAACTCTGAGAATGATGGACGTTCTGTAGCGACAACTGTTACAGGTGGTTCAAGAAATACACGTGTTCAGGCAGTTACGACACAGAAAGGAGATTATGTATCGCTGGGACTTGGAAGTACTGCATGGTATTACCATCGTGTAGTGACTGATTCACAGAACAGAAGCTATGTAGTAGACGAGACAGAGATGCCAAAGGCAAAAGTAATCATTGCCGGAGATATGAATGATGACGATCAGATCGACTGGCAGGATGGTGCAGTTGCATTCCGTTCTATTATGAACAATCCATATAAGAGTGAAGAAGTACCGGAACTGGTTGCTTACCGTATTGCAATGAACTTTGGTGGACAGGCTCAGAATCCATTCCTGACAACACTTGATAATGTCAAGCGAGTTGCATTAAATACAGATGGACTCGGACAGTCTGTTCTGTTAAAGGGATATGCAAATGAAGGTCATGATTCCGCACATCCGGACTATGCTGATATCGGTAAGAGAATCGGTGGAGCGGATGATATGAATACACTGATGACAGAGGGTGCAAAGTATGGAGCCAAGTTTGGTATTCATGTCAATGCAGGAGAAATGTATCCGGAAGCAAAAGCATTTAAGGATGATAATGTACGCCGCTATGCAGATGGCAGTCTCAGATACGGCTGGAACTGGCTGGATCAGGCAGTTGGCCTGGACAGTATCTATGATCTTGCAACAGGTGAACGTGAGGCAAGATTTGATGCACTGGAAAAACTGGTCGGAACTAATCTGGATTTCGTATATGTAGATATTTGGGGAAATAATACAGGAAGCAGTAATGATGATTCCTGGCAGACACGTAAGCTTTCCAAAGAGATCAATGATAACGGATGGCGTATGGCAAATGAATGGGGAGTTGCAAATGAATATGATGCAACATTCCAGCACTGGGCAACAGACCTTACCTATGGTGGATATAACCAGAAAGGTGAGAACAGTGAGGTTATGAGATTCCTCCGTAACCATCAGAAAGATTCATGGGTTGCTGATTATCCGTCTTATGGCGGTGCAGCAATGATGCCATTGCTTGGCGGTTATAATATGAAAGATTTTGAAGGATGGCAGGGACGTAATGATTACGATACTTACATCACGAATCTTTATACTCATGACCTGACAACCAAATTTATCCAGCATTACAAGATTGTAAAATGGGTAGATGGAGATCCGGTTACAGCAGGAGCTGCAACAAACTGGGTACCGGATATGGAGATCACTCTGAAGGATGATGATGGAGATACACTGGTACTGACCAGAGGATCTAATGATTTCAGCAGTGATGCCTACCGAGAAAGAACAATGACCCTGAACGGAAAAGTGATCGCACAGGGAGCACCTTCCAGAGGAGACAGATCCGATTCTGATATTCAGAATGGAAGAAATAAAGGAACAGAAAGTTATCTGCTTCCATGGATCTGGGATTCAGAGAGCGGTGAAAAAGTTGCAGCATCCAAAGAAAAGCTGTATCACTGGAATACAGCCGGAGGAACAACAACATGGGAAGTTCCGGACGGATGGGAGAACCTGAAAAATGTTAAGGTTTATAAGCTGACAGATCTTGGAAAGACAGATGAGAAGACAGTTGCAGTAAAGAATGGAAGAATTACACTGGAAGCAGAATCTGAAACTCCATACGTAGTATGCAAAGGTGAAGAAAATAACCTGAAAATCACATGGAGTGAAGGAATGCATATTGTAGATGCAGGCTTTAACGGCGGATCAGATTCACTGGAAAGGAACTGGAAGAAATCCGGTGATGGTGAAGCAACTATTGCAAAGAGCCAGTACAGCAATCCAATGCTGAAACTGAGTGGAAAAGTATCCATGACACAGGAACTGACAGACTTAAAGGCAGGTCAGCAGTATGCGGTTTTAGTTGGTATTGATAACCGCAGTGATGCGAAAGCGGCAATAACAGTCAAAAACGGTGACGATGTACTTGCAACAAATTACACGACACGTTCTATTGCGAAAAACTATGTAAAAGCCTATACGCACAGCAATTCCAGTGCAACAGTAGATGGAAGCAGTTATTTCCAGAATATGTATGTATTCTTTACAGCACCGGAAAGCGGTAAGGTTACACTGACACTTTCAAAAGAAGCAGGAAAGGGAGATTCCTATTTTGATGATGTACGTGTAGTAGAAAATGATTCTCATAATATTACAACGAACGATAAAGGTGAAGTTGTAAGATTTGAGCAGGATTTTGAGACAAATGTACAGGGAATTTATCCATTTGTTGTTGGCGGAATTGAAGGTGTTGAAGATAACAGAATCCATTTATCTGAAAGACATGATAAATATACTCAGGCCGGATGGGATGTAAAACTGATGGATGATGTCCTGGACGGTGACTGGTCAGTGAAGATTAATGGACTGACGCAGAGAAGCAAACTGGCATACCAGACGATTCCTCAGAACTTCCGTTTTGAGCCAGGTGTTACATACAAAGTAAGCTTTGATTATCAGGCAGGAAGTGACGATACTTACGGTGTTGTTGTAGGTGCAGGTGAGTATACAGGAGCAACCAATCTGGAAACATTGAAAAAATCACTGGGAACAACCGCTCATTATGAGAGAGAAATCGTTGGTGATATTACAGGTCAGACATGGTTTGGTATTTACTCAACAAGCACAGCACCAGATCTGCAGGGCGTAAATTCAAGTTCTGCACAGGCCAACTTTGGTGGATACAAAGAACTGGTCCTTGACAATCTTGTGATTGAAAAAGTTGAGCAGAATATAACGATTGATACACTGAAAGATCTGATTGCGACGGCAGAAGGATACAATAAAGAAGATTATACTGCTGCTGACTGGAAGAAGCTGGATGATGCTCTTACCAAGGCAAAGGTTGCAGTGAACAGAGATAAGACATCAGCAGATGAAATCGAAAGTGCATATTATGCACTGAATGGTGCAATTAATTATATTGCTTCGATTGATACAAATGAAGAAAGCAGTACGAAGAATGATATTTCTGTTGAAGGCGTGATCGCAACAGCAGGAAGCGAAGACGGTGGAACATACGGAAGTAATATTGGAAAAGCAGAATATGTTCTTGATAATGATGTGACAACTGCATGGATGACAGCTTATTCAGGATATGCTACAACAATCAAGAATGGAGAGGGATGGATTGACCTTCAGTTCCCGGAGGCACATACAGTTGACGGACTTCGTTATCTGCCAGGACCGGTTACAGCTGGAGCCTTGGTTACAATTGCTGATTATGAGATTTATGTTAAGACAGCAGATTCAGCGGATTATGTAAAGGTAAGCGATGGAACATGGGAGAATACTTCTTCCTGGAAGATGGCAAAATTTGATCCGATTGAAAATGTAACAAATGTGAAACTGCTTGCTAAATCTGCCAAGGTATATAACTGGTGGGCAATGGCAGCAGAAATCCGTATCACCAGTGCAGCAGAAGCAACGACAGATACAGAAGTAGTAGATAAGAGCGGACTGACAGATGCACTTGCTGAAGCAAAAGCATTAAATGAAGCTGATTATACTGCAGAGAGCTGGGCTGTTCTTCAGACAAAGATTGAAGCAGCAGAGGCAGTTGTAAATAATGCAGATGCGACTAACTATGATGTTCAGCTTGCACTTGCAAATCTGGTAGATGCAATCAGTGGGCTGGAAGCAGCGGAGACTCCTGAACCGACACCGGCTGATAAGGACAAACTTACAGAAGTTGTCAATAATTGTGCAGGATTAGAAGAGAAAAACTTTACAGCAGACAGTTGGAAAGTTTACAAAGCTGCTTATGAAAAGGCAATGGCAGTTCTTGCTGATGAAAATGCATCTCAGGCAGATGTAGATGCAGCAGTTGCAGCACTTAAAGCAGCTTATGCAGGTCTTGTAAAAGCAGATGATGGAAATGGTGGAAACAATAACCAGGGAAATAATAACCAGGGCAATAATAATAAGGGTGATAATGTAAATAAGCCTGGAACACCGAACAATACAAATGCAGCAGGTAAGAACAATACGACAAATAAAGGTACAGTGAAGACTGGAGATACCGCACCATTTATGGCAATGATCGTAACAATTCTTGCAGCAGCAGGAGTGATCTTCGGAACAGTTGCTCAGAAGACCAGAAGACGCAGAAATCGTAAATAAATAATGAAACTGACAGATATCTGAAGTTAATAGAACAGATGGTCAGATGAAAATGAAGAAGAGTCAGAACACCGGAGAGTGTGATGACTCTTCTTTAATTTTATCATTTTTAGCAGAATGATAAAATTAAAAGATATACTATACCTGTGTCAGATTAAGGACGATTTGGAAAAATCAGATTATAGTTTGTTGTGGGTGATGAGCCAATAATAAGAAAAAGAGCAGGATAATGGAGAGCGTGTATAGTGGATTTATTTCACCAGGTTATTTATGGATCATTCCAAGAAATGTTTCATGGATCTTTGTATCCTGATCCAGTTCCGGATGAAATGCAAATGCCATCTGATTGTGATATTTTACTCCGACGATCCGATCCTGTACGACACTTAAAACTTCCGGTTTTTCTCCGGCTGCATCAGCATGAACGCTTTCCACATAAGGTGCACGGATGAAAGTCATGGAAATTTCACCAATTCCGTTGGCGTTGGCAGTAGTATGGAAACTGCCGAGCTGACGTCCATAGGCATTTCGTCTGACTGTCATGGGAAGAGTCCCGAAGTAGGATTCCTCCTGACCGGCAATATCCGAAGCAAGCAGGATCATTCCTGCACAGGTTGCGAGAACCGGCATACCGGAGCAGATTTTTTCTTTTAAAGGTTCAAACATATCAAGATCATGCAGAAGTTTTCCCTGGACGGTGCTTTCACCACCGGGAAGAATGAGACCGTCGAAGTCTTTTTGCAGATCACCAGCTTTTCTGAGTTCGATGGTATCTGCACCGAGCTTCTGGAGCATATGCTCATGCTCTATGAATGCCCCCTGCAGGGCAAGAACTGCAATCGTCATAGTCTTATTTCCCCCTTTCAGCCATAAGAAGTGCAATTTCCTGCTCATTGATACCGACCATGGCTTCTCCGAGATCTGCGGAAAGTTCAGCGATCAGTTTTGCGTCAGTATAATTTGTTACAGCCTGAACGATGGCAGCGGCACGTTTTGCCGGATTACCGGACTTGAAGATACCGGAGCCGACGAAGACACCTTCTGCTCCCAACTGCATCATCAGGGCTGCATCTGCAGGAGTTGCGACACCGCCGGCTGCGAAGTTTACGACCGGAAGTTTTCCGTTTTCATGGACATAGAGAACAAGGTCAAATGGAACCTGAAGCTGCTTTGCTGCCTCAAAGAGCTCATCTTCACGCATTCCTTTGATCCGGGCAATTTCACTGTTCATCATTCTCATATGACGGACAGCCTGGACGATATCACCGGTTCCCGGCTCTCCCTTTGTACGGATCATAGAAGCACCTTCATTAATTCTTCTTAAAGCTTCTCCGAGGTCTTTTGCACCGCAGACGAAAGGAACGTCAAAGTCACGCTTGTTGATATGGTATACATCATCAGCAGGGGAAAGAACTTCACTTTCATCGATATAATCAATCTCAATGGCCTGAAGCACCTGTGCTTCTGCGAAATGCCCGATTCTGCATTTTGCCATAACCGGAATGGACACTGCCTCCTGAATTCCACGGATCATTTTCGGGTCACTCATACGGGAAACACCACATGCTGCACGGATATCTGCCGGAATCCGTTCAAGAGCCATAACTGCACATGCACCTGCTGCTTCTGCAATTTTTGCCTGCTCCGGTGTCGTTACATCCATGATGACACCACCCTTTAACATCTGAGCCAGATTTTTGTTCAGTTCATATCTTTCGTTTGTATTCATTGGTAAATCCTCCCTTTAAGAATCGTATTTTAGAATATAGTGGAAATTCTTTACAATTTCGACAGGTATTAGTATAATTGCATTGTGACTATAGAAAAATATTCAATTTAGATATAATCAAAAAGGTCAGAATGGAGAAAATAGAATAGATGTTGACATATAATTTTGAAAATATAGGGTCAGATTCCCTGTATGAATTTTTGTATAAATGTATCAAAAATGACATAATACAGGGGATAATCTTAAGTGGTGAGAAGCTGCCTTCCAAGCGGGCACTTGCGAAAAATCTGGCTATAAGCGTGATCACGGTAGAGAATGCCTATGGTCAGCTTCTTGCAGAAGGATATATTTATTCCATTCCTAAAAGCGGGTATTATGTGTCGGATCTGAGTGGGATTCCGGTACATCAGACAGAGTATACGTCAGAAACGTATGAGGCGGAAGAGCAGGGGACAGATTCACGGACTGCAAAAGCCGGGGACAAAGTACTTCTGACCGGAGGAGAAAATGCATTTATTGCGGATTTTACGAGCAATCAGACGGAGCATGCTGCATTTCCTTTTTCAATCTGGAATAAGACCATGCGGGCAGTCATGAATGATTATCAGGAGGAAATGATGATCAATCCCCCCTGTGGAGGTGTGATGGAACTGCGGAAAAGTATTTCCAGTTATCTTAAAGAATTTTGTGCCATGTATGTAAGACCGGAACAGATCATTATCGGAGCAGGAACAGAATATCTGTACAGTATTCTGATCCAGCTTCTTGGGAGAAATGTCTGTTATGGAGTGGAGAATCCGGGCTATCCAAAGATTGCAAAAATCTACCGCAGTATGGGTGTAAAGTATGAGTATATTGATCTGGATGAAGAGGGAACTTCTGCAAAGAAACTGGAAGAAAAAAAAGTAGATATCATGCATATTTCCCCATCTCATCATTTCCCGACCGGAATGGTGATGCCGATCAGCAAGAGATATGAACTGCTTGGATGGGTTACGAGAGAAAAGGAACGGTATATCATAGAAGATGATTATGACAGTGAGTTAAGACTTGCGGGGAAACCGATTCCGTCTCTGCAGAGTATCGATGTATCAGGCAAGGTGATTTATATTAATACATTTGCGAAGACACTCTGTTCTACTGTCCGAATCAGTTATATGGTACTTCCTGAAGCACTGGCAGAGAAATATTACAGAGAACTTTCATTTTATTCCTGTACTGTGTCTAACTTTGAACAGTATACACTGGCAGCATTTATGAATGCAGGTGCATTTGAGAAGCATATCAACAGGCTGAGAAACTATTATCAGCATAAGCGGGATCTGATCTTAAGTACATTTCTCAGAGAGCCTTTGGGAAAATATATTACGATCAGTGAAGAAGATTCAGGTGTGCATTTCCTGATGCATGTCAATACTTCCATGAGTGAGCAGGAATTTCTTTTAAAGACAAGGGCGAAAGGAATCCGGCTGGCAACGTTGTCTTCTTTTTATAATGCGGAACAGAAAGACAGCAGATATGAAAATACGTATGTCATGAATTATTCCTTTGTGAACTGCGACCGGTTGGAATATGTGGCACAGACGCTTTATAAGATCATTCATCCATAGAAGGAGGAGTTTAATATGGAGCAGCTTTTTACTGTATGGGGAGAGACGCTGGATAAAGAGCATGTACTTGACGAATATCCAAGACCGCTGATGGTAAGGGACAGTTATCTGAATCTCAATGGCTACTGGGACTATGCATTTACACAGGAATTTGTATGCCCGAAAGAATTTGACGGGAAGATCTTAGTTCCTTTTTCACCGGAGGCAGCATTATCAGGTGTGAACCGTCAGTTAATGCCGAATGAATATCTGTGGTATCACCGGACATTTTCTGTTGACGGGCATAAGACAAAAAGAGCAGGTGAATCCTTTTCAGAGGAAGATCCGGAATCCGGGATGGGAGCAGACCTGACAGAGGAAAGACTGCTTCTTCACTTTGGAGCTGTGGATCAGGCGTGCGTTGTATGGGTGAACGGACAGCGGATCGGAAAGCATACAGGTGGGTATCTGCCTTTTGAATTTGAGATCACAGAGGCAGTGCAGGCAGGAGAAAATGATCTGGTTGTGGCTGTGAAAGACCTGAGTGATACATCGTATCATTCCAGGGGAAAGCAGAAGCTGGAAAGAGGCGGCATGTTCTATACGGCTCAAAGTGGGATCTGGCAGACTGTCTGGCTGGAAAGAGTCCCGGAAAAGTATATAAAAGAAGTGGAGACGCTCCCTGAACCGGATGAGGAAAAAGTCCGTATCATAGTCCGGTCTGGTGCAGAATATGCTGTAAAGATCGTGCTGCAAAAGCCAAAGATCCACAAAGAGCTGAAGAAAAATGTACCGGATGATCCAGTGGAGGACATGACCGGGAGCAGAATAGCAGATCCGGTGGAAAGTACAACAGAAACTACCATAGGAACATTTTATGGAAAGACGAATGAATGGCTGGAGATTCCGGTTCAGGATGTGCAAATGTGGACATGTGATACACCGTATCTTTATGATTTTACTGTTGAGATGGAGAAAGACAGGGTAGCAGGTTATTTTGCCATGAGAAAATTCACACTGGAAAAAGATGGACAGGGATTCGTGCGGATCTGCCTGAACCATCAGGTACAGTATCAGAATGGAGTACTGGATCAGGGCTACTGGCCGGATGGACTGTATACCGCACCTTCAGATGAAGCTATGATCTTTGATCTGGAGCAGATGAAGAAATGCGGATTTAATATGGTACGGAAACATTTGAAAATAGAGCCGCAGAGATGGTATTATCATTGCGACAGGCTGGGGCTGGTCGTATGGCAGGATATGGTCAATGGCGGAGGAAAATACAAGCACTGGTTTGTGACGTATGCGGCAACGCTGATGTCCTGGTGGAAGATTCGGATGAGAGATATTTATCCGGGGCTTCTGGCAAGAAAAGAAAAGGAAGGCCGCCTGGAATTTGTGAAAGAAATGAAGGAGACGGTACATCGGTTAAAAGGGCATCCAAGTATTGCCGCCTGGGCCATCTTTAATGAGGGCTGGGGGCAGTTTCAGACAGAAGATATGACCGCTATTCTCAGAAAAGAAGATCCTGACCGGCTGATCGATCAGGCCAGTGGGTGGTTCGATCAGGGGGGAGGAGATTTTTGCAGCCTTCATAATTATTTCTTTAAGCTGAAGATCCACCCGGAAAAGGAGAGGGCATCAGTTCTTTCGGAATTTGGAGGATACAGTTACCGGATCGAAGGACATAGTGCCTGTGGAAAACTTTATGGATATGGGATCTGCAGGAGTAAAAAAGCACTGAACCGTCGATACAGAAAAAGAATGGAACAGGTGAAAAATCTGATAGAGGAAGGTTTGTGTGCCAGTGTCTATACACAATGGTCAGATATTGAAGAAGAAGTCAACGGAGTTTATACATACGACCGAAAGATCAGAAAGATTGATTGAAAGAGTGAGAAAAGAATGAGAATCATGCAGGAGAGGACAGACAACAGGAGTCAGTAGTAGAAAGGAAAAATGAAAATGATGTTACGCTTTGTAAATGCAAGAAATGATAAAAAGAAACTGAATGAAATTAAAAAATTATATGATGAGGCATTTCCAAAAGAAGAACAGATTCCCTTCTGGATTTTGAGAAAAGCAAGCCGTACATCAACAGCAGATCTGATGCAGGTATATGATGATGATCTTTTAGTAGGATTTATCCATCTGGTTTATTTTGAGGATGTGGTCTATCTGTATTATCTTGCAATCGAGCCGGATGAAAGAGGTCAGGGGTATGGAAGCAAAATCCTGCAGGCATTACGCCGCCGGTTTACGGCACGCAGGATCATTTTGAATATAGAGGTGGTAGATGAGAACTGTGACAATTATGAAGAACGGAAAAAAAGAAAAGAGTTTTATCTGAAAAATGGATTCCGGGAGGCAGGATACAGTACAAGAGAGTATGGCGTAGAATATGAGATGCTGTATCTGGGAGGAAATGTATCCTATGAAGAATTTCTGGCATTGATCCGGAAATATTTCGGACGGACACTGGCGTTGATGGTGAAGAAAAATTTTAAAAAAGCGTAAGGAAAAAGGCATAGATAAAAGGTGGGCAGAACCCGAGTTTGAGTTCTGTCCACCTTTTTAGCTGCCAGGTATGCGGCAAAAGATCCAATGGACCTTTTCAGCTACTGGAAAGCCGGGATGATTCTAAATCAGATGTGTACTTTCCAGCTTTTCGGTAAATGCATCATTTAATTTTATAACCGGTTTGCGAAGCAGCAGTCCGAGTAAAAGTGAAAGGATCAGGAAGATTCCTAAATACCCCAGTTCTTTGACATAGTTCATACCGTAGAAGCCTGCAACGCATTCACGCATGGCATTCATGCTGTGTGTAAATGGAAGTAGTGGATATACAGATTGGAAAAATTTCGGAGCACACTGGATCGGGAATGTACCACCACTTCCGGCTACCTGCATGACCATAAGGACAACGGCAACCGCTTTACCAATATCACCAAAGGAGACAGTCAGTGCATAGATCAGATTGACATAAACAAAACTTGTAAACCAGCCCGTTACCAGGAACAGGAAAGGATGTTCGCACTGAATACCAAGGAAATACAGGTCTCCCAGACAGATCAATCCGCTCTGTAACAGCCCGATACATACAAAGAGGAGCAGACGTCCAAAGTAGAGCTGATATGGTTTCGCTCCGGAAAGCTTCTTAACTACCGATTCAGAGACATTGACTTTGAGCATGGCTGCCATAACAACAGCCCCCACCCAGATTGCCAGTGTGGAATAAAAAGGAGCCATGGCAGTTCCGTAATTTTCAATTGGATAGATTTTTGTCTCATTCAGGCTTACCGGTGCTGCAAGGAAAGCTCCGATTGTCTGTGGATCTTCGGCAAGAATATTTTCCAGCATCTGCACACCATCACTGCCATCTGTGGAAAGTGTGGTGGAGACTTTCTGCAATTTTTCAGAAGATTCATTCAACAGACTGACGGTCTGTTCAAGAGCTTCTTTCACAGTGGAAAGATCTGTGGATGCAGATCCGGTGACAGAACTGATTTGTTGTACACTGTTGTCTACCTGCCCTAAGAGGTTCACAAGGGAGGAATTGGTGGAGTCAAGATTCGTGGCGAGACCATCCAGGCTGCTTTTCACATTCTGCTCATAAGAGGTCTTTACCGAGTTGACAGAAGCTGTTCCCCGGGCAAGCAGATCATCCAGTTCTTTCTTTAAAGTGGAAGCATCGGCAGTGGCTGAAGGAAGGGCAGCAGCAATTTCATCCAGTTTATTTTTAATCTGTGTCTGCTGGTCGATCGCCTGTTGGATCTGTACGTTCAGTCCATTGATCGCCTGAACGAGAGCTGTCTGATCCGGGTGTGCATTAGCAATGGCGGTCAGGGAATCTGATAATTCCTGATAACCGGAAATCAGATTCTGCACACGGCCGCTGACTGCCTGAATGGCATTGGAGCAGGATGCAGCGTCAGTTGAATAAGAGTCGAGTGCTTTGTCGATGGCAGCAGATACAGAAGAATAAAAATCAGCATTCTGCTTCAGTGCGGTATTGATATCAGAAGTTGTTCCTGTCAGGGCAGAAGTCAGTGAATCAATTCCATTTCCTGCCTGATTCAGTGCATTGACACTGCTTTTTGTTCCTTTTCCCGATTGCTCAAGAAAAGAGGTAGTCGTATCCAGCATTAATGCTCCGGCATCGGTCATATCAGAAAAGGCTTTCACCGTACCGGAAATATTTCCGAGGTCATCGGAAATCTGTGACAGAGAAGTAGCGAGATGTTCAGTCAGGGACTCATCTCCGGTTTTGGCGGAAACATCATTTACGAACTGAAGTGCCTCAAGTGTCGTTTTGGAGACTGTGGTAATGAACGTTTCATTGACCTGGTGCTGGACAGAGCTGGCACCTTTCTGTGTGACTTTCGGGGCGATGGCATTTTCTTTTTCATTGATGTAGTAGGTGATATCAGGATGTACAACATCTGAAGTAAAAAGACTCATCATATCTTTGCTGAAGTCTTCAGGGATGACAATGGCAGCGTAGTACTTACCGGATTGTACCCCTTTTTTCGCATCTTTTGCATCTGTGAAGACCCAGTTCAACTGCTTATTTCCCTGCAGTTCACTGATGACATCGTCTCCAAGGTTCAAATTGACAGGAAGAAGTTCCCCTTTATACCCTTCATCGTTGCTGGCCACGGCAACCTTCAGATTGCCGGTATTTCCATAAGGATCCCAGCTCGCAGCAATATTAAACCATGCGTAGAGTGTCGGGATCACGGTAATTCCCATGATGACGATCATTGCGATGACATTTTTATGGATCCTGAGTAGATCATTTTTAAAAATCTGAATGATATTTTTCATCGGTTAATCCTCCTTTTTGCGGAAAGTCTCCAGCATTTCATCAAAAGTCATGCCGGCAAGCTGCTGCTGTTCTTCCAGTTTCGAGTGAATAAATTCAACAATGATCAGGAACAATGCGATGGCAATGATCGAAATGATCCAGAGTACAAGGAAGATGATTTTCGATTCCAGGCTGAACATCAGAATCAGGAAGATCAGAGGAATCAACGCAATTGCAAGGAATCCATAGCGTACCATTCTTCTGTAGTTCTTTTCAAAAGCCTGTGCCTTGGCAGCGGTTGTCAGTTTCAGCTCTTCCTGTGAAAGAGAGGCTTTCAGAAGGAGAGCAAGCTGCGTACTGCGGTTGACGGAAATTTCATGAGGTTCGCACATCATAAATTCAGTCTCAGCCAGTTTCTTGTCAAAAAGATGGTTCAGTCCGGCAAGAAGCGGGCGAAGTCCAAGTCCGATCAGTAAAGAGAGTGGAACATAGGCGAGCAGCAGGATCATAAGATCTTTTCGGAAGGTTGTTCCGTAAAATCCTGCGATACATTCTCTCATAGCTCCGACTCCGTAAGTAAATGGAAGGAGTGGATGGAGCTTCTGGAAAAATACAGGTGTCATTTCAACCGGATAAGTACCGGAAGAGCCGGGAATCTGTAAAATAACGAGAATGACGCACAGTGCTTTCCCGATATGTTTAAAAGTAAGCGAAAGTGCGTAGATGATATTCACGTATACAAAGGAACAAATCACACCGGTCAGAATAAACTGAGCCGGATGTACGCACTGGATTCCCGGAAGAAGTACATCTCCAAGGCAGACAATAAAGCCCTGGATCATACCTACTGTGACGAATAACAGCCAGCGTCCGAAGTAAAGTGAGACAGAACCATAGGAACGCATGGTCTGATCGCGGTTAACCTCCATTTTTAAAATGGCGATCAGGACGATTCCGCCAACCCAGATCGCAAGGTTTGTGTAAAAAGGAGTCATGGATGAACCGTAATTTTTTACAGAATAAAAAGTTTCTGTTTCAATCTCCACCGGGGAGGACATAAATTCGGAAATCTTATCAGCATTCATTCCTTCCAGAGAAAGGAGCGTCTGGAAAGTAGCCGAACTGGTAATGGCATTCAGATCCGTCTGCACAGTTCCAAGCCGGTCGGAAACGGTAGAAAGGGCATCTTTTGTACCGTTCAGTGCGTTGGCTGTATCGGTCAGACCAGAATCAAGTTGCGTCAGGATTCCCCTGAGCTGTTCGGAAGTTGCCGGAACACCATTCAGGATTCCGGTCAGTTCTCCGGTGAGCGAGGAAAATGTATCCAGCGTCGCATTGAGCTGTGGGAGCAGATTTTCGTCCAGTGTCGTTCTGAAAGAATGCAGTCCGTCGATACTCTGCTGCGTGAGCGAGGAAATATCCTGCCGGGTCTGAGAGGTTGTATCCAAAGCGTTTTTAATACTTGTATTTGCAGTACTTAAGCTGTTGAGCAGAGTCTGGTTTTCCTGATTCTGTGCCTGTAATTTTGCAATAGCGGCAGAAAGCTGTTCACTGACAACCGGTGTGGAGGCAGCAATTTCCTGCATTTTTTCCAAAAGGGATGCATTCAGAGCGGTTACATTTCCGGCAGAGTCCAGAGCCTGCTGGAGAGACTGGTTAATCTTTCCGGCACTTCCTTCCAAAGAAGTCAGCCCCGAAGAGACAGAACTATTCGCACTGTTCAGGATCTGTTCTCCGTCGGAAATGGATTTGGAAAGTGAGGAGGAAAAATCTCCCGCTGCCTGGCGGCCTGTTTTCAGTGCATCCTGTGCATTTTCAAGGGCAGATGATCCGGAAACGGCTGCATTTCCAAGAGAATCAGAAGCATCTTTTGCATCTGAGATCAGATCATGGGACTGGGAAGTCTTTTCTGTAAACTCAGTTAAAAGTGCTTCGTATTCATTTAAGTTCTTATCTGCTTTTTTCAGAAGCGAGACAATCTCAGAATTAGTAGAATTTACAGTTCCGGACAGATCCGAAATGGATTCTTTTAACACTTCTGATACAGATTCAGCGGCAATAGATGAAAACGTATCGTTGATCTGAGTCTGGATCGTACTTGCTCCGGTATCTGTGATTTTTGGAGCGATGGCATTTACCTTTTCATTAATATAGTAATTCAGTTCCGGTGTTTCAAGAGTACCGGAAAGAACACTGAGAAGGGAATCGCTGAAGTCTTCAGGGATTACAATGGCTGCATAATATTTTCCCGAACGGACTCCGTCAACCGCCTTTTCTTCAGAAGTAAAAACCCAGCCAAGTTGGTCATTTTCTTTCAGATTTTCCATGATCTGGTCACCGGCATTGATTGTGAGGTCATTGGTGGAGGCATCCTGATCATTATTGGCAACGGCAATCTGAATTGCTGAAGTATTTGCATAAGGATCAATATTGGCAGCAATATTGAACCAGGCATAGAGTGAAGGCAGGATCGCAACACCTGCCATGACCAGCATGGCTGCCGGACTGTGAATGAGCCGCCGCAGATCGCGACAAAAGATTCGCATTGCTTTTTTCATAAATAACACTCCTTTTAAAAGAAATATTCTAGTAATAGATACAATGTTGATTTTCTTGCTAAAAAGTATTATATTAATGAAGAAACTAATTTACAACCATCAATGAACAAGTTATCTGTCTTTTAGTAGACAAAATGATGAGAAATGACCAGTATTTATTTGCCTGACAGGGCTGCTCAGAGAAAAAGATAGCAGGAAATGGGAGTAAAGAGGTGTAAATGGTCACATAAAGGGGGAATTATTATGCAGAAAAAGACGGACCGGCGGGTGAGAAAGACGAAAAGTCAGCTCAGAAAAGGTCTGGCACATCTGATGAAGGAAAAAAGTATCGGAGAGATCACGGTGAAAGAACTGGTAGATGAAGTGGATATTAACCGTTCCACTTTTTATCTTCACTATTCGGATATCCCAACACTTTTGAGAGAGATTGAAAATGAGATGATGGATGAGATGAAGCGTGCGATCCATGATCATCCAATCGACCGGGAAAATGATTCTGCATTTTCTTTTATTAAAGATATTTTTCAGGTACTTGACCGTAACCGGGAAATTGGATGTGCTTTGATCGGACCTTATGGAGATATTGGGTTTATCCATAAGATGGAAGATCTTTTGGAAGAAAATTCGAGAGAAGTTTTACTGCAGATGTTTCCGGAAAAATCAGGCGAGATGAATTATTTTTATTCTTATTGCCTGAACGGATGTCTTGGTCTTGTCAAGACATGGCTTGAGGACGGAGAGGATAAAAGTCCGGATTATGCGGCTGATATGACTTACCGGATGGTAGTAAGTTCGGTGAAGGCATTTTATGACAAGAAAGAAGGAAGAGAGGAAAGTTAAGAATGCAAAGAGAAAAATTTGGCTCAAGGCTGGGATTTATCCTGATTTCAGCCGGTTGTGCCATCGGTCTGGGGAATGTCTGGCGGTTCCCGTATATTACCGGAAAATACGGTGGAGCAGCATTTGTATTGATTTATTTGGTATTTCTGGTGCTTTTGGGGCTGCCGATCATGGTCATGGAATTTGCTGTAGGACGTGCAAGTCAGGCAAGCGTGGCGATGTCATTTGACCGGCTGGAGCCACTGGGAACAAAATGGCACTGGTATAAATGGTTTGGCATGGCGGGAAATTATCTCCTGATGATGTTTTATACGACGATCGGAGGATGGATTCTGCTGTATGTATTTAAGATGGCAGGCGGTGAGTTTGAAGGAAAGAATGCAGATGAGATTGCAGGTGTCTTCGGAAATCTGATGGAGAAACCGGGGCTGATGACAATCTGTATGATTGTAGTTGTAGCAGCCTGCTTTGGGATTGTCTGCATGGGATTGCAGAAGGGAGTAGAAAAGATTACCAAGAAAATGATGCTTCTTTTACTGGCACTGATGGTGATCCTGGCAATCCGTTCTGCAACACTTCCGGGTGCGGGAGAAGGAATCAGATTCTATCTGTTGCCTGACTTTAAAAAGGCAGCAGAATCAGGAATGAAAGAAGTTATTTTTGCAGCCATGGGACAGTCTTTCTTTACATTAAGTCTCGGTATTGGTGCGATTGCAATTTTCGGAAGTTATATTGATAAGAAGAGAAGGCTGACAGGAGAGGCGGTCTGCGTGACCATACTGGATACATGCGTGGCACTGATCGCTGGAATGATCATCTTTCCAGCCTGCTTTGCGTTTGGAGTTCAACCGGACAGTGGTCCGAGTCTGGTTTTTATTACACTGCCGAATATTTTTAATTCCATGAGTGGCGGAAGGATCTGGGGAACCTTATTTTTCCTGTGCATGCTTTTCGCAGCAGCATCTACGATCATTGCAGTTTTTGAAAATATCATTGCATTTGCAATGGATCTGACCAACTGCTCAAGAGCAAAGGCGGTCGTGGTAAATCTGATTGCGATCGTGATCCTTTCTCTGCCATGCGTTCTGGGCTTTAATGTACTGAGCGGATTCCAGCCACTTGGAGCAGGAAGTAATGTACTGGATCTGGAAGATTTTATTGTAAGTAATAATCTGCTCCCACTTGGCAGTCTGGTTTACCTTTTATTCTGTACGAGTCGCTATGGCTGGGGATGGAAGAAGTTCTGTGAAGAGGCAAATGCAGGAGAAGGAATCAAATTTCCGAAATGGACAAGAATTTATGTATCTTATATTCTGCCACTGATCGTACTCTTTATCTTCGTGCAGGGATACTGGAGTAAGTTTGTGGGATGATGTGAGTGAAATTTGTAGTTGTCGGGGTGAAAATATCTCGGCAGTAGAAAGTATCTGATGAAAAAACGTTCATATCCGCCCTTGTTGTTGCATCGCAGTGCAGGACCCGCTTTACCTCAGCCCGTTGACAACTTGTAACAGGAATGTGGAAACACTCGTGCAGAGGCACTCCTGTTTACGTTCCTTAACAAGTTGGGCAAAGTGTCTTCGGAACGCTCCCTGTCAATGCACTGCTCACGCAACAGCAAGGGCGGATATTAGGCTTTTCAAGTCAGAAAACTTTCCTCGCATCAGGATATTTTCTTTCAACAAATACGAAATTTCAATAAGAAATAAAGAGCCGGAAGGCTATCAACTAAGATAAATGATTAGTCAAATAGTAAAGATGTCGGGGTCAAAAGCCCCCGACTTTGATGCCTACGGATTGCTCCGTGCTACGCACTCCCACAATCCTACCCAATATTCGCATATCGTGGGATTATCATCCCACTTTTATGCTCATATCGGGGCGGGTTCTAAGGTCTTTCACCCACCTATGAGCAAGCTCATGTGGGCTTAGACCTTTTGACCCTGGCATCTAGTATAATCCACGCAAATTAGAAGCCTGTTTCAAATTAGCATTTTATGCTAATTCTAGATAGACTTTCTCTTTCGTGAAATTGGTTTTGGTGCTTTTTTGTTTTTGTTTTCTGCTGAAGCAGCTTTTGCATTTACAACCTCATACACTATGGAATCAATATCTTCTTGAGAAAGATCGATGGTATCCATTTTATATGTCCATTTGTATGGCACAGGTTCTTTGTTGATTTCATCAAAGTATCTGTAGATTCTATCTTCGAGTTCTTTCTTGCTTTCCACACGGATTCCACCCAGCATCTGCTTTGTCATTTTACTGAAAAAACCTTCAATCATGTTTAACCAGGAACCATGTTTGGGTGTAAATACAAACTCAAAACGTCCAGAAACCGTATTCAGATATTCCTGGGTTTCTTTGGAGGTATGTGCAGAGTGATTATCCAGAATAATCCGAATCATATCGCCCTTTGGATATTTTTCATCAAGTTTCTTTAGAAAAGTCACAAAGTCAGAACTTTTATGAGTTTCACTTACTAATGGAATTGCTTCTCCTGAGAGCAAATCAATCGCTGCAAGCAGGGAGAGGGTTCCCAGCCTGACATACTCATAATCTCGCTGATAGCCATTCCTTTTATCTGTATTCGGAATCGGTGGACGGTCTTCACCTGTGGTAGCAATTGCCTGAATTCCTGGCTTTTCATCATAAGACAGGGTATGTACGGCATCTTTCTCAAAGGGAATCAGTTTTCCATCCTTGTCAAACTGCATTTCAATCTGCTTGTAGATAACAAGGACATCATGCATTTTTGCATCAAACTCAGGATCCCGTCTTTCGCAGTAATAGGACACCTGAAACGGTTTGATCCTTGCATTGCTCAGAATTTTCCGAAGCGTTGTTTCAGCTACTGTTGCCATACGAGGATGCCCTTCCGTTTCTGCTATAGAGTTGATGAATTTCCTGAAACTCATGGGATACCAGAATTCAGCAGAATAGCCGTAATCCTTCGGTTTTTGGCAGGCTTTACTGATTACCCAGGTGATATCGTCATCGGTGATTTCCGTTTTTCTTCCACGGCCTTTGTTATCACGTAAAGAAGCTTCAACACCGTTCTCTTTAAATTTGTTAAGACAACGTTTTACCACACTGATTCCAATATCCAGTTTGTCAGCAATTGCTTCGTTAGATGCACCCTCAGATTTGAGCAGAAGGATCCTAGCACGTTGATAAACGCGAATTTCCAAAGTGCTCTGAGTCAGCAGTTTATTTAAGTAAGATTTATCATCGTCTGTTAAAGAAATAGTTTTAATTGTATTAGGCATAATTGGCACCTCCGATGGTTCAATTATACCATAATAGGAATGTGAATTAAAATAGTTTGTTATTTAAAGTGGATTATACTAGTAAATACAATATCTACTATCTGATATTTACGATCGAATATCTTAGTCAATAGCCATCCGGCTTTTTTCTATCCTTTTGAAATTTGCATTGTTGAGTGAATACGCTGTGGAGCTAAAAACTTCTTATTGAGATGGTCAGCGGAAAGCAGGGTGTTCCTGAGCAGGTGCATTAGCAGGGAGCGTTCCGAAGACACTTTGCAGCGTTTGTTAGAGAAAGTAAATCGAGTGCCTTTGCACGAAGATTTCCACTTTCGAGTTACAAACGGTCAACGGGCTGAGGTAAAGCGGGCCTGCACTGCGAAGGAATATCCCTGATTTCCGCGTCCGATTCGTCACAAAGAAGTCTTTTTCTTTACAAGCGTATCATTCCAACAACTACAAATTTCACTAATATTTCCGCTGATACCATTTTTCCAAAGCGTTAATAAGAGCATAAAGTGCCATGGCGATAAGACAGAGGATGCAGATACTCATGAGGAGCCAGGTCATTTTAAATGTCTGACTTGCATAAATGATCAGATACCCAAGTCCGCTTTTTGCGGCAAGAAATTCACCAATCACGACTCCTACAAGACAGAGCCCGATATTTACTTTCATGTTGCTTATGACAGCGGGAATAGAACTTGGGAGTATTACTTTGGTCAGGATATGCTGCCGTTTTCCATGCAGGGTATAGATCAGCCGGATCTTTTCCTCATCTACGGTGATGAAAGCTGTGTAAAGATTCAGGATACTTCCGAAGACTGCCACCGACATTCCGGCAACGATAATGGTTGTAGGAGTAGCACCGAGCCATACAATGAGCAGAGGAGCCAGGGCAGATTTCGGCAGGCTGTTCAGAACGACCAGATAAGGTTCCAGTATCTCAGAGAGTTTTCGACTGCTCCATAAAAGTACAGCGACCAGGAGGCTGAACAGCGTAACGCAGGCAAAACTGGCAAGCGTCTCGTAAAGTGTGATCCCGATATGAAGAAAGATACTTTGATCCAGAGTCATTTCCCAGAAGCAGCGGGCAATCCGGGAAGGACTGCTGAAGATAAAGGAATCTACGATGCCGGCATTGGCACAGAGTTCCCATTGTAACAGAAAGAGGATCAGAAGAAGAATACGTGCGGTGAATACGAACTGACGGTGATGGCGTATTTTTTTCAGAAAAATAAGCTGTTCAGGAGAAATGTACCCGGGAAGGGAGTTCTTCTCTGAGTCAGAATGATGATTCCAAATGCGAAGAAATGGAACAGGAAGTTTATGCAAGAGTTTCATTTTGGTTCAGCTCCTTCCAAAGTTGATTGAAATAGGTTTTAAATTCCGGTGCATTTCTGCGGTTCAATGGGGTATCATGTTCTAAAGAGAAAGTGACCGGGATGATCGTTGAGACGGTTGCCGGACGCCGGGACAGAACGATAATGCGGTCAGACAGGCTGATTGCTTCAGAGAGGTCATGAGTGACGAGAAGAGCGGTTTTGCCGGAATGCCGGAGAATCTGTCCGATATCATCACTGACGGTCAGCCGGGTCTGATAATCCAGTGCGGAAAATGGCTCATCTAAAAGAAGAAGTTCCGGTTCGGGGAGCAGGGTGCGGATGAGTGCTGCACGCTGCCGCATTCCACCGGAAAGCTGGGAAGGTCTTGCGTGGATAAAAGATTTCAGTCCATACTGAGTGAGCATGGACTTGGCTTTTTCACGAATCTCTTTGTTCAGAGTGTGGCTGATTTCAGGACCAAGTAAAATATTACGGTAAATAGTCCGCCACTCAAAGAGATGATCGTGCTGAAGCATGTATCCGATCTGCGGAGAATTTCCAAGGACAGGCTCACCATTTAAAAGAATTTCTCCCGTCTGTGGTTTCATCAGTCCGCAGATCAGTGAGAGCAGAGTAGATTTGCCGCAGCCGGACGGACCGACAACAGCAGCAAATTCTCCGGGGGCAAGAGAAAAGGAAAGATTGGATAAAGCTCTTGTTTCTCCGTGGGATGTGTGGTAAGAATAATATATATTATGAAGATCAAGAATGGTTTTCATAAAATCCTCCCGGTCGTTTCTATCTATATTTAAAGTATGTAGGAACAGGGAAAAGGTGATTTGAGGAGTAGTAACAGGAGAAGGAATACCGATGAATTTACAGAAGATCAATTATCAGAAAGAACTGGAAAAAGTGCTGGATACTTTAAGGAAAGAAGGCAAAGTCCCCACGCTTTTGCTCCATAGCTGTTGTGCACCGTGCAGCAGTTATGTGCTGGAGTATCTGTCTGAATATTTCAAGATCACAGTCTTTTATTATAATCCCAATATTTATCCTGAAAGTGAATATACAAAAAGGATTTTGGAGCAGCAGAAGCTGATCAGTGAAATGCATTTCAAAAATTCGGTTTCTTTTCTGGCAGGAAGTTATGATAAGGAACAGTTTTATGAAATGGCGAAAGGATTGGAAGAAGTAAAGGAAGGTGGGGAACGCTGCATGAAATGTTATGAGATGCGGTTAAAAAAGACGGCACAGAAGGCAGCAGAGGGAGGATTTGATTTCTTTACAACAACTTTAAGTATCAGTCCAATGAAAAATGCACAGAAATTAAATGAGATCGGACGCAGTGTCGGAGCGGAATACGGAATGGAGTATCTGTTGTCAGACTTTAAAAAGAAGAATGGATATAAGCGTTCTATTGAACTTTCAGCAATTTACGGGCTTTACAGACAGGACTATTGTGGCTGCGAATTTTCATATAAAGCGAGAAAATCTCAGACTGAAAAGTAAAAAAAGAAAAAAATACAGTAGACATCAGACGCTTTAGTATGATAAACTTAGTAGAAAAAAGCAGAGTGCAGTCGGTTATTTTAAAACCGAATGTAGAGAACCGGCGTGAAAACGGCAGGTTTGAAGCAGGTGAAAATGAGTGCCTCTGCCGGAATAAAGAAAATATAAGATAGAAAAGAGGATGAGAAATGGCACAGTTATGGGGTGGTCGTTTTACAAAGGAAACGGATCAACTGGTGTACAATTTCAATGCATCGATTTCTTTTGACAAGAGATTCTATGAGCAGGATATCCGAGGAAGTATTGCTCATGTTACCATGCTTGCAAAGCAGGGGATTTTGACAGAAGAAGAAAAGAAGCAGATTATAGACGGGCTGAACGGAATCCGTGAGGATGTGGAAAACGGGAAACTCGAGATTACAGACAAATACGAAGATATTCACAGCTTTGTAGAGGCGAATCTGATCGACCGGATCGGAGATGCAGGAAAGAAACTGCATACCGGACGCAGCAGGAACGATCAGGTTGCACTGGATATGAGATTATATACAAGAGATGAAGTGCTGGAACTGGACAGTCTTTTAAAAGAGATTCTGGAAGTCCTTCTGAAACTGATGAAGGAAAATGTTGAGACGTATATGCCGGGCTTTACGCATTTGCAGAAAGCACAGCCGATCACGCTGGCACATCATATGGGAGCGTACTTTGAGATGTTCAGGCGTGACAGACTCCGCATGAAAGATATCTATAAGAGAATGAATTATTGTCCGCTGGGAGCAGGTGCTTTGGCGGGAACAACTTATCCGTTGGACAGAGAGTATACAGCAGAGCTGCTTGGATTTGACGGACCGACATTGAACAGTATGGATTCTGTGTCAGACAGAGATTATCTCATCGAACTGTTGTCAGCGATGTCTACAATCATGATGCATCTGAGCCGGTTTTCGGAAGAAGTGATCATCTGGAACTCCAACGAGTACCAGTTTGTTGAGATTGATGATGCTTACAGCACCGGAAGCAGTATTATGCCACAGAAGAAGAATCCGGATATTGCAGAGCTTGTTCGTGGCAAGACCGGAAGAGTCTACGGAGCATTGATGTCACTTCTGACAACGATGAAAGGAATCCCACTGGCATATAATAAGGATATGCAGGAGGATAAAGAACTTGTATTTGATGCCATTGATACGACAAAGGGCTGCCTTGCATTATTTACAGGAATGCTCAGGACAATGAAGTTCAATGATGCAAGAATGGAAGAAAGTGCAAAGCACGGCTTTACAAATGCGACCGATGCAGCAGATTATCTGGTGAACCATGGAATGCCGTTCCGGGATGCACATGGCATTGTAGGACAACTGGTACTGTATGGAATTGAGCATAAAAAAGCACTGGATGATTTCACTATGGAAGAGTTCAAGGCGATTTCACCGGTATTTGAAGAAGATATTTACGATGCGATCAGCATGAAAACCTGTGTAGAGATGAGAAATACGATCGGTGCACCGGGAAAAGCGGCAATGGAAAAGGTGATTGCCCTGGAAGAAGAATATTTATATTTATAAATCAGAACTATAATTGAAATAGTAAGATACAGGAAAGGAAGAAAGAAAATGGAACAGAAGTTAAAAGTTGGTATCCTTGGAGCGACAGGAATGGTAGGACAGAGATTTATCTCTCTGCTTGAGAACCACCCATGGTTTGAAGTGGTTACGGTAGCAGCAAGTCCGCGTTCCGCAGGAAAGACGTATGAAGAAGCAGTAGGAGACCGCTGGAAAATGGATACTCCGATGCCGGAGGCTGTAAAGAAACTGGTTGTACTGAATGTAAATGATGTAGAGCATGTAGCATCTACTGTTGATTTCGTATTCAGTGCTGTAGATATGTCAAAAGAAGAGATCAAAGCGATTGAAGAGGCTTATGCAAAGACGGAGACACCGGTTGTATCCAACAACAGTGCACACCGTTGGACACCGGATGTACCGATGGTAGTACCGGAGATCAATGCAGAGCATTTTGAAGTGATCAAAGATCAGAAAAAGCGTCTTGGAACAACTCGTGGATTCATCGCAGTAAAGCCGAACTGCTCCATCCAGAGCTATGCACCGTGCCTTGCTGCATGGAAAGAGTTTGGACCAAAAGAGCTGGTTGTTACAACCTATCAGGCAATCTCAGGAGCAGGTAAGACGTTCAAAGACTGGCCGGAGATGGTAGGAAATATCATTCCTTATATCGGTGGAGAAGAGGAAAAGAGCGAGCAGGAGCCGCTTCGAGTACTCGGCAAAGTAGAAAACGGACAGATCGTGAAAGCAGAACTTCCAAAGATTACATGCCAGTGCGTACGTGTACCGGTTCTCAATGGACATACAGCAGCCGTATTCATCAACTTTGAGAAGAAGCCTACAAAAGAACAACTGATCGAGAAACTTGTGACATTCAAGGGATTCCCGCAGGAAGCAGAACTTCCGAGTGCTCCGAAGCAGTTTATCCAGTATCTGGAAGAGGACAACCGTCCACAGGTAGCAGAGGATGTGAATTATGAGAATGGTATGGGGGTTTCAATCGGACGTCTGAGAGAAGATTCTATGTTCGATTATAAATTTATCGGACTTTCCCATAATACAGTCAGAGGAGCAGCCGGTGGAGCAGTTCTCTGTGCAGAGGCTCTGACAGCAAAGGGATATATCGAGAAGAAATAAGATCCCATTTCATTGAATAAGATTTCATCTCGTTTTAAAAAGGAGGTATGTCAAAATGGGAATGACAATGACGCAGAAAATTTTAGCAGCCCATGCCGGACTGGATTCCGTAGAGGCAGGGCAGCTCATCGAGGCGAAGCTCGATATTGTTATGGCAAATGATATTACAGGACCGATGGCTCTGCCAATCTTAAAGCAGATGTCAGATACTGTATTTGATAAGGATAAAGTAGTGTTTGTACCGGATCATTTTACTCCGAACAAAGATATCAAGTCAGCAGAGAACTCCAAGGCAATCCGGGAGTTCTCAAAGGCACAGGGACTGAAATGGTATTTTGAACAGGGAAAATCCGGTGTAGAACATGCGATTCTCCCAGAGGCAGGTGTAGTGACAGCAGGTGAATGTATTATCGGTGCAGATTCACATACCTGTACATACGGAGCTTTGGGAGCATTTTCAACAGGTATGGGAACAACCGACGTGGCAACAGGAATGGCAACCGGTGAGATCTGGTTTAAAGTTCCGAGTGCAATCAAGTTTGTCCTGACAGGAAAGCCGTCCAAATATGTCAGCGGTAAAGACATTATTATCCATATCATCGGTCAGATCGGAGTGGATGGAGCTCTTTACAAATCAATGGAATTTACCGGAGACGGAATTGCCTGTCTTTCGATGGATGACCGTTTTACGATGGCAAATATGGCGATCGAGGCTGGTGCAAAGAACGGAATCTTCCCGGTTGACGAAAAGACAAAAGCTTATCTTGCAGAGCATTGCAAGAAAGAATATACAGTTTATGAGGCTGATGAGGATGCGGTTTATGATGAAGTGATCGAAATAGATCTTTCTAAAGTACGCCCGACAGTTGCTTTCCCACATCTTCCGGGAAATGCAAAGACAATTGATGAAGTTGAGGCAATGGAACCAATTAAGATTGATCAGGTTGTGATCGGTTCCTGCACGAACGGAAGAATGGAAGATTTAAGAAAGGCAGCAGCGATCCTGAAAGGTCATACTGTTCACCCGGATGTACGTGTTATGGTTATTCCGGCAACGCAGAAGATCTATAAAGAGTGTATCAAAGAAGGACTTCTTGATATCTTTGTAGATGCAGGCTGTGCAGTGAATACACCAAGCTGTGGTCCCTGCATGGGTGGCCATATGGGTGTTATGGCAGCAGGAGAAAAATGTGTTTCTACAACAAACCGTAACTTTGTAGGTCGTATGGGACATGTGGATTCCCTGATCTATCTTGCATCACCGGAAGTGGCAGCGGCAAGTGCAATCGCAGGATGCATTGCAAATCCGGAGAAAGTGGGTGAAAAGTAATGGAAAAAGCTTTAGGACATGTATTTAAATATGGAGATAATGTGGATACGGACGTAATCATTCCGGCAAGATATCTGAACTCTTTTGATGCACAGGAGCTTGCAAGTCATGCGATGGTGGATATTGACCCGGATTTCGTAAAAAATGTGAAAAAAGGAGATCTGATCGTTGCCAATAAGAACTTTGGATGTGGTTCATCCAGAGAGCATGCTCCACTTTGCCTGAAGACGGCAGGAGTAAGCTGTATCATTGCAGAGACATTTGCAAGGATCTTCTACAGAAACGCGATCAATATCGGACTTCCGATCATTGAATGCCCGGAGGCTGCAAAAGAGATCGAAGCCGGAGATGAAGTCGAGGTAGATTTCGACAGTGGTAAGATCTATGACCGCACGAAAGGCACAGAATATCAGGGACAGGCGTTCCCGGAGTTTATGCAGAAGCTGATCGCAGCAGGTGGACTGGTAAATTATACCAATCATAAGAAAAATAAATAAAAGCAGAAGATGCAGACAGAGGATGCGGGAGTAAAATCGTCGCATCCTCATTTTAAGTTTAAGAAAGGAAACGATATGAATGATACAGTGACAAAAGGAAATGCGGCGGCACTTTTGCCAATCGGAGTTTTTCTGCTGATCTTTCTCGGAGCAGGGATTGCTTTTGGAGACTTTTATGCCATGCCGGCTGTGGTTGCATTTCTGATTGCTTTATTTGTGGCTTTTATGCAGAACAGACAACAGAAGTTTGCAGATAAGATCAAAGTGATCGCAAAAGGAGTCGGTGAGGAAAATATTATCACGATGAGTCTGATCTTTCTCTGTGCGGGTGGATTTTCCGGTGCGGTAACAGCAGCAGGAGGAGTGGAAAGCACAGTGAACCTGGGACTTTCTCTGATACCGACCCACTTTGCGGTGGCAGGACTTTTCGTGATCGGCTGTTTTATTTCAGTTTCTATGGGAACATCCATGGGAACGATCGCCGCACTTGCACCGATCGCAGTGGGAATCAGCGAAAAGACAGGATTTGAACTGTCTGTCTGTATTGCTTCTGTTGTATGCGGAGCAATGTTCGGGGATAATCTATCCATGATTTCCGATACAACGATCGCAGCAGTCAAGACACAGGGATGCGATATGAAGGACAAATTTAAAGCCAATTTTCTGCTGGTACTTCCGGCAGCAGTCCTCAGTATCCTGATCTTCTGGATCATGACAAGAAATGTCAGTTATTCTCTGGAGGGAGACCTGAAGTATAACCTGTGGGAAGTTTTTCCTTATCTGATCGTACTGGCGGGAGCTTTGGCGGGAATCAATGTCTTTCTTGTGCTGATCAGCGGAATTGTTATTTCTCTGATCGTCGGGGTGGCAGCAGGAAATATTGCAGTGACAGAGATGTTTAAAGTGGTCGGGGACGGAGTGACTTCGATGTACGATATCACTGTGATCTCAATCCTGGTTGCCTGTATCGTGTCACTGGTGAAAGAAGCCGGTGGTATTCAGTTTATTCTGGATCTGATCAAAAGCAGGATCAGAGGGAAAAAAGGAGCGGAACTTGGAATTGCACTGCTGGCATTATTTGTGGATATATGTACGGCAAATAATACGGTTGCAATCGTGATGACAGGACCGATCGCCAGAGAGATCAGTGAAGAGTATGGAGTAGATCCGAAACGTTCGGCATCCCTTCTGGATATGTTCACTTCAGTTGGACAGGGAATGATCCCTTATGGGGCACAGCTTTTATCAGCAGCGACGCTGACAGGCCTGACACCGGTTGATATCTTGCCGAACCTTTATTATCCGGTTCTGATGGGAATCTGCGGAGTTGGTGCAATTTTCTTGAGGAAACGGTAAAGTTGTGATATACTTGCAGAAAAAGAAGCAGAAAAAAGTTTTAAAATATGAAAAAGAGGGCAAAGCGATGAATCTTTTATACAAAAGTACAAGAAATGCAGACAAGACAGTAACAGCTTCGGAGGCAATCTTAAAAGGACTTGCAGATGATGGTGGTCTGTTCGTACCGGTAGCTGTTCCGAAACTGGATGTTACGATGGACGAATTGAAGAGTATGTCTTATCAGGAGACTGCTTACGAGGTTATGAAAAAGTTCCTTACCGATTTTACGGAAGAAGAACTGAAGCACTGCATTAACAGTGCATATGATTCCAAGTTTGATACAGAAGTGATCGCTCCGCTTGTGAAGGTGGGAGATACTTATCATCTGGAACTGTTCCACGGAGCAACGATCGCATTTAAAGATATGGCACTTTCAATTCTGCCACATCTGATGATCACTTCCGCAAGAAAGAACCAGGTGAAGAATGATATCGTGATCCTGACTGCTACCTCCGGAGATACAGGAAAGGCGGCACTTGCAGGATTTGCAGATGTTCCGGGAACGAAGATCATCGTTTTTTATCCAAAGGGAGGCGTCAGCCGTGTGCAGGAACTGCAGATGGTAACGCAGAAGGGAGAGAATACTTCTGTTGTCGCAATCCATGGTAATTTTGATCATGCACAGAGCGGAGTGAAGGCTCTTTTTGAAGATAAAGAACTGGAAAAAGAACTTGCAGCAAAAGGATATCAGTTCTCCTCAGCCAATTCGATCAATATCGGACGTCTTGTTCCCCAGGTGGTTTATTATGTGTATGCCTATGCAAAGCTGCTTGAGAATGAAGAAATCCAGGCTGGCGAGGAGATCAATGTTACGGTTCCGACCGGAAACTTTGGAAATATTCTTGCAGCATATTATGCGAAGCAGATGGGCGTTCCGATCGCAAAGCTGATCTGTGCCTCCAATGAGAACAAAGTCTTATTTGATTTCTTCCAGACCGGTGTGTACAACAGGAATCGGGAGTTTGTACTGACATCTTCTCCGTCCATGGATATCCTGATTTCCAGTAATCTGGAGCGTCTGATTTATACGATCGCAGGGCAGGACGCAGAGAAGGATACAGAGCTGATGAATGAACTTAAGGAAAAAGGTGTCTATGAGATTACCCCTGAGATGAAAGAAAAGCTGGCTGATTTCAGAGGCGGATATGCAACGGAGGCAGAGACCGCAGAGATGATCCATGATACTTATAAAAAGACCGGATATGTGATGGATACGCATACAGCAGTTGCAGCATATGTATGCAAGAAGTATCGGGAAGAGAGTAAGGATACGAAGAAGTGTCTGGTTGCTTCTACGGCAAGCCCGTATAAGTTTGCACGCAGCGTGATGACTGCGATCGATCCGGCTTATGATGCGATGGATGAGTTCCAGTTGATTGATGAGCTGCACAAGGTTTCGGGATTCCCGATTCCGAATGCAATCGAAGAGATCAGAGATGCAGAGATCCGTCATACGACAGAGTGTGATGCAGATAAAATGAAAGAGACCGTTAAAAAGATTCTCGGCGTGTAGAAGATAGGATAACCGGAAATATTTGCGGAGTCTAAAATAAAAGAGATCAGGGGCAGATGTCAGGAGAAAGACCGGACATCTGCCTTTTTGTTCTGAATTAGACAAAAGAAAGGGGGAGAACAGGTGAATATACACAAGAAATAAAAGAAAAATTCTGGTACAATATGCAATAGGGGACAGTGCGTCTATTTGTACTGTCTGCCGACGTGGAGAACGGAAAATCGAAAAAGGAGGAACAGGCATGAAAAAGAAGAAGCGGTGTACGCGTGTGGGAGCAGGTGCACTTGCTGCAGTTCTTGCAGTAACTGCAGCAGGAGTTTCAGTTCCGGCACTGGCACAGCAGGCGGTGAGAACAGAATCCCAGACTCAGATGAGTTCAGATCCTGAGCTGGTGTATGTGAACAATTACAGTTCTACTGCACAGCGTTCCCAGAATTTCAACAGTAATTGGAAATTCTACTTTGGGGATGCAGGAAATGCACAGGGAGCAACCTTTGATGATTCCAAATGGGAACAGGTTTCCTTACCGCATGACTACAGCATTAGCCAGGAATACTCTAAATCCATGGAAGCAGAAAGTGGCTATCTTGGTGGAGGAACAGGCTGGTACAGAAAGAACTTTACATTAAGTTCTGATACGCAGGGAAAGAGAGTCCGTATTGATTTTGACGGCGTATATATGAATGCGACAGTATGGGTGAATGGTCATGAAGTTGGAACTCATCCGTATGGTTACACTTCATTTTCCTTTGATATTACAGATTATGTAAAGTATGACGGGGAAAATACGATCGCAGTCAAGGTGGTAAATAATACACCATCCAGCCGCTGGTACTCAGGAAGCGGTATCTACAGAGATGTAGATCTGACGATCACAGATGATGTACATGTAGATCTGAACGGTACAAAGGTTACAACTCCGAATCTTGAAACCGAAAAAGGCAGTACAGTGAATACCGATGTGACTGCAACGGTTGCAAATGATTCAGATGCTGCAAAGAGTGTAGCCGTCAGACATACAGTATTTCCAAAAGACGGAAGTGCAGATCAGAGTATCGGTACAGTAACAACCAATGCACAGAGTATTGCAGCAGGTGCGACAGCAGAGATCCAGGCTACCGTACCGGTTTCCAATCCGGAACTCTGGAGTGTAGAGAATCCGAGTCTGTATACAGTTCGTACAGAAGTACTGGTAGATGGACAGGTAACGGATACTTATGATACAGAATATGGATTCCGTTATTTCAATTTTGACAGTAATACAGGATTCTCTCTGAATGGAGAGAATATGAAGCTGAAAGGTGTATGTATGCATCACGATCAGGGATCTCTCGGAGCAGCAGCTTACGACAGTGCAATTGATCGTCAGGTGAAGATCCTGAAAGAGATGGGATGTAATTCCATCCGTGTAACACATAACCCGGCAGCACAGGATCTGATCGATGCCTGCAATGAACAGGGAATCCTGGTTGTTGAAGAGGCATTTGATACATGGACAAGACCAAAGAATGGTAACAGCAATGACTATTCTGTATGGTTTAACCAGACCGTAGCTTCAGATAATGAAATTCTTGGAGCAACCAATGGTGAGACATGGGCACAGTTTGATCTGGAATCCATGATCAGCCGTGACTATAATGCACCGTCAGTGATCATGTGGTCTCTTGGAAATGAGGTTATGGAAGGTATCAGTGGCGGAACAGATGCGGAATATGAAGCAACCGCTACAAAGCTCATTAACTGGGCATATGATGCAGATAATACAAGACCAATGACCATCGGCGATAATAAGCTGAAAGCAAACTGGCAGATTTCCAAGACTTTTGCAAGACTTCTCACAGAGAAGGGTGGAACTGTTGGATTTAACTATGCAGATGGAAGGGTACTTGACAGTTATCACTCCAGTAATTCCAACTGGCTTCTCTATGGATCAGAAACTGCATCAGCAATCAACAGCCGTGGAATCTATTACCGTACAACAGGCGGTGGACAGACGAGCGACAAGCAGTTGACATCCTATGATAATTCTAATGTAGGCTGGGGTGCTACAGCAAGTAATGCATGGTACACTGTTCTGACAAGAGATTTTGCAGCCGGTGAATATGTGTGGACCGGATTTGATTATCTTGGAGAGCCAACTCCATGGAACGGAACCGGAAGCGGAGCGGTTGGATCATGGCCTTCACCGAAGAACTCTTACTTTGGAATCATTGATACAGCGGGATTCGCAAAGGACAGCTACTACTTCTACCAGAGCCAGTGGAATGATGATGTGACAACATTACATGTTCTTCCGGCATGGAACAACAACGTTGTAAGCAAAGACAGCAGCGGAAATGTACCGGTTGTTGTATATTCCGATGCAGCATCTGTTGAGCTGTTCTTCCAGGCAAAAGGAAGTGATACAAAGACTTCTCTTGGAAAGAAGACATTTACGCAGAAGACGACAGACGCAGGATATACCTATCAGATCTATGAAGGTTCTGATAAAAACTCAACAACTGACAAGAACCTGTATCTGACATGGAATGTACCGTATGCAGACGGAACTGTTTCTGCAGTTGCATATAACAGCAACGGTCAGAAGATCACGGATACAGTCGGACAGTCAAGTGTAACGACAACAGGAAAAGCTTCTAAGCTGAAAGCTTCTGCAGATCATAAGAAGATTGCAGCAGACGGAGAATCACTTTCCTATATTACAGTAGATGTAACAGATGCAAATGGAAATATCGTTCCGGATGCAGAAAACCGTGTGAAGTTTACTGTAGAGGGAGACGGAGAACTGGTAGGCGTGGATAACGGAAGCTCACCGGATCATGACTCCTATCAGGCAGATAACAGAAAAGCTTTCAGTGGTAAAGTGCTTGCCATCGTGAAGTCCACAAAAGAAGCAGGAACGATCACTGTAACTGCATCAGCAGACGGACTGGATTCTGCAAGTGTCAAGATCACGACAACCGCAGTGGACAACGGAAGTACAGAAAAGCAGATCGACAGCTTTAAAATGTCACGTACTTACTATGTAAAAGTTGGAAGTACACCGGAACTTCCGGAGAAGATCGTGACACGTTATACAGATGGAACAAGTGAAGAACTCCCTGTAACATGGGATGCGATTACAGAAGATCAGATCGCAGCAGCAGGAAGTTTCCAGGTGAAGGGTACGGTAAAAGGCGGATATTCTGTAGCAGTTAATGTAAATATGATCGATGAGGTCGGAGGACTTCTGAATTATTCTACAAATACAGCAGTAGGAGTAGCACCGGTATTACCGACTTCCAGACCTGCAGTACTTCAGGATGGAACGGTCATGGACGTAACATTCCCGGTAACATGGGAAGATAAAGCTGCAAGTGCTTATGATAAAGCAGGAACAGTAACAGTCAACGGAACAGCAAATGTACTTGGAAAAGAAATTGCTGTAACAGCAAGCGTCAGAGTACAGGAGGAGACGATCACCATCGGTGACAGCGTTTCAGCCGATGCACTGAACCTGACTCAGAGCGTACCTGCAGATAAGCAGTCAGATACACTGAATGCGATCAAGGACGGAAGCACAACGATTTCAAGCAATACATCCGGTGGAGCAAATCCGACCGTATGGAGTAACTACGATTATTCCCAGGATGGAAATACAACAGCGGACATCATTTTTGAATACGCAACAGAACAGAGACTTGGACAGATCGTAACTCATTTTGCGAGAGATAGCTGGAGCATGAGATATCCGGATGCCGGAGCAACTGAGATCTATGTATCACCGGACGGAACAAACTGGGCGAAACTTGATACAACCGAGACAATCGGAACAGAGTCGGGAAATGTGAAACCATATACTTATGATTTCGCACCGGTTGGAGCAACCTTTGTGAAATTCCACCTGACGAACAGTACTCAGGCAACAGGAACAACTGCAAAGGCATGCACAGGTATCACAGAGATTGAACTGAAAGTAGCAACAGGAAGCCGTACAACCAATACGACAGCCGAGCTGCAGACACTGACAGTCAATGGAAAAGAAGTACCGCAGACAGCACTGGACAGCAAAGTATATACAACACCTGCAATTCTTGCAGAGATTGAGGCAACAGCAAAAGATAACGCATCTGTAACAGTCCTTCCGGCTTACAATGATGTGATCCGCATCATCGTTGAGTCAGAAGATCATCAGACAAGAAATACTTATGAAGTAAGACTGAATGAAGCAGAGCAGACAACACCGGACAGCGACAGCAGAGATTATCCGGTATCAAAATTAACAGCATCCGCAGGAAGTGAGCAGTCTACAACAGGAGTTGAAGGCCCTGCATCGAATGCAAAAGACGGAGATGAGTCTACGTTATGGCATACAAGATGGAGTGCACCGGCAGCGACAAGCGATCAGTTATGGTTTACATATGAACTGGAAGAAGAAACGGTACTGGATGCACTTCGTTATCTGCCAAGACAGGGAACAGCAGACGGACAGAACAATGGTCGTGTAAACGAGTACAGAGTAGAAGTAAGCACGGATGGTTCAACATGGACAACTGTTTCAACCGGAAACTGGGAAGACAGTCAGGACTGGAAACTGGCAGAGTTTACAGAACCGGTTGCTGCAAAATATGTAAGACTGACAGGCGTTCATACTTACGGTTCAAGTGCAGCGAATGTAGATAAATACATGAGTGCTGCTGAGATCCGTCTCCGTATGGCAGAGAGTAAGACAGATATTGCAGATGCAGCAAATGGAGTAACAGTAACAGCTCCGGATTCAATCGAAGTTGCGAAAGCAGATGCAGAAAATCCGGTCATGTTCGATCTTTCTGATATTGTAGTAAAAGCAGGAGATACAACGCTTCGCTATGGAGTTGATTATGTGATCTCTTACGAGAACAATACAGACTTTGGAACTGCAAAACTTGTAATTAAGGGAATTGACGGATATACAGGAACTCTGGAGCATGAATTTACGATTACACAGAAAGCAAAAGTCATGACAGGAATTACCTGGAATACAAAGCCGGAGAAAGTCATTTATACAGAAGGCGAGACACTGGATGTAACCGGTCTGGTGATCAACGTAGTTTACGATGATGATTCAACCGAGGCAGTGGCATACAGTGAAGCAAATGCAGATGAATTTACATTCAGCCCTGCATTGGATACAAAACTTGCTGCCACAGACAAAACGGTAACTGTAACTTATAAAGGTGCAAGCCTGATCTATGATATTACTGTAAATCCGAAGAAAGTAGACCCGACAGATCCGGATCAGCCAGACAAGCCGGATACCCCGGATAATGGCAATGATAACGGAAATGACAACAACGGAAACGGTAATAATAATGGAACAGATGACGGAAAGAAAGATCCTGGACAGTCTGGAGTAACAGATAACAAGAACCAGGGTAATAATAGTAATAACGGTACAGCGGCTGGAAATAAAGCAAATGCAGCAGCAAAGACCGGAGATACAGCCAATATGCTTCTTCCGATGATTGCAGCAATGCTGGCAGGTACAGCAGTTGTTGGTACAATTTCAATCAGAAGACGCAGAAGATAATCAGTCCATTACAAATGAGGGTTTGAGGAAAAAAGAGGAGAAGTTTAAAACTTCTCTTCTTTTTTGCGTGTAGAGCTTGCTTATTTCCCGTATAAATTATATAATAAAATAGAATAAGATCGTAAAGCTTTCGGTCGTAAAAGAAAGGATGGGATTATGAAAAAGCTTAGCAGAAAGCTTGCAGCAGGATTTCTTGCATTGGCGATGGTTTTAACAACGGCACTGCCGTATCTTCCGTCGATCGATGTATTTGCAGCAAGCAAGACAATGGCACATATCGTGTCAGGTGCAGAGAATGGTAATGGTCATTTTGGCAGTGCCACGCCTGAAGCATTTGCGTTATCTCCGGATGCAACATTTACCAATGAAGACTTCAGCAGCACCTTAAAACTTGGCAGTGCACAGTCAGATACGCGTGCAAGGGTTGTCCTGAAATACAAGGACGACAGTAACTGGGCATATATCGGTTATGATGGTGCCGGTTCAGCAACAGACTGGATTTATGAGTACAATAATAATGGTACTTCATCTTATGGAAGCGTTGCAGGACTTCCGGCAATTAACCAGAACGATATGTTTACGGTGTCTGTCAGCTATACAGACAGTGCAGTGAATGTTACTGTAAGAAATACTACCGCTGGAACAAGCGGAACAGCTTCAGTGACAAATGCCAGCTTTGTTGCACTGAAAGATGTAGCAGGTAAGGTTGGATTTGGAGGAGCTACAAACAGCTCTTATACAGATCTTTATTTTTCTGATGTGGCAGTCGGAGATACTACATATTCAGATTACAGTGGATGGACAGTCTACAATGACAAGAAGGGATCCTGGGATCCGGCAGCCGTAACAGATGACGGAACGCAGGAGACTGCAAGAGGAAGAAAATGGATCACCGTTCAGGGTGGAAGCAGCAACGGAAATGGACATAACTATGGAAATGCCAGTGTTGTTGCCCCGGCACTTCTTCTTGACCAGACAAAAACGACACCGGTAGGAGGAACCGTTTCCTTGAAGTTCCGTCCGGTGACAAGTACGAACTGGGGAATCTTCTATACTTATAAGGATGATAATAACTGGCTGTATGTCGGTTATGATCCAACAAGTAAATGGTACTTCCAGTACAAAGTGAATGGAACAGAGTCTTATCCAAAGCTTTCAGGTCTTCCTGATCCGGTGCTGAATGAGACAATGGATATTTCCATCACAGTTTCCAGAGAGAACCTGACAGTAATCGTAGATGGCAAGAAAGTGACCCAGTCTGTACAGGCACTGACTCCGATCTCTGATTCGATCAATGGAGAAGGACATCCGGGAGTGAAGACGAACGGAGCTACAAAAGTAGAATTTTCTGACTTCAAGATCGGAACGACAGATTGTATGGATGATACCTGGGGATGGGCAGCTACAAGATCCGGTCAGGTAACAGAAACTTATACGACAGCAGTTGCAGCAGTTTCCGGTAAGGTTACGGCTGAAGATGGAACAGCACTCAAGGGTGCAACAGTGAAGCTGGGTTCCAATACTGCAAAGACAGATGATGCAGGAAACTACAGTTTCGATGCCATCGAGACAGGAACATACAATCTTGCAGCAAGCCGTACAGGCTACCAGGCACATACAGAAGAGGTTACTGTAAGTGAAAATGCAGCACAGAATGTATTCAATGTTACCTTATCACCAAAGGCAGAACTGGATTTAAGCCAGTATGCAAAGATCAGTTCTGATTATATGGATGTATATGTTGGAAAGGAATTTCCGGTAGTTGCACGTTATGCGACAAAGAAAGTTGATGGTACTCCGTTCTTCCGTGGACAGGAGGAAGAGATCAACTCTGTCAGCATCAACAAGACTGCGATCACTCCGACCAATGTATCAGCCGAGGGAGATGATTCTTCCAGAACTTATACAATGGATCTTGTGAGTCCTTCAACAAATATCGACCTGACTATGAAAGTGAAGATCAGTGTAGATGACAATGATCTGACCTGGGAAGTAACATCCATCAAAAAGAAAGACGGATGTACAGATATTGCTACAATCGAGATCCCGCAACTGAATCTTCTTTCTACAGATATGTCAGAAGAGAATGCAGCATTTGATGGTGTATCACCGTCTACAACGACTACCCAGAGCGGAGATTCCCATATTACATGGGATAATGGATTCAATCCATCTACAACAGGAAATTATATGTATGGATTCCTGTCAAATGGAAGCTTAAGCGGTGGTGTATGGAGTAACTCTGAGATCGAGGATGATAAGAGAATTACGATGAACAGCGGTGCAGACTCCATGAGTCTTACAAGTTCTGTATGGTATTACGAACGTGGAGATAAAAATGGACAGGCTGCAAGCTATAGTTATCCGACCAGTGATCTTCCGTGTGCAAAAGTATGCATCGCAGGAGATGCAAATGGCGATGGAGACATCGACTGGAATGATGGAGCTCTTGCATTCAGAGATATCATGAACATTGCACAGGGTGCAGATGATATCAAAGATCTTGTAAACTATCGTATTGTTATGAACTTTGCCGGTATGGCAACGAATCCATATCTTGAGACAGCAGATAATATCAAGAAAGTATATCTTGCAACTGATGGACTGCCGCAGGCAGTTATGCTCAAAGGATATGGAAATGAAGGTCATGACTCAGCCAACTCCGAGTATGCAGATGTATCTGAGCGTGAAGGTGGAATTACTGATTTCCAGAACCTGATCAAGATCGCACATCAGTATAATACAGAAGTTGGTATTCATATCAATGCACAGGAGGCTTATCCAGAGGCAAAATCTTTCAATGAGACAATGCTGACAAGCCCGATCACAAATGGTTGGGGATGGCTGGATCAGTCCTTTACGATCAATAAATTATGGGATCTGGGAAGTCAGGCCCGTTATAAGAGATTAGTACAGCTTTATGACCGTATCAACGGTACAAGCTTCTACAGTGGAAACTGGGATAAGGGTGAATATGTCAAAGATTCTCAGGGAACACTGAATGCTTCTATGAGTGAGATTGCAGCAGATGCAGCAAAGAGAACAGATAATATGGACTTCATTTATCTGGATGTATGGTATCAGAATGCGTGGGAGACAAGACAGATCGCAAAAGAGATCAACTCACTCGGATGGAGATTCTCTACGGAGTTTGGTTACGAGGGAGAGTATGACTCTACCTGGTCACACTGGGCAACTGACGCCGCTTATGGTGGAGCAGGCCTGAAGGGATGGAATAGTGAGATTATCCGGTTCCTCCGCAATGATCAGAGAGATACGCAGATTCTGAACTATCCGAGGTATGGCGGAACAGCCGACAACCCGCTGCTTGGCGGATATCGTCTGTATGGCTTTGAAGGATGGGGCGGAGATCAGGATTATAACTCTTATATTACAGAGACATTTACAGAGAACCTGCCTACAAGATTCCTTCAGCATTATTATGTAACTGACTGGGAAGACTACGGTGAGGATGAAGCCTGCCCGACAGGAAATACAGAGAAGCAGATCACTCTGAAGAACGACACCGGAGATACGGTTGTTGTTACAAGAAATACAGAGCAGAGATCCGATTCTTACATCGAGCGTACGATCACTCTGAATGGAAAAGAAGTACTGAATGATGTGAAGTATCTTCTTCCTTGGACAGATGAAAACGGCGACCAGAAACTGTATCACTGGAATCTGGACGGAGGCACATCTACATGGGAGCTTCCTGACGGATGGACAAACCTTGCAAATGTTGTAATGTACGAACTGAGTGATCAGGGACGTATCAATGAGAAGACAGTTGCAGTATCCAACGGAACAGTGACTCTGGATGCAAAAGCAGCTACCGCTTATGTGCTTGTTAAGGGTGAATCCTCTAAGACACTGAAGGTAGATTACGGCGAGGACAACTATGTGGTTGACCCGGGATTCAATGGTTACTCAGGAACAGACAGTGCATTGGATGCTGCTGACTGGAGTGGGGACATTGACAATGCAGCAGTGACGGTCGAGAAGTATGCGAATACAGGCGACCAGAGACTGGCAATGAACAGCCCGGAAAAAGATGTGACTGTATCTACAAAGATCACAGGACTGACAGCCGGAAAAGCTTATGTTGCAGAGCTTTATGTAGATAATGAAAGCGATGCAAAGGCGACACTGAGTGTCAATACAGGAAGTAAAGAAGTATCAAATTATACGATGCGTTCTTTCTCCAGAAATACAGTTGCAAGTGATGAAAAGCACGGTACAAATATGCAGAGGATTCTTGTATCCTTTACAGCAGAAGGTACGATCGCTGACCTGAAGCTTTCAAGAGCAGCAGGTGAAGGAAGTACTTACTGGGATGATATCCGTATCGTACAGAAGACACTGGACAACTATGCGGAAGACGGAAGTTTCCATCAGGATTTTGAATCCGTTGTAGAAGGAATGTATCCGTTCGTACATGGATTTACGCAGACAGGAGACCAGGTGACTCATCTGGCACAGTTGAATGCACCGTATACACAGGCAGGCTGGAACAACAGAGTTATCAGTGATGTCATTGATGGTGAGTGGTCACTGAAGCAGCATGCAGCAGTAACAGGTCTTGTATATTATACAATTCCTCAGAACTTCCGTTTTGAGGCCGGAAAAGTATACCATGTTGAGTTTGATTATCTTGCAGGAAATGCAGCATATCAGATGATCGTAGGTGACGGTAACAGCTATTCTGCACCGACATCCTATCTGGCGGCAGCAACCGGGGATGAAGCACAGCATGTAAGTATGCAGGTGATCGGAAGCGGAACCGGACAGACATGGATCGGTCTTTATGAGAACGGTTCACTTGCCGGAACCGGAAGTATGGGACAGACAGACTTTGTCCTGGATAATTTAACGATCACAGAAGATGCAACAGCCGTGACAGCAACTGTTGAAAAGACAGAACTGTACAAAGGTGAGACAGCACAGATCTTAGGTCAGAACTTAGACCAGATCACATTTACATCCAGTGATGACAGTGTGATGACGGTAGATACAGAGAACCATAAGATCAATGCAGTCGGAGCAGGAAGTGCAACATTGACAGGAACACTTGCAGACGGCAGCACGCTGACTTTCGATATCACAGTAAAAGATACAGTTGTAAATGATATTCCTAGAACAGAAACACCGGATATCACATCCAGTGCCAATACAGAAGAAAGTACAGGAGAACCGACAGGCAGTGGAGTAGCTTCTGCAGCAACAGACGGAGATTCCAGCACTTACTGGCATTCCAACTGGAGTACGACAGGCTTCAATGTAAGCGAGTCAAACCCGGCAATCCTGACAGTAGACCTTGGAAAATCCATGGATATCGGAGGATTCAAGTTCCAGCAGAGACCTAGCACAAATAATGGAATCGTGTACCAGTACAGCTATCGTATCCTTGATGAAAATGATCAGGTGATTGAAAGCGGTGACCATATCACAGTTCCGAACAATTTAAGAGCCGGTGCTGCATGGGTATCAACTCAGTTTGATACTACAGCAAAGAATGCAAGAAAGATCCAGATCCTTGTAGAAGAAGGACAGGGTGGATTTGCAGCAATTTCAGAAGTTGTTCCGTTTACAGTACAGAAAGTAGCAGACGCAGTAACTCTGGATGCAGAAAATGTAACATTGAAAGTTGGAGAGACAGTAACACTGACACCGTCAGCTACACCGGAAGGTGCAATGCTCAAGGGTCTTGTATGGAGTTCTTCTGATGAAGAAATCGCAACAGTAGATGAGAACGGTGTTGTTACAGCCCTGAAAGAGGGAACAGCAACGATCAAAGTATCCAATGTAGCCGGATTAGAGGCAACCTGCAAAGTCACTGTAAAAGGAAAAGCAGAGCAGCCGGATGTGGATAAAGAGGCTCCAACTGCACCAGGTAAACTGAGCAAGGCAGAGGTTACGAAAGACTCCATCCAGATCAGATGGAAGAAGTCAAAAGATAATGTCGGAGTTGAAGGATACGAGATCTTCTTGAATGGAGTAAGCATCAAAAAAGTATCTGCAGATACGACTTCTGTTATGATCAGCAATCTGCTGGCAGGAACAGAGTATCAGATCACTGTAAAAGCATATGATGCAGCAGGAAATTATTCTGAGGCAGCGGCTCTGACAGTGAAGACTCTTGCAGAGGACAAGAACAATTCTGGAAATAAAGATGACAATCAGAAACCTGATTCAGGTAATAAGAATGATGGTCAGAAGCCTTCCGGAGATCAGAATCAGAACAGTTCTGCAGATAAGAAACCAGCAGGAGTTCCGCAGGTAACGGTAGTGAAGACCGGAGACAGCGGAGCACCGATCGGAATCTTTGTAGTTCTTGCAATCGTGGCAGCAGGAGCAGTGGTTGTTGTAGTCCTTCGGATGAAAGCAGACCAGAAGAAAAATGCAAAGAAAAAGCATAGAAACCGCCCGGATGGGACAAGATAAGTAACCGGTCAGAGTACCAGTGAAAAGTATAAGATCAACCGATAAAATTTACATAAAGTAAATGGTTGTAAAATCCGGGTAAATAGCGTATAATAGCTTTAGGTAAAAAAGAGAACCAACCTGGGGTGTACGACAACCCTGTTATTTTGAACCTACATTGATTAAAAAGGGATTCCAATATTTCTGTATAATATGTCAGGCCTCCGATGTATGCAGTGGACGACAGAAAGGCAGGATGAGGTTGCCCACCTAGCTGTGGCTAGGACTCAAAATACAGGGACCGGCATTTTGGGGGTTCACGAAAGATAAAAGGCGGTCGTCTTGTACGGCCGCTTTTTGTACGGAAAAAGTGAAAAGGATTTTCAGCTATATGAGTAAAAAAGAAAAAATGAAAAACTGGGTGCTGAATATGATACGGACAGTGAATACGCACCACACCGGTGCCTATGCAGCCCAGGCAGCCTATTTTTTTGTATTGTCTCTGATACCGATTTTTCTTCTGCTTATTACGATGGTACAATACACACCGGTTACGATGAATGATGTGATGGAACTGGTTCTTCCGGTTTTCCCTGATACGGTCGCACCGCTGATCCGCAGCGTGATCGTGCAGGTTTATACAAAATCGAATGGATTCATCCCGTTTACTTTACTGGTTGCCCTGTGGTCGGCCGGAAAAGGCGTTCTGTCTGTGACCTATGGATTGAACTGCATTTATGATAATATTGAGACGCGAAATTATTTTTATCTGCGTTTCAGGGCATGCTTTTATACGGTATTGTTCCTGATTGCGATCATGCTCTCACTGGTATTGTCCGTATTTGGAAACAGTCTGAGCGCGGTTGTTTATGAGCATATCCCTTTTATGAGTAAGGTGATGAATTTTATCATCAGGATCAGGACATGCCTTACACTGGTTGTGCTGACGTTTTTCTGGGATCTGGTATATAAGTTTCTGCCAAACCGGTCCAACCGTGGAAAGACAACATTGCGGAAGCAGCTTCCGGGAGCATTTTTTACAGCATCGGGATGGCTTTTGCTTTCATTCTTCTTTTCAGTCTACCTGGATATTTTTACAGGTTTTACAAGTATGTATGGCAGTTTTACGACGATCATACTGATTATGCTGTGGCTCTATGGATGTATGTATATCATTCTTCTCGGAGGTGAGATCAATGCGATCCTTGAGGGACTTGGGATTACGAAACGCCTGACAAAAGGGTTGACAAAAGAGAAACGTATGTTAAAATAGTTAAGGTAAGTTTTTACTAATTTATTGACAAGAGATAAAAGCTAAGACCGTGCAAAGTAGAGAACCGGTTTCTGTCAGAGAGGGAAGATCACCGGCTGCGAGTTTTCCCAAGTTCAATCGGCAATCGAATTTCCCACGTGAGCTGCATTTTTGAAAGACCAGTAGAAAATGCCGTATGTTGTACGTTACACAAGCACGAGTGCCTGTGACAGATGTTGCAGGAAGCAGGGTGGTACCGCGAGTAATATACCTCGTCCCTTTGGGGGACGGGGTTTTTTTGTAGAAAAAATCAATCGAAGAAAGATTCGTCCCTGTTGAGCAGAAAGGAGTAAATGATGAAAGAAAAACTGGAACAGATCAAAGCGGAAGCAGTCGCAAAAATTCAGGAGGCTGACGTTCCGGAAAAGCTGAATGATGTACGTGTTAAGTTCCTTGGAAAAAAAGGAGAACTGACAGCCGTATTGAAAGGAATGAAAGATGTTGCCCCGGAGGAACGTCCGAAGGTAGGACAGCTTGTAAATGATACAAGAGCAGCCATTGAAGAACTTTTAGAGGAATCAAAGGCAAAAATGGAAAAAGCGATCCGTGAAGAGAAGATGAAAGCAGAAGTGATCGACGTTACTCTTCCGTCTAAGAAGAACAACGTAGGACACCGTCATCCGAATACGATCGCACTGGAAGAAGTAGAGCGGATCTTTGTCGGTATGGGATATGAAGTAGTGGAAGGACCGGAAGTAGAGTATGACCTTTACAATTTTGAAAAACTGAATATTCCGGCAGATCATCCGGCAAAAGATGAGCAGGATACTTTCTATATCAATAAGGATATTGTACTGCGTACACAGACTTCTCCGGTACAGGCACGTGTCATGGAGCAGGGGAAACTTCCGATCCGTATGATCGCACCGGGAAGAGTGTTCCGTTCTGATGAAGTAGACGCAACACATTCACCGTCCTTCCATCAGATCGAGGGACTGGTCATTGACAAAGATATCTCCTTTGCAGATTTGAAAGGTACATTGGAAGTATTTGCAAAAGAGTTGTTTGGACCGGATACGAAGACGAAGTTCCGTCCGCATCATTTCCCGTTTACAGAGCCAAGTGCAGAGGTAGATGTAAGCTGCTTCAAATGCGGTGGTAAAGGATGCCGTTTCTGTAAGGGATCAGGCTGGATCGAGATTCTTGGATGCGGTATGGTTCATCCACATGTGCTGGAGATGTGCGGAATCGATCCGGAAGAATATAATGGATTTGCATTTGGTGTAGGTCTCGAACGTATTGCGCTTCTGAAATATGAGATTGATGATATGCGTTTATTATATGAAAATGATATCCGTTTCCTGAAGCAGTTTTAGTGAACGAAAAAGAGAAATTACAGGGAAAGCGGGCAGGCTTCAGTCCTGAGGATACAGGAATAGAAGCAAAGGCAGATAGAAAAGGAGATAGAACATGAATACTTCATTATCATGGGTAAAAGCGTATGTGCCGGAGCTTGATGTGACAGCACAGGAATATACAGATGCAATGACATTGACAGGAACAAAAGTAGAAGGTTTTGAAAAGCTGGATGCTGACCTTGACAAGATCGTGGTTGGTCAGATCGAGAAGATCGAGAAGCACCCGGATGCAGACAAGCTGGTGATTTGTCAGGTGAATGTGGGAACTGAGACAGTTCAGATCGTAACAGGAGCAACCAATGTATTTGAGGGAGCAAAAGTTCCGGTTGTACTGGATGGCGGACGCGTTGCAGGAGGTCATGAACCGGGACAGCGTGTTGCAGGTGGAATTAAGATTAAAAAGGGAAAACTCCGCGGAGTACCGAGTTATGGTATGATGTGTTCCATCGAAGAACTTGGCTCTACAAGAGATATGTACCCGGAAGCACCGGAGAATGGAATCTATATTTTCCACGATGATGTCCAGGTAGGAGCAGATGCGGTAGAAGTACTGGGACTGCACGATGTAGTTTTTGAGTATGAGATCACTTCAAACCGTGTAGACTGCTACAGTGTTGTCGGAATTGCAAGAGAGGCAGCAGCTACATTTAATAAAGAATTTAAGCCACCGGTTGTAACAGAGACTGGAAATAATGAAGATGTCAATGATTATGTAAAAGTTTCTGTAGAAAATACAAACCTTTGTTCAAGATATTGTGCGAGAGTTGTAAAGAATATCAAGATCGGCCCTTCACCGGAATGGATGCAGCGGAGACTGGCATCCGTTGGAATCCGTCCGATCAACAATCTCGTAGATATTACCAATTATGTAATGGAAGAGTATGGACAGCCGATGCATGCATATGATCTGGATACACTTGCAGGACATCAGATTGTAGTAAAGAATGCAGCAGAGGGTGAAAAGTTTACGACACTGGACGGACAGGAAAGAACGATGGATCAGGATGTCCTTATGATCTGTGACGGAGAGAAAGCAGTTGGTATCGCCGGAATTATGGGCGGAGAAAATTCCATGATCACAGATGATGTAACAACAATGCTTTTTGAGGCAGCCTGCTTTGACGGTGTAAATATCCGTAAGTCAAGTAAAAGAGTGGGACTGCGTACAGACGCTTCAGGTAAATTTGAAAAAGGACTTGATCCGAACAATGCAATGGATGCCCTGAACCGTGCGTGCCAACTGGTAGAAGAGATGGGAGCCGGAGAAGTTGTCGGTGGAGCTGTAGATGTATACAGCAAAAAGAAAGAACCCGTACGTGTGCCATTTGATGCGGCAAAGATCAATCGTATGCTGGGGACAGGCATCTCGGAGGAAGAGATGATCGGTTATTTCAAAAAGATTGACCTGGGCTATGATGCCGAGACAAAAGAAGTGATCGCACCGACATTCCGTCACGATCTGTTCAGAATCGCAGACCTGGCAGAGGAGGTTGCACGTTTCTATGGATACGATAATATTCCGACAACACTTCCTGACGGAGAGGCAACGACAGGTAAGCTGACCTTTAAACTCAGGATTGAGCAGGTGGCAAGAGATATTGCAGAGTTCTGTGGTTTCAGTCAGGGAATGTCCTACTCATTTGAAAGCCCGAAAGTATTCGATAAACTGCGTCTGCCGGAGGATTCACAGCTTCGTAAGACAGTAGATATCATGAACCCGCTTGGAGAAGACTACAGTGTAATGCGTACGACTTCCCTGAACGGAATGCTGACTTCTCTTGCAACGAACTACAACAGAAGAAATAAAAATGTACGACTGTATGAACTTGGAAATGTATATCTTCCGAAATCCCTTCCTCTGACTGAACTGCCGGAAGAGAGAATGCAGTTTACACTTGGAATGTACGGAGATGGAGATTTCTTTACAATGAAAGGTGTTGTAGAAGAATTTTTCGAAAAGATCGGTATGCATGAGAAAGAGAAATACGATCCGGATGCCGGAAAGACTTATCTTCATCCGGGACGTCAGGCCAATATCATTTATGATGGAAAAGTGGTAGGATATCTTGGTGAGATCCATCCGGAGGTAGCAGATGCTTATGGTATCGGAGAGCGTGCTTACGTGGCAGTCATCGATATGCCGGAGATTTTACCGTATGCTACATTTGACAGAAAATATACAGGAATTGCCAAATATCCTGCAGTGACAAGAGATATCAGTATGGTAGTGCCTAAGAAGATCCTGGTAGGTCAGATTGAAGAAGTGATCGAAAAGAATGGCGGGGCACACCTGGAAAGCTACAAATTATTTGACCTTTACGAAGGTGCACAGATCAAAGCAGGATTTAAGTCTGTTGCTTACTCTATCGTATTCCGTGCGAAAGATAAGACACTGGAAGAGGCAGAGATCACGGCAGCCATGAATAAGATCCTGAAGGGTCTTGAAGATCTTGGAATTGAGCTTAGAAAATAGTTCAGATTGTTCGCGAAAATAAAAAGAAAATGCATCGTCTGCAACCGGCAGGCAGTGCATTCTTGAAGTGTAAAAATATAGAAGAGAAGCTGCCGGTAGCAGATTCTCTGCGAAAGAAAGGAATAATACAGTGAAGACAAGTGATTTTTATTATGATCTGCCTGAGGAACTGATTGCCCAGGATCCGTTGGAAGACCGTTCTTCTTCCAGATTGCTTGTGCTGGATAAAAAGACCGGAAAGACAGAACATCACGTATTTCGGGAGATCACAGACTATCTGAATCCGGGAGACTGCCTGGTGCTGAATGATACAAAAGTAATCCCGGCACGACTGATCGGTGTAAAAGAGGAGACCGGAGCTAAGATAGAAGTGCTTCTGCTTAAAAGGGGTGCGGATGATGTATGGGAAACGCTTGTAAAACCGGGAAAGAAAGCAAGACCGGGAGCAAGGATCAGTTTTGGAGACGGTCTTTTAGTCGGAGAAGTCATGGAAGTCGTAGAAGAAGGAAACCGTCTGATCCATTTTGAATATGATGGCATTTTTGAAGAAATTCTGGATCAGCTAGGACAGATGCCTCTGCCTCCGTACATTACCCATCAGCTTCAGGATAAAGACCGGTATAATACAGTTTATGCGGCTCATTCCGGTTCTGCGGCGGCACCGACAGCGGGACTGCATTTTACACCGGAACTGTTAAAAGAAATCGAAGAAAAAGGTGTTGATATTGCCCGGGTGACGCTCCATGTAGGACTTGGAACGTTCCGTCCCGTGAAAGTAGATGATGTGGAAAATCATCATATGCATTCGGAATTCTATATGATTGATGAAGAGGCGGCGGACAAGATCAACAGAGCAAAAGAAAATGGACATAAAGTCATCTGTGTGGGAACAACGAGCTGTCGCACAATCGAATCAGCCGCAGATGAAAATGGAAAGCTGAAAGCATGCAGCGGATGGACAGAGATCTTTATCTATCCGGGATATCAGTTTAAAGTATTAGATGAGCTGATCACGAATTTCCATCTGCCGGAATCAACTCTGGTAATGCTGGTATCGGCACTGGCAGGAAGGGAGCATGTTCTTGCGGCATATGAAGAAGCTGTAAAAGAAAGATACAGATTCTTCAGTTTTGGTGATGCGATGTTCATCAAAGATTAAAAATTCTTTCTGTGGTTGGGTGAATTAGTAGTTGTTGGGGAGACACGCTTGTAAAGAAAAAGACTTCTTTATGGCGAAGCGGACGCAGAAAGCAGGATATTCCTTCGCAGTGCAGGCCCGCTTTACCTCAGCCCGTTGACCGTTTGTAACTCGAAAGTGGAAATCTTCGTGCAATGGCACTCGATTTACTTTCTCTAACAAACGCTGCAAAGTGTCTTCGGAACGCTCCTTGCTAATGCACCTGCTCAGGAACACCCTGCTTTCCGCTGGTAGTCACAGTAAGAAGTTTTTCCAACTCCACAGCGTATTCACTCAACAATGCAAATTTCCAAAGGATAGAAAAAGCCGGATGGCTATTGACTAAGATATTCGATCGTAAATATTAGACAGTAAATATTGTATTTACTATTTGACAAATCATTCATCTTAGACGATAACCTTCCGGCTTTCTACTTCTTATTGAAATTTCGTATTGTTGAGAGAAAATGTCCCGGTGCGAGAAAAGCATTCTGATTTGAAAATCCAATATCCGCCCTTGCTGTTGCGTGAGCAGTGCATTGACAGGGAGCGTTCCGAAGACACTTTGCCCAACTTGTTAAGGAACGTAAACAGGAGTGCCTCTGCACGAGTGTTTCCACGTTCCTTAACAAGTTGTCAACGGGCTGAGGTAAAGCGGGTCCTGCACTGCGATGCAACAACAAGTGTGGATATGGACGCTCTTCTATTAAAAACTTTCCAACTGCCAAATCATTTTCATTCCAACAATTACAAATTTTATACTTATTTCATACAAACTTTAAACTCTTTTAATTGATTTTTCCCTTACACTATCTTATACTCATCTCACATCAAAATCTCAGACAGATTTCATTTTCATTTTCTATGTCTGATGTCCAATAAGTAGAAAATTTCAGGACAATCTTTAAAGAAAAGCTTTTGAAAAAGTCCTTTAAAGATTTATTTCTGAAACCTTACCACGGACGCATCTCGTATTTCAAGACCATTTCGGTCAGAGATTTTCATTTTGATGATAACGATTATATTTTTGTTAAGGAGGACTTGCCTATGGGACAAGCAGATGTAAATGTTAATCTTTGGCTTAAGGATACGAAACGGTTCGCAGACCTGTTCAATGCCATTTTATTTCATGGGGAAACCGTGATCCTGCCGGAGAACCTTCACCCCAGCCCGGAGACAACCGCAGTCAGTCTTCAGGACGCTCAGGGGAAAAATGTTGTAAAAAAGCAATACCGTGATATCATCATGAACTGGCAGGATCAGGCTGTGCTGATGCTGCTGGCGGTGGAATCACAGACTGCCATTCATTACGCTGCACCGTTGAAAGTAATGCTCTATGACAGCATGGAATACGCAGAACAGGTGCGGGTCAAATGGAAAGAACGTCCGCCCCGTCTTTCTTCGGCTGAATTTCTTTCCCGGTTTCAAAAGAATGATAAACTCATCCCGGTGATTACTTTGATCTTCTATTATGGGACAGAGGAGTGGGATGGACCTTTGGAACTGCATCAGATGTTCGATCTTGGTACAGAAAAGAACCATGCAGAACTGATGAAAAAGTACCTTCCCAATTATCACATTAACCTCGTCGATGTCAGAAGACTGAAAAATTTAGAATCTTTTCAAAGTGATTTACAAATCATCTTCGGTATGCTACAATGTAGTCAGGATAAATACGCATTGCGTACATATGTGGCAAATCATAAAGACTATTTCCAAAAGCTGGATCTGGAGACTTATCATGCACTTGGAGCATTCTTAAATTCCCGGCAGCTTATGGAGATAAACGTAGAAAAGAACGAAAGGGAGGAACTGGATATGTGTAAAGCACTGGAAGATATTTATAATGACGGCGTTCAGGATGGAATTGAACAGGGCAGACAATCGGGGATTGCCGAGGGAGAAGCTCATGGAAAAGAGCTGGGTATTACAGAGGGCAAGGAATTGGGAAAAGCTTCCACAAAGCACGATATCGCCTTCCAAATGCAAAAGCTTGGGTATCCTTTGGATGCCATTGCAGAAGTACTGATGGAATCGCTGGATAGCGTGCATAAAATTCTTTCTGTGGTTGGGTGAATTTGTATTTGTTGGGGAGAAAATATCCCAGGAGCAGGAATTGTTTCTGACAGAAGAGCGTCCATATCCACACTTGTTGTTGCATCGCAGTGCAGGACTCGCTTTACCTCAGCCCGTTGACAACTTGTAACAGGAACGTGGAAACACTCGTGCAGAGGCACTCCTGTTTACGTTCCTTAACAAGTTGGGCAAAGTGTCTTCGGAACGCTCCCTGTCAATGCACTGCTCACGCAACAGCAAGGGCGGATATTGGGCGTTTCAAGTCAGAAAGCTTTCCTCACACCCGGACATTTTCTCTCAACAATACGAAATTTCGATAAGAAGTAGAAAGCCGGAAGGTTATCGACTAAGATAAATGATCCCTCAAATAGTAAATATAGTATCTATCATCTAATATTTACTATCGAATATCTTAGTCAATAACCTTCCGGCTTTTTTATCTTTTAAATCTTGTATTGTTGAGTGAATACGCTGTGGAGTCGGTATAACTTCTTATTGAGATGGTCAGCGGAAAGCAGGGTGTTCCTGAGCAGGTGCATTAGCAGAGAGCGTTCCGAAGACACTTTGCAGCGTTTGTTAGAGAAAGTAAATCGAGTGCCTTTGCACGAAGATTTCCACTTTCGAGTTACAAACGGTCAACGGGCTGAGGTAAAGCGGGCCTGCACCGCGAAGGAATATCCATGCTTTCCGCGTCCGCTTCGCCACAAAGAAGCTTTCTGATTTACAAGCGTATCACCCCAACAAATACAAATTTACAACTTATTTCTCTCATGCTAAAATATTAAAGTAGCAAGGTCGAATAGAAGAAAGTTCAGAGAAAGCAGCTAAAATGGACAAGATGATAATTTTTAGTTTTACAGGAGAAGGCACGCAGTTAAACAGGAAACTGAACCAATTTTGTAAAAGAAATGAGATTCTGGTGGAAAGCTATTCAGTGGAAAGGTATGCAGAAAATGGAGTCCTGCCACTTCCACAGAAAAGACAGGAGTTTATCAGAGAAAATTGGGGAAAGAGCGGATTTATTTTTATCGGGGCGGCTGGCATAGCTGTCCGTTGGATCGCACCTTTTGTAAAGGATAAGTTTACAGATTCACCGGTACTTGTCATGGATGAAAAGGGAAAGTATGTAATTCCGATCTTGTCTGGTCATATAGGCGGTGCGGTTGAACTTGCAGAGCAGATCGGTATGTGGATAGAGGCAGAAGTCGTTCATACGACAGCGACTGATGTGCAGCAGAAATTTGCAGTAGATGTTTTTGCCAGAAAATATCATCTGTTGTTTAAGGATCGGAAGAAAGCAAAAGAAATTTCAGCAGCAGTACTTGAAGGAGAAAAAATAGCATGTCTGATCGAGGATCAGGATATTATAATAGAAGGAAAAATTCCAAAGGAGCTTATTATCTGTAGATCCCGGGAAGTATGGGAACCATATCCGTATAAGGTGAAGCTGGAAAGTTTCAGAGAGAAGAGAACGGAGAAAGTGGAAGAGCCGGGGAAAATGAAAAATCCGGATGCAGAAAAAGAGGGGTTCCTTTTGCTGAGAACCCGTAATATTGCAGCCGGGATTGGATGCAGAAAAGGCGTATCCGAGGAAGTGCTGGAACAGGGGCTTAAGGAAGTACTGAAGGAATATGGATTAGAGATGGAGCAGCTCTGTGGACTTGCCAGTATTGATCTGAAAAAGGAAGAAACCGGACTTTTGCAACTGTCAGAAAAATATAAAATTCCTTTTGTAACTTATAATGCAGATGAGTTGATGAAAATTAGAAGTGTATCAGATTCATCGGATTTTGTGAAAAAGGTTACGGGAGTGGATAATGTATGTGAACGTGCGGTGAGAACTTATGTACCAGATGGAAAACTGATCTGTCCAAAATACAGAAAAGAAAAAATGACAGTTGCACTGGTGGAAGAACCAGTCAGAATCCGTTTCTGAAGGAGGAAAGAAAAAGGAAAATGAGAGAAAAAGAACGGAAATTATTACTTTTTGCAGGAACGACAGAAGGGCGGATGCTGGCTGAATATTTATCGAAAAAAAGAATCGCATGCTATGTAAGTACTGCCACAGAATATGGAAAGAGTCTTCTACAGGAGGAGCAGCTCTCGGATATTATAATCCTTGCAGGGCGGATGAATGAGGAGGAAATAAAGACATTCCTGACAGAGAAAAAAATTGATTGTGTTGTTGATGCGACCCATCCATTTGCAAAAATTGTCACGGAAAATATCGTGAATGCCTGCAAAGAGACGCAGACCGGCTATATCAGGTGCCTGCGGGAGATGGAAACTTCCAGTGAAGATCTGGCAGGTCAGGAGCAGGTGAGAGTTTTCGAATCTGTCAGAGAGGCAGCCGAGTTTTTAAGTACGACAGAAGGAAAGATTCTGATTACGACCGGGAGCAAAGAATTGAAAGAATATACAAAGATCGGAAATTATCAGGAAAGATGCTTTGCGAGGGTGTTATCGACAAAAGCAGCGATGGAAGAAAGCGTGAGGCTGGGGTTTGAAGGTAAGCATCTGATTGCTATGCAGGGACCGTTTTCGGAAGAAATGAATCTTGCATTGCTTCATCAGACCCGTGCAAGATATTTTGTCACGAAGGAATCCGGAAAAGCCGGTGGATTTGAGGAAAAGCTGAAAGCAGCAAAAAAGGCAGGAGCTGTACTGATCGTGATCGGGAGACCACAGGAGAGAGGAAGGAGTGTTCAGGAAGTCTGCCATTTTATAGAAAGTAACTTTGGAAAGAAAGAACAGGAGTAAAAAGTGGATGGAAAAGGGATTGATTCATATTTATTGTGGCGATGGAAAAGGGAAAACTTCAGCGGCGATCGGATTGGCAGTGCGGGCAGCGGGGAATGGAATGAAGGTTCTGTTTACGCGATTTTTAAAGACGGAAGATTCGGGAGAATTGAAAATTCTGGATCAGATCAGCAGGATTGAAGTGATTCATCTCAAGAAATCATTTGGCTTTTATAAAACTCTTTCAGAACAGGGAAAGAAAGAAATGTCCGAGATGTATTTTCGCCTTTGGAAAGAAATTTTGGTTAAGGCAAGGAAAGAAGAATATGATGTACTTGTTATGGACGAATTTATGGCAGCATACAATTATGGGTTGATTCCAAATGAGGATGCGATTACCTTTCTGAAAGAAAAACCGGAAAGGATGGAAATTGTATTAACCGGGAGAAATCCGGACGAGCGGCTGATTGAACTGGCAGATTATGTATCGGAGATCAAAAAAAGAAAGCATCCGTTTGACCGAGGAATCTATGCAAGGAAAGGGATTGAATACTGAAAAAGCATTATGAAATACTGAGAAGGTACTGAAAGATTGAAAAGGCGGTGAGAAAGTGGTGTATGAGATTGGAAGGACAAAATCCGGACTGAGAATGGGATTTACAACAGGAAGTTGTGCTGCTGCAGCAGCAAAGGCGGCAACTTATATGCTGCTTTCAGGAGAGACAATCCAGCAGGTAAAGCTGATGACTCCAAAGGGAATAGAACTTTATCTGGATGTAGAGAAAATTCGGCAGACAGAAAAATTCGTGGAGTGTGCCATAAGGAAATATAGCGGAGATGATCCGGATGTGACCAATGGATTACTGGTTTTTGCAAGAGTAAAAAAGGAACGGCAGACAACAGATACTGCATTTTATGAAGGAAATCTGAGCCTGGAAGGAGGAGTTGGCGTTGGACGGATCACGCATCCAGGACTGGAGCAGAAAGTAGGACAGGCAGCAATTAACCAGATTCCGAGAAAAATGATTTTTGATGCAGTTCAGGAAATTTGTCTGCAAAAGGGATATCAGGGAGAACTTTCTGTTGAAATTTCTATTCCGGAGGGAGTAGATGCAGCGAAAAAGACGTTCAATCCGAGACTTGGTATCAGAGGCGGGATTTCGGTTCTTGGAACAAGTGGGATCGTAGAGCCTATGAGTGAAAAGGCACTGACAGATACAATTTATCTGGAAATGAAAATGATTCGGAGCAGTGGGTATGAGAGGTGTTATATTGTTCCGGGAAATTATGGAATGGATTTTCTGACAGAGCAGTTAGAACTGGATGCAGAGCTTACCGTAAAGTGCAGTAATTATGTGGGAGAGGCTATTGAAGATGCAAGACTGCTTGGTATGAAGGGAATCCTTCTTATTGGTCATGTAGGAAAATGGGTCAAGCTGGCGGCAGGTGTAATGAATACACATTCACGGCAGGCGGACTGCCGGATGGAAGTGCTGGCAGTTCATGCAGCCATGCAGGGAGCAGATCGGGAAAGTGTATGCAGGATCATGCAATGCCTGAATACGACAGAAGCCCTGAAAATCATCCGGCAGCTTGGAATATTAGAACCGGTTATGGCAAGCGTGATGGATCGGATTGATTTCTATTTATCGGGAAGAGCCGGGGGAGAATTTGAGATCGGTGCAATCATGTTCTCAAATGAGGATGGAATCCTGGGAAAAACTCCGAATGCAGAACAATTACTGGAGCGGATTCAAAATGAAAGGAAGCAGAAATGACGAAAGGGAAACTGACAGGTGTAGGGGTCGGTCCGGGAGACCCGGAACTTCTGACATTGAAAGCGGTCCGGAAGATCAGGGAAAGTGATGTAGTTGTTCTTCCGGTGTCAGACAGAGGTTTGGAAGTACCGGTATTTTCAGGAGAGAATGAAAGAGAAGAGGACGGACTGAACAATTATCAAAATAGATGTGTCGCTTATCAGATTGTAAAAAAGGCAGTTCCCCAGGTAGAAAAGAAATTAAAAATGTATTTACCTGTGCCGATGATAAAAGAAAAAGACCGGCTGAAAAAAATTCATGATATGGATGCAGATAAGGTCTGTGAATTGCTGGAAGAGGGTAAGAAGCTGGTTTTTCTTACGCTTGGTGATCCTTCCGTTTATTCAACTTATATGTATCTTCATAAACGGATTTTGAAAATGGGTTATGAAGCAGAAATGGTTCCCGGAATTCCCTCTTTTTGTGCGGCTGCATCGAGAATCAATGATTCACTGGCAGAGAAAGAGGAACAGATTCATATTATTCCGGCTTCTTATGAGATTGGGAAAGCTCTGGAACTTTCAGGGACGAAGATATTAATGAAAGCAGGAAGAAAATTGCCTGAATTAAAAAGAAGATTACAGGGACGGTCAGAAAAGGTCGTTATGATAGAAAATTGTGGAATGGAGAATGAAGCGGTTTATCAGGGGGCGGAGCGTATCCCTGAAGAAGCCGGCTATTATACCTTGCTGATTATGAAGGAGGAAAAAGAATGATTACATTTGTCGGAGCGGGACCGGGAGCAGAAGATCTGATTACTGTAAGAGGGCAGAATAAACTGAAAGAAGCGGACGTTGTGATCTATGCAGGTTCACTTGTGAATCCGGCATTGCTGAAGATGTGCAGAGAAGAGTGTGAGATTTATAACAGTGCAGAGATGACACTGGAAGAAGTAATGGAGGTCATGATCAAAGGAGAGAGTTCGGGGAAAAAGGTCGTGCGTCTGCATACGGGAGATCCCTGTCTGTATGGTGCAATCAAAGAACAGATGGATGAACTGGACAGACGGAAGATTCCATTTGAAGACTGTCCGGGAGTCAGTTCTTTTTGTGGGGCGGCAGCAGCATTGAAAGCAGAATACACTCTGCCCGGTATTTCCCAGTCAGTGGTTATTACAAGGATGGCAGGAAGAACACCTGTACCGGAAAAAGAATCAATCCGAAGTTTCGCGGCACATCAGGCGACCATGGTATTATTCTTAAGTACCGGTATGTTAGAGAAGCTGTCAGAAGAACTGGTTGCAGGCGGATATCAGGAAGAAACTCCGGCGGCGATCGTGTATAAAGCGACCTGGCCGGAAGAAAAAGTAATGCACTGTACAGTTGGAACACTGGCAGAAACTGCAGAGAGGGAAAAGGTCACCAAGACTGCACTGATCGTAGTTGGAAATGTACTGAACACAGAATATGAAAGATCAAAATTGTATGATCCGGCATTTACGACGGAATTCAGGAAAGGAAAAGAAGTATGAGTACAGTTTATGTGGTTGGTCTTGGACCGGGAGCAGGAGAACAGATGACGGTCAGAGCGGAGAAGATACTGGAGGCGTGTCCTGTGATCCTTGGATATACGGTATATATTGATCTGGTCAGAGAGCAGTACCCGGAAAAGAAGTTCCTGAGTACACCTATGAAGCAGGAAGTGAAACGCTGTCAGATGGCATTTGAAGAAGCTGTGAAAGGGCAGGATGTTGCAATGGTGTGCAGTGGAGATGCCGGAGTGTATGGAATGGCAGGGCTGATTTATGAAGTGGGAAGAGAGTATCCTGAGATAAAAATTGAGATTATTCCGGGAATTACAGCGGCTACCGGAGGAGCAGCAGTATTGGGAGCACCGCTGATGCATGATTTTGCGGTGATCAGTCTGAGCGATCTGCTGACACCGTGGGAACAGATTGAAGAACGTCTGGAGGCTGCGGCAAAAGCAGGATTTGTGATCTGTCTTTATAATCCATCCAGTAAAAAAAGAGCAGACTATCTGCAAAAAGCATGTGATATTTTTCTGAAATACCGTCGCCCTGATACAATTTGTGGGTTTGTGAAAAATATCGGAAGAGAAGGGGAGACTTATCAGATATTGCCGTTGGAAATATTAAGGGAAACGGCAGTTGATATGTTTACTACAGTTTATATCGGAACTGAAAAGACGATGGAGTTAAATGGAAAAATGGTAACTCCCCGTGGATATAGAGAGATGAAAAAAGAAAAGGCATGAGAAAAAGATCATGAGCAAAAAGGAATGAAAAAAGCACAGGGAAGAGCGAGGCATGAGAGTAGATAAGAACAGAGAGAACAGCGGAGAAAAAAGAAGAAAGATATTTTTGACAGGAATTGGAATGGGAATGCCGGAAATGTTGACTGCCCGGGCAAAAGAAGTGATTGATCAGGCAGACTGCCTGATCGGTGCAAAGCGGATGCTGGAATGTGCAAAGCGGATTCTTCCTGGTGAGATGCAGGAGAAGAAAAAGATGATGGTGGAATACCGTCCAGAGCAGATTGCAGAGATTATAAAAGCGGAAAAGGAAGATTGGAAAATCGGGATTCTTCTTTCAGGGGATATTGGATTTTTCAGTGGAGCAAAAAAGCTGGAAAAGGTACTGGAAGGTTTTGCAGATGAGGTAATACTGGTCCCGGGAATTTCTTCGATTGTATATCTGAGTGCAAAAATCGGGATTGCATGGGAGGATGCAGCAATCATCAGTCTTCACGGAAAAAATGAAAATTTTATACAGACGATTGATAAAAGAGAAAAAACCTTTCTTCTGCTTGGAGGAACGGATGCCGGAAAAGTGTTTTATAAAAGAATGCTTGAGTATGAGATGAATGAAGTAAAGATCCATATCGGAACAAATCTTTCTTATGCAGATGAATGCGTAAGATCTGGTGTACTTTCTGATTTTCAGGAGGAGGATTTTGAGGGATTAACAGCAGTGATGGTTGAAAATCCAGTTCCATCTAAGGCGACAGGACCGCATAGAAAGGACGAAGAGTTTCTACGTGGAAAAGTACCGATGACGAAAGCAGAAATCCGGGCAGTGAGTGTTGCACAAATGGAACTGACAGAAGATGCTGTTGTCTATGATATAGGGGCGGGAACCGGATCAGTTTCAGTGGAAATAGCATTGTCAGGAGAAAAAATAAAAGTCTATGCGATTGAAAAGAATCCGGAAGGAGTGGAACTGATCCGGCAGAACAGAAAAAAATTCCGTGTGGATGGAATCAGGATTATTGAGGGAAATGCACCTGAGGTACTGGAAGGCCTGGAAATGCCAACGCATGTATTTATAGGAGGAAGTTCAGGAAATCTGCGTCAGATCATAGAGAAGGTGACGGCTGCAAATCCGGAAGTGAAGATTGTATTGAATGCAATTTCACTGGAAACACTTGGAGAGGTGATGGAACTTTCAAAAGATGGTCTTTTAAAAGAAATTCAGGTGACTCAGTTGTCTGCAGCACGTTCCAGAATCCTCGGAGATTATCATATGATGACAGGTCAGAATCCGGTTTATATTATCCGGTCTGAAAGGAGAGCGACAGAAACATGAAAAAAATACCGAGGATCTTACTGGCAGCAGTGTCAAGTAACAGTGGAAAGACGGCAGCGGCCTGCGGTATGATGTCTGCTTATGTGCAGCAGGGACTGAATATAAGGAGCTGTAAATGCGGACCGGATTATATTGATCCAATGTTCCACAGGGAGGTGCTGGGAGTCGATTCTGAAAATCTGGATCTGTTCTTTTCAGATGCAGAAGAACTGACAAAGAATTTTATCCGGCATACGGAGGGAGCAGACCTTGTGATAGCGGAAGGCGTTATGGGATATTATGATGGAATGGGTCTGGATACAGTCAGGGGAAGTTCTTATGAGATTGCTTCTGTGCTGAAGTTTCCGGTTATTTTAGTTGTGAATGCACGTGGAGCGGCAATGACGCTGGCGGCAGTACTGAAAGGAATGACGGAATATGTACCGGAAAGCAGGATTTGCGGAGTCATTTTAAATCAGATATCCGGTATGCTCTATCCAAGACTGAAGCAGATGCTGGAACAGACTTTACAGAGGATGAACCACAGTGAGATCAAAATTGTGGGGTATTTGCCGAAGGCAGATCCATTCGTGCTTGAGAGCAGGCATTTGGGGCTGGTGACACCGCAGGAATTACAGGGATTGAAATTACAGATGCAACAGGCAGGAGAGATTGCAAACGAGACGTTGGATCTGGAAGGAATCAGAGAGATTGCAGAAAGAGCAGAAGAACTGAAATGGCAGCAGGAAGATCTGAAGTGGCAGCAGAGGGATGCCTGTTTTCTAAAATCATCCTTTTCTGCTGATCAGGCTGAAAGTGGAGAGAAGAGAAAAAAGCGGATTGCAGTTGCAAGAGATGAAGCGTTCTGCTTTTATTATAAAGAAAATCTGGAAATCCTGGAGTCGATGGGGTGTGAGCTGATCTGTTTTAGTCCGTTGCGGGATAAGCAGCTTCCAGATGGAATAGAGGGAATGATCTTTGGAGGTGGGTATCCCGAGTTGTATGCACAGCAGTTATCGGAAAATAGAAGTATGTTGATGTCAGTAAGAGCGGCATTGGAGAAACAGATTCCCTGCCTGGCAGAATGTGGAGGATTTATGTATCTTCACGAAAAAATAAGAGATCGGGAAGGCAAAGAATGGTCAATGGTTGGTCGGATCAGGGGAATTTCATATCCTACAGGAAAGCTTGTCAGATTCGGTTATGTTAATGTGATTCCGATGAGTGAAACCTGTAAAAAGGAGTGGCTGCCGGAGGGAACAAGCCTGCGTGGACAGGAATTTCATTACTGGGACAGCACAGAAAATGGAGAAGACTGTATGGCTGTGAAACCGGATGGAAAAAGAAGCTGGAGCTGTATTCATGCAGAACCGGGTCTTTTTGCGGGATATCCTCATTTATATTATCCATCGAACCGGGCATGGATCGAAAATTTTCTAAAGTGCAGGTAAAGTAAAAAAAGAGTAGACAAAAGTGAAAAGCAGAGGAATGGAAAAAATATGGAATATATGAAAAATACCAGTTATTTTTTTGTTCCGTTTAAGTATGAAAAATACGAACGGTTTAAAGATTTGACCCGGATGCTGGATGAAAGTGATTCATGGGATCTGGTGCATGATGAGATCATTTATATGATGAAGTATGTTGCAGATAAGCTGGACAGCCGCAAACCGGAGCAGTGTCTGTGCTTTCATTATGAATGGAATGGCAGAAAAAGAGAAGATTTTTCAGGATTGAAAGACTGGTTTTCGACCCAAAAGCACCCGTTTCAGGGGACAGAGATCAGCTTCAGGTTTCAATTAATCGGAATCCAGCTCTATTGTTTCAGTACTTCTGTATGTATTATGGTATTTCAGGTACAGTTTGAGAAAAATGATCCCAACTATATTGCTTCGGCAGAGTATTATCTGAAAAAGGTCGGAAGAGAGAAGATTTTTTCTGATCAGAATCCCAATGAGATTACATTTTTGAAAATCGCAGAAAAGCTGATGCGAGAAGTAGAAGAAATCGGTACATTTGATTATTTTTATTATGCGAATCCTTCCACTGAGCGGGCAAATGTTCTGAGTTATCTTGAAATGGAGAAAAAAGAAGATTATCGAGAAGACCTCTTTTTTCTAAGGTATTGCTATAGCGAGGGGTTCTTATATACAGAAGATCAGGAGCGAGAGAAAAAAGAAATATATCAGTCTTCGCACGATATGATCTGGGGAGTATCCCAGGAGGCGGCAGTCTGTATTACCTGTCCTGAAATGGGGAGAGGAACATTCATCAGAACGACATTTTACAGGAATTTTAATTATCAATATCTGTATATGTATATTTTACTGCTGCATCAAAAGTATGTACTGTATATGTTTCTGACAGAAATTGGAGTGGGAAGGTATAATACCCTGGAAACTCTGGAAGAATATAGAAGAAGGCTTTATGAATTTGAGGCAGATTTTGTGTTTTCGTGTGTGACAGAAGTAGCACAGTATCAAAGACTGTATGACAGGATGACAGATGTATTTGCATTAAAAGATATGTATGAAGATATCAATGAGCCAATACGTGCATTGACCGAGGAAAGAAAAAGAGAAACGGAGGAAGAACAGAAAAGCAGAGAGGCAAAGCTGAATCGATCTTTGTTATTTCTTTCGATCCTGAGTGTCTTTTCGGCTCTGATTGACAGCTTTGATTTTTCAGCTTCCTTTTTAGGAGGAACATTGAAGTTTGGTCCGGCAGTAGTACATGGTGTCCAGGGAGTCTGCATATTGCTTATTTTTCTGACTGCGGCCGGAGTTTTGAAAAGTTTATTCGTTTCAAAAAAAGAAAAACTGAAAGAATAAGAGAAAAGAGAGGTAAAGGAGAGTTTTTTATGTGGGAGAAATATCATTATATCGGCTGCTTTTTTGCTACGGAAGATTTTTATAAAAAAGTAAAAAAATATAGAAAAAATCCTTTGGAACAGCAGATTGAAATCCCGCATATTACGTTTTCCTATAAGCCGGACAAGGTAGAGGAGTCTCTTTTCGGAACAGCGGTCAGGGTATGGATTACCGGATATGGAAATGATGGGAGAAATGAAGGACTTAAGGTAAAATTGGAATGTGAAGATCCGGTGCTGCAGAAAATGTCAGAACAGATAAAAATTCCTCATATTACACTGGCAGTCAGTAAAGGGGAGAAAGCGGTTAATACATCCAGACTGAAATTTGAGCCGGTAGAACCGATGGAACTGGAGAGTTTTTTTGGTGGATGTACAGAAGAAAAAAGAGTAATTGGAAGAAAGAGACGATGAAGAAAAGTCTGTAAATAAGAGAAATTATAAGCACTCCCGGATGCTGTCAGACATCCGGGAGTGCTTATAATCAGTTAGATTCATAATCGGCTGGATTTAAGCCGATTATTTGATATCCAGTTCTATCGGTTCATCTAAGTGTTCGGATACATATTTCCCATTCTTTTTCCGCTGGCGGACACATTCGGTCAACAGATATTCAATCTGTCCATTGACGGAACGAAAATCATCTTCCGCCCAGGCTGCAATGGCATTATAAAGCTGGGCAGAGAGCCGAAGCGGAATCTGCTTTTTCTTATTATCCTTTTCAGCCATAAAAATTAATAAAGACTTCCTGAATTAATGATCGGCTGGGTGTCGTGGTTGCCGCAGAGAACAACGAGCAGATTGGATACCATTGCAGCTTTTCGTTCTTCATCCAGTTCTACTACACCCTTTTCATTTAACTGGTCTAAAGCCATTTCAACCATTCCGACAGCACCGTCAACGATCATCTTTCTTGCATCAATGATCGCAGATGCCTGTTGACGCTGAAGCATTACGGCAGCGATTTCCGGGGCATAAGCAAGGTAAGTGATGCGGGCTTCAATAATCTCAAGTCCTGCATCGGCTACTTTTTTCTGAATCTCATCACGGATTCTTGCTGCTACGATCTCGCTGGAGCCGCGAAGGCTTCCTTCGTCTGCCTTCCCGTCTCCGGTTGTATCGATATCAGGGGCTGTGTCATAAGGATAGATCCGTACGATATTGCGTAAAGCACCGTCGCACTGGAGAGAAAGATATTCCTTATAATTATCTACATTGAATACTGCTTTTGCAGTATCCACAACACGCCACGTAACAGCAATTCCGATCTCGATTGGATTACCAAGGCAGTCGTTGATCTTCTGTCGTGAATTATTCAGAGTCATGATCTTCAAAGAAATTTTCTTATTAGAAGATTCATCTGAAAGGGAAAGACTATTGCTGCCTAAGAGGCTTGCGATAGAAGTATCTTTTTTAGAGTGATTGTCTACATCACCGCTCTGGCTTAATTTTGTCTTTGCAGCAGGATTGACTCCGATAGAGAATGGATTTACAAAATAAAATCCTGAATCTTTCAGAGAGCCGATATACTTTCCAAAAAGAGTGAGGACAAGTGCTTCCTGTGGCTTTAATACTTTCAGTCCGGCAAAAGGAATCCATCCAAGAGCTAACCAGATAATGCTGAGAACCAGTCCGGTTATATTGAGTGGTGTGATGTCATTGCTCATAGAGACAGATGACAGGACACAGACTGCAACCGCTGCAAGATAAAGCAGAGAGGTAAGCAGCAGGACTGCCATACCATTTTTTTTGGTTGTTAAGATTTTTTCTTCCATAAAAACCCCTCCTTAATATAAAAAGAATTTATTTGATATCATTATGATATCATCTTACATGGAAAAGTCAATACCTTTTGATTAGCGAAACTAAAAAAGCTATGGAAAATGAAATTTTGAGAGGTTATCTCATTTTCATTTCCATAGCTTTTACGCGTATTATATTCTATTCATCCATAAAATAGAAGATCAGAATCATTTCAGGCTATTGCCAGATTCTTATAACTGAGGACCAGCAGCAACAAGTGCTTTACCAGCTTCATTTCCTTCGTATTTAGCGAAGTTCTTGATAAATCTCTCAGCAAGATCTTTTGCCTTAACATCCCACTCAGAAGCGTCAGCGTATGTGTCGCGAGGATCAAGGATTCCTGTATCAACACCCTCAAGCTCTGTAGGTACTTCAAAGTTGAAGTATGGGATTGTCTTTGTAGGAGCATTGTTGATAGCTCCGTTCAGGATTGCGTCGATGATTCCACGAGTATCTTTAATGGAGATACGCTTTCCTGTTCCGTTCCATCCTGTATTTACAAGGTAAGCCTTAGCTCCGCTCTTCTCCATCTTCTTAACAAGCTCTTCTGCATATTTTGTAGGATGCAGCTCAAGGAATGCCTGTCCGAAGCAAGCTGAGAATGTTGGTGTAGGCTCTGTGATTCCACGCTCTGTTCCGGCAAGTTTTGCTGTAAATCCAGACAGGAAGTAGTACTGAGTCTGATCTGCTGTCAGGATAGATACCGGAGGAAGTACTCCGAATGCGTCTGCTGACAGGAAGATCACGTTCTTAGCTGCCGGTGCAGAAGAAATCGGACGAACGATATTCTTAATATGGTTGATCGGGTAAGATACACGAGTATTCTCTGTTACGCTCTTGTCAGCGAAATCAATCTTTCCGTTCTCATCCAGTGTAACATTCTCAAGAAGAGCGTCACGAACGATTGCATTGTAGATATCCGGCTCAGATTCTTTGTCAAGGTTGATAACCTTAGCATAGCATCCACCTTCAAAGTTGAATACTCCGTTGTCATCCCAGCCATGCTCGTCATCACCGATGAGGAGTCTCTTAGGATCTGTGGAAAGTGTAGTCTTACCTGTTCCTGACAGACCAAAGAAGATTGCTGTATTTTCACCGTTCAGGTCTGTATTAGCTGAGCAGTGCATGGAAGCCATTCCCTTCAGTGGAAGGAAGTAGTTCATCATGGAGAACATACCTTTCTTCATTTCTCCGCCGTACCATGTATTTACGATAACCTGCTCTTTGCTTGTGATGTTGAACATTACGGCTGTCTCAGAGTTAAGTCCGAGTTCTTTGTAGTTCTCAACCTTTGCCTTGGAAGCATTGTAAACAACGAAATCTGGCTCGAAGTTCTCAAGCTCTTCTGCTGTAGGCTTGATGAACATATTTGTTACGAAGTGTGCCTGCCATGCAACTTCAACGATAAAACGGATTGCCATACGAGTATCTTTATTAGCTCCGCAGAATGCATCTACAACGAAAAGTCTCTTATTGGAGAGCTCTTTAATTGCAAGATCTTTTACAGCAGCCCATGCTTCCTGAGTAGCCGGGTGATTGTCATTTTTATATTCGTCAGATGTCCACCAAACTGTATCTTTGGAGTTCTCATCCATAACGATAAATTTATCTTTAGGGGAACGACCAGTGTATACACCTGTCATTACGTTCACTGCACCAAGTTCACTTTCCTGACCTTTTTCGTAGCCTTCCAGCTCAGGTTTCGTCTCTTCTTCAAATAACATCTCATAAGAAGGATTGTATACAACCTCTGTAGTTCCGGTAATGCCATACTTACTTAAATCAATTTTTGCCATCTTACATGTACCTCTTTCTTTATAGTAATATAGAACCTTTCTGCAAATGCAGATGTTACAATATCCTTTTCTAATTATACATATTATAGGGATAAAATCAACAAGAATCCTATAAAATTTTTAACAAAGAGAATGAAAAAAGTAGAAACAAATTCTAAAATTTTTCAAAAAAGTAAGGAGTCCTGTGAAAAAGAAACCTTGATTTTAAGTATATCGCAATTGTTTATTTTATGGTAGAATAGCGGAGGAATCCCAGGAAGGAGAGTTCTCCGGGAGAAAGTTACTTAAAATCAGAGATAGTATTTGCTGAAAAAAGAAAAATATGCTGGAAAAAATTTTAAATCAAAAATTAGAAGAAATAAAGCCACTGGATGTGGAAAGTATGAGGCAGGCGGAAGAACGCTGGAAGACGGTTGCAAAGCCACTGCACAGTCTGGGAAAGCTGGAAGAGGCAGTGATCCGAATGGCGGGTATCCGGGAAGATGCGGATTTTATAATGAAGAAAAAGGGTCTGGTGATCTTCTGTGCGGATAACGGAGTGGTGGCAGAAGGTGTGACGCAGACGGGGCAGGAAGTGACTGCGATTGTTGCGGATAACTTCACAAAAGGTGCAACGAGTGTGTGTATTATGGCAGAAAAAGCCGGTGTGGATGTCCTGCCGGTCGATATAGGAATGGCGGTCGATGTTGCTTCTCTGACCGATCCCTCCAAAAAGATCAGTTACGGGACAGAAAATATGGCTCACGGTCCGGCGATGACGCGGGAGCAGGCGATCAGAGCCATTCTGACCGGGATCGAGATCGCCGGCGAGAGAAAAGCAGAGGGGTATGATCTGCTGGCAACCGGTGAGATGGGAATCGGAAATACGACTACCAGCAGTGCAGTCGCTTCCGTATTGCTTGGAAAAAGGGCAGAGGAAGTAACAGGCAGAGGAGCAGGATTAAGTTCGGAAGGATTGCAAAGAAAAATCCGGGTGATCCGGCAGGCACTGGAAAAAAATCGCCCTGATCCCGGTGACGTGCTGGATGTAGTGGCAAAGGTCGGAGGATATGATATTGCCGGAATGTGCGGACTTTTTTTAGGTGGTGCGATCTATCGGATTCCGGTGCTGATTGATGGATTTATTTCCTCAGTTGCAGCACTCTGTGCAGTCAGGCTGGCACCACTTGCGGGGAAATATCTGTTTGCATCCCACTGTTCAAAAGAACCGGGAGGAAAGAGGGTGCTGGATGCCCTCGGAATGTCTGCCATGATCGTGTGTGACCTGTCACTGGGAGAGGGAAGCGGTGCGGTTGCAGCGGTTCCGCTTCTGGAAATGGGACTGGATGTATACCGGAAAATGAGTACCTTTGAAGAGATTCAGGTAGAACAGTATCAGGAGTTAAAATAGGAGTTAAGAAAATGTGGATCTTCAATTCACTGATCATTGCGATTGCAATGTATTCAAAAATTCCCATGCCACAGGCAGAGTGGAATGAAAAAAATATGAGATATGCGATGTGTTTTTTCCCGGTTGTGGGAGTGGTGATCGGAGCTGCAGAATTTGCGGCAGGGTATGCACTTCTTCATTGGCTGCATTGTAAACCATTGCTTTTTTCGGTGGCTATGACGCTGATCCCGGTGCTGATCACGGGCGGGATCCATCTTGACGGTTTTGCAGATACAGTGGATGCCATGAGTTCTTATGCAGAACGGGAAAGACGGCTTGAAATATTAAAAGATCCGCATACGGGAGCATTTGCCATTATTGGACTTTGCTGCTATTTCCTGGCAAATGTCGGAATATGGAGTGAAATAGGCGAGAAGAAATTACTGGTCGCCTGTTGTATTTTCGCATTTTCCAGAGCTATGAGCGGACTGGCAGTAGTCAGTTTCAAAGCTGCAAAGAACAGCGGATTGCTGCGGACATTTCAGGATGGAGCAGCAAAGCGGAGAGTCAGAGTGGTTATGATGCTGTGGGCAGTACTGACGGCTTTTATTCTGCTGAAAATTTCACCTGCAGCAGGGACTGCAGCGTTGGTGATGGGAATCGCAATCTATGTCTATTATTATTTATTCAGCAGAAAATATTTTGGTGGAACGACCGGAGATCTTGCAGGATATTTTCTGCAGCTTTGTGAGTTGGGGATGCTTGCGGGAATTATGCTTGCAGGATAAAAGATAAGGAGAAAAAATGGAACTTATATGGATCAGACATTTGCAGACACCGGGAAATGAAAAGCGACAATATATAGGAAGTACGGACGAACCATTGTCAGAGAAGACAGTAGAAGGTTTTTTGAAAAATCCTGCAGAATATTCTGAAGTGGAGCGGGTGATCTGTAGTCCGATGCTTCGCTGTATTCAGACAGCAGAATTGATGTTTCCAGGAACGGAACGAAAGACCGAGCCGAGGTTAAGAGAGTGTGATTTCGGGCAGTTTGAAGGAAAGACGTATGAAGAACTGAAGTCTGTACCGAAGTATATTGCATGGCTGAAATCGAATGGTACGATTCCATTTCCGGGTGGGGAAGAACAGAGCGTTTTCCGCAGAAGGAGCGTGGAAGGTGCGATTGAGCAGATCGAATGGCTGATTGAAAAAAAGGTACAGCGGGCGGCTTTTGTAGTACATGGAGGCACGATCATGGCAGTATTTGAACAACTTGCAGAAGAAAAGAAGAATTTTTATGACTGGCAGGTGGGTAACGGTAGTGGATATCGGGTGATAATTGACGAAAAAGAGTGGAAAACCGGTAATAAAAAGCTGCGGAAGGTGGAAAAGTTATGGGATTAGTTTCGCTGGGTGCGTGTGTAGCGGGATTTGTACTGGATTTTATTTTTGGTGATCCTGTCTGGCTGTATCATCCGGTACGGCTGATCGGAAAGTGGATCTCGTTTCTGGAGAAGCTGCTCCGAAGAAAGACAGGAGAAAAAAGACAGATTGCTGCAGGAGGAATCTTATGGATTCTGACGGTTGCAGTGGTATATAGTGTGACGGCAGGGATCTTGTGGATCGTACGGAAATGGGGTCCGGCAGCAGGATTCATACTGGAGACATTCTGGTGCTATCAGATTTTTGCAGCCAGATGTCTTGTCAGCGAAAGCGGAAAGGTTTATGAGCGGTTAAAAGAAAAAGATCTGCCAGGATCGAGAAAGGCAGTTTCGATGATCGTCGGAAGAGATACGGAAAATCTGAGCTTTGAAGGAGTGACGAAGGCGGCTGTAGAGACCGTTGCGGAAAATACTTCCGATGGAGTGACCGCACCGCTTCTGTATCTGCTTCTGGGAGGTGCACCACTGGGATTTTTATATAAGGCAGTGAACACGATGGATTCGATGTTGGGGTATAAAAATGAAACGTATCTTTATTTTGGAAGAATCCCTGCGAAAATGGATGATCTTTTCAATTATATTCCGGCAAGACTGACGGCATGGTTTATGGTACTGGCGTCTTTTCTGACCGGGCTGAATGGAAAGAATGCGTGGAAGATCTACAGAAGAGACTGCCGAAAGCATGCGAGTCCTAATTCGGCACAGTCAGAAGCGGTCTGTGCCGGGGCATTGGATGTGCAACTGGCAGGAGATGCGGTATATTTTGGCAAGATCCACAAAAAGGAATTTATCGGAGATCCACTCCGCAAGATCGAGGCGGAAGACATTCCAAGAGCAGGAAGGCTGATGTATGTGACGACGGTTCTGATGCTGCTTGTATTTGGCGGAATCAAATTACTGATCTGTTTGCTGTAGTTGGATGAATACCTGACGAGGAACAGCGTAGAATTTCATGCCCATTCAGGCTATCGGCTTGTGGGAGAATTTTATGACTGTGGTTATAAGTTCGGAAGATGGTATAATATGGTGTGGATGGAAAAGAGGATCAATACGGATCAGAAAGTACTTCCGGTAAAATGGTTCGGGGAATACCGGGAAGAACTGGAACGGTTACTGGAGCAGCAGAGAGAAGAGCAGGAGTAAGAGATGCAGTACGCACATGGCGGAGATATTTATACATATAAAAATTTACTGGATTTTTCCATTAATGTAAATCCATTAGGACCTGCAGATGCAGTTGTTGAAGCGGCAGCCCGGTCGTTGCAGAGGATCGGAGAGTATCCCGACAGCCAGAGCAGGGAATTAAGAAATGCACTGGCAGAAAAAAAGGGACTGGCAGCAGAACAGTTTGTGATCGGAAATGGAGCAGCAGATCTTTTATTTTCACTGGTACTGGCAGAAAAACCTCAAAAAGCAATGATCGTGATACCGGCATTTTCAGAATATGAGCAGGCTTTAAAGACGGTAGGATGTGAAATCCTGTATCATGAAGTAAAAAAAGAAAATAATTTTCGTCTGGGAACGGATCTGACAGAAAAAATCACATCAGAACTGGATTTCTTATTTTTATGCTCTCCGTCGAATCCGGCGGGACAGGCAGTGGAAAAGGAGTTTCTTATTAAAATAGCTGAAAAGTGTGAAAAAGAGCGGGTCAGACTGGTGCTGGATGAATGTTTTGTGCAGTTCCTGACTTCAGGGGAAGAGGCATCCATGCAGTTGGAGACCGGCAGGTTCAGGTATCTGTTCGTATTGCAGGCTTTTACAAAAATCTATGCAGTTCCGGGAATCCGTCTTGGGTACGGGATCAGTTCTGATAAAGCATTGCTGGAACGGATGGAGACGGTACGTCAGCCGTGGAGCGTATCAACTCCGGCACAGGCTGCGGGACTTTCAGCATTGAAGGAAGACCACAGAGAAGAGCAGACACGGCAACTGGTAAAGTCAGAGCGGGAAAGAATGGAAAAAGAACTGGAAAATCTGAGAATAGAGTACATTCCGTCGGAGGCGAACTTTCTTCTTTTTAACAGTGAGATCAACTGGTTTGAAGAGTTGAAGAAGCGGGGGATCCTGATCCGGGACTGTGCAAATTACCGGGGACTCGGGAATGGCTGGTACAGGCTGGCTGTCCGGCTGCCGGAAGAAAATGACCGGTTACTGGAATGTATGAAGCAGGTGTTGAACGAGAGGAGCTGAAAAGATGGCGAAATGTATTATGATCCAGGGAACAATGTCAAATGTGGGAAAAAGTGCCATAGCAGCAGGACTTTGCAGAGTATTTAAGCAGGATGGATACAAAGTTGCACCCTTCAAATCGCAGAATATGGCATTAAATTCTTTTATTACCCAGAATGGTCTTGAGATGGGGCGGGCTCAGGTAATGCAGGCAGAAGCAGCAGGGATTGAACCGGAAGTGAGTATGAATCCGATCCTGTTAAAGCCTACCAATGATACAGGTTCGCAGGTTATCATCAACGGAAAACCAATCGGGGTGATGTCTGCAGTAGAATATTACCGTCATAAGCGGGATTATATTCCTTATATTTTAGAGGCATATCGGGAACTGGAAAAAAAGTATGATGTGATTGTGATCGAAGGTGCAGGAAGTCCGGCAGAGATCAACCTGAAAAAGGATGATATCGTCAATATGGGAATGGCAGAACTGGTGGATGCACCTGTACTGCTGGTGGGAGATATTGACCGGGGAGGTGTCTTTGCCCAGATTGCAGGAACCGTTATGCTGTTGGAAGAAAGGGAACGGAAGAGAATCGCAGGAACTGTGATCAATAAGTTCCGGGGAGATGTATCCATTTTAGAGCCGGGACTGAAAATGCTGGAAGACAGAACGGATATCCCGGTTCTTGGTGTTGTGCCGTATTTTTATCTGGATCTCGACGAGGAAGACAGCCTGACGGAAAGATTCCATAAAAAGGAAAAGCCGGGACTTGTGGATATTGCGGTGATCCGGTTTCCAAGGATCTCAAATTTTACGGATCTTGCACCGCTGGAGGCAATCAAAGAAGTTTCAGTCCGGTATATTTCATCTCCGGCAGATTTCGGACAGCCGGATCTGGTTATCCTTCCGGGCAGTAAAAATACGATCAGTGATCTGCTGTGGATGCGTCAGAATGGTCTGGAGGCGAAAATTCTTCGCTACAGTGGAAATGGAGGGGCGGTTTTCGGTATTTGCGGAGGCTATCAGATGCTCGGCAGGGAAATACAGGATCCGGACGGAATCGAGGAAAAAGGCACAGTACAGGGATTGGGGTTACTTCCGGTCTGCACTGTATTTGGACAGGAAAAGAGAAGAACGAGAGTAGAAGGAAAATTCCGGGATATGGGCGGTATTCTGAAAGAACTGCAAGGAATCCGGTTTAATGGATACGAAATCCATATGGGAAGATCAGAAGTGGATACAAAATCAGACAGGCTGGTTTCAATGAGGGAAGAAGGAAACGAAGAACCACAGAGATATCATGAGGATGGGGCCCAGAACGGAAATGTCTATGGCTGTTATGTACATGGTATTTTTGATGAAAAACTGGTGTCAGAAGGAATTGTTTCTGCTATACTGAAGCAGAAAGGTTACGATACCCTGCAGATTGAGGGAAAAGACTGGAATAGCTATAAAGAAGAGCAATATGATCAACTGGCCGATATACTCAGAGAAAGTCTGGATATGAAGGCAATTTACAAAATGATGGAATAACAGGAGGAGTTGCAGATATGGGAAGACAGATTAAATATGGACATCTTTTACATGGCGGAGACTACAACCCGGAGCAGTGGCTGGACCGCCCGGATATATTGAAAAAGGACATTGAGTATTTTAAAGAGGCAAAGATCAATACGGTATCTGTAGGAATGTTCTCCTGGGCGATGCTGGAGCCGGAAGAGGGAAATTATCAGTTTGACTGGCTCGAAAAAGTGATTGATTCACTTTACGCAGAGGGAATTTCTACAATTTTGTCCACACCGTCCGGTGCAAGACCGAAATGGCTTTCTGATAAGTACCCGGAAGTACTGCGTGTGAATGAAAAGAGGGAGAAGAATCTGTTCGGTGGAAGACATAATCACTGTTATACCTCACCGGTATACAGAGAAAAAGTGGCAGAGATCGACCGCAGGCTGGGAGAAAAGTTCGGAAAGCATCCGGGTGTGATTCTGTGGCATATCTCCAATGAATTTGGTGGAGAATGTCATTGTCCGCTTTGTCAGGAGAAGTTCCGGGAGTGGCTGGAAAAGAAATATGGTATGATTGAGAATCTGAACAGCCGGTGGTGTACGACATTCTGGAGTCACCGGTATCAGAGCTTTTCTCAGATCGAAAGTCCTTCTTCACTGGGAGAAAATGAGCTTCACGCATTAAAGCTGGACTGGAAGAGGTTTGTGACGGAACAGACAGTCGATTTCATGAAGGCGGAAATAGCAGCTCTCAGGGAGACTGGAACGGAAATCCCGGTGACGACGAATCTGATGTATGATTATGACGGACTGGATTATAAAAAGTTCAGGGAAGATGTAGATATTATATCCTGGGATAATTATCCGGGATGGCATAAAAAAGAAGAGTGGCTGACGGCAACAGATGCAGGAATGCAGCATGATCTGATGAGAAGTATCAGAAAAGCTCCGTTCCTGATGATGGAATCCTGCCCATCTGCAACGAACTGGAAGCCGATCAATAAGCTGAAGAAACCGGGAATGCTTCTGGCAGCGTCTCTGCAGGCAATCGCCCATGGTTCAGACAGTGTCTTGTATTTTCAACTGCGTCAGAGCCAGGGAGCATCTGAAAAGTTTCATGGTGCAGTGATCGATCATTACGGTGGAAATGATACCCGTGTCTTCAGGGAAGTGACAGAAGTGGGAGAGGCACTTGAAAAGCTTCAGGAAGTGACAGGCAGTGTGACGTGTGCAAAGGCAGCGGTTTTATATGACCGTGAGAATGACTGGGCATTAAAGGATGCACAGGGACCAAGAAACGAGGATATGCATTATCAGGAGTGCGTTCTGAAGCAGTACAGAGCTTTGCGGGCAGAAGGACTGGATGTGGACGTGATCTCCATGGAGCATGCACTTTCTGATTATAAGATCCTGGCAGTGCCGATGGCGTATCTGTTCAGTGAGAAATACGAAGAACGTCTCAGAGAGTATGTGGCACAGGGAGGAACTCTGGTATTGACCTACTGGTCAGGTCTTGTGGATGAGACGGATAAATGTTTCCTTGGAGGTACACCTTATGGACTGATGGATGTGACGGGAGTCCGCAGTACAGAGATCGATGCTTTATTTGACTGGGAATCAAACCATGGAATACCGGAGCATGGAAACCGCCTGGGATTGCAGAAAGTTTATGAGTGTAAAAATCTCTGCGAACTGTCGGAAGTTTCTGATGCAGAAGTCCTGATGCGTTATGCAGACGATTTTTATGCGGGATCACCGCTTGTGACACATAAAGCGTATGGTGAGGGACATGCCTATTATGTAGGGGCAGATATGGAGCAGGCATTTTATGACGATTTATTTAAAGGCGTAGCAGAAGAAGCCGGTGTAAAAAGTCTGGCAGAGGCTGTTCCGGAGGGTGTATCTGTCAATGTACGTCAGTCGGAAAATGCAGAGTATCTGTTTATTCAGAATTTCAGCCGCAAAGAAGTGGTTGTTCCGGTGACAGGTGAATATCAGGAGATTTATGGAACAGGCAGTGAGGTCCTTGCACCGCTTCAGACAAGGGTACTGAAATTTGAGAGAAAGTGATCCTGCTGGAAAAGCAGAAGGAGAATCGGAATCTGAGGGGAGAATATATACAGAGACAGATCAGGGGAGAATAAAAATGAAAGAACAGCACAGTGAGTCAGAAAACAGAACAGAACTTTATGAGGATGTGCTTCTTGGGAAAAAATTATGGACAAGGCTGTATAGAAAGCTTTTCTGGAATGGAGTAAGTAAAAAGCAGATTGTAAAAGCCATGCTGAAGTATATTCCGGAGGATTTTAAGGGGAGACTGCTGGATGTACCGGCAGGAACAGGACTTTTTACTTACCGGAAATACTCATGGATGAGAGATGCGAGGATCATCTGTTATGACGAAGACGAGGAAATGCTTGACCTGGCAAAAAAGCGTTTTGCAAGAGACGGATTGGATCATGTTACCGTAAAGAAGGGGAATTGTGCGAAGCTGCCGTTTCGTAATGAAAGTTTTGATGCCGTACTGAGTATTGACCGGCTGAATGCGGTGGAAGATAAGAGAGAAGCCCTGTCGGAAATGACCCGCGTATTAAAGAAAAACGGAAGGCTGATCGGATGCTTCTACATCGAGGGAAGATCCGGGAAGACGGACCGTTTTGTAAAATGGTTTCTGATGAAAAAGGGGTGGTTCAAAGGACCTTTTGAAACCCAAACTTCTTTGCAGTTGAGACTGTCCCAGGATTATCAGGTGACGCATTTCCATCTGCGAGGATCGGTCGTATATTTTTGTGCAGTAAAGCGGGAAAAGCTACTTGGCGGGGAACAGAATAAAAAAAGCAGAGGTGAAAAGCAGAATGTGTACAGCAGCAACTTATAAGACGAAGGATTTTTATTTTGGAAGAACACTCGATTATGAATTTTCTTATGGAGATGAAGTGACGGTGACTCCGAGAAATTATAAGATCCCGTTCCGGTATATGGGAGAAATGGAATCCCATTATGCCATGATAGGAATGGCTTATGTGGCAGAAGATTATCCGCTGTATTATGATGCAGTCAATGAAAAGGGTGTCGGCATGGCGGGACTCAACTTTGTCGGAAATGCGGTCTATCAGGAGGTAGATGAGGCAGAAGACGGAAAAGAAAATGTCTGCCAGTATGAATTGATTCCATGGATACTGAGCCAGTGTGCTTCGGTCAGAGAAGTCAGAGAACTGTTAAGCCGGATGAATCTGGTCGGGACACCGTTCAGTGAACAGCTTCCGGCAGCACAACTTCACTGGATCATCGCAGATGAGAAAGAAGCTATCACGGTAGAACCGATGAAGGACGGGCTGAAAGTGCATGAAAATCCGGTGGGTGTGCTGACGAACAATCCACCTTTTGAACAGCAGATGTTTCAGTTGAATAATTACATGCATCTGTCACCGAGACAGCCGGAAAATCATTTTTCAGAGAAGCTGAATCTGACAGCATACAGCCGGGGAATGGGAGCAATGGGACTTCCGGGAGATTTGTCATCGGCATCCCGTTTTGCGAAAGTTGCATTTACAAAAATGAATGCAAAATCAGGAGATTCAGAACTGGAAAGCATCAGCCAGTTTTTCCATATTTTAGGTTCGGTGGATCAGCAGAGAGGCTGCTGTGAAGTGGCAGACGGAAAGTATGAGATTACCTTGTATACTTCCTGCTGTAATGCATCGAAGGGAATCTACTATTATACAACCTATGAGAATCATCAGATCACTGCTGTGGATCTGTACCGGGAGGAACTTGACGGAACAAAACTTTTCAGATATCCGCTGATCACGGGGGAACAGATCCGCTGGCAGAATTAATATAGAAGAACAGAGAACGAAAAAAAGAAGACGAAAAGAAGTAAAAGAGAAGACAGAAAAAGAGAAGACAGAAAAAGATAGCAAGAGGACAACAGGATGGATTTTTCAAGACTTGAGAAGAGTATTATGGATGTGATAAAGGAGGAGCAGGCAAAGCTTGGCTACAGAAAGGAAAAGATACGGCTTTATTATCCGCTCAGTTCCCTGAACCATTTCTTTCAGGTAGAGGGAGATGTGACCGGGATGCTGGAAAAGCTGAACTGGTTTTCGGAGTATACAAAGCAGAGACTGGGACAGGTGGAAGTGACCAATGAGGGAGAGCGGTTCTGCTTTCATATCCCGGAAGAGGGCGTGGAGTATGTGCATGAGCAGATGAAAGAAAATGAGTTTATCAAAGAGCTGATCGGACTGTTGCAGAAGCATGACTGTACGATGGAGGAAATCTTTGATCTGTTCCGTTCCCATTCGGAAAAGGTGGAGATCCATGAGATGGACAACGGAGAATTTGACTACAGAGTCAGCTTTGCAGATGATCCGGAAGATTCCTATATTTACTGCTTTAAAGATGAAGGCTGTCATATCATCTATCATCGTTTCCTGCCGGAAGATTATGCAGATTTTGCATTTTAAAATGGATCAGGCAGTTTGGAAAAATAAAATGGAATCAGGAGAACAGGACGAAATCAGGAGGAACGGATGAAATTAACGATTCTTGGAACGGGAAATGCCACAGTCACGGAGTGCTATAATACGTGTTTTGTCATCAGTAATAAGGAAAACCATTTTATGATTGATGGTGGAGGCGGAAATATGATCCTGCATCAGTTGAAGTCTGCCGGGTTTGACTGGAAAGAGATGAGGGATATTTTTGTTACCCATAAGCATATCGATCATCTGTTGGGAATTATATGGATGATGCGGATGATCCTTCAGAATATGAACCGGGGAACTTATGATGGCGAGGCGACAATCTACGGACATGAAGAGGTGATCGCAATTCTTGAGAAGATCGCCGGAGAAGTTTTGTCTGAAAAAGAGACGAAAAATTTAGGAAAAAGGCTTCATATGGTTGTGGTAGAGGATGGAGAAGAAAGAGAGATCATAGGGAAACCGGTGACATTTTTTGATATCCATTCCACAAAAGCGAAGCAGTTTGGATTTTCCATGGAACTTGAACCGGGGAAAAAGCTGACCTGCTGCGGTGATGAACCGTATAATGAAGCGGAAAAGGTGTATGCACAGAACAGTCAGTGGCTTCTGCATGAAGCATTCTGTCTGTTTGGTGAGGCAGATCAGTTTAAACCATACGAAAAGCATCATTCCACGGTGAAGGATGCATGCGAGCTGGGAGAAAGACTGAATGTAGAGAATTTGATCCTTTATCATACCGAGGATAAAAATATTCTGAAAAGACAGGAAATGTATCTGGCAGAAGGCAGGAAATTTTATCATGGAAATCTGTATGTGCCAGAAGATCTGGATGTGATAGAGTTATGATGGAAGTCGTGACAGGGGGCAGCGGCAGTGGAAAATCTGCCTATGCAGAACAGAAGATCTGCGGATTGCAGCAGGGGACAGGCAGGCTTTACTATATTGCGACCATGTATCCCTATGGAAGTGAAACGGAACGCAAGATTGAGAGACACCGCTGGATGCGGGGCGGAAAAGGATTCAGGACACTGGAATGGTATACCGGTCTGTCAGAGTGCATAGAAAAGGAATTTTCCGGACAGGAAGGAGCAGAAAGACTAAGTGAAAGTGCGATCCTGCTGGAATGTATGTCCAATCTGGTGGCGAATGAACTCTATATGGAGCAGGGGGCGGGAAAGGATACTGTCCGCTCTGTGACCGAAGGAATCAGGCAGTTGAAGGAGCAGAGCAGAAACCTGGTCATTGTTACAAATGAGGTTTTTTCAGAATCCGTTCCTGATTCCGTGGAAATGAAAAACTATAAGAAGGTTCTTGGTGAGATTAACCGGAATCTTGCCGGGATGGCAGATCAGGTGACAGAGGTTGTCTATGGGATTCCATGTATCTGGAAGAAAGATGCCGACTGTACACCGGGAAGACTGGTGGAATCTGCTGTGGATCATCATAAGGAAAATACTATGAAAAATTATGAAAAAACCGGAAAGGATCCGGAAAGGAAGAACGTTCATCTGATTATTGGCGGGGCATTCCAGGGAAAATTGCAGTACGCGGAAACGTTATATTCAAAGATCTGCTGGTATGATGGAGCAGAATGTCAGCCAGAGCAGCTTGAAAAGGAGCTGACGGAAATTGACGGGATTGTCCATTTTGAGCTGTTAGTCCGCCGGTGGATGGAAGATGGGCGTGAGACGGAGGAACTGACCGGACTGCTGATGAACAGAAGAAAAGGGCTGGTTGTTCTGATCAGCGATGAGATCGGATATGGATTAGTCCCTGTGGATGCATTTGAGCGGAAATACAGAGAGGCTCATGGAAGGCTTATGACAGACCTTGCGGCACAGGCACAGCGGGTAGACCGTGTAGTCTGCGGGATCGGAACAAGACTCCGGTAGAGAAAGAAACGCAGGCAGGAATATGTCTGAAAAAAGACTACTAACGCAGGCGATAAGAAGTGGGAAGAAGGAAAAAGGTGATTCGGAAAATGAAAATGTTGACGGAAATTGAAAAAGTCCTGCCATCAGAAATTGAGAAACGCAGTTTTGAGATCATTACGGAAGAACTGGGAGATAAGAAACTTGTTCCCGGGACAGAACTGATCGTAAAACGCTGCATTCATACCAGTGCGGATTTTGATTATGCGGAGAACCTGGTTTTTTCTGAGGGGGCAGTAGAGCATGCGATGGATGCAATCCGAAGAGGAACACCGATCGTGACAGATACGCAGATGGGAAAGGCCGGGATCAATAAAAGAAAACTTGCAGAGTTTGGCAGTGAAGTGTACTGCTTTATGTCGGATGAAGATGTAGCGGCAGCAGCAAAGGCAAATGGTACGACCAGGGCGGCAGCAAGTATGGACAAGGCAGCGGCACTTGGCCGGGATGTGATCTTTGCGGTCGGAAATGCACCGACAGCACTGGTTCGTCTGTATGAGCTTATAAAAGAGGGAAAGATCCGGCCAGAACTGATCATTGCAGTACCGGTAGGATTTGTGAATGTAGTTCAGTCGAAAGAACTGATCCTGAGCCTGAAAGAGACTCCGTCGATCGTTGCACGAGGAAGAAAAGGTGGCAGCAATATCGCGGCATGTATCTGCAATGCCCTGCTTTATCAGATGTAGAGGGTGACAAGTGCAGAGCAGGAACAGATAGAAAGCAGATCTGCTGAAAAAATCTGAAAACAGAAAATAAAAGTTTTGAATGATATTATAGAAAATATTTATAACAAATTACCGGTCGGACAAAGGCTTGTGGACACTGTGTAAGACATTGAGATACCGAATGGTATCAGCCAATGCAGTAGTGGTTGAAGCAAGAATCCCCCCTGCTTTAGCTGTGGGGAGTGTCAAGCAGTCCGGTAAGGACAAATTCACGGAAATGATGTGCTGCGGGTGAAAGTTCATGTCTGCGGCTTGTAACCATATAGATATCTCTCTGGCACTCAGGATAAGAAATCTGCAGGATACGGACATTCAGTCTGAGCAGAAGCTCCATATAGGGAACGAGGGCGATCCCGAATCCATGTGCAACAAGTCCGGCAATCACCTGATCCTCGTCAGTTTCATATACGATTTCCGGTTTTTGACCGATCTGCTCGAAAAGAAGATCGGTCACATAGCGGAGACCGGCACTCTGATCAAAATAAATATAAGGGTATGCAAGTGTTTCACTCAATGGAATCCGGTACTGGTCTGCCAGAGGATGTCCGTCCGGTACGATCAGGACGAGATCCTGTTTCATAACCGGTGTATAATGAAAATCGTTGCTTTCAGGCGGTTCTGATGAAAAGACAATATCATATTCTCCGGCATTCAGACTTTCAAGCAAAGCACCTGTAGAGCCGGTATGGAAACGGAACGTTGTTTCCTTGTCCGGGTTCTGCTTCAGATAACGGGAGGCAAGATCCGGGATATAATCTGTTCCCAGTGTCCGTAGAAATCCAAGACGGATCTTCCCCGCACCGGCAGCTTTACGCTTCAGGTTGGCGATCCCTTTATCGAGGATCGCAAGGGATTCAGAAGCACATCCGGCGAGATCTCTCCCACAATCGGTGAGGCTGATCGTGCGTCCATCCTTTTCAAATAATTTTACTCCCAGTTCATTTTCAAGCTGGGAAATGGCATAGCTCAGACTGGGCTGGGTGATGTTTAATTGGCGTGCGGCTTTGGTGTACTGCCTTTTTTCCGCCAGTTCAAGAAAATATCTTAGCTGATATAAGTTCATAAGCTTCTCCGTTCAGATGATTCTTCGTAATAAATGCTGTTAAAATTTTAACTCCAAAAATAGAAAATGTCTATAGAATTATAGAAGATTATTATTTGTAAAATAAAAAAGCATGTGATAGATTTACCGACGGTAAAATAAGCGAATAAAAAGGAGCGTATAAAAATGATATCAGCAGATAAGACGATATCCACAAATAAACTGATCACTACAGATCGAATGGCAGGAAAAGAAAAAAATTCCGGAAGAAACAAACTGACCGATGGAAAAGCAGAACGTGTGAAGGCAACTGCAACAGAGGCACTTCCGGTAGTCAGAGGAGAGCTGGCACTTTTAATTGTACTGGTGATCAACAGTCTTGGAGTTGTTCTGATGTTGTATTCAGGATCGGGGATTTCGGCAATTTCCAGTGTGCCGTATGCATTTTCAGAAGTTTTTTCCAAAGTTTCACTGGGAGTCTGGACAGACATTTTTCAGACAATTCTGGTCTTGAGCCTGATGATCCTCAGAAAGAAATTTGTGCCGCAGTATCTGCTGAGCTTTATTGTAGGGGCAGGATTCGGAACCGAGATCGATATCCATGAAACCTGGGTTCATACCCTGCCTGTGACACTGCCGCTCCGGTTTGTATACTTTTTTGCAGGATACCTGCTGATCAGTACAGGAATTGCCCTTTCCAACCGTTGTAAAATGCCGATCATCCCAACGGATCTTTTCCCGAGGGAACTGGCAGATATCACGAAGGCAGCGTACTCAAGGATCAAGATCAGTTATGATGTGATCTGTCTGTCCGTGACAGCATTGCTGACGTTTGTATGCCTGGGACAGATCAGAGGACTTGGAATCGGAACAGTGCTTGCGGCATTTACAATGGGAAAAGTAATTGGTAAAATAGGGGAAGGAATGGATAAAAAAGTGAGATTTGTATCGATTTTTTCAAAATAAAGAGGGAGTACGAAAGTGAATTTATGAGCAGGGAGAAACGATTGAAAGAGAGTAATTATACCCATGTGATCCACCCGTTTCCGGCACTCTATGATGCTGATTCAAAAATTCTGATCCTTGGCAGTCTTCCATCCGTAAAATCCCGCGAACAGAACTTCTTTTACGGACATCCGCAGAACAGGTTCTGGAAGATGTTGGCAGCGGTCCTGGGAGAGAAGATTCCTGAGACCATCGAAGAAAAGAAGGAACTTCTGCATCGGAATCACATTGCCCTGTGGGATACGATCTACAGTTGCGACATCATCGGTTCAAGCGACAGCAGTATTAAAAATGTAGTACCGACAGATCTGAACCGGATTCTGGAAGAGTCAGAGGTGGAAAGAATCTTCTGTAATGGGAAAGCCTCGGGAAATTATTATAAGAAATATCAGGAGAGCAGAACCGGTATCGAAGCGACAGTTCTTCCGTCGACCAGCCCGGCAAATGCAGCTTTTTCATTGGAAAAGCTGATTGAAATATGGAAATGTATCTTGTGAGAAAGAGCGAATGGTGGTATGATGGTTCTGTTCGGTCAGAAAAGACCGAGTGAAAAAGGAAGACAGAAGGGAACAAAAGAAAGTGACCTATAAAGAAGCAAGGGTATATTTGGACGAGATGTCGAAATACGGAAGTGTACTTGGCTTGGATACAATTCGAGGTCTGTTGCGTGAACTGGGGAATCCTCAGGAGAGTCTGAAGTTCATACATATTGCAGGAACGAATGGCAAGGGATCTGTGCTTGCATACACTTCAACGATTTTAAGTGAAGCAGGATACAGGATCGGGCGGTATGTTTCACCAACGGTAATCTCCTATCTGGAGCGGATTCAGATGAACGGCAGATGGATCTCGGAAGAAGAGTTTGCAGAACTGACAGAGAAAGTGAAAGAAGCTATTGCCCGGCTGAAAGCTGCGGGGGAGAATCTCCCGACAGTTTTTGAGACAGAGACGGCAATAGCTTTTTTGTATTTCAGGAAAATGAACTGTGACTTTGTTGTATTGGAGACAGGACTCGGTGGAGAACTGGATGCGACCAATATCGTGAAAAATACGGTCTGTGCTGTATTTGCAACGATCAGCAGAGATCACCTGGGGGTGATCGGCAATACGTTGGAAGAGATTGCACAGACGAAGGCCGGAATTATAAAAAATGGCTGTGCAGTCGTTTCGGCACAGCAGAAAGAAACTGTAAGTGAGATTCTGAAGAAGCGGGCAGAGGCATCTGACTGTAGCTACAGAGAGGCAGATCTGAGCCGGTTTCTTGTAGAAAAAGAAGACTATCATGGAATCCGGTTTTCTTATAAAGAATATAAGAATCTGAGAGGAAGTCTGGCAGGAGAATGTCAGATCGCAAATCTTGCAACGGCACTGGAAGTGATCCGTACGCTGAATGCACTGGGAATTTCCGTACCGGAGACGGCGGTGAGAAAAGGACTGGAAGAAACGAGATGGCCGGGCAGATTTACGTTTTTAATGGAGCATCCGGTTTTTCTGGTTGACGGGGCACATAATGAAGATGCCGCACAGAAACTTCGGATGTCCATGGAACGCTATTTTCCGGGAAGACGGCTGATCCTTATTCTAGGAGTATTTAAGGACAAGGAATATGAAAAGATCGCATCGATTCTTTGCCCGCTGGCACAGCAGGTTTATACAGTTGATCTTCCGAATGTGGAGCGTACACTGCCGGCAGAAAAGCTTGCAGAGTGTGCAAAAAAATACTGTCGGCAGACAGCGGCGGCAGGAAGAATAGAGGATGCCGTGGAAAAAGCGATGAAAGCAGCAGAAAGAGCAGGACAGAGGACGGCAGACAGTGAAGCTTCAGCAGCAGACGGAGAGCCGGTGATCCTGGCATGTGGTTCATTATCTTATCTTGGAGATGTGATCCGGCTGGTTGAAAAAAGTTACGGAACCCGGACGAGAGGTACAGGAAAGGAAGAAAAATGATAGATCATGAAAAGATAGAGCAGGCGGTAAGACTGCTGTTGGAAGGAATCGGGGAAGATGTGAACCGGGAAGGTCTGCTGGAGACACCGGATCGGATCGCAAGGATGTATGAAGAGATTTATGGCGGAATGGAAGAAGATGCGGGGATTCATCTGTCGAAGACATTTACAGTAGAAAGCAGGGAAATGGTCATCGAAAAGGATATCACTTTTTATTCTACCTGCGAACATCATCTGCTCCCGTTTTATGGAAAAGCTCATATTGCGTATATTCCGGATGGAAAGGTAGTGGGACTGAGCAAGCTGGCAAGAACGGTAGAAGTATTCGCAAGAAGACTTCAGTTGCAGGAACAACTGACCGGACAGATTGCAGATGCACTGATGGAATATATGCAGCCGAAAGGTGCATTGGTTATGATCGAGGCGGAGCATATGTGTATGACGATGCGGGGAATCAAAAAACCAGGAAGTCAGACGGTGACGCTGGCACGGAGAGGTGTTTTTGAGACAGATCCGTCGCTGGAAGAACGATTCTTCCGTATGCTGGGACGATAAAGGTGGCAGAATGAAGCAGATCAGGACAGAAAGGACCGGGATGGAACGGATCAGAATGGATCGTGTCAATGCAATTTTAAAGCATAAGACTTACAGAAAGTATTACGATCAGATTGAAAAAATTGAAAAGGACAGGATTTTCTGCCGCCATCAGATGCCTCATCTGCTGGATGTGGCGAGGATCGCTTATATCACGAATCTGGAGCGGAATCTGGGGTATGACAGGGAAGTGATCTATGCGGCTGCGATCCTGCATGATATAGGAAAATCCTTTCAGTATGAAGAGCGGATTCCGCATGAGATTGCCGGGGAAAAAGTAGCTTCAGAGATTTTGGATACCCTTCCGGAGGGACTGGCATTTTCTGCGGAAGAAAGACGCTTGATCCTGGCTGCAGTCCGGGAACACCGGAAAAAAAAAGACGGGGCAGAGCCGATCGCTGCACTTTTTTATGACAGTGACAAGCGTTCCCGTACCTGTTTTTCCTGCCCGGCAGAAAAAGAGTGCAACTGGAAGGATGAAGAGAAGAACAAGGAGATAATCATATGATCATAGGCAACAGAGAGTTTGATACAGAAAAGAATACATATATTATGGGAATCCTGAATGTGACACCGGATTCTTTTTCCGACGGTGGAAAATACAACGGAATGGAACAGGCACTGAGGCATGCACAGAAGATGATCGCAGAAGGTGCGGATCTGATCGATGTGGGTGGAGAATCGACCCGTCCGGGACATGTGCAGATTTCAGATGAAGAAGAAATCGCAAGGGTGACTCCGGTGATTGAAGCTTTGAAAAAGGAGTTTGATATTCCGATTTCGATCGACACATATAAAAGCCATGTGGCAGAAGCGGCACTTCAGGCGGGAGCAGACCTTGTAAATGATATCTGGGGCTTAAAATATGATGAAAAAATGGCAGAGGTCATTGCAAAATATCATGCTGCCTGCTGTCTGATGCACAACCGTGAAAAGGCCGAGTATGAAGAGTTTCAAAAAGATTTTATAGAAGATATGAAAGAATGTGTCCGTCTTGCAAAGGAGGCCGGAATCGCAGATGAAAAGATCATTTTAGATCCGGGTGTCGGATTTGGGAAGACGTATGAGATGAACCTGGAGATCATTGCACATCTTGAAATCCTTCAGGAACTGGGATATCCGGTTCTTCTTGGTACTTCAAGAAAGTCGGTGATCGGTCTGACGCTGGATCTTCCGGTAGATCAGAGAGAAGAGGGAACGATGGTGACAACAGTTTATGGTGTGCAGAAGGGCAGTGCGTTTGTACGGGTTCATGATGTGGAAAAGAATCTGCGTGCGATCAAAATGACGAAAGCTCTGATGAGGATGTAACTATGAAAGCAGATAAGATAAAAATACAAAACCTGGAGGTGTTTGCCAATCATGGTGTATTTCCGGAAGAAAATGTACTGGGACAGAAATTTGTCGTCAGTGCGGTGTTGTATACCGATACAAGAAAGGCGGGACAGACAGATGAACTGACTGCTTCGATCCATTATGGAGAAGTCAGTGCTTTTATAGACCGCTATCTGAAAGAACATACTTTTCAATTACTGGAGAAGGTGGCAGAGAGTCTTGCAGAAGAACTGCTTTTACAGACAAAAGGGCTTCAGAAGATCCGGCTGGAGATCAAAAAACCCTGGGCACCGGTCGGTCTGCCGCTAGAGACGGTCAGCGTGGAGATTGAAAGAGAATGGCATACGGCATATATTGCACTTGGATCCAATATCGGGGACAGTGAAGCTTATCTGAAAGAAGCCATTGACAAGCTGGATCATTTGCCGACGAGCCGGGTGGAAAAAGTTTCTTCTTTTCTTGTGACGGCACCTTACGGAGTGACAGATCAGCCGGATTTTCTGAATGGCTGTCTGAAGCTGCAGACACTTTTATATCCGGAAGAGCTGCTGCGGGAGCTGAACCGGATTGAACAGGAAGCCGGAAGAGAACGGATCATACACTGGGGACCAAGGACACTGGATCTGGATATTATTTTTTATGATGATCTGATCTGCGAGGAGGACGATCTGTGTATTCCGCATATTGAGATGCATAAGAGAAGCTTTGTACTGAAGCCGCTGGAAGAAATCGCTCCCTATAAACGGCATCCGGTCACAGGAAAGACGGTGCGGGAGATGCTGGGAGAACTGGAGAATGCCGGTCAGGAAACCGCTGATGCGTGATGACCGAGATGATAATAAACGGTTATTAGAAAAAATAAACTGTTTTTTCAGAGCGGATATGGTATGATGATTCTGTTGTCTTCTAACAGAGTAGACAAGCACCAAAAATGGAATGAAAGGGGAACAAAATGTTAGAAAAATTATTTAAACTGTCTGAGAACAAGACGGACGTGAAAACGGAAGTACTTGCCGGTGTTACTACATTTATGACGATGGCGTACATCCTGGCAGTCAATCCAAGTATTCTTTCCGCAGCAGGAATGGATTCAGGAGCAGTCTTTACAGCAACGGCACTGGCTGCTTTTGTCGGAACACTTCTGATGGCAGTATTGGCGAATTATCCGTTCGCACTTGCACCTGGAATGGGACTGAATGCATATTTTGCCTATACGGTCGTTATCGGAATGGGCTATAGCTGGCAATATGCCCTGACTGCCGTATTTGCAGAAGGAATCATCTTTATCGTACTTTCCATGACAAATGTACGTGAAGCAATTTTCAATGCGATTCCGAGAAACCTGAAGTCAGCAGTCAGTGTAGGTATCGGACTTTTCATCGCTTTCGTTGGTATGCAGAATGCTCATATTGTGATCGGTGGATCTACATTGATCGAGCTTTTTTCACTGGATGGATATAATCAGGTGAATGGAGTAGAGGCTGCTTTCAGTGATGTCGGAATTACGGTACTTCTTGCAATTATCGGAGTGATCATTACAGGAATCCTGGTTATTAAGAATGTAAAAGGAAATATTCTCTGGGGTATCCTGATTACCTGGGGACTTGGTATTATCTGCCAGTTTGCGGGACTGTATGTTCCGAATGCAGAGGTTGGCTGCTACAGCCTGCTCCCTGATTTCAGCAATGGTCTGGCAATCCCAAGCCTGTCACCGATTTTCTGCAAGCTTGATTTTAAGGGAATCTTTTCACTGGATTTCATCGTAATCTTATTTGCATTCTTGTTTGTAGATCTCTTTGATACGATCGGTACGCTGGTTGGAGTTTCTTCTAAGGCAGATATGCTGGATAAGGATGGAAAGCTTCCGCGGATCAAAGGAGCACTTCTTGCAGATGCGATCGCAACAACTGCAGGAGCAGTTCTCGGAACATCTACAACGACAACATTCGTAGAAAGTGCATCAGGAGTATCAGAAGGAGGAAGAACCGGTCTTACATCTGTGACAACAGCAATCCTTTTCGGATTGTCACTGTTCCTGTCACCAATCTTTCTTGCAATTCCTTCTTTTGCAACAGCACCGGCACTGATCATTGTGGGTCTGTATATGCTTACGAATGTAATGAACATTGATTTCAGTGATATGTCAGAAGCAATCCCGTGCTATATCTGTATCATTGCAATGCCGTTCTTCTACAGCATTTCAGAGGGTATTTCCATGGGAATTATTGCTTATGTTGCATTCAATCTGATTACTGGAAAGGCAAAAGAGAAAAAAGTAAGTGTTCTGATGTATGTACTTGCTGTACTCTTTATTCTGAAGTATATCTTCCTGTAAAAAGAATCGGGAAGAAGAAAATCAAAAAGAGGATGTATCCCCGGAATGGCGGGGATACATCCTCTTTGTCTTTCAATCCCACAGAACGGAATGAAAGAGACTGATGCAGGTGTCAGGGCCTTGTCTTATACAGGAACAAGCCTCCGGTTCGTTGCCATGTGCAGACTAAAGCAGGGCTTCAAACGTATCATAGAAAGTCGGATAAGATACATCTACGCACTTACTGTCAAGAATCTTTGTATTGCCCTCGGCAACCAGAGCTGCGATACTGAAGGCCATGGCAATCCGGTGATCCAGCAGCGTATGGATGGAAGTTCCGTGGAGAGGATTTCCGCCGTGGATGATCATTCCGTCATCTGTCGGAGTGACATCAGCTCCCATTGCTTTCAGGTTGTCTGTTACGGTTTCGATGCGGTCGGTCTCTTTGACTTTCAGTTCTGCTGCATCTTTGATGACCGTCGTTCCTTCTGCTACGGCTGCCATGACTGCAATGACAGGAATCTCATCAATGAGTGTCGGGATGATGTCCCCTTCAATCGTTGTTCCGTGGAGTTTACTGGTGCGGACGAGGATATCAGCGATCTTTTCTCCCCCTTCGGTTCTTTCATTTAATAAAGTGATATCACCACCCATGTCTTCGCATACTTTCAGGATTCCGGCACGGGTCGGATTGATGCCTGTATTTTCAATCAGGATTTCTGAATCCGGTACGATGAGTCCGGCCGCAATAAAGTATGCAGCAGAAGAAATATCTCCCGGAACGGTGATCTTCTGTCCGTACAGATCCGTACATGGACGGATGGAGGCGGTTGCCTTTGTACTTCCGATCTCATAAGTAGAGCGGATGTCAGCACCAAATTCCCGGAGCATCAGTTCGGTATGGTTTCGGGAAAGACTTGGCTCTGTGACAGAAGTTTCTCCGTCAGCATAGAGTCCGGCAAGAAGCAGACAGGATTTGACCTGGGCACTGGCAACCGGGGAATCATAGTGGATTCCGTGGAGCTGTGCCGGAGTGATATACAACGGTGCACAGCCATTCTGAAGCACACTGGCGATGTTGGCTCCCATGGAGGTCAGTGGTTCAATGATCCGCTTCATCGGACGGGAATTTAAAGATTCGTCCCCGGAAAGTTCAGAGTTAAAAGGCTGTCCGGCAAGGATACCGGAAATCAGTCTTGTAGTTGTTCCACTGTTTCCGACATCCAGAATGGAAGACGGGGCATTCAGTCCGTGAAGTCCTTTTCCGTGGACGATCACTTTTGACTGGGAGAGATCTGTTTCAATCTTAATTCCAAGGGTTGAAAAACAACGGATGGTAGCAAGACAGTCCGCACCGGAGAGAAAGTTGTGAATTTCCGTTGTACCGTTGGCAATCGAACCAAACATCACGCAACGGTGGGAAATCGATTTATCTCCCGGTATCGTAACCTTTCCTTTTAATCCGCTCATACTGCATAATTCCATAATAAAAATCCTCTTTCTGTAATATTTTGGTATAGATGATCTGACGGGATCTACTCAGACTTCATAAATCACATAGCGGTATTTCTGAAGTAACTTTGAGGCGTTGGCGGCAGAATCTTCATCATAAAATTCAATCCGGAGAACCCCTTCTTCAAATTCACGGTTGTGGATGATCCCAATATTTTTAATACTGATATGATTGCTGGCAAGGATTGTGGCAATCGTAGCGATTCCTCCTGCCTCATCAATGATATCACAATACAGTGCGAACTGCTTTTTGATCGGCCCTGCGGAACTGTTCGGCATGGAGTTGCGGTAATCCCTTGAATCCTCGAACATAGAATATAACGCAGTCTCATTTTCAGCATCAATCTGCTCCTTTGCCTGCGTGAGGGCTTCAATATAATGACCGAGAATGTGGGAAATATTCTCCCCGTTCTTCAGGCAGATCTGCTGCCACATCACCGGTGAGGAAGAAGCGATACGGGTAATATCTTTGAATCCACCGGCAGCGAGTGCCTTCATCAGTCCGTCCGCTGTATCGGTATCATGGACAAAATTCACAAGTGTTGATGCAATAATATGCGGCAGATGACTGATCGTTCCGGTAATAATATCATGCTCATTATAATCAAGAATGACCGGGAGTGCCTTCAGGGAGGTCACAAACTCTTTATAAGCACTGACCTTTTCTTTGGCTACTTTTGCAGTAGGTGTAAGAATATAATATGCATTTTCAATGAGATGAGCTTTTGAATTCATAAATCCGCTCTTTTCAGAACCTGCCATCGGGTGTCCGCCAATGAAAGATTCTTCCATACCGAGGCGGATAACTTCTTTGTGGATGGATGTCTTTACACTTCCGACATCAGTTAAAATACAGTCACTGTCGATCAGACTTTTCAACTGGGAGAGGTAGGCAGCATTGTAATTGACGGGTGCACATAAGAAAATATAAGTGCAGCCACGGAAATTATCATCGATTGATGAGCAGGCAGTATGGATCGTTCCCTCCTGTACTGCAAGTGCCAGAGATTCTTTATTTTTATCAAAAGCAATAATATCATACTCAGGATAATACTGGCGGATTGCTTTTGCAATCGATCCGCCGATTAGTCCGAGTCCGATAAATCCGATTTTTTTTGAAGTCATAATAGATAGTCCTTTCTGTAAATCATAGTTGATGCAATAGAAAATGACGCATCAATATACTTATTTTAACACGTCAAAGTATAAAAGTAAATTATTCTTGCCGCAGAGAAAAGACCGGAAAACCAGAAATAAGTTTTGATTATGACAAAAATATGGAATATGTGAAAATTAAATAAAATAGTTGTAATTATAATGATATTTTAGTATAATTTACCCATGGCTTGTATATCCGGTTGAAAAAAGGATATACAGAATAACCACATTACAAGGAGGCAGCAGCATGAAGGTTTACAGAACAGACGAAATAAGAAATGTAGTATTACTTGGACATGGCGGAAGTGGCAAGACAAGTCTTGTCGAGGCGATGCTGTATGTATCAGGTGCAACGAACCGTATGGGTAAGATCGCAGATTCCAATACTGTAAGCGATTTTGATAAAGAGGAACAGAAGCGTGGTTTCTCGATCGGCACAAGCCTTATACCGATTGAGTGGGAGAAAGCAAAGATCAATATTCTTGATACGCCGGGATATTTTGATTTTGTAGGTGAAGTGGAAGAAGCGGTCAGTGCGGCAGATGCAGCAGTCATCGTTGTATCAGGAAAGGCAGGAGTTCAGGTAGGAACGGAAAAAGCATGGGAACTCTGTGATAAATACAATCTTCCAAGGATGATCTATGTAACGGAGATGGATGTGGATGATGCAAGTTTCCGTCAGGTAGTGGCAGATCTGACAGAAAAGTACGGAAAGAAGATCGCACCACATTTCCAGCCGATCCGTGAGAATGAAAAACTGGTCGGATATATCAATATCATTAAGAATGCAGGAAGACGTTATACCGGTCTGGGACAGCGGGAAGAATGTGAGATTCCGGATTACTGTAAACCGAACCTGGAGATTCTCAGAGATTCTCTGATGGAGGCTGTTGCCGAGACAAGTGAAGAGTTTATGGAGCGTTATTTTAATGGAGATGAATTTTCCGTAGAAGAGATCCGTGCAGCGATGCGTACAGAGGTAATGGATGGAGATATCGTACCGGTAGCTATGGGATCAAATCTCCAGGCACAGGGAGTTGCGAACCTGCTGTCAGATATTGTACGTTTCTTCCCAAGCCCGGATAAGAGAAGCTGCGTGGGAATCAACCGCAGAACGAATGAGATCTTTGAAGCAAATTATGATTTCGCAAAATCAAAGACGGCTTATGTATTTAAGACGATGGTGGATCCGTTTATCGGAAAATATTCTTTCGTAAAAGTATGCTCAGGAGTACTCAAAGGGGATGACGTTCTTTATAATGCTGATACGGATGCAGAAGAGAAGCCGGGGAAATTATATACTCTGTGCGGAAATAAGCCATCGGAAGTATCAGAACTTTTTGCAGGAGATATCGGGGCGATCGCAAAGCTTACGAATACAAGAACCGGAGATACCTTATCAGTGAAGAATAATCCGGTATCGTATGCAAGGACAGATTTCTCTGTGCCATATACATATATGAAGTATCGTGTAAAGAATAAAGGCGATGAGGATAAAGTATCTCAGGCTCTTGCAAGGATGACAGCAGAGGATGTTACCTTAAGGACAGTGAACGACAGCGAGAACAGGCAATCACTTCTGTATGGTATGGGCGAACAGCATCTGGAGATTGTGGCAAGTAAGCTTGCATCAAGATATAAGGTGGAGATCACACTGGAGACTCCGAAGGTTGCTTTCAGAGAGACGATCCGCAAAAATTCAGATGTGGATTCCAAATATAAAAAGCAGAGCGGAGGTCATGGACAGTATGGTCATGTTAAGATGAAATTTGAGCCTTCAGGAGATCTGGAAATTCCATTTGTATTTGAAGAGTGTGTGGTAGGAGGAGCGGTTCCGAAGAATTATTTCCCTGCAGTGGAAAAAGGCCTTCAGGAATCTGTTGTAAAAGGACCACTGGCAGGCTATCCGGTTGTGGGTGTGAAGGCAACGCTTTATGATGGATCTTACCATCCGGTAGATTCCTCGGAGATGGCATTCAAGACGGCAACAATCCAGGCATTTAAGAAAGGATTTATGGAGGCTTCACCGGTTCTGCTTGAGCCAATCGCATCTCTGAAAGTGACAGTGCCGGATGATTATACGGGAGATGTCATGGGAGATCTGAACAAGAGACGCGGACGTGTGCTGGGAATGACTCCGGTTGCGGGCGGTAAGCAGGTGATCGAGGCGGATATCCCGATGACAGGATTATTTGGTTATTGCACGACACTTCGTTCCATGACAGGTGGAAGAGGAACTTATGCATATACTTTTGCAAGATATGAGCAGGCTTCGTCCGATGTCCAGGAGAAGGAGATTGCAGCAAGGGCAGCAGAAGAATAGAACGGATCTTTTGAGGGGATGATGAGATAGTGAAAGAAAAGGGAGTGTGTCTGAACGGGCATACTTCCTTTTCAGGTTAAGAAACTGCCAATTTTGTTGTACTTTCAATATAAAGGTGCTATAATTGCTCTGTTTACTGCACGGGAGATGTGTAGCAGGCAGGAAAAATGGGACAATATCGAGGGAAAAGAAATGAAGATTATTATTATCGGTGACGGAAAAGTAGGGTATAAGCTTGCCCGGCAGCTTTCCACCGAAAAATATGATGTTGTATTGATTGACAGTGATGAGAAGAAGCTGAGATTTGCAACAGATCATCTGGATATTGCGTGCGTGGCGGGAAATGGTGCGGACGCAGAAGTTTTAAAGCAGGCAGATATCGCCCATGCGGATCTGGCTATCGCATGTACTTCGGAGGACGAGTGCAATATGCTCAGTTGTCTGATCGCAAGGAAGCTTGGAGCAAGACATACGATCGCCCGTGTCCGTAACCCGATTTATTATCGTCAGATCGGACTCTTAAAGGAAGATCTTCATCTTAGCATGGCAGTGAATCCGGAGCTGATCGTAGCTGATGAGATCAGCCGGCTTCTGATCTTCCCGGATGCAAGTCAGATCGAGACATTTGTTAAGGGGAGAATGGAACTGCTGGAACTTCCGGTCAGTGCAAACGGAGTTCTGGAAGGAATGCGGTTATCTGATATGTATAGAAAGTTTCAGATCCGTCTGCTTGTCTGTGCAGTGGAGCGTGGAGAAGATGTGAGGATTCCTGATGGAGAATATGTCCTGAAAGCAGGAGATCGTCTCCATATTGCAGCATCTCATAAAGATCTGGAGCGGTTTTTCAAAGCCAACGGTAAGAGAAGAGAGAAGATAAAGAAAGTGATCATCTGTGGCGGAGGAAGGGTCGGATATTATCTGGCAGCCCAGCTTTCCACTCTCGGAATGCAGGTAAAGATCATTGAAGAAAATGCGAGACGCTGTGAGGAGTTGTGCGAACTGCTTCCAAAGGCAACCATCATCAATGGGGATGCAACAGACCATGATCTTCTTGTGGAAGAAGGGGTGGAGGAGGCAGATGCTTTTGTTGCCCTGACCGGGATGGATGAGGAAAATATCATCCTGTCCCTGTATGCAAAGAGCCAGAATGTGGACAAGATCGTTGCAAAAGTCAATGAAGACCGTCGTGCGAGAATGGTAGAAGAATTTGGAATTGACAGTATTGTATCTGTCAAGACGGCAACTGCGGATGCAATCATGAGCTATGTGCGGGCAAGAAAAAATTCCCAGGCAAGTGCCAATATTGAGACGATGTATCAACTGGTAGATGATAAGGTAGAGGCTTTAGAATTTATAATAAAATCTGCAACAGAATATACAGGAATCCCTCTGAAGGATCTGGCACTTAAGCCGAATAATCTGATCGTATGTATCGGACGAAAAAGGCAGATCATTCTGCCGAGTGGAGAAGACTGTATTGAAGTCGGTGACAGTGTGGTTGTTATTACGATGGAGAAGCACATTGAAGATATCAGGGATATAATGATATAGGTGCAGTGCGATGAATAAAAGAATGATTTTTTACATTTTGGGGAAAATGATGGGAGTTGAGGGGATTGTCCTTTTGATCCCGGCATTTGTGTCCCTTCTCTATCAGGAGAAAAGTGGATTTTCTTTTCTGATCGTATCGGCAGTCCTGATCCTGATCTATTTTGTACTGGGAAGAAAAGAACCAAAGTCAAAGCGGATCTACAGTAAAGAGGGATTTGCGATCGTAGGACTTGCGTGGCTGTTATGGTCAGCATTTGGAGCATTGCCTTTTGTGATCAGTGGCAGTATCCCACATTATATTGATGCATTTTTTGAGACTGTGTCGGGATTTACGACAACCGGATCGACGATTTTGACAGAGATTGAGATTCTTCCGAAAGGAATTGCGTTCTGGAGAAGTTTTACGCACTGGATCGGTGGAATGGGAGTGCTGGTCTTTGTTATGATGATCACCTCTCTGGACGATGATAATGCCATGCCGCTGATGCGTGCGGAAGTGCCGGGGCCGGAGGCAGATAAGCTTGTTCCGAAGGCAAGACGTACAGCAAAGATCCTGTATGGAATGTATTTTGCACTGACGGCAGTGGAGACTGTCTTTTTGATGGCCGGTGGCATGAGCTTTTTTGATGCGTTGCTTCATGCGTTCAGTACCGCAGGAACCGGTGGATTTTCAAATAAAAATGCAAGTGTAGGATTTTTTGACAGTGCATATATTGATGGTGTGATTACAGTCTTTATGATTTTATTTGGAATTAATTTCAATCTGTATTTCCTGTTCCTGTTAAAAGAATGGAAGACGGCACTGAAAAATGAAGAATTGTGGGTTTATCTTGGCATCATTGGTGCATCAATGGCTGCAATTACCGGAAATATCCTCCATATTTACGGTAATATTTTCCGGGCATTCCGGTATGCGTCGTTCCAGGTGGCATCGGTGATCACGACAACCGGATTCTGTACTGCGGATTATGATCGCTGGCCGGAACTGTCGAAGATGATCCTGATGTCGCTCATGTTCGTGGGAGCATGTGCAAGTTCTACCGGGGGCGGGATCAAGGTGAGTCGTCTGATTATCCTGTGGAAGTCTGTCCGTCAGGAAGTACGAAAAATCCTGCATCCGAATGCGGTGACAGTGATCCGGGTCAATGGAAGGAAGATCGGTCAGGATACGCTGAGAAATGTAAATATTTATCTGGCGTGTTATGTGTTGATCCTGGTTGTATCAACGCTGCTTGTATCCATTGATAATTTTGATTTTGCAACTTCATTCAGCGGAGTTCTGACAACGCTGAGTAATGTAGGACCGGGAATTTCACAGGTAGGACCGGTTATGAATTTCCATAAATTTTCAGTTTTATCAAAGCTGGTCTTCTGTTTTGATATGCTGGCAGGAAGACTGGAGATATTCCCATATCTGTTACTGTTCTCACCAGATTTGTGGAGAAGAAGATTTTAATGAATTTGAATGCGGGAAATTTTGTCGGTGACAGCTTATCCCGCATTGATTTTATAAGGAAAGGGAAAAAGAAACTATGAAAAAAGTAAAAGGAAAGATCCTTGGTGTGATCGGCGTGCTGGCAGTGTTTGGAATTTATTATTACGCGGCACTTCCAGCTTTTAATATCCATTCAATGGAATTCTGGATCTTACTGATTGTCCTACTGGTACTGGCAGCAGGAATTTATGGAAAAATTGCAAAAGTAAAGCCGGATAAGATCAGAAAATCTAAAGGGATGAGAATATTCTTAAGTCTGATCCTGATCGTGATCGGCATATGGGCTGTGGGAGCATTGCTGTCTTCACCGATTGTGAATGCCGGAAAATATCAGAAGCTGATGGCTGTGGAGAACGGAGAATTTTCAAAAGATATTGAGGAATTGTCTTTTGACCAGATTCCTCTTCTGGATAAGGATTCAGCAGAGATCCTTGGAAACCGGAAAATGGGAAGTATGGTGGATATGGTATCTCAGTTTGAAGTGGATGAACTGTATTCACAGATTAACTATCAGGATCGTCCGGTGAGAGTGTCACCTCTGAAATATGCAGATCTGATCAAGTGGTTTACCAACCGGAAAGAAGGAATCCCGGCATATATCAAGATTGACATGGCAACACAGAATACCGAGCTGGTAAAACTGAAAGAAGGAATGAAGTATACAACCAGCGATCATTTCAACCGGAATATTTACCGGCATCTGAGATTCGCTTATCCGACCTATATTTTTAATGAACTGAGCTTTGAAGTGGATGAAGAAGGAGTTCCGTACTGGATCTGTCCGGTGAGAAAATACAACATCGGATTATTTGGCGGAGCTACGGTGGAACGTGTTATATTATGTAATGCCATTACCGGGGAAATGGAAGATTATAAAATTGAGGATGTACCGCAGTGGATCGACCGTGCATATTCTGCAGATCTTCTGATTTCGCTGTATGATTATTATGGTACTTTGAGGCATGGATTCCTGAACAGTGTACTGGGGCAGAAGGACTGTCTTGAGACAACAGATGGATATAATTATCTTGCAGTTGATGATGATGTGTGGGTTTATACGGGAGTAACTTCCATTACCGGGGATCAGTCAAATGTCGGTTTCGTCCTGATGAATCAGCGGACAATGGAGACGAAATTTTATGAGATCGAAGGTGCAACAGAGACTTCAGCGATGTCATCTGCAGAGGGACAGGTACAGAATTTGAAATACAGTGCGACATTTCCACTGTTGCTGAACCTTTCGGGAGAACCGACCTACTTCATTGCATTGAAGGATGATGCAGGACTGGTAAAGAAATATGCCATGGTCAATGTGCAGAAATATCAGATTGTAGCGATCGGGGATACAGTCAGCGAGTGTGAAGAATCCTATACAAATCTGATGTATAAAAATGGAATCAAAACGGAAGCAAAGGATACCCGTACCGTAGAATCCATCAAAGGAAAGATCACTAAGATCGCACAGGGAGTTGTAGATGGAAATTCTCATTATTATCTGATGCTGGAAGGATCGAATGAGATTTTTGATGTATCGGTTGTGGATTTTATTGACATTATCCGCTACAATGTAGGCGATGAAGTGACGGTTGAATATAAGGAAGGGGAAAAGGCAAATACGGTTCTTTCTCTGACCGGGGATCCAAAATAGTCAGCGAGAACAGAATTTAACAGAAGACGGCGAATAAAAAAAGTCCATCGGAGTATCTTATAAAAGAGAGATTCCGATGGACTTTTCAGTTGCCATATACAACAAAAAGATCCGACAGGACTTTTTAGTTGAATCAGGATATCAGAGAACGGTACATTCCAGAGAATCAATATCCGGGATTTCGTTCTTATCCGCACTGACGCTGAGATAGAAATCAATATTATTCTCAGAAGAAATCTTAATCAGCTTCTGGATGAAAGACGGAAGACTTTCCAAAGTAATATTGGCCTGCTTTAAAATGCTGTCAATGAATACTGCCTGAATATCATGATTGCCTGCAGCCATACCATAGAGAAAACCGACGAATTCTTCAAGGGTAAGGATATCAGGATAATCTGCCATACGGATGACACGAATATTAAAGTCTACTGAATAAGTATCTTTATGACTTCTTTTGATGAATACGACATTACCGCTGGATGTCTTTACCTTTTCATTTGCAAGGTCGATCATTTGCTGGGTTTTTCCGCTGCCTCTCGGGCCTGTTATTAAATTTACCATGGCGACTCTCTCCTTTATGTAAGTAAGTATTTTTGAGACTGTATGATCGCTCAAATATTTATAAGCCTATTATACACTAAAGATATGTGAGTAACAACTAAAAAAGAGATAAAAATTTAAAAAAAATTATGCGGAATGACTATAAACAAATGAGAAAAGTTCTCAAAATATATATTGAAAATCATTCTCAAGTATGATATCATAACATTGATTGAAAATCATTCTCAAAACCAAGGAGGAATCATGCCAACCGAAGTAATATCCTACTATCTGAAAAATGAAGACCGGCTTGTAAGGCTTGGATTTCAGGTCGCATTGCAGTGTGCCCCGGTGCTGAAGGGAATAAAAATTTCCTGCCTTATTTCTATGGATGCAAGACTCCGTCCGGGATTACCGGAGATACTGATGGGGACAGATGTAAAATATCACTGCCTGTCCTGTTCGCAAGGAAAATGCCTTGTCCTTTTTTATCGACCTGACGAACTGGAACAGTATTTAAAGAAAGCAGATGTCAGTCAGCTTGCACAGGAATATGGATATAAGAAAGAGCCGGCAGAAAAAATGCTGGAGCGGCTTTCACAGAGAGTGAAAGATTTTTCAGAAAAAGGAATGGGATTCCCTCATGAGATTGGGATGTTTCTCGGATATCCGGTAGCAGATATCCGAGGCTTCATTGAAAATGAGGGCAGAAAATATCTGATGATCGGATATTGGAAGGTATACAGTAACCTGTCGCAGGCAAGAATGATCTTCAAGGAATACGACCGTGCAAAAGAATGTGCGGTCCAGGAATATCTGACAGGGAAAAGTATCCGGGAGATTTCGATGAAAAAGAAAGATGGAGGAAGATAAGATGAGTATATCAGTTGTATATTGGAGCGGAACAGGAAATACCCAGGCTATGGCTGAAGCAGTGGCTGAGGGAATCAAAGCAGCAGGTCAGGAGGCAGAACTTCTGGAAGTTGGAAATGCTGATGCAGCAACGGTTGCAGCAGGAAATGCATTCGCACTGGGCTGCCCGTCCATGGGTTCAGAGCAGTTGGAAGAAGCTGAGATGGAGCCGTTTATTGAGGAGATCGAGTCACTGGTATCAGGAAAGACAATCCTCTTGTTCGGTTCTTATGGCTGGGGCGATGGAGAATGGATGCGTGACTGGGCAGAACGCATGAAAAATGCCGGAGCAGTATTACTGCGTGAGGAAGGCATTATCACAAATGATGCACCGGAAGATGACATGCTGGAGGAACTGAAAGCGGCAGGTCAGGAGCTTGCACAGAAAGCGTAAAACAAAGCAGAAAGTCAAAATTCTCCCTGCTGCATAGTATAATTATGGGTAGGATTGTGGGAGTGCGTAGCACGGAGCAATCCGTAGGCATCAAAGTCGGGGGGGCTTTTGCCCCCGACATCTAATTATTAGAAAAGGTCTGTTAATGAAGGGAGAATGAGAAGATGAATCGAATGATTTTAGCGGGAATTTTAATACCATTTGCCGGGACGACATTAGGCTCGGCGATGGTATTTTTTATGCGGAAAGAGATGAATGAAAAAGTGCAGAAACTGTTGCTTGGATTTGCATCAGGAGTTATGATCGCGGCATCAGTATGGTCGCTTCTGATTCCGGCGATCGAGATGGCAGAGCAGGAGAAGACGATTGCGTGGATTCCGGCATCAGTGGGGTTCCTTCTGGGGATGGGATTTTTGCTGCTCCTGGATACCATCACACCGCATCTACATTTTACAGAAGATGAGCCGGAAGGAATCCCATCTCATCTAAAAAAAACGACCATGCTTGTCCTTGCCGTCACGTTGCATAATATTCCCGAGGGAATGGCGGTCGGAGTGACTTTTGCAGGAGTTCTGACGGAAAATACAACGATGTCGATGACGGGAGCATTTGCCCTGGCGATCGGTATTGCAATTCAGAATTTTCCGGAAGGGGCAATCATTTCCATGCCACTGCAAAGTCAGGAAATCTCAAAAACCAGAGCATTTGTATACGGGACACTTTCCGGGATCGTGGAACCGGTCGGAGCATTTTTGACGATTTTGCTGACGGGGCTGGTTGTACCGCTTCTTCCCTATCTGCTGTCATTTGCAGCAGGGGCGATGATCTATGTTGTGGTAGAAGAACTGATTCCAGAAGCACAGTCGGGGGAACACTCCAATATCAGTACGATCGGGGTGGCAGCCGGATTTGTCCTGATGATGATCCTGGATGTGGCACTGGGATAAAAATACAGTGAAATGAAACTGATGAGTGACGATTAGAAAGAATTATAAGAAAAATGTCCAAAGATATTCTGAAAATATTGCAATAGTCAGAATATCGTGCTAAACTGTACTTTGTTGTGCTAAAGCACAAAAGAGAAATACTCAGGAGAGTCTCTTTAAAAAGAGCGCCGAAGGTGTAAGCAGTGCTGCTACTTTGAAAAAAGAAGTTCCCGGCAGGGGCGGGAGGGCAGGAACTGCGAGTCTCTCAGGCAAAAGGATGGAGGAATAAAGGAATGTTTGCACAAATCAACGAACTCATCAAAGTAATTGATGATGCCGTGTGGGGTCTGCCATTGATCTGCCTCATCATGGTAACAGGTATCTTATTAACAGTCAGGCTTGGCGGAGTTCAGGTCCGGCATCTCGGAAAAGCTTTCAAATTTATGTTTCAGGATGAAGAAGACGGACATGGAGAAGTGACCAGTTTTGGAGCACTTTGTACTGCATTGTCTGCGACCATCGGAACGGGAAATATCGCAGGTGTTGCGACTGCGATCGCAGCAGGTGGCCCGGGAGCATTATTCTGGATGGTTGTTGCCGCATTTTTCGGAATGGCGACAAAGTATTCAGAAGGTCTTCTTGCAATCAAATACCGCACGATCGATCAAGACGGTCATGTTCTGGGTGGACCTTTCTATTATATTGAAAATGGAATGGGAAAGAAATGGAAATGGCTTGCCAAGATCTTTGCATTTTTCGGAGCAGGTGTAGGTCTGTTCGGAATCGGAACATTTACCCAGGTGAACAGTATTGCATCAGCGGTAAAGAATTTCTTTGATCCGGATATGGCACATACGGTAACTGTATTGGGAAATGATTATTCCATCGCAACTGTGATCGCAGGAATCCTGCTGACAGTTTTTGTAGGACTGGTTGTTATTGGTGGTATTAAGAGAATTTCAAAAGTTTCGGAAGTTGTAGTACCGTTTATGGCGGTTTTATATGTGGTACTCTGTCTGATTATTGTATTTACAAATATCAAGGCAGTGCCGGGAGCATTTGCTGAAATTATCAGCAGTGCATTTAACGGAAGTGCGTTGGCAGGCGGAGTTATGGGAAGTATGATCGTAGCCATGCAGAAAGGTGTGGCAAGAGGAATCTTTTCCAATGAATCCGGTCTTGGTAGTGCCCCGATCGCAGCCGCAGCAGCAAGAACAAAAGATCCGGTTCGTCAGGGACTCGTTTCAATGACGGGAACATTTATTGATACGATTGTAATCTGTACGATGACAGGACTTTCTATCGTAATCGCAGGATCATGGCTTGATCCAAAGCTGGAAGGTGTTGCAATTACAATGGATGCATTCCAGAAGGGACTGCCGTTCCCGGGATTCATTGCTACTTTTTCACTGATGTTATGTCTGGTATTCTTTGCATTTACAACGATCCTCGGATGGGATTATTATGGAGAGCGGTGTGTGGAATATCTGTTCAACCGCAATAAAGCAGTGGTAAAAGGATACCGCTGGCTGTATATTCTGGCAGTATTTATCGGACCATATATGACAGTTGCTGCAGTATGGAATATCGCAGATATCTTTAATGCATTGATGGCATTTCCGAACCTGATCGCATTGCTTGCATTAAGTGGTGTGGTTGTAAAGGAAACGAAAGAATTTCATGCAAAGCATAAAGGATCTTATTAATGATCAGAGTCTTAAATAGACATACAGTCTGAATTATCAGACAGTTTAAAAAATAATGAGATATACCCCCTGAGCAATTTTAAGAAGAATGCAGTCTGACCCGTTGAAAAGACGGGGACAGGCTGCTTTTTTTGTAAAATATGAAAAAATGGTTGACTTTTAAGAAGACTGATAATTATCATGGGAAACAGAGGATATTCCGAAAATACACTATCGTGTGTTTTTCCCATTGCATTATACTATATTTTGTATTAGAATAGATTTCAGACAATATCTTGAAAGTGAGGAGACTGGTGGGATGAAGATTATCAAAAGGAACGGGTCAGAGGAAGTATTCGATATAAATAAGATCATTAAGGCTGTAAAAAAGGCAGATATAAATTCGGAAGAGAGAAGCTTAAGTGATGGTCAGATCGAGGATATTGCCGAGTATGTTGAATTTAAATGCAATAAGCTGAACCGTGCAGTATCGGTAGAAGAGATCCAGGATATGGTAGAGAACCAGATCATGGCGACAGGAGCTTTTGAACTGGCAAAGAGCTATGTCAGATACCGTTATAAGAGATCTCTTGTCCGTAAAGCCAATACGACGGATAACAGGATCCTTTCTTTGATCGAGTATAATAATGAGGATGTAAAGCAGGAAAATTCCAATAAGAACCCTGCAGTGAACAGTGTGCAGAGGGATTATATGGCAGGTGAGGTGAGCCGTGACCTGACAACCAGGATGCTGTTGCCGGAGGATATCGTGGAAGCCGACAGACAGGGAATCATCCATTTCCATGATTCAGACTACTATGCACAGCATATGCATAACTGTGATCTGGTCAATCTGGAAGATATGCTTCAGAACGGAACTGTGATCAGCGGAACGATGATCGAGAAGCCGCACAGTTTCTCTACAGCATGTAATATCGCGACGCAGATCATTGCACAGGTTGCAAGTAATCAGTATGGTGGACAGAGCATTTCCCTGGCACATCTTGCTCCGTTTGTCCAGGTATCGAGGAATAAGATCCGGACAGAAGTGCTGGAAGAGATGAAGCTGGTCGGAACAGAGTACCCGGATGATATTCTGAATGAGATCGTGGAGAGACGTCTGAAAAAAGAGATCACGAAGGGAGTTCAGACGATTGAGTATCAGGTCATCACTCTGATGACGACGAACGGACAGGCTCCGTTCCTGACAGTCTTTATGTATCTGAATGAGGCAAAGAGTGAGTCAGAAAAGCGGGATCTTGCGATGATCATAGAAGAGACTCTGCGTCAGCGTTATCAGGGGGTTAAGAATGAGGCAGGAGTGTGGGTAACTCCGGCATTCCCGAAGCTGATCTATGTACTTGAAGATGATAATATCGAAGAAGGAAGTGAATATTTCTATCTGACAGAGCTGGCTGCAAAGTGTACTGCAAAGCGTCTTGTACCGGATTATATTTCTGAGAAGAAGATGAAAGAATTAAAAGAAGGCAATTGTTTCCCGGTTATGGGATGCCGGAGCTGCTTAAGTCCGTGGAAGGATGAGAATGGAAACTATCAGTTCTACGGCAGGTTTAATCAGGGCGTTGTAACGATCAACCTGGTGGATGTAGCACTTTCTTCCGGAGGCGATATGAATAAATTCTGGAAGATCTTTGATGAGCGGCTGGAGCTGTGCTATCGTGCGTTGATGTGCAGACATAACCGTCTGAAGGGAACGCTTTCCGATGCAGCCCCGATCCTGTGGCAGTTTGGAGCTTTGGCCCGTCTGAAAAAAGGTGAGCCGATCGACAAGCTTTTGTATGGTGGATATTCAACAATTTCGCTTGGATATGCAGGGCTTTATGAGTGCGTGAAGTATATGACAGGAAAGTCTCATACAGATCCTGAGGCAACTCCTTTTGCACTGGATGTCATGAAGCATATGAATGAAGCTTGTAATAAATGGAAAGAGGAGACGAACATTGCATTCAGTATTTACGGATCTCCGATTGAAAGTACGACCTACAAGTTTGCAAAATGTCTTCAGAAGAGATTTGGAGTGATTCCGGGAATTACGGACAAGAGTTATATTACGAACAGTTATCATGTATTTGTCGGAGAAGAGATCGACGCTTTTGCAAAACTGAAGTTTGAATCCCAGTTCCAGGCTCTTTCAACAGGCGGAGCAATCAGTTATGTGGAAGTACCGGATATGAAAGATAATATTCCGGCTGTGCTTCAGGTAATCCGGTTTATTTATGAGAATATCATGTATGCAGAATTGAATACGAAGAGTGATTATTGTCAGGAGTGTGGATTTGATGGAGAGATCCAGGTTGTGACAGACGAGGAAGGAAAGCTCGTGTGGGAATGTCCTCATTGTGGCAACCGGAACCAGGATACGCTGAATGTTGCAAGACGTACCTGCGGATATATCGGAACTCAGTTCTGGAATCAGGGAAGAACCCAGGAAATCAAGGAGCGAGTTCTTCATCTGTAGAAGCAGGATAAAAGTATTGAGGTTGAACAAGGGAGATGTCCGGGTCTGTGCAGACAGATCCGGACATTTTCTCGTATAAAAGGCAGGAAAGAACATGAGGTATGGAGAAATAAAGAAGTGCGATATAGCCAATGGAGAAGGTGTCAGGGTTTCTCTTTTTGTTTCAGGCTGTACGCATCATTGTAAAGGCTGCTTCAATGAGGCAACGTGGGATTTTGATTATGGGAAAGAATTTACTCAGGAGACAGAGGAGGAGATCCTGAAGGCACTTGAACCGGAGTATGTGAACGGACTGTCAGTGCTGGGAGGAGAGCCATTTGAACCGCAGAATCAGAGAGTGCTTGTTCCGTTTCTGAAAAAGGTGAAAGAACGTTACCCCGGGAAGACAATCTGGTGCTATACGGGATATCTTTTTGACCGGGAACTCTGCAAAAAAAGCAGGGCAAGGTGCGAAGTGACGGATGAGATGCTGGCACTGCTGGATGTTCTTGTAGACGGACGTTTTGTGGAAGAAAAAAAGAATATCATGCTGTTGTTCCGTGGCTCATCCAACCAACGTCTGATTGATGTAAAAAAAAGTCTGGAACAGGGAAGTGTTGCAGAGTGGAACCCAACGATAAAAAGAGGAATTGACTGAAAAATAGAAGAAAAGTAAAAAAATAAAAGAAGGATAAAAGAAAGGCAGAAAGATGATATTAAAGAGAGCAAATGCATGGATTGAAAAATGGATCGCTTTTGTGACGCCAACTTGTCTTCTTCTGGGCGTTCTTTTCCCGGAGATTGCCGGCAGGGGTGTTGCCTATGTGCCGGTTGTCTTTGCATTTATGACATTTACGGGAGCGTTGAAATCTTCTTTTAAGGATATCGGGGCAGTCCTGAGAAAGCCGCTGCCGCTTCTGCTGATCCTGGCAGTTCTGCATGTGGTCATGCCGTGTGCCGCATGGAGCGTAGGAGAGATGTTCTTTGCAGGAAATCGGGAGCTGATCACAGGAATGGTTCTTGAATTTTCTGTACCGGCTGCCGTGGTTGGAATGATGTGGGTGTCAATCTATAAAGGGGACAGTTCCATTACGCTCTCTCTGTTGGTAATTGATACGGTCCTTGCACCATTGATCATTCCGCTGACGTTAAAGATTCTTGTAGGTGCCAGGGTAAAGATGAATCCGGAAGAAATGATGAAAGATCTGGTCTTTATGATCGCACTGCCGGCACTTCTGGCAATGTGCTTAAACCAGTTCAGTTGTGGAAAAGTGAAAGAAAAATGGCCGGGAAAGCTGGCATTCTGGTCAAAGCTGTGCCTGATATACTGTGTGATCTGTAATTCATCGAAAGTAGCACCTTATGTAAGACATATGAACCTGCAGAGAGTATTTGTGGCAGTCTGTATCATGATCCTTGCAGCGGCAGGATATGCCATCGGATGGGGAATCTCTGTTCTGTTAAAGCAGGATGAGAAAACCCGGATTTCTATGATCTATGGATCAGGAATGAGAAATATCAGTGCGGGGGCGGTGATCGCAGCAGCTTATTTTCCCGGAGAAGTAATGTTTCCGGTAATGATCGGTACATTATTTCAGCAGGTACTGGCGGCGTGTTATGGAAGTCTGATCAAGAGGCTCAGGAATAGAGAGAAAGGTTGCAAAAAATAAGACTTGACTTATTTTAACATACTACATATAATAAATCATGTTGAGGTGAAAGCCTCCAATTTTGGCTAACTTTGATACCTATGGATTGTTCGGTGCTACGCACTCCCATAATCCATCCCACTATTCGCATATCTCAGGATTACAATTCCATTTTATGCTCAGATTGGGACGGGTTCAAAGGTCTTTTATCCACTTATGAGCAGGCTCATATGGATTCATACCTTTTCACCCTAGTATCAGTATATTGCAAAAGCGAAGAAGAGGACTAGTAGGAAGATCCGTCTGATTTCAGAGAGCTGCCGGGTGGTGAGAGGCAGTATCATGGATTCTGAACTGACCTTGGAGTTCTTCTGCTGAACCGGGATGATCCAGGACAGGCAGAAGCGGGAGTTCCCGTTACAGAATCTGATGAGTGCATCTGCCGGATGGCGGATGAATAAGAGTGGTACCACGGAACTAAAGCCTTTTCGTCTCTTGATTTTGTGAGAAGAAAAGGCTTTCTTTATACCAAAGTATGCAGGAGAAACTGCCGGTGGCAGGTTGTCTGTATGTAATAATGAAAGAGAGGAAGAAGTACATGGGTACAAAGATTGTATACAACCATAAATCGATTGAAAAAAAATGGCGTGAAAAGTGGGAAGAGAAGCCGGTAAATCCAAGAGTGGATGAGAATGGCAATAAAAAGCAGAAATATTACTGCCTGGATATGTTTCCGTATCCGTCAGGAAATGGTCTGCATGTAGGACATTGGAGAGGGTATGTTATTTCTGATGTGTGGAGTCGTTATAAATTGCAGCAGGGTTACTACATCGTTCATCCGATGGGATGGGATGCATTCGGACTTCCTGCAGAGAACTATGCAATCAAAATGGGAGTTCACCCGGCTAAGTCTACAGCGGCCAATGTTGCCAATATCAAGAGACAGATCAATGATATTGCAGCACTGTATGACTGGGATATGGAAGTAAATACAACAGATCCTGAATTTTATAAATGGACACAGTGGATCTTTGTAAAGATGTTCAAAGAGGGTCTGGCATATGAAAAGGAATTTCCGATCAACTGGTGTCCTTCCTGTAAGACAGGACTTGCAAATGAAGAGGTTGTCAATGGTAAATGCGAGCGTTGTGGTGCAGAGGTTACAAAGAAGAACCTTCGTCAGTGGATGCTCCGTATTACCAAGTATGCAGACCGTCTGTTGAATGACCTTGACAAGCTTGACTGGCCGGAGAAGGTTAAGAAGATGCAGGCTGACTGGATTGGTAAATCCTACGGTGCAGAGGTAGATTTCCCGGTAGAGGGAAGAGATGAGAAGATCACGGTTTATACAACAAGACCGGACACACTGCATGGAGCAACTTTTATGGTACTTGCACCGGAGCATGAACTTGCAGCTTCCCTTGCAACACCGGAGACAAAAGAAGCAGTAGAGAAATATATTTATGATGCTTCTATGAAGTCTAATGTTGACCGTATGCAGGATAAAGAAAAGACAGGTGTCTTCACCGGAAGTTATGCGATCAACCCGTTAAATGGTAAAAAGACTCCGATCTGGCTGTCTGATTATGTACTGGCAGATTATGGTACAGGAGCGATCATGTGTGTACCGGCACATGATGACCGTGACTTTGAGTTCGCAACAAAGTTCAATATCCCGATCATCCAGGTTATTGCAAAAGACGGTAAAGAGATCGAGAATATGACAGAAGCTTATACAGAGGCTGCAGGAACCATGATCAATTCCGGTGACTGGAATGGTATGGAATCTTCTGTCCTGAAGAAAGAAGCCCCACATATTATTGAAAAAATGGGAATTGGACGTGCAACAGTCAACTACAAACTGCGTGACTGGGTATTCTCCCGTCAGCGTTACTGGGGTGAGCCGATCCCGATCGTTCACTGCCCGAAGTGTGGAAATGTTCCGGTACCGGAAGAAGAACTTCCGCTTCGTCTGCCGGAGGTAGAATCTTATGAGCCGACAGGAACAGGTGAGTCACCGCTTGCTGCAATTGACGAGTGGGTAAACTGCAAGTGTCCGGTATGTGGAAGTGATGCAAAGAGAGAGACAAATACCATGCCGCAGTGGGCAGGATCATCCTGGTATTTCCTGCGTTATGTAGACAACCATAATTCAGAGGCACTGGTTTCCAAAGAGAAAGCAGACGAGATGCTTCCGGTTGATATGTATATCGGTGGTGTAGAGCATGCAGTACTTCATCTTCTGTACTCAAGATTCTACACGAAATTCCTGTACGATATCGGTGCGATTGATTTTGATGAGCCGTTCCACAAGTTGTTCAATCAGGGAATGATCACCGGAAAGAACGGAATCAAGATGAGTAAATCCAAGGGAAATGTCGTATCACCGGATGATCTTGTACGTGATTACGGATGCGATTCCCTGAGAATGTATGAACTCTTTGTAGGACCACCGGAGCTGGATGCTGAGTGGGATGACCGTGGAATTGACGGTGTAAACCGTTTCCTGAAACGCCTGTGGAATATGTTAATGGAAAGCAAAGAGAAAGACATTCAGCCGACAAAAGAGATGATCAAGCTCCGTCACAGAATGGTATATGATATCACAACAAGACTGGAAAGCTTCAGCCTGAATACAGTTATTTCCGGATTCATGGAGTATAACAACAAGTTCATCGAAGTTGCCAAGAAGGAAGGCGGAATCGATAAAGAGACACTGGAGACGATCGCAGTACTTCTTTCCCCGTTTGCACCGCATTTCGCAGAAGAGATGTGGGAACAGTTAGGTCATGTAGATACTGTATTTAAAGCAGGCTGGCCAAAATACGATGAAAATGAGATGAAAGATGACGAGATCAAGATCCCGGTACAGATCAATGGCAAGACAAAGGCTGTCATTGAGATCCCGGCAGATATCTCCAAGGATGATGCAATCGCAGCAGGTAGAGAAGCGATCGCAGATAAGCTGACAGGAAATGTGATCAAGGAAATCTATGTGCCGAAGAAGATTATTAATATTGTCATGAAGTAGAGTTTTTGCAAATAAAAGAATGAATAATGGTACAGGTAATCTTTTGTTATCTGTACCATTGTTGTTTCTACAGAGAACGAATCGGAAAAGAGATTAAAAATACGGAGAATGGTTCGCCGTATTGTTTCTTTGGGGTCTTTGTTGATATTACGGAACAAAAAGAACATACAGAACTGGAAAAAGCAAGGGATGAGGCTCTGAGAAAGGCAGAAAATGCACTGAATGCGATTAATATGATTCCGGAATGAATGCACATATCTCAAAACCGATGGACCTGAATGCAATCAAAAAAATGGTGAGGATGGTGAAAGTATGAAGACGATTTTTTTAATGAGGCATGGAGAAACTTTATTTAATGTTATGGATGTGAATCAGGGACAGTGCGATTCACCGCTGACAGAGAACGGAATCAATCAGGCACTGGCAGCAAAAGAGTGGTTTAAGAATCAGAAAATCCATTTTGATTCTGTATACAGTTCTACAGCGGAGCGTGCATGTGATACAGCATGGCTGGTTTCCGGGATGCCTTATGAAAGAAAAAAAGGATTGAAAGAGATTTTCCTTGGAACAAAAGAAGCCTCACCGAACAGTGAAAATCCGGAATATCCTTATGGAGATTATTTTGTCCAGTTTGGTGGGGAAGATTTGGATGCTTTTACAGACCGTATTTATGGGGCTGTCAGAGAAATTGCAAGGGAAGATACCGGAGAAACAATTCTGATTGTGACGCATGGAATGGCAATGCGACGTTTCCTCAGGGCAGTTGGTTACCGGCAGGAAGGAACAGGCTTTATCGGAAATTGTGGGATTGTGCAACTCCAATATGAAGAAGATACATTTGAGGTCAGAAAAATAATCAATCCTGCAGGAACTGCACAAAATATTAATATTTTAGGAAAGTTCTGTGGGAAAAGAGATGTAGAACGGCTGACCAGTGAACAATTACAAAAAAAGTATGGGATTGCTCAGGCAGATGTTATGGTTCTGTTTGGAGGCAGTATTCTGGCAGGTGGAGATATCCTGGCAGAAGCGATAAAGGAAAAGATAGCAAAGCGATATGTGATCGTAGGTGGTGTCGGTCATACAACGGAAACTCTGCGGCAGAAAGTACAGAATGAATATTCGCAGATCAGGACAGAAAATCTTTCGGAGGCAGAGGTATTCAGCCGATATATCAGCGAGGTTTATGGATGTCAGGCGGATTTTCTGGAGAAAGATTCGACCAACTGTGGGAATAACATTACTTATCTGTTAGAACTTTTGAAAGAAAATAATCTTGCATGTGAGAGTATTATTTTGTGTCAGGATGCAACGATGCAGAATCGTATGGATGCGGGAATGAAAAAATATGCACCGGATATCAAAATTATTAATTTTGCATCCTACCGTGCGGAAGTAGTTCAGAAAGAAGGCAGGTTATCCTATATCAGACCGATCCATGGAATGTGGGACATGGACCGCTATGTTCAGTTGCTGATGGGAGAGATTCCAAGGCTGACGGATGATGAAAATGGATATGGACCGAAAGGAAAAGATTTTATTGCCCATGTGGAAATACCGGAAGAAGTAAAAAAGGCTTTTTCGGAATTGAAAGAAGTGTATGGGGAGAAGACGAGAGAGGCAGATCCGCATTACGCATCGAAATAAAAGAAGGAATAAGAGAAACCGGAAGTATCATGCCAGATCTGTAAGAAGTCTGGCAGGACACTTCCGGTTTTGAGATTCTATTTAGATTACTTTTTCATAGATAGATCTTTGTGGATGCATACCATAGGCCTCATAAGCAGTCACTGCGATCTGATTATGGCTCCATACAGTAGTAAAATCCTGCCAGCTTTTACTTTATAATTCTATATACAGAACTTTTTTTAGTATTATTTTGTTTTACTGCATATACTAAGAAAAATGATCAGGAGGTAGTAAAGTGAGCAGAAAAAGAAGAATGACAACAGAGGAGATTGAAAATCAGAAACGGATCGATGCCTGCGATTATCTGGCCAATGCAGTATCCACTCAGGATTGCACAGGACTGATTCCGTCAGCACCGGTCAGTGACGCAGAACTGGAGTCTTATGAAGAGGTGTATCATTACCAGCCTCCGAAGGTGAAGAAAAAATAAATTTGTATTTGTTGGGGTGATACGCTTGTAAAGAAAAAGACTTCTTTGTGACGAATCGGACGCGGAAATCAGAGATATTCCTTCGCGGTGCAGGCCCGCTTTACCTCAGCCCGTTGACCGTTTGTAACTCGAAAGTGGAAATCTTCGTGCAATGGCACTCGATTTACTTTCTCTAACAAACGCTGCAAAGTGTCTTCGGAACGCTCTACGCTAATGCACCTGCTCAGGAACATCCTGCTTTCCGCTGACCATCTCGATAAGAAGTTTTTTAGCTCCACAGCGTATCCACCCAACAATGCAAATTTCAAAAGGATAGAAAAAGCCGGATGGCTTTTGCCCCCGACATCTTTAATATTTGACTAATCATTCATCTTAGTTGATAGCCATCCGGCTCTTTATTTCTTATTGGAATTTCGTCTTTGTTGGGAGAAAATGTCCCGGTACGAGGAACTCTTTCTGACTTGAAAAGTCTAATATCCGCCCTTGCTGTTGCGTGAGCAGTGCATTGACAAGGAGCGTTCCGAAGACACTTTGCCCAACTTGTTAAGGAACGTAAACAGGAGTGCCTCTGCACGAATGTTTCCACGTTCCTGTTACAAGTTGTCAACGGGCTGAGGTAAAGCGGGTCCTGCACTGCGATGCAACAGCAAGTGTGGATATGGACGTTTTTCTGTCAAAAGACTTTCTGCTCCTGGGATATTTTCTCTTCAACAAATACAAATTTTATACTTATTTCATACAAACTTTAAACTCTTTTAATTGATTTTTTTCTTACACTATCTTATACTCATCTCACATCAAAATCTCAGACAGATTTCATTTTCATTTTCTATGTCTGATGTCCAATAAGTAGAAAATTTCAGGACAATCTTTAAAGAAAAGCCTTTGAAAAAGTCCTTTAAAGATTTATTTCTGAAACCTTACCACGGACGCATCTCATATTTCAAGACCATTTCGGTCAGAGATTTTCATTTTGATGATAACGATTATATTTTTGTTAAGGAGGACTTGCCTATGGGACAAGCAGATGTAAATGTTAATCTTTGGCTTAAGGATACGAAACGGTTCGCAGACCTGTTCAATGCCATTTTATTTCATGGGGAAACCGTGATCCTGCCGGAGAACCTTCACCCCAGCCCGGAGACAACCGCAGTCAGTCTTCAGGACGCTCAGGGGAAAAATGTTGTAAAAAAGCAATACCGTGATATCATCATGAACTGGCAGGATCAGGCTGTGCTGATGCTGCTGGCGGTGGAATCACAGACTGCCATTCATTACGCTGCACCGTTGAAAGTAATGCTCTATGACAGCATGGAATACGCAGAACAGGTGCGGGTCAAATGGAAAGAACGTCCGCCCCGTCTTTCTTCGGCTGAATTTCTTTCCCGGTTTCAAAAGAATGATAAACTCATCCCGGTGATTACTTTGATCTTCTATTATGGGACAGAGGAGTGGGATGGACCTTTGGAACTGCATCAGATGTTCGATCTTGGTACAGAAAAGAACCATGCAGAACTGATGAAAAAGTACCTTCCCAATTATCACATTAACCTCGTCGATGTCAGAAGACTGAAAAATTTAGAATCTTTTCAAAGTGATTTACAAATCATCTTCGGTATGCTACAATGTAGTCAGGATAAATACGCATTGCGTACATATGTGGCAAATCATAAAGACTATTTCCAAAAGCTGGATCTGGAGACTTATCATGCACTTGGAGCATTCTTAAATTCCCGGCAGCTTATGGAGATAAACGTAGAAAAGAACGAAAGGGAGGAACTGGATATGTGTAAAGCACTGGAAGATATTTATAACGATGGCGTTCAAGCAGGCATGGAGGTTGGAATAGAGCAGGGCAGACAATCAGGGATTGCCGAAGGAGAAACAGCTCTTAAGAAGGATGTCGCCTTTCAAATGCAAAAGCTTGGGTATTCTTTAGATGCGATCGCAGCAGTACTGAGAGAATCGGTTGATGGAATCAGTAGGATACTGGCTGTAGTTGGATAAATTTGTAGTTATTGGGGTGATACGCTTGTAAAGCAAAAGACTTCTTTATGGCGAAGAGGACGCGGAAATCAGAGATATTCCTTCGCGGTGCAGGCCCGCTTTACCTCAGCCCGTTGACCGTTTGTAACTCGAAAGTGGAAATCTTCGTGCAATGGCACTCGATTTACTTTCTCTAACAAACGCTGCAAAGTGTCTTCGGAACGCTCCCTGCTAATGCACCTGCTCAGGAACACCCTGCTTTCCGCTGACCATCTCAATAAGAAGTTTTTAGCTCCACAGCGTATTCACTCAACAATGCAATTTTCAAAAGGATAGAAAAAGCCGGATGGCTATTGACTAAGATATTCGATCGTAAATATTAGACAGTAGATATTGTATTTACTAGATGCCAGGGTCAAAAGGTCTAAGCCCACATGAGCTTGCTCATAGGTGGGTGAAAGACCTTAGGACCCGCCCCGATATGAGCATAAAAGTGGGATGATAATCCCACGATATGCGAATATTGGGTAGGATTGTGGGAGTGCGTAGCACGGAGCAATCCGTAGGCATCAAAGTCGGGGGCTTTTGACCCCGACATCTTTACTATTTGACTAATCATTCATCTTAGTTGATAGCCATTCGGCTCTTTATTTCTTATTGAAATTTCGTGTTTGTTGAGAGAAAATGTCCGGGTGTGAGGAAAGCTTTCTGACTTGAAACGCCCAATATCCACACTTGCTGTTGCGTGAGCAGTGCATTGACAGGGAGCGTTCCGAAGACACTTTGCCCAACTTGTTAAGGAACGTAAACAAGAGTGCCTCTGCACGAGTGTTTCCACGTTCCTGTTACAAGTTGTCAACGGGCTGAGGTAAAGCGGGTTCTGCACTGCGATGCAACAACAAGTGTGGATATGGACGCTCTTCTGTCAAAAAGCCTTCCTGCTACCGAATCATTTTCACCCCAACAACTACAAATTTAGTTCTCTTTCTCCAAATTCTTAAACGCTGTTGACAGCATCAGTTTGATTCTGTTCAACTGGTTTACTTCACTTGCACCCGGATCGAAGTCAATAGCTACGATATTGGACTCCGGATGTCTGCGGCGGAGTTCTTTGATAACGCCCTTGCCGACTACGTGGTTTGGCAGGCAGGCGAATGGCTGCGTACAAACGATATTTCCTGCACCGCTGTGGATCAGCTCCAGCATTTCTCCGGTTAAGAACCAGCCCTCACCGGTCTGATTTCCGAGTGATACGATCTCAGAAGCCATTTTTCCAAGATCTTCAATATGTGCCGGAGGATCAAAGTGCTTACTCTGCTCAAATGCCTTTGAAGCAGGGGAACGGAACCATTCCAGTGCCTTAATGCCAAGATTACCGACCGTTGCTTTTGATTTCTTCATGCCAAGATGTGACACCTTGAAATTCTGATTATAAAAGCAGTAAAGCAGGAAGTCCAGCAGATCAGGAACGACAGCTTCTGCACCTTCGCTTTCAAGCAGTTCGGCAAGATGGTTGTTGGCAGCCGGCAGAAATTTAACGAGAATTTCTCCTACGATTCCGACGCGTGGCTTTTTGATATCCAGCGTTTCAATGGTATCAAAATCATGAATGATCTCGTTGCAGAGTTTTTTGAATTTCCGGCGGGAAGGATAACCTTCCGATACGAATTTCTTCACGACCTCTGCCCATTTCCGGTGAACCTGGTCTGTCGTGCCGGGAACGGCCTCGTATGGACGCATCCGGTAAACGCATTTCATGAAAATATCTCCAAATACAGCAGCATACAATCCACGCAGAGCCAGTGCCGGAGATAGCTTGAAACCAGGATTCTCCTCCAGTCCGCTTAAGTTGATGGAGATGACCGGGATATGTCCCATGCCGGCTTTTTTCAAAGCACGACGAATAAATCCAATATAGTTGGAGGCACGGCATCCGCCACCGGTCTGACTGATGATAACGGCTGTCTGGTTCAGGTCATATTTTCCTGAAAGCAGGGCATCCATGATCTGTCCGACTACGATCAGAGAAGGATAACAGGCATCATTATTTACATATTTCAGTCCCATGTCGACTGCCTGTTTGTTGTCATTCGGAAGTACTTCAATCTTATATCCTGCTGCACGGAATGCAGGCTCAAGAAGTTCAAAGTGAACCGGTGACATCTGTGGGCAGAGGATGGTATAAGTCTTCCGCATTTCTTTTGTAAACGGTACTTTTTCAATAGAAGACGGACGGATCGTTCTCTGTTCCTGCTTTTTCTCACGTACACGGATCGCAGCAAGGAGAGAGCGGACACGGATTCTTGCAGCTCCCAGGTTATTGACTTCATCAATTTTCAGTGTTGTATAAATCTTATCTGAATTGGTCAGGATCTCAGCAACCTGATCTGTCGTTACGGCATCCAGACCACAGCCGAAGGAATTTAGCTGGATCAGATCCAGATTCTCAGTAGTCTTCACATAATTTGCGGCTGCATAAAGTCTGGAATGGTACATCCACTGATCCATGACATTCAGAGGGCGTTCTACCTGATGAAGATGGGAGACGGAGTCCTCTGTCAGTACTGCAATATTGTAGGATGTGATCAGTTCAGGGAGTCCATGGTTGACTTCAGGGTCAATATGATAAGGACGTCCCGCCAAAACGATACCACGGTTGCCGGTCTCATTCAGGAAACGAATCGTCTCCTCTCCTTTCGTTCTCATATCCTGACGGCAGGCTGCAAGCTCCTCCCATGCTTTATGTACAGCAGAACGGATCTCTGTATCAGAAAGAGAAAATTTCTTTCCGAGTTCGTCAATCAGACGGTAAGAGATTGTATCCTCACTTTCAAAGTTCAGGAACGGATGGATAAAATCAACTTCTCCATGCACGATCGGATCCATATTGTTCTTAATATTTTCCGGGTAGGAAGTAACGATCGGGCAGTTATAATGGTTGTCCGAATCAGCAAATTCTTTCCTCTCATAAGGGATGGAAGGATAGAAAATGTGCTTTACTCCCTGGTTGATGAGCCACTGCACATGTCCGTGTGCAAGCTTGGCCGGATAACATTCGGATTCACTCGGGATGGATTCGATTCCAAGTTCGTAAATCTTTCTCGTAGATGCCGGAGAAAGAACGACACGGAATCCCAGTTCAGTGAAAAATGTAAACCAGAACGGATAATTTTCATACATATTCAGAACACGCGGGATACCAATCACTCCGCGGCGGGCATCTGCCTCTTCGAGAGGAGTATAATCAAAGTAACGATGCAGCTTATATTCAAAAAGGTTCGGCATCTGATTCTTTGATTTCTCTTTTCCAAGACCTCTCTCACAGCGGTTTCCGGTGATAAATTTACGGCCGCCGCTGAAATGGTTGATCGTCAGGCGGCAGGTATTGGTACATCCACGACATTTGGTCATGGTTGTAGAATATTCCAGGGAACGGATCTCATCGATGGAGAGCATGGTGGTTCCCTCGCAGTCAGTATAACGTTCTCTTGCGATCAGGGCAGCTCCGAACGCTCCCATGATTCCTGCAATGTCAGGACGGATCGCCTCGCAGTTGGCAATTTTCTCAAAGCTCCTGAGAACCGCATTATTATAGAAAGTACCACCCTGTACAACGATATGCTTACCAAGCTCAGAAGCATCAGAAACTTTGATTACCTTGAATAAAGCATTCTTGATAACAGAGTAGGCAAGTCCGGCAGAAATATCAGCAACAGAGGCTCCTTCTTTCTGAGCCTGCTTTACTTTGGAATTCATAAATACAGTACAGCGTGTACCGAGGTCGATCGGATTCTGGGCATACAGTGCCTCCTGAGCAAAATCTTCCACAGAGTAGTTCAGGGATTTGGCGAAAGTTTCAATGAAAGAACCGCAGCCGGAAGAGCAGGCCTCGTTGAGCTGGACACTGTCTACAGTCTGGTTCTTGATCTTGATACATTTCATGTCCTGTCCACCGATGTCAAGGATACAATCTACATCCGGTTCAAAGAAAGAAGCTGCATAATAATGGGATACTGTTTCCACCTCTCCTTCATCCAGCATCAGTGCGGATTTGATCAGTGCCTCACCGTAACCGGTAGAGCAGGAGTGGACAATCTCCACACCTTCCGGCAACTGGTCATAAATATCCTTGATGGCAGAAATGGTTGTGCCAAGCGGATCTCCTTCATTATTATGATAAAAAGAATACAAAAGAGTACCGTCTTCTCCGACCAGGGCAGCTTTTGTGGTGGTAGAACCTGCATCGATTCCAAGGAATGCCTTTCCTCTGTAGGTTGCAAGATCTTTTACCGGAACCTGATGCTGTGCATGGCGTGCGGAAAATTCTTCATAGTCTTTCGTGGTTGCAAAGAGAGGATCAAGACGTTCCACTTCAAATTCCATCTTGATCTTTCCTTCAAGACGCTTCTGCATTTCAAGAAGAGCCATCGGAGTATCCTTTTTGGAATTGAGAGCAGAACCGATCGCAGCAAATAAATGAGAATGGTTCGGTGCAATAATATGCTCGTCATCCAGTTTCAGTGTACGGATGAAAGCTTCTTTCAGTTCTGAAAGGAAATGAAGCGGTCCGCCCAGGAAAGCGACATGTCCACGGATCGGTTTCCCGCAGGCAAGTCCGCTGATCGTCTGGTTGACAACCGCCTGGAAAATGGATGCAGCAAGGTCTTCTCTGGCAGCACCATCGTTGATCAGCGGCTGGATATCTGTCTTTGCAAATACACCACAGCGTGCAGCAATCGAATAAAGAGCCTTATAATTTTTAGCATATTCATTCAGACCGGATGCATCGGTCTGGAGGAGAGATGCCATCTGGTCGATAAAGGAACCTGTACCACCGGCACAGACACCATTCATACGCTGCTCGACATTTCCGCCTTCAAAATAGATGATCTTGGCATCCTCGCCGCCAAGCTCGATCGCAACATCAGTCTGTGGAGCGTAATCCTGCAGAGCTGTAGATACAGCAATGACCTCCTGCACAAAAGGTACGCCAAGATGTTTGGCAAGTGTCAGTCCGCCACTTCCTGTGATAACAGGAGAGACCTGAATCGGTCCGAGTTTGTAAATGGCACGTCCGAGAAGATCTGACAGAGTTTCCTGAATATTGGCAAAGTGACGCTCATAATCAGAGAAAAGCACTTCGTTCTCGTTGTCCAGAATGGCAATCTTAACGGTCGTGGAACCAATATCGATTCCCAAAGTATAGAGTTCTTTTGAATTCATGTTACTATCCCCAATCTTTCGTAATGGTCTATGATATATGTATGAGTTACTTCTTATTAAATGCGTTTACAGATTCGCAATACATAACATTATACGACATCCGAAGGGAAAAGACAATTGTAATTGTTGTTCATGATTCTGAAATATTCATAAAGAACTTGTTAAATCTTAAGGAAAATAATAACATTGGTTTGACAAAATAAAGCCCGGACGGTACAATGACTGATGTATGGTAGAAGAACAATTTTGGTAAAAAAAGGAGTTAATGTATTGAACTGGCTTGACAAATTAGAAAGAAAATTCGGACGTTATGCGATTCCAAACCTGACGGTTTATCTGTTGGCAGGATATGTCATCGGGTTTGCGGTTTATTATCTTGCACCGAATCTGCTTAGATATCTTACACTAGAACCGTATTATATCCTGCACGGGCAGATCTGGAGGATTATTTCATGGGTACTGATTCCACCGACGGGAAGTCTCTTTTCGCTTTTCTTTTTAGTACTTTTGTACTATTCACTGGGGACAGCCCTGGAGCGGACATGGGGGACATTCCGGTATAATGTCTATATTTTTTCCGGTATTTTCTTTACTGTGATCGCTGTATTTATTTTATACGGAGTATTTTATCTTATTTATGGAGTTGCACTTCCGATGTCCAGCATCGGACTGATCAGCACGAATTATATTACGATGTCGATCTTCCTGGCATTCGCTTCAATTTATCCTGATATGGAAGTGATGCTTTACTTTATTCTGCCGATTAAGATGAAGTGGATGGCACTTGTCTATGCAGCAATGGCACTGTATTATTTCTTCACAGGAAGCCTTGCAGTAAAAGTTGCGATCGGAGCTTCTTTACTTAATTTTGTGATCTTTTTCTGCTCCAGCAGAAATATAAAAAGATTTGGACCGAAGGAACAGGCACGTAAGGCAAAGTTCCGGCAGCAGTCCAGACCGCATATGACTTATTCTAATGGGGCAAGACACCGTTGTGCAGTATGTGGAAGGACAGAACTGGATGATCCGAACCTTGAGTTCCGGTTCTGCTCCAAGTGTAATGGAAATTATGAATATTGTCAGGATCATCTTTTTACGCATGAGCATGTAAAGTAAGAAACCGACAGAAGAGATGGAGCTGAAATCTGAGCTGTTGTCAGAACCGGCTCCATGAAGATGATACAGAATCTGATACAAATAAAAGAGTAATTTAATTATGAAAAGGAGAGAGAGTTTCTATGAAAAAGACGAAAGTAGTATGTACGATGGGACCCAATACGAATGATAAAGAACTGATGAGAAAGCTGATCCGGAATGGAATGGATGTGGCACGTTTCAATTTTTCCCACGGAGATCATGCAGAGCAGAAAAGCCGTATGGATCTTCTGAAGGAGCTTCGTGAGGAGGAGCATTCTAATGTTGCGATCCTGCTGGATACCAAAGGACCGGAGATCCGTACCGGACTGCTGAAGGACGGAAAGAAGATCATGCTGGAGGCCGGAAAGAAATTTACGCTTACGACAGAAGAGGTGGCAGGAGATGAGAATATCGTATCTATTTCTTATCCGGGACTGATCAATGATGTGAGCAGGGGAAAGACAATCCTGATCGATGACGGACTGATCGGACTGAAAGTAGTCGAGAAGAAAGAAAAAGAACTGATCTGTGAGATTATCAACGGTGGAGAGCTTGGTGAGAGAAAAGGTGTGAATGTGCCGAATGTACCGATCCGTCTTCCGGCGATCACAGAGAAGGATAAAGAAGATATCAAGTTTGGTGCAGAGCAGGGAATTGATTTTATCGCAGCATCCTTTGTGAGAAATGCAGAGTGTATCCTGGAGATCAGGGCTTATCTGAAGTCTCTCGGAGCACCGTTCATTCCGATCATTGCAAAAGTTGAAAATTCAGAGGGAATTGACAATATTGATGAAATTATCCGTGCAGCAGACGGTGTTATGGTTGCCCGTGGAGATCTCGGTGTGGAGATTCCGGCAGAGGAAGTTCCATATTTGCAGAAGATGATCATTCAGAAGTGTAACAGTCACTTTAAGACAGTTATTACAGCAACCCAGATGCTGGATTCCATGATGCGGAATCCACGTCCTACAAGAGCCGAGGTAACAGACGTTGCCAATGCTGTTTATGACGGAACAGATGCAGTGATGCTTTCCGGTGAGACTGCACAGGGCAAGTACCCGGTGGAGGCACTTCAGATGATGGTTCATATCATTGAAAATACAGAGCAGCACTTAGATTATGAGGAGATGCTTGAGAAGGAGTATGGTCATTTAAAGAGCGGTGTATCCAGTGCCATTGGATATTCCTCCGTACTTGCTGCTGCAAATCTGAATGCAAAGTGTATTCTGACGCCAACTGTTTCGGGTGCAACTGCAAGGGTGGTTTCCAATTTAAGACCGAGACAGGAGATTCTTGGAATCACACCGAACGAAAGAACTTTAAGAAGAATGTCCATATACTGGGGAGTCAGACCGCTGAAGTCTCTGGAGCATGACAATACGGAGGATATCTGCGAGAATGCTATGGAGCTTGCAAAAGTAAAGAAGTATGTAGAGCAGGGGGATGTAGTTGTCCTGACGGCAGGAATCCCTTCTCCGAATGTAGGAAAAGAAAGAAGTTATACAAGCAATATGATGCGAATTGCTACGATCGACTGATCTCGGGAAGACAATGATAGAATGAAACCCTTACAGTTCTTCAATAAAAAGAAGAGCTGTAAGGGTTTTTGTCTGCTATATAGGTTCTTAGTTCCCCTGTGCCGGATATTCTACAAGATCCAGCACAGAGTTATGGATCAGATAATCATAAACTTCAGCCAGTTCTTTTGGTTCATAAGCGACATCATGAGTTATGGTGTATTTGATAGAATCAGCCAGCCCGAAGGTATAAAATCTTGCAAGACTCTCTTTGGTCAGAATCTTCAGACGGGAAGGAGCTTTCAAAGGATATTTGTTGAACAGGAAAAAGATCAGTTCATAAATAAACTGGAACATCTGCTCTTCAAAAGAATTTGGACCTTCGATCAGGTACAGCTTTTTATAAAATGCCCGGTCTTTAGAAAGACAGGAACAGAGAAGCAGAAAAATATCATTTTCCAGTTGATTTTCAATGAGTACGTCAATTTTTTCCCTGATCTCTTTTTGGAGAATATATTCAAGAATCCCGTATTTATCCTGAAAATGCTTATAAAAAGTAGGACGTATGACACCGGCACCGTCAGTGATCATTTTGATCGTTATCTTATCAAATGGAGTCTTAAGGATCAGTTCTCTGAAAGATAGAGTCAGCAAATCTTTGGTAAGTTCTTTTTTATCTTCCATATGTCATCCCATTCCTTTCCGTAAGTCTGCTTTGCAGATTATACCATAAAACTTAAAAGGAAGAAAGTTCAAAGGATACAAAACTTCAAAAATGTAGCCTGTCCAATACAAATCTCAAAAAATGTCTGATCAGAGATACAGTTTAAAAAAGCTGATTCTTAATGAAATAAAAAAAATAGAGTAGAATAACTGGAAAAGGAGGAAATTTCAAAAGGCATAGCTGAAAGGAGAAGATTATGTCATGGATTGAAATTATTTTGATCGGTGCAGGTCTTTCGCTGGATGTTTTTGCATATGCATTATGCAGAGGTGCTGTAGTTGGTGAAGTTGACAAAAAAAGTCTGGTGATTCTGGGAGGCGGGTTCACGCTCTGGAATCTGATCAGCCTGACGGCTGGAAATTTTGTGGCAAAGATACCGGTTGTTTCAAAAAATGTAGAGTATGCGGCCAATGACTGGAAATATATATCGGTTGCGATTTTTCTTGGACTGGGCATTTATCTCATCATCAAAGCGGCAAGAGGAAAAGAAATAGAAGAGCGAAAGGCAGAAAGACTGGAATCGAGGCAGTTTGCAATGTGGATGGCAATTACCAGCCTTGATGTATTTATAGCAGGAATTGGATTTGGATTCCTGGATACAGTTTTTTTTAAGACGTTTATAGTGATCCTTCTGATCACTCCGGTCAGTGTGATTGCCGGACTATATGCCGGATGGTGGGCAGGGTGTCAGGCAAGAAAGAAAATTGTGGCAGTTGGTGGCTGTCTGCTTCTGATCGGAGGAATTGAACTTCTGATCCGGCTGACGTAAGAGGCAGGAAGGACAACTATAAGAAATCAGGATACTATAAGAAAGCTGGTATATGCTGATAAAATAGAAGGTTAAATTGAGGAAAAAAAGACGAAAGAAAGGACCGGGAACTTCCGGAGAAAAGGTGAAAAAAATGGCAGGTTTAAAATTTCAGGCACAGAGAGCAGCATTCAGCGTGGCAGCAGATGCAGTTTTAAAGTATGTAAATAAGAATGACGACAGAACAAAAGCACTTCTGAAGGTTGTAGATCTGACGGAAAGTTTCGCAAAAGACCGGTTTAAACCGGAGTCATATGAAGCAGCAAGAAAAATGATCCAGGATCCTGAAAATAAGTGGATGCAGTATCTGAACCGTTTATTTGATGAGGTAAGCCCGAATGTATTAAAGACGACAGCGCTGAACCTTGGATTTGATGCAATGCTTTATGGAACCAAAGTGATGCATGAGGCAAGAGAAAAATATCAGTGTAATGTACCGTGGCTGATCCTGATGGATCCGACGAGTGCCTGTAATCTGAAATGCACCGGATGCTGGGCAGCAGAATACGGACATTTGCTGAATCTGTCTTTTGAAGATATGGATCGTGTGATCACGCAGGGGAAGGAGCTTGGTATTTATCTGTATATGCTTACCGGCGGAGAACCGCTTGTGAGAAAAAAAGATATTATCCGGTTATGTGAGAAGCACAATGACTGCGAATTCCATGCATTTACGAATGGAACGCTTGTAGATGAAGAATTTTGTAATGAGATGGAACGGGTAGGAAATCTGACTCTTTCCATCAGTCTGGAAGGATATGAGAAAGTTAATGATGGTCGTCGTGGAAAAGGTGTCTATGAAAAAGTCATGCATGCGATGGATCTTCTGAAAGCTCATGGACAGATCTTTGGAACATCGATCTGCTATACAAGAGCCAATATTGAGACGGTTACATCCGATGAATTTTTGGATATGATCATTGAAAAAGGATGCCGTTATGCATGGTATTTCCATTATATGCCGGTTGGAAATGATGCGGCAGTAGATCTGCTTCCGACAAAAGAGCAGAGAGAGTATATGTATCACCGAGTAAGAGAAATCCGTGGCTTTACCGGTGGAAAGCAGATTTTTGCATTTGATTTCCAGAACGACGGAGAATACGTTGGAGGATGTATTGCAGGAGGCAGAAATTACTTCCATATCAATGCAAATGGAGATGCAGAGCCATGTGTATTCATCCATTATTCCAGTGCCAATATTAAAGAAGTCAGTGTACTGGATGCATTACGCCAGCCGTTATTTATGGCTTACCATAATAACCAGCCATTTAATAAGAATCATCTCCGTCCATGCCCGATGCTTGAAAATCCTGAAAAATTACAGCAGATGGTACATGAGACCGGTGCAAAGTCAACCGATCTTCAGTCACCGGAGAGCGTAGAGCATCTTTGTGGAAAATGCGAACAGTACGCATCAATATGGAAAAAGAAAGCGGATGAACTGTGGGAAAAATCAGGAAAAGCAGAGAAAGAAGAAAAAAAAGCCTGAAATGAAGGCTGCAGAAAAAGAAAGCTGTAGAAGAAAAAACGGTAGATAAAAAATGGTGTGATCTGAAAAGTGGGATCACACCATTTTGCTGTTATCAGTTTGCTGAAAGAATTGATTTTACATGTTCGACTTCTTCACGAGTGGCTTTCTCTGCCGGAACGTAGTAACTTTTTTCACGGGCGATCTGATACAGCTTTTCCTGGGACATCTCGCACTGGGAGCGGATCTGCTTAAGACACTGCTTAAGTTCCTTATTTTCTGTCTGTGGGATCATATCCCCGAACATTTTTAATTCACCGTTGACACCGGTGAGGGCATCGGCAACCATTGTCTTTTCGTTCATGATCATTCCTCTTTTCTATTTCATTTTGGAGTTCCCTGTTGAAATTTTAGGGTTTTGGGCTGAAGCTGCTTATAAAAATTTCATCAGTTCCTGCTTATTTTTCATTGCGGAATCTGCCGCATCCTGAAATAATTTTTTGACTTCCGGGTCTTCCGTCTGAGAAGCGTAGTCTGTCATTTTTGAATAAGTTGTTGCATATCCGCCAATCAGATGGCGGAGATTCTGCAGATCGAGAATGGATATCTCTCCCATGGTTTACTTCCTCCTTGTCAGTCAGTTTTAATTGCGAAGCATACGATCAAAAGATCCGGTGGATCTTTTTCGGTACGGGAATAGTATGGTTTATTTTGCAGAAATTATTCACCGGAAACAGAACAATGTTCTACAAAATTTTTAAAAAGTGTCCGCATTTCAGGAGAAGTGCGGAACATACATTCAGGATGCCATTGGACACCGACACCAAAAGGATAATCTTTCAGTTCGATCGCTTCAATCGTTTCGTCACAGGCACGGGCAGTGACTATGATGCCTTTTCCGGTGAGATTGACAGCCTGATGGTGGAAACTGTTGACATAGAGAGAAGTTCCGAGACATTTCCGTAAATGTCCTGTCCTGCCGATACGGATTTTATGACTGATATCACTGCGAACATCGGTTTGTTGCATATGATCCAGTGTCTTTCCGGGAATCAGAGAAAAATCCTGCCAGATCGTCCCACCACAGGCAACGTTCAGAAGCTGCATTCCCCTGCAGATGGCGAAGACAGGTTTACGGGAAGAAAGAATCTGTCTCATCAGATGCAGTTGAAAAATATCGGTAGAGATGCTTGTACGTCCGTTCCCGGGAAGAGGGGATTCACCAAAAAGGAGCGGTGTGATATCGCCGCCTCCGCAAAAGAGAAATCCATCACAGAGGGAAACATACTGATTCAGCAGATCTTCTGAGCGTACCAGAGGCAGAAGAAGGGGAAGTCCATGAGAATACCGGACAGACTGGATATAAGGATTGGAGACAAACTGATGATTTCCCTCCAGTCCGCAGATGACGATTCCGATTTTTGGCTGCATAAAGATCCTCCTGTTCTGATGACTGCCGGTGTCCGGCAAAAATTCTGTTATGAAACTGTGGATTATGATGTATGATAGAGTATGAAAGAAATGAAAAAAATATACATAGGACTGAGGTGAGTGTCATGAAATGGATGGATATGCATTGTGATACAGTAAGTGAATTATTTAGAAAGAGAAGTGAAGGAACGCTTTGGAAAAATAAATTGTGTGTGGATATCGAGAGATTGAAGAAAAGTGATTCTGTTGCACAATTTTTCGCATGCTATGTAAATGCAGCGGAATATCCGGGATGGGAAGAAGCTTTTGATGCAGCAGAAAAACTGATCCAGTCGGTGCATGAAGAGGAAGCGAAAGAATTTTGTGTTGCAGGATCAGGGGCAGAACTGGAAGCAGCGGAGCAGGCAAAGAAGTATGCAGGGATACTTACGGTAGAAGAAGGTGGTGTGCTGAACGGAAAAGCAGAACGGGTGGAACAGCTTTATGAACAGGGCGTCAGATTACTCACCCTGACCTGGAATTATGAGAACTGTATCGGCAGTCCCAACAGCAGAGATACAGAGGTCATGCAGCGGGGGCTGAAGCCATTTGGAATCGAAGTGGTCAGACGAATGAACGAACTTGGGATGCTGGTGGACGTATCCCATCTGTCGGACGGAGGATTCTGGGACTGCATCCGGTACAGTACTGATCCTATTGTAGCGTCTCACTCAAATTGCAGGGAACTTTGCAGACATCCGAGAAATCTGACGGATGAGATGCTCCGTGCAGTGGGCGAAAAAGGCGGTGTTGTGGGATTGAATTTTTATTCTGCTTTCCTGACTGAAAAGAAAGAGAGGGCAGGACTGGAAATGCTGGCAGAACATGCAAAGCGGATGATCCGGATGGCAGGAGAAGATGCAGTGGCACTGGGAACGGATTTTGATGGATTTGAAAGAAAAGATCTGCCGGAAAAGCTGGAAGGAGCAGAGAGGATAGAACTGGTATGGGATGCATTTCAGAAAGCGGGGATCACGTCACGGCAGACAGAAAAGATCGCTTATGGGAATCTTTTCCGTGTGATAGAGGCAGGATGTGGAAAAACATCAGTATCCTGAAAAAAGTGCGGAAAAATGCAGGGAAAAAGAAGATACAGTGAGAGGAAAAGTCCTTTGGTAATGATAAAAAAGTAGTCAGGTAAGCAAGGATATGGTAAAATAAAAAAAGTGATTTGATAGTGCAGTTTTCATATTCTGTGCAAGAGGATCAGAAGAGAGAAGAGGAGGAAATTGTAACATGGAGAACAAAAGAATTATTCAGGTTGATGAGAAAGTTCCATTTAAGATGCTTGTTCCATTGAGTATTCAGCATATGTTTGCGATGTTCGGTGCTTCAGTACTTGTGCCATTTGTATTTGGAATCAATCCGGCAGTTGTATTATTCATGAACGGTCTTGGGACTTTATTATTCATCCTGATCACGAAGGGGAGAGCACCGGCATATCTTGGTTCGAGTTTCGCGTTTCTTGCACCGGCTGGAATTGTTATCTCAAAATGGGGATACAGTTATGCACTGGGAGGCTTTGTTGCAGTCGGATTCTGCGGATGTGTTTTATCTCTGATTATTTATAAGTTTGGATCGGACTGGATCGATGTGGTACTTCCACCGGCAGCCATGGGACCGGTAGTAGCACTGATCGGTCTGGAACTTGCAGGAACAGCAGCATCAAATGCAGGACTGAAAGATGAAGTGATCGACAGTAAGAATGTGATTGTGTTTTTAGTAACGTTACTGACGGCAGTACTTGGATCGGTTGTATTCCGCAAGTTCCTTGCCGTGATCCCGATCCTGATTGCGATCATTGCAGGATATGTTGCTGCGTTGCTCTGCGGAATCGTAGATTTCTCAGAAGTTGCTGCAGCACCGCTTTTTTCACTCCCGAATTTTTCAACACCAAAGTTCAAATGGGAGGCGATCGTGATCATTCTTCCGGTACTTCTGGTCATTGCATCGGAGCATATCGGACATCAGATCGTAACAAGTAAGATCGTCGGAAGAGATCTTTTAAAAGATCCGGGACTGCACAGATCTTTATTCGCAGATAACTTTTCGACTATGATCTCCGGCCTGATCGGTTCTGTACCGACAACGACTTACGGAGAGAATATCGGAGTTATGGCAATGACAAAGGTTTACAGTGTCTATGTGATCGGAGGAGCAGCGGTGCTGTCCATTATCTGTTCCTTTATCGGAAAGATGACAACTCTGATTAATACCATTCCAGGTCCGGTGATCGGAGGAATCTCCTTCCTGCTGTATGGTATGATCGGTACATCGGGTATCCGTATTCTTGTTGAATCTCAGGTGGATTATGGTAAGTCAAGAAATATGGCAATGACATCCGTTATTTTTGTAGTAGGATTGTCAGGCATTACGGTACAGTTTGGAAGTATCCAGTTATCAGGAATGGTACTGGCATGTGTGATCGGCATGTTGATGGGACTGATGTTCTATGTACTGGATAAGCTGAAACTGACGAATGACAGAGAAAGTGAATAGATAGAAATTCTATGAAAACTGCTACAGAGCAGTGATACAGACGAAAAAAGGGAACATTTCTTTATGGATCGGTATAGGCAGCACACCATACCAAGATTCATAAGAGATGTTCCTTTTTATTGACTTGACAGGAAAGATTTTGCAGGTTATATTTAAATCGTAAGTAGTAAGTGGTAAGTGGTAAGTGGTAAGTAATAAGTAGTAAGCGGCGAGTAGCAAGTAGTAATGGTAGATGATTGAAGTCAAGAGAATGATCATTTACGGAGAAAATAATTGAAATTGAGAAGGAGGACCGGGGATGAGAGAGTTAAACTTATCAGAGCAATATGCACTTATAGCATTGGAAGGGCAGGAAAGCCTTCACAGATCCGTGGCAAAAAGTGCGGTGCTTCGTGCGGTCACGGCAGCGGAAGTGCTGATGCCGGTTTTGGAAAAAGAAGGATGTTCTTTATCTGAATTTGCTGAAGAAGCGGAGAAAGCGGTACAGGCAGCTAAGAATATGAATAAAAAGAAAGAGCGTCAGATTGAGCAGAAAGTGAAAGAATCTTTGGAAAAGGAAGGTCTGTTGTGCGAGATCCCGGATCTTCTTGGGTGCGATCTGAATTATTATTCATCAGGGATTGAACTGAAATCATATCGGAGTGAAGAACAGACTTATTTCAGGATCAGGGAATGTCTGCGGGCAGAAATCCTGGATGACGGAGAAATTACGATGGAGTGTCTGAGTCTCCTGTGGCTCCTGCGTGAAAGCGGCTGTATCCATGATCTGTTTTCAGCAACGGAACAGGAAAGGGTACTTGAACGGGTGAATGGAATGGCTGCGGAGAACGAATATTGCAGAATCTTGTGGGAAAAAGAATTTCACAGTATTTTTGAGAGCTTTACAGGGCGTTTCCTGCGGGCAAAAAGTAAACTGTTTGAAAATCCTTATTTAGAGGGAGTCAGTCTGGCATTCCCATATCTGGAGAGAAGAAAAGCAATCTTTATTGACTGTGTGGTATTTGGGACGAATGTAGAAGAACGGAGAAGTGCTGCAGTTGATTTTTTGAGAAAGATGGGACATAATGTTGAGGAAGTCAGATCAGGCAGCGAGACGCTCCTGAAAATAGACGGTATGTATTATCGTATTTTTCCGGCAACAAGAAGATCCTATAAAGTGCCGATCCAGGGCGTAAATCTTGTTCCGGTATACTGGTAGAGAAGAAAAGGTGAGAAAATGTCCAGACAGAGAAGCATGGAAGTGATAGAACAGTCAGAGTATGTAACAATCGGGGAGCTTGTCAGGCTGACCGGTGTGAGATACAGTACACTGAAGTTTTATACGGAAGAAGGGATGCTGCCATTTGAGCAGGCAGAGGAAAATCTGACCCGGCGTTACAGACGGGAAGAAAGTATAGAGATGATCTATAAGATTCGGAAAATGCGAGAAGAAAAAATGACGATCCCGGAGATAAAAGGAAAAATAAAAGGATAAAACTCTTTGAAGAAAAGCCAGGACAGATCGTGAGAAGGATGAAAAGTAAAAAAAAGTCGGGGGCTTTTGCCCCCGACATAATCGTAAGATTTATCGGAAAGAATTATTTCTTCTGAGTCTCAACTTCCTGCATCTTCATTGCACGAACCTTCAGTGGCAGTCCGAACAGATTGATAAATCCGTCAGCATCATGATGGTCATACAGATCACCTGTAGTGAAGCTTGCAAGAGATTCACTGTACAGAGAATAAGGAGATGTCTCGCCGGCACGGATGATATTTCCCTTGTAAAGTCTGAATTTGACTTCACCGGTCACATACTGCTGCGTTACATCGACAAATGCCTGGATGGCTTCACGCAATGGTGTATACCATTTTCCCTCATATACGATCTGTGCGAATTTATTTCCAAGGTCTTTTTTAACTTCATATGTAGCACGGTCAAGGACAAGCTCTTCAAGCTGTTCGTGAGCAGCCATCAGGATCGTTCCGCCAGGAGTTTCATAGACACCACGGGATTTCATTCCAACGACACGGTTCTCAACGATATCAACAATACCGATTCCATGCTTTCCGCCAAGTTCGTTCAGCTCTCTGATGATATCAGAAACTTTCATTTCTTTTCCGTTGACGCTCTTCGGAACACCGGCTTCAAAAGTCATTGTAACGTATTCATCTTTGTCAGGAGCTTTCTCAGGAGTCGTGCTTAATACGAGCAGGTCATCATAATTTGGCTCGTTGGCAGGATTTTCAAGCTCCAGCCCCTCATGGCTGATATGCCATAAGTTACGGTCACGGCTGTAGCTGTGCTTTACGTCAAATGGAAGATCAATGCCGTGCTGCCTGCAGTATTCAATCTCGTCTTCACGGGACTGCATTGTCCATACATCTGTCATACGCCATGGAGCGATGATCTTAATATCAGGAGCAAGTGCCTTAATTCCAAGCTCGAAACGAATCTGGTCATTTCCTTTTCCTGTAGCACCATGGCAGATGGCTACCGCACCCTCTTTTCGTGCGATCTCAACCAGTTTCTTTGCAATCGCCGGACGGGCCATGGATGTTCCGAGAAGATATTTGTTCTCATAAACTGCACCTGCTTTTACGCAAGGTACAATGAAGTCATCACAGAACTCATCAACGATATTTTCAATATATAATTTAGAAGCTCCGGAAAGCTTTGCTCTTTCATCCAGTCCGTCAAGCTCTTCTCCCTGTCCGCAGTCGATGCAGCAGCAGACAACATCATAATTAAATGTCTCTTTCAGCCAGGGAATGATCGCTGTGGTATCAAGACCACCGGAATATGCCAATACAACTTTTTCTTTACTCATTTTTCATGCCTCCTGAATGTAATTTATACCTCTTTGGTTCTGGGTAAGATACCGAGAGGGGATCCTGCGAAAACCGCAGTCCTGTCAATCTCCGCTTCGATAAGCTACAGAATACTATACACTAGATTTTATAATTATGCAAGAGAAAATTTATAAAATCAATTAATATACATAAAATATGCAAATATATGCATAAAAATACAAAAATATTCCTGCATATGCATAAAATTCAGAATGACAGATGCAGGAATGAGTGACGATCCGGTGATTTAACGTACCAAAGAAGAAGCCATTCTGCGGTAAGTATGGCGTTTCCCGCGGATCGCAACGCTGTAGGCAGTGATATTTTCAGGAAGAGCCATTCCCATATATCCGCTGTCTCCGATATGATGGATGTCTGCCCCTGCCATCTTGCACATCAGAGCAATCTGACGGATCGTTGCCTCATCCGCCCCTTCCTGGGAAGTACCGATCGTAGTCATGGCGAGAGCTTCTTTTGCATGGGCCTGACGGATCAGGGTACGTGCATACTCCAAAGTGATGCCCGGAACAGTTCCGGGAGCCGGAAGCAGGATCACATCAGCTCCGGCTTCAATAAACTGATCCACATCTTCCGGTGTGAGAATGTTTTCACCTGCTTCAGAAGCAATACCGGAAGCGTGCATTTTTCCGGCAGTCAGGATGACCCGGTCACCAACTGCTTCTTTCAACTGGGTAAGTGCGTGAATGATGGCCTGATTTTCTACCCCGATTCCCGGATTTCCGGTCAGAATGATCATATCAACCCCCATGTCAGCCGCCTTTTTTGCATTTTCCACCGTGGCACAGCGTCCTGAAGTAAGATCCCAGACAGATTCTTCTTCCTGACTGGATTTTGGCACATACGCAACAGGCTCCAGATTGATGGCAACCATTTTCCCGGTCAGTCTTTTGATTTCCCGGATCGTATCCTCCGGGGCAACATCAGGAAGTCCCTGGATTATTGGGTGATTCACATCAAAGATATTGAGCATGATCAAATCGGATCCCAGCGAAGCAACAAATTCTGCATTCGTGATATTTACAAGCATGGGTGTAACCGTTCCAATCGTTTCAGTGGCAAGTACGCGGCCCTCACTCTCGGCGATCGCCCTGAGCAGATCCTCTTTTGTATAAGCTGCCAGTTCACGGGCAGTACAGTCTATCAGTCTTTTTTTCATTTTACAGATCCTTCTTTCTTTTTAAAATATTGGGTATCTGAGTATCAGTATATAACAGATGAATGCAGAATGGGAAAAATAATAAAATTACCCGGGAAAAATACAAGGTCGTTGCAAAAAAAATCTGAATCCGATAAGATGATGTCGGGGGCTTTTGAACCCGACATCATCTTATTATAGAAGAGCAAAAAAGAGGTCAGGAAAATGAAGGAAAAAATAAAATGCACGATCCGGTACAGCATTCTGGCACTGGTCACCGGAGTGGCAGTCGGTGCCATTGATACAATCTTCGGAAGAGGACTTTTATGGCTGTCAGATTTCAGGACAGCTCATTACAGATATCTGCTGCCATTTCTTCCGGTTGCAGGACTGCTGATCGTGTGGATGTATCACCGGTTCAGTGAAGAAAGTCTGAAAGGAATGACGCTGGTACTGGAAACCGGACAGAAAAAAAGAAAATCGATCCCACTGGCACTTGTTCCACTGGTAATCGTTGGAACATGGCTGACGCATCTGTTTGGAGGAAGTGCGGGAAGAGAAGGAGTGGCAGTACAGATCGGTGCTGTGATATCCCACGAGGCAGGAAAAAAATTTCGCTGCCCGGAAAATGACAGGATTATGCTGGTTGCCGGAATGGCAGCAGGTTTCGGAGGACTTTTTCAGACCCCGCTGGCAGCAGTCTTTTTTGCAATGGAGGTGATCGCTTCAGGATATATGCAGTATGAAGCATTACTGCCGGCAATGATCAGTGCTTACACAGCCGCTTTTACCTCTCATATACTGGGACTGGAAAAGTTTACAGCAGTGATCGGTGAGAAGCTGGATCTGTCAGAGACAAAGGTGATCCTGAGTCTGATCGTTCTTGGAATTTTGTTCGGGCTGGTCGGAAGACTTTTTTCAGGAACACTGCAATGGATGAAAAAACGGATGGGCAATGCCATAAAAAATCCATACATAAGGATCGGAGCAGTGGCAGTATTTCTTGCAGTTCTTTTGTTCCTTTTTCACGGAGGCAGATACAGTGGACTGGGAACGAACCTTATTTCAGCGGCCTTTGAAAATGGAACGATCTATGGGTATGACTGGATATTGAAGCTGGGATTTACGGTTCTGACACTGGCAATCGGCTTTCAGGGCGGAGAAGTGACACCGCTTTTCTCTATCGGGGCATCATTGGGAATCCTTGCAGGAAATCTGCTCGGTATTTCCCCTGTGGTCTGTGCAGCACTTGGCTATGCGGCTGTATTTGGCAGTGCGACCAATACACTGCTCGCTCCGGTTATGATCGGACTGGAAGTATTTGGAACAGAAAATGCAATTCCGCTGGTAGTTGTATGTATCCTTGCGTATCTTATGAATGGAGGAAGTTCTATCTATACTGCACAGCAGCGGGCAGTCCTGAAGCTGGATGGAGAGAAAGAAGCGGTCAGTGAAAGAGGGGCAACGGAAAAGCAGAAAAATAAAGCAATGAGACAGTGAAGGAGCTAAGAAGAGCAGGGGATGGAAAAGAAAGAAATAAAAATCTTCCGGGCGGGCAGAGAATCGCTGGAAGAAGCGGTCCGACTGGTACAGAGTACGGAAGAAAAGATGAAAGAAAAAAGCTGGTTTGTGGCAGAAAGCCTGGAAGAATTTGACCGGTGGATGAGGAAAGATCAGGGATGGCTGTATGTGGCAAAGGATTGCAGCAGCGGACAACTGGCTGGAATGTTTTTTGTTGTCCTGCCGGGGATGGAAGAAGAAAATCTGGGGTACGATATCGGTATGCAGGGCAGGCAGTTGTATGAGTGTGCCATTATGGATACGGTTGTGGTACTTCCTGAATACAGAGGAATGCATTTACAATATGAAATGATGCAGACTGCGGAGCGAAAGCTTCACAAAGAGGGTTATCGTTATCTTCTCTGTACGGTTCATCCGGAAAATAAATTCAGCAGGGAGAATGTGAAAAGACAGGGATACAAAAAAATACTGACAAAAGAAAAATATGGTGGATTTTTGCGGGATATCTGGATGAAAGAACTGTAAAATATCTGAAATTGAGATTGGTTGCAGAAAGGCAACTTCCGTTGCAAAATGGCAACAAAGATTGCGATTGACTAACCCTGCGGATCTTTTCTAAAATGAAAAAAAGGAGGGATTGTTATGCAGGCGTTATCAGATGCAAAAGCAGGGGAGAACTATACGATCAAGTGGATGTTCGGACTTCCGGAAGTTTTGGAGTTCCTGCACAGTCATCATGTAGAAGAAGGATGTGATGTGCAGGTAATCCAGAAGATGACAGACGGAGTGATCATTGCAGTACAGGATACGAGATTTGTACTGGGAAATGAGATTGCAGACCGGATCCAGGTATGATAAAATAGGTTTCAATCAGAAACTGAAAGGAGACGGAATGATGGAAAGTTATATGCAGATGCTGGCAAAGCGTTCCAAAGATGCATCAAGAAGTGCTGCGAAGCTTGGCACAGCGGATAAGAACCGGGGACTGCTTGCAGTAGCAGATGAGCTGGTAGCAGAGCAGCAACTGATCCTGGATGCGAATGCAAAGGATATTGAAGCAGCGAAGAAAAAGGGCGTGAAGCAGTCGCTGATCGACCGACTGGAGCTTTCAGAACGGCGGATCGCAGATATGGCGGAAGGTCTCAGGCAGATCGCAGCACTGGATGATCCGGTGGGAGAGGTTCTCTCGATGAAGACGAGACCGAACGGTCTCAGGATCGGACAGAAAAGAGTGCCGCTGGGAGTGGTCGGGATCATTTATGAGTCCAGACCGAATGTGACGGCTGATGCATTTGGACTTTGCTTCAAGACCGGAAATTCAGTGATCCTCAGAGGCGGCAGTGATGCAATCTATTCCAATCAGGCGATCGTCCATGCAGTGAAGGACGGTCTCAGAAAAGAAAAGCTCAACCAGGATCTGATCATTCTGGTTGAGGATACGGACAGGAAAGTTGTCAATGAGATGATGAAGATGCATGGCTGGATTGATGTTCTGATCCCAAGAGGCGGGGCAGGGCTGATCGCAAACGTAGTTGCGAACAGCACCGTGCCGGTCATTGAGACGGGAACCGGAAACTGCCATATTTATGTAGATGAATCTGCGGATATCAGGATGGCAGCCGAGATCATCGAGAATGCCAAGACGCAGAGAATGGGTGTGTGCAATGCCTGTGAGTCACTGGTGATCCATTCCGGTATTCTTTCAAAGGCAATGCCGGAGATCGTGAAGAAGCTGAAAGCACATAATGTAGAGATACGTGGAGACGAGAGAGCCTGTACAGTGAGCAAAGAGATCATTCCGGCTTCAGAAGAAGACTGGGGAACAGAGTACCTGGATGCAGTGATCTCAGTTAAGACAGTGGATTCGCTCCGGGAGGCGATCGATCATATCAACCGTTATAATACAGGACATTCAGAATCGATCATTACCAAAGATTATGCAAATGCATTGCAGTTTCAGGATGAGATCGATGCGGCAGCAGTTTATGTGAATGCGTCCACAAGATTTACGGATGGCTTTGAATTTGGATTCGGGGCAGAGATCGGAATCAGTACGCAGAAACTTCATGCAAGAGGTCCGATGGGACTGAATGCACTGACAACAACCAAATATATTATTTTTGGGAATGGACAGATAAGAAAATAGCAGAAAAAATATAAGGGTGAGACAGGAAAAGGCAGACACATTAAAGTGGTGTGCCAGAAGCCTGTCCACCCTTATTTTGAAATACTACTTGCATAATATGCATAAAAGATGTATTATTATGCAAGTAAACCGCATGATATGCCAGATGAAAGCAGAGAATGGACTGAAAAGGAGAGGCAAATTTTTAGAGACAGTTTTTTTAATGGAAATACTTTACTTCCTATAAAAGGTGGTATATCATAAAATGATATGGCATATGGCAGTACGTTACCATAGCATAGTAAAAATGAAAGGACTTGAGAAGAATTATGATTAAAGTCGGAATTATCGGAGCGACCGGATATGCAGGCGGGGAGCTTGTTCGTATATTAATGGGACATAAAGATGCAGAAATTAAATGGTATGGTTCCAGAAGCTATGTAGACCAGAAGTATGCAGATGTATACAGGAATATGTTCCAGATCGTGGATGCAAAGTGCATGGATGACAATATGGAAGAGCTGGCAGATCAGGTAGATGTGATCTTTACGGCAACGCCGCAGGGACTTTGTGCATCGCTGGTCAACGAGGAGATCCTGTCCAAGACGAAGATCATTGATCTGAGTGCAGACTTCCGCCTGAAAGATGTCAATGTATATGAAGAGTGGTATAAGATCGAACATAAAGCACCGCAGTATATTGATGAGGCAGTTTACGGACTTTGTGAGATCAACAGGGATCTGGTAAAATCCGCAAGGATTGTTGCAAATCCGGGATGTTATACAACCTGCTCGATCCTGACAGCTTATCCGCTTGCAAAAGAAGGTCTGATTGATATGAGTACTTTGATCATAGATGCGAAGTCCGGAACTTCAGGAGCAGGAAGAGGTGCAAAGCTTCCGAATCTCTATTGTGAAGTGAATGAGAATATCAAAGCGTACGGTGTTGCAACGCACCGGCATACACCGGAAATCGAGGAACAGCTTGGCTATGCATCCGGTGAGAAAGTGGTCTTGAACTTTACACCACATCTTGTGCCGATGAACAGAGGAATCCTTGCGACAGAGTATGCAACACTGAAAAAGAAAGTTACATATGAAGAAGTAAAGGCAGTTTATGATCAGTACTATGCAAAAGAAAAATTTGTCAGAGTGCTGGATCGGGATGTATGCCCGGAGACGAAATGGGTAGAGGGCAGCAACTATGTAGATATCGGATTTAAGATCGATCCGAGAACGAACCGCATCATTATGATGGGGGCGATCGACAATCTGGTGAAAGGTGCGGCAGGACAGGCAGTACAGAATATGAATCTTCTGTTCGGTCTTCCGGAGGATGAAGGACTGGAATTAGTTCCGATGTTCCCGTAAAGCGATAAAGGTGGTATATAGATGATACGTGTAATGACGATTGATGATTATGACGGAGTGTATGCACTGTGGAAAAAGATCAAAGGATTCGGAATCCGCAGTATTGATGATTCAAGAGAAGGTGTAGAGCGTTTCCTGAAGAGAAATCCGACGACCAGTGTGGTTGCCGTTGAAGATGGAAAGGTGGTTGGAAGTATCCTGTGCGGACATGATGGAAGAAGAGGCTGTCTGTATCATGTCTGTGTGGATGAGGCATACCGGAGACATGGGATCGGAAAAGACATGGTCGTATATGCCATGAAAGCATTGCAGGACGAGAAGATCAATAAAGTATCCCTGATCGCATTTACCCAGAATGATATAGGAAATGCGTTTTGGAATACGATCGGATGGACAGAGCGTTTGGATCTGAATTATTATGATTTTACATTGAATGAGGCAAATATAACTGCATTTAATGAGCAGTGAGAAAAGTCTGTCGGTCAGGTGGCAGTGAGGAGAAAGGAAGCGGATACGATGGAGATAATCAAAGGCGGAGTGACGGCTGCAAAAGGATTTGAGGCAGCGGCAGTGGCAGCACAGATCAAATATCAGGGACGTACGGACATGGCACTGATCTACAGTGAAAAGCCATGCAAGGTTGCGGGAACATTTACGACGAATGTAGTGAAAGCTGCACCGGTCAGATGGGACAGGCAGATCGTGGAGAATAAGCAGAAATCACAGGCAGTGATCATTAACTCAGGGATTGCCAATGCATGTACCGGTGTAGAGGGAATGATGTACTGCCAGGAGACAGCAAAAGAGGCGGCAAAGGTACTCGGAATCGAAGAAGCGGGCGTGCTGGTCGGATCTACCGGTGTGATCGGAATGCAGCTTCCGATCGACAGGATCAAAGCAGGTATCTCAGAGCTTGCAAAAGTGAAAAAGGCTGGCATTGAGAGCGGAACAGAAGCAGCAAAAGCGATCATGACGACGGATACAAAGAAGAAAGAGGTTGCTGTGCAGTTCCAGATCGGAGATAAGACGGTAACGATCGGCGGAATGGCAAAGGGATCAGGAATGATCCATCCGAATATGTGTACCATGCTTGCATTTATTACAACGGATGCAGTTATTTCAAGAAAAGCTCTGCAGAAAGCCATGAGCAATGATGTGGAAGAAACTTATAATATGATCTCGGTAGACGGAGATACATCCACGAATGATACGGCTCTTCTGCTGGCAAACGGAATGGCAGGAAATAAGAAGATCAAAAAAGGAACACCGGAATTTGAGGTATTCCAGGAGGCTCTTCATTATGTCAATGAGACACTGGCAAAGATGATGGCAGGAGACGGAGAAGGTGCTACGGCATTATTTGAAGTAAAAGTGGTCGGTGCGAAGACGAAAGAGCAGGCCAAGACTCTCGCAAAGTCGGTTGTCTGCTCCAATCTGACAAAAGCAGCGATCGCGGGACATGATGCCAACTGGGGAAGAATTTTATGTGCAATGGGATATTCGGGTGCAAAGTTCGATCCGGAAAAGGTAGATCTGTATTTCGAGAGTACAGCCGGAAAACTGCAGATCATCAAAGACGGAACAGCCGTGGACTACAGTGAGGAAAAAGCAACAGAGATCCTTTCACAGGAAAAGGTAACAGCAACGGCTGATCTGAAGGCAGGGGAAGCAGAAGCAACAGCCTGGGGATGTGACCTGACTCATGGATACATCGACATTAATGCAGATTACAGAAGTTAAGGAGAATTTGAAAAAATGAACGATAATATGCAGAAATATCTTGAGAAAGCAGAAGTCCTGATTGAGGCACTGCCCTATATCCAACGTTTTAACCGTAAGATCATTGTTGTGAAATATGGTGGAAGTGCCATGGTAGACGAAGAACTGAAACGTCATGTGATCGAAGATGTGACACTTCTGAAGCTTTGTGGATTCAAACCGATCATTGTGCATGGCGGAGGAAAAGAGATCAGTAAGTGGGTCGGAAAAGTCGGAAAGGAACCGCAGTTTATCAATGGACTGCGTGTAACAGACGAAGAGACCATGGAGATCGCTGAGATGGTACTGGGACGTGTCAACAAAAGCCTTGTCCAGCTTGTAGAGAGCTTAGGTGTGCGGGCAATCGGGATCAGTGGAAAAGACGGAGAACTCCTGAAAGTAGAAAAGAAGCTTTCCAATGGAGAAGATATCGGATTTGTCGGAGATGTCAAGCAGGTCAATGCTCAGATCCTTTATGATCTTCTGGAAAAGGATTTTCTTCCGATCATCTGCCCAATCGGAATGGATGATGATTATAATACCTACAATATCAATGCAGATGATGCGGCATGTGCCATTGCACGTGCGATGCAGGTAGAGAAACTAGCATTCCTGACAGACATTGAGGGCGTTTACAAAGATCCGAAAGATCCGTCTACACTGATCTCAGAGCTGGAAGTCGAAGAGGCAAAGCATCTGATCGGAGATGGATATATCGGAGGAGGCATGCTTCCGAAGCTGCAGAACTGTATCGATGCCATTGAAAGCGGAGTATCAAGGGTACATATCATTGACGGAAGAATCCCACATTGTCTCCTCCTGGAGATCTTTACCAATAAGGGAATCGGTACAGCAATTTTGAGCAGGAAAGAAAGTAGGTATTACAATGGTGAACAGTAAGATACAGGCAGCAGAAGAAAATCTGATCCATGTATACAATCGTTTCCCGATTGCATTGGATCATGGTGAAGGAATGTATCTTTATGATACAGAAGGAAAAGAATATCTGGATTTTGCAGCAGGATTTGCAGTGTCAGGTCTCGGATATGACAATAAAGAACTGAATCAGGCATTAAAAGATCAGATTGACAAGTTATATCATACATCCAATCTTTATTATCATGAAAGCTGCGGAGAAGCTGCACAGGAACTGAACCGTATTTCAGGAATGGACAGAGTTTTCTTTACCAACAGTGGCGGAGAGGCAAATGAAGGTGCATTAAAAGCTGCAAGAAGATATGCCTATACAAAAAAGACCGGACGCTATGAATTTATTGCAATGAACAATTCTTTCCATGGAAGAAGCTTCGGTGCTGTATCAGTGACAGGACACGATTCCTACAGAGAACCGTTTGAACCGGTAGTTCCCGGAGTGAAATTTGCTACGTTCAATGATCTTGACAGTGTAAAGGCACTGGTGAGCGATAAGACCTGTGCAATCATTTTAGAGCCGCTTCAGGGAGAAGGTGGAATCAACCTTGCCACGCAGGAGTTCATGGAGGGAATCCGTAAGATCTGTGATGAGAATGGAATCCTGATGATCTGTGACGAAGTACAGTGTGGTATGGGAAGAACAGGTTCTATGTTTGCATGGCAGGGATTTGGAGTGAAACCAGATATCCTGACCATGGCAAAAGCAATCGGAAACGGAATCCCGGTAGGAGCCTTTGCAATGACGGAAGAAGTTGCAAAATATTCACTTCAGCCGGGTGACCACGGTGCAACTTACGGTGGAAATCCGCTGGCATGTACCGCTGTCAAAACTGTGATCAAGATTTTTGAACGGGATCATATCGTGGATCATGTTAATGCAGTAGCACCATATCTGACAAAGAGACTCGACGAACTGGTAGAGGAACTGGATTGCGTGACAGAGCGTAAAGGCAAAGGTCTGATGCAGGGAATTGTAGTGACGAAGCCACTTGCAGAAGTGAATAAGAGGGCGATCGAGGAAGGAATCCTGATCATCCAGGCACAGGGAAATGTGATCCGTTTTGTTCCACCACTGATCGTGGAAGAAAAGCATATTGATGAAATGATCGAAAAGCTGAAGCGGGCATTGGCTTAGAAGAAAACAGAAAAAAGAAACCGAAATGAATCTGCCCGGAAGTGAAAAGGGCGAATAAGAAACCGGCTGTCGTACATACTATTTAGTATCTTGCCAAAAAGGATACAAAAGGAGGTATGGGAAGATGGCCGGTTTTCTAATTGCACTTTTATCAGGTGCGTTGATGAGTGTGCAGGGCATTTTTAATACGCAGGTGACCAAATCAACGGGGATCTGGGTGAGTAACGGCTGGGTACAGTTGTCTGCTTTTGCACTGTGCGTGGTGGTCTGGTTGGCAACGGGACGGGAATCAGTCTCAACTTTATGGGAGGTCAGACCGCATTATATGTTGTTGGGAGGAGTGATCGGGGCAGGGATCACATGGACAGTCATTCAGAGCGTTTCTGCCCTTGGACCCGCACGTTCTGCGTTATTGATTGTGATTGCACAGCTTGCGGTTTCTTATCTGATCCAGCTCTTCGGACTTTTCGGAATGGATCAGGAGCCATTCTCGTGGAAAAAGGCAGGAGGACTTCTTCTGGCGGTGGCAGGAATTATGATCTTTCAGCTTTCCGGTACAAAATAAGGAAAACAGGAAAATGCTTTTGTCAGATCTTACGATCGGTAACAAATGTAATACATCTGTAACAAAGCCTTAAATTTTCTATTGTAATTCTGACAGAAATTCGTTACAATATTTTTATCCGGCATACAAGGGGTGGCTCACAGTCAGAAGGATGTGAGGCAGATATGAAGAACGGATGGAAAAGATGGATCAGGGGATGGAGCCTGATCGTGATACTGTTATCAGTGTTATCAGTGTCAGGATGCAGTGTGTCAGAGGAGGACGGTCTGCAGGAAGTGACAGAAAAAGTATCTCAGGAACCGGAGGTATCGCAGAAAGATTCGGGAAAAAGTGAGGATCAGGAGAAGCCTGGTCAGACAGAAGGAGATACGGATACAGGGAGTAAAAAAAGTGCAGAGAAGAAGATCTGGGTCTATGTATGCGGGGCAGTCAATGCTCCGGGAGTTTACGAACTGAAAGAGGACGCAAGATTATATGAAGCGATAGAACTTGCCGGAGGTGTGAACCAGGAGGCGGCACCGGAAGTGCTGAACCAGGCAAGGGTACTGGCAGACGGAGAGCGGATTTATGTTCCAAAGCAGGATGAGGCAGAGTCTTATTCTTTGCAGGATCAGGGGTTGGAAAGTAACGCGGGAACAGCGGATACCAGGGGAAAGATAAATATTAATACAGCCGGAAAAGAGGAACTCATGACTTTGCCCGGTATCGGAGAAGCGAAAGCAGAAAAGATTCTGCGTTACCGGGAAGAGCATGGTGCATTTCGTTCCATTGAAGACGTGATGCAGATTGAGGGAATCAAAGAGGGAGTATTTAATAAAATAAAAGAAGATATTACAATATAGCAGCAAAAAGACGGGAAAGAAGAATATGAGCAAGAAGATTTTAGTTGTAGATGATGAAAAATTGATCGTGAAAGGAATCTGTTTCAGCCTGGAACAGGAAGGTATGGAAGTAGATTGTGCATATGACGGGGAAGAGGCACTGGAGTACGCAAAGAAGTGTGAGTATGATCTGGTTCTGCTGGATGTGATGCTTCCGAAACTGGATGGATTTCAGGTATGCCAGCAGATCCGGGAGTTTTCTGATATGCCGGTGGTTATGCTGACTGCAAAGAGTGAAGATATGGACAAGATCCTGGGACTTGAATATGGAGCAGATGATTATATCACGAAGCCGTTCAATATTCTGGAGGTGAAGGCAAGGATCAAGGCGATCATGCGGAGAACCGCCAAAAGAAAAGAAGAACCGGCTCAGAGTCCGATGCTTGTCAAAGGCAATATGAAGATCGACTGCGAGGGACGCAGAGTCTTTATCGGGGAGAAAGAGATCAATCTGACAGCGAAAGAATTTGATGTACTTGAGCTGCTGGCGATGAATCCGAACAAGGTCTACAGCAGGGAAAATCTTCTGAATCTTATCTGGGGATATGATTATCCGGGAGATGCAAGAACGGTTGATGTGCATATCCGTCGCCTGAGAGAAAAGATCGAGATGAATCCAAGTGAACCGAAATATGTACATACGAAGTGGGGAGTGGGTTATTATTTCCAGGGGTAAATTTACGGTCAGACTAAAAGATAATATTTTTAAAAATCTGAGATTCCGGGTATTCCTGGTTGTGATGCTTGCCGGACTGATTCCCGGCAGTGCAGCATTACTGGGAATTGTGAAGGTTTATGAGACCCGTGCAGTTGCCCTCCGTACAGCAGAGATCCAGAACCAGTGTACGATTGTGACGAATCAGATGAGTACGAATCACTATTTTTCTGATACATCTTCAGAAGTGATCAATTCGGATCTGATCCAGTTGACAAACATCTATAACGGACGGGTTATGGTGATTGACGAAGATCTCAATGTAGTGAAAGATACTTACGGACTGGATGAGGGCAGGATGGATGTATCGGAAAATGTGATCCGGTGCATGAAGGGAGAAAGCACGAACAGTTACGACAAAAAGAATCATTATATTGAAGTGACTGCACCGGTGACAGAAATCGGAAGCAGACATACGATCGGTGTGATGGTGGCGAGTGTATCTACAGACAGCATCGAGGACTCTATTCATATCCTGTATACCCAGGGAGGACTGATCATCGGATTATGTATGATCCTGCTTGCGATTGTTGCGGTTATATTTGCAGACAGGGTAGTAAGACCATTGCGGAAGATTACTTCAGCGATTGAGAATGTCAGTGCAGGGTACAGTGACGATATCCTCCATGTAGATACTTATACAGAGACGAAAAATATCAGTGAGTCGATCAATAAGATGATGGGACGGCTGAAGCTTCTGGATGATTCAAGAGAAGAGTTTGTATCGAATGTATCTCATGAGCTGAAGACACCGATGACTTCAATGAAAGTCCTGGCAGATTCTCTGCTGGAGCAGGAAAATGTTCCGGTAGAGATGTATCAGGAGTTCATGGGAGATATAGCAAAAGAAATCGACCGTGAGAATAAGATCATTACAGATCTGTTATCTCTTGTAAAGATGGACAAGAAAGGGCAGACACTGAATATTGAGTCCATGAATATCAATAATCTGTTAGAGCAGATCCTGAAACGGCTCAGACCGATCGCCCAGCAGAAGAATGTTGAGATTGTAATGGAGAGTTTCCGCCCTGTTACGGCTGAGATTGACGAGACAAAATTCTCACTTGCGATTTCCAATTTAGTAGAAAATGCGATCAAATATAATCGTGACAATGGCTGGGTGCATGTCTCACTGAATGCGGACCATAAGTTCTTTTATATAAAAGTAGAAGATTCAGGGATCGGAATACCGGAAGAAGATCAGGCTTATATTTTTGAACGGTTTTATCGCGTGGATAAATCCCATTCAAGAGAAATCGGAGGAACAGGTCTGGGTCTGGCAATCGCAAGAAATGCAGTGATCGTGCATCGTGGCTCGATCAAGGTGTACAGTGCAGAGGGAGAGGGAACAACATTTACAGTGCGGATTCCTCTGATCTATGCGGCATCATAGGAGGGCATATATGAAAAGGAAAAAGAAAAAAGCTCTTATTCTGAGTGTCTTCATGATCCTGCTGCTGGCAGCCTGCTCAAGCAGAACGAATGTCAGGGACGGGGATGATTATATCTACTGTCTGAATCCGGACAAGACCGGACTGGTGAAAGTCAGTTATGAGGTTCAGGGGGAGGATGTAGTCGAAGAGGCGAAAGACATTTTGAGGGAAATGCAGAAGCCGGCCGACGAGACCCGGTATACACCGGCTATTTCCAAAAAGATCAAAGTACAGGACTGCAAACTCAGGGGAAGTATCCTGGATGTTGATTTCAATAGCGAATACAGATCGGTAAAACCACTGGAAGAAAAGCTGATGCGTGCAGCAATCGTCCAGTCGCTTCTGAGACTGGACGGAGTGAATGCAGTCAGTCTTTCTGTAGACGGCGAACCGTTGAAAAATGCAGACGGAGCGGTGATCGGTCTGATGAATGAGGATGATTTTGTAGAGAATACCGGATCTTCTTTAAGCTCCTATCAAAGTGGAACGCTGACTTTGTATTTTGCAAATAAAAAAGGGGATAAGCTGGTCGAGCAAAAGATGGATGTCCGTTACAGTAGTAATGTCCCAAAAGAAAAGCTGATCGTGGAGAAGCTCATGCAGGGTCCGACGGGGAACGGGGCGTACCCGACGATCAATCCCGATACGAATCTGCTGAGTGTTACGATCAAGGATCATGTATGTTATGTAAACTTTGACAGTACCTTTCTGACGAGTGTGTATGATGTACTGCCTGAGATCACGATCTATTCTCTGGTGGACTCCATCATAGCGGGAACAGAAGCCACGCAGGTACAGATCACGATCAATGGAGAGACAAAGGCTGTCTATATGGAAAAGATCGATCTTTCGCAGCCTTTGGAAAAAGATATGGACTGGGTCGCAGTAAATGACGACGAATGATCAAAAGAAAATTAGTAATGGCATGTCTGTTTGTACTGGCCGTTCAACTGGCTCGTGTCTGCCTGCTGGCAGATACGAAAGACCAGCAGATGACCCTGGCAGAAGAAATTCCTGACGGAACAGAGGTTTCCGTCAGTGGTACAGTGGAGTGGGTCAGGGAAAAAGAAAAGATAACGGCAGTCTGTCTCAGAAAAAATCAGGTGAGATACGCCGGAACCATTCTGAAAGAATCGAAATTAGTGGTCTGTATCAGACCGGATCAGCTAAAAGAACAACTGAATATAGGAGATAAAGTGATCGCGGAAGGGGAAAAGGAATCTTTTGATGCAGCACGCAATCCCGGTAATTTTGATCAGAAAGAGTATTACAGAAAGCAGGGTATTCATGTAAAGGTCAGGGCGGATACGCTGGAGAAACAATCGGAAAAATCTTTGCTGTATGACCGGATAAAAAATGAAATGTGGAAGTGGAGAAAAAAACTTTCAGGACAGCTTCAGACAAAGATGGGATCTTATTATGGCGGGACGATGAGTGCCATTTTACTGGGAGAAAAGAGCGGGCTGGATGAGGAGATGCGGAAACTGTATCAGAAAAATGGAATGGGACATCTTCTTGCGATTTCTGGCCTGCATATGTCATTGATCGGAATGGGACTCTATTCCTTTCTGCGAAAAGCCGGTACTTCCTTTTTCACTGCGGGGATGGCGGGCAGTAGTTTCCTGTTATTGTATACCGGGATGACAGGGAATGGAATTGCAAGTCAGAGGGCATGGATTATGTTTGCAATGCGAATGGGAGCAGAAATAACTGGAAGAGAATACGATGCACTGACCGGACTGGCAGCAGCCGCAGTATGGATCTGCCTGAGACAGCCGTTGTATCTGACAGATGCGGGATTTTTACTTTCTTTTGGTGCAATTTTGGGGATAATTCTGATAGAACCGGTGTATGCGGGGGAAAAAGCGGAGAAGGAAAAGAAGGAGCGGGAAAAGAAGCCGGTTTTCCTGAAAGGACTTTCAGCAAGTTTTGCAGTGAATACGGTACTGATGGGACCGGTACTCTGGTTCTATTATGAGATTCCGGTATACTCGGTCATTCTCAATCTGGTGGTAATCCCGCTCCTGCCGGTTGCCATGGGAGCAGGGCTTTTGGGGTTGGGAATCCTCCGGTTTTCAGAACGGGCAGGTGGTGGATGTCTGAATCTCTGCAAAGCAATTCTGTGGATCTATGACAGAATCGGAGAACTGGCTGCCCGGCTGCCTGTCAGCCGGTGGGTTACAGGAAAACCGCCACTGTATCTGCTTGTGCTTTACTATGGGCTGATACTATTGATCTGCATCTGGTTTTACCGGCTGAAAGAACGAAGAACAGAAAAGGAACAAAGAAAAACAAAATCGAGAGAAAGATGGGTGGGGGTGCCGGGAATCCTGCTGGTGTGTCTTAGTGTACTGCTGCCAGGAAGCTGCTGGCTGATGCATCAGGTGCAGGGGCAGGTCACAGTGACAGTACTGGATGTGGGGCAGGGAGATGGAATCTGTATCCGGATGCCGGGAGGAAAGAACTGTCTGATAGATGGTGGAAGCAGTGATGTCAGTTCCGTCGGAGCATACCGGATCGAGCCATATCTCCTTTATTGTGGAATCAGAAACATTGATTATGCATTTGTGAGTCATGGAGATGAGGATCATATCAGCGGAATCCGTGAACTGCTGCAAGATCAGAAGCTTGGGATCGGAATCAGGACGTTAGTACTTCCGGCAGAAAAATACTGGGATGAGAAATTAAAAGAGCTTGCTGTGCTGGCGGCAGAAAATGGAACAAGGATCGCAGAGATACATGCCGGAGAGCAGGTCGTGGACGGAACAGGAGAACAGAAGATGAGCCTTCGATGCATCGGCCCGGAAATGGTACTTTCCGAAAGCGGAAATGCTGCATCCATGGTACTGCAGGCAGAATATGGAAACTTTTCAATGCTTCTGACCGGAGATGTGGAAGGAGCAGGGGAGAAACAACTGGTCAAAAGTGGAAGACTCGGAAAATGCAGGATACTGAAAGCAGCACATCACGGTTCAAAAAATTCAGGTACAGAAGAGTTCCTTGATGCAGTTGAGCCGCAGATTGTTTTAATTTCAGCAGGACGGGGAAACCGTTATGGTCATCCACATGAAGAAACGCTGGAACGGTTAAAAAGCAGAAACTGTCAGGTTTATTCAACACAGCAGTGTGGAGCTGTCACGATCCAAAGTGATGGAAAGAAACTGTTTTTCAGCAGAAAATGTGGTGGCGGTGGCAGTGACTGAGGAAAAATATCTTGCGTGATATCCCTTGTCAAACTGTCTGTTTATCTTATATAATAGAAGAGCTATGAAAAAGTTGAATGAAGATTTTAAGAGTGGAAAATTTGAGCAGGTATATCTTTTATATGGTGAAGAGGGATACCTGAAGAAGCAATATAAAAAGCGGTTTATCAAGGCGATGATCCCGGAGGGCGATACGATGAATTATGCCCATTATGAGGGAAAGAATATTCCGGTCAAAGAGGTGATTGATCTGGCTGAGACGATGCCTTTTTTTGCGGAAAAAAGGCTCATCGTATTTGAAAATACCGGATTTTTCAAGACTGCGGCAGGAGCAGAACTGGCAGATTATATCAAAGAGATGCCGGAGACAACCTATTTTATTTTTGTAGAAGAGGAAGTCGACAAGCGGAATAAGCTTTATAAGGCTGTGAATACAAAAGGATACGCAGCCGCACTGACCATGCAGGATGAAGAGGTCCTGAAAAGGTGGATCGGGCAGATCTTACGCAGAGAAGGAAAAGAAATGTCCGGAGCGACCATCTCTTATTTCCTTGGAAAAGTCGGAACGGATATGGAAAATATCCAGAGAGAGCTGGAGAAAGTCATATGCTATGGGATTGACAAAGCTACACTTACCAGGGAAGAGATTGATGCAGTGTGTGTAACGCAGCTTTCCAACCATATTTTTGATATGGTGGATGCGGTAGCGGCGGGGAATCAGAGAAAGGCACTGGATCTTTATTATGAGCTGATCGCACTGAAAGAACCGCCGATGCGGATTTTGTATATGCTGACGAGGCAGTACCGAAGCCTTTATTTTGTAAAAGCATTGATGAATCAGGGGTATGGGAAAAAAGAAATTGCATCCAAAGCCGGACTGCATCCGTTTGTAGTCGGGAAAAGTATGGTACAGTGTAAGCGGTTCAGGATGGGACAGCTCAGGCAGAGTATGGAAGAAGGTGCCGGACTGGAACAGGCTGTGAAGACCGGAACTTTAAGTGAAAATCTGGCGGTGGAGCTTTTTATAGTGAAGCAGTCAGAAAAGAGATAAGAGCGGAGCAGAATGAGGTGTAGCCGGAACGGCGTGATAACGTGTAAGCAGAACAGGGAATAACCAGAAAGAAATAAAAGAGACAGAGATAAGATGGAGGGCGAACATTGTCAACGATTGATCAGAATCATATAAGGAACTTTTGTATCATTGCACATATCGATCATGGAAAATCCACACTGGCAGACCGTATCATTGAGATGACGGGACTGCTCACAAGCCGTGAGATGCAGTCACAGGTGCTGGATAATATGGATCTTGAGAGGGAGCGTGGAATCACGATCAAGGCACAGGCAGTGCGTACAGTTTACCGGGCAGACGACGGAGAGGAGTATCTTTTCAATTTGATTGATACACCGGGACATGTGGATTTTAATTATGAAGTTTCGCGAAGTCTGGCGGCCTGTGACGGAGCAATCCTGGTAGTCGATGCGGCACAGGGGGTTGAGGCTCAGACGCTGGCAAATGTATATCTGGCACTGGATCATGATCTGGATGTGATGCCGGTCATCAACAAGATTGATCTGCCAAGTGCAGAGCCGGAGCGTGTAAAAGAAGAGATTGAGGATGTCATTGGAATTGATGCGGAAGATGCACCGTTGATCTCAGCGAAGACAGGACTGAACGTGCATGAAGTCCTGGAGCAGATTGTGAAAAAGATTCCGTCACCGGTAGGAGATCCGGATGCACCACTGCAGGCACTGATCTTTGATTCTAAATATGATTCTTATAAAGGAGTCATTGTCTTCTGCAGGATCAAAGAGGGAACGGTCAGAAAGGAAACTCCGATGCTGATGATGGCGACCGGGGCGAGAGCTGAGGTTGTGGAAGTCGGAACATTTGGTGCGGGACAGTTCATTCCATGCGATGAACTGGAAGCAGGAATGGTCGGATATATTACGGCAAGTCTGAAAAATGTAAAAGATACCCGTGTGGGAGATACGATCACGAATGCAGAGCGGCCATGTGCTGAACCATTGCCGGGATATAAAAAAGTAAATCCTATGGTTTATTGTGGACTGTATCCTGCAGATGGAGCTAAATACCCGGATCTGAGAGATGCACTTGAAAAGCTGCAGCTCAATGATGCAGCATTGCAGTTTGAGGCAGAAACTTCTGTTGCATTGGGATTTGGATTCCGTTGTGGATTTTTAGGACTGCTTCATCTGGAGATCATTCAGGAGCGTCTTGAGAGAGAATATAATCTGGATCTTGTAACAACTGCACCGAGTGTTATTTATAAGATCCATAAGACAAACGGGGAAGTTATTGACCTGACAAATCCGACCAATATGCCTGATCTGTCAGAAATTGAATATATGGAAGAACCGATGGTAAAAGCGGAGATCATGGTAACATCTGAATATATCGGAGCCATCATGGATCTTTGTCAGGAACGTCGCGGAGTTTATCAGGGCATGGAATATATCGAAGAGACAAGAGCTGTGCTGACCTATCATCTGCCATTAAATGAGATTATTTATGATTTCTTTGATGCATTGAAATCGCGTTCCAGAGGTTATGCATCCTTTGATTATGAAATGCTGGGATATGAGCGTTCAGAACTTGTGAAACTGGATATCCTGATCAATAAAGAAGAAGTGGATGCACTTTCCTTTATTGTTTTTGAGGGAAGTGCTTATGAACGTGGAAGAAAGATGTGCGAGAAGCTGAAAGAAGAAATCCCACGTCAGCTCTTTGAGATCCCGATCCAGGCAGCAGTCGGAAGTAAGATCATAGCACGTGAGACAGTAAAAGCAATGAGAAAGGATGTTCTTGCCAAGTGCTACGGCGGTGATATTTCCCGTAAGAAGAAACTTCTGGAGAAGCAGAAGGAAGGTAAAAAGAGAATGCGTCAGGTAGGAAATGTTGAGATTCCGCAGAGTGCATTTATGAGTGTCCTGAAGCTGGACGATAACTAAAAAAAGTATTGATCTGAAGTTTATATGAATTTATGAATAATATGAAAAAAAGAGATTTGGAACTGTATCTTCACATTCCTTTCTGTGTAAAAAAATGCAACTACTGTGATTTTTTCTCAGCAGCAGGAAGCAGAGAAGAGCAGGAAGCATATGTGCAGGCAATGATACAGGAAATACGCGGTTATAAAGACAGTCTTCACTCTTATGAGGTGAAGACTGTCTTTCTCGGAGGAGGAACACCATCCCTTCTGTCAGAAAGGCAGGCAGAAGAGCTTTTTCAAAGTCTGTATGATAGTTTTACAATTCAGAAAGATGCTGAGATCACGATGGAAGTGAATCCTGGTACAGTGAACCTGGAAAAGCTGAAGCAGTATAAAGCAGCAGGTGTGAACCGTCTAAGTCTTGGGTTACAGTCAGCCCGGAATGAAGAACTGCAAAGACTGGGAAGAATACACACGTATGAAGATTTCCTTGCTACGTGGAACTTTACAGAAAAGGCAGGATTTGAGAACCGGAATATTGATCTGATGTCGGAACTTCCGGGACAGACGATGGAGTCATGGGAAGATACGCTGGAAAAAGTGATCGCTCTTGAACCGGAGCATATATCGGCATACAGTCTGATCCTGGAAGAGGGAACAAGATTTTATCATTGGTATCAGGAAGGAAAGTTTGATTCCGGTGAATGGAAACTCCCGTCGGAGGAAGAAGAATATCGGATGGGGGAATGGACAATAGAACGGCTTGCAAAGGCGGGAATGGAACGTTATGAAATTTCAAATTATGCAAGAACAGGACAGGAATGCAGGCATAACCTGGGGTACTGGGACAGAGTGGAGTATCTTGGGATTGGTGCAGGTGCATCCTCTCTTCTCAGAAACAGAAGGTTTTCACATATAAGGAACAGAAAGACTTATATAGAAGCAATCCATGAAAAACAACCCATTGAAACAGAGGAAGAACTTTTGTCAGAAGAGTCTCAGATGGAAGAATTTATGTATCTGGGCTTACGGAAAGTGAATGGAATTTCAAAAGAAAAATTTGAGCGAACCTTTCAGAAACCGATCAGTGAAGTATATGGAACTGTCATAGAACACTTCCAGGCAGAACATTTATTAGAATGTAAGGGAGATCGCATTTTTCTGTCTCGCAGAGGGATGGATGTAAGTAATTACGTGCTGGCGGAGTTTTTGCTGGGAGAATAAATTTGTATTTGTTGGGGTGATACGCTTGGAAAGCAGAAAACTTCTATATGGCAGAGCGGACGCGGAAAGCAGGATATTCCTTCGCGGTGCAGGCCCGCTTTACCTCAGCCCGTTGACCGTTTGTAACTCGAAAGTGGAAATCTTCGTGCAAAGGCACTCGATTTACTTTCTCTAACAAACGCTGCAAAGTGTCTTCGGAACGCTCCTGCTAATGCACCTGCTCAGGAACACCCTGCTTTCCGCTGGTAGTCACAGCAAGAAGTTTTTTTCTGACTCCACAGCGTAGTCACTCAACAATACAAATTTCAAAAGGATAGAAAAAGCCGGATGGCTATTGACTAAGATATTCGATCGTAAATATTAGACAGTAGATATTGTATTTACTATTTGACTAATCATTTATCTTAGTTGATAGCCTTCCGGCTCTTTATTTCTTATTGAAATTTCGTATTTGTTGAAAGAAAATATCCTGATGCGAGGAAAGCTTTCTGACTTGAAACGCCCAATATCCACACTTGTTGTTGCGTGAGCAGTGCATTGACAGGGAGCGTTCCGAAGACACTTTGCCCAACTTGTTAAGGAACGTAAACAGGAGTGCCTCTGCACGAATGTTTCCACGTTCCTGTTACAAGTTGTCAACGGGCTGAGGTAAAGCGGGTCCTGCACTGCGATGCAACAACAAGTGTGGATATGGACGCATTTCTGTCAGAAACACTTCCTGCTGTCGCGATATTTTCACCCCAACAAATACAAATTTTTAAGAATCACTGTTGACAAACGGAAAATGAGGTGCTATCTTATTACCTGTAAGGTGTTAGCACTCAAAAGCAGGGAGTGCTAATAAGCCGAAAGAAAGAGAGTCAGAGAACGGGAGGAAGAGTGATGGCAATGGATGAAGCATTGACAGAAAGAAAACTTACTATATTAAAAGCTATCATTCAGAATTATCTGGAGACCGGTGAACCGGTTGGTTCAAGAACTCTTTCAAAGTACACTGACCTGAAGCTCAGTTCAGCTACGATTCGCAATGAGATGGCGGATCTTGAGGATCTTGGATATATTTTCCAGCCACATACTTCTGCAGGAAGGATACCGTCGGATAAAGGCTATCGGTTCTATGTGGATCTGCTGATGGAGAAAAAAGAACAGGAGATCAGTGAACGTGAGGATGCTCTTCTTGAGAAGACTGACAAAGTAGAAAAAGTATTGCAGCAGGCAGCAAAAGTTCTTGCCTCCAATACCAATTATGCAACGATGGTTTCGACTCCGGTCAACAGTCGCAATACTTTGAAGTTCATTCAGCTTTCCCAGGTGGATGAAGAGCAGATCGTAGCGGTGATCGTACTCGGTGGAAATGTAATTAAGAATAAAATTATTGAAGTAGGCGAAACCTTAAGTAATGAGAACCTGTTGAAGCTGAATATGCTTCTGAATACAACACTGAACGGACTGTCGATCGATCAGATCACATTGGGACTGATCGCCAGGTTAAAAGAGCAGGCAGGAATCCACAGTGAAGTGATCGGACACGTTCTGGATGCAGTTGCCGAGATTATTCATGTAGATAATGATATGGAGATCTATACAAGTGGTGCGACAAATATTTTCAAGTATCCGGAGTTGAGTGATAAGCAGAGTGCACAGGAGATCATCAGTGCTTTTGAAGAAAAGCAGCAGTTGGCAGATCTGGTCACAGAGACGCTTGCCAGTGAGGAAAATCACGGGATTCAGGTTTATATCGGAGATGAAGCTCCGGTGAAGACGATGAAAGACTGCAGCGTGGTAACAGCCACATATGAACTTGGAGAAGGCATGAAGGGAACGATTGGAATTATCGGTCCGAAAAGAATGGATTATGAACATGTCATGAAGACGCTGAAGACCCTGCAAAGTGAGTTGGATGCGATTTATAATAAAGAACCAAAAGGATAGAAAGGTAGAAAGCTGGTGACAGAGAACATGAGCAAAGAAGATATGGTGAAAGAGGCTGTAGAAGAGGCGAAAGCAAAAGCTGAAGCAGAAGAAACCAATGCTACAACGGCAGAGGCAGAGGAAGCTGCTGAAGCAGAAGCAAAGGAAGATGCCGAAGATACAGCAGAAGCCGGAGAAGAAACCGGATCTGAAGAGGATCAGGGAGAAGAAAAATCCGGTGAGAAAAAAAAGTTCTTCGGAAAGAAAAATAAGAAGGACAAAAAAGACGAGAAGATCGAAGAGTTAAATGATCGTATCACTCGTCAGATGGCAGAGTTTGATAACTTCCGCAAGAGATCAGAAAAGGAAAAGTCCCAGATGTATGAGATCGGTGCGAAAGATATCATAGAAAAAATTCTTCCGGTCGTTGACAATTTTGAACGTGGATTAGATTCCATACCGGAAGAGGAAAAAGGTTCTCCGTTCGCAGAAGGAATGGAGAAGATCTACAAGCAGCTTATGACGACACTGGATTCACTTGGAGTGAAACCGATCAAAGCTGTTGGTCAGGAGTTTAATCCTGATTTCCACAATGCAGTCATGCATGTGGAGGATGAAGAATTCGGCGAAAATGTTGTTGCTGAAGAATTTCAGAAAGGCTACATGTACCGTGAGAGTGTTGTAAGGCACAGTATGGTAAAGGTAGCAAATTAATTTGAGTTTTATCAAAACCAGAGAATAAATAGAGGAGGAAATTTATCATGGGAAAAATCATTGGTATTGACCTTGGTACAACAAACAGTTGCGTAGCTGTTATGGAAGGTGGACAGCCTACAGTTATCGCAAATACAGAAGGTGCAAGAACAACACCGTCTGTTGTAGCATTTACAAAGACAGGAGAGCGTCTCGTAGGAGAACCTGCAAAACGTCAGGCAGTTACGAACGCTGCAAGAACGATCTCTTCCATTAAGAGAGAGATGGGTACAGATTATAAAGTAGATATTGATGGAAAGAAGTATTCTCCACAGGAGATTTCAGCAATGATCCTTCAGAAATTGAAAGCGGATGCAGAAGGATATCTTGGAGAGAAAGTAACAGAAGCTGTTATCACAGTTCCGGCTTACTTCAACGATGCTCAGCGTCAGGCTACAAAAGATGCCGGTAAGATTGCAGGACTTGATGTAAAGCGTATCATCAACGAGCCTACAGCAGCAGCTCTTGCTTATGGTCTTGACAACGAGAAAGAGCAGAAGATCATGGTATACGACCTTGGTGGTGGTACATTCGATGTATCTGTTATCGAAATCGGTGACGGAGTTATCGAGGTTCTTTCAACAGCAGGTAACAACAGACTTGGTGGAGATGACTTCGACCAGAAGATCACAGATTATATGCTGGCAGACTTCAAGGCAAAAGAGGGTGTAGATCTTTCAACAGATAAGATGGCTCTTCAGAGATTAAGAGAAGCAGCAGAGAAAGCTAAAAAAGAACTTTCAAGTGCAACGACAACCAATATCAACCTTCCGTTCATCACAGCAACAGCTGAAGGACCGAAGCATTTCGACATGAACCTTACAAGAGCTAAATTTGATGAACTGACAAGAGATCTTGTAGAGAAGACACAGGAGCCGGTAAGACGTGCACTTTCTGATGCAGGTATCACAGCTTCCGAGCTTGGTCAGGTACTTCTTGTTGGTGGATCAACACGTATCCCGGCAGTTCAGGAAGAAGTGAAGAGACTGACAGGCAAAGAGCCAAGCAAATCTCTGAACCCGGATGAGTGTGTAGCACTTGGTGCTTCCGTACAGGGAGGTAAACTTGCAGGAGATGCAGGTGCAGGCGATATCCTTCTTCTTGATGTAACTCCACTGTCACTGTCTATCGAGACAATGGGTGGTGTGGCTACAAGACTGATCGAGAGAAATACAACAATTCCGACAAAGAAGAGCCAGATCTTCTCTACGGCAGCAGATAACCAGACAGCTGTAGATATCAACGTAGTACAGGGTGAGAGACAGTTCGCCAAGGATAATAAATCACTCGGACAGTTCAGACTGGATGGAATCCCGCCGGCTCCACGTGGAGTACCGCAGATTGAAGTTACATTCGATATTGATGCAAACGGTATTGTAAATGTATCTGCGAAGGATCTTGGAACAGGTAAAGAGCAGCATATTACGATCACAGCAGGTTCTAATATGTCTGATGACGATATCGATAAAGCTGTGAAAGAAGCAGCAGAGTTCGAGGCTCAGGATAAGAAACGTAAAGAAGCAATTGATACAAGAAATGAAGCCGATGCTATGGTATTCCAGACAGAAAAAGCAATTCAGGATGTCGGAGATAAACTGGATGCAGCAGATAAGGCAGCCGTAGAAGCTGACGTACAGGCATTGAAAGATATCCTTGCAAAATCTGCACCGGAAGAGACATCTGAGGCTCAGGTTGCAGAGATCAAAGCTGCAAAAGAGAAATTGATGGAAAGTGCTCAGAAGTTATTTACAAAGATGTATGAGCAGAATGCAGCAGCAGGAGCACAGGCTGGTCCTACACCGGGAGCAGGTCCGGCACCGGAAAGTTCTGCAAATGATGATGTAGTAGACGGAGATTACAAAGAGGTTTAATCTGATTCATGTAATCTGAAAGATTTACATCAGAAAAGTATGAAGAATAAAGGATTCTACGAAGCTGTAGGAATATAGCTTCGTAGAATTTCTTGAGGTTATAGAAAGGTAAAGTAGTTGTATTATGGCAGAGGCAAAAAGAGATTATTATGAAGTACTCGGCGTAAGTAAGGATGCCGATGATGCTACAATAAAAAAAGCATATCGTCAGCTTGCAAAGAAGTACCATCCGGATATGAATCCGGGAGATAAAGAAGCTGAGAAAAAGTTCAAAGAGGCTTCTGAAGCCTATGCCGTTCTGAGTGACGCTGACAAACGTCGTCAGTATGATCAGTTCGGCCACGCGGCATTTGAGGGAGGTGCCGGAGGTGCAGGTGGATTTGGCGGCGGATTTAATGGAGCTGATTTTGGAGACATTTTCGGAGATATCTTTGGAGATCTGTTCGGAGGTCCCAGAAGAGGCGGAACAAGTAATGGCCCGATGAAAGGTGCCAATATCAGAAAAAGTGTCCGCATTACGTTTGAAGAGGCAGTACATGGATGTGAAAAAGAGCTGGAGCTGGTTCTGAAAGATCCATGTGAAGACTGTCATGGTACAGGTGCAAAGCCGGGAACTTCTCCCGAGACTTGTCCAAAGTGTGGTGGAAAGGGTCAGATTGTTTATACATCCCAGTCTTTCTTTGGTACTGTACAGAATGTGCAGACCTGTCCGACCTGTGGCGGTTCAGGAAAAGTTGTAAAAGAAAAGTGTCCGAAATGTGCAGGAACCGGATATACCGCAAGTAAGAAGAAGATCAAAGTTACTATTCCAGCAGGAATTGATAACGGACAGAGTATCCGTATTCGCGAAAAAGGCGAGCCGGGAGTTAATGGCGGTCCGAGAGGAGATCTGCTTGTTGAGGTAAATGTATCCAGACATCCGGTATTCCAGCGTGTAGATATGAATATCCTCTCTACAGTTTCAATATCCTTTGCGATCGCAGCACTTGGTGGAGAGATCAAGATCCCGACAGTAGATGGAGATGTAGTCTGCACGATCAAGCCGGGAACAAAAACCGGAACAAAGGTACGTTTAACCGGAAAAGGTGTTCCGTCATTGAGAAATTCACAGGTCAGAGGAGATCATCTGGTTACAGTAGTGATCCAGACACCGGATCATCTGAGTGCAGAAGCAAAAGAAGCTCTCAGAAGATTTGATGAGTTGACAGGAAATACACTGAAACGCAGTGAAAATACAGAAACCGCAGAGGACAAAAAGTCAAAGAAGAAGTCTTTCAAAGAAAAAGTGAAAGAAGTTTTTGAAGATAAAGAATAAAAAGTCCTGAATAGTGAGTTAAGGTTTCAGGCAGAAAGAATGGCAGAGGAAAAGCAATTTTCCCTGCCATTCTTTGAAATTATTTAAGTGGAATCCCGAATAGATACTATATTTAATTGATGTTGGGGTCAAAAGCCCCCAACAATGATGCCAACGGATTGTTTCGTGCTACGCACTCCCACAATCCTACCCGCTATTCGCATATCATGGTGCTTACGCCCCACTTTTATGCTCATATCGGGGCGGGTCTCAAGGTCATTCTACCACCAGTGTGCAAGCACACGTGGTTTCAGACCTTTTGACCCTGACATCTTTAATTTCTTTCCCCCACAAATACAATAACAGACCGTTCTCCAAGCAGAACGGAGGAACCGGCAGCAGGTATTTCAGAATCCGTGAATGTCTGCTGTTTTTTGTCTCCTGTATTGACGGCAATCTTCCAGGTATAGCCGTCCGGGAGCTGAGGCAGAGTCAGAGCAGCGGAACACCAGTGTGTATTCACGGCAAGGAAGACCAGATCTTCTTTGTGCAAAGAGTCATCATAACCTGAAAAGAGAACGCAGGCAGTGTGACTGCTTTCCGGCAGGTCAGGTTTCCATGGAGTGAGACCATGAAGACTCATGGACGGAAAACCGAGATAACTAGGCTCAAGGTCTTTGCGGATACAGGCATGAGCTTTTCTGAAGTGGATCATATAACGGAAAAACTCATACAATGCTCTGTTCTTCTCTAAAAGTGACCAGTCCAGCCAGGAGATCAGATTATCCTGACAGTAGGGATTATTATTTCCATAGCGTGTATCAGCAAATTCATCTCCGGCGAGAAACATAGGAGTGCCACGGCTGCACATCAGGACAGCACAGGCATTCATCATCATTTTTCTGCGAAGAGCCAGGACGGAAGGATCCGTTGTATCTCCTTCCACACCACAGTTCCAACTGTTGTTGTCATCTGCACCGTCTGTATTTCCCCAGCCATTGGCTTCATTGTGCTTTTCATTATAGCTGTAGAGATCGTAAAGCGTAAATCCATCGTGGCAGGTCAGAAAATTAACAGAAGCATTCCTGCCCCGGAAAACCGGATCATAAAGATCGGGTGAACCGGTGATCCGGCGGGCAGCAGCCTGGGAAAGAAAATCATCTCCTTTCAGAAAACGACGCATATCATCCCGGTAACGTCCATTCCACTCAGCCCAGCGTTTCCAGGAGGGAAAAGATCCGACCTGGTAGAGTCCGCCGGCATCCCAGGCTTCTGCGATCAGTTTTACATTTCCAAGGATGGAATCAAAAGCCAGACTGCGGAGAAGCGGAGGCTGGTGCAGAGGAGTTCCGTCCTCGTTGCGTCCGAGAATGGAAGCAAGGTCGAACCGAAACCCGTCAACACGGTATTCGATCACCCAGTAACGAAGACAGTCCAGGATCATATTTTGCACTACGGGATGATTACAGTTGAGCGTATTTCCGCAGCCACTGAAATTATAATAATGTCCATCGGGAGTGAGCATGTAGTAAATCTGGTTGTCAAAGCCTTTGAAAGAAAAGGATGGGCCAAATTCATTTCCCTCGGCAGTATGGTTAAAAACCACATCCAGAATCACCTCCATGTTCTGGTCATGAAGTTCTTTGATCAGACTTTTCAGTTCCATTCCCTCGCGGTTGTACTCTTTAGAAGAGCTGTAGCTGGTATTTGGTGCAAAAAAGCTGACCGGGTTATATCCCCAGAAGTCGAGCAGCAGGTTTTCATCAATAAGTCGTGCATCCCGCATTTCGTCAAATTCAAAGACCGGCATCAGCTCAACGGCATTGACCCCAAGGCCTTTCAGGTAAGGAATCTTTTCTTTCAGACCGTCGAAAGTACCGGGATGTTTCACTCCTGAACTTGCATCCTTTGTGTAGCCGCGGACGTGCAGTTCATAAATGATGAGATCTTCCATCGGGATGGAAGTGTGACGCTGCTGCCCCCAGTCGAAGTTAGAATGAACGACACGTGCCCGGTAGCCATGTTGCGGATTATTTTTATGGCCCCAGTGGCTTTGCCCGGTTACGGCACGGGCATAAGGGTCAAGCAGGACTTTGGTACGGTCAAAGCGGAGCCCCATCTTCTCGTCATAAGGTCCGTCCAGCCGGTAAGCATATTCAAATTCTTCAATGTCGAGACCAAATACGATCATGGAATAGCAGAATCCGATGCGGTAATTATCAGGAAATGGAAGAACGGCAAAGGGCTCTTCCGCTTCCCGGTGGAACAGTAAAAGTTCGCAGGAGGTTGCCTTATGCGACTGGATCGTGAAGTTGACTCCACCAGGGATCACGGTTGCACCGAAATCAAGAAAAAATCCGGGACGCACCTGAAATCCGCAGATAGTGTCTAAGGGTTTTAATTGTCCGGCAGGGACAAGAACAAGATCGGTCTGATTATTTTGCAAGATCATTTCACTCCTTCTATCTATTAAGTTACAGGGTTTAAGATGCTTTTGACCCCGACATCTATTTATAGGATAATTATAGAACAGAATCTTTGAAATGCAAGATGAAAGTGGTATACTGTAACAACAGAGAAAAAAGAGTGAACTGTTCAATATCAGTGGAAGAACAGGGATCATGAAAGAAAGAGGTAAGATTATGACAGAAGAACAGAAGACGGAAGGATGTTCAGAATCGGCTTGCTCCAGTTGCTCACAGGCAGGTTCCTGCAGCAGTAAGAAAGTGGATCTGCACGAGCCGGCAAATGCACATTCATCCATTGGAAAAGTCATTGGAGTTGTCAGTGGAAAAGGAGGCGTCGGAAAATCTCTTGTCACCGGCTCACTTGCAAGGCAGATGGTGAAAATGGGATACAAGGTTGGGATTCTTGATGCAGATATTACCGGACCTTCCATTCCGAAAATGTACGGTATTCATGAAAAAGCTCAGGGAACGCAGGAAGGTATCCTTCCACGGATTGCAAAAGACGGGACAAAGATCATGTCAGTGAACTTGTTGCTTGAAGATGAGGAGGCTCCGGTAATCTGGCGTGGACCGGTGATCGCAGGGGTTGTGAAGCAGTTCTGGACAGAGGTTATGTGGGGAGATCTTGATTATCTGTTTGTGGATATGCCACCGGGAACGGGAGATGTTCCGCTGACCGTATTCCAGTCACTTCCGGTCGATGGGATCGTGATCGTGACATCTCCGCAGGATCTGGTCAAAATGATCGTGAAAAAGGCGTATGGTATGGCAAAGCAGATGAATATTCCGGTGCTTGGCATTGTTGAAAATTATAGCTATATCCTCTGTCCAGACTGCGGAAAAAAGATCCACATTTTCGGAGAAAGCCATATTGATGAGATCGCTGCGGAACTGGAAGTGCCGGTTCTTGGCAGGATGCCGTTAGATGCAGCACTTGCAGAGGTCGTGGAAAAAGAAGCATTTTATGAAGCAGAGAATCCTTATCTGGAAGTTGAGGTCTTATAGAGATGAAAGGACAGGGAACAGAGATCTGGAAAAAAGAAGAATATTCTTATGAAGGAGCTCATGGATTTATTCCGGTGATGGTCAGTTATATGCATGAGGATGATAAGATCCATCCGGCTATGATCGTTGTTCCGGGAGGTGGATACCGGCAGGTTTCACGGACAGAAGCACATCTGGTTGCCATGGATTTTTACGAGGCAGATTATAATGTATTTGTGCTTGTCTATACAGTGAATCCGCTGGATGAAGTTCCACTGGGAATGCAGCCTCTTCAGGATATTTCAAGAGCAATCCGCATGATACGCGGGAAAGCAGAAGAGTACCGGATCACCCCGGAGAAGATCGCAGTATGCGGATTTTCTGCAGGAGGGCATTTATGTGCCAGTTTAAGTGTGCATTGGAAGGATATAAAAGATCCGGATCCGGTATATGACCGGGTGTCCAACCGTCCGGATGCAGCGATTCTTGCTTATCCGGTCATCACTGCAGGAAAGGCGGCACATCCGGGATCTTTTGTCGCCTTATTCGGGGAGAACCCGGATCAGAAGGATCTAGATTATATGTCACTTGAAAAGCATGTGACCGCAGATACGCCACCCTGCTTTTTGTGGCAGACAGCAACAGATGAGTCAGTTCCGGTAGAGAACAGTTATCTTTTTGCAAAGGCGTGTAAAGAAGCAGGTGTTCCGTATGCTCATCACGTATTTTCAGATGGTGTTCACGGAATGTCTGTAGCGACAGAAGACTGGCTGGAGGAAAGAGGCAGAGAACCTTATACGATGGAGCAGATCAGACTGCTTGGCGAAGCAATCCTGAGAGGTGAAACCAGGTTTGAGAAAAAGACCGGTGAGGAGCTGCTTGCGAAGTATGGAATTTCCAGACCTGCACCGGAAAAATGGAGTCGGGATGAGAAAGAACACTTGCGGAAGGTTTTAAAAGAAGTTGGTGCATGGAGGATGCTTGCAAAGTGCTGGCTTGCAGCAGTATGGGATGTGTAGGAAAGTAAGAAAAAGAGAGAACGACAAAGCTGATAACAGGAAGTGCAACAGAAAAAGCGGAAGGAGAACAGGATGAGAATTTTATTGATCCGGCACGGAGACCCGGATTATGAACATGATACCTTGACAGAAAAAGGACGCAGGGAGGCAGAACTGCTGGCAAAGAGGGCATCATCGCTTGCGATGGGAAGTTGTTATCAGTCTCCCCTTGGCAGGGCGATGGATACGGCACAGCCCTGTCTGAAAGCGACGGGAAAAGATGCGGAAGTACTGGAGTGGCTGCGGGAATTTCCGGCACAGCTGGATCTGAATAAAGATCCGGAATTGAGCCGGGCATATCCGGGAGCAAAAATGGCAGACGGAAAGTATCTGATAAGGAATGTATGGGATATGGCACCGGGATACTGGACAGAGCATGAAGAATATATGGATCGCAGGGAATGGAGAAATTCCAAGGTGGCAGAATGCTCTGATATGAAAGTGGTTTATGACCGGGTGATCCGGGAGTTTGATGCATTTCTTGCAGAGCATGGATATGTGAGGGAGAGAAATCATTACCGGGTAGAAAAAGAAAGTACAGAGACGGTTACCTTTTTCTGTCATTTTGCGATCAGCTGTGTATTATTATCCCATTTGTGGAATGTTTCCCCGTTTGTATTATGGCATGGGCTGGTGCTTGCACCGACTTCTGTGACCGAGGTGGTAACGGAAGAGAGAGAACAGGGAATTGCGTATTTCCGCGGTACAAAAGTAGGAGATATTTCCCATTTATATGCAGGAGGGGAAGAACCGGCTTTTGCTGCCCGTTTCTGTGAAGTATACAGCAATGAGGATCAGAGACATTAGAGGAGTGTGCTTATGGAACAGAAGAAAAAGCAGGATCATAAATTTTATGGAGGATTCCGGTATGCGATCGAAGGGATTCTGACCGGGATTCGTCAGGAGCAGAATATGAAGATGCACTGTATCATGACAGTGCTGGTGGTGCTGGCGGGATTTTTCTTTGAAATTTCGAAGATAGAATGGTGTATCTGTCTGCTTTTGTGCGGACTGATCATGGCACTGGAACTGGTGAATACATCTGTTGAGGCAGTTGTTGATCTGGTGACGGAGAAAAGAAAACCGCTGGCCAAGATCGCAAAGGATACGGCTGCCGGTGCAGTGCTGATCGCAGCACTTTTTTCTGCAGTGATCGGTTGTATTATTTTTGTTCCAAAAATAATGGAATGGTTTACATTTTTTTGAAAAAAGTGTATAACAAGAGTATAAAATCAGATAATGTAAAGAGGCTTAGAACCTTGAAAGGAGCAGAAGAGTATGGAAAGATTGACGGATGGTCTGAAAAAGATCTTATTGGCAGGAATCGGAACAGTAGCTGTGACGGCGGAGAAGTCAAAGGACGTGCTGGATGAGCTTGTAAAAAAGGGTGAGCTGACAGTAGAGCAGGGGAAAGTCCTCAACGAAGAGCTGAAGCATAATATCAAGAAGACGGTCAAGGATAGTGTGAATGTATCAGTGAAAGCATCCTCACCGGAAGAACTGACAGAGCTTCTTGGAAAGATGACACCGGAGCAGTTAGAGCAGTTAAAAGAGCAGCTCGCAAAGATGGAAACGGCAGAAGCTGTGGACGGAGAGTCAGAAGACGGAGTGAATGCAGAGGCAGAAGCAGCAACAAAAGAAACTGCTGAAACAGCTCCGGAAAAGAAAGATGAAGAATGAAAAGTCGGGTTCCAGATTAAAAGAGATAACCGCAGTTTTAAGAAAGCATGAGCTGACCCGGGGGATCACACCGGAGAAGTTGCGGCTGATTCTTGAAGATCTGGGACCTACTTTTATTAAGATTGGTCAGATCATGTCACTGCATTCAGATGTACTTCCAAAGAAGTACTGTGATGAACTGATGAAGCTGCGGTCCGATGTGGCTCCAATGCCATTTTCGGAAGTGGAGGAAGTGATCGAAGATTCCTATGGGTATCCATGGCAGGAGGTCTTTTCACAAATTGAAAAGGAGACATTAGGTTCAGCTTCCATCGCACAGGTTCACAGGGCAACGCTGAAGACAGGAGAAGAAGTTGTCGTAAAGGTGCAGCGAAAAGGAATTTACGATACGATGGCAAGAGACATTGGTCTTCTGCATAAGGCGGTCAAGCTTGTACCACCGATCAGCATCAAAGAAACCATCGACTTCAGTATGGTGCTGGATGAATTGTGGGTCGTAACGCAGGAAGAGATGAATTTCCTGACGGAAGCAGCCAACATGGAAGAGTTTGCCCGACGGAATAAAGATATTGCGTATGTAAGGACGCCGGTTTTATATAAGGAATTTACAACGCATCATGTTCTGGTGATGGAATATATCGAAGGATATCCTATCGATGAAAAAGAAGTGCTTGAAAAAGAGGGCTACGATCTGGAAGAGATCGGAACAAAGCTGGTTGACCATTATATCAAGCAGGTCATGGACGATGGCTTTTTCCATGCAGATCCCCATCCGGGAAATGTACATATTTCGGACGGGAAAATTGTATGGATTGATATGGGCATGATGGGACGGCTTTCAGACAGAGACAGAGAACTGATCTCCGATGCGATCCAGGGGATTGCGATCAATGATATCGGGATGATCCAGGATGCGGTTCTTGCGTTGGGAGAATTTCGGGGAAAACCGGATCAGAGTAAGCTGTATGAGGATATCAGCAGCTTGATGATCAAGTATGGCAAGCTGGATATGGGAAATATCGACGTGGCAGAGGCAATGCAGGATCTGATGGAAGTTATGAAGACGAACCGGATTTCTATGCCACATGGTCTGACGATGCTGGCACGCGGTCTGACGCAGATGGAAGGTGTTCTTGCTGAGATCTGTCCACAGATCAATATGGTAGAGATCGCTTCAGCAAGGATCAAAGGTGATTTCCTGCGGAATTTTAACTGGAAAAAAGAATTGAAGTCCGGTGGAAAGAACCTGTATCGAGCGATCCATAAGACGATCGAGATTCCGTCACTGGCAGCAGATGCACTGCAGGGATATATGAAAGGGCAGACGAGGGTCAACCTGGATCTTCATGTATCAAAGGATCTGGCAGAGCTGTTAAGAAGACTGGTGAGAAATATTGTGATGGGACTGTGGGTCATGGCACTTCTGATCAGTTCAAGCATCATCTGTACAACGAATATGAAGCCAAAGTTATGGGGAATCCCGGCAATTGGTGCGATCGGATATCTGATGGCATTCGTGATCGTGATGTATGTATTTATCAAGCATTTTTTGTCAAGAAAATAAGGAAAAAGTAATCACCGTATAAAAGGACAGAACCTTTTTATACGGTGATTTTTTTATAGCAGGAAAGTATACATTTCTGAAGCATTCTGAAATCGTTAAAGGAATCCGCAAAAGAAAAGACGATCGTACTGGTTTCCAACAGAGATTCCACCATGAATGTTGCAGATTTTGTATATGAAATGGAAAAAAGAAATAGTTCACTTGCAAAATGAAAGAAAATCTGTTAGAGTACTACAGGTAATTAATAAGACAGTTCGTGACCATCCTGTCTATAAAAAAAACTAGGGATAAAAGTTGTAATTTAAGATCTGTGAGATGCTGGTCCTATCTCTTTTCAGTCCGGTATCGTTACGATTTACAGGAGATGTCTCTCGGGGTCAGTACCGTCAGGCATCTCCTTTTTCTTGAAAATTCATTTTCATTTTCCCGGGGAACAGAGTTGGCACGCATCAAAAGAAAAAGAAAGAAGGGTGAAGATGGGACAGACAGAAAATCCAGTTCGCTATAGTATTATAACGGATAAAAACCCAAGGGAGATTGTTATGCTCCGGGGAAGCGGATGCCGTTATCTGCGGTGTCGTTTCTGTGATTATCATTTGGATTCTTCCAGAAATGAAGAAGAAAACTATAAGATCAACAAAGAGGCACTTTCTAAGGTAAATGGCATATATCACAGTCTTGAGGTAATCAATTCCGGAAGTTTTCTGGAACTTGATGAAAAGACAATGGAAGAAATCAGGCGGGTCTGTAAAGAAAAGCAGATCAGTCAGCTCCGGTTTGAGGTCCACTGGATGTATCATAAGCATGTACAGAAGTGGAAGGATTATTTTAAAAAGCAGGGAATCACGCTGAAGATTAAAATGGGTGTGGAGACATTTGATGATACGTTCAGAAGAGAAGTCTTTGACAAAGGAATGGAAGGCGTTATGCCGGAAGAGATCGCAGGAGTGGCAGATGAAGTCTGTCTGCTTTTTGGAATCAGTGGGCAGACAGCAGAATCCATGCAGAAAGATATAGAAACGGGATTAAAATATTTTGAACGGATCTGTATCAATATTATGGTGGAAAATACAACACCGATCCGTCCGGATCAGGAAGTGATCCGACTTTTTGTGGAACAGATTTATCCGAAATATAAAGAAAACCAAAGGGTGGATATTTTGCTTCAAAATACAGATTTTGGAGTCGGAGGAGAAGAAAAGGAGAAAGAAGAAAATGAATGAGATATTATTGGTTTTAAGTCTTTTGGTTATATATGGAAGTGTTCTGTTAGTTTACAGATTATTTGGGAAAAGCGGATTGTATTGTTTTACAGCGATCGCTACGATTACCGCCAATATTGAAGTGCTGATCATGGTGGACGCATTCGGAATGGAGCAGACTCTGGGGAATATCCTTTTTGCGTCGACATTTCTTGTTACGGATATCATCAGTGAGGTAGACGGGAAAAAGGCAGCACAGAAAGCAGTAAATATCGGAATTTTTACGTCGGTATTTTTTATCGTAGTTTCCCAGTCCTGGCTTTTATACAGACCGAGTGCGAGCGACTGGGCACAGCCGGCGATCAAAGAGATTTTTTCCAATACACCAAGACTGATGATCGTCAGTGTGCTGGTTTATGCAATCTGTCAGCGGTTTGATGTATGGGCTTATCATAAATGGTGGGCGATTACCAAAAAGCATTTCAATGGAGATTCAAGAAAAGCATTATGGCTGAGAAATAACGGGTCGACACTGATCTCACAGTTACTAAATACATTATTGTATACTTTTGGGGCATTCTGGGGAATGTATCAGTTCCCAACTCTGGTCAGTATCGCACTGGCGAGTTATGTGATCTTTATCATTACGAGTATTGCAGATACACCATTTGTTTATCTGGCGAGAAAAATGCATGAAAAAGGCAGTATCCCGGAGGGACAGCAGTAAGGATTTTATTAAATAATATCAGAAGTTCAGGGGAAATGCGAAAGACGAACTAACAGGAAAAAGTCAGTTAGCAATATCATAGAAGTCAGTCATTTGCGAAAAGATATTTTCCATTATCTGGCAATGTGAGTGACAGGAAGGACAAAAAAATCTGGGATGTAAAGCACCTGCAGCACACTGGTGCTTTATTGTATCAAGATATTCATAAGTATGCTTAAAAAATTCTTTATTTGTAGGTCTGTTGTCAGAACTGCTTCTGCCGAAGACTTTTTTGAGCATACGGTCGTTGGAAGAGACCCATATAGTGAGAATACTATTTCGTATATTCTTCTCGACACATTTCCATGTTGTGCCGTAGTGATTCGCAATATCAATGTATAAAAATTTCGTAATACAAGAGATACAGTGAGGGTCTTCTTCCATAAGAAGGAGGCCGTAGACAATATAATCGTAACCAAGGTTTGTCTTTGAAGTACCAAGCTTTTCAAGTGTATCAAACAATAATTCTTTATAATTCATGAACCTTCTCCTCTCAGATGAGAACATCGTTCCTTGATAATATGTTAAAATGAGATGAAAAAAGACGCAACAAAAATTTTTCGAAGATTTTCGAACTCGTGGGAAATGTTGTAGCCTGCAAATAAAAAGTCAAGGCTAAATTGAAAGAACATTGAAAATTTTATACAGGTTGAGTTTGCACCAGTTTTGATAATGGTCAAGCCATAAAGTTCCGTGAGTAATGGAAGAAGGCAATGCTTTGAGAAAAAGATGAGAGCAATATTCTGAAAACTACTTGAGATTTTTGGGAAAATCTGCTAAAATACCTTTGTATGTCTATGGGGTAAGGGAATTCATATCCTTTTGCCTTAGAAATTATGGAAGGAGGACTTGACTATGGCAAACGGAAATGCGACAATTATTGTCGGCTCGGCTCGGCTCGGCTCGGCTCGGCTCGGCTCGGCTCGGCTCGGCAGGAGCATAGTGCCGTTTTTTCAGCGTGTCAAGTCTTATTTCATACAATTTATAACGAACCGGTTGCTGGAGACAGGGTGCATTATGCCTTGGCTTCGGCTTTTTGCGTTTGCCGGAGGAAGAAAATAGCGGATAGAATTATTTTGGAGGAATGAAAATGAAGAAGAAACTTTTAAGCCTTCTGCTTGCGTTGTGCCTTGTGATGGCACTTGTTCCGATGACAGCGTTTGCAGAAGAGAACGAGCAAAGCAGCAAAACCTCAATCACAACAGTAGATGAGCTTTTGGAATTTGCAAAAGCTGTGGACAATGGCGAATATGACGATAAAACAGATGCGGTTGTATCTCTTGATGCAGATTTGGATTTAACAGGTGTTGCGTGGACACCAATTGGCAGCGTATTTGCTGCTGATGGAACTCTGCTGCATTACTTCAGCGGCAAATTTTACGGAAACGGGCATACGATTTCCAATTTGGATTTTTCCGAAAACTACGGAAAGACAGAGTATCCGTCTTTCGGGTTTTTCAGTGAGGTTTACGGCGCTGAAATTTCCGGTTTGACAATTCAAGGCAAGCTGAATGTGTCCAATTCAGGGTATGTCTATTTTGGAACGGTAGCGGGCGTTGCAGCAGACAGCAAAATTTCTGACTGTGCTTCAAATGTGTCGTTCACGGATACAGACAAATATATTAACGGTACTGTGGCTTTGTGCGGATATGCGATAAATAGCACGATTGAATACTGCCAAAACAAGGGGGATTTTTCAATAACGCAGGATGTCACCTCTTTTCAGATGGGCGGTATCGTAGGTCTTGCTCAAAACAGCACCGTACAGTATTGTGCCAATACGGGCGATCTGACCTCTTGGACACCCTGTACTGGCGGAATTGTTGGACAGTTGATTCAGAACTCAAAGGTCATAAATTGTTATTCCACCGGGAAAATAGTTCCTCTTGGTAAGGGAACTACGGATTTCGGCGGCATTGCAGGTACAGTTGGCACAGGAACAGAAATAAGACATTGTTATTTCGCCGGGGAAGTGGATCTATCTCAATATACTGCCACTACACCTTATAAGCGTTTAGGCGGTATTGTCGGCGGTGTTTCTTCTGATACACCCGTTTTTGAAAACAATTATTTCATTGAAACAGAAAATGTTACTGCTTGCAGTAAGTATACGGAAGCAGGTACAGCAAAGTCCCTTGAATATATGGAAACTGAGGATTTCTTTAATGAGATTACTACTGCCGGCGGCAATTATCGATTTAATTCTAATGGAACGCCCCTCTTGCCAGCACCGAAATATGCAGTTTCTTTTGTTGTAACACCTGCTGAGTTGGCGAATGTAGTCATTAAAGTGAATGGTCAGGAAGTAGCAAACCCGGTTGATTTGGAAACGGGTACTTATACTGTCGAAGTCAGTGCAGATAATTGCGAGGTTTTCAATCTCAATATTACGATTACGGCTGATACAGCAACTCATACGCAGACTATTGCAATGACTTATTTACCTGCAGACTACACTAAGGTCGACGGAGCCATTGACAAGGCAAATGCACTGAACAAAGACAACTACAAGGACTTCTCTGCTGTAGAAGCTGCTGTCAAAGCTGTTGTCCGTGGTAAAAATATTATGGAACAATCTGAAGTAGACAAGATGGCAAAGGCTATCGAAGATGCGATTGCTGCTCTTGAGAAAAAGCCTGCCAGTACCAAACCGGGAACATCCGATAAGTGTCCGCAGACTGGCGATACAAGCAGCCTTGCCTTGTGGATTGTCCTGCTGTTTACCAGCGGCGGTGCAGCCATTGCTACAACGGTTGTAAGCAGAAAGAAAAAGTACAACAGATAATTGAATAGCGTTCCATTGTTATATCGAAAGAAAACGCCCAGAATCGTCCCGAAACCATACAGCGGGAAACGGTTTTGGGCGTTCTTTCTTGATGAGCGTGGCAGGAAGAAGTATAACGAGCTTTGCAGGAAATGCGAAAGGAGCTGCAAGCAGAGCTTCTGTGCCACCGTTATTCACTGCCCACACTATCTATCGAAAAGGAGAACGAGACAATGACAGACTATCCGAACAACATTTCCGCAAAGCTGGAAATCATCAAGGCAAGCGAGATTACCCCGAGAATCCAATACTTTCCAGTGGATTCCATACAAACATGATAGCAATTATTCTCGATAAGCCAGTTGTGAAACCTCTGAATATCTGAGTTGATGGTTGAAAAAGATTTTTGCAGATATTCGGATATGCCATCCTTATTGGTAGTTACGATGGTTGCAACGATAATATTTTTTGCGTATTTCGTGTTGCATAAGATTGTAAAATACGCTTAAAAAGTCCAAAATAATAGAATCATTTCAGTAAAAGAAAAAGCGGAGAACCCTTATTTTAAAGGCTTTCTCCGCTATCCTTGAAATTACGCACCTTTTTGAAAAAACGGAGTTGGTGGGATTCGAACCCACGTGCCCCGGAGGGCAAACGCATTTCGAGTGCGCCCCGTTATGACCACTTCGATACAACTCCAAAATGTTGTCAAATGCTATACAACTCAATCATTATAACAGAAAGCAGGTTAAAAAGAAACCCCTTTTATTCCAGTATTTTTCCATAAAATAAAAGGGTTTGTGGAATAAAAGTGATGGAAAGATCAAATAATGTAGAAAGAAAATCTATGCAGAGGATGCAAAACAAAAATAAAAGGAGGCAGACGGGGTGATCAATATACAGAAAGCAGCAGTGATCGGATGTGGATTTGTAGGGGCATCAATAGCCTATACGCTTATGCAGAAAGGGATTTTTTCAGAACTGGTTCTGATTGATGCAGTCATGGAAAAAGCAGAGGGAGAAGCAATGGATATCAGTCATGGACTTCCATTTGCCCATGCGATGGATATTTATGCGGGAACATATGCCGATATCGCAGATGCATCAATTCTCATTATTACAGCAGGGGCAAATCAGAAAGAGGGGGAGACAAGACTGGATCTGGTACAGAAAAATGCAGGTATCATGCGTTCAATTATCGGAAATATCAGAAAAACTGCTTTTGACGGACTACTTCTGATCGTATCGAATCCGGTAGATATTCTGACAGAGGTTGCACTGAGAGAGTCGGGCTATCCTGAAGAGCGGGTCATCGGTTCAGGAACTGTTCTTGATACAGCACGATTAAAATACCTGATCAGCGAAGAACTGGAGATTGACAGCAGAAATGTGCATGCTTTTATTGTCGGGGAACATGGCGACAGTGAGCTTGCAGTGTGGAGTTGTGCCAATATATATGGGATCCCGGTGGAAAAGTTTGCAGAACTGCGGCGGCAGAAGGGATTTTCGGAGGAAATGAAGGAAATATACTGTAGTGTAAGAGACAGTGCTTATGAGATCATTAAACGAAAAGGAGCGACTTATTATGGAATCGGAATGGCAGCGGCTAAGATTGCAGAAGCACTGGTCAGGGACAGTCATACGGTTGCACCGGTATCAGTTCATTTAAACGGAGAATACGGACTGCAGGATCTGTGTCTGAGTATTCCGACCGTTCTGGGAAAAAATGGTGCAGAGCAGATATTAGAAATCAATTTTAATGAAGAAGAAAAAAGGAAATTATGGCATTCGGCAGAGGAACTGAAAAAAATATTAGCCCGGATCTGAAAAAACTCCCTCTGGTCGGACTGACACGGAGAGAGTCTGAAAGCAGAAAACTGCTTTTGGATTGTCTGAAATTTACTGCTGGTACTTGGAAATATGAGCCTTGATTGCCTCAAAACTTTCCGCACTGATCACATGTTCCATCCTGCAGGCATCTTCTGATGCAATCTCCGGGTCTACCCCAAGCTGGGTGAGCCAGGAAGAAAGCAGGGTATGACGTTCATAAATACGATCTGCAATTTCTTTTCCGGTTTCGGTGAGTGTAATGAAGCCCTCAGGAGAAACGATAATATGATGTGCTTCTCTCAGCTTTTTCATGGCAACACTGACACTGGATTTTTTGAAGTTAAGTTCTGTTGCAATATCTACGGATCGTACAACCGGATGAGTCTTACTCAACATCAGTATCGTTTCCAGATAATTTTCAGAAGATTCATTTACTTGCATGGACATACACCTCTATTACTTATAATTCTTTCCTTGTCCTTTAGTTACTATTCACAGCATGAATAATAAATACAGTATAACATAAATAATGAAATATGAACAGCAAATCTTTTTTATATTGATAGATTATGTTATAATTGAACAAATAATAGAAAGCGTTTTTTCTTTATATATACCAGTGAGGAAATGGCATAGAGAGAAAAGATTAAAGGGAGAGGGTTGAATGAAAAGAGAGGAGATCCAGAGGCTGATCCGGATTGCAGAAGAGCAGATGAGCCATGCCTATGCTCCATATTCGCATTTTCAGGTAGGTGCGGCACTCCTGACAGCCGGTGGAAAAGTGTATGCAGGCTGTAATATTGAAAATGCGGCATATACACCGTCGAATTGTGCGGAAAGGACCGCGTTTTTTAAAGCTGTAAGCGAGGGCGAAAGGAAATTTTCAGCAATCTGTATTGTTGGTGGAATGAACGGGATTGCAGTGGAGTATACAGCTCCCTGTGGTGTGTGCCGGCAGGTGATGATGGAATTTTGTCAACCGGAGACTTTTCAGATTATTCTTGCGGTGGACGAGGAAAATTATAAAGTCTGTTCTTTACGGGAACTGTTTCCGTTTGGCTTCGGGCCGGATAATTTGCAGGAACGGGATGAATAAAAATGCAGAGATTTGTATGAGAGTACAGGTCTTTGCATTTTTTTTACACCTGAGAAATTCGCAAAGCATCTTTTTGTAGTTCATGAAAAAAGAGGTTATTGATAAAAATTGATGTCGGGGTCAAAAGTCCCCGACTTTGATGCCTACGGATTGCTCCGTGCTACGCACTCCCACAATCCTACCCAATATTCGCATATCGTGGGATTATCATCCCACTTTTATGCTCATATCGGGGCGGGTCCTAAGGTCTTTCACCCACCTATGAGCAAGCTCATGTGGGCTTAGACCTTTTGACCCTGGCATCAAAAATTTTTTGAAATAATTCTAAAAAAATACAAAAAAGAGTCCTTGACAACTAATACACGTTAGCGTATACTAACTAACGTGTAGAAAGTAAATGAAAAAAATTATCAATCTCAACTGTTGATGATTTTCAATCTCATTTATTAAAGAATAATCTGCAAAAATTATACATAGAAAGAAGCGTGCGAATATGCCACTTACAATGGCCAATATAGGTGAAACCAATACGATTAAAAGAGTCGGTGGAAATGAAGAGACAAGAAGATTTCTTGCGAATCTTGGATTTGTAGTAGATGCAGAAGTTACAGTTTTATCTGCAATCGGCGGCAATGTGATCGTGAATATCAAGGATTCCAGAGTCGCAGTTAATGCTGATATGGCGCGTCACATTATGATCTGATTGAGAAATGTGCTGCTGTATATATAAGGAATATTTTATGAAAGGAGACAATGGTTATGACTTTAGGTGATGTAAAAGTAGGAAGTACTGTTACAGTTACAAAGATTGCGGGAGACAGTGCCTACAAGCGTCGTATTATGGACATGGGAATCACAAAGGGAAGCCAGCTTTATATCAGAAAGGTTGCACCGCTTGGTGATCCGGTGGAAATTACAGTCCGTGGATATGAGCTGTCTGTCAGAAAGGCAGATGCCCAGTGTGTAGAGGTGAAATAAGTCCTGAACACGCATAACCAATCTGTTAAACTATAAGGAGGTAAGAAAGGAATGGCAATTACGATTGCACTTGCCGGAAACCCGAACTGCGGAAAAACTACAATGTTTAACGCATTGACAGGTGCCAACCAGTATGTTGGTAACTGGCCGGGAGTTACGGTTGAGAAAAAAGAAGGTAAAGTAAAAAGCAAGAAAGCAAAGGGAGAAGAGATCACGGTAACTGACCTTCCGGGAATTTATTCTCTTTCCCCGTATACACTGGAGGAGGTTGTCAGCCGTGATTATGTTTTAAATGAGAATCCGGATGTCATCATTGATCTGGTGGATGCAACAAATATTGAGCGTAACCTTTATCTGACAACTCAGTTGATCGAGACAGGTGTTCCGGTTGTGATCGCACTGAACATGGCAGATCTGGTTGCAAAGAGAGGAATCAAGATTGATGTGAAGCGTCTTTCCATGCTTCTCGGATGCCCGATCATCGAGACTTCTGCACTGAAGCAGACAGGTCTTACAGATCTGATTGATGAAGCGGTTAAAGTTGCAAAGCAGAAGGAAGTGAAACTTCCGGGCGAGATCTTCTCCAAAGATCTTGAGGCAGCAGTAGACGAAGTGAAGAATTTGCTTCCGATATCTATTTCTGAGGATAAGAAGAGATGGTATGCTGTAAAATTCCTTGAGAATGACAGCAAGGTCGTAGAGAATGTGAAACTTTCAGGAGCAGCATCTGCAACAGTTGCTGACCACAGAAAGAAACTGGAAGAGAAGCATGATGATGATATGGAAAGTATTGTAACAGATGAGCGTTACAAATACATACAGAAGATCGTTGGAACAACCGTTCAGAAAGAAAAACAGAAACTGACAACATCTGATAAGATTGACCGGATCGTAACAAACCGTATCCTTGGTATTCCGATCTTCATCCTGGTAATGTGGGCTGTATATTATATCTCTGTAACAACAGTTGGTACATTTGTAACAGACTGGACAAATGATGTATTTGTAGTAGCAATCCAGGATGCCGTAAGCAGCGGACTTCAGGCAATCGGTGCAGGTGATCTTGTACAGGGTCTTGTAGTTGATGGTATCATCGGTGGACTTGGAGCTGTCCTTGGTTTCGTACCACAGATGGCAATCCTGTTCCTGTTCCTGTCAATCCTTGAAGATTGCGGATATATGGTTCGTATCGCATTCGTCATGGACCGTGTGTTCAGACACTTTGGACTTTCAGGAAAGAGCTTTATCCCGCTTCTGATTTCCTCAGGATGTGGAATTCCGGGAATCATGGCTTCTAAGACGATCGAGCAGGATAATGACAGACGTCTTACAATTATGACAGCAACTTTCATCCCATGTGGTGCAAAACTTCCGGTTATTGCCATGATGGGGGGAGTAATCGCAGGTGAAGTAGCGGGATATCAGGAAAGCTCCTTTATCGCACCGCTGATGTACTTCATCGGAATCGCAGCAGTACTTGTAGCAGCGATCATCCTGAAGAAGACAAAACCTTTCTCAGGAAAACCTGCTCCGTTCGTAATGGAGCTTCCACAGTATCATATTCCGCAGGCTAAGACAGTACTTCTCCATGTATGGGAGAGACTGAAAGGCTTCATTATCAAAGCCGGAACAATCCTGTTCCTTGCATGCGTAGTAATGTGGTTCCTTGGTGGATTTGGATTTACAGCAGATGGATTTGGAATGGTAGAAGACAGTGCAGACAGCTTAATGGCAGTAATCGGTGGAGTGATCGCTCCTCTGTTCGCACCACTTGGATTCGGCGAGTGGCAGCCGGTTGCAGCTTCTATCTCAGGATTTACAGCAAAAGAAGCAATCGTTTCTACGATGGGAGTTCTTGCAAATGTAGCAGGAGATACAGAGGACGCAGTCAATGTTGCACAGGGTGTTGCATCCTGGTTCCCTTCAACAATCGCAGCATTTACGTTCCTGCTCTTCAACCTTCTTGACTCACCTTGTCTTGCAGCAATCGCTACAATGGCACAGCAGATGCAGTCTAAGAAATGGTTCTGGTTTGCAATTCTGTTCCAGAACATCTTTGCTTACATTGTTTGCCTGATCGTATATCAGGTAGGATCTTTCGTAACAGGCGGAGCATTTGGTATCGGCACAGCAGTAGGATTTATCTTCCTGATTGCCCTTCTGTTTATGCTCTTCAGACCAGATCCGTATAAGAATCAGAAAGTATATTCAAAACGTTCCGTACAGAACGCATAAGGATAGTATTCGTAAGGAAGCTGGATGCGGAAAGGTATCCGGCTTTCTGTTATAATGGAAGCTAAATGAACGGGAAATGACAGAAAGAAGGGTGAAAGATTATGATGGCCAATATTGTGATACTGACACTGATCGCAGCCTATTGTATTTATCTGATCTATAAGGGCTGCAAGAATATGAAAGAAGGAAAGCATCCCGGTTGTGCCGGATGCAGCGGAAACTGTGGGAGCTGTGGCGGCTGCACAGGACATACAGAAAAGTATAAAAAGAAAGACTGAAAGGTGATTTTAAAATGGGAAGTTCGACAGGTTCGATGTTCTATGCTTTCGGTGCTTTCCTGATTCTGTATCTGGTGGGAGCTTCCATTTACCAGATTTTCCTTTGGATCAGGAAATGGCGTGAAAAGAAAGAAAATGACATAGAAGAAAAATAGATAGAAGATTCAAAAAGAAAAAGGAGAATGGAGAATGGTAGATGCAATTATTATTGTACTTGTGATCATATTACTCTTTTTTGCATTGAAAGGCTCATTGAAGCACTTCAAGGGTGAGAGTCCGTGCTGCGGTGGCGGTTCAGGGAATTCAGGAAAAGCGAAAACGAAGTTCCTTGACGGTCCGGTGATCGGCAAAAAAACGCTTACAATTGAAGGAATGCATTGTGAGCATTGTGTAAATGCAGTGACAAATGCTTTAAATGAGATTGATGGCGTTGTTGCGAAAGTAACATTAAAAAGCAACAGTGCAGAAGTGTCTTATGACCGGGAGATCAATGAGGCAGATCTGAAAAATGCAGTAAAGAAAGCCGGTTATGAAGTGACAGGTATTTCATAAGAGACTGACTGGAGGTGCACCGTGAACAGAAAAGAGCAGATTGTAGAAAAACTGAAAGAGAACGGATGCCGCATTACGAAACAAAGGCGAATGCTGATCGATATTATTCTTGAGAATGACTGTTCAAGCTGCAAGGAGATTTTTTATAAAGCATCCAGGGCGGATGAAAAGATCGGGGTAGCGACAGTATATCGGATGATTAATGCACTGGAAGAGATCGGTGCGATCAGCCGGAAGAATATGTATAAGGTAGAATGCCCGGAGGAATGCCGGCAGGAGGGCGGGTGCATTATCACTTTGGATGATGATACAACGTATCATCTGACAGATCAGAACTGGAACAGGGTAGTTCAGGAAGGTTTGAAGCAGTGTGGGTATTTAAAGGACCAGAAGATTGCTGAAATAAAGATTCAAAGCCAAATTAGTTGATAAAATTTATCAGTAATTACTGTTAGAATTGACTAGCCGCAGGTGTGGGAGCTATGATTTGTGCTGAAAATAGATTTAACAAAGGAGACGAAGCATTATGTGGGATATTTTAAAAGTAAAAAAAGCAGGATTATTTGCAGGTGGAGTACTTTTCGGAACGGCAGGTGTGAAACTTCTTTCCAGTAAAGATGCAAAGAAATTTTATACAAATTGTACAGCCGCTGTATTAAGAGCAAAAGATTCTTTGATGAAGACAGCAACGACTGTTCAGGAGAATGCCGGGGATATTCTTGCAGAAGCACAGCAGATCAATGAAGAGCGTGCAGCAAAAGAGGCAGCAGAGGCAGAGATCGTAGAAGAGACAGAAGAAAATACAGGTGCGGAAGATTTCAAAGAGGAAGAAGTTTAATCCTGTATGAGATTTTGCATAAAGCATGAGATGAAAGGCCGTCTCCGTATACATATCATCCAGAACCGGATGACGTATGCGGAGGCGGATACTCTTTCCTGGTATCTTGAAGAGCAAGAAAATGTGACAGAGGTAAAAGTATATGAACGCACCGCAGATGCTGTCATCTGTTACAAAGGAGAAAGGGAAGAGATACTGACAGTTCTGAAGCAGTTCAGCTATGAGAAGGCTGAAGTTCCGGAGACAGTTTTATCAAGTTCCGGCAGGCAGTTGAACGAAGAGTACAAGGAACGTCTGATTACGAAGACAGTATTGCATTATGGAAGTAAACTGTTTCTTCCGATGCCGGTACGGGCAGTGATCACTTCTGTGAAATCAGTGAAATACATCTGGAAAGGGATTCGTTGTCTGGCACATGGCAGGCTGGAAGTTCCGGTACTGGATGCAACAGCGATCAGTGTATCGGTGTTCAGAAAAGATTTTGCAACCGCAGGTTCTGTTATGTTCCTGCTGGGAATCGGTGAGATCATTGAAGAGTGGACGCATAAAAAGTCAGTAGGTGATCTTGCGAGAAGTATGTCTCTGAATGTCAAGAAAGTCTGGCTGAAACGGGAAGATCAGGAAATTCTGGTGAAGTCTTCTGAAGTACAGCCGGGAGATGAGATCATAGTCCATATAGGAAACGTGATCCCGTTTGACGGTGAGGTTTCCGATGGGGAAGGCATGGTCAACCAGGCTTCTCTGACAGGAGAGGCAATGCCGGTGAGAAGAGTTTCGGGGCAGAGTGTTTATGCCGGAACTGTACTGGAAGAAGGAGAACTGCAGATCCGGGTGAAGGCAGTGACCGGATCTACAAGATATGAAAAAATCGTCAGTATGATCGAGGATTCTGAAAAACTGAAATCCAGTGTAGAGGGAAAAGCAGAACATTTGGCCGACAGACTTGTACCGTATACATTACTTGGTACAGGGGCGGCGTGGCTGCTTACAAGAAATGTAACCCGGACATTGTCTGTTCTGATGGTAGACTTCTCCTGTGCTTTGAAGCTGGCAATGCCAATTACGGTACTGTCTGCAATCCGTGAGGCGGGAGAAAATCATATTACTGTAAAGGGTGGAAAATTCCTTGAGGCAGTTGCAGATGCAGATACGATCGTCTTTGATAAGACCGGAACGCTGACGAAGGCAACTCCTACAGTGAAAGATGTTGTTGTATTTGGTGAGTATCCAAAAGAAGAAGCACTCAGGATTGCAGCATGTCTGGAGGAGCATTTTCCACATTCAATGGCAAAAGCTGTAGTCGATGCAGCAAAGGAACGCAATCTTTCACATGAAGAGATGCATTCTAAAGTAGAATATATCGTGGCACATGGAATTTCTTCCTATATAAATGATAAAAAAGTTGTAATCGGAAGCAGCCATTTTGTCTTTGAGGATGAGGAATGTACGATTGATCCACAGTATCAGGATCGTTATGATACACTTCCGCCGGAGTATTCCCATCTTTATCTTGCAATCGAGCATAAGCTGGCAGCCGTGATCTGTATTGAAGATCCTCTCAGAGAGGAAGCAGCAGAGATGGTTAAGAGCCTGAAAGCTGCAGGTATCACGAAGGTTGTTATGATGACAGGAGACAGTGAACGGACAGCAGCAGCAATCGCAAAGCGTGTAGGTGTGGATGAATATTATGCAGAAGTTCTGCCGGAAGATAAAGCGAATTTTGTAGAAAAAGAAAAGTCTGAGGGAAGAAAAGTGATCATGATCGGAGATGGAATCAACGATTCTCCGGCACTTTCCGCAGCAGATGCAGGAATTGCGATCAGCGATGGGGCTGAAATCGCAAGAGAAATTGCAGATATTACGATCGCTGCAGATGATCTGAGGGAAGTTGTTACTTTGAAATTGCTTTCCAATCTGATGTTAAAGAGGATTCACAGAAACTACAGAAGTATTGTCGGAATCAATTCCGGTCTGATTGTACTGGGCGTGACAGGAATGATTCAGCCGACGATGTCTGCTTTACTGCATAATACATCTACATTGCTGATCAGTCTGAGAAGCATGAGGAATCTTCTTCCTGAAAAGGAAAAAGTAGAATTATAAAAAGAATAAAAAGATTAAAAAGATTAAAAAATCAGAAAGATCAAAAGATCAAAAAAAGCAATTCAGGCAGGGTATGCATTTTAGCGTACCCTGCTTTTAAAGTGTGAGGGTTTGTTGCTATTTCAGATACTGTTTTTATGGCAAGTTAAGATTGCTATTGAGAAAAAATATCAACTAAGTGTATTGATAACCATTCTCATGTATAGTATGATATATGATATGAGTTAGAAAAGACTAACTAAAGTAAGCTGAAGCGATGCGTTGAGATACAATAGAGTCAGACAGGAGGATCGAAAAATGAGCGTTGTTATTATAGGTGGTCATGACAGAATGGTATGTCAGTATAAAAAAGTATGTAACCAGTTTAATTGTAAAGCGAAAGTATTTACTCAGATGTCGGCAAATTTAAGTAAGCAGATCGGAAGCCCGGATCTGATCGTGCTTTTTACCAATACAGTGTCACATAAGATGGTACGGTGTGCGGTAGAAGAGGCGGGAAGATGTAATGCAGATGTGATCCGGTGCCATACAAGCAGTAAAAATGCACTGGAAGAGATTCTTGGAAGTGTGTGTGCATAATCAATCAGTTCTCGTGTAAATTAAATTTGTATTTGTTGGAATGAAAATGTTTCGGCAGTCAGAGAGATTTTAATAGAAGAGCTTCCATATCCGCCCTTGCTGTTGCATCGCAGTGCAGGACCCGCTTTACCTCAGCCCGTTGACAACTTGTAACAGGAATGTGGAAACACTCGTGCAGAGGCACTCCTGTTTACGTTCCTTAACAAGTTGGGCAAAGTGTCTTCGGAACGCTCCCTGTCAATGCACTGCTCACGCAACAACAAGTGTGGATATTAGGCTTTTCAAGTCAGATAACTTTCCTCGCACCGGAACATTTTCTCCCAACAAACACGAAATTCCAATAAGAAATAAAGAGCCGGATGGCTATCGACTAAGATAAATGCTCCATCAAATAGTAAAGATGTCGGGGTCAAAAGTCCCCGACTTTGATGCCTACGGATTGCTCCGTGCTACGCACTCCCACAATCCTACCCAATATTCGCATATCGTGGGATTATCATCCCACTTTTATGCTCATATCGGGGCGGGTCCTAAGGTCTTTCACCCACCTATGAGCAAGCTCATGTGGGCTTAGACCTTTTGACCCTGGCATCTAGTATAACCGTTATTAATTAACTGGACTTTTGAATTGGCAACGTATCAACCACCACCTCTTCACTTGAATTAATTTCTTCAAGCTTATACTTCCAGTGATATACGACAGGTTGTTCGTTTACTTCATCGAAGTATCTATAGATACGCTGCACAAGTTCATCCTTAGTTTTTACACGTATGCCTTTTAGCATCTGACGTGTGAGTTTACTAAAGAATCCCTCAACAAGATTCAACCATGAACCATGCTTGGGAGTAAACACAAATTCAAATCTTCCCGGCTTTGTCGCAAGGTATTTTCGGGTTTCCTCTGAAGAATGAACTTTCAGATTATCCAATACCAGACGAATCCGGTCAGTCTCCGGATATTTTGAATCAAGTATTTTTAGAAACTCAATATATTCCTTGCTGCTGTGTTTATCTTTTACAAGCGGAATTGCCTCCCCTGTTTGTAAGTCGATTCCAGCAAGCAGTGAAATAGTTCCAAGACGTTTATATTCATAATCACGGCTGACCGTCTTGTGATTTTCATCCGGCAAGAGGTCTTCTGTGGTATTGGCAATTGCCTGAATTCCGGGTTTTTCATCATAGGAAAGTACATGTACAACCTGTTCATCCTCCTTAAACGGAATGAGCTGTCCCTTCTCGTCAAACTGTAAAGACAATTGTTTATATACAAGAAGAACATTATGCATTTTCTGGTCAAAATCAGGGTCACGATTTTCGCAGTAATAAGTTATTTTGTTAGGCTTAATATCCGCTTCTTCCAGTATTGTGCGGACCTTTGACTGACTGATTGTTGACAACCTTGTATGACCTGCTTCTTCGGCAAATTTATTAATATGTTTTGTAAGAAGAGCACGCGTCCATACTTCTGCTGAATATCCAAGATTGACAGGCTTCTGACAGGCGATATTTATTATCCAGGCTTTTTCATCATCGGTTATTTCAGCATTCCTGCCACGACCGGGTGCATCAAACAGAGCATTTTCCACACCACCCTCAAGGTATTTATTGATACAGAGCATGACGCTTTTGCGATTCATTCCTACTTTGTCTGCAATATGGTCAACTGAAATACCTTCTGCTTTGAGTAGTAAAATTCTTGCCCGAATTACTGTCTGGGCTTGAATTGTTCTTGCACGCATCTGAGTTTCAAGATATAAACGTTCGTCCTCGCTAAGATTAATAGTGGATGCTTTTCTTCCCATAGTTTAATGCTCCTTTTGATTTGATGAGAACAGTATACTACAGAAAAGAAATATAGTCCATTTATTTAAAAACTTTTGTACTAGTAAATACAATATCTACTATCTAATATTTACGATCGAATATCTTAGTCAATAGCCATCCGGCTTTTTCTATTCTTTTTAAATTTGCATTGTTGAGTGAATACGCTATGGAGTCAGAAAAAAACTTCTTACTGTGACTACCAGCGGAAAGCAGGATGTTCCTGAGCAGGTGCATTAGCAGGAGCGTTCCGAAGACACTTTGCAGCGTTTGTTAGAGAAAGTAAATCGAGTGCTATTGCACGAAGATTTCCACTTTCGAGTTACAAACGGTCAACGGGCTGAGGTAAAGCGGGCCTGCACCGCGAAGGAATATCTCTGATTTCCGCGTCCGCTTCTTCACAAAGAAGCTTTCTAATCTACAAGCGTATCACCCCAACAATTACAAATTTAAATTCTTGAAAAGATCTCCAAGGCTTGTGCCGATATCTTCACTCTTTGGAATCTCAACCTTTTCAACCGGCTCTTCTTCTTTCTCTTCCAGTGCTTTCATACTGAGACTGATCTTACCGTCTTTGATACCGATAACCTTTACCTCTACTTCCTGTCCCACTTCAAGTACATCGGAAGGAAGTTTCACACGCTTCTGGGAGATCTGAGATACATGGACAAGACCGGACAGACCATTCTCAAGCTTTACAAAAGCACCGTAATTCTGAAGGGTCTCAACGGTTCCTTTCAGTACAGAACCAACCTGAATACTTGCGATCAGAGCTTCACGGGCTTTTTTCTCTTTCTCTTTCAGCAGTTCACGTGCAGAAAGGACAAGACGGTTATTTGCCTGATCCACATCAATCACCTGAACTTCAATATCCTTGAGAAGGTAAGTCTCAAGATCTTCAATATAGGAAAGGGAAAGTCTGGAAGCAGGAACAAATCCTCTTAATCCTTCTACCATGACGATAACACCACCGTTGACAACTCCCTCGACTTTTACAGGGAGAACGGTCTTTTTCTCCAGGTACTCTTTTACACGGTTCCAGGGATTTGCATCATCGAAATGATCTTCATAATCAGCCATGGTCTCTGTTGCTTCACTTGTCTGTAATTCTTCTTTTAATTGTTCGCTCATAGCAGTCACCTTTGTTCCTCTCTTTTTGTTAAAAACTAAAATCAGTATAGCATATGTATCTGAAAAAAAACAGTAAATCGTGGAAAAACTGCCTCTAGAATGTTAAAATCAGGTTGGCTTATAATAAAAAAAATGTTAATCTTTTAGAATCAACAGAGAAATGGAGTAATACAGATGAGTAATGATAAAAGAAAAGTGTACGTTGTCGGACATAAGAATCCAGATACGGATTCCATCTGTACAGCGATCGCTTATGCAAATTTAAAGACGAAACTGACGCAGATCAAGCATGAACCGCGTCGTGCCGGTCAATTAAATGAAGAAACTCAGTATGTACTGGAACGTTTTGGAGTGAAAGTGCCGTTACTTTTATCGGACTTAAGAGAGCAGATCAAAGATGTGGATCTAAGGGAAAGCGAAGAGATTAACGGAAATCTGTCCATTCGTACTGCATGGGAAAAGATGACCGAGATGAATACGCATACACTTCCTATCACAAGAGACGGGATGCTGGAAGGTGTGATCACGAAAGGTGATATCGCCAAATCCTATATGGATGTTTACGATAATACGATGCTGGCAAAGGCGAGAACCCAGTATCGGAATATTGCAGCCGCTGTAGAAGGAAAAGTGGAGACAGGAAATGAGCATGGCTATTTTCAGAAAGGAAAGGTCGCAATCGCAGCATCCGGTAAAAATCTTATGACCCGATTTATTGAAAAGGATGACCTGGTGATCATGGGAGACCGGGTTGATGCACAACAGTGTGCCATTGATATGGATGCAAGTTGTATGGTCATATGTCAGGGCTATCCGATCTCGGAAGACATCCTGCGTCAGGCAGAGAAAAAACAGATCGTTGTGATCCGTACACCGCATGATACATTTACTGCTGCACAGCATATCAACCAGAGTATCCCGGTCCGTTTTTTCATGACCAGAGAAAATCTGGTTACATTTCATATACGGGATTTTGTGGATGACGTAAAAGAAGTTATGGCAAGAAAAAGATTCCGTGATTTCCCGGTTCTGGGCAACCAGGGAAAGTTTGTAGGACTTGTATCCCGGAGACGCCTGTTGAATGTGAAGAAAAAGCAGGTGATCCTAGTTGACCATAATGAAAAAAATCAGGCAGTCGACGGAGTGGAAGAAGCAGATGTCCTGGAGATTATCGATCATCATCGCCTGAGCAGTATTGAGACGATGGGACCGGTTTATTTCCGTAATCAGCCGGTGGGATGTACGGCTACGATCGTATATCAGATGTATGAAGAAAATGGAATTGCGGTGGATGCAGTCAATGCGGCACTCCTCTGTTCAGCAATCATTTCTGATACCCTGATGTTCCGTTCTCCGACCTGTACACCACTGGATGAGGTAACAGCGAGAAAACTGGCAGAAATCGCTTCGATCAATATTGAAGAACTGGCACAGGAGATGTTCAATGCAGGAAGCAATTTGAAAGGAAAGAGTGCAGAAGAGATTTTATTCCTGGATTTCAAGCAGTTTACGGTGAATGATACGATGTTTGGAGTCGGACAGGTCAATTCCATGAGTGCAGAGGAACTGAAAGAAATCAAAGAAAGAGTTCTGCCTCATATGGAGAAGGCACGTAAAAATCATGGGCTGAATATGATCTTCTTTATGCTGACGAATATTATCACAGAATCTTCAGAACTGATCTGCTGTGGAGCAGAGGCGAGAGAAAAAATCATCAGTGCTTATGATCTGCAGGATGATGCTGAGATACTGATGCTCAAAGGAGTTGTATCCCGTAAGAAGCAGCTCGTGCCGACACTGGTTGGTGCGTTGCAGCAGTAAGGAGCAGGAGGAAAAAATGGCAAAGCAGATATGGAAACCGGGAAATATGGTTTATCCATTACCGGCGGTAATGGTCAGTACAGGAGATAAAAAAGGAAATCAGAATATTCTGACGGTAGCGTGGACAGGAACTGTTTGTACGAATCCTGCAATGGTATACATATCAGTGCGTCCGGAACGTTATTCTTATCATATGATCGAAGAAAGCGGTGAATTTGTGATCAATCTGACCACGGAGAAACTGGCAAGGGCAACGGATTTCTGCGGTGTCCGTTCGGGGCGGGATGTAGATAAATGGAAAGAGTGTCATCTGAGTGCAAAGAAAGCACAGACGCTGGAATATGCTCCCTGTATTGAAGAGGCACCGGTCAATATTGAGTGCAAAGTAAAGAAGATCGAGAAGCTTGGAAGTCACCATATGTTCCTGGCGGAAGTGACGGCAGTTCAGGCAGACGAAGCGTATCTGAATGAAAAGGGAAAGTTTGAATTGAATAAGACGGGACTTCTGGCTTATTCTCATGGAGAGTATTTAGGGCTTGGAAAGAAGATCGGTACCTTTGGATACAGTGTGAAAAAGAAGGCGGACCGGAGACGAAAGAGAGGGAAAAAGTAAATGATTTCATTTGAAAATGATTATTCTGAAGGGGCAAGTGAAAAAATCCTTCAAAGGCTGATAGAGACCAATATGGAACAGCTTTCAGGATATGGAAATGACCGGTATTGTGAATCGGCAAAAGAAAAAATCCGTAAGGCCTGTGGGTGTCCTGAGGCAGAAATCTACTTCCTGTCAGGAGGAACGCAGACGAACCGGATTGTGATCAGTTCCATGCTTCAGCCTTATGAGGGCGTGATCGCAGCACAGACAGGCCATGTAAGCAGTCATGAAGCAGGTGCAATCGAATCTTCCGGTCATAAAGTACTGACACTGCCACAGCATGACGGAAAGATCGAGCCGAAAGAGCTGGCAGATTATCTGAATGACTTTTATGGGGATGGAAATCATGAACATATGGTGTTCCCGGGAATGGTTTATATTTCACATCCCACTGAGTATGGAACGCTTTATACAAAAGGGGAGCTGGCGGAGCTGGCAGATATCTGCCTGGAATACCATATTCCACTTTATCTGGATGGTGCAAGACTGGGATATGCCCTGGCGGCAGATACGGATGTGACGTTAAAGGATGTGGCGGATTATTGCGATGTATTTTACATTGGCGGAACAAAAGTCGGTGCATTGTGTGGAGAGGCGGTTGTTTTCACAAAAGAGAATGTTCCGGCACATTTCCTGACCCGGATCAAGCAACAGGGAGGTCTGCTGGCAAAGGGCAGACTGCTTGGAATCCAGTTTGATACACTATTTACAGAAAATCTTTATCTGGAGCTGGGGCGGCATGCGATGAAATGTGCGGAAAAGCTGAAGGCGATATTTAAAGAAAAAAAATATCCGTTTTATATTGATTCGCCAACCAATCAGATTTTTGTAGTTCTGGAAAATGAAAAAATGAAAGAACTTGAGAAAAAGGTAAAGTTCAGTTTCTGGGAGAAAGCAGATGATACGCATACAGTTGTGCGTTTTGCAGTGAGCTGGGCGACACAGGAAGAAATGATCGATGAATTACAGGAGCTGCTGTAAAAGGGGCTGATATTCTTGATTTCAGAAGAATGAAAAAGGTGGAATTCGGGAAAAATAGAATAGAAAAAGAAATACATGAGAATCATTCTCAATAAAATTCTTGAATTAAGGAGCAGAATCTGCTAAGATACATATGGTTAGTTAATACTAACTATGTGTGAATGAATCATGGAAGCTCCTTTTGCCCTGAAATACCTGAATCCAGGGCTTGAGGATTCCTAAAGAAAGGAAGAACAGGCAATGGATTATTTAGAAATTGAAAAAGTGATTGGAAGAGAGATTATTGATTCAAGAGGAAACCCGACAGTAGAGGCAGAGGTACATCTTGCAGATGGAACTGTTGGATTTGGTGCAGCACCGAGTGGAGCATCAACGGGAGAATTTGAGGCTCTTGAATTGAGAGACGGAGATAAAGCCCGTTTTGGAGGCAAAGGTGTTTCTAAGGCAGTGGAGAACATTAATACAATTATCAATGATGCACTTCAGGGAATGGATGCAAGTGATGTCTATGCAGTTGACAAGGCCATGATCCAGGCAGATGGAACAAAGGATAAATCAAAGCTGGGAGCAAATGCAATCCTTGCTGTATCGATTGCAAGTGCGAGAGCAGCAGCCACATCCCTGGATATTCCGCTGTACCGTTTCCTTGGCGGAGTCAATGGTAACAGACTTCCGGTTCCGATGATGAACATTGTAAATGGTGGATGCCATGCATTATCTTCAGGACTGGATGTTCAGGAGTTTATGATCATGCCGGTTGGAGCTCCTTCATTTAAAGAATGCCTGAGATGGTGTGCAGAAGTGTTCCATGCACTTGCAGGTATCCTGAAAGAGCGTGGACTTGCAACGTCAGTAGGAGATGAAGGTGGATTTGCACCGGCACTGAAGTCTGATGAAGAAGCGATCGAGACGATTCTCGAGGCAGTGAAAAAGGCAGGATACGAGCCTGGAAAAGATTTTAAAATTGCCATGGATGCAGCATCTTCTGAATGGAAGACAGGCAAGGTTGGCGAATATAAACTTCCAAAAGCAGGAACTGTGTATACATCTGAACAGTTGATCGAACATTGGAAGAGTCTTGTAGAGAAATACCCGATCATTTCCATCGAGGATGCACTGGATGAGGAAGACTGGGAAGGCTGGAAGAAACTGACAGCAGAGCTGGGAGACAAAGTACAGCTTGTCGGTGATGACTTATTCGTTACAAATACAGAGCGTCTTGCAAAAGGAATTGAGCTTGGATGTGGTAATTCTATCCTGATCAAATTAAATCAGATCGGTTCTGTATCTGAGACACTGGAGGCAATTAAGATGGCACATAAGGCAGGATATACAGCAATCGCATCCCATCGTTCCGGTGAGACAGAAGATACAACGATCGCAGATCTTGCAGTTGCACTGAACACCTGCCAGATCAAGACCGGTGCACCGAGCCGTTCCGAGCGTGTAGCGAAATATAATCAGCTTTTAAGAATTGAGGAAGAACTCGGAGCAAGTGCAGTATATCCGGGAATCAAGGCATTTAATGTACAGCAGTAAGTAAAAGGAATACTGCCGGATAATAAAATGATGTCGGAGTCAAAAGCCCCCACTTATTATCATGCTTTCGCTGATAATGAGTGGGGGCTTTGTGATGAATTTTTGGTGTTAAGGGAAATTGCGTTATGTTTTTTTATGTCCTTCGTCCGCAAGGGCCCGAATAGAAGAGACATATTCTGATGGCGTCATCCCGGTAGAACGCTTAAACTGCCGGGAAAAATAGTGGATGGAAGAGTATCCAAGGTATTCAGAAATCTGAGTAAAATTCATCTGTCCGCTGCGGATCATGGATTTTGCTTCACTGATCTTTAAGGCAGAATAATATTCAATCACTCCTGTCCCTTCCGAATCCCGGAATAATTTCTGCAGACGGGAGCGGCTGATCAGGTTATCATGGCAGATCTGCTCAATCGTTAAATGATCCGCCAGATGGCTGAGCAGATAGTTCTTTATATGAGAGAATAATTCTGCATCTGTATTTTTGGAGAGTGTCCGGTCAGACAGTGGGGTCCGGGAAACTTCTTCGGTCAGAAGAGGATTCTGATTACGCCGGTAAAGGCTGAGGAGAAGTTCTTCTAAATGAAGGCGGATAAGCTGACCACAGACAGGGGATGTATCTTTCCTGATCTGCAGGGATGTCTGATAGGGATCGTCCAGACGTCCTTCCAAAAAACTTCCTGCTTCTGCAATGATTCCGGCAAGCAGCCGACGTTCAGTTTCTTCGAGGTGAAGGATCTTTCCTCTGAAAAATTCCATCGCAGGATCTGTGCAGGAAAAAGAGATCACGATCAGATTCGGTGCGATCTTTCCGTTTGCCTTGACCCAGTGAAATTCACCCGGGTAGTGAAAAGCGATTTCTCCGCGTCTGAGAGTATGGGTAAGAGGACCTGCACCAATCTCCACTTCTCCTTTATCAACGCATACAAACTCCCAGAAATCATGGGATTCTCCGGGAAAAGAAAAGGTACTCATATATTCAAAATAATGAAGGGAAAACAGCTCTTCTATATGAAAAAGATCCTGAAGCTGAATTCCATAATATTTCTTTGGATTTGAAAAATGATCTGTATTTGCAGCGACAATATGCATTCAGAGCCTCCTCCTTTTTCAAAAATGTTCTTAGTAAGGATATCATAGCATTATTTTCCGAAAATGCAAAGAGAAAATGCAGATTGTGCAAATGAAAGATAAGATAGTATAAAGATTTTTATGGGGTTTTATCATACAATAGAAGAAGTGTAACATAGAAAGTGAAATGGAGGAATCAATCATGAAAAAACCGGTTCTTGTAATTATGGCGGCTGGAATGGGAAGCAGATATGGCGGACTGAAGCAGATCGATCCAGTCGATAAAGAAGGACATATCATTATGGACTTTTCAATCTTCGATGCAAAGCGTGCGGGATTTGAAAAAGTTGTATTTATCATTAAAAAAGAGGATGAGGCTGATTTTAAGGAAGCAGTCGGCAACAGAATGGAAAAGATCATGGATGTTGCATATGCATATCAGGATCTTCATAACCTGCCGGAAGGATTTGAAGTTCCGGAGGGTCGTGTGAAGCCATGGGGAACGGCTCATGCAGTTCTGAGTGCGATTGATGAAGTGGATGGACCATTTGCTGTTATCAATGCAGATGATTATTATGGACGTCATGCATTTGAAGTAATCTATAATTATCTGACAACGCATGAAGATGATGACAAATACCGTTATACCATGGTGGGATACCGTCTGAAAAATACGGTGACAGATAACGGACATGTTGCAAGAGGGATCTGTGACCTGAATGATGCAAAAGAATTAGTTGCAGTTCATGAGCGTACAAGAATTGAGAAGCGTAATGGTGGAATTGCATATTCAGAGGATGACGGAGCTACATGGACAGAGGTAGATCCGGAGACACTGGTTTCTATGAATATGTGGGGATTTACAAGAAGTATTCTGGATGAGATCAAGGCAGAATTTCCTGCATTTCTTGAAAAAGGACTGAAAGAGAATCCGATGAAGTGTGAGTATTTCCTGCCATCTGTTGTGAGCAACTTATTAGAGTCTGAGAGAGCAACCGTGCAGGTACTTGAGTCAGAAGATAAATGGTATGGAGTTACATATAAAGAGGACAAGCCGGTTGTTGTAGAGGCAATCCAGGCATTGAAAGATGCAGGAGAGTATCCGCAGAAATTATGGGAGGAAGACTAAAGATGGGAAGAGTGTCTGAAGCACAGATCAATGAAGCGATTGCAAATTTTGATTATGAGGGAAAGCTTTTAAGTAAAGAGCCTTTTGGAAGCGGTCATATTAATGATACATATCTTTTAAAGTATGAGATTTCAGAGATGGGAATCCTGAAAGTGATCCTTCAGCGTATGAACCGTGAGATTTTTACGAATCCGGTAGAACTGATGGAGAATGTAGTAGGGGTTACGACGTTCCTTCGTAAGAAGATCATTGAGAACGGCGGAGATCCGGAGCGTGAAACTCTGAATGTAATCCCGGCAAAGGATGGAAAGCCTTACTATGTGGATTCTAAGGGTGAGTACTGGCGTTCTTATGTATACATTACGGATGCAAGCAGTTATGACCAGGTAGAGAAACCGGAAGACTTTTACGAAAGTGCAGTCGCATTTGGACATTTCCAGCGGATGCTGGCTGATTATCCTGCAGAGACACTCAATGAGACGATCAAGGGATTCCATGATACAAGAGCAAGATTCCAGGTATTTAAAGATACCGTTGCAAAGGATGTATGCGGACGTGCAGCAGAAGTACAGGATGAGATCAACTTTGTACTGGCACATGAAGACGTGGCAAATGTATTTGGGGAGCTTCAGGACAAAGGAAAACTTCCGCTTCGTGTCACGCACAATGATACAAAGCTGAACAATATTATGATCGACGACAAGACCGGAAAGGGAATCTGCGTTATTGATCTTGATACAGTTATGCCGGGACTTGCAATGAACGATTTTGGTGATTCCATCCGTTTTGGGGCAAGTACAGCAGCAGAGGATGAGACAGACTTAAGCAAAGTATCCTGCAGTATGGATCTTTTTGAAATCTATGTAAAGGGCTTCCTTGAGGGATGTGACGGAAAGCTGACAAAGAAAGAAGTTGAACTTCTTCCGATGGGAGCAAAAGTCATGACTTTTGAGTGCGGTATGCGTTTCCTGACAGATTATCTGGATGGAGATCATTACTTCAAGATCCACAGAGAAAAGCACAATCTTGACAGATGCCGTACCCAGTTCAAACTGGTGGCAGATATGGAAAAGAAATGGGATATCATGCAGGAGATCGTAGCAAAATATAATCGCTGATCGTGCAACATTTTTACCATAAGATGAACCAAAAATACAAGGTATATTCAGAGAATTTATGGTATAATGTACCTGTAAGTTGAAGGAAAGATAACTTGATCATATTGGTTGAAGGAGGAGTTAAAATGTCAATTTTAGTAACCGGAGGAGCCGGATTTATTGGAAGCCATACCTGTGTGGAACTTCTGAATGCAGGATATGATGTTGTTGTTGCAGATAACTTATACAACGCATCTGAAAAGTCACTGGAAAGAGTAAAAAAGATTACAGGAAAAGACCTGAAATTCTACAAAGCAGACATTCGTGATAAAGAAGCTATGAATGAGATCTTTGAGAAAGAAGAAATTGAGTCAGTGATTCATTTTGCAGGACTGAAAGCAGTTGGTGAGTCTGTAGCAAAGCCGCTTGAGTATTATGAGAACAATATTGGCGGAACGATTACGCTTTGTGATGTTATGAGAAACCATGGTGTGAAGAATATTATCTTCAGTTCTTCTGCAACAGTATATGGTGATCCGGCATTTATTCCGATCACTGAGAAATGCCCGAAAGGAACCTGCACAAATCCATACGGATGGACAAAGTGGATGCTGGAGCAGATCCTGACAGATCTTCATACAGCAGATCCTGAGTGGAATGTAGTACTTCTTCGTTACTTCAACCCGATCGGAGCACATAAGAGCGGTCTCATCGGTGAAGATCCGAAGGGAATCCCGAACAACCTGATTCCATATATCACTCAGGTAGCTATCGGTAAATTAGAGCGTCTTGGAGTATTCGGAGATGACTATGATACGCATGACGGTACAGGTGTCCGTGATTATATCCATGTAGTTGACCTTGCGATCGGACATGTGCGTGCAGTAGAGAAACTGAAAGAGAAAGCAGGAGTATCCGTATACAACCTTGGAACAGGAAATGGATATTCTGTTCTTGATATGGTAAAAGCATTCAGCAAGGCATGCGGAAAAGAGATTCCGTATGAGATCAAGCCTCGTCGTGCCGGAGATATCGCAACATGCTATTGTGACGCATCCAAGGCAAAAGAAGAGCTGCACTGGGTAGCTGAAAGAGGACTGGATGAGATGTGCGAAGATTCATGGAGATGGCAGAGCCAGAATCCAAATGGATACGAGGGATAATTTCCAGGATTACTTTCCTGAAAATGATCGCCAGAGCGTGATCAAAAGATAGAGAAAAGGTTGTTGACCGGAGATGATGGATCAGATGAATGAGACGGATTCTACAGTGACAGCCTTTTCTTTTTTGCTGCAGGGGATGTGGCAGCAGTAAAAAGAAAAGGTGGTGACGGAATGAAGAGAAATGTAGATTTGAATGAAATATCTGATGGACGGCTGTATTCTGCCAATGATATGGTCAAAGTAGAATGTGGAGATTGTGCAGGGTGTTCTGCATGCTGTCAGAATATGGGAACTTCGGTTGTTTTAGATCCGATGGATATATGGAAAATGCAACGAGGAACAGGCAGGATGTTGGAGAAACTTCTGAAAAAAGAACTGGAGCTGAATGTTGTGGATGGAATTATTTTGCCCAATCTGCGTATGAACGGAACGAGAGAGGTCTGTTCCTTTCTGAATGAAGAAGGACGCTGCTCGATCCATCCATACAGGCCGGGAATCTGCAGGCTTTTTCCATTGGGCAGATATTATGAGAAAAATGGATTTCATTATTTTCTTCAAATTGATGAATGTCGAAAAAAATCACGTGGAAAGATGAAAGTAAAGAAATGGCTGGGGATTGAAAACCTGAAAACTTATGAAACTTATATTAGCAGGTGGCACGAGTTCCTTAATAAGAGTGAAGATGGAATGAAAGAACTGGATGAACAGAATCAGAAGGTTCTGACGTTGCTGATTCTTCAGCGGTTTTATCAGACGCCTTTTCAGGCGAAAGAAGATGAAGAATTTTACAGAGAATTTTTTGAAAGATTAAGCTCGGTGAATGAAATCCTTGGATTCTGATTCCTTTTTTGGGGAGAAATTCTTGGGTTTTAAAGAAGGATTTCTTAATAATTATTTATGATTATCCGAGGCCTCTTGTCAACGGAAAAAGAGAATGTTATCGTAAGGGCAGGAATATAAAATACAGAAGAGATGAGAGTATCATGGTAAGGGACAACAGAGAAGCAGAAACGGAAATGGAACGAAGACGGAGAAGGAGAAAGGCAGAGAAACTGCGTGGACTTAAGAGAAGACGCAGAAGACTGGTCTTAGCTATTCTGGCAGTGCTATTTCTTCCGATTATCGGTGCAAGAATTTATTTTGGAGTGAATCCGGTTATATTGAAAAACAGCGTTATTGATGTGGAATTGAAAGATTCAGTGAATCTGAAGAAAAATATCCGTTACGTCTTTGCGGGAAAAGCTTCTCAGGTGAAGATCACTGGTTCGGTAGATAATACGAAAGAGGGAGATTATCGGGTGACTTATTCCTGGAGGGGAAGAAAAAAGACGGTTACAGTAAAAGTAAGAGATACGAAGCCGCCAGTATTGGAGATGAAAAATTCCTATACGGTAGATCTTGGCGGAGCAGTGACTGCAGATGATTTTGTGAAAAAGGTGAAAGATGCATCGGAAGTGTCATTAAAGATTCTGAATGCTAAAAAATGGGATAAAGCGGGAGAATATTCCATTTCTGTGGAGGCAAAAGACATCTATGGTAATAAGACGACAGGAAAGTCAAAGTTGATCCTGGAAGAAGATAAGACACCACCTGAAATTTCAGGGGCGGAAGATACGGAAATTTTGCAGGGAAAGACCATGGATTTTTCCAGTGGAGTAACTGTAAAAGATAATGCAGATCCAGATCCGTCTTTAAGCGTGGATTCGACAAAGGCAGACCTGAATACACCAGGAACATATGTGGTAACTTATGTCGCAAAAGACCGTTCGGGGAATGAGACAAAGGTGGAGAGAAAGATTACCGTAAAGGCAAATCCTGAGTGGAAAGAGAAGATCGTATATCTGACCTTTGATGACGGCCCATCAGAGAATACAGGGAAAATTCTTGATATTTTAAAGCAGTATAATATAAAAGGAACATTTTTTGTAACGGGAAACCATCGGGAGCATGATGACCTGATCAAGAGAGCATTTGATGAAGGAAATTCCATCGGACTGCATACATATACGCATGATTATGCTACGGTCTATGCTTCGGAGCAGGCATATTTCGATGATCTTCAAAAAGTTTCAGACCTTGTAGAAAAGATTACAGGAGAGAAATCTACACTCATCCGTTTCCCGGGTGGATCAAGTAATACAGTCAGTGCAGACTATGTGCAGGGATTAATGACAACGCTGACCAAAGCGGTTCATGAAAAAGGTTATGAATACTTTGACTGGAACTGTGATTCTACAGATGCAAGTGGAAATAATGTCGCAGTCAGCAAACTGGTTCAAAATGCTACATTATGTTCAGCAGATCATGTGACAATTCTGATGCATGATACGGATGCAAAAGATACAACTGTTGAAGCATTGCCTCAGATTATAGAATATTATAGAGGACAAGGATATAGCTTTAAAGGACTGACAAAAGATTCCGTGGCGGCACATCATAGGGTAAATAATTAGTGAAATTTGTATTTGTTGGAATGATACGCTTGTAAAGCAAAAGACTTCTTTATGGCGAAGAGGACGCGGAAATCAGAGATATTCCTTCGCGGTGCAGGCCCGCTTTACCTCAGCCCGTTGACTGTTTGTAACTCGAAAGTGGAAATCTTCGTGCAATGGCACTCGATTTACTTTCTCTAACAAACGCTGCAAAGTGTCTTCGGAACGCTCCTGCTAATGCACCTGCTCAGGAACACCCTGCTTTCCGCTGGTAGTCACAGTAAGAAGTTTTTTTCTGACTCCACAGCGTAGTCACTCAACAATACAAATTTCAAAAGGATAGAAAAAAGCCGGATGGCTATTGACTAAGATATTCGATCGTAAATATTAGACAGTAGATATGATATTTACTACTTGACAAATCCTTTATCCTGGTCGATAGCCCTCCGGCTTTCTACTTCTTATTTGAAATTTCGTATTTGTTGAGAGAAAATGTCCCGGTGCGAGAAAAGCATTCTGATTTGAAAAATCCAATATCCGCCCTTGCTGTTGCGTGAGCAGTGCATTGACAGGGAGCGTTCCGAAGACACTTTGCCCAACTTGTTAAGGAACGTAAACAGGAGTGCCTCTGCACGAGTGTTTCCACGTTCCTGTTACAAGTTGTCAACGGGCTGAGGTAAAGCGGGTCCTGCACTGCGATGCAACAACAAGGGCGGATATGAACGTTTTTTCATCAGATACTTTCTACTGCCGAGATATTTTCACCCCAACAACTACAAATTTACAGTACACTGATAAATCTTCTAAATGCCTCAAGTCCTTCCGGTGTGCATTTGTATACGCCTGCATCTTCCAGTACCTGGCAGAAGACTTTTCCTACTTCCTGCTGAAGAATTTCTTCTACATTGCTTTCATTGACATCCGGGTAGGATGGAAGAAATTCGTCAACCCAGTCAGCATGCTTTGCAATCTGCTCATTGCTGCGGATATCTTTCTTTTCAAGGATATATTCTTTCAGTAATTCCATTTCGCCTTTCAGACGTGCCGGAAGAACTGCAAGTCCCATTACTTCGATCAGACCGATATTTTCCTTTTTGATATGATGAAGCTTTGCGTGTGGATGATATACACCCAGCGGATGCTCTTCAGTAGTGATATTATTTCTCAGTGTGAGATCCAGTTCATACAGGTCACCACGTTTTCTTGCAATCGGAGTGATCGTGCTGTGTGGTGTTCCGTCAGTTTCTGCAAAGATGAAAGCTTCTTCATCTGTATAACCACGCCATTTATTCAGGATATGTTCAGCGAGGTCGATGATACGCTCTGTATCTTTTCCCTGAAGACGGATCACAGAAAGTGGCCATTTTACAATGCCGGCTGTAACATCTTCGTATCCTGCTACTGTAAAGTTCTCGATCACCGGTGCCTTTGCCATAGCAAAAGTATAGTTACCTCCCTGGAAGTGGTCGTGGCTTAAGATTGATCCGCCTACGATCGGGAGATCAGCATTAGATCCCAGGAAATAATGTGGGAATAATTTGATGAAGTCGAACAGCTTTGCAAATGCATGGCGGTCGATCTTCATTGGAACGTGCTGTCCGTTGAATACGATACAATGCTCGTTATAATATACATATGGAGAATACTGGAATCCCCATTTTCCGTTCTGGATCGTGATCGGGATGATACGGTGGTTTTCACGTGCCGGGTGATCCAGGCGTCCTGCATATCCTTCATTTTCCATACAGAGCTGGCATTTTGGATAAGCAGAAGACTTTGCTTTTCCTGCAGCAGCGATGGCTTTTGGATCTTTTTCAGGCTTGGAAAGGTTGATCGTGATATCCAGAGTACCATATTCTGTATCAACAGTCCATTTGCGGTCCTTTTTGATACGGTATCTGCGGATATAATCACTGTCCTGACTCAGCTTGTAGTAGAAAGCAGTTGCTTTTTCAGGAGACTCTTCGTATTTTTTCCAGAAAGCGTCCTGAACCTGAGCCGGACGTGGCATGAGACAGTTCATGATCTTTGTATCAAAGAGATCACGGTATCCGATACTGTCTTCAATGATGCCTCTTGCAACAGCCTCATTTAAAAGATCAGCAAGTACGTCTTCAAGAACGATGTTGTCAAGGTCGCAGTCTGTATCTTCGTAGTTATTTTCTTTAAAAAGATCCAAAAGAAGGTTCGTTGTATAGATTCTTTCAGATTCCGGTGTCAGCCCGGTATTGATTCCGTACTGTACTAATTTTTTGATTGATTCATAAAGCATGATAATAAATCCCCCTTTAAGGTAAAAATATAATGTGGTTAAGCAAGTCTGGAAGCTCCGTCTCCGATATCAACAGTATAGAATTCTGCTTCATGTCCGACTTTTTCTGCATAGGCTTTTCCAATCGTTTCAATGAATGTATCAACGGCCTCATCTTTCACGATGCTGACAGTACATCCACCAAATCCGCCTCCTGTGATACGGGAACCGAGAACACCGGGGATCGCCCAGGCAAGATCAACAAGAATATCGATCTCATCGCAGGAAACAGCATAATCATCCCGCAGGGAAATGTGGGACTGGTTCATCAGTTTACCAAATTCCTCGATCTTTCCGTCCTTAAGTGCCTGTACAGCGGTGATCGTACGCTGATTTTCGTAAACGGCATGCTTTGCACGTTTCCGCTGGATCTCATCAGAGATAAGCTCTTTGTTGGCTTCAAATTCTTCGATAGAGAGATCACCTAAAGACTGGATATCCAGCTTTGTCTGAAGAGCCTTTAATGCCGCAGCACACTCATTTCTTCTGTCGTTATAAGCGGAATCTACAAGGCTGTGCTTCACCTTGCTGTTGGTAATGACGATCTTTGCACCGTCCAGCACGCAAGGTGCATACTCATAGTCCAGAGTAGCTGTATCCAGGAAGATCGCATGATCTTTCTTTCCCATGGCAACAGCAAACTGATCCATGATTCCACAGTTGCAACCGTTGAAGTTATTTTCAGAATACTGTCCGATCAGGGCGAGATCTGTCATGGACAGGTCTTTGATATCAAAAAGGTCAGATAAAATAACTCCGGTCAGAACTTCAAGTGAAGCGGAAGAGGAAAGACCGGAACCATTCGGGATATTTCCCCAGATCACCATATCAAATCCACTGGAAATCGGATGTCCTTTTTCCGCAAATGCCCAGACAACTCCGAGTGGATAATTTGCCCAGTTGTATTCTTTTTTGTTCGTGAGATCATCCAGTGAAGCTTCTACGACACCGAATGAATCAAGGTTCATAGAGTAAAAATGAATCTTGCGGTCCTCTCTTTTACGGGCAGCTCCGTAAGTACCGAGCGTCAATGCACACGGAAATACATGACCTCCGTTATAATCGGTATGTTCTCCGATGAGATTGACACGGCCCGGGGAAAAATAAAAATTTACTCCGTCGGAATTGCCGAAGAGTTCCGCGAATTTGTCAAATAACTTCTGCTTCATTTTACAATCCTCCTGTAATCAATATTGCCCGAAACATTTTCCATGTCTGGATACTGATTTTATTATAAATGAAAGAGTCGGAAACGTCCATAAAAAATACGTGCTGTCATATGTAAAAATGTTGCAGTGAAAAGAAGAAACGTCTATAATGATAAAAGATGGAGCAAAGACGGGAGGCTGGTTTATGTCAGATTCTTATAAGCATTCTTATATTGTCGGAGAAAATCTGTTAAATTCCCTGTCGGTATACAATGTAGGGTATCAGAAGTGCGATCCGGAGTATCAGTGGGGACCGGGAGTGAGAGATCATTATTGCATCCACCATATTTTCTCGGGAAGTGGTTCTTATATGATCGGAGAAAAGCAGATCCGGTTAAAAGAGGGAGATACGTTTATCCTGTATCCGGGAGTGGAAGTGCGGTACTGTGCGGACCGGGAGAAGCCGTGGGAATATGGCTGGGCCGGTTTTATGGGAACTGATGCGGCATCGATCATAAGAAATACGGATTTCACAAAGAAAATTCCATATATTCCTGCGGGAAAGATTCCGGACAGGAAGATCAGGGAAGGTCTGCAGAAGATTTATGATGTCAAGGGAAATACCTATGAAGCTGCGGTTGCAATGACGGGGGCGTTGTACAGTTTCCTTGCGGTTTTTATGCATTATCATGAAAGTGAAGTTCCGGAGCGGGATGCCAGGATGATGTATGTGGAAAAAGCAGAAAATTATATAGAAACGAATTATTCTTATCCTGTGACGGTGGAAGATGTTGCGGACTATGTAGGAATCAGCAGAAGTCATCTGTTCCGCTCTTTTCAGACTTATATGAACTGTTCGCCAAAGGAATTTTTGTCCCAGTACAGGATCAAGCAGGCATGCAGGCTTTTAAAGGAGACTGATCTGTCGGTTTCTGCGATTGCATATTCTGTTGGATTTGAGAATAATCTTTATTTTTCAAAGGCATTCCGTAAGCAGAAGCAGATCAGTCCGACCCTTTACAGAGAAAAGCACAGAAATTATACCGGTTCAGGAACGGGGATGGAACGGCGGGCAGATTGATTCTGGGACAGGAGGATGGAGCAGGAGCGTGCTGTTGTATAGATTTTGGAATCAGAAGAAACCGGGGAGCATATAATAAGGTGACTTCCTGGAATTGGGGGCTGTCAGTGTGAAAAGAAAAAGCAGTGATCTGACAGAATTTTATATACAGTTTCTGATCGTGGTGTATCTGCTGTGGAGTTTTCCTGTGCTGTCTTTTGGGCAGAAGGAAGTGCTTGTTCCTGCAGACGGAACGGTATCGGAGGGAGAAGAGCAGCCGGTGGTGGCACTGACTTTTGATGACGGGCCGTCGGGAACTTCAACACCTGTGTTACTGGAGGGACTGCGGAAAAGAGGCGTGCGTGCCACCTTTTTTGTGGTTGGAGAGAATGTCGAAAAGGGGGAAAATGCACAGATCCTACGTGAAATGAGTGCGGATGGACATCTGATCGGGAATCATACATATCATCATGTAAATCTGTCGAAAATGTCAGCAGAACAGGCACAGGCAGAACTGGATGCAACGGATGAACTGGTCAGAAAGATTACCGGGAAGTACCCGATCTATGCCAGGGCACCTTACGGAGAAGTGCCGGAAAATGGCGATGTTGACCGACAAAGGTTTTATATAGGCTGGACGGTTGATCCGCTGGACTGGATGACCGAAGATGTGTCCAGAATTACGCAAAGTGTATTGGAAAAAGTAGAGCCGGGAGATATTATTTTACTGCATGATTCGTATCTTAGTTCGGTGCAGGCCGCTTTAAGGATCGTAGATGCCCTGCAGGGAAAAGGATATGAATTTATTACAGTGGATCAGATGATCTCAGATTAAGGCAGAAAAGACTGAGTTACCGGAGGCTCATGTGCAGAACAGAGAGCCTGGAAGAAAAATAAATGGAGAGAATAAAAATGGATCTATTTGATTATATGCGGGAAACTGCAAAGGAAAAAGAATCACCACTGGCTTCGAGGATGCGTCCGACGACGCTGGAAGAAGTAGTGGGACAGCAGCATATCATTGGAAAAGGGAAACTTCTATATCGGGCGATCAAGGCGGATAAGCTGAGTTCCCTGATCTTTTACGGCCCTCCGGGAACCGGAAAGACCACCCTTGCAAAAGTGATCGCCAATACGACAAGTGCTGAATTTAAGCAGATCAATGCGACAGTAGCCGGAAAAAAGGATATGGAAGAGGTCGTGAAAGCGGCGAAGGATCTGCAGGGAATGTATGGTAAAAAGACGATTCTTTTTATTGATGAGATCCACCGGTTTAATAAGGGGCAGCAGGATTATCTTCTGCCGTTTGTAGAGGATGGGACTTTGATCCTGATCGGGGCAACGACGGAAAATCCGTATTTTGAAGTGAATGGTGCTTTGATCTCACGCTCCAGCATTTTTGAATTAAAGCCGTTAGAGAAGGAAGACATTAAGAAACTTCTGGTGCGTGCGGTAGAAGATACAGAAAAAGGAATGGGAAGTTTTCATGCACAGATCGACCCGGATGCACTGGAATTTCTGGCAGATGTATCCGGTGGAGATGCAAGAAATGCTTTGAATGCGGTGGAACTTGGCATACTTACGACAGACCGCAGCAGTGACGGAATCATCCATCTTACACTGGAAGTTGCATCAGAATGTATTCAGAAACGGGTTGTGAACTATGATAAAAAAGGGGATAACCATTATGATATCATTTCTGCCTTTATTAAAAGTATGCGGGGGTCAGACCCGGATGCAGCAGTCTTTTATCTTGCAAAAATGCTGTATGCGGGAGAAGATGTGAAGTTTATTGCGAGAAGGATCATGATCTGTGCCTCAGAAGATGTAGGAAATGCAGATCCGATGGCACTGACCGTGGCAGTGGCAGCAGCACAGGCAGTTGAGAGGATCGGTATGCCTGAATCCCAAATCATTTTATCCCAGGCGGTGACTTATGTGGCATCTGCACCGAAGAGCAATGCGGCAGTGAATGCGATTTTTGCTGCGACTGAAGCAGTGAAAAAATATAAAACGACTGTACCGTCACATCTGCAGGATGCTCACTATAAGGGAGCAGAAAAGCTGGGGCATGGAACAGGCTACAAATATGCACATGATTATCCGGGACATTATGTGGAACAGCAGTATCTTCCGGACGAAATAAAAGACGCCAGGTTCTACGAACCCGGCGACCTTGGTTATGAAAAAAAGATCAAAGAGCATCTACAGAAGCTGCGAAAGCAGTGATGCGTAGATCTCCTGATTTTTCAGATTCCAGTTATTTACAATGGCTTTGGCTTCTTTTTCTGTGGGAACGGTGATTCGCATGTCAATGAGGCTGGAGCCATTTTCTACGATCTGACACTGCACTTCAAACTGATGGTCTGTCTTGAGATAATAGTCGGATTTGACAGCCACTTCTTCTTTCAGATCGTACTGTTTTTCTTTCAGAAAATCATCAATTTCGGTACGGATTTCGGGTGAAATCTTATTGCTGAAAAAGTGGATCGTGTCTGCACCGGTCTCTGTCAGACGGTAGAGTGTACGGTTGTGCGTTGTCTCGATCTTCAGAAGTTCGGAATCCGTCAGTTCTGATAAGGTTTCCTGAAGCCGGAAATAAGTCGTATATCCCTTGTCCAGTATAAATTCGGAAATCTGTGAAGTAGTCAGTGGAAAATCCACTTTGTCCAGCATATAGAGAACAATCAGTTTATATAACGTGTAAGTTTCAGCCATAATACTCCTTTCCCTGCCAGATATCCTGTTTTTTCAGGTATTGGTGGATGTGGTTTAATACAGTACGCTTTGCTCCGGTCCATTGTGGTTCGATGAGCAGATCCTTTGGACCGTCCCCGGTAAGCCGGTGGATGACGATGTCAGGGCGTAAATGTGCGATACAGTTTCCGATGCAGCGGATATATTCGTCCATGTCAGGAATATGAAAAGGCGAGCGTGCATAATCGCGTGCAAGATCGGTTCCCTTTAAAATGTGGAGTAGCTGCAATTTGATCCCATCAATGGGATTGCAGTTCAGATAATCGATGGTTTTAAGCATCTGTGCTTCTGTCTCTCCCGGAAGAAAAAGGATGACATGCGTGATCACCTGGATTCCGGCCGCTTTCAGTCTGACTACAGCATCGTCAAAAACCTCCAGCGGGTATCCCCGGCGGATGTAGCGGGCAGTCTGCGGATGGATGGTCTGAAGACCAAGCTCGATCCAGACCGGCTTGATCTGATTTAAGCGTCTCAGAAGTTCTACGGTCTCATGAGACAGACAGTCAGGACGCGTTGCAACGGCGAGTACCTGGACATCGGGATCAAGGATTGCCTCGGTAAAAATCTTTTCCAGGTATTCGACAGGTGCATACGTATTTGTAAATGCCTGGAAATAGGCAATATAGGAATGAACCGGTCGTTTCGCCTGAAGAGCCGCTTTTCCGGCAGCAAGCTGTTCGCAGATACTGAAAGAGGCAGATCCGGCAAAGTCGCCAGATCCCATGCCACTACAGAAGATACAGCCGCCCCGGCCAATCTTTCCATCCCGGTTGGGGCAGGTCATCCCCCCGTTTAATGCAATCCGGTAGACTTTTTCACCAAACTGACTTTTTAATGCATAATCCAGGGAATGATATCTTTTTTCACCCCAGCGTACAGGCATCGGTACAGAACGGGTTGTGGTAAAGCCATCTGCCATATCAGATCAGATCCTTTATTGCTTTACTTACAGTTTCAGCTACACGCGGGTCAAATGCCTCCGGCAGGATGTTGTTCTCGTTAAGTTCTTCTTCAGGAACAAGACCTGCAATCGCATTGGCGGCAGCCAGCTTCATCTCTTCGGTGATCTGAGTGGCACGTCCCTCTAAAGCTCCTTTGAAGATTCCAGGGAAAGCAACAACGTTATTGACCTGGTTCGGGAAGTCGGAGCGTCCTGTACCGACAACTTTTGCACCGGCAGCTTTTGCGAGATCCGGCATGATCTCAGGTACCGGGTTCGCCATAGCAAACAGGATTGCATCCTGGTTCATGGATGCAACCATCTCCGGGGTAACAATATTCGGGGCAGATACACCTACAAAGATGTCAGCACCTTTCAGAGCATCGGCAAGAAGACCGATCCGTCCCTCAAGATTTGTCACTTTTGTCATTTCTTTCTGCATCCAGTTCAGATCCGGTGAATCCTTGGAAATGATTCCGTTGATATCACACATCGTAATATGCGGGAATCCATAAGTCAGCAGCAGTTTAGTGATTGCAACACCTGCAGAACCTGCACCGTTTACAACAACACGGCAGTCTTCTTTCTTTTTCCCGGTTACTTTTAAGGCGTTGATGATGCCGGCGAGAACAACAATTGCAGTTCCGTGCTGGTCATCATGGAAGACCGGGATATTCAGAAGTTCCTTTAAACGGGTCTCAATCTCAAAGCAGCGTGGTGCGGAGATGTCCTCCAGATTGATACCACCAAAAGCAGGTGCAATATTGACAACAGAGCGAATGATTTCCTCTGTATCCTGCGTATCCAGGCAGATCGGAACTGCGTTGACTCCGCCAAATTCTTTAAAGAGAACACATTTTCCCTCCATGACCGGCATGGCAGCCAATGCACCGATATTTCCAAGACCGAGTACGGCACTTCCGTCAGAGACAACAGCGACTGTATTGGCTTTCATTGTATAAGTATAGGCGGCTTCCGGGTCTTTGGCGATGATTTTACATGGTTCAGCAACACCCGGAGTATAGGCGATCGCCAGGTCTTCCCGGGAATTGACGTGAGCCTTTGCCGTGGTTTCCAGTTTTCCATTCCATTCTTTGTGCATCTGTAATGCTTTTTCGTTATTTGTCATATTTTTTACCTCGCAGAATCAATTTGTAATTAATAATAACACTCCCGCAGATTTCATGCAATATCCGCATTTTTGCAAATATCTGCATTTTTGAAAAAAAGCTTTCTTTTTATAGGAAAGTAGTGTATAATACGAACCATATTTATGATGCCAGGGGGGGAGTGCGTAGCACGGAGTAATCCGTAGGCATCAAAGTCGGGGGCTTTTGACCCCGACATCCGGGAGTTTGACAGTTGAATATTAGAAAAATACCTTGCAGGCCTTATAAAACCTGCTTTTTTTATGTCAAATTTTCCGTTTTTATATGTACTTGTTTGTAATAGTGGGTTATAATAAAAGAAAAGGAGTTTTTTCTAATCATGTATATTGCACTTACAGGTAGTGAAAACAATAAAGATGTGTATATTTATCATTCTTTTCGCAAGGAAAATGGTAAGTCCTCATCTCGTATTTATAAAAAACTTGGAAAATATAACACACTTTTAGAACAATTCGATGGTGACAGAGATAAGATGATGGCATGGGCAAGAGAGCAGGCTGATAAAGAAACAAAGCTCTATAAAGAAGCTACTGGAAAGATTTCTGTAGAGTTTTCAAAAGCTGCTTGCATTCCGATGAATGAACGCCGTTCTTTCAATGTTGGGTATCTCTTTTTACAAGAACTTTGTACACAACTTCGTATAGATAAGATTTGTAGAACAATCAAAGAACGCCACAAATATAAATATAATCTACAAGCAATCCTGACTGATTTAGTTTATGCACGAATCCTATCGCCTTCTAGCAAGCTGGCTAGCTATGACTATTGTCAAACACTGTTAGAGCCACCTAAATACAGTCTGCAGGATGTTTACCGCTCTCTTTCTGTGATTGCAGAAGAATCGGATTTTATTCAAAGTGAACTTTACAAGAATTCTAATTTCCTTTATCCAAGAAATAATCGTATCCTCTATTACGATTGCACAAACTACTATTTCGAAATTGAAGAGGAAAGCGATTCTAAGCGTTATGGTAAAAGTAAGGAAAACCGTCCGAATCCAATTGTAACTATGGGATTATTTATGGATGCTGATGGTATTCCTCTTGCTTTTGATGTTTATCCAGGAAATCAAAATGAACAGACAACTTTAAAGCCTTTAGAATCAAAAATTCTCCAGGACTTTAACTGCAGTGAATTCATCTATTGTTCTGATTCCGGACTTGGAAGTGCTGCGAACAGAAGATTTAACAGTCTTGGAAACCGGGCATACATCATCACTCATTCTCTTAAAAAGATGAAGAAAGAAGATCGTGAGATTGCTCTGAACCCTACGCAGTTTCGTAAAGTCGGTAGCACAAAATTCATAGATCTGCGTACACTTGATGAAACTGATGAAGAAGTTTATAACACTGTTTATTACAAAGAAGTTCCCGTGGTTACAGGAAACATGGATGAAACTCTGATTGTTACTTATTCTCCAAAATATAAAGCATACCAAAGAAGAATTCGTGACCGCCAAATCGAACATGCTGAAAAGATCATCAACACACCTGGGCGTAAACGAAAAGGAAAAAATCAGAATGATCCAATGCGTTTTGTAAAGAAGACTTCTGTGACGCCAGATGGGGAAATCGCTAATAAACAAGTATACAATATCGATGAAGAACAGATTCAAAAAGAAGAAATGTATGATGGTTTTTATGCTGTTATTACAAATCTGGAAGGTGATGTCTCTGAAATCATACGGATTAACAAACAGCGTTGGGAAATAGAAGAAAACTTTAGAATTATGAAAACCGAATTTGAAGCTAGACCAGTCTATGTACGAAGAGAGGAGCGAATAAAAGCTCATTTCATGACTTGCTATATCAGTCTTCTTCTTTATCGGTTATTAGAAAAGAAACTTGGAGATGCTTATACGGTCAGTCAGATACTTGGGACATTACGTTCTATGCAAATGACACTACTAAATACAGCAAGTGGTTATATTCCTTCCTACACAAGAACAGAATTAACGGATTCTCTGCACAAAACATTCGGCTTTAGAACGGATTATGAATTCATTACAAAAGCCTCCATGCGAACAATCATTAAAGAAACGAAACAGATTAAATCAAAAAAATCATAATATAGCACATATCGTTACGAAATAAAAAACGGCTACAGAGCCCATGTTTACTGGGTTTGTAGCCATTTTTATCTTTCCAACTGTCAAAGATGGGATAATAACACTCCCGCAGATTTCATGCAATATCCGCATTTTTGCAAATATCTGCATTTTTGAAAAAAAGCTTTCTTTTTATAGGAAAGTAGTGTATAATACGAACCATATTTATGATGCCAGGGGGGGAGTGCGTAGCACGGAGTAATCCGTAGGCATCAAAGTCGGGGGCTTTTGACCCCGACATCATATTTATTTTAATGCAGATATCGATACAAGTCATTTCTGACGCGAATCCCGGGGTATTATTTAAGGACAGAGTGAATATGGACAGTTAGACAGTTTCTGACAGGATCATTTATTAATTTTTTGAAGAATACGTCAGATTTTATGAAAAGAAAGGAAAAGATGTATGACACGTGAAAGATATGAATCTTTGCCGCTTGCAACCTTAAAAGAACTGGCAAAAGCAAGAAATATGAAAGGAGTTTCAACGCTGAAAAAAAGTGCTCTGATCGATGAGATGTTGAAGTTGGATGAGACGGAAAAGCAGATGCAGGCAAATGAAAAAGCAAAAGAAGAAGTACGGCAGGAAATGAAAGAAAAAAAGGAAGAGTCAGATATCGAGCAGCTTGACAGCGGAAAAACCGCAAAGGGTATTTTTGAACTCCATCAGGACGGATATGGCTTTATCCGCAGCGATAATTATCTTCCGGGAGAGCAGGATGTGTATGTGGCTCCGTCACAGATCAGGCGATTTGGACTGAAGACAGGAGATATCCTGACAGGAAATACAAGGATCAAGACGCAGGGGGAGAAGTTCAGTGCCCTTTTGTATGTATCTACGATCAACGGACTTCCACCGGAAGAAGCAATGAAAAGAAAAAATTTTGAAGATCTGACTCCAATCTTTCCAAATGAAAGGATCAGACTGGAAAATCCGGGATGTTCCACGGCAATGAGAGTCGTAGATCTGATTTCACCGATCGGGAAGGGACAGCGTGGTATGATCGTGTCTCCTCCGAAAGCAGGAAAGACCACTTTATTAAAAGAAATTGCACTTTCCGTTCAGAAGACAGAGCCGGATATGCATATGATCATTCTTCTGATCGACGAACGACCGGAAGAAGTGACCGATATCAGAGAAGCAATCGAAGGTCCGAATGTGGAAGTAATCTATTCTACTTTTGATGAACTTCCGGAACATCATAAGAGAGTTTCAGAGATGGTGGTCGCAAGAGCAAAACGTCTGGTAGAGCATGGAAAGGATGTTATGATTCTGTTAGACAGTATTACCCGACTGTCCAGAGCCTATAATCTGATCGTACCACCATCAGGAAGAACACTTTCGGGAGGTCTCGATCCGGCGGCACTCTACAGCCCGAAGCGTTTCTTTGGAGCAGCCAGAAATATGAGAGAGGGCGGAAGTCTTACAATTCTGGCAACTGCACTGGTCGATACGGGAAGCAGAATGGATGATGTTGTCTATGAAGAATTTAAAGGAACGGGTAATATGGAGCTGATGCTGAATCGTAAACTGCAGGAAAAGAGAGTGTTCCCTGCGATTGACATTCCGAAGTCCGGTACGAGAAGAGAGGATCTGCTGCTGGATAAAGAGGAGCAGGAAGCTGCCTATATTATGCGGAAAGCCATGAATGGTATGAAAGCAGAAGAGGCTGTGGACAACCTTCTGACCATGTTCTCAAGAACAAAAAATAACGAAGAACTGGTACAGCAGATTATCCGTCAGAAGTTTATCTAAAAAAGTATTGCAAAACAAAAAAGTCTGTGGTACAATTAGAAAGCTGTTTAGAGAAATTTATAAGTAATTTAAAAATAGAGAGGTGAAAATCATGCGCGAAGGTATCCATCCTAATTATTATCAGGCAACTGTAACCTGCAACTGCGGGAACACTTTTGTAACAGGATCTACAAAGGAGAACATCCACGTAGAAATCTGCTCCAAGTGCCACCCATTCTATACAGGTCAGCAGAAGGCTACACAGGCTCGTGGCCGTGTTGATAAGTTCAACAAGAAATATGGTATTAAATAAGAGCAACAGATCGGAGGCTGAGGTGGAATCATCTCAGCTTCTTTTTTTGTCAGGCATACGACAAAAAGATCCATGGGATCTTTTCAGTTAGGAGAAAATATATGAAATCATCGAATATAGGTGGACAGGCAGTGCTGGAGGGGATCATGATGCGGAACGGCGGAAGATACTCTGTTGCAGTCAGGAAACCGGACGGGGATATCGAAGTGGATATCCGGCAGTACAAAAGTATCATTCCATGGAAGACACCTCTGAAGATCCCTTTTATCAGAGGCATTTTTAATTTTGTGGATTCTCTTGTCCTTGGAATGAAGACGCTGACTTTTTCAGCAAGTTTTTTTGAAGAGGAAGAAGAGGAGCTTCTGACAGAAGCTGAAGCGAAGAAACGGGAAAAAAATGAAAAGATCATGATGAACCTGACCGTAGTTCTTTCGGTGATCATAGCGGCGGGATTATTCATGGTGCTTCCTTATTATTTAAGTGGGCTGGTAAAGCATTATACCGATTCAAGAATGGTCATGACTGTCTGCGAAGGACTGATCCGTGTCGGATTATTCCTACTATATATTGCACTGATCTCACGGATGAAGGATATTCAGAGAACGTTTATGTATCATGGAGCAGAGCATAAATGCATTAACTGTATTGAGCATGGACTGGAACTGAATGTGGAGAATGTGCGGAAGAGTTCCAGACAGCATAAACGCTGCGGGACGAGTTTTCTGTTCTTTGTCATGATCGTGAGTATTATTTTCTGCTTTTTTATCACCGCCCAGTCACAGATCGCAAGAGTCCTGATCCGGCTTGCACTGCTTCCGGTGATCGCCGGGGTATCTTATGAGATCATTAAACTTGCAGGAAACAGTGAAAATCCCTTTGTGAACTTACTGAGCAGACCGGGAATGTGGGTTCAGAACATGACGACCAAAGAGCCGGATGATGATATGATCGAAGTGGGAATCCGGGCAGTTGAGGCAGTCTTTGACTGGAAGAACTGGCAGAAGGAGAATCTGTAATGTGCAGGGAAAAGGCCGGTGGGCAAGACGAAATGCGGATGCTCAGAGCGATGTATGCTGAAGGAGAAGAGCGGCTCCGGCAGGCGGGAATCGAAGAGGCAGGACTGGATGCGTGGTATCTGCTAGAATTTGTCACAGGAGTAGATAAGGCACATTACTATATGAACCCGGACCGCAGGATGGAACAAAGCGTGGCACAGGAATATGAAAAAGTAGTGAAGCTAAGGACAGAGCATATCCCTTTGCAGCATATTACGGGAGTGCAGGAATTTATGGGGCTTGAATTTCAGGTCAGCGGAGATGTCCTGATTCCAAGGCAGGATACGGAAGTGCTGGTGGAAGAAGCACTGAAGCTGTTGGAACAGGAAAAAGTCCCGAAGGAAAAGGAGACCGTCCGGATGCTCGACCTGTGTACCGGGTCGGGGTGTATCCTGATCAGTATCCTGTATTATGCAGCAAAAGAAAAAATACAGATACAGGGAACCGGTGCAGATATTTCAGAAGCTGCTTTACGCATTGCAGAAGAAAATCTGGATCTGCTGGAAAAAAACGGAAATAAAGGTATGGCAGAGCTTTTGGAAAGTGATTTGTTTGAACAGGTGGACGGAACCTTTGGAATGATCGTCTCCAATCCACCGTATATCAAAACCTCTGTGATCAGCGGACTCCAGGAGGAAGTCAGGCTGCATGATCCGTTTCTTGCACTGGACGGGAAAGAAGATGGTCTGTTTTTTTACAGAAAGATCATTGAAGAAAGCAGAGCATATTTGCAGAAGAATGGAGTCCTCCTCTTTGAGATTGGATATGACCAGGGAGAAGCAGTTTCGGAGCTGATGACGAAAGAGGGGTACGGTCAGGTTGTGGTAAAAAAGGATCTGGCAGGACTTGACCGCATCGTCTGTGGCGTGTACACTGAGTAGAGAAATATAAGAAGTAAAAGAGTAAAAGAGAAGAGTAAAGGATAGAAAAGATGTTTGACAGATTAGATGACCTGCTCATCCGTTATGAGGAAGTAATGGGTGAGCTTCAGGAACCGGATGTGGCAAATGACCCGGAGCGGTTCAGAAGACTGATGAAGGAGCAGAGTGATCTGGCTCCGATTGTAGAGGCGTATAAAGAGTATAAAAACTGTAAGCAGAATATAGAGGAAAGCCTTCAGCTTCTTGAAGAGGAGTCCGATGAGGAAATGAGGGAGCTTGCAAAGGAAGAACTCAGCGGATCAAGAGCAAGGATTGAAGAACTGGAACAGGAACTGAAGATCCTGCTTCTTCCAAAAGATCCGAATGATGATAAGAACGTCATCGTGGAGATTCGTGCCGGTGCCGGTGGAGATGAGGCGGCATTATTTGCAGCAGAGATCTACCGTATGTACGTGCATTATGCGGACAGCCGCAGATGGAAGACAGAGATGATCTCGTTGAATGAGAACGGGATCGGCGGTTTTAAAGAGTGTGTCTTTATGGTCACAGGACAGGGAGCATATTCCCGTATGAAATACGAAAGTGGTGTCCACCGTGTCCAGCGTGTGCCGGAGACAGAAAGCGGTGGAAGAATCCATACCTCTACGATCACGGTTGCAGTGATGCCGGAGGCAGAGGAAGTCGATGTAGTGATTGACGAAAAAGATATCCGTATTGATGTGATGCGTGCATCCGGAAATGGAGGACAGTGTGTCAATACAACCGATTCAGCGGTACGACTGACCCATTATCCGACCGGGATCGTGATTTACAGTCAGACAGAAAAATCGCAGCTTCAGAATAAAGAAAAGGCATTCCGTCTTCTGCGTTCCAAGCTGTATGATCTGGAACTGGAGAAGCAGCAGGCATCTGAGGCGGCAGAGAGAAGAAGTCAGATCGGTACAGGAGACCGTTCGGAGAAGATCAGAACCTACAACTTCCCACAGGGACGCGTGACAGACCACAGAATCAAGCTGACCCTGCATAAGTTGGACAGTATTCTGAACGGCGATCTGGATGAGATCATTGACAGCCTGATCGCGGCAGATCAGACAGCCAAGCTGGCAAAGATGGAAGAATAAAGATGGATTCAGGAAAAGCTGCAAAAAAAAGCCGGATCAGGACGAACCGGCAGAATGATAAGAAATGGAGTGAAAGAGATGATTTCAAAGAAAATGGAAAATATGGTGGCGAACAGTTCGGCAATCCGTGCGATGTTTGAAGAGGGAAACCGCCTTGCAAAAATTTATGGTGCGGAGAATGTCTATGACTTCAGCCTGGGCAATCCGAATGTACCGGCACCGGAGGCAGTGAAAAAGGCGATGATCGATATCCTGAATGAAGAGGATCCGATCGTACTTCACGGTTATACCAATAGCAATGCAGGATATGAAGATGTAAGACAAGCAGTTGCAGATTCTTTGAATGAACGCTTTGGCACTTCTTTTGCAGCAAAGAATATTACCATGACAGTAGGAGCAGCAGGCGGATTGAATGTCATCCTGAAAGCACTGCTCAATCCGGGAGATGAAGTGGTAGTATTTGCACCTTATTTCGGAGAGTACAGAAGTTATACGAATAACTATGACGGAGTGATCGTGGAGATCTCTCCTGATACAGCAACATTCCAGCCAAAACTGGATGAGTTCAGGGAGAAACTTTCCCCGAAGACCAAAGCAGTGATCGTTAATACACCGAATAATCCGACCGGTGTTGTGTACTCGGAAGAGACGATCAAAAAGCTGGCTGCCATCATGGAAGAAAAGCAGAAAGAGTTTGGCACGGAGATTTATCTCATCTCAGACGAGCCATACAGAGAGCTGGCTTATGACGGAGTAGAAGTTCCATACCTGACAAAGTACTATGATAATACGATCGTAGGATATTCATACAGCAAGTCCTTATCTCTCCCGGGAGAGCGTATCGGATATCTTGTGATCCCGGATGAGGTATGCGACAGTGAGAAGCTCAATGCAGCAGCAAATGTGGCGACGAGAATCCTTGGATTTGTAAATGCACCGACCCTGCAGCAGAAGGTAGTGAAAGCATGCCTGAATGAGCAGACCGATATTTCCTATTATGACAGAAACAGAGAAGCTTTATACAACGGACTGAAAGAGCTTGGCTTTGAGTGCATCAAACCGGAGGGAGCCTTCTATCTGTTTGTTAAGTCTCCGGTAGCGGATGAAAAGAAATTCTGTAATGCTGCAAAGAAGCATAATATTCTTCTTGTTCCGGGAAGTTCTTTTGGATGCCCGGGTTATGTGCGTATGGCATACTGCGTTGCATATGAAACAATCGTAAATTCCCTTCCGAAATTCAAAGAACTTGCGGAAGAGTATAAATAAAGCAGAGCCTGCCGGTTTATGGAGGAACTTTACAGAGTCAGAACATGATCTGACAGTGAGAAAAGGACAGAGGTTTAGACGAATGGCTGTAAGAGCAGAACTTTTAAAAAATATACGACAGGCAGAGCCTTATGTACCGGGTGAGCAGCCGCAGAATAAGGTGATCAAGCTGAATACAAATGAAAATCCTTACCCGCCTGCTCCGGGAGTGGAGCGGGTGTTGCGTGAGATGGATACAGACAGATTCCGGTTATATCCGGATCCAGCAGCAGAAGAACTGACCGGATGCCTTGCAGAGTATTATGGGGTAGACCGGGATCAGGTTTTTGTGGGAGTCGGCTCGGATGATGTATTATCTATGTGCTTCCTGACATTTTTTAATTCCGGGAAACCGGTATTATTCCCGGATATTACCTATTCTTTTTATAAAGTGTGGGCAGAGCTGTACAAGATTCCATATGAGACACCGGCACTGGATGAACAGTTCCGCATTGTAAAGGAAGATTATTACCGGGAAAATGGTGGAATCATTTTTCCGAACCCGAATGCACCGACCGCAATTTATGAAGAACTGGATTTTATAGAAGATATTCTGGAACATAACCGGGATTCGATCGTGATCGTGGATGAAGCATATATTGATTTCGCAGGAAGATCGGCACTGGAACTGATCGACCGTTATGATAATCTGATCGTGACGCAGACCTTTTCAAAAGCCAGAAGTATGGCTGGTATGAGGATCGGTTACGCAGTCTCCAATCCTGAATTGATCCGCTGTCTGAATGATGTCAAGTATTCTTTTAATTCTTATACAATGAATCAGACCGCGATTGCATGTGGTGTTGAAGCAGTCCGGGATAAGGAATATTTTGAGGAGCATGTTCGTAAGATTATAGAGACGAGAGAATGGGCAAAAGAAGAATTGCACCGGCTTGGATTTGAATTTCCCGATGCAAAAGCCAATTTCATTTTTGCAACGCATCCGCAGACAGATGCCGGCAGACTTTTTGAAGCACTGAAGGCAAATGATATCTATGTCAGGCACTGGGATTCAGAAAGGATCGGCCAGTATCTGAGGATTACAGTGGGTACAAGGGAAGAAATGCAGGTGTTATTTGATTTTCTGACGAAATATATTAAGGGAGAATAGTTTAGATGAGTGATGTATTGATCAACTGGTTTGTAACAAATCTCGGAGGAAAGGTTGGAAAAGAGCTGATCCTTTTTATCATCTCGATGGTTCCGATCCTGGAATTGCGTGGGGGACTGCTTGCGGCAGGACCGGCATTTCTGAATATCCCGATGTGGCGTGCGATTCCGGTCGGTATCATCGGAAATCTGCTGCCGATTCCTTTTATCCTGCTTCTGATCACAAAGATTTTTGACTGGATGAAAGGAACAAAGAGGTTGAAGCCGGTTGTGGAAAAGCTTGAAAAAAAGGCGATGAGCCAGAGTGCCAATATTGAAAAATATGAGTTCTGGGGGTTGGTTGCATTTGTGGGTATTCCACTTCCAGGCACAGGTGCCTGGACAGGGGCATTGATCGCAGCCCTGCTTGGAATCCGTTTCAGAAAAGCGTTTCCGGCGATCGTGATCGGTGTATGCCTTGCAGCATGTATCATGACGATCATTTCTTATGGAATCGTTGGAGGAATATTTGGTTAAACTAATGGCAGGAAAAGGAGGCACGAACAATGCTGATGGAACAGAATGAAAAAGGAAGAGATACGATATGGAGTGTCGTAATGGCAGTGACAACAGTACTGATCCTTCTGATCGGTATTTTCTTCCTGACAAAGCTTTTTACTGCAAACCCACTGGAAGGAACCTGGAGTGATACAGAGAACGGAATGGTACTTCATATCAAGAGTGACGGAGTGATGGAGATCACGCAGGCACTGGAGGCAGAGACCGTGACAATTCCTGTTGAATATTCAATGGACAGGAATACAAAAAGGTTTGCGGTTCATATAAAAGACGAAGAACTTGAAAAAGCGGCAGAAGAAACGAAAGATTTGACAGAGCAGGATCTGAGAGATATCGCAGATGTGATGGAAGGCACATATGAATACAGTGTGGATGAACAGGTGCTGACACTGACAGAGATGGAATATGGAAGCCAGAAGACCTTTGTCCGTGAAGAAGACTGACCGGACAGAGCTTTTGAAAGGATGAAGAAATTGTATAGAAATCAGACAAAAGAGATTCGGATCGGTGATGTAGTGATCGGTGGGAATCACCCGGTTGCGATCCAGTCTATGACCAATACAAGGACCGAAGATGTAAAGGGTACTGTTGAGCAGATACATAGGCTGGAAAAAGCAGGATGTGAGATCATCCGGTGTACTGTTCCGACAAGGGAGGCAGCGGAAGCGTTAAAAGAGATCAAAAAGCAGATCCATATTCCGCTGGTTGCAGATATTCATTTTGATTACCGGCTTGCAATCGCAGCCATTGAGAACGGAGCCGACAAGATCCGGATCAATCCTGGAAATATCGGTACAAAAGAACGGGTTCAGGCGGTAGTTGACAAGGCAAAAGAATACGGTGTGCCGATTCGTGTCGGGGTGAACAGCGGATCACTGGAGAAGCCGTTAATTGAGAAATATGGCGGAGTCACCGCAGAGGGAATTGTAGAGAGTGCTTTGGATAAAGTGCATATGATCGAGGAGATGGGGTATGACAATCTGGTGGTCAGTATCAAGTCTTCGGATGTTCTGATGTGCGTCAAAGCACATGAACTGATTGCGGAACAATGTCCTTATCCGCTTCATGTCGGAATTACAGAATCCGGTACCGTATATTCAGGGAATGTAAAATCTTCTGTCGGACTGGGAATTATCCTGTATGAAGGGATCGGAAATACGATCCGTGTGTCTCTGACAGGAGATCCGGTGGAGGAGATCCGTACAGCAAAGCTGATTCTTAAGACTCTGGGACTCAGGAAAGGCGGAATCGAAGTCGTTTCCTGTCCGACCTGTGGCAGAACCAGGATCAATCTGATTCACCTTGCAAATGAGGTGGAGAAAATGGTTGCAGACATTCCACTGGATGATATCAAAGTTGCAGTTATGGGATGTGTGGTGAACGGTCCAGGAGAAGCGAAAGAGGCAGATATCGGTATTGCCGGTGGAATCGGCGAAGGACTGCTGATTAAAAAGGGACAGGTCATTAAAAAAGTAAAAGAAGAGGAACTTCTCGATACATTGCGACAGGAGTTGTTGAATTGGAACAGGTAAAAAGTGAAAAAGTATTTTTTAATGTATTTCCGACGCTGAAAGTCGGGAACGAACTGCAGATGCTCTTTTCGGATGTAGAAGTTAAGAAGATCACGACTAATTCAGGTCGTGATTTTCTGCATATACATATCCTTTGCAGGCATCTGATACAGAAGAAGCAGATCTGGCTGATGGAACAGCGGATCAAGGAACAGTTATTTGGAAGAGCCGCAGTAAAGATCGAAATCGTGGAAGAGTTTCAACTGTCGGAGCTTTATACGCCACAGGCGATTCTGACGGAGTACAGGGAAAGTCTGATCGAAGAGCTGCGGCAGACCAGTGTACTTGCTGCAAATATGTTTGCAAGGGCAGATCTCCGGTTTGAAGAGGGAAATCTGATCCACCTGGAACTGCTGGACACGATCGTATCAGAAGGACGGAAAGAAGAAATCGTCACACTGGTGGAACGGGTTCTGCGGGAACGGTTCCGCATAGATGCAAAATTACTGGTAGCTTATAAAGAGACGGATCAGGAAGGCACAAGAGAGTACGATGAGCAGCGGATTCAGCAGGAAATCAATGCGATCTTTGAACGTCGTGCAAGGCAGCGTGGTGAAGAACCTGAGAGGGCAGCGGAAAATCAGGAAATAGGATCAGATACAAAGAAGAGGCAGGCCGAACCGGGTGAAAAGGCAGCAGGTGGAAAAGAAAAAGCTGCTGCAGGAAAGGAACCATCAGGCAGGAGAAAAGAATTTCAGAAGAAGGAATTTAAAAAGAAAGATTATGTACGCCCACTGAAGCTGGGAGATGATCCGAACCTCATCTATGGCAGGAATTTTGAAGATGAGCCGATCCGCTTGGATCAGGTCGTGGAAGAAATGGGAGAAATTACCTTTCATGGTAAGATCATCAGTCTGGATACCCGTGAGATCAAGAATGAACGGACGATCATCATTTTTGCGGTCAGTGATTTTACAGATACGATCAGCGTGAAAATGTTCATTAAAAATGAGCAACTGGCAGAGATTCTCGGAAGTCTGAAAAAAGGCGGTTTTGTCAAGATCAAAGGAGTCACTACCATTGATAAGTTTGACGGGGAACTGACGATCGGATCTGTCACCGGAATAAAAAAAATCGGTGATTTCACGGTCAAACGAGAGGATCTGAACCCGTTAAAGAGAGTGGAACTCCACTGCCATACCAAAATGAGTGATATGGATGGTGTTTCAGAAGTAAAAGATATCGTAAAGAGGGCTCATGACTGGGGACACCCTGCTATTGCGATCACGGATCACGGGGTAGCACAGGCATTCCCGGATGCCAACCACTATATTGAGACACTGGACAAGGACGATCCGTTTAAGGTACTTTACGGGGTGGAAGGCTATGTAGTAGATGACCTGACCAAGATCGCGGTTCATGCAGGAACGCAGACGCTGGATGACACGTATATTGTGTTCGACATTGAGACGACCGGTTTTAGTGCCATCCGGGATAAGATCATTGAGATCGGGGCAGTGAAAGTTGTAAACGGAGAGATCGTGGACCGGTTCAGTACGTTTGTCAATCCGCAGCGTCCGATCCCGTTTGAGATCACGAATCTGACCAGTATTACGGATGAAATGGTACTGGAAGCGGATCCGATTGAGAATGTACTTCCACAGTTCCTGGAATTTGTCGGGGATGGAGTCCTGGTTGCCCATAATGCTTCGTTCGATGTGGGATTTATTGAACAGAACTGCCGGTATCAGGAGATAGAATACAGATTTACTTATGTGGATACGGTGGCAATGGCGAGAGTTCTTTTGCCGACGCTGTCAAAATATAAGCTGAACCTGGTGGCGAAGACACTGGGGATTTCCCTGGAAAACCATCACCGTGCGGTAGATGATGCAGGGGCGACAGCGGAGATTTTTGTGAAATTTGTAGAGATGCTGAAGAAGGATCATATTACAGATCTTAAGGGCATCAACCGGTTTGGAGAGCGGAATGTGAATGCGATCCGCAAAATGGCAACGCATCATATCATCATTCTTGCGAAAAATGACATCGGAAGATACAATCTGTACCAGCTTATTTCAGAATCTCATATGACCTATTATGGAAGACGGCCGAGAATCCCGAAAAGTCTGCTCAATGAGCATCGGGAGGGGCTGGTCATCGGAAGTGCATGTGAAGCGGGTGAGCTGTATAAGGCAATCCTGGAAGAAAGGCCGGCAGAAACCATTGCGGAACTTGCGGACTTTTATGATTATTATGAGATCCAGCCGATCGGTAATAACCGGTTTATGATCGGGAGCAGCAAGGTGAAAAATGTCAATTCAGAGGAGGATCTGCAGGAGATCAACCGGAAGATCGTAGAACTGGGTGAGCAGTTCAAAAAGCCGGTCGTGGCAACGTGTGATGTGCATTTCCTTGACCCGGAAGATGAAGTCTACCGAAGGATCATCATGGCGGGAAAAGGATTTGATGATGCGGATACCCAGCCACCGCTGTTCCTGCGGACAACCGATGAGATGCTGGAAGAATTTGCCTATCTTGGATCTGCAAAGGCAAGAGAAGTGGTCATTGACAACCCGCAGAAGATCGCAAAAATGATAGAAAAGATCTCGCCGGTCAATCCGAACAAATGCCCGCCGGTCATTCAGGATTCGGATCAGGAACTGAGAGATATCTGTTACAGGAAAGCTCATGAGATGTACGGGGAAGACCTGCCGGTACAGGTTTCTTCCAGACTGGAAAAGGAATTAAATTCCATTATTTCCAACGGATATGCCGTTATGTATATCATTGCACAGAAACTGGTATGGAAGTCCAATGCGGACGGATACCTGGTTGGTTCACGTGGATCAGTAGGATCTTCGTTTGTAGCAACGATGTCAGGAATTACGGAGGTAAATCCACTCAGTCCACATTATTATTGTGAAAAATGTCATTACAGTGATTTCGATTCCGAGGAAGTACGTGCTTTTGCAGGAGGCTGTGGATATGATATGCCTGACCGTATGTGTCCGAAGTGCGGAGCGAAGCTGATCAAGGCGGGATTTGACATCCCATTCGAGACATTCCTTGGATTTAAGGGGGATAAAGAGCCGGATATCGACCTGAACTTTTCAGGAGATTATCAGGCAAAAGCTCATAAATATACAGAAGTATTGTTTGGTGAGGGACATACGTTCAAAGCCGGAACGATCGGAACACTGGCGGACAAGACTGCCTACGGATTTGTGAAAAATTATTATGAAGAGCGTGGACAGAGGAAAAGAAGATGTGAGATTGAGCGTGTGACGGAAGGGTGTACCGGAATCCGCAGAAGTACCGGGCAGCATCCGGGAGGAATCGTTGTACTTCCGCATGGTCACAGTATCAATGAGTTTACACCGGTGCAGCATCCTGCCAATGATATGGAGTGCGGGATCACTACGACCCATTTTGATTATCATTCCATTGACCATAACCTTTTAAAGCTCGATATTCTCGGACATGATGATCCGACCATGATCCGAACGCTGGAAGATTATATCACCTCGGATGCCATGCCGAATGAGTACAATGCAGAGCATCCGTTCATTGCGACAGAGATCCCCCTGGACGATAAGCGGGTGATCGAGCTGTTCCACGGAACAGAAGTACTGGGAATTAAACCGGAGGATATCGACGGATGTAAGATCGGAAGTCTGGGAATCCCGGAGTTTGGTACAGATTTCGTTATCCAGATGGTGCAGGATACCAAGCCTCAGACCCTGTCAGACCTGATCCGTATTTCCGGTCTGTCCCACGGGACAAATGTATGGCTTGGAAATGCACAGGAGCTTGTCAAATCAGGGACGGCAACGATTTCTACCGCAATCTGTACCCGTGATGATATCATGATCTACCTGATTAATCAGGGCGTGGAAAGTGCTCTCGCATTTACGATCATGGAAAGTGTGCGAAAGGGAAAAGGACTGAAACCGGAATGGGAAGAGGCGATGAAGGCACAGAATGTGCCGGACTGGTATATCTGGTCGTGCAAAAAGATCAGTTATATGTTCCCGAAAGCTCATGCCGCAGCTTATGTTATGATGGCATACCGGATTGCATACTGCAAGATCAATTATCCGCTGGCATATTATGCAGCTTACTTCAGTATCCGTGCGGACGCATTCTCTTATGAGATCATGTGTCAGGGGAGAGAGAAGCTGGATTATTATATGAAAGATTATAAGCGACGCAGTGATACCCTGACGAAAAAAGAGCAGGATACGATGAAAGATATGAAGATCGTGCAGGAGATGTATGCCCGTGGGTTTGAGTTTGTTCCGGTGGATCTTTATAAGGCGAAAGCAAAAATGTTTCAGATCGTGGACGGAAAACTGATGCCGTCCTTTGCAAGCATTGAAGGCATGGGAGATAAAGCTGCGGAGGCAGTCGAAGAGGCGGGAAAGGACGGGCCGTATCTGTCACTGGATGATTTCCGGCAGCGGACAAAAGTCAGCAAGACAGTGATCGATCTGATGTCGGAGCTGGGACTGTTTGGAAATCTGCCGAAGAGCAATCAGTTATCGTTGTTTGATTTTTAAAGGGTGCTGTGCTATAATGTGCATAACGCTTTTGCGGAGTAAAGTATAGTGGAGGAAATAGAGAATGTACGATTTCGATGAAATTACGAAGACGGATCCTGAGATTGCAGATGCGATAAAAGCAGAGATGGAGAGACAGAACTCCCATATTGAGCTGATCGCATCAGAGAACTGGGTAAGTAAAGCAGTTATGGCAGCGATGGGAAGTCCTTTGACGAATAAATATGCAGAGGGATATCCGGGAAAAAGATATTATGGCGGATGTCAGTGCGTGGATGTTGTGGAAGATCTTGCAAGAGAGAGAGCAAAGAAGCTGTTCGGCTGTGAATATGTCAATGTTCAGCCACATTCCGGTGCACAGGCAAATATGGCAGTTATGTTCGCCATGCTTGAGCCGGGAGACAAGATCATGGGAATGAATCTGGATCATGGCGGACACCTGACTCATGGTTCACCGGTTAATATGTCAGGAAAGTATTTTGATGTGGCACATTATGGTGTCAATGAAGATGGTGTGATTGATTATGATGAGGTACTGCGGATTGCAAAAGAGCATCAGCCGAAGCTGATCGTAGCGGGAGCAAGTGCTTATGCAAGAACGATCGATTTCAAGCGTTTCCGTGAGATCGCTGATGAGGTGGGAGCATACCTGATGGTAGATATCGCACATATCGCAGGACTGGTAGCAACAGGACTTCATCCAAGTCCGATCCCGTATGCCCACGTAACGACGACGACAACGCATAAGACACTTCGTGGTCCAAGAGGCGGAATGATTATGTGCAGTGAGGAGATGAACAAAAAGTTCAACTTCAATAAGGCTGTATTCCCAGGCATCCAGGGTGGTCCGCTGATGCATGTGATCGCAGGAAAGGCAGTATGCTTCAAAGAAGCACTTCAGCCGGAATATAAGACTTATATGGAGCAGGTTGTCAGGAATGCAAAGGCTCTTTGCAATGGCTTAAAGAGCAGAGGAGTTAAGATCGTATCAGGTGATACAGATAACCATCTGATGCTGGTAGATCTGTCCGGTACAGATATCAGCGGAAAAGAGCTGGAGAAGCGTCTGGATGATGCTCATGTGACAGCCAATAAGAATACAATCCCGAATGATCCACGTTCTCCGTTTGTGACAAGTGGTGTGAGACTGGGAACTCCGGCTGTTACGACCCGTGGCATGAAGGAAGAGGATATGGATAAGATCGCAGAGATCATCGCTATGGTGATCGAGAGCGAAGATAATGTAGAAAAAGCGAAAGCCATGGTAGCTGAGCTTACAGCAAAATATCCGCTCTGTTAAGAAGACAGAATCTGTTAAGAACAAATAAAAGAGAATAAAAAGAATACGGAGGTAGCAGTTTGAAGCTGATTCATTTATCCGATCTGCATATTGGAAAAAGAGTGAACGAGTTTTCCATGCTGGAAGATCAGAGATATATTTTAGATCAGATTACCTCCATCATAGAGAAGGAAGCACCGGATGCAGTATTGATCTGCGGTGACATTTATGATAAACCCGTTCCGCCCTCAGATGCAGTGAGGGTTCTGGACGGGTTTTTGACTTCTCTGGCACAGAAAAAAGTGCCGGTTTTTCTGATCAGTGGAAATCATGATTCGGCAGAAAGACTGGCATTTGGTTCGCAGCTAATGATGGAAAGCCAGGTAATCTTTTCACCGGTCTATGATGGAGAACCGGTGAAATATTGTATGAAAGATGAATATGGGGAAGTGTGGATCCATCTTCTTCCATTTTTGAAGCCGGCAGTGGTACGTCATGTATTTCCTGAGGAAGAGATTACTTCTTATCAGGATGCGGTTTCCTGTGCGGTGAAGCATATGCAGATTGATCCGACAAAGAGAAACGTGCTTCTTGCACATCAGTTTGTAACCGGTGCGGCAAGATGCGATTCTGAAGAAGTTTCGGTCGGAGGTGTAGATCAGATCGCAGCAGAGACATTTCAGGAGTTTGACTATACAGCACTGGGACATATCCACAGTCCGCAGAATTTTAAAAATGGAAAAATGCGATATTGCGGAACACCACTGAAATATTCTTTTTCCGAGTGTGGACAGAAAAAGTCAGTGACGGTTGTGGAACTGAAAGAAAAAGGAACAACCGAGATCCGGGAGATCGGTCTTTTACCGCTCCGGGATCTGAGGAGTATCAGGGGAAGTTATCTGGAAGTTTCATCCAGGGAATTTTATGAAGATACCAATACAGAAGATTATGTCAGGATGATTCTTACGGATGAAGAGGATGTTGTCGATGGAATGCAGAAGTTGCGGACGATCTATCCAAACCTCATGCAATTAGAATATGATAATCAGAGGACAAGAGAAGCAAAAGAGATCACAGAGGCACAGGTGGCAGAAGAGAAAAGTGAGCTGGAATACTTTGAAGAATTTTTTGAACTTCAGAATAACCATCCCATGTTACAGGAACAGAGAGAGTTTGTCAGTGGACTGATCGGGAAACTGAAGGAGAATGAACTATGAAAGGAGAGATCAGATGAAACCTGAGAAACTGGTCATCAGTGCATTTGGACCATATGCAGGCAGGACAGAGATTGATTTTACAAAGCTCGGGGGACAGGGAATCTATCTGATCACCGGGGATACAGGGGCAGGAAAAACGACAATTTTTGATGCGATCACCTTTGCCCTGTACGGGGAGGCAAGTGGTCAGGTCAGAGATTCAGCCATGTTCCGCAGTAAGTATGCTGCGGAAGAGATAGAAACGTATGTGGAGTTTCTTTTCTCGTGGCGTGGAAAATCTTATCAGGTGATACGAAATCCTGAATATCTGGCACGAAAAAAGAGGGGAACGGGTTATACAGTAAGAAAATCCGATGCCACGCTAGTGTACCCGGATGAACGCCTGCCGGTAACGAAAGCGAAAGAAGTCACCAGGGCAGTCACGGAACTTCTGGGACTGGATTACAGGCAGTTCACGCAGATCGCCATGATCGCACAGGGAGATTTCCAGAAGCTTCTGCTGGCAGGAACAGCACAGCGTGGAGAGATCTTCCGGCAGTTGTTCCATACAGAATTATATCAGAGCCTTCAGTTGAAGCTGAAAGATGCGGTGAAAATGCAATGGAAGCAGTATGATGAGCTGAGAAGAAGTATCAGCCAGTATCTGAACGGAATCCGTTACGGACAGGAGGCAGAAGAACTCACAGAGAAACTGGAAGAGATGAAAAAGTCCGGGTTTGATGGAAGAGTTGTGGAAGGACTGGAGCTGTTACTGGAACTGACGGAGAGAGAAAAAGAATTTCTGATGCAGCTTGAACAGAAAGAAAAAGTGCTGGAAGAAAGCATTTCAGAGTCAGAAAAGAGACTACAGAAATGTATGCAGAAGCAGGAACTGGAGTCTTCTCTGCGATTGCAGGAAGAGCAGAGAGAACCGCTCCTGCAGGCAGCCGGGAAAGCGGAAGAAGAGCGGAAAAAGAATCCGGAACTGCAAAGGAAGGCGGAAGAGCTGGAAGGAGAAATCCGTAAAATCCGGGAACGGATGGAAAGAATCCTGAGGATTGAAACGCTGGGGCAGAAAGCGGAAAAGCTGGGAGAAGAACTGGAAAAAGTGCAGAAAAAGTGTCAGGAGCATACTGCACAAAAAGAGCAGCTTCAAAGAGAACTGGATCGTTTTGGAGCTTTGGAGGCAGTGAGAGAGAAATATTGCGGACAGCTTGCAAATCTGCAGGAACAGGCAGACCGGCTGGAATCTGCAAAAGATGCATATGGCACGAGGATGAAAAAAGAAGCTGCACTGACAGAAAAAATGAGGCAGTTGCAGGAAGAACTGGATAACCGGAAGGAAATGCTCAAAAAAATGGGAGAGGAGATAGAAAAATCCGGGGATGCCGGGGAGATCCGTCTGAGTCTGTATCAGAAAAAGAATAATCTGACTGTACAGTTGAACCAGGCAGAACGGCTGATCGAGGCGAAAGAAGAACAAAGCTCGTTGCAGAAAAAGCTGGAATTTACAACCGGACGTTATTTGAAAGCAAGAGAAAACTATCTTCCGGTAAAAGAAGCATACGAAAGAGAGTTCCGTCTGTTCCTGGATACGCAGGCAGGAATTCTTGCAGAAGGGCTGAAAGAAGGAATGGCATGTCCGGTCTGTGGTTCAGTTCATCATCCGGTTCTTGCAGAAAAATGTAGCGAGGAAATTTCCAAAGAAAGCGTAGATCAGAAGAAGGCGGCAGCGGATGAGGCAGAAAAAAATGTCAGAAATTACAGTGCAATGGCAGGCAGCCTGAAAGAACAACTGGAGCGACTGAAGAAAAAAGCAGAGCAGATGGAAAAAGATGCAGGCTATCATTTGGAAGATGCAGAGTGGGTAAAAGAACGGCTGCAGAAAGAAATCAGAACCTGTGGAGAGGAACTGAAAAAAGCAGAGGAGACACTTGTTCAGAGAGAGAAGCTTGTAAAGGCAGAAGAACAGAAAAAAGCAGAACAGCTTCAGGTGGAGCAGTTACTTCATGAGCAGGAAAAAAAGATGGCAGAAGCCCAGGCACAAAAGAGCAGTGCAAGAGAAATTCTCTGTCAGATTCTCGGGAAAATGGAGAAAGATGAAAAGAGAAAATCTGACTCTCTGAAAGATAGTGAAGTTCAGGAACTGACTGTATCGGCAATGAAACGGTTAAAATCCTGCACCGGAGAAATCTCAGAAAAAAAATCTGCTGTAGAACAGGAAATCCAAAGACGGGAGGAGCTGAAAAAAGAAGAAGGGCGACTCCGGGCAATCGTGGAGCAGGAGAAAGAAAAGACTGTGCAGCTTCAGGCAGAGAAAAAATCTGTAGAAGAACGGATCAAAGAAGAGCAGGAAAAGAATGGGGCTGAGAGTGAAAGAGAGGAAATCTTAAAGGAGCAGATCCTACAGAAGCAGGAAGAACAGAAAAAGCTGAAAGCTCTACAGCAGAAAAACCAGCAGGAATATGAGCAGATTCTGCAGAAAAAAGCAGAAAATGAGGCCACGATTCAGACAATCCGGGTACAGCTTGAACAACTGGAAGATGTAAATGAAGAAGAAATCCTGAAAGAGAAAAGCCGGATGACAGAAGAAAAAAGCCAGATGGCAGAAGAAAAAAAAGAACTTTATGTCAGGTATTCAGGAAACCGGGAAATCTATGATAAAGTTAATGTACAGAGAGATCTGCTGGAAGAAGTAGAAAAGAAGTATGTATGGATGAAGTCACTTGCCGATACGGCAGGCGGCAATCTGAATGGCAAGCAGAAAGTAGAACTGGAGACCTATATTCAGATGGCATATTTTGACCGGATTTTACGACGTGCAAATCTGCGTTTCATGACAATGAGCAGTGGACAGTATGAGTTAAAAAGACAGAAAGCACCGGAAGATAAAAAAGGAAAATCCGGTCTGGAATTAAATGTGATCGATCACTACAACGGCAGTGAGCGGAGTGTTAAAACCCTGTCCGGTGGAGAGTCATTCCAGGCATCTCTGTCGCTGGCACTGGGGCTGTCAGATGAAATCCAGGCCAATGCGGGAGGAATCTGCCTGGAGGCAATGTTCGTGGATGAAGGTTTCGGTTCTCTGGATGAGGAAGCACTGGAGCAGGCAATCAAGGCATTGGGAAATCTGACGCAGGGAAACCGCAGTGTGGGGATCATTTCTCATGTGGCTGAACTGAAAGAACGGATCGAAAATAAGATAATCGTGACGAAAGAGCGGGGCGGAGAAAAATTAGGCAGCAGGATTGAAATTATATAATTTCATGCTTTAACTCGGAAAAGTATTATGATATACTTAAGAGAAGCGAATGCTTAAAAAGGAGGTACAAAGGAATGATATGGGCAAAGGAAGAAACTCTGCCAAGAGAAGAGATCGAAAAGATCCAGTTAGATAAGCTGAAGACGACTGTCAGCTATATTTACGACAGAGTAAAACCTTATCGTGATAAGATGGATGCAGCCGGAGTGAAACCGGAAGATATTCAGACGCTGGAAGACCTGAAAAAGCTGCCTTTTACATATAAAGCAGATTTTCGAGATCATTATCCGGATGGACTTTTTGCGGTAGATAAAAAGGAAATCGTGCGTTATCATGCAAGTTCAGGAACAACCGGCAAGCCAACTGTGGTCGGATATACAAGAAATGATCTGGATATCTGGCTGAATAATGTGGCAAGACTGGCCTGTATGGGCGGTGCCACTGCGGATGATGTGGCACAGATCTCATTTGGATACGGTACATTTACAGGAGCACTGGGGCTTCATGGTGGACTGGAAAAGATCGGAGCGGCGGTGATCCCGATGTCTTCGGGCAATACAAATAAGCAGATCATGTTCCTTCAGGATATGGGGGTGACCCTTCTTGTGGCAACGCCATCGTATGCACTGCATTTAGGAGAAGAACTGCGTCACCGGGGAATTGATCCTTCTAAGGATCTGAAGATCCATATCGGTTTGTTCGGCGGGGAAGGCATGACAGAGCCGATGCGTGATGAGATGCATAAAGTCTGGGGCGATCAGTTTGTCTGTACCCAGAATTATGGTATGAGTGAGCTTTGCGGACCGGGAGTTGCAGGGGAATGTACGGAGCTTTGTGGTATGCATATTAACGAAGACTGGTTTATCCCGGAAGTCATTGATCCTGAGACTGAGGAGGTTCTTCCACCGGGAGAACTTGGGGAACTGGTAGTGACCTGCCTTGGAAAAGAAGCACTTCCGCTTGTAAGATACCGCACAGGAGATCTGACAAGACTGATGTACGAACCGTGTAAATGTGGAAGAACGACAGTCAGGATGGAGAATCTTTCAGGACGTGCCGATGATATGCTTGTGATCCGCGGTGTGAATGTATTCCCGGGACAGATCGAGGAAGTTCTGTTCAAGATTGATGAGATCGGACCACATTATGAAATTCTGGTAGAGCGTAAGAACCGTCTGGATGTGATGACTATCACGGTAGAACTGATCGATGACCGTCTTCTGGACAGTTATGGACAGTTGAGTGAACTGGAGAACCGGATCAAGACAAGATTAAAGTCCCAGCTTGGACTTGCAACACAGATCCGGCTGGTTGCACCGAACTCTCTGCAGCGGTTTGAGGGAAAAGCAAAACGTGTGACAGATTTACGAAAGGATGGACTGTAAAATGGCAGAAAAAGTAATTATGCTCGGAAATGAAGCGATTGCCCGCGGAGCATACGAGGCGGGAGTAAAAGTTTCTTCCGCATATCCGGGAACTCCGAGTACTGAGATCAGTGAATACCTTGTCCAGTACAGGGATGATGTATATGAAGAATGGGCACCGAACGAGAAGGTTGCTACAGAGGTAGCGGTAGGTGCAAGCATCGCAGGTGTGCGTTCCATGGCCTGTATGAAGCATGTAGGACTGAATGTGGCAGCAGATCCGCTCTATTCAGTATCTTATATGGGAGTAAACGGTGGACTTGTTCTTGTTGTTGCGGATGATCCGGGACTTTACAGCTCTCAGAACGAGCAGGATACAAGAATGGTTGCAAGGGCAGCACAGATCCCGGTTATCGAACCTTCGGACAGTGCAGAGGCAAAAGATTTCTTTAAGGCAGCTTTTGAACTCAGTGAGAAATTCGACCGTCCGTTTATTTTCAGAACGACAACGAGACTGGCACATTCACAAGGACTGGTTGAGCTTTGTGAGCGTGAAAATATAGAAGATAAGGAATATATAAAGAATATTCAGAAAAATGTCATGATGCCGGGAAATGCAAAGCAGAGACATATTGAGATCGAACGTCTGAACAGGGAACTGGCAGAGGCAGCTAATACCCTTCCGATCAACAGAGTTGAGATGAACGATACCAAGATTGGAGTTATTACCAGTGGAATCCCATATCAGTATGTAAAAGAAGCATTGCCGGAGGCGTCTGTACTGAAGCTGGGAATGGTGAATCCGCTTCCAAGAAAGCTGATCGAAGATTTTGCAGAAAAAGTTGATACACTCTATATTGTAGAGGAACTGGATCCGGTGATCGAGACGCAGGTAAAATCCTGGGGAATCCAGGCGATTGGCAAGGAAATCTTCACAGTACAGGGAGAATACAGTGCCAATATGCTCCGTAAAGCGATTCTGAAGCAGGAACTGGAACTGAAAGAGCCTGCAAAAGCACCGGGAAGACCGCCAATCCTCTGTCCGGGATGTCCGCACAGAAGTGTATTCTTTGTCCTGAACCGTCTGAAAATGCATGCAGCAGGTGATATCGGATGTTATACATTAGGTGCAGTTGCACCGCTGAGTGTCATCGATACAACGATGTGTATGGGATCAAGTATTTCCACACTTCATGGAATGGAGAAGGCAAAAGGAAAAGAGTATATCAAGAACTGGGTTGCCGTGATCGGTGATTCTACTTTCATGCATACAGGTGTTAATTCACTGATGAATATGGTTTACAACAAAGCGACCGGAACAGTGATCATCATGGATAATTCCACGACAGGAATGACCGGACATCAGGATCACTCCGCAACCGGAAAGACATTGCAGGGAGATCCGACTTATGCCATTGATATTCCGGAATTATGTCATGCAGTCGGAGTGAAGCATGTCAATGTAGTGAATGCATTTGATATCGAATTGCTTCAGAAGACGATTAAAGAAGAAGTGGCAAGGGATGAAGTATCTGTTATCATCACAAAGACTCCTTGTGTTCTGCTTGACAAGAGAAAGAAGCCATTGTATCTGGCACATGAAGATCAGTGTAAGAAATGCGGTCTCTGCATGAAACCGGGATGTCCGGCCATGACAAAGAATGCAGACGGAAGTGTTCATATTGATGATACGATGTGTACTGGATGCGGACTGTGCGAAAAACTGTGTAAATTTAATGTGATAGAACTTGTAAAGGAGGGCGAATAAGATGGCAGTAAAAAATATTATGATCGTCGGTGTCGGCGGACAGGGAACCCTTCTTACGAGCCGGATCCTGGGAGGGCTGACCATCGCAGGCGGATATGATGTCAAGCTTTCAGAAGTACACGGCATGGCACAGAGAGGCGGAAGTGTTGTAACATTTGTCCGTTATGGTGACAAGGTTGCAGAGCCGATCGTAGAAGAGGGACAGGCAGATGTCCTGATCGCATTTGAGAGACTGGAGGCACTCCGTTATGCACATTTTCTGAAAAAAGATGGGGCTCTGATCGTAAATGACTGGAGAATCGATCCGATGCCGGTTGTGATCGGAAATGCAGAATATCCGGATCATATCATTGAGGATCTGGAAAAGGAATACAAAGTATATAAAGTAGATGCCACAGAAGAATCCAGAAAGCTTGGAAATCCACGAGTCTTTAACCTGATCGTTCTTGGAATCGCCGCACAGCATATGGATTTCACAAAAGAACAGTGGTATGAAGTGATCGAAAAGACTGTACCTCCGAAGACGATTGAGATCAATAAAAAGGCATTTGAGGTTGGATTTAATCTTTAAATATATGTGCAGGGAAAGGAGAAAAAAGATGATCAGACAGCTTTCAGTATTTGTGGAAAACCAGCCGGGGAGTATGATGAGAGTGACTTCTGTATTGACAGATAGCCATATTAATATCCGTGCGATCTCCACATTTGATACACCGGAATTTGGGATCATGCGTCTGGTAGTAGATGAGCCGGAGTGCGCAAAAGAAAGTCTGACAGCAAAAGGGTTTGTTACAAGGATCACGGAAGTAGTCGGGGCTGAGCTTAAGGATGAAAAAGGAAACCTGAACCGGATGCTTACGATCCTTGCAGATGGAGAGATCAATGTAAATTATATTTATTCGTTTGTGATCCGCGAGGGAAAAGCACCGGTGATCGTATTCCATACGGATGATTTTGACAAGGCACAGAAAGTCCTGGAGAAGGCAGATGTGAAACTGGTAGAGGAAGAAGATTTATAGAAAAAGGAGAAGCGAAGATGGCGGCAGTATCATTAGAAAATTGGGAAGAACGGATCCGGGATCCCAAAGTGGAATGTATGAGCAGTGACGAGATGGCAGCACTGCAGAGCAAGCGTCTTGTAGATGTGGTAAAAAGAGTATATGACCATGTGGATTTTTACCATAAAAAAATGAAAGAGACCGGAGTAGAACCGGGCGATATCCGTTCTATTGAAGATATCAACAAGCTTCCTTTTACTACGAAGGAAGACCTGAGAGCCAATTATCCATTCGGACTTCTTGCAATTCCGCAGTCGGATGTGGTACGTGTGCAGGGAACTTCCGGTACTACCGGAAAACTGACGATCGCACCGTATTCACAGAAAGATGTGGAAGTATGGGGAGAATGTGTGGCAAGATGTCTGACGATGGCAGGACTTACAAAAGATGATATTCTGCACGTATGCTATGGATATGGACTTTTTACCGGTGGTCTTGGACTGGATTTTGGGGCAAGAGCGTTAGGTGCAATGACGATCCCGATGTCAGCAGGAAATACCAAGCGTCAGATGATGGTCATGGAAGACCTTGGAGCAACTGCATTTGCATGTACTCCATCTTATGCACTTTATCTTGCTGAGTCCATTCAGGAAGCTGGACTGACAGACCGGCTGAAGATCAGGGCAGGAATCCACGGAGCAGAACCATGGACAGAAGAGATGCGTAAAAAAATTGAAAATATTCTTCATATCAACTGCTTTGATATTTATGGATTATGTGAGATTACCGGACCGGGTGTGGCAATGGATTGTATCCATCATGCAGGACTTCATGTCAATGCGGATCATTTCTATCCTGAAGTATTGAACCCTGCAACGAATGAAGCGTGTGCAGACGGGGAAACCGGAGAGCTTGTCTTTACAACGTTATCCAAAGAAGCAATGCCGCTTCTGCGTTACCGCACGAAAGATCTGACCAGCATTGACCACAGTCGTTGTGCCTGCGGAAGAACAACTCCGAGAATTTCCAAGTTCACTGGAAGAACAGACGATATGAAGGTGATCCGTGGAGTCAATGTATTCCCGACCCAGGTTGAGACAGCACTGCTTAGTATGGGTGGTGCGGTAGCTCCACATTATATGATGATCGTAGACAGAGAGGATAATCTGGATGTACTTACCGTTATGGTGGAAGTAGATGAGAGCATGTTCTCAGATGAGATCCGTAAACTGGATGCACTGAGAGATAAGATCGCAGCAATTCTGAAGACAGCACTTGGAGTGTCTGTCAGAGTGAAACTGGTTGAGCCGAAATCGATCCAGAGAAGCGAAGGAAAAGCAGTTCGTGTGATCGACAACAGGAATCTGTAGAAAGGGGAAAGGAAGAATGGGAATTACAATTCAGCAGTTATCAGTTTTTCTTGAGAACAGAGAAGGACGTCTTGATGAAGTGCTTTCTGTACTGGCGGGAAATGATATCAATATCGTAGCGTTAAGTCTTGCAGACACCTCCGAATACGGAATGCTGCGTATGATCGTATCAGATCCGAATAAAGGAAAAGCCGTATTGAAAGAAAATGGAATTACTTCCATGCTGACCGATGTTGTTGCACTGAGAGTTCCTCATGAGACCGGTTCACTGAGCCGGGCAATGCATCAGATCGTGGAAGGTGATGTGAATATTGAATATATGTATGCTTTTGCTAACGGGGCAGATGCTTCTGCTGTTCTTAAGACCGATGATCCGGCAAGGGTTGTTGATATTTTAAGAGGAAGTGGCTTTGATGTCTGGGAAGCAGACCAGGCGTATGTGTCGAATGTAAGCGGAGCATGATCTGGTTACCGGAGCAGAAGAAATACCATAAAATGTAATTGAAAAACGAAATACAAATCCCCCTGCAGGTCATTGATGATCTGCAGGGGGATTTCGTTAATCTCATTTCCTGTATTACTTTTAATATTAAATTTGATGTCGGGGTCAAAAGCCCCCGACTATGATACCTACGGATTGTTACGCACTATGTGCTCCCACAATCCTACCCAACATTCGCATATCGTAGTGCTTACGCCCCGCTTTTATGCTCATATTGGGGCGGGTCACAAGGTCATTTTACCACTAGTGTGCGAGTACACGTGGTGTCAGACCTTGTGACCCTGGTATCTTAAATTTGAGCTTATCTATAATAATTAAAAGGTACAATGAATATTTGATTAAAGTTTTACTACGTTTGTTGCCTGAGGTCCTTTAGCTCCTTCTGTTACATCGAACTCTACAGCCTGACCTTCTTCAAGTGATTTGAATCCATCCATCACCAGTCCTGAATAGTGAACGAAGATGTCATTTCCTTCAGAGTCGGAGATGAATCCATAACCCTTCTGGTTGTTAAACCATTTTACTGTACCTGTCATTGTTGTTGCCCTCCATAAAAAAATAAGTTGTTAGACCGGGAATCAAAAACCCGATACCGTTTTAGAATAGCATATTTAACAATAAAAGTCAATGCAAATCTGATTGAGGTTGTAAAATTACACAAAAATAATGTGCTAAAATTATGCGAAATGCCGAAAGTGATTATTCGTGAAAATAAATGACTGAAAATGATTGACTGTGACTGAAAATGATTTTATTATAAGGGCAGAGAAATGAAAGAAGGAGGTGCAGAGATGCTTACGGAAGAGCGGTTTGCCGAGATTCTGAGAATGCTCGGAGAGGAAAAATCGGTCACAGTGCAGGAACTTACGGAGAGACTGGCAACTTCAGAATCGACGATCCGAAGAGACCTGACAGCACTTGCGGAAAAGGGATTACTGGTGAAAGTTCATGGTGGGGCGACGGCTTTGGAGATGGATTATACAACCAAAGATGTAGAAATCACATCGCGGATGACACAGAATGTAGATGAAAAATCCCTGATCGGAAAGTATGCGGCATCCTTGATCGAGAAAGAAGATTTTGTTTATCTGGATTCGGGAAGCAGTATTGCACAGATGCTAAAATACATGACCGGCAGTGGGGCGGTATTTGTGACGAATGGGATTGCCCATGCACAGAGCCTGACAAAGAAAGGGATTACTGTCTATCTGGTTGGAGGGATGTTTAAAGGAGCAACGGATGCGGTGATCGGAAGTCAGGCTGTGGAGGATCTGAAAAAGTATAATTTTACAAAAGGATTTTTTGGAACGAATGGTGTAGATAAAAAGCATGGGTTTACGACGCCCGATCCTGCGGAAGCGATGATAAAAAAAGCTGCCATGGAACGGTGCAGAACATGCTATATTCTAGCAGATTCAAGTAAAATCGGTCAAATCGCTCCGGTTACGTTTGCAAAATTCGATCAGGCAAAATTAATCACTACAGAACTTACGGATAAGGATCTGAAAAAGGAAAAAAATATTGTAGAGGTGAAAGCATGATTTATACAGTAACATTTAATCCTTCTCTTGATTATGTAATTCAGGTCGATGACCTGACACTTGGGGAAGTGAACAGGACAACATCAGAAAAAATTTATCCGGGTGGAAAGGGCAATAATGTATCCGTAATCCTTTCTAATCTGGGACACAAGAGCAAAGCTCTTGGATTCAAGGCCGGTTTTACCGGAGAGCAGATGGAAACCATGCTGGAAGAATTCGGATGCTATACGGATTTTATCCCGCTGGAAGAAGGGCTGACCAGAATCAATGTGAAAGTGAAATCAAATGAGGAAAGTGAGATCAACGGACAGGGACCGGTTATTACAGATACAGCGATTGAGGCACTCTATCAGAAACTGGATAAGCTGACGGCAGGAGATGTACTTGTACTTGCCGGAAGTATCCCGAATACACTTCCGGGGGATATGTATGAACGGATCATGGAAAGACTTCAGGGAAAAGAGATCAGGATTGCGGTGGATGCGACAAAGGATCTGCTGGTGAATGTTCTGAAATATCACCCGTTCCTGATCAAGCCGAATAATCATGAACTGGGTGAGATCTTCGGCAAGGTACTGGAAAGTGAAGCAGATATCGTGGAGTATGCAAAAAAACTTCAGGAGATGGGAGCAGTCAATGTTCTCATATCGATGGCAGGGGACGGTGCGATCCTGGTAACGGAAGACGGAACTGTAAGCAGTAAAAAACCACCAAAAGGAACGGTGGTCAACTCTGTTGGAGCAGGGGATTCCATGGTAGCAGGATTCCTTGCAGGATGGCTGAATACCGGTGATTATGAAAAGGCACTGGAACTGGGGACAGCAGCAGGAAGTGCGACAGCCTTTGTATCCTGGCTTGCAACCAGAGAAGAAATTACAGAGAAACTGGAACGTACGGAAAAAGAGTATGGTATATAGGAGGAAATGAGTATGAGGATTACAGATTTGCTCAAGGCGTGCAGTGTGGAACTAAATGGTACACCGCAGACGAAAGAAGAGACCATCAAACAGATGGTAGCCCTGATGGAAAAGGGCGGTAATGTGACAGATGTTGAAAAATATAAAGCAGGGGTCTTTGCCCGTGAGGAAGAAGGAACGACGGGAATCGGGGAAGGAATTGCAATCCCTCATGCAAAGACCGATGCAGTTAATGCACCGGGGCTTGCAGCAATGGTGATTCCTGCCGGTGTAGATTATGATGCACTGGACGGACAGCCGGTGGATCTGGTATTTCTGATTGCTGCACCGAATACAGAAGACAATGTACATCTTGAAGTACTGAGCAGACTTTCCATGCTTTTAATGGATGAATCCTTTAAGCAGAATCTTCTGAAAGCAAAGACAGTAGAAGAATTCCTTGCAGTTGTGGATCGGGCAGAAAATGCGAAAAATGAAGCAGAGGAAGAGAAGGCAGTGAATGTACCGGACAGTGGATATCGTGTTCTGGCAGTGACTGCATGCCCGACCGGGATCGCCCACACATATATGGCGGCAGAGAGTCTGGAAAATACAGCAAAAGAGCTGGGTTATACGATCAAAGTTGAGACAAATGGTTCGGGTGGCGATAAAAATGTCCTGACAGCGGAAGAAATTGCTGCCTGTGACGGAATCATCGTGGCAGCGGACAAGGAAGTCAGAATGGCACGATTCGACGGAAAGCCGGTCATTGTCACGAAAGTAGCAGACGGAATCCATAAACCACAGGAACTGATCGAAGACATCATCAATGGCAGGGCAAAGGTATATCATAATGATGGCAAAGGAGAAGAGAACGCCGGCATAGGCGATGAGAGCCTTGGAAGAAAGCTTTATAAAGCACTGATGAATGGAGTATCCCATATGCTTCCGTTCGTTATCGGTGGCGGTATCCTGATCGCCCTTTCATTTATCTGTGACGGGGCAAATGCGGGAACAGATGTATTCGGAAATGGAACTGCACTTGCAAAGTTTTTTAATACAGTCGGAAATACAGCGTTTGGAATGATGTTCCCGATCCTTGCAGGATATATTGCAATGGCGATCGGGGAAAGACCGGCACTGATGCCCGGTATTGTAGGCGGTCTGCTTGCAAAAGCAGGAACAAGTATTTTCCTGCCGGAAGATCAGTGGGTTTCTTCAGGATTTTTCGGAGCATTGATCGCGGGTTTTGTAGCAGGTTATCTGATGGTCCTGATCAAGAAACTGTTAGAAAAACTTCCTCATGCACTTGAGGGGACAAAACCGGTTCTGCTGTATCCGTTTTTGGGGATCGTAGCAATGGGAGCAATCATGATCTTTATTGTAAATCCACCGATGGGAGCATTCAATACATGGCTTAATAATGTCCTGACGAACATGGGAGAGGGCAGTAAGATCACACTGGGAGCAGTTCTTGGCGGTATGATGGCAATCGATTTCGGAGGACCATTCAATAAAGCAGCCTATGTATTTGGCACAGCGTCAATTGCCAGCGGACAGTTCGATATGATGGCGGCAGTTATGGCAGGTGGTATGGTTCCTCCGCTCGCGATTGCTCTGGCAACGACTTTCTTTAAGAACCGTTTTACAAAGAGTGAACAGCAGACAACCGTGACAAATTACATTATGGGACTTTCCTTTATCACAGAAGGAGCGATTCCGTTTGCTGCATCGGATCCGCTGAGAATCATCCCACCATGTGTGGTTGGTTCAGCAATTGCAGGAGCCCTTTCCATGGCATTTGGCTGCGGTTCAAGAGCACCTCACGGAGGAATTTTCGTAATCGGTATTATCGATCATGGTCCGATGTTCCTTTTAGCAATCCTGATCGGAGCAGTTGTGGGAATGGCAGGAATCGTTTTGTTGAAAAAACCACTGAAAGCTGATTGAAAAATGATGGGATGTGTTATATAATGAACGCAACGTCTTAATAAAAGGAGGATATAACTATGAAAGAATTTAAATATGTGGTAACAGACCCGGAAGGAATCCATGCAAGACCTGCAGGAATCCTTGTAAAGCAGGCAGCAGGATATAAGTCAGCAGTTACGATCGTAAAAGGTGAGAAGAGTGCTGATGCGAAGAGAATCTTCGGAGTTATGGGGCTTGGTGTTAAGACAGGCGAAGAAGTTACGATTAAGGTAGACGGAGAGGACGAAGAGACAGCAACAGCAGAATTAGAGGCATTCTTCAAGGAGAACTTATAATTATGATAACAATTCAGGGGAAAAGCGTGTTTGGCGGTGTTTCCATTGGAAAACTGATGTTCTATAAGAGAAATGAAAAAGTCATCAAAAGAGAGCATATCAGTGATGCAGATGCAGAATGGAAACGCTTTGAAGCCGCAAAAGGTCAGGCAGTTGACCAGTTAAAAGAGCTTTATGAGAAAGCTCTGGAAGATGTGGGAGAAGCAAATGCCATGATCTTTGAGATCCATCAGATGATGCTTGAAGATCTGGATTATCTTGAATCAATTGAAAATATTATCCGTTCTCAGGAAGTAAATGCGGAGTATGCCGTTGCGACGACAGCGGATAACTTTGCACAGATGTTCGCATCAATGGATGATGCTTATATGCAGGGAAGAGCAGCCGATGTAAAAGATGTATCGGAGCGTGTGCTGGATATTCTCTGTGGAGTCAGTGCAGGAGTAAAAGAGATGACTGAGCCGTGTATCATTGCAGCAGATGATCTTGCTCCAAGTGAGACAGTTCAGCTGGATAAGAGTAAGGTACTTGGATTTGCGACGATGTACGGTTCAGCTAATTCCCATACAGCCATCCTTGCGAGAACCATGAATATCCCTGCAGTGATCGGTCTGGGAGAAACTCTTTCATCTCAGTATGACGGAAAGATGGCAGTGATTGACGGATTTACGGGAATCCTCTATGTAGATCCAGATGAAGAGACACTTGCCAGAATGCAGGAGAAGCGTGCAAAGGATCTGGAGCAGAAAGAGCTTCTGAATCAGTTAAAGGGAAAGGAAAATGTGACCAGGAGCGGTCAGAAGATCAATGTTTATGCGAACATTGGAAATGTTTCCGACCTTGGAGCAGTACTTAAAAATGATGCAGGTGGAATCGGTCTGTTCAGAAGTGAGTTCCTTTATCTTGAGAACAGCACATTTCCTACAGAGGAGCAGCAGTTTGCAGTATACAAGCAGGTTGCGGAAAGCATGGCAGGAAAGAAAGTTATCATCCGTACACTTGATATTGGAGCAGATAAGCAGGTAGATTATTTTAATCTTGACAAAGAAGAGAACCCGGCACTGGGATACAGAGCAATTCGTATCTGTCTGACAAGACCGGAAATCTTCAAGACTCAGTTACGTGCCCTTTATCGTGCAGCAGTATATGGAAATCTGTCTATTATGTTCCCGATGATCATTTCTGTAAGTGAAGTAAAGAAGATCAAAGAGATCATTGCACAAGTGCAGGCAGAACTGAAGGCAGAGGGCATCCCTTATAAAGAGGATGTAGAGCTTGGTGTCATGATCGAGACACCGGCAGCAGTGATGATAAGCCGTGAACTTGCGAAGGAAGTGGATTTCTTCAGTGTGGGAACGAATGACCTGACGCAGTATACACTGGCGATCGACCGTCAGAACCAGAAGCTGGATACATTTTATGATCCGCATCATCCGGCAGTGCTTGCCATGATCAAAATGGCGGCAGACAATGCACATGCAGAGGGAAAATGGATCGGTATCTGTGGAGAGCTTGGTGCAGATCTTGAACTTACGGAAGAATTTCTTAAGATGGGACTGGACGAGCTGTCTGTATCTCCGGCACTTGTGCTGCCGCTGAGAAAGAGGATCAGAGAGTGCGAATAAGTTATTGATTTTGCAGAAAGAAGATTACCGAACCGGGGGATTGAGATGTCTTTCCGGGGCGGTTTTCTTCTTTTTTTCTTTTCGCGACTTTTTTTAGAAACTTAAAAGAAAAATAAGTTGTATAAAAGAGAAAATACGATTATGATAATAATAACATGACTGCTCATATTATGAATACAAAAGAGAAGCAGGGAAAGGAGTTATATGGAAAAAGAAGTTTTTCTGTGGCTTGGACTGATGATCCTATTTCTTGTTGTAGAACTTGCCACAGTCGGACTGACCAGTATCTGGCTTGCCGGAGGTGCGTTGATCGCATTATTTGTTGCTCTTGCCGGAGCAACAGTTGCATGGCAGTGTATTGCGTTTATCGTGGTATCAGTTCTGCTCCTGATTTTTACGAGGCCTTTTGCAACGAGATATATCAACAGGCATCATGAAAAGACAAATTGTGATGAACTGATCGGCAGGACGGTCAGGGTAACGGAGCAGGTGGATAATTATGAACAGACCGGTGCGGCATTTGCCAACGGGCTGGAATGGACTGCCAGATCAGAAAAAGACGATCAGAAGATCAAAGCAGGCAGTCTTGCAACGGTGACGGCAATCTCCGGTGTAAAATTAATCTTAAGACCGGTTAAGGAGGAAAAGAAATCATGGGATTAGCTATTTTAATTGTCTGGGTGATCATACTTGGAATTGCGATCTTACTGATCGTGAGCAATATCAAGATTGTTCCACAGGCACATGCGTATGTAGTTGAAAGACTTGGAGGATATAAAGAAACCTGGGGGGTAGGACTTCATTTTAAGATGCCGATCCTGGATCGTGTCGCGAGAAGAGTCTCACTGAAAGAACAGGTCGTTGACTTTGAACCGCAGGCAGTAATTACAAAAGATAATGTTACGATGCAGATTGATACCGTCGTATTCTATCAGATCACTGACCCGAAGAAGTATGCATACGGGGTAGAAAGCCCGATTGCGGCGATCGAAAATCTGACAGCAACAACGCTGCGTAATATTATCGGTGATCTGGAACTGGATGAGACACTGACTTCCCGTGAGACGATCAACTCCAAGATGCGTACGATCCTGGATATTGCGACAGATGAATGGGGAATTAAAGTAAACCGTGTAGAATTGAAAAATATTATGCCGCCGAAAGCAATTCAGGATGCCATGGAAAAGCAGATGAAGGCGGAGCGTGAACGAAGAGAGGCAATTCTCCGTGCGGAAGGTGAAAAGAAATCTACGATCCTTGTAGCAGAAGGTGAGAAGGAGTCGGTGATCCTGGAAGCAGAAGCATCCAAGCAGGCAGCAATCCTGAAAGCGGAAGCTGAGAAGCAGAAGCGGATCAAAGAAGCAGAAGGTCAGGCAGAAGCCATCCGTACTGTACAGAAAGCGACTGCGGAAGGGATTGAGTACATCAAGGAAGCCGGTGCGGATGAGGCAGTGCTGACACTGAAGAGTCTGGATGCATTTGCGAAAGCAGCTGACGGCAAGGCAACAAAGATCATTATTCCTTCTGATCTGCAAGGCATTGCAGGGCTTACGAAGACCATCGCAGAAGTAGCACGCCCGGATGTGACAGAAAAGGTGGATTAATTGGAATCGGGAGAAAAAGTCATCAGGATCTCAGTCAGAAATCTCGTGGAATTTATTTTAAAAGAAGGCGATATTGATAATCGTATTACGGCAGGAACTGCGGAAAAGGATGCGATGTTGATGGGAAGCCGGCTTCACCGGAAGATCCAGAAAAGTATGGGATCGGGATATCAGGCAGAAGTACCGCTGAAAATTTCTGTTCCTTGTCAGGAATTTACTCTGAGGATAGAAGGCAGGGCAGATGGGATCATTGCAGATGAAACTTCAGATGGAAAGCTGCATCAGGTGACGGTGGACGAGATTAAGGGAGTCCTGAGAAATCTGGAACAGATTCAGAAACCGGCAGGAGTACATCTGGCACAGGCAAAATGCTATGCATATATTTACGGAAAAGAAAAAGAACTGGAAAAGATCAGTATCCAGATGACATATTGTCATCTGGATACTGAAGAAATAAGACGGTTTAAAGAAGAGTATACACTGGAAGATCTGAAAAGCTGGTTTAAAGAACTGGTGCATAGATATGAAAAATGGGCCAGGCTTCAGATTGAATGGGAGCGGATGCGGGATGAGACGATCCGCAATCTGAAATTTCCATTTCCATACAGGGAGGGGCAGTTCAATCTTGCCGCATCTGTATATCGCACGATCGCAAGAAAGAAAAAGCTTTTTATCCAGGCACCGACGGGGACAGGAAAGACGATGGCAGTTCTCTATCCTGCTGTCAGGGCAATGGGAGAGGGTCTGGGCGAGAAGATCTTCTATCTGACTGCAAGAACGATCACAAGGACGGTTGCCGAGCAGGCTTTTTTTATTTTAAAGGAAAAAGGGCTGAAGTTCCGTTCAGTGACCCTGACAGCGAAAGAAAAAATTTGTTTTTGTGAAAAAGCAGAGTGTAATCCACAGGCCTGCCCCTATGCAAAAGGACATTTTGACCGGGTTAATGATGCGGTCTATGACCTTTTGAAAAATGGCGGCGGAATGGGAAGAAAGGAGATTGAGGAGCAGGCACAAAAGTTCCAGATCTGTCCTTTTGAATTTGCATTGGAGCTTTCGGTCTGGGCAGATGGGATTATCTGTGATTATAATTACGTATTTGATCCAAATGCACATCTGAAAAGGTTTTTCGCAGACGGAGGAAATAACCACTATCTGTTTCTGGTTGACGAAGCTCACAACCTTGTGGAACGTGGACGTGAGATGTACAGTGCGAGCCTGTATAAGGAAGATGTTCTTGAAGTGAAAAGAATTGTAAAGGGAAAAGATAAAAAGCTGACGAGAAGTCTGGAGAGCATGAATAAGGCATTTCTGGAACTGAAAAGAGAGTGTGAAAATTATCAGATTCTGGACAGCGTATCTGTCCTTGCACTGAAGGCGATGAATCTTCTGACCGAAATGGAACGTTATTTAGAAGAACAGAGAGAGCAGGGAAGGCAGGATGGAACGGAAGAAGAGATACTTCCATTGTTCTTTGGATTACGAAGTTTTCTGAACATCCATGATCTGCTGGATAAAAATTATGTGATATACAGCGAAATGCAGTCTGATGGAAGATTTATGGTAAAGCTTTTCTGTGTTAACCCGGCAGAGAATCTTCAAAAATGTCTGGAACAGGGCAACAGTACGATCTTTTTTTCCGCAACATTGCTGCCGATACAGTATTATAAGTCTCTGTTATCGGTAGTTCAGGATGATTATGCAGTCTATGCAGAATCGACTTTCCCGGAAACGAACCGGAGTGTACTTCTGGCAGAAGGGATCAGTACAAAGTACACGAGCCGTGGAGAAGAAATGTATAGCAGGATCGCAGAATATATAGGGAAAACGATTGACAGTAAGACGGGAAATTATATGGCTTTTTTCCCGTCTTACCGCCTGATGGAGGCAGTGTATGAAAAATTCCTGGAGCTTGGGAAGAAAAGTGAAGTTTTGCTTCAGTCGCAGTATATGGATGAGGAAGAACGGGAAGAATTTCTGAAAAAATTTGAAAAAGAGCAGGGCGGGACATTGGTAGCATTCTGCGTGATGGGCGGTATTTTTTCAGAAGGAATCGACCTGACGCAGGATCGTCTGATCGGAGCCATGATCGTTGGAACAGGAATCCCGCAGGTATGCAACGAAAGGGAGATCCTGAAGCAGTATTTTGGAGCAGAGGGATTTGACTATGCCTATCTCTATCCCGGAATGAACAAAGTACTTCAGTCAGCGGGGCGTGTGATCCGTACGGAAAAAGATAAAGGGGTAATTCTTCTGATGGATGAAAGATTCCAAAGCCCGCATTATAGGAGAATGTTTCCGCGAGAATGGTCGGACTGTAGAAGATGTACGATGGAAAATGTGACAGAGCTGCTGACAGAATTTTGGAAAAAAGATCCCACCTGATCCGGAAAATGTGTCCGGGAAACCGGGCAGACCGGATGCAGGAGGGGATGAGACTTATTCTTTCACCGGATTCTTCTTCCAATGGATTACTCTTCCACCGGATGGAAGCAACTCAGAAATTCCTGCGTTGCCTTGGAAAGCGGGAGCTGCTCATTGTATGCGATGACCAGCGAACGCTCCGGCATCTCTTCGTTCATATCCAGGGTGAAGATACCGTCAGATTCTTTGGAGATACAGTAATCAGGAATAAATGCAATTCCGAGTCCGATGCGTGCAAGGTCGATCAGAAGATCGTTGCTTGTCAGCTCAATCTCAGGAACAAGGTCTAACTGATGCTGCTGGAACAGGCGGTGGAGAAATTCATTGGTGGTACTGTTCTTATCCAGCATGAGGATCGGATAAGCAAGAAGGTCTGAAAGAGAGATCTTTTTTTCTTTTAATTCTTCGTAATTATTCCCTGCGATAAATACATCACGGAAATTCTTGATCTTCATGGATGCGGAAATATTATTCAGGCTGGCATTGGGATAATTGACCACAATGAGATCTACCAGCCCGTTCTTGAGCAGTTCCGTACAATGCAGAGAAGTCTGATTGATCACTTTGATATGTACATTGGGGAACATTTTGTGAAACTTTTCAAGGTATGGTACAAGAAAGTATCTGCAAATTGTATCACTCGCACCAATACGGATCTGACCTCCGGTAGAAGCTGCATCAAGAAGCTGTGCCTCTCCTTTTTGGATCAGATTCATAGCCGGTTCAATATGGCGGAGCAGGATCTCACCTTCCGGGGTAAGCTGGACTTTTTTGGTGCTTCTGATAAAGAGTGTCTGATCCAGTTTCCGCTCCAGTGTCTTGATCGACTGGCTTACAGCAGACTGAGAAATAAAAAGCTGCTTGGACGCCTCTGAAAAATTCAGCGTAGTTGCAACATGGTAAAATACCTTATATAGTTCATAATTTATATCCATCATATTATTAGACCTCCTAATAAGTAATAATAGTATTATAAGATAAATACATAAAGAATACAACAAAAAGGAGTAAATTTGTGAAAAAACGGGTCTTATCTTCTGAAAAAGTGAAAAGCAAAATAAGTCTGATTTTAAGCCGGATCCTGGGACTGATCCTGACGGTTTCTTTTTTAGCGGTGTGGCTGGTCACGAGTGTCCGACTCGTACTTTATTCGGATGTTGATCTGTACCGGGCGGAATATGAAAAATACGGGGTATTAGATGAATTGAACATGACAATGGGAGATACAATTTATGTAACCCGTGAGATGATGGCATATTTAAATGGAGAGCGTGAAGAACTGAAAGCAGAGACTACGGTGGATGGAATATGGAGAGATTTTTTTAATGAGCAGGATCGGCTGCATATGAAGGATGTAAAGCAGATTTTTGACTGGAGCAAGAGAGTCCGGTTTATGGCAGGAGTGACCGCAAGTTTTTCTTTTGTATTTCTGCTGATCTGCTTCTTCTGTGAAAAAACAGGTGCTGAAAAAACAATTTTGTGGAAGGTCTTATGGAAAGTGTACCGGAATATTGCGGGGCTGATTTTACTGGCAGGCGTTGTGGCCGGATTTGTGGTCAGCCGGAACTTTGATTACTGGTTTACATGGTTTCATGAAAAAGTTTTTACGAACCGGCTGTGGATGTTTGATGCAGAAAAAGACTATATGATCCGAATGTTGCCGGAGGGCTTTTTTTCAGATATGGCAATGTGGTCCATGTGGATTTTCGGTGCAGGTGCAGTTATCACAGGAGGATTTTTATGGGTGAAAAGCAGAAAAGAAACAATGAGAAGTTCCGTGGAAACTTTCCGGATGGATAACTGATTAGAAATGCTTATGATAAAGTTTAAATTTATTAATTATACGGATGTGCAATTATATGATACGATAAGCATAACAGGTTCATTCTAATTTGGTGTGAAGGAATAAGCACATAAGAGGAAAAGGAGATTGTATATGAGTAATGTAAAGCGTGTGTATGTGGAAAAAAAGCCGGAATTTGCCGTAACAGCGAAAGGGCTTGGACATGAGATCCGTCATTATCTCGGAATTAAAGATGTGACCGGGGTACGGGTTCTGATCCGGTATGACGCAGAAAATATATCAGATGAGACATTTGAAAAAGCATGTGGCGGAGTGTTTGCAGAGCCTCCGGTCGATATCCTTTACAGAGAAAGTTTTACAAAGAATGAGACAGATCGGTGCTTTTCAGTTGAATTTCTTCCGGGACAGTTTGACCAGAGAGCAGATTCAGCAGAACAGTGTATCAGATTTATCAAAGAAGATGAGACACCGGTGATCCGTACAGCGGTAACTTATGTGATCGAGGGAAATATATCAGAGGAAGAGTTTGAAGCAATCAAGAATCACTGCATCAATCCGGTAGATTCAAGAGAAGCTGCTGCAGAGAAGCCGAAGACACTGGTAACGGTATTTGAAGAACCGGCAGATGTAAAGGTATTTGACGGATTTAAAGATATGCCGGAGGCAGAACTGAAAGAGTTGTATGATTCACTTGGTCTTGCGATGACGTTTAAAGATTTCCAGCATATCCAGAAGTATTATCATGGAGAGGAAGACCGGAATCCGACGATGACAGAGATCCGTGTACTGGATACTTACTGGTCAGATCACTGCCGTCATACGACATTTTCTACAGAATTAAAAGATGTAAAATTTGATGACGGAGATTACAGAGATGCCATCGAGGATACATATAAAGAGTATCTGAAAGATCACAGTGAGATCTTTAAAGGAAGAGAAGATAAGTTTGTATGCCTGATGGATCTGGCACTGATGGCAATGCGTCGTCTAAAAAAAGAAGGAAAGCTTGCAGATCAGGAAGAGTCCGATGAGATCAATGCGTGCAGTATCGTTGTACCGATCAAGGTAGACGGTGTCGAGGAAGAATGGCTGATCAATTTTAAAAATGAGACGCACAACCATCCGACAGAGATTGAGCCGTTTGGTGGAGCAGCTACCTGCCTTGGCGGTGCAATCCGTGATCCGCTGTCAGGACGTACTTATGTATATCAGGCGATGCGTGTGACGGGAGCGGCTGACCCGACGGTTTCAGCGAACGAGACACTGAAAGGAAAGCTTCCACAGAAAAAGCTGGTGCGTGAGGCTGCACATGGATACAGTTCTTACGGAAACCAGATCGGTCTTGCAACCGGACTGGTAAAAGAGATTTACCATCCGGATTATGTCGCAAAGCGTATGGAGATCGGAGCAGTGCTTGGTGCAGCACCGAGACGTGCAGTGATCCGTGAAAATTCTGATCCGGGCGATATCATTATCCTGCTGGGTGGTCGTACCGGTCGTGACGGATGCGGAGGAGCAACAGGTTCTTCCAAGGTTCATACAGAGGAGTCCATCGAGACATGCGGAGCTGAAGTGCAGAAGGGAAATGCACCGACAGAGCGTAAGATCCAGCGTCTGTTCCGCAGAGAAGAAGTCAGCCATCTGATTAAAAAGTGTAATGACTTTGGTGCCGGAGGAGTTTCAGTTGCCATCGGAGAACTGGCAGACGGACTGCGGGTAGAGCTGGATAAAGTGCCAAAGAAATATGCAGGACTGGACGGAACAGAGATCGCGATTTCCGAATCCCAGGAAAGAATGGCAGTCGTTGTCGATCCGAAAGATGTAGATGAGTTTATGGCATATGCGAAAGAGGAAAATCTTGAGGCAACGGTTGTAGCAGTCGTTACGGAAGATCCGAGACTGGTTCTTGTATGGAGAGGAAAAGAGATTGTAAACCTTTCCCGTGCATTCCTTGATACCAACGGGGCACATCAGGAGACAGACGTAGAAGTAGAGATGCCGTCCAGAAAAGACAGCCTTTTTATCAAAAAAGAAGTAGAAGATGTAAAAGAGACCTGGCTGAATACTCTTTCTGATTTAAATGTATGCTCTCAGAAGGGTCTTGTGGAAATGTTTGACGGTTCCATCGGAGCCGGATCAGTGTTCATGCCTCATGGCGGAAAATATCAGATGACAGAGACGCAGGCGATGGTGGCAAAAGTTCCGGTACAGAATGGTACAACGGACAGCGTATCCATGATGAGTTATGGATTTGATCCGTATCTGTCAAGCTGGAGTCCGTATCACGGAGCAGTTTATGCGGTGACAGAATCAGTTGCAAAGATCGTGGCAGCCGGTGGAGATTATAGTAAGATCCGTTTTACATTCCAGGAGTATTTCCGCAGAATGACCGAAGATCCGAAGAGATGGAGCCAGCCTTTTGCTGCATTGCTCGGAGCGTATGCGGCACAGATCGGATTTGGCCTTCCGTCAATCGGAGGTAAGGACAGTATGTCCGGTACATTCCAGGATATTGATGTTCCTCCGACACTGGTATCTTTTGCGGTCGATATGGCACTGGAGCAGGATATCATCACACCGGAACTGAAAAAAGCGGGAAATAAGCTTGTATGGCTTAAGATTGAGAGAGATGAAAATGATCTTCCGGTTTATGAGAAAGTGATGGAGCAGTATGGAAAGATCCATGAAGATATTCAGAAAGGAAGAATCGTTTCCGCTTATGCACTTGATCGTCATGGAATTGCCAGTGCTGTAAGTAAGATGGCATTTGGTAACAGACTGGGAGTTCAGCTTGAGACAACGGTGGATAAAAAGGATCTGTTCGCACCGGCATTTGGTGATCTCATTGCAGAGGTACCTGCGGGAGAAGTGGAGAACCTTGTGGCTGACTATACAGAGATCGGAGCAGTAACTGAGGAAGCAGTGCTGGCATATGGGGATGTAACGATCAGTCTGAAAGAGGCAGAACAGGCATGGACAGGTACTCTTGAAAAAGTATTTGCAACAAAGTCTGCAGCAGATTCTGATAAAAAAGTAGAAGAAAAGTTGTTTAATACAGCAGATATCCATATCTGCAGCCATAAGATCGGACAACCGACTGTCTTTATTCCTGTTTTCCCGGGAACGAACTGTGAGTACGACAGTAAACGTGCATTTGAGCGGGCAGGAGCAAAGGTGATTACGAAAGTATTCCGTAATCTGGACGCAGAGGATATCAGAGGATCTGTTGGTGAATTTGAAAAAGCCATCGGACAGGCACAGATGATCATGTTCCCGGGTGGATTCAGTGCAGGAGATGAACCGGATGGTTCTGCCAAATTCTTTGCAACAGCATTCCAGAATGCAAAGATTAAAGAAGCGGTAGAGAAATTGTTGAATGAAAGAGACGGACTGGCACTGGGAATTTGTAATGGATTCCAGGCACTGATCAAGCTGGGGCTTGTACCATACGGTAAGATCATAGGTCAGACGGAAGATTCACCGACCCTGACATACAATACCATCGGCCGTCATATTTCTAAGATGGTTTATACGAAAGTTGTAACCAATAAGTCCCCATGGCTGCAGGGAGCAGAGCTTGGCGGAGTCTATACGAATCCGGCTTCCCATGGAGAAGGAAGATTCGTTGCAAGTGAGGAATGGCTGGACCGGCTTTTCGCTAACGGACAGGTTGCAACGCAGTACTGTGATCCTGAAGGTAAGATCAGCATGAATGAAGAGTGGAATGTTAATGGTTCCTATCGTGCGATTGAAGGTATCACAAGCCCGGACGGACGTGTACTTGGTAAGATGGCTCATTCAGAACGTCGTGGGGATCATGTTGCGATCAATATTTATGGAGAACAGGATCTGAAGATTTTTGAATCAGGTGTAAAATATTTTAAATAAAAATTGCGGTAAAATATTGCAGATTGTAGAAAAGTTCAGCGATTGCTGGACTTTTCTGCTTTTAGAACCGTCTTTCTGTAAATTCTGCAGTTGAGGATCGTAAAAGTCAGGCAAGGACGGCAAAAGTCGGAGATGATAATTAAAAAAATTGAAAAAAGTGTTGACATTTGCGATGAGATGATAGTATAATAAGCAAGTCGGTTGCGGGAAAGAGTAATCAGAACCGCAAGAGATACAGGTATATGGGGTCTTAGCTCAGCTGGGAGAGCATCTGCCTTACAAGCAGAGGGTCACAGGTTCGAGCCCTGTAGGCCCCATACCAATTTAATATGGCGGGATAGCTCAGTTGGCTAGAGCACACGGTTCATACCCGTGGTGTCGCTGGTTCAAATCCAGTTCCCGCTACTATATGGGGTCTTAGCTCAGCTGGGAGAGCATCTGCCTTACAAGCAGAGGGTCACAGGTTCGAGCCCTGTAGGCCCCATATCAATTTAATATGGCGGGATAGCTCAGTTGGCTAGAGCACACGGTTCATACCCGTGGTGTCGCTGGTTCAAATCCAGTTCCCGCTACTTGGTTTGAGAAGCTCTGAGGAGCTTCTTTTTTGTTGCCTCCTGATAAGCTGCATCCGTCCCGAATGATCACTGTTGTATTTGCGATACCGGATGGTGTATACTTGAAAAGATGAGAGAATCAGGAGGAACAATATTTTGTACGAAAGAAAGTATCATAAGCACATCTCCGCAAGACATAACTGGTTTGACCTGAAGTTGAACGAAGTATGGCAGTATCGGGATCTGATCTTTTTATTTACGCAGAAGAATTTTACGGTAAGTTATAAGCAGACGATCTTAGGTCCGTTATGGCTTTTTATCAATCCATTGTTGACCAGTGTTATGTATATGGTTGTATTTGGAAATATTGCGAAACTTGGAACGGACGGGATTCCGCAGCTTTTATTTTATCTGAGCGGAAATGCAGTATGGAGTTATTTTGCCTCCTGTCTGAATGGAAATGTGGCAACGTTTACATCGAATGCACGTTTGTTCGGAAAAGTGTATTTTCCGAGACTGACTGTTCCGATTTCCAATGTTCTCTGTAGTGTGATCCGGTTTGGAATCCAAATGCTGCTGGTAGTGATTCTGCTCGGATATTATATATGGAAAGGGGCTGTCAGTCCTCACTGGGAAGCTCTTCTTCTGATTTTTTTACTTTTACTATGGCTTGGCTGCATGGGGATGGGAGTCGGGATTCTGATCTCCAGTGTGACGACAAAATACAGAGATCTTTCAGTAATGGTGGGCTTTGGAATGTCACTATGGATGTATGGCACACCGGTGGTTTATCCAATGAGCATTTTACCTGAAGGAATCCTGAAAAAAATAATCTTATTAAACCCGGTCACTGCTCCGATGGAAATGTTCCGTTATATTTTACTGGGGGAAGGAAATATTCTTCCGGTGAGTATCGGAGTTTCACTTCTTTTTACAATACTGGTAATGCTAGGAGGAATAGTCGTATTTAATAAAGTGGAAAGAACATTTATGGATACGGTGTAAAGGAGGACGGAATGGAAAAGGAAAATCTGGCGATCCGAATTTCAGGGGTGAAAAAGGAGTATCGTCTTGGGAATATCGGGGGAAGAACTTTGCAGGCAGATCTTCAGTCCTGGTTTGCAAGAAAGCGGGGCAGAGAAGATCCAAATGTAAAAATCGGGCAGGATGAACGGCTGGTCGGACAAAAATTTATGGCATTGAACGGGATTGATCTTACGATCCGTCAGGGTGAAATGTGTGGAATCATTGGAAGTAACGGTGCAGGAAAATCGACCCTGCTGAAACTGCTGGCACAGGTGACGGCACCGACAGAAGGAGAGATTGACCTCTATGGAAGAGTGACTTCCATGCTGGAAGTCGGAACCGGTTTTAATGGAGAGATGACCGGAAGAGAAAATATTTACATGAACGGAACGATTCTTGGAATGTCAAAAGCGGAGATCAGAAGCAAAATGGAACAGATCATTGAGTTTTCGGAGGTAAGGGAGTTCATTGATACACCGGTCAAGCGATATTCTTCCGGTATGTTTGTAAAGCTGGCTTTTTCTGTGGCAGCACATCTTGACAGCGAGATCATGATCATGGATGAAGTGCTGGCGGTCGGTGATATGGCATTTCAGAAAAAGTGTTTGGATAAGATGCGGGAAGTTGCACAAAAGGAGAACAGAACGGTTTTATATGTAAGCCATAATATGAATACGATCCGGAGACTGTGCGACAGATGTATTGTGCTGGATCAGGGAAAAGTGATCTATGACGGCGAAGTAGAGGGTGCCATCGCAGTGTATATGGATCATGCAGTTGGAGAAAATGAGACTGACATGGATCTGGCAGAAAAGCAGCGTGCCGCCCGCATTCTGAACCTTCAGCGGAATCAGGGACTCTTTATGGAGCATCTGACCATGAAGGGAAAGATCACTCCGGTTTTTGCAAGGGAAGAAACACTGGATTTGAGGATCAGAGTCAGGACCACGCAGCCTTTGAAAAATGTCATGTTCCGTCTGACGCTGCGTACGGACAGTGATTCGGGATTGGGAACATTCTGGTCAAAGCCGGTAGATTTTCCTGCGACAGGAGAGCAGGATATGGAAATGAGCATGCCATTACAGCTCTTTGAGAAGGGAATCTTTTATGCCAGCATTGGGTTTTATCAGAAGACAGCGGGCGGAGAACCACGGATACTGGATCATATTACCAGAGCATTTAAGATTGAAATCCCGGGCAGTGCAGGATGGAGTACCAATGCATACGGGTATCTGCGGTTCCCGGAAATGAAGATACAAAAAGTGAAGAACACAAGAAAAAAGGAGACCAATTATGAATAAAAAAGGTGGAAATGTGATCAGAATCGTATTAGGAGTATATCTGATCTATCTTGGAGTGAATATTTTTATTGAAGTTGTTCAGAAGAATCCGGCTAATTCAGGATTTATGGGAGTAGCCGGCGGTATATTTGTCATTGTCGGAGCGGTCTATGCATTTCTTGCGGCAAAAAAAGTGTTTGCTGAGATGAAAAAAGAGAAGAATGTCGAAGAAGAGCTTTCAGTTTCAGAAGCGGATGGAAATGAAATAAAATGGCAGGAGGCAGAAATATCCCATGCGAAGAAAGAATCAAAAGGACCAGTCATGGTAGAGGCAGGACCGGACAGGAATGAAAGAAAAGAGGCAGAAAAAGAGAACAAGGTGAACACCGGAGAAAAAATAGCAGATAAGGAAAGGGCAGATAAGGAAAAAGTGACGGCTGAAAAAAAGGCAGATAAAGAAAAGGCGGAGACCGAGGCAAAAGCCGGTAAAGGAGAAAATCCGGCAGAAAGGGACAAGGTGAAATAAAATGCGGGTAGGCATGGGATATGATGTTCATAAACTGACAGAAGACCGGAAACTGATTCTTGGCGGAGTTGAGATCCCTTATGAAAAGGGACTTTTAGGACATTCTGATGCAGATGTTCTGCTGCATGCGATCATGGATGCACTGCTGGGAGCAGCGGCACTGGGAGATATCGGAAAGCATTTCCCAGATATAGATCCGCAGTATAAAGGCATTTCAAGTATCAAATTACTGGAACATGTAGCAGCATTACTGGATGAAAATGGATATGTGGTTGAAAATATTGATGCGACGATCATTGCCCAGCGTCCGAAAATGCGTCCATATATTGATCAGATGCGGGAAAATATTGCAAAGGCACTTGGCGTGGAAACCGATCAGATCAATGTCAAGGCAACGACAGAAGAGGGCCTGGGCTTTACCGGAACAGGTGAGGGGATTTCTTCTCAGGCAATCTGTGCAATCGAGAAATATACCAATTATAGCAGTATAGATGTTGCAGCACCGGCTGCGGGGTGTGGAGGCTGTTGTGCAATGAACAATCAGTGAGATCAGAAAGACGAGGAAAAGAGGATGGAAATCCGTAAACTGGAATCTGCAGAACATGGAAAGACCCGATTTTTGTGGGAAAAGATTTTCAAGGAAGACAGTCAGACATTTGTAGATTATTATTATTTTATCAGGACAAAAGAGAATGTGATCTATGTAGTTGAAGAAGACGGAGCAATCCGTTCCATGCTGCAAAAGAATCCATACCGGATGAAACTGGAAGATTCGGTTTTTGATTCGGAATATATTGTCGGAGTCGCAACGGAAAAGGAGTACCGGAGCAGAGGGTATATGCGGCAGCTTCTGATCGCGGCACTGGAAGAGGAAAATAAGAAAAAGCATCCTTTTACTTTTCTTATGCCGGCAGCAGAAGCAATTTACAGCCCGTATGATTTTCGATATATATATCATCAGAAACAGATGGAACTGGACTCTGACGTTTTCTTTGCCTTAAAAAGAGATAAAAAAACCGGCGAAAAAGAAAGCAGAGACAGGGGAAGACAGGAAAGAGTTACACGGGATGCCGAACTGGGAGATGCAGAAAGGATCGCTGCGTTTTTTGAAAAAAATGAATCCCCGAAATGGGCAGTCTGCACAGTGAGGGACAGCGTATATTATCAGACCAAAATTCTGGAACAGCAGAGCGAATCCGGTGGAGTACGGCTGATCTTTGAAGAAAAAGATTTAGTCGGTGTCTTCTTTTATGCAAGAGAGGACATTCTTGAGATCCTTGAACCGGTTATCCTGCAGGAAAAAGAGGATGCATTCCTGGAGGCGGTGGAAGAACTGCGAAGAGAAAAGGAACTGGTGAAGATCCTGGGATGTACGGAGAAAATGCGGGAATTGTGGGAAAATGTCCATGGCGTGAGGACGGAAGAGAAGCCTCTCATCATGGCGCGGATTACGCATCTGCCGACTTTCCTGTCTGCGATGAAAGTTCCTGAGGAAGAGAAAGTAGACTGCTCCTTTGCGGTGATCGATCCTTTGCTTCAGAAGAACAGTGGTGTATGGAGAATGAAAAGTGACTGGGGAGAAGATAAACTTTGTGTGAGTGAGACGGAAGATTCCGAGGGAGTTTTTCCGATCGATGCACTGACCCAGCTTTTATTTGGAACTGTACCGATCAGAGAGATCGCAGAGCGGACGGATGTAATGGCAACAGAGCGGCTGGTGGCAGAACTGGAGAAAATCTGTAAACTGAACCGGGTTTTCTTAAATGAGATTGTATAATGCGGTTGACAAAAACTGAAAAGTTGAATAAGATAATGTAAGTGAGTAGGATTGTGGGAGTGCGTAGCACGGAGCAATCCGTAGGCATCAAAGTCGGGAGCTTTTGCCCCGACATCATGTAAGTGAGTAAGAAAAAGACCAGGAACGGGAAGAGTAGCTATGTTCAGGCTGCCAGAGAGTGGGTGTCATCGGCTGGAAGCATCCTTAAGTTATGAAGATTGTGAAGTGCCCCCGGGAGTTGATCCTGCGAAAGAGTAAGTAGCGGGATACGTTGACACGCGTTAAGTGTATTAAGTGAAAGAAGAGGATTCTTTTATTAGAGTGGAACCGCGGAGAAGACTTCGTCTCTATTTTGAGACGGAGTCTTTGTTGTTCTTAAACTTTTGAATAGGGTGTTAGGAGAGAGGAAAATGAGCATATTATCGTATGTGAAAGATGAAATTCAGGTTATACGGGAGCGTGATCCTGCGATCAAATCGAATATGGAAGTATTTCTTTATCCGAGTTTTAAAGTCATATTGAATTATCGGATCGCACATAAGCTGTATCTGAAAAAGCATTTCTTTTGGGCAAGATGGATCTCCCAGAGGGCTGCACGAAAGACCGGGATTGAAATCCATCCGGGAGCCACAATAGGAAAAGGGCTTTTTATTGACCATGGAAGTGGTGTGATCATTGGAGAAACGACGATCATTGGAGATAATGTGACTTTGTATCAGGGCGTAACACTTGGGGGTACAGGAAAAGAACAGGGAAAGAGACATCCTACTTTAAAAGATAATGTTATGGTCAGTGCAGGGGCAAAAGTAATCGGTTCTTTTACGATCGGGGAAAATTCCAAGATCGGGGCAGGATCCGTTGTGCTTGAAGAAGTTCCTCCGAACTGTACCGTGGTCGGTGTGCCGGGCAGAATTGTAAAGATGGATAATAAGAAAGTTCCGCGAAGCGATATGGATCAGATCCATCTGCCGGATCCGGTACTGAATGATATCCGTGAACTCCAACAGGAAAATATTCAACTTCACAAGCAGTTGGAGGATATGGTAGAATATATGAAATGCTTAGAGAAGAAAAGAAAGGAAGACGCAGCAAATGAAGATTTATAATACGATGTCAAAGAGAAAAGAAGAATTTGTGCCGTTGGAAGAAGGAAAAGTAAAAATGTATGTATGCGGTCCTACGGTTTACAATTTTATTCATATAGGAAATGCAAGACCGATGATCGTATTTGATACAGTAAGAAGATATTTTGAATATAAAAATTATGATGTGAATTTTGTATCAAATTTCACAGATGTAGATGATAAGATCATTAAAAAGGCAAATGAAGAAGGCGTTACTGCGGAAGAAATCTCCAAAAGATATATTGAAGAGTGTAAGAAAGATATGGAAGGAATGAATATCCAGCCGGCAACGAAGAATCCTCTTGCAACAGAAGAAATTGGCGGAATGATCAGCATGATCGAGACTCTGATTGAAAAAGGTTATGCCTATGAAAAGAACGGAACTGTTTACTACCGAACAAGAAAGTTTGCAGAATACGGCAAGCTGTCCCATAAAAATCTGGATGATCTGCAGTCCGGTGGACGTGCATTGCTTGTAAGCGGTGAAGATGAAAAGGAAGATTCACTGGATTTTGTATTATGGAAACCAAAGAAAGAGGGCGAGCCGGCATGGAAATCTCCATGGGGAGAGGGTCGTCCGGGATGGCATATCGAATGCTCAGAGATGTCTAAAAAATATCTGGGCGAGCAGATTGATATTCATGCCGGTGGAGAAGATCTGATCTTTCCTCATCATGAGAATGAGATTGCACAGAGTGAAGCTGCAAATGGAAAAGAGTTTGCAAAATACTGGATGCATAATGGATTCCTGAACATCGACAACCGCAAGATGTCCAAATCTCTTGGAAATTTCTTTACCGTAAGAGAAATTTCTGAAAAATATGATCTACAGGTTCTGAGATTTTTTATGCTCAGTGCACATTATAGAAGTCCTCTGAACTTCAGTGCAGAACTGATGGAAGCTGCTAAAAATGGGCTGGAGAGGATTACAACAGCAGCAGAGAACCTGAAATTCCTCATCAATAATGCAAGAACGGAAGATATGAGTGAGGATGAGAGAAAAAAACTTGCCGGATCGATAGCATATGTCGAGAACTTTGAGAAAGCAATGGATGATGATTTTAATACAGCGGATGCGATTTCAGCAGTATTTGAACTTGTAAAATATATGAATACGACAACTGACGGAGCAAGTTCCAAAGAATATCTGCAGAATCTGTTTGACTGTCTTATAAGACTGACGGATGTTCTGGGAATTATTGTGGATAAGGAAGATGAGATCCTTGCATCTGATATTGAAGCACTGATCGAAGAACGTCAGGCAGCAAGAAAAGCTAAGAACTTCGCAAGAGCAGATGAGATCAGGGATGAACTTCTGGCAAAGGGAATCATCTTAAAAGATACAAGAGAAGGAGTACAATGGAAAAAAGCGTAGGTACAGGATTGGAACCATTTATCAGGAAAATTCCGGGGATGAAGCAGATTGACCCGAAGCAGTGTTCACCACTGGTTCTGGCATATGTAGGGGACTGTGTCTTTGATCTGATCGTAAAGACGATGGTCGTCGGAAGAGGAAACCGGCCGGTTCATCGTCTTCATGAGGAGACGAGCCGGTATGTCCAGGCATCGGCACAGTCCTATATGATGCGGTTCATGCAGGAGCATCTGAATGAGGAGGAACATGCAGTTTACCGGAGGGGGCGGAATGCAAGAAGTGTATCACCGGCGAAAAACCAGTCGATCACGGACTATAGAAGAGCAACCGGCTTTGAAGCTCTGATCGGGCATCTTTATCTGAGTGAAGAATATGAAAGACTGACAGAACTGGTGACGATCGGACTGGAGGCCATGGAAGAAAAATTTGATACAGAAAGAAATGAAGGAGCAAAGAATGCGGGAAAATAGCAGATATCATGAAGCAGAGAATCATACGGGACAGGATAATTCCCATACGCTGGTTATTGAAGGCAGAAATGCAGTACTGGAAGCATTCCGGTCAGGGAAACCGATCGACAAAGTATTTGTACTGGATGGATGTCAGGATGGTCCGGTGAGAACGATTGTAAGAGAAGCAAAAAAGCATGATGCCCTGTTGAATTTTGTAACAAAAGAGAGACTGTCGCAGATTTCGGAGACCGGAAAGCATCAGGGAGTTGTGGCATATGCAGCAGCATATGAATATTCAACGGTTGATGATATGCTTGCACTTGCAGAGGAACGGGGAGAAGATCCTTTTATCCTGATCCTTGATAATATCGAAGATCCGCATAATCTTGGAGCAATTATCAGAACGGCGAATCTTGCAGGAGCACATGGAGTGATCATTCCAAAAAGACGGGCAGTCGGGCTGACGGCAACTGTTGCAAAGACTTCGGCAGGGGCATTGAATTATACTCCGGTTGCCAAAGTGACGAATCTGGTTAAGACGATGGAAGAACTGAAAGAAAAGGGGCTTTGGTTTGTCTGTGCGGATATGGACGGTGAGCCGATGTATCATCTGAACCTGACAGGACCGATCGGACTGGTGATCGGAAATGAAGGAGAGGGAGTCAGCAGACTGGTAAAAGAAAACTGTGATTTTGTAGCAGGAATCCCGATGAAAGGTCAGATCAATTCTCTGAACGCATCGGTGGCAGCAGGAGTTCTTGCATATGAGATCGTAAGGCAGAGAATCATAAAAGGACAGTAGACGCAGGAGCATTTGAGTAAGAACCGATGGAAAAATATGATAAAGTGACGGATGAGCAGCTTATCAAGGATTTCCGTAATGGAGACCGGGAAATTATGGATCATCTGATGATGAAGTATAAAGCAATGGTAAGAAAAAAAGCCAGGGCGATGTATTTGTTTGGCGGGGAGAACGAAGATCTGATCCAGGAAGGGATGATCGGACTGATCAAAGCTGTCCGGGATTATGACCCGGATCAGGGAGCTTCTTTTGCGAGTTTTGCGGAACTTTGTGTGTCAAGACAGATGTATTCCGCAATCGAGGCATCAAAAAGAAAAAAGCACATACCGTTAAATTCATATGTATCGCTGTATGATGACAGTGGTCAGGAAGGAGAGGAAAGAAGAACCCCTCTGATCGATACCATTGAGCCGGTTCGTGATAATGACCCGGAAGTGCTGTATTTGGGGAAGAAATTTACGGAAGTTTTTATTGAACAGTTGAAAGATACTTTGAGTCCTTTGGAGAACCATGTGATGTATCTGCATTTAATGGGAACGGATTATAAGACGATCGCAGAGCTTCTGGGCAAAAGTCCGAAGTCAATTGATAATGCCCTGCAAAGGATCAAAGCAAAGGCAGAAAAGATGCTTGACAAATCAGAATAAGCTCTTTCAGAGGAGATACAAATGAATAAAGGGAAAAATTGTTTTTTTGCAATACTCGTATTTGGATTAACGATGGCAGTATTTAATGGAATGTCGGTCGTATTGGCTGTATCTGCGTCCATCGGTGGAGGAATCATTCAGGGAGCAAATGGAGTGAATATGACCTACGATTATCTGATGGATCATATGAATTTCTATTCTGTACTGGTTTATCTGATTCCGCTGGCTATTTTTGGACTTTGGTACTATTTCGCATTTGTGGATCAGAAAGGTACAGAAAATTCCCTGTCCGTGAAAATAAAAAAGTTAGATATAACAGGGTGTCTGATCCTCGTGGTTTTTACATTTTCAATCCAGCATGTGACGAGTCTGGTGATGGCAGTAATCAACCAGTTATTTCCACAGGCAATGGAAACTTATACGGAAATGATTGATAGTTCGGGAATTACGGAGTATTCGCTGATGTGGGTAGTCAGCACGCTGATTCTCCCTCCGCTGGTGGAAGAAATGATCTTCCGTGGACTGATTATGGGATATCTGAGGAGAACCGGAATGCACTGGATGATCGCCAATGTGATCCAGGCAGTCTGCTTCGGCATTTTTCATCAAAATTTAGTTCAGGGAATCTATGCAGGGCTTCTCGGACTGGCACTTGGATATGTAGCGTATCGTTATGGAACACTATTTGCATCTATGCTGATGCATCTGCTCTATAATCTTTTCGGAACTGTACTGATTGATATTGAATCAAGTATTATGCCGGACTGGATGCTGGGGCTTCTGATTTTCCTCTGTGTGCCGCTTACAGTTGTGGGAATTGTGCTTGTATATATCAAGACAGTAAATACAGATAAAAAGCAGGAGAGCAAGATATGAGATTTGTAATACAGAGAGTCACAGAGGCTGCTGTCCGGGTGGATGGTGAACTTCTTGGACAGATAGAGAAAGGATACCTGGTTCTGATTGGTGTGGCAGAATCAGATACGGAGGAAATCGCAGATAAGATGGTAAAGAAGATGACCGGTCTGCGGATTTTTGAAGATGAGCAGGGAAAGACGAATCTTGCGTTGAAAGATGTGGGAGGCAGTCTGCTTCTTGTGTCGCAGTTTACACTATATGCAAACTGTAAAAAAGGAAATCGTCCAAGTTTTATCGAGGCAGGTTCTCCGGAAAAAGCGAATGCCCTGTATGAATATATTATTAAAAAATGCAGAGAAAGTGTGGAATGGGTAGAAACCGGCCGGTTTGGTGCGGATATGAAAGTGAGTCTGCTGAATGACGGACCGTTTACGATTGTCCTTGATTCGGAAAAATTATAAGATGTAAGAAAATGATTATAACAATTATAAGAGATTTTCTTGACTTTTCTTTCAGAGTAGTGTATATTTATGATTGCGTTCGGTTTTGGACGCAATGTGCTGTCTTGGCGCAGTCGGTAGCGCGTCGCCTTGGTAAGGCGGAGGTCGGGGGTTCAAGTCCCCTAGACAGCTTTGAACTTAATCCCCGGAAGTGCCTGAAAATGCGGTGTTTCCGGGGATTTTTCTTGCTCAAAATCACAATCCGTAGGAAATCCGTAGGTTACTTTGCAAGAAGCTGAATCTCTTTTATCTTACTATTTTCCTGCTCTTGCTTTTTCTTCGTGATGTGTAGGTAGATTTCTTTTGTGATTTTGCTGTCAGCGTGACCGAGCCTGCGTGAGATTGTATCCACATCAACTTCCTGTTCCAGTAGCAGAGATGCGTGGTTGTGAATACTGTCATAATCAGAATTATGGAGTATAGCGTATGTAAAGTAAAAGGCAATGGATCAGAAATGGTTCATTGCCCTTTATGCAGGCTTCTATAGCCGTAATCCTTTAATATCTTTAATACGTGATAAGATTGTATTGCAGCTGCAGCTGATAACGCCGGGAAGTGTATCAATAACTGTGTGCAGGAAGTGTTCCATTTCATCACTTGATGAAGCAACGGCATGTACATGCAGTTTGTCTCTTCCTGTGACACGGTAAATCTGCGTGACGGTATCATTATTATATAATATATCTGTCACCTGCGACAGATGGTCTGGTTTTGTCTCGATTTCAAAATAGCATGAAACAGCACCACTGATCTTTTGAGGGTTTATTATAGTTGTATATTCTTCAATTATGCCTTTTTTCTCCAGAGCCTGAATCCGGGCTTTTACTGCCACTCTGGAAATACCGGTTTCTTTACCGATATCAGAGTAGGAAATACGTGCATTTTCTATAAGCAACTGGATGATCTTCTGATCCAGTTCATCTAAACCGTTCAGGTACATAAGTGTCCCTCCTGTAAAATAATATCCTCCGGATAGTAATTTTTCTTAAATATCATATCATTTATGTTGCTGAAAGTAAACTCTGGCTTGACTTAGCGGCTGTAACTATATATAATTGTTTCGCAATGTAATTTGAGACTTGCGTTTTGAATACATGGGATAAATTCCGGTGAAGGAAAGAATAAGTGAAATTATAAAGGCTGTGGAGGAATATGATAATGTCAAAAGATGAATATTTGATCACAGATACACCTCTTAAAGCATTGACAGTTTTTGCAATGCCAATGATTTTGGGCAGTTTTTTTCAGCAAATATACAATATGGCTGACTCTATCATCGTCGGCCAATTTGTTGGCTCCTCTGCACTTGCAGCTGTCGGGGCCTGTGCAGCACTGACCAATGTTTTCATTTGTGTGGCACTGGGGGCCGGTGTCGGTGCCGGTGTGCTCGTGAGCCGCTATTTCGGTGCCAGGGAATATGGAAAAATGAAGACCATCGTGTCAACGTCCTTGTTTAGCTTTTTAATTCTAAGCATAGTCCTTGGTGTTTTTGGCTTTTGCTTTTCCCATTCGATGATGAGGATATTACAAACCCCTGGTGATATACTGAATGATGCAGTGTTATATCTGCGGGTCTATTTTGTGGGCTTTCCATTTCTGTTTATGTATAACATTCTTTCCAACATGTTCACTTCCATTGGTGAATCAAAAATCCCACTGGGACTCTTGGTATTCTCGTCAATCTTAAATATTTTTATGGATATTTGGATGGTGGCCGGACTTGGTCTCGGTGTGTTTGGTGCAGCCCTTGCGACTCTTATAGCACAGGGGATTTCTGCGGTGTTTTCACTTTTTCTTTTCCTCAGCCGGATGCGTCGATATAAAAGTCGCTTTGATTGGTTTGACAGGCAGAAGTTATATTCCATGCTTCAAATTGCTGTCCCTTCGGTTCTTCAGCAGTCTACAGTGTCTATCGGTATGATGATCGTACAGGCTGTTGTAAATCCTTTCGGTACACAGGCACTTGCGGGGTATGCGGCGACGATGCGGGTAGAGAATGTTTTTTCATTGATTTTTGTATCCATTGGCAATGCGGTTTCCCCATATGTTTCCCAGAATCTTGGTGCAAAGAAAATTGAACGGATCAAAAAAGGATATCACGCTGCACTGGTGTTAGATGTATGTTTTGCAGTTCTTGCTTTTATAGTTATTGAAACATTGCATACTCAGATTTCCTCGTTATTCCTTGGTAAAGATGGAACTGCCCTGGCTTATCAGGTAGCCGAGGGTTATATGAGATGGATCGGTTACTTCTTCATCTTTATGGGAATCAAAATGGCAACCGATGGGGTTCTTCGTGGTCTTGGAATCATGCGTCCGTTCCTTATTGCAAATATGGTGAATCTGGCAATCCGCCTGTCGGTTGCTTTGATTTGTGCACCGCGTTTTGGTATTGTATTTGTCTGGCTTGCTGTACCGGCAGGTTGGCTTGCAAATTTTTTAATATCCTATGTGGCTCTTCGGAGATCATGGCAGACTGATAAAGAGGTGCAATCCCGATAGCCTAAATTAATTTAAAAGGAGAAATTTATAGTATGAACGACAAATGTGTGGTATTGAATGCAAAGAAAATGAATTTTGATGGAAAGTTGGATTTTTCCGTTTTATCTTCTGATGTTACAGTATATGATGATACTGGCATGCGGAAATCATGACAATTTTACCAGAAATCTTCAGATTCCGCATGTTGAGGTAAACGGAAAAACACTTGGTGTTATAGGTGCAGGACACATTGGCAGAAAAGTTATCCAGATCGCACAGGCTTTGGATATGAACATACTTGTATATACAAGGACACCGAGAGAGGATGAGAAGGGGATCCACTATGTATCGCTTGAGGAATTACTCAAGAATAGTGATTATATTTCTATGCACTGTCCATTGACGGAAAGTACAAAACATATGATAAACAAAGAGTCTTTATCACTTATGAAACCCTCAGCATTTATCATTAATACTTCAAGAGGTGCACTTATTGATGAGACTGCTCTTATAGAAGCATTGGAAAATGGTACGATTGCAGGAGCCGGACTTGATGTTCAGGAAACTGAACCACCTGAAGAGAACAGCCCTCTTTATACTATGGATCAAGTCCTCTTGACGCCACATATGGGCTGGAAAGGACTTGAGACAAGACAGCGGTTGGTTTCTATTCTGGCGGATAATATAAAGCAGTTTATGGAAGGGAATCCGATCAATGTTGTATCAGGTCTATAGGATCTGGCAGTAAAGTGAGGGTATAACTTCTGGGTTTGCAGAGTGAAAAAATATAATTATAATCAATAAGTCAGTGCTTTGATATCTTCTTCCGATACAGCGGGAATAACATAAACAATAGAATTCATAAGAAGAACGCTACAATCCATATTCTGAAAACACGGAAAACAGAAAGCAGTGTGCGTAAGATATTCTTACCGAAGAGTGTCGCAAATATGCTGGTAGACTGGAAAGCTGAGCAGGATGAAATGAAAGAAATCCCGGGTGACGAATATATGGACTATAATCTCCCACCGATTGTATCTCACAGTTTTCGTCATAACAGTGTAACTTATAAGTTGAAACTGAATGGTGGAGATCATTCAAAAGAGCCTGTGCAATACCGATTCTTCGGAGCATCCCACCAGAATATGTTTTGAGTTTTTTATTTTTGACATCCTTCAAGTCAACCAATTCCAACAATTCCTCTACCCTTCCTTTTGCATAATCTCTCGGAAGTGCTTTCAGAGTCGCCATATAATTCAAAAAACGAACTGCGGTAAAATCTCCATAATATCCAAAATCCTGTGGCAAGTATCCCAATAACCGGCGATATTCTGTGCCCATATCCGATATACGGATATTATCACAGGTAATGCTTCCGTTTGTCGGCTGTAAAATTCCGCAAATCAACCGCATTAATGTTGTTTTTCCTGCTCCATTTTCCCCCAACAAACCATAGACTCCATTTGTAAATGTAAATGTAAATGTAAATGTAAATGTAAATGTGAATGTGAATCCTCTGACTGCATCTTTCTCCCTATCCCTTTTTTGTACATCCACCAGCTTTATCCAATGCTCAAAGCACTTCTGCTCCAGCGTATTTTCTCAATTCCGGCTGACACGCTCCTGATTGTGTTCTTGAAATACTCTCAGGAACTGCGTGACTTCTGTGGCTTTGATGTTGTACCAGATGGTTCAAAATTCACTCGCTTTAAACAGGATTTCTTATTGGACTTACAATCTATGTTCGATCATCTTGTTGATCTGACCGAACCGATCTGCCAAAAACTGAATCCGGCTCTTGCTGACATGACAATCTTCGATACCTCCGGCATTGAAGCATGGGTTATGGAAAATAATCCAAAATACGCAAACCGTATTATCAAACAGTTAAAGGCTTTTGCAAAGGCAAACAACCTTGATAAAAGCTATGATCCTTATAAGGCTGCCTATGGCTCCATGCCTACGCATGCTGCTTCGAATCAGGCAATCCAACAGATGTACATCAACGGTCACTTCTGTTAAGTCGGTCAGAAACTCCGGATAAGATAAGCAGATCCCCGGAGGAGTCCGGGGAGAGAAAGCGTATGCTCAGCAGGTTACACAACCTGCAAAAAGAAATTTCACATTTTGTTGCACACGCAGATAGTGATAGCTTTCTTTATGGCAGGATGTTATACTAAAGAAAATCAAAGGTGTTTCCTGAAAGAGCATAAGTTACTCGGAAAGGGAAAATATGGAATATGAGAAAGTGGAATTGCTGGGACTGAAGGATACGTTGGAACATTTACTGGATTTTATCTGGAAAATGGAGACGAGTCCACCGTATTTTTATGGGATTTTTGACAGGATGAAGAATAATATCGAATTATTCTTATGCGTGCAAGCAGAGGATGTGGAGTATCTGCTTGAGATCCTGGACAGGGACTGGAAAGAGGCAAATCGGAAACTGATCGGGATCCAGTATTATGATGTCCGGGAAAATAATCCTTCAGTTGACCTGGAAGAGTGCTTTTATCTCTCAGGTATGATCGCAGAGATGAGCCGGTTCTTTGAACGGAATGAAAGAAAGAGGCGGGAGAAAGCACTGTATCAGAGATGGAGAGAAGAAAGAGAGGATGAGGAGAATGCCATCATTTTTGGATGATATTTCCAGCTTTTACGGAACAGGTGAGAAGAATGAAAAAGGACAGACGCTGGAAGAATTTCTGAAGGAGTATGATCCGTATCAGTATAAAAATCCCTGTGCGACGACGGATATGGTCTTATTTTCTTATGCAGGTGAAAAGCCGGATACGGATGCATTAAAAGTACTTCTGGTCTGCAGGAAGAATCATCCAAGTATCGGATATTGGGCATTGCCCGGCGGATTTGTGGAATTGTATGAGAATCTGGAAGATACGGCACGAAGGGAACTGGAGGAGGAGACCGGGGTGAAAGGACTTCCGGTGGAGCAGTTTGCCTGTTATGGAGATTATCAGAGAGATCCGAGGGCAAGAGTGATAACGACAGCTTATTTTTCCCTGGTGAATGAAAAAGAAGTGCGGGTAAAAGCAGGGGATGATGCAGCGGATGCGGCATGGTTTACTGTGAAATTAAAAAAAGGGGAATCGAGGGATGTCACGACGGATGCAGCGGTGATAAAAAAAGAAGATTTTTCACTGGAACTGGAAAATGAGGATCGAGGGCTGAAGATCGGGGCGGTGATCTGCAAAGAAGAGCGGCAGGGGCTGGTAAGAGAACGGAAATATAAAGTAAAAGAAGGCGGGATGGTCGCAGTAGATCATGCAGCGATCATTACGCAGGCATTGGAAGTGGTTCGGCAGAGGATCCGAAAAAATTCTTGTACTTGTGGATAGAACGGTTTTGTGATAAGATATTCTTCATGAATGTTATAGGTTATTAGGAGGATAAGATGGAGAACGAAGCTGTTTCAAAGAATTTTATAGAGCAGGAAATAGATAAAGATCTGGCAGAAGGCGTTTACGATCACGTATGTACGCGTTTCCCGCCGGAACCGAACGGATATCTGCATATCGGACATGCAAAATCAATTCTTTTGAATTATGGTCTTGCACAGAAGTATGGCGGAACGTTCCATATGCGTTTTGATGATACAAATCCTACAAAGGAAAAGACGGAGTTCGTTGAGTCTATTAAGGAAGATATCCAGTGGCTTGGGGCAGACTGGGGAGAGCATCTGTATTTTGCGTCAGATTATTTTGACCAGATGTACGAGTGTGCTGTAAAACTGATCAAAAAGGGAAAAGCATTCGTATGTGACCTGACAGCAGAGCAGATGAGAGAATATCGTGGAACTCTGACAGAGCCTGGAAAAGAGAGTCCATACCGTAACCGCTCTGTAGAAGAGAACCTTGAATTATTTGAAAATATGCGTGCGGGAAAATATCAGGATGGAGAAAAGGTTCTCCGTGCAAAGATTGATATGGCATCACCGAATATCAATATGCGTGATCCGATCCTTTATCGAGTAGCCCGCATGACGCATCATAATACGGGAGATAAATGGTGCATTTATCCGATGTATGATTTTGCACATCCGATCGAGGATGCAATCGAGGGAATTACTCATTCTATCTGTACCCTGGAGTTTGAGGATCACAGACCGTTGTATGACTGGGTCGTAAGAGAGTGTGAATTCGAGAATCCTCCAAGGCAGATCGAGTTCGCAAAGTTATATCTGACAAATGTTGTAACTGGAAAGCGTTATATTAAGAAACTGGTAGAAGACGGAATCGTAGACGGATGGGATGATCCACGGCTGGTTTCTATTGCAGCTCTGAGAAGACGTGGTTTTACTTCGGAATCTATCAAAATGTTTATTGAATTATGTGGAGTATCCAAGAGCCAGAGTTCTGTAGATTATGCGATGCTTGAGTATTGTATCCGTGAGGATCTGAAGATGAAGCGTCCACGTATGATGGCAGTGCTTGATCCGATTAAACTGGTAATCGACAATTATCCGGAAGGACAGGTTGAGTATCTGGATGTTGCGAACAATCTTGAGAACGAAGAACTGGGACAGAGAAAAGTTCCGTTCTGTCGTGAACTTTATATTGAGCGGGAAGATTTTATGGAAGAGCCGCCGAAGAAGTATTTCCGTCTGTTCCCGGGAAATGAAGTTCGTCTGATGCATGCATATTTTGTTAAGTGTGAGAGCTTTGTGAAAGATGAAAACGGCAATATAACGGAAATTCACTGCACGTATGACCCGGAGACAAAAGCAGGAAGCGGATTCACAGGACGTAAAGTAAAGGGAACGATCCACTGGGTTCCGGCACCTTATGCACAGAAAGCAGAGGTAAGACTTTATGAGAATCTTGTAGATGAGGAAAAAGGTGTATACAATAAAGAAGACGGTTCACTGAATCTGAATCCGAATTCACTTACTGTAATAAAGGATGCGTATGTAGAACCAAGTTTTGCAGATGCAAAGGCTTATGACAGTTTCCAGTTTGTAAGAAATGGATATTTCTGCATCGATGCGAAGGATTCTACGGCAGAATATCCGGTATTTAACAGGATTGTTTCACTGAAGAGTTCATTTAAACTTCCAAAATAAATAAAAAGAGTAGAAAACAGCCCTGCCGAGCCGGTGAACCGGAACAGCAGGGCTGTTTGATATTGTGGGGAAATGGTAAATAGTTTCGTGAACCTTTTAAACCATGGTGGCAAAGAATCTTATCTGTCAGTTCCCTTCCTGAGTCTCTTTGGTAAGGGAGACATATCCACGATCAGAGACCGGTTTCAGATCTCCGTCAAGACTAAAATCTTCTGTAAAATCAGTTTCTTCATTTTCCAGAGATTCCATATCCTGCTTGGTTGAAGACTTGCAAAAGTATGCAAGAATAAAACCGATAAAAGAACCAATGGCTGCAAGTGTCAAAAATACTTTAAATCCCTTTTTCAATTCCGGGGTCTCCTTTCTGATGAGATAATCTGCTTTATGACCTGTAATCAGGCTGATTTTCATTTTAATACTTTTTCAGAGGGATTACAATAAGAGGAAATGTAAAAAAAAGAGAAATAATATTTTACATCCCTGCAAAAGTATAGTATAATTCATAAGGTGGTAGAATTTATAAGTACCGCTCATAAATATTGACAAGCGACATACGCAGGAGGGTTTGAAATGGTAAAAGCAGTAGTTGGTGCGAACTGGGGCGATGAAGGAAAGGGCAAAATTACAGATATGCTCGCCAGAGAGGCTGATATTATTGTTCGTTTTCAGGGTGGTGCGAATGCAGGCCATACGATTGTGAATGATTACGGGAAATTTGCACTGCATACACTGCCGTCAGGAGTTTTCTATGGTCATACGACCAGCATCATTGGAAATGGTGTGGCACTGGATGTTCCGCGTCTTTTCGCAGAAGTACAGTCTGTTGTAGAAAAGGGCGTTCCGATGCCGAAGATTCTTGTATCCGACAGAGCACAGATGGTAATGTCTTATCATAAGAATTTTGACGCATATGAGGAGGAAAGACTTGGAGGAAAGTCATTCGGCTCTACAAAGTCCGGTATTGCTCCGTTTTATTCAGATAAGTATGCAAAGATCGGATTTCAGGTAAGTGAGCTGTTTGATGAGGAACTTTTGAAGGAAAAAGTTGTACGTGTGGCAGAGCAGAAGAATGTACTGCTTGAGCATTTATATCACAAACCGCTGATCAATCCTGATGAGTTATATAACGAACTGATGGAATACAAAAAAATGGTGGAGCCATATGTAGCGAATGTATCTCTGTTCCTCCATGAGGCACTGAAAGAAGGAAAGACGATCTTACTTGAAGGACAACTGGGATCTATGAAAGATCCGGATCATGGAATTTACCCGATGGTTACATCTTCTTCCACACTGGCCGGATATGGTGCAATCGGTGCAGGAATCCCGCCATATGAGATCAAGCAGATTGTTACAGTCTGCAAGGCATACTCCAGTGCTGTAGGTGCAGGTGCATTTGTAAGTGAGATCTTTGGTGATGAGGCGGACGAGCTGAGAAGACGCGGCGGTGACGGCGGAGAGTTCGGTGCTACAACAGGACGTCCGAGAAGAATGGGATGGTTTGACTGTGTTGCATCCAAGTATGGCTGCAGAATGCAGGGAGCAACAGACGTAGCATTTACGGTACTTGATGTACTTGGTTACCTGGATGAGATTCCGGTTTGTGTAGGTTATGAAATTGACGGAGAGGTTACAAAAGAATTTCCGGTGACACATCTTCTTGAGAAAGCAAAACCAGTGTATAAGGTTCTTCCAGGATGGAAAGAAGATATCCGCGGTATTAAAAAGTATGAAGATCTTCCGGAAAACTGCCGTAAATATATTGAATTCATTGAGAAAGAGATTGAATATCCGATCACGATGATCAGTAACGGACCGGGAAGAGATGACATTATTTACCGTAATAAATAAGAATTTCTATAACAAAAAGCATATGAATCTATAATAAAAGCAGGGAATATCTGTGCCGGAGAGCAGAGATATTCCCTGTTTTAACTTTTATCTAACATTATTTGAATCATATTTTAATAGAGAGTGAAATATAATATAAAGCCGGGGATTTGAATTTGATCCGGCAATCTGATAAGAGGAGGTAGACCGATGCGTAAGAACAGTGAGGAAAAACCGATAGACATCATATCAATGGAAGAATACCTGAAGAAAAGACAAGTAGTAAGGCAACCGGAGACGGTCTGGGAGGGCTGGAGAGAAAAATCTGCCAGTGCATTGAAACTGGCAGATATCTTTTATGTCTGAGAGCTAATCATTTCTGTCATCATGGTCATTCCCGAAAAGGCGGGAGAACAGAACAAATCCGTAAAGAACGACAGGTACAAGAATGGTGGCTGCAACCGAACCTTTCAAAAGATCTGAAGCGAGCGGTGAATCGATCAGTGAAAAGATAAGAGTACTAAGATACATGGCGACAAGAAATATGACACCGATCAGAGCCAGAATACGTTTTGCCTTTTTCATTGTAGAACCTTTCTAAAAATAAAAATCAATTATCGTGTAATGAGCGATTCCTTTTGAAAATAAAAGGATCAACTATATTCAGTATACACAAAAAAACAGTTTACGGCAAACGGAAATTGTTATATAATGAATAAGCGATTGAATTCGAATTATTTATTTAGAGACAAAGGAGCAATATACAATGAGCGAAAAAAGTTTATTAGATCAGTGGCGTGATATGGCGTATGACAGAAATCTTTCCAAGAATGAACTGGAGACATTCTGGAGCAGATATTTTACGATTGAGAAAAAAATATATGAGCAGCTTCTTGACAATCCGGAAGAGGAAGTAAGAGGAACTGTAAAGGAACTCGCAGAGAAATATGGTCAGGACGTGATGACGATGGTAGGATTCCTGGATGGAATTAATGACAGTCTGAAAGTTCCGAACCCGATCGAGACGATGGATGAGAATACAGATGTTACTTTAGTTTTTGATAAAGAGATGCTTTACAAGAACATGGTAGATGCAAAAGCTGACTGGCTGTATGAACTGCCGCAGTGGGATAAGATCTTTGATGCTGATACAAAGAAAAAGCTGTATCGTGAGCAGAAGCAGTCAGGCACAGTCCGTAAGGCTAAAAAGATCGGCAGAAATGAGCCTTGTCCATGTGGAAGTGGAAAGAAATATAAATATTGCTGTGGAAAGAATGCATAAAAAAATGTATAAAATGTTCTAAAGTCCGGCATACTGATACTGATTCTGTAAATAAGAGGAGGTAATCAGTATGCCGGATTTAAAATGTACGGTACAGACATGTGTGCACAACTACAAGTTCCTGTGCGATTTGGACAAGATTCAGGTGGGAGGAGATACTGCAAAGACTGCACAGGAGACCTGTTGCGACAGCTTTCAGGAGAGAAAAGAAGGCAGTTATATGAATGCAGCAGTTTCAGACCGGTCTCCTTCTGATCTTTGTAGTGTTGACTGTAAGGCAACAGAATGTATGTATAATGAGGATTGTCAGTGTCATGCAGGAAAGATCAGTGTGGAAGGCAGTGATGCCTGTCATTGTGAAGGCACAGAGTGTGCGACTTTCCAGTGCCGCTAATATTTGAAAAAGGAAAGATAAAATGAATCAGAAGAGATTACCGGTCATGGAATGAAGTGTATGGTGATCCTGAAAGGGTATGTGAAAGAATTTTGCTTTTTCATATGCCCTTTTTCAGCGGTTGACTCTTATAGGTCAGCCGCGTTATAATCTACATATGCGTAAAGGAAAGGAAGGAAAAAGATGGAGGAAAAGAAAGCCGGGGAAAAATTTCCTGAATATGATAAGTCGGACACTGTGCTTTCACCAAAGGAACAGTTACTTTCGGCTCAGAAAAGATCTTCAAATTTTAAAGAGCAGGTAATTAAAAGTATGGCGATGTTCTTTGTGGTGGCGGCATGCATTTTATTCTATTTTGCGTTGTTGCGTCTGAGCGAGATATCGTATGCAGTGAAGTCATTTCTATCGGTTGCGAAACCGATTATTTACGGACTGGCGATCGCATATCTGCTGAATCCGATCGTCAAGGTGATTGACAGTAAATTAGTTCCGTTTTTTGAAAAAAAATGTCCGAAGATGAAACGGAAAGAAACTTTTTCAAGAGGAGTGGGAATTTTAGTATCACTGGTTCTGCTTGTGGCGGTAATTGTAGCCTTGCTGAATATGATGATTCCACAGCTTTATACCAGTATCCGGGATATGATCGTCAATGTACCGAGTCAGATGAACCGTTTTGTAAAAGCATTTAATGAAATGCATTCCTCAGATTCCACAGTCGGTAAGATCCTTGAAAATGTGATGAAAGAGGCAACGACTTTTATCCAGAATTGGATGCGGACAGATCTGATGGATAAAGTGAATGAATGGATGACGCAGCTTACTGCAGGGGTGATTCTGATGGTACGTGAAATCCTGAATTTTATCATTGGAATGATCGTGTCCATTTATGTCCTTTTCAGTAAAGAAAAGTTCATGTGCCAGGCAAAGAAGCTCGTTTATGCAATTTTCAGACCGACAAAGGCGAACCTGATTTTGCATGTCGGAAGCAAAAGTAATGAGATTTTTGGTGGATTTATTATTGGTAAGATCATTGATTCTGCAATTATTGGAGTACTTTGCTTTATCGGGCTGTCGATTTTAAATATACCATATACGCTGTTGGTCAGTGTAATTGTAGGTGTGACGAATGTCATTCCATTTTTCGGACCTTATATTGGGGCGATTCCAAGTGCGTTGCTGATCTTTCTTGCAGATCCGGTAAAGGGAGTTTATTTTGTTATTTTTATTATTTTGCTTCAGCAGTTTGACGGAAATATCCTTGGACCAAAGATCCTTGGAAATTCAACTGGACTTTCTGCATTCTGGGTTGTATTTTCTATCCTGATCGCAGGAGGATTATTTGGAATCCCGGGTATGCTCCTGGGAGTACCTACATTTGCAGTGATTTATTATATCATCAGTATGGTTGTGAATCGAAAACTGAGAAAAAAGCAGCTTCCTACAGATACCGACAGCTATGATGAGCAGGGATATGTACAGGCAGACGGATCTTATGTACATATGGAGGAAAATATATTAAAAGAAAAGGGAGATGAGCCATATGCCGATTCGAGTACAAAATGATTTACCTGTAAAGGAGATCCTTGAGCAGGAGAATATTTTTGTGATGGATGAATTCAGGGCAGCACATCAGGATATCCGACCTATCAGTATCGGGTTGTTAAACCTGATGCCTTTAAAAGAAGATACAGAGTTGCAGATTCTGCGGGCGTTATCAAATACACCGCTGCAGGTGGATGTGACATTTGTGAGGGTGACAAGCCATGTATCCAAGAATACATCCACCAGTCATATTTATAAGTTTTATGAAGCGTTTGAAGATATTAAAAATAAAAAATTTGACGGATTTATCATTACAGGAGCTCCGGTGGAGCAGATGCCGTTTGAAGACGTGGATTACTGGGAAGAACTGAAAGGGATCATGGAGTGGACGAAGACGAATGTTGTATCTACGCTCCATTTGTGCTGGGGAGCCCAGGCAGGGATCTACTATCATTATGGAATTGACAAGGTACTGCTTCCTGAAAAGCGTTCCGGTCTGTACTGGCATCGTGTAAGAAACCGTAAGATTCCGATCGTGAGAGGGTTTGACGATATGTTCCTTGCACCACATTCAAGACATACAGAAGTTCCGCAGGATCTTTTGGAGGCAGATGAACGTATCACAATCCTGGCTGATTCAGACGAGGCGGGAGTGTATATGTGTATGGCACAGAATGGTCGTCAGATCTTTGTCATGGGACATCCTGAGTACGACAGGATGACGTTGGATGCAGAATACAAAAGAGATTCGGCAAAGGGATTAAATCCGGTTATTCCGAAAAATTATTATCCGGGAGATGATACATCCAAAAAGCCGATGTTGACATGGAGAGCCCATGCAAATAATCTGTATGCTAACTGGTTGAATTATTACGTATATCAGGTAACGCCGTATGATCTGTATGGCACACCGTTTTAAAAGCGGAAAAACATATAAAATTTATAGTTATACTTATTTACGGCACCTTGCATCATGCAGGGTGCTATTTTTATATAGGAACAATTTTCTGCAAATGTGATACCCCGGATACATTTTTACTATTCTGATAGAAATTGATGTTGGGGTCAAAAGGTCATTCTATCACCAGTGTGCAAGCACACGTGGTTTCAGACCTTTTGACCCTGACATCATAGAAATTATGTATAGTACATGGAAAATATTACCAGTCAAATTCTATTGACAATTACAGATAGAAACTCTAAGATGAGGATTAGTGAATAGATCGAAAAATGTGGTGGATCTTTAGAAGGCATACTTTGAAGTCAGGAGAGTAGGCATGAATCAAAGGAAGTTGGATGATTTGGATTTTTATGAGAAATATTTATTGAATGCCGGGCAGGCAGAAAGAGATAAATATATAGAAGAACACCCGGACTTTCTGAATGATTACCCTGTTTCATATGAGCATAGGGAACTGCTTCAGGATGAATTATACAGAAAGCTGCTTCGCAGAATCAGAGCGTATGAGACAGGGGAAAAAGCAGAAAAAAAGGAATAAAGAGCAAAATAAGGTTAAAGAAGTTTTTCTATATAACTTCTTTAACCTTATTTGGTAAATACAACCTGCGATAAAATATCAGAATTTCTGACTGTTGATCCAGCGGTCGAACGGGTCAGGCCGGTTACTGATAAAGTCATTTCTGACATTGGCACTGTTCAGTTTCGTCTTTTGGCGGTTTTCTTCTGCTGCTTCAGCACTTTCAAACAGCCGGCTTTCCGGCAGATGAATCGCACCGCAGGAACCGATCAACTGAACGATATAAAGATCATCCTGTCTTCCGGCAACCTTTGCCTTGCGGACGACCTGATCATTTTCTAAAATATACACAATATCATCTTTATTATACATTACTTTACATCCTCTTCATCAAATTCCAAAGTTATGTAGTTGAAGCGGTCATCTTTCCATATCTTAGTGACCTTGCCTCTGCGGGTCTGGAGACGCTCACGGTTCTTATAATTTGTACTTGCACCGTAAGCATGTTCGAGCATATACCAGTAGGATGTGGGAAGCTGATTTTCTTCGACTTCCAGATAATCACCCACCTGGCAGCAGTCAGGCTGCTCGGTTGTAAAATCCATTGTTCTCATGATGTTCCCCACTTTCTGCGACAGATTACATAAAGTATTATACGCATGGAGGCAGCGGAATGCAATCCTCAGGATTGTATTATTTTATGAAATATTGTTGAAAGATCTGCAGGCGATTCAGAAAAATCTCTCTTGACCCATTCATCCAGTAATCCGAAAAGGGCGTAAGAATAAAAGCGTCCACGATAACATTCATAGGCAGACCCGTCATATTGTGACATCATAATCTGATAGAAACCATCATAGATAGAGGATTGAACCTGGGCGGTATACGCAAGCTGCAACAGGAAACGGTTCTCATAAGTAAATGCGAAAAAATCCCGGGCATTATCCAAAGTATATTTTTCAGATGAGAGACCATGGTCATTTCGGTATCTGTTCCAGAGAATGACAATCTTAAAAGAGAGGGCATCATTTTTCGTTTTAAAATTCCGAAACCAGGTTGAACGGTTCACACCGGCAAGATCCGCAATTTCATTTACAGTGACCTTTTCAAATGGCTTTTCCTGCATTTTCTGGATCAATGCATCTGCCATGCATTCTTTTAAAAAGTCAGTAGCTTTTGCATTTTGTCCCATAAAACTCCTTTCTGCAACTTTTGAGCGGAAAAGTTGCAAATACCGGACAGGCTATTGCCTTTTGCGGTAAATGAATTTATAATTTCTTTCTGCGACTTTTGTTGCATTGAGCATAGAATGATGATTTAATTTATTATAGTTGCATTTCAGATAAAAGTCAAAATATATAAACAAAGTGAAAGAGAGCCGGGGGGAAGCCCGGTCAGAGAGGTTGAAAAATGAGTGTCAGAATTTTTACAGATTCCGCATCAGATATCACATTGCAGGAAATGGAAGAGAAGCAGATTGGACTGATCGCAATGCCGCTTTTATGTGGCGAGAAGACGTATATTGATGATAAGACGATACCAATGACAACATTTTGGGAGATGCTTCTGGATGGGGTGAATATAAAGACATCCCTTCCGTCACCGGAATGTTTTGTGAAGATTTTTGAAGAAGCAAAGAATAAGAAAGAAGAAGTAGTGTGTATTCTGATTTCATCAGGATTTTCAGGAACTTATCAGGGGGCGATGCTGGCAAAGTCCATGGTAGATTATGAAGGAATTTATATTATCGATTCCAAATGTGCGGCTGCTGCGGAAAAGCAAATTGCATTTTATGCCTGTGAGTTACGTGAAAAAGGAATGAGTGGAAAAGAGATTGCAGAAGAACTGGAAAAATTCCGATCAAGAGTCAGACTGATCGCATGCCTGGATACACTGGAATACCTTGCAAGAGGAGGAAGACTGCCGAAGACTGTAGCAGCCATTGGAAATAAACTTCAGTTCAAGCCAATCATTACTTTTACAAAAGAAGGAGAAATTGAGGTCGTAAAAAAGACAAGGGGAGCAAAAAAAGCGATGCGGGACATGGCAGTATTGGCAGAAGAATGTAAAATAGATCCTGAGTTTCAGGCAATCCCGCTTTTTTCTCAGGATGATACGAACTGCCGGGAATACATGGCCACCCTTCAGGAGGCAGATCTGAAAGTAGAAATGAAGCAGCCGGAAGAGATTGGTGCAACAATCGCAACTTATATCGGTCCGGAGGCTTATGGAATTGTATTTGTGGAATCATGATGATATGATAAAAGGCTAACAGAGCAGATCGATTTCATGGTGAAAGGAAGGATCTTATTTTCTGAAGATCACACTGACTTTCGGATTGACAGCCAGTGATTTCGTATGGCAGGGAAATGATCAAAGTTGAGAATATAAAAGGACGGTTGTTCCTCGTAGGTGCAGAGGATGATTCCTTCTGGGAGGCAGGAAAATATATCCGTCGTATGGACAGGCGGCTGAAAGAACGCCCACATACCTGTGAATACGTACCGCTTGTATACGAGCATGGGACGCATTTTGTATTACCGGAATCCATGCTCCGCATGGTATTGCCTGTGGGACTTAAGTTTGTGCTGCGGTTTATTTTCAAGGCGGCAAAGGAATACCCGGATGAATGTGAGGCAGCAAGGAAAGATATTGACCGGAGACTTTCGGCTGCATTAAAAGAATGGCGGGAAGAAAATTAGAAAAAAAAGAAAAGTGAAAAGTGTCAGGTGGCTGGAAGAGAAAATTTGAAATTTTCAGGGAAGTTCCAGTGCCTGGCATTTTTTATACATGAGATTAAATATTGGTTGAAAAGATGTGAATTATAAAATACAATATATTTAACCTGATTATATGAAATGTGGAGAGAAAGTTGCTTGAAGAATTAAGGTTGTACTATAGAGGAAGGAGACTGGTGGGAAAAGTATGAAAAAGGTCATGAAAGTAATAGCTGCAGGAATTGTGTGTACGTGCATTTTCTGTTTTGGGAAAGCTATCCGGGATAAGACTGCAAAAGTATACCAACAATTCTGTGAAGAAACAGAGCCGGAGGAATGGATAGATTTTAACTATTGGCAAAACAGAAATGCGGATGTATATGCGTGGATTCGGATTCCGGGAACAAAAATTGACTATCCGGTCGTGCAGGGGGACGAGGATGGATATTATCTGAGCCACGATATTGATAAAGAGTCGAACATTTATGGGGCAATTTATACAGAGAAAGTTAACGGAAAAGATTTTTCCAGTCCGAATACAGTTCTATATGGACATCATATGAAAGATGGCAGTATGTTTGGTTGCCTGGATAAATATTTGGACAGAGATTACTTTGAAAAGTATAATGAGGTGTTTCTATTTACTCCGGAAGAAAAGCGAACATACCATATTATTGCTGCTTATGAACATCCAGCAGAACATATTCTGACATCCTATGATTTTAGTACAACAGAAGGAATAAATGATTATTTACGGCAAATACCTGATTTTGTGGCAGATTCTGGTGGAGTAATACAAGATGAAACCGAGATTACTCCTCCATTGTTGACTTTATCTACATGTACGAGAAATGATAAACAGAAGAGGTGTCTGGTTCAGGGAATATTAGTAGAATGTGAGAAAAAGAATCAAGAGGAATGAGAAACGATATGAAAGAATGTATGGTATATGCGAAAGACAGAAAAACGATTCTATGCAGTGCGTTTGGCTGCATGTTTTCGATTGGAATAGCAGGAATTATAGTACTTCCGTATTTTATGGGACAGTGGAGTTATGACCGGCGTATTGGACCACTGCACATGATACTGGGAGGAGTGTGTTTCTGTGTTGGGATCATCCTGTTATACCTGCTTTTCAAAAAATATATTTCCAGGGAAACAGAATTCTGTAAATCGGTAATGATACGTTGTGGAATGCTGTATTTAATTGGTCAGTTAGTGGTTAGCTGTATAATGGGAGGCATTGGATGGGGGATTGCAAAGACAGGCAGATTGGACCAGGAACAGATAAAATGGCTGATCTATCTGTTATCCGGATTCTGTCAGAACATGATACGTGTCGGGTTTATTTACTTATTGATGGAACAATTTTATGAAAGAAATTGGAAAGAAGATATTTTCATGGGAAAAAGAGCGATCGCAGTACTTCTTGGGTTGTGCGTGATAATGACTTTGCCTGCATTTTTGCCTGAGAGAAATCTTCAAAGTGGAGTTACACTTTTATGTCAGTGTATCTTTTTGATGGGGCTGATTGTCTATTTTGGTAATCGTGCATGGAGGAAAAATATAAATGAAAAAGTGGGATAAATGGAAAAAACGAATTTTGGTATTCGTTGTTACTGGATGTATGTTATTAGATTCTGATATGGCGGTTTTAGCGGAAGAAACTCAAAAAGTAGTTTCAAATCTATATGATGAATATCAGACAGAACAATTATATAAGAAGCAGTATGAGGAAACGGTTGGACAGGTGCAGCCTGAGCAGTCAGCAGAGAATAACGATGATTTGAAAAAGAACTTAAAAGATGCAGAAGTTTTGGTAGAAAGTGCATTCAATGAAAAAGAACAGGTTTCACTGCGTCTGCCTGAAATTACGAAATATACTGATGAAAAGGAAGTTGAACTGACAGGGTTATACGGAGAGCCAGTGGAAGTAAAAGAACATGAAAAAGTATTCCAGGTGGATGCGACTCATTATGTTACATTGCTTACATCGGAAGCGAATACCTATGAATCAACTTCCGGGGAAATGCGTCCGGTTGACCTTACTTTAATACCCAAGGATATAGAAGGCAAAGAGGAAGTAAAAATTCCGACAGAAGAAGAGATTCGTGACCCAAATCTGGACCTTATCTATGAACCAAAGGACAGCAGCATAGATGTTAGTTTTCCGGCGAATGTTACAGAGGAACGTGGGATTGAAATTACGAATAAAGAACATACACTGGAACTTTTCCCGCAGGAAGGAACTTATGGGAATGCAACAACGAAAGATCATGCACTGCTTTATAATAATGTTCAGGAAAATATTGATGTACAGTATAGTGTGGATACGACTGGAGTGAAGGAAGACATTATCTTACGGGAGAAAACAGAGCAGAATGAATTCCATTATGTCTTTGATGCAGAGAGATATGATGTAGAATGCAAAGATAACCAGATCTTCATTCGTGAAAAGGGTAAGAACACCATCCTGTTTGTCCTGTCTGCACCTTTGATGTCTGATTCTGATGGCAGTCAGTCTCAGAAAATTGAAATGACAGCGGAGAAACAATCCGATGATCATACTTATGTGATTACAGTCCGTGCAGACAAAGACTGGCTTCAGGCAGAAGAAAGGGTTTATCCTGTAAAAATCGATCCGACGGTTACGATTCCGACAGAAAGCCTGATTGAGGTCACAACAAGTACAGTTCATGGAACCTATCATGGAGCCGGTTATGGCTATGCCGGATACATCACCAGTGCCATGACTGGTGTGCCGGGGGCAAAGGACATTGGGCGGAGCAGAATGTATTTTGCAGTTAATTACGATTTCAGGAAGAGTATTCCTTCAGAAGCAAAAATTGACAGTGCCAGCCTGAATGTATATCAGTATGTGGATTATCCGCAGACAAATGCAACCTTTGCATGTTACCGGATCAATTCCCCATGGAATGCAGGAAGTCTTACATGGGATAATTCTGTGGGACTTTCATTGGAACCTTCAGGAGAGAATGCAGTGTCTGTCCATAAACATGGGATGCACCAGTTTGATATCAGGGAAACGGTGAATAACTGGGTACAGGGGATTACAGATAACAATGGACTGGTTGTTATGGCAACGAATGAGACGGATTTTGGAGGTGCATTCTACACGCCATATTCTACAGGAACGGGCGGACAGGTGGATTTTTCCTGGGACAAACGCCCAAGTATCACTATTAACTGGAGTGTGCCGGATCCGGTGAATCTAAATTACGGACTTAACGATACGACAGTTGCACTCAGAAGCATGGTACTGACGGATAAGAGCGGAAAACTGCAGTTCCAGGGAGTGTTTGCAGATGGCATCGCAACACCGGGAGCTATGGTAGGTTATGCCTTAAATGATGAGAAAAAAGATTATCAGGGCGTTTCTCTGGCAAGCTATTCCTATAAATATCCGGACAGCAGCAGTTTTGACAGTGCATTTTCTAAGGAGACGACGAAATATAAAGATAAACTTGGGAACTGGCAGACGGTATATCCTTTTACAGAGCCGGAATTCAATGTGCTTTATTACATCAATGGGACGGCGGCGAAGGATGGAATCACGGGCCAGACAAAAAAGAGTGATGACTTTACCATTTATAAAGTGACACAGTATGACACGCTTCCGAAGATTGCGAATTATTATGGAATACCGCTTGCCCAGATTATGCACGACAACCGGGTACAGGATATGCTTCTGGTGGAGAATAATACTCTGTTTATTCGTAATCCAAAGAAGAATGCGACCGTTCCATATAATCCACCGGCACTGGGTGATACAGAAAAAGCAAAGATTGATGCGGCATTGATGGGAAGAGGACTGCACTGCGAATTTGGATTTGAACCGGTGAATTTAAATACCGGAAATTTCTATCTGAACCGTACCGATGTGTCCATTCCGGATTACACGGATGATTTTGTGATTGAACGGAACTACAACTCCAAAAGAGCAGAACTCGCCAGTGTATTCGGTCGTGGGTGGTCGTTTGATTACACCGAACAGATCACAAAAGATAAAGACGGTAATCTGTGTTATCACCGGGGAGATGGAAGCATTTTGCTCTTTACTGAAAAAGACGGGGAATATACAGCACCGGATGGTTATGAACTGAAACTGAACCGAAAGAAGATCAAAGAAAACATGTTTGACTTTGGGGAGGGAGAAGAAAGCTATCCGGTCTATCAGTACACCATCACAGATGAAACGAATGTAACAAAAACATTTAATTACTTTGGAATGCTGACTTCCATCGAAGATGAAAAAGGAAACCAGACCGTCCTTACCTATGATGACAATTATAATCTCAGGGAGATTACATCTCCGGCAGGACCAAAATACGAGTTTACAACAAATGAAGAAGGATATATTACCGCAATTCAGCTTCCGAACGGCAGTACCCTGTCCTATGCCTATGACGGGAACGGAAATCTGATCTCTTACACAGATGCCAACGGAGCGGTGACAAAGTATGAATACGATGACGCTCATCGCATGACCGCATGGTATGATGCGAACGGTACGCGAATTGTCCAAAATGTGTATGATGATCAGGGAAGAGTGACCACTCAGACCGATGCCAATGGTGGAGTCTCAAGTCTCACTTATAAAGATGGACAGACCGTGGCGACCGATGCCAATGGGAATCAGACGGTTTATTATTACGATGATCAGATGCGGACCGTCAAAGTAAAAAATCCGGACGGCACGACCCGTACTATGGAATACAATGCGGAAAACCAGCTGGAAAGTGAAACAGACGAACTGGGCCATACAACCAGGCATCAGTATGACGAGGCAGGAAATGAAACCATTCAGACCCGGTTTGATGGGAAGAAAAAGACCTGGGACTATGACGAGAACCATCATGTCATTCGTGAGAGCGGATATGACGGAATTGCTACAGAATATACCTATGATAAATCAGGTAATCTTCTGACAATAACAATTGCCGGAAAATTACAACATACTTATACCGTAGATGCACAGGGAAGAATCCTGACAGATACCGATGCCAATGGAAATACCATTACCTACACCTATTCCGGTGCAAGGCTGATTACGATGACAGATGCAAAGGGAAACAGGACATCCTACAGCTACAATGCACATGGACTTCTGACAGAGATAACTGACGCACTGGGCGGTGTGACATCCTGTACTTATGATGCAGAAGGACGAAAGACCGGCGAGACAACCGCAGACGGAGAACATACAGGGTATACGTTCGACGCATCCGGAAATGTGACGGCAGTTACAGACGGAAATGGCAACACCGTATCTTTCGCCTTTGACGGGATGGGAAATAAAATCAAAGCGGACAACGGCACAGGAGGAACATACAGCTATACCTACGATGCAGTCGGCAATCAGACATCCCTGACCGATGCGGAAGGGAATACAACGACGTATACCTATAATGTAAGAGGCAACAAACTGACAGAAACAGATGCGGCAGGAGATACCATTACCTACACCTATGATGCACTTGGGAATATCCTGACGCAGACGGATGAAAATGGAAATACAACAAGTTATACTTATGATTATGCACAGAATCAGGTAAATTCTGTCACAGATGCCGCAGGAGAACAGGTGTCCTATACATTTCAGGAGGATGGACTTCCGACACAGATCACATATCCGCAAGGAACCAGTGACAACTATACCTATGATGAACTGGCAAGAACAACTTCTTACACAGATGAGGGAGGACTTACCATTCGTTACACCTATGATGACAATGGAAATGTCCTGACAGAGGATGCTGACGGGCTTGTTACATCGTACAAATATGACAAGCTGAATAACCGGACAAAGACTACTTACCCGGATGGAACAGCCGTGTCTTATAAATATGATGTGCTGGGACACTTAAAAGAGATGACCGACGCCAACGGTAATACGACGACTTACCACTACAGCAGTGATGGAAAACTCTTGGAACTGACGGACGCACTGGGCAATACAACGAAAGTCGCTTACGATGGAAACGGAAACCAGACTTCACTGACAGACGCCGCCGGAAATACAAGCAGTACAGTGTTCGGCAAGCAGAACCAGCCGAAGACAGTGACGGACGCACTGGGAAATGTAACAACTTATCGTTACAATCAGATGGAACAACTCATAGAACTGACAGACGCACTGGGCGGAAAGATCACCTATACTTATAACAAGAAGGGTCTGCCATCCGGTGTGACCGATGGTGGCGGCAACACTTATGAGATGACATACACTGCCACAGGTCTGTACGATACAATCACAGCGCCGGACGGAACAACGGTAAAATATGAATATAATCGTTTAAATCAGCCGGTGAAAGAGACGAGAAGCAGCGGACTGGTGACAGAGTATGAATATGATGCCAAGGGAAGAGTGACTCATACATGGGACAATGAAGGCTTTGAAGAGACTTATGAGTATGATGTATATGGAAATAAAAGTTCTGTAACAAATGCATTCGGAGAAGAGACGAGGTATTCCTACGATAAGTATCAGCGGCTGGTGAAAGTCGTGGAAGCAGATGGAGCTAAGAACACTTATACCTATGATGAGGTGGGCAATCTGACGGAAGCCACAGATGCAGAAGGAAAAATTACAACCTATACCTATGATGCCAATGGAAATGTCACTCAGAAAGAAGACAGCAGCGGACGAATCTGGAAGTATAGCTATAATGTGCTAAACCAGCTGACAGAAGAAATCAATCCGGCAGGGGAGAGAACAAGTTACACCTATGATGTACTTGGCAATCTGACCGGTGTGACCGATGCCAATGGAAATACAGAAACATATGGCTATAATGCACTGTCTCTTCCGGTGATACATACCGATAAAAATGGTAATGACACGCTGTTTACTTACGATGCCCTTCAGAGACTTACAAAAATAACAACCGCAGAGGGCGGAGAAGAAAGTTATGCTTACGATGCAGCGGGCAATCAGATCCGTTATACTGATGCAGAAGGAAATGTAACGGAAACTGCCTATGACAACATGAACCGGAAAGTGGGAGAGACCCTTCCGAATGGCGGAACATATGCCTATGAATATGACGGGAACGGATCACTGAGTAAAGAAACCGATCCGCTGGGAAATGTAACCTCTTATAAAAATAACCTGCATGGACAGGTGACATCGAAAATCCTTCCAAATGGAGCAGAATACACGTATGCCTATGATAAGCTGGAAAGAATCACAGGACAGACGGCACCACAGGGGCTGAAGAAGTCTTATACTTACGATATCGCCGGCAATCTGATCCGTGAGACGGATCAGTCAGACCGGAGCATATCTTATGAATATGACATCATGGGCAGACTGAAAAGTGTAGAAAATCCACTGGGGCAGAAAACCGCTTATACCTATGATGAGAACGGAAATCTCTCTTCACAGGTATCACCGATGGGAAATACCATGCGGTACAGCTATGACAAGCTGGACAGACTGGAGGAAACACTGGATCCGGCAGGAAGAAAAGAAAGCTATACTTACGACAGCGTTGGCAACCTGACGAAAAAGACGGTGAATGATACCCGTGTGACCAGCTATGTGTATGATGCCAATGGCAATCTGACTTCTCTGACCAATGTGTTAGGGCAAACAGAGACGAAAAAGTATGATAACATGAACCGTCTGGTGCAGGAAACAGATGCGGTCGGAGCAAAGACTACCTATCAGTATGATAGGAAAGGACAGTTGCTATCCTCCACAGACGGAAATGGGAATACCACAGCGGTCGCTTACGATGGAAACGGCAATGTGATATCTGTTACCGATGGAGAAGGCAGACAGGTACGATATGCTTACGATCTGGCTGATCGGCTGACGGAAGCGATGGCAGGAGATGCAAGCTATGAAAATCGGAATACTTATACCTATGATGAAGTAGGCAATCTGATTTCTACCACAGACGGAAATGGCAACAAGATGACTTACACCTATGATCTGTTGTCCAACCAGACATCAAGAACCAATGCGCTGGGAGAAACAGAAAGCTACAGTTATAATCTGAATAACCGTCTGGAAAAGATCACCCGTCCAAACGGAAATACGATTCAGTATGACTATAACAAGCTGGATGCACTTCTTCAGACGGATTACTCGGAAGAAGCAGACGGACAGGTATTGTATACTTATGATGAAGAAGGCAAACGCCTTTCCATGTCTGATCTGACCGGAACTTCCACCTATCAGTATGATGCGGATGGACGGATCACGGGCGTACAGCAGGGAGACGGAAGTGTTATCTTATATAACTATGACAGCTACGGAAATCTTGCGAAGCTGATCTATCCGGACGGAAGCGAAGTACAGTATGAATATGATGCACTGGACCGGCTGATAAAAGTCACAGATCGGGAAGGAAAAGAGACCGGTTATACTTATGACGTGGCTGGAAATATGACAGAAGTTTTGCGTGCAAACCAAACGAGTGCAAAGCTTACTTATGATGCCGCACATCAGGTGACGGAGATCCAGAACAGAGATGCAAAAGGAAAGACAATCTCAACCTACCGCTATACCTATGACCTGTCGGGCTATATCCTGACAGAGTCTATTAAAACGAAGGAAGAGACTAAGGTATCTAATTACGGTTACGATGCGGCGGGACAGCTCAGCGAGATTGTGATGAAGGATTCAGAAGATAAAGTGATCCAGAGAGTGACGTACGCTTATGACGGAGCAGGAAACAAGATCGAAGTCCGCCAAAGTACGGAAAACGCATTGGAGCAGGCGACAGAAACTATCACAAAGAATACCTACAACGCGGCAAACCGACTGGTGTCAAGCGAGCAGGATGGAAAAGAGACAACCTATATCTACGATGCGAACGGAAACCGTGTAAGGGAATTAGATGCGGATGAAAAGACGCATACTTATACCTATGATACGGAGAATCGTCTGATAGCCGTACGTGATGACAAAGGACTTCTGATGGCGGCACTCTATGACGGAGACAGTAACCGGATGTTCACAGCGAACCGCACGGAAGATACGAAGGAGTATCAGCTCTTCAAGGAGAAAAAGAAATCTCCGAAGACCTCTGACCAGGGAAGAGAAGGATCTATGTTCTGGTACGGATTCGGACAGAACTTCCTGCAGGGATTCCAGGTAGCCAAAGAGTCCATCGGTCAGACATGGAGAGAACTCTGGGAAGATTTGGTATCAGCTTATCACAGAAAGATCGCGAAAGACCGGGCGGATGAAGAGGGAATCGTGGTAAACCCGGACGGCATTACGAACATGCCGGGAGTGGGAGAAGTCACTTATCCGAGTGAGACAAGCCAGGCACTGATCCCATACAAGGTTGTGACAGACACCTATGATTACTTTGAAAGCCGGAACTACGTCAATGATATCAATCAGCAGTATACGCAGGTGCTGACAGCCTATGATGAGAATGGGAAGGTAAGAGAGACCTATACCTACGGAAATGAGAGACTGGATTACAGTGACGGTACAGATACGTATTACTATGGCTATACCGGAACCGGTTCGGTAGATCATCTGACAAACACAGAAGGAATACTTGAGACAGCTTACAGCTATGATGCATTTGGCAATGTCTCCGTAAGTGGAAATACAGAGATACAGAATCCGTATACCTACAATGCGGAATATATCGATGCATCGACCGGAAACCAGTACCTGAGAGCGAGATATTATGATCTAGAGGAAGGAATCTTCCTGACACAGGACAGCTATTTGGGAAGTCTGTTAGAACCACTCAGCCAGAACCTGTATACCTATGCGGAAAACAATCCGGTGAATTACAGTGATCCGAGTGGACATGGAATCTTAAGTAAGATAAAATCAGCGGCAAAAAAAGTTACAACTACGGTAAAAAATACCTATAATAAAGCCAAAACATGGGTGAAAAACACCTATAATAAGGCGAAAAACTGGGTATCCAATACCTATCAAAATGCAAAAAAGGCACTAACAAATGTAGTATCCAGTAGTGGCTCATCAGAAAAAAACAAATCCGGAAAATCTTCATCAGGGGGAAGGTATTCAAGTGGAGGAAGTAACGCAGGAAACAGAAAATATTCATCATCCAGCAGAGGAAGCAGTAAAAGTAATTTTTATCGGCCATCGACCTATGAACGGGCGAAACGCTTTGGACAGTCCAGGTATAACTGGTTTAGTTCAAAAATGAAAGAATCTGGAAATATCAGAAATTCCTGGACAAAGGCAATAGAGAAAACCGTAAGAAAATTTTGTACTACGGCAAATCGTATAAAGAAAGATGCAGTTAAGTCTGTCAAGGCTGCTAATATTGCGATCGGGATAAGTGCAATAACCATAGGCAAGATGAAATTAGAGCAGTTAAAAAAGAAACTTCCTAATATCAATATCAGTATTGATTATACGGGAACGTGGAAAGACAGTTTGCAGTTGGGACTTGGTATAGTTACGACGGGCGGAGGACTGCTCTTAACATTAGCGGGTGGTGGAAGTGAAATAGCAAGCGTTGGTTCATCCAGTGCAATCAGTATTCCGGTTGCAACAGAAGGAATTGGCATTGCAGGTTCAGGTTTAGCTATATCATTTGATGCTTTAAGGAATATGTTTGATGTACGGATTCAGAAATCGGAAAGTAGTAAAGGTGATGAATCAGGAAAGAATATACGTGGATCTTCTCAAAACTACATGGAACAGTTGGATGACTTTTCAGAAAATAAAATTGATCATATGGTTAATGGTAGTAAAGGTTCTAACCACAATTGGGAAAAGCTAGTTCCTGATAAAAATTGGAACGATATAAAAAATATTGTTAATGATGTAATGGAAAATGGAGAGGAAGGACCATATAAAAGCGTTTTCTCGAAAAAGAAGATAATAGATGGATATGAGGTTGAGGTTACTTATAATAAATTGTCAGACGGAACTGTTAGAATATCAGATGCATGGATTAATCCATAGGAGGAAATATAATGGAAACAAAACTTAAAAAATTGGTATTAGAGGGTTTTTATCACGAAGCAGAAAATGTAATGTTAACAATACCATTAAATGCACAAAGAGATATAATCATGAATTTAGCATATGATACAGAAAGTATTGCAATATACGGATTTTTGCGATACATGTTAGAAAAAAATAAAACAAAATATTTATTAGAAATGACTATAGATGTAATGATTAATCCATTATGCTTTGTAGAAGGTGCATATGAAGTGGCACTTTTTCATACCAGAGAATTATTAAAAATAGATTTTTCTGTAGAAACTATGGAAAAAGTGATTTTTTTTCACGATATTCCAGAAAAACTGGTTGAGGAAAAAGAAGCAGAAGCAGTGGCAAGAGAAATAATAAAAATAGAACCTGATAATTGTGTCGCTAATCGTATTTTAAAAAACAAAAAATAAAAGACCGATAAAAACCGTACCGTTCGGATTAACTGCGAACTTACAGCAATATAATGGTCTCATAAATTAAGACACTTTTTCGGACAAATATTAATGAATCTGATATACTAAAATCAGTATGAAAGTGAGGATTCATCATTATGTCCAGACAAAGAAGAAACTTTAGTGCCAAATTTAAATCAGACCTGGTAATCGAGCTGCTTAAGGGCGAGAAAGATCTCAACACCCTTGCAACCGAGAATAACATCCAACCAAATCTGCTCCGCAATTGGAAGAAAGAATTCCTTAACAATGCCTCTGCAGTATTCGATGACAAGCGTCAGGAAAACCTCAAAGACAAGCTTGCTGAAGAACGCAAGGAAAAGGCGGAGTATGCGAAAAAGGTTGGTCAGTTAACCATGCAGGTTGACTGGCTCAAAAAAAAATCTGAAGAAATTTGTGGACCTGACTACGAGAGTAAGTTTAGTCCAAAACCTTTTGACTACTAAAGAAATCCCGGCATCTGTAGGAGCAAAACTGCTTGATATCAACCGTACAAGCATCTATTACAAGACTTCACCTGTATCAGACGAAGAACTGGCTTGTAAAGAGATTATCGACCATCTTCATACGGATAATCCAACCTGGGGTGCAAGGCAAATGTCTGCACAACTCAAAAACAGAGGTTATCATGTTGGGCGTCGTAAAGCACGCCGCTATATGAATGAGATGGATATTTACCCAATCTATCCTAAGATGAATCTTTCCAAGCGGATGCAACAGGCAAAGGGATGTCCTTATCTTCTTCGAAATGCCGTCATAGATGCACCAAATCAGGCGTGGTCTATTGACATTACATATATTCCAATCAGACACGGATTTCTGTATCTGACAGCTGTAATCGACTAGTACAGCCGTTGTATCGTAGGCTGGGAAGTCGATGATACCCTTGATACCAGAATGGTTATCAATGCTCTAAAAAAAGCATTTGCTGTGTCAAAACCACAGATTTTGAACTCTGATCAGGGTTGTCAGTTCACAAGTCAGAAATACATTGAATTTGTAAAAGAAAACGGTATCCGTCAGAGTATGGATGGAAAAAGCCGTTGGGCTGACAACATCATGATTGAGCGATGGTTCCGCAGCTTCAAGTATGAAGAAGCTTATCTGACGCTGTATAACAACATCAAGGATGCCAGAGTTGCTATTGGACGATATGTCCACACCTATAACTTTGAAAGATGCCATTCTGCCCTTGATTACAAAACACCGGCTGAATGTTACTACCCGGCAATGCTTTTGCCGTATGCAGCTTAATGCATATATGGATCTGGGGAGTGTTCCACTATCCTCCCCATGTTCCTTGTTACTTATCAACCATATCAGTTCATTATAAAAATCTTAGATTTTTGTCTTGACAACTGAGCCACTATACAATGAATCAGGAAGTGATTGAAAATCTCGAAAGTATCGCAGACGGCTATTTGGATGTGATTGTAACAATGAATTATAATATTGATATTATTTCAGAAGAGGAGCCAGAAATAGAAATTAAGAGTTGATTAATTTTTTGAAATATGTTCAAGAAGAACATATTAAAGTTGAATTAGCATTATTTCATAATATCTATGGAATTACTAATTAAGGAATACCTTGATGATCAGGAGTGTAGATATCTTGGATGATCAGGGAAATATTATTACAAGACGGTGGTATGATTCTAATGGAAATGCATACAGGGATGTAGATATGACTAATCACGGAAATTCTAAAACACATCCAGAATATCCGCATGAACATACATGGAACTGGTCTGACGGTATTCCGAAAAGAAGTAAATAATACGAGGAAGGTAAAACTATGGCATTGGAACATTGTTTCAGTATAATCAAAAATAAAGAGAAAATTGAAAAGGTTAATATTCCGGATGATTTTATTAACTATATAAAAGACAGCCTTTTTTGGATTGTTTCATCGTGGAATGGGAAAACACTTAAGAGTGGATTACCATATTATGGAGAGGCCTTAATATCTGATGAGGAACTTGTTAAATTTAAAACAATATTAGAAAAGTGGAGAGGGTTATTTTCATTGGGAACAGAAGAAATAAACTTAACAGGTGATTTTTTAATAGATGAGATGAAGTACGAAAAAGTAATATATAAAAAATGTGAATTATTAAATATACTTGATGGACTATTGCAATTGTGCGATAAAGCGGAATGTTTGAAAGCAGATATTTTATATGAGGGAATTTGATTTTTTTACTTGAATTTACGAAGGAGTATCAGTTTTTTAGGGCGATTTTTATGATGAATGAAAGAGGTTCAAATGTAACGATGTATTTATTATACTACTATGTATAAAAACGGGAAAATGTATAATTTGGAAGTGTTGTATGATGAAATTTCTAATACAGTGTATTATTTTGAGTATGCAAGAAAAGCAATGGGAAACTTGCCAGCAATTGAGTGGATTTTTGTATACAAATGAAAATTGTAAAACACATCCAGCATATCTGCATGAACATACCTGGAACTGGTCTGACGGTATTCCGAAAAGAAGTAAATAACAGAAAGGAACTATATGGCAGAAGTAGTAGAAATAAATATTATATCTAGAGTTGTTTTGGATAATGATATATTATTTTCATTTATTCATGAGCAGGTTGAAATACAGGGCAATAGGACTATTGAGGCAATGAACAATTGGGCGTATGAGGGATTACATAGGTTAGGCTCTAAAGAAGATATACAAAATCTACTTGATACAAAAATTGTATGCATTACGCAGAAAGCAGTGGATGGGTATGTGGGATTAAACATAGAAAAGGTTGATAAAAGATTTTATTATACAATTTGGTTTAATAATAATAAATATGAAAATATAAATAATTATTATCAATTAATTAAATCATTTATTTCATTTGCGATGCTCCAGATTGGTAAACAATTGATTGTGTGTGCAATTGGGAAGGAGGTTATTTTTGAGTTTGATGAAGATATGAATAAACTCTTAAATAATGCACTATAATGGTCTCATAAATTAAGACACTTTTTCGGACAAATATTAATGAATCTGATATACTAAAATCAGTATGAAAGTGAGGATTCATCATTATGTCCAGACAAAGAAGAAACTTTAGTGCCAAATTTAAATCAGACCTGGTAATCGAGCTGCTTAAGGGCGAGAAAGATCTCAACACCCTTGCAACCGAGAATAACATCCAACCAAATCTGCTCCGCAATTGGAAGAAAGAATTCCTTAACAATGCCTCTGCAGTATTCGATGACAAGCGTCAGGAAAACCTCAAAGACAAGCTTGCTGAAGAACGCAAGGAAAAGGCGGAGTATGCGAAAAAGGTTGGTCAGTTAACCATGCAGGTTGACTGGCTCAAAAAAATCTGAAGAAATTTGTGGACCTGACTACGAGAGTAAGTTTAGTCCAAAACCTTTTGACTACTAAAGAAATCCCGGCATCTGTAGGAGCAAAACTGCTTGATATCAACCGTACAAGCATCTATTACAAGACTTCACCTGTATCAGACGAAGAACTGGCTTGTAAAGAGATTATCGACCATCTTCATACGGATAATCCAACCTGGGGTGCAAGGCAAATGTCTGCACAACTCAAAAACAGAGGTTATCATGTTGGGCGTCGTAAAGCACGCCGCTATATGAATGAGATGGATATTTACCCAATCTATCCTAAGATGAATCTTTCCAAGCGGATGCAACAGGCAAAGGGATGTCCTTATCTTCTTCGAAATGCCGTCATAGATGCACCAAATCAGGCGTGGTCTATTGACATTACATATATTCCAATCAGACACGGATTTCTGTATCTGACAGCTGTAATCGACTGGTACAGCCGTTGTATCGTAGGCTGGGAAGTCGATGATACCCTTGATACCAGAATGGTTATCAATGCTCTAAAAAAGCATTTGCTGTGTCAAAACCACAGATTTTGAACTCTGATCAGGGTTGTCAGTTCACAAGTCAGAAATACATTGAATTTGTAAAAGAAAACGGTATCCGTCAGAGTATGGATGGAAAAAGCCGTTGGGCTGACAACATCATGATTGAGCGATGGTTCCGCAGCTTCAAGTATGAAGAAGCTTATCTGACGCTGTATAACAACATCAAGGATGCCAGAGTTGCTATTGGACGATATGTCCACACCTATAACTTTGAAAGATGCCATTCTGCCCTTGATTACAAAACACCGGCTGAATGTTACTACCCGGCAATGCTTTTGCCGTATGCAGCTTAATGCATATATGGATCTGGGGAGTGTTCCACTATCCTCCCCATGTTCCTTGTTACTTATCAACCATATCAGTTCATTATAAAAATCTTAGATTTTTGTCTTGACAACTGAGCCACTATACATTGTTATTATTGAAAAATTATGAAGAATATAATCATTTCTTTTGGTTTGATGAATAAGTAGTTTACTAATTTGATGCAAAGAGGATAGGAATAGGACTGTAAACGGTAGATCATCTGACAAACACAGAAGGAATACTTGAGACAGCTTACAGCTATGATGCATTTGGCAATGTCTCCGTAAGTGGAAATACAGAGATACAGAATCCGTATACCTACAATGCGGAATATATCGATGCATCGACCGGAAACCAGTACCTGAGAGCGAGATATTATGATCTAGAGGAAGGAATCTTCCTGACACAGGACAGCTATTTGGGAAGTCTGTTAGAACCACTCAGCCAGAACCTGTATACCTATGCGGAAAACAATCCGGTGAATTACAGTGATCCGAGTGGACATGGAATCTTAAGTAAGATAATTAAGTAAGATAAAATCAGCGGCAAAGAAAGTTGCAACTACGGTGAAAAATACCTATAATAAAGCCAAAACATGGGTGAAAAACACCTATAATAAGGCGAAAAACTGGGTATCCAATACCTATCAAAATGCAAAAAAGGCACTTACAAATGTAGTATCCAGTAGTGGCTCATCAGAAAAAAACAAATCCGGAAAATCTTCATCAGGGGGAAGGTATTCAAGTGGAGGAAGTAATGCTGGAAACAGAAAATCTTCATCATCCAGCAGAGGAAGCGGTAAAAGTAATTTTTATCGGCCATCGACCTATGAACGGGCGAAAAGCTTTGGACAGTCCAGGTATAACTGGTTTAGTTCAAAAATGAAAGAATCTGGAAATATCAGAAATTCCTGGACAAAGGCAATAGAGAAAACCGTAAGAAAGTTTTGTACTACAGCAAGTCGTATAAAGAAAGATGCAGTTAGGTCTGTCAAGGCTGCTAATATTGCGATCGGGATAAGTGCAATAACCATAGGCAAGATGAAATTAGAGCAGTTAAAAAAGAAACTTCCTAATATCAATATCAGTATTGATTATACAGGAACGTGGAAAGACAGTTTGCAGTTGGGACTTGGTATAGTTACGACGGGCGGAGGACTGCTCTTAACATTAGCGGGTGGTGGAAGTGAAATAGCAAGCGTTGGTTCATCCAGTGCAATCAGTATTCCGGTTGCAACAGAAGGAATTGCGATTGCAGGCACCGGATTGGCAATCTCAGGTTCCGCACTGGCGAATATGTTCGATGTACGGATTCAGAAATCAGAAAGTAATAAAGGAAATGAATCTGGGAAGAGTACTGGTGAGAGTGGGAAAGTAGATAATACATTAACTGATGCTCAGAAAAGTAGATTGAATGCGTTGGAAAATACGATTAACGACCATTTAACAGATGGAGATTTTAGTGGAACATTAAGAGACTTGCAAGGGGATCCAGTTCCAAATGGCAGAGGTGGATATTTTGATCATTTAGGAGAAATGCAAGATTCTTATAAATCGTTACGAAAAATTAAGAAAGCCTTAGAAGGTTCACTAAAAAATCCAAACCTCTCTGATGTAGATAGAGCATTATTGCAAGAAGGGCTGAATAAAGCAAATTCTTATATTAATAAAATAGAGGAATTGTTTGATCCCTATGGAGGTATAAATTGATGCAAGACAAGAGAAAAATAAAAGAAATATATAATTGTATATCTATTTCCTCTAATGAGGAATTGTATCCATTGCAGAAATGGTATAATCAATTAATAGAAAAAACAATTGCAGAAATTACTGTGGAAGATGTTTTAAGAATGATACGTCAAAAAGAATTTACAAATCTTGCTGTATCAAAGGCAATAAATTTTTTGAAAGAGGATGTATTTGTTGGCGAATTATATGAAGGTGAGCTCCTTGAAAAAGTATCAGAAATGGATAGTTCATTTTTAATATCTTATGCAGATGACTTAAAAAATATTATTAAGAATGCATTAGTAAAAAGTGAAACACGTGACTGGATATATGCCGGAGAAGAGGAAGAATTTAAAGATATGATAGATACTTTATCCAAAAAAATAATGTGATAAGTTGATTAATTTTTTGAAAGAGGTTTAAATCTTTTGTGCTGGGAGGAATAACTAAATGGTAAATCTTATTCAAATGATAGTTGCGCAGGCTGCAACGACAGCATTTGAAGTGATAATGCAGAAGAAAACTTTGGATTTGATTGAAAGTAGTGAAAAGGAATGGAACGAAAATTTCCGCTATTTTGTATCAGGATATTATGAGGGAATTGCTATTCGATACCTGTGACCGGTACTCTGTATATTTCTTGTGTTGTGTACAATTGGTTCGTATATAAGTGGATCAGAAAACTGGGGATATAGTCTGTTTTTCATGGCGTGTGCCATCGCAATGTTTGTATATACGATTGTACTTCAAAAAAATATGTGGGTTATTCTTTACTGGAAGGGTGGACTGCTATTTATGGATCGTGGTGGGAATATGGTCAGCAAAATCCTATCTAATGCATTATCACAGGTAAAATTCAAAGGACGAAAAATAATCATTCCTTATAATGGTAAAAGATATGTGATTGTACGATGCAAAAATGATAATGAAAAGGATGTCCAGGAGATGTTGCAATTTTACCACCTTGTGTGATGCGGATTGGATGATTCAGTAGGGAGAAAGAGTAGTGAGAAAATTATATTGTATATTATTATGTGGCTTCATTGTATTAAGTGTTTTAGGATGCGCGGATAAAGACACGTTTGCAGGAGCAAACAGAGAGGAAAGAATTATTATGTCATTGGAAAAGACATATCCGGAGCATACATTTCAAATAGTAAAACCTTATGATAAATATAATGGGAATTATTATGCGGTATGTGAAGATGAAAAGGGAATTCAATTTAAAGTTCATACAATCATGTATGATAATAGATATCATTTTGGATGTTATGATCAATATTTAGTGGAAATTGAGAAAAAAGGGAATTTCATCAATAAGACTGCTGAGATAGCAAAGAAACATGGATATGACATTAGGTATGATGAGGATAATCAAACACTGGCATTGGTGATAGACGTAGATCATACAGTAGATACCAGTGATGTGACGGAAACTATAGTAGAAATACTGAATGCTGCGCCAACGCTACCTGAGATAGACTATCCAGATACCACTTTTTCAACAGGAGTTGAAAATTACTTCTCTGAACCAGAAATGTACAAACTTCTATACGATTTTGTGACAGAGGGAAAAAATATAGTTGGAATAGGAGATGTTCCAATTAATCAAAGGGAAGAAGAGAAAGCTACTATAGAAGAAGCTGTAGTGGAGGCATATAATTCAGCTATGAAAAATAAAGAGTCATACTAAAAATTGATAAACTGTAAAAATATTCAGAAATAAGTAAGTAGGAGAAAATGAATTATGAACATGAGACAAAAATTGAGATGCATTTTAACTATAATGGGGATTATTACTGTTTGTACGGCTTGTATAGTGCAGAAGGATCCGGTAGATAACTCTGATGATAGTGGAACAAAGAAAAAGTCTTTTGGAAAATACGATATTATGAAGGGATGGAGTGAAAGTGATTATTCCAGAGATGAAAAATATGTATATGTGAAAAAAGGCACGGATAATAAGGATGAGTTCAATAATTTTGTTGTTGGTTCAGGTGAGAGTGATTATTCAGAAGAAGAATATGAACAGTTTGAGAAAGCAATTTTACAGCAATTGTCAAGTAAAATAGGACAGTTAGATAATGCAACATTAAAAGGAACAGCAGGTACTACAGATCAAGGTTATACTTTGCTTACTTTTGCTATAACGGAATCAAATGGTACGGTAACGACACAATATTATATTATAGGTGAAAAGAAATATTGTCTTATTCAGGAAACAAATTATGATAAATCGGAGGAATGTGATGATGCGACGATGGAAGCAGTAAATAGTTTTACCTGGTGAAGATTAAACGATGTAAGTGCTTCGGATAGTTTAATTTGTTTTTCATGCCATGTCCATGTAAAGTAGGATATATATATTAGTAGAACCGTTAGAATGTCTCGATACAGATAATATCATTGGTGTTAGAATATATTTTTAAGTCGTTTTAATAGCTTTTAGCTGTTTTAATTTTTAGTTCAAAAGGATCTGTCAATCAGATGTGAAGAGGGCTCTTGGATTTTGAATAATTAAAAACTGGAGAATGGTCGAAAAATAACAGACACTCTCCAGTTTTTATATTTGTGTGCCTAAGGGCAGAAGAAGAGGGGATCGTGGTGAACCCGGACGGCATTACGAACAGCTATGATGCATTTGGCAATGTCTCCGTAAGTGGAAATACAGAGATACAGAATCCGTATACCTACAATGCGGAATATATCGATGCATCGACCGGAAACCAGTACCTGAGAGCGAGATATTATGATCTAGAGGAAGGAATCTTCCTGACACAGGACAGCTATTTGGGAAGTCTGTTAGAACCACTCAGCCAGAACCTGTATACCTATGCGGAAAACAATCCGGTGAATTACAGTGATCCGAGTGGACATGGAATCTTAAGTAAGATAAAATCAGCTGCAAAGAAAGTTGCAACTACGGTAAAAAATACCTATAATAAAGCCAAAACATGGGTGAAAAACACTTATAATAAGGCAAAAAACAGGGTATCCAATACCTATCAAAATGCAAAAAAGGCACTTACAAATATAGTATCCAGTAGTGGCTCATCAGAAAAAAACAAATCCGGAAAATCTTCATCAGGGGGAAGGTATTCAAGTGGAGGAAGTAACGCTGGAAACAGAAAATATTCATCATCCAGCAGAGGAAGCGGTAAAAGTAATTTTTATCGGCCATCGACCTATGAACGGGCGAAAAGCTTTGGACAGTCCAGGTATAACTGGTTTAGTTCAAAAATGAAAGAATCTGGAAATATCAGAAATTCCTGGACAAAGGCAATAGAGAAAACCGTAAGAAAGTTTTGTACTACAGCAAGTCGTATAAAGAAAGATGCAGTTAAGTCTGTCAAGGCTGCTAATATTGCGATCGGGATAAGTGCAATAACCATAGGCAAGATGAAATTAGAGCAGTTAAAAAAGAAACTTCCTAATATCAATATCAGTATTGATTATACAGGAACGTGGAAAGACAGTTTGCAGTTGGGACTTGGTATAGTTACGACGGGCGGAGGACCGCTCTTAACATTAGCGGGTGGTGGAAGTGAAATAGCAAGCGTTGGTTCATCCAGTGCAATCAGTATTCCGGCTGCGGCAGAAGGAATTGGTATTGCAGGTTCAGGTTTAGCTATATCACTTGATGCTTTAAGGAATATGTTTGATGTACGGATTCAGAAATCAGAAAGCAGTAAAGGCAGTGAATCCGGGAAGAATGGTAGTGACACATCAGAGGCATTGAATAAGGAGGGTACAAATTCTGAATGGCATAGAATGACTTCGAAGGAATCACAACAAGCTGCTAAGAAGTTGGGGTATGAAAAAACAAACTACAGAGCAAAAAATGGAGAACCAATTTATTACAATAAAAAGACAAAAACATATATAAGTCAAGATATCGGGAGTGCCGATGGAAGTGGACCGCATAACGGTGGGGTATGGAAAATGGGAAAATCTCCACAAGAATTAAATAGTAAAAGTACAAGACTTGGAACTTATGATGGAAATTTGAATAGAATAGGGGATTAAATGAAAAATACTATGACAAAAAATATTACAATTAGAGATATTATTTATTCTAGAATCGATTTTATAGAAAATAATAATATTTTTGATAAAAAGGAATATATGTATGTTAATAAGGGTGAAATAGAAGCATATAGCGAAATATTAACTGATATTGAGTTGTTAACAATTGATGCGTTTGTTGAAAAATATTTATGTATTTTAAAAAAAGTTTCGGAGAAATTAGACAATGAACATAATCTAGGAGACAATGAGCAAGAAAGAATGTCAGGATATAATAATGCTATTGTATTTGTTTTATCTTTAATTAATCCAATATATGAATATGAGTTGGAATAGCATGGGATAGTTAGATGAACCTTTTCATTAGCAAGAATGAAAAGGTTGTTGAAAATTATTAATGAAAAATCCACTAATAGAAGATTTAGAAAACAAGCAACGATGATAGCAGGAATGAGTGCGATGGTTGTAACTAAGATGGAATTACAACGATTGAAAGAGAAACTGCCGAATATCAGTATCCGTTACACTGGAACATGGAAAGACAGCCTCAAATTTGGAGTTGGGATGGCTACGACGGCGGCAGGAATAATTTTAGCATTGTTGGGTGGCGGAAGTGAGATATTGACAGGCGGTGTGAGTACAGCAATCAGTGTTCCGGCTGCTGCATCGGGAATTGCGATTGCAGGCACCGGATTGGCAATCTCAGGTTCCGCACTGGCGAATATGTTCGATGTACGGATCCAGAAATCGGAAAGTAGTAAAGGAAATGGTGACGGAGTTGGTGCAAAAAATACTGAACAATATCTTAGAAAGGCAGAAGAGTTTGCAAAAAACGCAAAGAAAGGATCAACAAAAAGCCGTGTTAGAGGTGAAGTGGAGGGGGTAATTCGCTATAAGAAAAATGGAAAATATATTGATATTGCACCAGATGGATCAATTGTGTCATTTGGAAAACAATAGGGAGGTAAAACTATGGCATTGGAACATTGTTTCAGTATAATCAAAAATAAAGAGAAAATTGAAAAGGTTAATATTCCGGATGATTTTATTAACTATATAAAAGACAGCCTTTTTTGGATTGTTTCATCGTGGAATGGGAAAACACTTAAGAGTGGATTACCATATTATGGAGAGGCCTTAATATCTGATGAGGAACTTGTTAAATTTAAAACAATATTAGAAAAGTGGAGAGGGTTATTTTCATTGGGAACAGAAGAAATAAACTTAACAGGTGATTTTTTAATAGATGAGATGAAGTACGAAAAAGTAATATATAAAAAATGTGAATTATTAAATATACTTGATGGACTATTGCGATTGTGCGATAAAGCGGAATGTTTGAAAGCAGATATTTTATATGAGGGAATTTGATTTTTTTACTTGAATTTACGAAGGAGTATCAGTTTTTTAGGGCGATTTTTATGATGAATGAAAGAGGTTCAAATGTAACGATGTATTTATTATACTACTATGTATAAAAACGGGAAAATGTATAATTTGGAAGTGTTGTATGATGAAATTTCTAATACAGTGTATTATTTTGAGTATGCAAGAAAAGCAATGGGAAACTTGCCAGCAATTGAGTGGATTTTTGTATATAAATGAAAATTGTAAAACACATCCAGCATATCTGCATGAACATACCTGGAACTGGTCTGACGGTATTCCGAAAAGAAGTAAATAACAGAAAGGAACTATATGGCAGAAGTAGTAGAAATAAATATTATATCTAGAGTTGTTTTGGATAATGATATATTATTTTCATTTATTCATGAGCAGGTTGAAATACAGGGCAATAGGACTATTGAGGCAATGAACAATTGGGCGTATGAGGGATTACATAGGTTAGGCTCTAAAGAAGATATACAAAATCTACTTGATACAAAAATTGTATGCATTACGCAGAAAGCAGTGGATGGGTATGTGGGATTAAACATAGAAAAGGTTGATAAAAGATTTTGTTATACAATTTGGTTTAATAATAATAAATATGAAAATATAAATAATTATTATCAATTAATTAAATCATTTATTTCATTTGCGATGCCCCAGATTGATAAACAATTGATTGTATGTGCAATTGGGAAGGAGGTTATTTTTGAGTTTGATGAAGATATGAATAAACTCTTAAATAATGCACATAACATTGATATTTGGATTTTTTTTAATGAAATGTTTGATGCGAACAGCTTGGATTTAAAAATGTCAGATTATAAAATAGATAAAACAAAAGATTATCTAATAATTAAGAAACAGAGTTTTCGGTATGAATTAAAAGATGACAATTAAAATTACTGGCGACTTCCGATAAGGGAAAAGGAGCAGTTGGTAGCAAGGTAGCTCCGGCTATGTCCAGCGTATTTCGGAAACCGCATAAAGAAAGATGCAGTTAAAGATAACAAATGAAATAAGAAAATGGTTAGAAGAAAATGGATGAAAAAGGTCGCATAATAGCAACCATACTCTTACCTTTTGAAACATCGATACCTACTGCGTTCATAAATTTGTCACTCCTTAAGATTATTGCTCTTAATGTTATATGCATTGCCAAAGGCAGGTGAAAATTAAAAATATGGAAAAATATTTGAAAGAAACAATGATGCTGGATTATTCAAATGAAAAAATACAGCAGTTGATTAAAGAGAGAAAATGGAATGAGCTGGATGAATTTGAGTGCATCAGAGACATATACAATTTTGTAAGAGATGAAATATTGTTCGGATACAATATAGATGACAGTCTTCCTGCATCAAAAGTTCTGGCTGATGGTTTTGGTCAGTGCAACACAAAAGGAACGCTGTTTATGGCATTGCTGAGAGCGTGCAATATTCCTTGCAGGATTCATGGATTTATGATTGATAAAAAGCTGCAAAAGGGTGCAATGACAGGGATTGTATATAAAAATGCACCACAAAAAGTATTTCATAGCTGGGTTGAGGTTTATCACGAAAACCAATGGTATGAATTAGAAGGATATATTCTTGATATTATGTATTTGAGAAAATTGCAAAATAAGAACAAAAAATGCACAGGTACTTTTTGTGGATACGGCGTAGCAGTTAAGGATTTTCAAAATCCGACCATTGACTTTAACCGAAATAATACATATATCCAAAGCGAGGGAATTACTCAGGATTTCGGAATATATGATTCACCCGACGATTTACTTCAAGTACATCATCAGGAAATGTCAGCAGTTAAAGCATTTATGTATAAGCATTTGGGCAGGCATTTGATGAATAGAAATGTTAAAAAAATCAGAAACCTATAATTTGTTTCGGAACAGGAAGAAAAAAATTTTTATAAGAAAAAATGTCAGGCATCTGGAATGGAAAATTTTGAGGTTTTCAAGGGATTCCGGTGCCTGGCGTTTTCAGCTAAAATCACAAAATGGAGATACTTTCCGGTTACTCTGTTATAGGGAATGATTTATGGTAAACTATGGAGAGATACTGTGGAGATTATGATGAATGTAAACCGTGGTTTATAGAGTTTTCAATGTGAGCTTTACAGGAAAAGGAGATGAGAAGGGACATGCAGAATATATTAGTCGTAGAGGACGATCATGATCTGAACCAGGCCATCTGTTATTCTCTGAAAAAGTCGGGATATGGAACTTATGGTGCTGAGTCTGCTGAGAGCGGACGGACAGAGTTCCTTAGAAACCGGATTGACCTGGTGTTGTTGGATGTGAATCTTCCCGATGGAGAAGGATTTTCTTTTTGCCGTTGGATAAAAAGCAGGAAGGAAACTCCGGTTATTTATCTGACAGCCAGAGATATGGAAGAAGATGTGCTGACGGGATATGAATCCGGTGCAGAAGATTATATTACAAAACCATTTTCAATGAAGATTTTGTCCAGGAAAATCGATGTGATTCTGAAAAGGACGGTTTTGGTCAGTCAACTGATCTTTGAAGATGGGTATTTATCTATAGACATGGATAATGTGAAGGTATCTGTGAAAGGTCGGGAATGTTCGGTGACACCAACAGAGTGCCGGCTGCTTCGGCAGTTCCTTTTGAATCGTGGACAACTGCTTACCTATGATCTGCTGTTAGAACGATTATGGGACAGCGGGAGTCAGTTTGTAGACAGGCATGCCCTAGCAGTCAACATTAACCGTCTGAGAGGAAAGATCGAAGATGAAACTCACAAATATATTTCAAATGTATATGGGATGGGATATCAATGGATTGGCTGATATGGAGCATAATAATCGCTTTATCTGTGGCGGTACTTATAATGATACGGAAAAATTATCAGATAAAAAAAGAAGCAGAACTATTTGCGGGAAAAGTAGAAGATACCCTGGAAGCGATCATAACGGGAAGAGGATGGAAAGCAGAAGAAGAGCTGGAGGACAGTCTTTGGGGGCGAACCGGAACGCAGTTGGAGAAAGCAGAATCTGTATTTTGGCAAAAAGAAGAAGATAGCTTCAGGGAAAAAGAAATAGTAAAAGGACTGATTGCCGATATTTCACATCAGACAAGAACCCCTGTTGCCAATATGAAGTTATATACGGAACTTCTTGAAGATGAAGTAGTCTCACAAAATGGAAAAATATTTATTTCAAAAATTAAAGAACAGATGGAAAAAATTGATTTCTTAATGCAGAGCATGCTAAAAATGTCGAGACTTGAAACCGGAATTATCCAGATACAGAAAAAAGACAAAAATTTGTATGAGACCATCCACCATGCAGTTGCAGATCTTGTACCGGAGGCAGCATCGAAAAGCATTGATCTGTATGTGAAGAGTGATGAAAATATAGTCATCGGTCATGACAGTAAATGGACGGAGGAAGCAATTCATAACATCCTGGATAATGCAATCAAATATACGGAGCCTGGTGGAAAAATAAGTATTCAGACAGAGAAGCAGGAGTTATTTTTTAAGGTCAGCATTTCTGATACGGGAAAAGGAATCGCTGCGGAAAGACAGGCAGAAATATTTACAAGATTTTATCGTGAACCGGAAGTGCATGAGAAACCGGGAGCCGGAATCGGATTATATCTTGCGAGAAAGATAATGGAGATTCAGAAAGGCTATATTGAAGTTCAGTCCGAAGCAGGACAGGGAGCAACTTTTAATCTGTATTTTCCGGTGGGAAAAGTGTAAAAAAATTCCATCTGTCACAGTCCTGAGATAATTGCAGATTGAGACTGGTTTGTGATTTTTATAAGATATTCTGTCTGATATCAGGAAGGGAGACAGACCAATGAAAGAATACATTGTAGAGACAAAAAGTCTGAAAAAATATTATCAGATGGGTGAAAATACAGTAAAGGCATTAGATGGTGTTGATTTCCGCGTGAAAGCCAGGGAATTTGTTGCAATTATTGGGAAAAGCGGGTCCGGAAAAAGCACGCTTCTGCATATGCTGGGAGGACTGGATGAGCCGACAGATGGAAGTGTGCTGATTGATGGAAAGATTCTGAGCGGGTTGAAAAAAGAGCAGTTGGCGATCTTACGAAGGAGAAAGATTGGTTTTATTTTTCAGAATTATAATCTTGTACCGGATCTGAATGTATATGAAAATGTTGTTCTTCCGGTGGAACTGGACGGAAGAAAAGTGGATGAGGAATATGTAAGCGAAATACTGGAACTTTTAGGATTGTCAAAGAAAAAGGATGCTTTCCCGGGAAATTTATCCGGCGGACAGCAGCAGAGAGTTGCGATTGCCAGGGCTGTTGCGGCAAAGCCGGTCATAATCCTTGCAGATGAACCGACCGGCAACCTGGATTCGGCTACCAGTCATGAGGTGCTTGGACTTCTGAAGATGGCAGCCCGACAATTCAGTCAGACGATCATCCTGATCACGCATGACAGGGACATTGCACAGCTTGCAGACCGTATTGTACATATTGAAGATGGGAAGATCGTGGGCAATACCGGGAAAGGGAGTGAACTTCATGCTTAAAAATCCGAATTATAAAGTAATCCGAAGGATGGCGTGGAGAAATTTGAAAGCGAATGGGAGAAAGACCATAACTCTGTTTCTTGCAGTACTCCTTTCCTCTTTTCTGATCTTTACAATATTTACGGTTGGAAATTCCTATTTCAAACTTCAGAAACTTCAGAATATCCGTATGTCAGGGGCTGATTTTGATGCGATCATGTATGGTGTGACAGAGGAACAAAGACAGATATGTGAAAATGCTCCAGAGATTATTCTGACCGGTACAATAGGGATCTGTGGATGGGTAGAAAAGACAGAGAAAGATTCCACACCCAATGTGGGGCTGGTCTGGGCAGATGATGGATACTGGACACAGATGATGGAGTCGGTGAGAGAAAAGCTGGAAGGAAAATATCCGAAAGCTTTCAATGAAATCATGGTGACAAAAGAAGCTTTGAAAGAATGCGGTTATGAAGATCTGACAGTAGGTGATACACTTACTATGTCCTATGGGACATATAGCGGGACTGCTACAGGGAGTTTCCGGATCAGTGGCATCTGGGACGGGTATGGACCAAAGAAGCAGTTTTATGTCTCAAAAGAATTTTACGATCAGTCAGGCTGGCAGCTTTCACAGTCTGCTTCGGGGCGTTATTTTATTGATTTTAAGCAAAAACTCATGACACAAAAAGAACAGAAAGCCTTTATCGAACGGATGAATCTGGGAAAGCAGCAGTCTCTCTTTTTCACTGAAGATCCTGGCACATCGTTACAGATCCTGGCAGGGCTGCTCGGGCTGAGTGCGGTTACGTGTTTGTGTGCGTATCTGCTTATTTATAATATCATGCATCTTTCAGTAGCAGGAAAAGTCCGTTATTATGGTCTGCTTCAGACCATTGGAATGACAGAAACGCAGATCAAAAGAATGATGAAGGAGCAGATGCTGCTGCTCGGCCTTGCCGGAACGGGAACAGGATGTCTGCTGGGAGTGCTGGTATCCTTTTTCCTGATCCCTGTAGTGATAAAATCTCTGGGGATCAAAAGCAGCTATGTCGGTTCTGTTATGATCTGCTTTCATCCGGTTATTTTGATCGCAACGGTTCTGCTTGTCGGAACTACGATTTTCCTTGCAGCCAGAAAACCTGTAAAAATGGCTGCAAATATCTCTCCGATGGAGGCACTTGGTTATCGGGCAGCCGGAAAAGGCGGAAAGGCAGGAAGAAAAGGAAACATAATACGGAGACTTTCGTGGGGACAGTTTACAAAAGACAAAAAGCGGACTACTGTAGTAATCCTGTCGCTTGCCACCAGTTTATCGGTATATCTCTGCATTACGACAATGCTGGACAGTCAGGCAGCAAGAACAATCGTGTCGAATAGTATGGACACGGATCTGCTGATCAAAAATGATACGGCACTAAAAGAAAATGTGGCAGAACGAAAAAATATTCTGGATGAATCTCTGATAAAATCAATCCGTGAGACAGACGGAGTTTCAAAAGTTCATTCTATGATATTTACAGAGATCACAGTTCCGTGGGAACCGGATTTCGCTGAAATGTGGATGGAAGAATTTTATGCAAAATGGATGAGTATTCCATACAGTAAGGAAAAGGAAGAGTATCAGAATCATCCTGAAAAATTCAAGTCTTCCCTGATTGGAATTGGTGAAGCAGAATTTGATTATCTGAATAAAAGTCTTGAGCATCCAGTGAAGAAAGAAGAATTTCTTTCGGGAAAAGTATGTATTATTTACCGGAATGGACTGGATTTTACGGATGCTGAGCTTACAGGAAAAAAGGTGACCTGTACTCTGTATGGAGATCAGCAGATGACAAAAACTTTTACCATAAAAGGCATTACGGATGAAAGCTATTATATGGCAATTTTGGGATATCCGCCTACGATCATAACAAGTGATCGGGTAGTGCGGTCATTTGCAGATCAGTGCATTACATTAAAGACCAGTATCAAATACCAGAAAGAATATGACAGAAATACAGAGAAGAAGCTTCTGGCATTATTACAGGAAGATGAGAATGCGAACGATTTCTCCTGGGAATCAAAAATAGAAGAAGCAGACGAGATCAGAAAAGCACAGGGAAGTATGCCACAGTTAGGAATGGGAATTGTACTGATCCTGGCGTTGATCGGGATCATGAATTATATGAATAATTTTGTCGCAAATGTGCAGAACCGGATGATATACCTTTCGGTGATGGAAAGCATTGGAATGACTCCGAAACAGCTTTTGGGAATGCTTATAAGGGAAGGACTCTTCTATGTATGTGGTGCATGGGCTGTTACATTGACAGCAGGAATGGGAGTAACTTATTTTCTCTATCAGTCAATGAATTACCGTGGAGTTGCGTTTTCAATTCCACTGATGCCGATCCTGCTGGCAGTGCTGGTAAGTTTTCTGACCGGTGTTTCAGTTCCTGTATTTACATGGATGGTTTTGGAAAAAAGTGGTACGGTTGTTGAGCGGATTAGAGGGATTATTTAAGAAAAGTTTAACAAATCTTTACGGAATTGTTTAGAAGCATCCCGTACACTGTACATCAGAAACAAAGAAAAGGAAGTGCAGATCTTATGAAACTGATCAGTATCATTGTTCCCTGCCTGAATGAGCAGGAAGTTATCCCGATTTTTTACAGAACCGTGACAGAAGTGTTGGACAGTCTGGAAAATGCAGAATACGAGCTTCTGTTCGTGGATGATGGCTCCGATGACCGGACTCTTAAGGTGTTAAAGGAACTGAAGAAAAAGGATAGAAGATGCCGGTATCTTTCTTTTACGCGAAACTTCGGGAAAGAAGCCGCTATTTATGCAGGACTCACCCATGCGAAAGGGGATTATGTAGGGCTGATGGATGTGGATCTGCAGGATCCGCCAAAGTTCCTTGGGGAAATGTACCGGACGCTGGAGACTGGTGAGTATGACTGTGTGGCAGCAAGGAGGACAGACCGGGCAGGGGAAAGACGGATCCGGTCATTTTTCTCTGCCATGTTTTATAAAGTGATCAACAAGATCTCTAAGATTGAATTTGTGGAAGGTGCCAGAGATTATCGGCTGATGACCCGGAAGATGAGAGATGCTGTGTTAAAGATGGGGGAATACAACCGTTTTTCCAAGGGATTGTTCAGCTGGGTAGGATTTCGGACGAAATGGCTTTCTTATCACAACGTAGAACGGGCGGCAGGGGAAACGAAATGGTCATTCGGGAAACTGCTCCGGTATTCGCTGGATGGTATCATGGGATTTTCCACACTTCCTTTGTCCCTGTCTTCCTACGGTGGAATTTTTTTCTGTGGGGCTGCGTTCCTGGCAATCCTGTTTTTGGTTGTCAGGTATCTGATCTGGCACGACCCGGTGCAGGGCTGGACTACTCTGATGTGTGCTATGCTTCTGATCAGTGGTGTGCAGCTTCTGTGCGTGGGGATTCTGGGGCAATATCTGGCCCGGATTTATCTGGAGGTGAAGAATCGGCCGGTCTATCTGCTAAAAGAGACGGATGAGGAGGAAACAGAGAATGAAGGATAGGGAATGGAAAATAAAAAAGCCCATGCTGTTTGCGGAAAAATACGGTATCCTGATATTTCCGCTGACTGCGGGGATTCTGTTCCTTCTACAGAATACGTCACATACCATCGCAGGATCGCAGATTGACTGGATCAGTCAGCACACAGTGCTGGCTGAATATTTCCGACAGCGTTTTTACAGCACCCATGAATTTTTCCCTCAGTTTGCATCGGAACTGGGCGGAGGGCAGAATATTTACAATTTTGCTTACTACGGGCTTTACAGCCCGTTGGTTCTTTTGTCATATGCGTTCCCTTTTCTTTCTATGGAAATGTGGTTTCAGATCATGGGAATCCTGACGTATACGGCAGACGGAGTGTTATGTTTCCTTTGGCTGAACCGCCATCTGAAGAAGCCGTACAGCATCTGCGGGGCAATGTTTTTGATGTGTTCTTCTGCTGTGGTGTACCATACCTACGCACAGGTTATGTTTGTGGATTACCTGCCCTTTCTTCTGCTCATGCTGATCGGGGTGGATACTCTCCGGAAAACGAAGGGTAAGGTTTTGTTGATTATAGGGGCAATGTGTACAGTTATGACCAGTTTCTACTTTGCACCTGCGGCGTTTACTGCAGTTGGAATTTATGTCCTGTGCGGTACAAAGATAGAAAGCACCGGAAAAGGAACGGGCAGACTTAAGAGCGTTCTGCTTTTTTTCAAAGATTGTCTGTGGCAGCTCTTTCCTGTTTTTTACGGGATCGTGTTGTCTGCTTTTTACTTGTGTCCGGTGTTGTGTACGCTGGCTGGGGGAAGGAGCGGTGGGAAAGACATCCAGGCCACGGATCTTTTTATCCCGGATGTGACGGTTGGAAAATACCTGTACAATCCTTATGGACTGGGCATGACGGCCATTGCAGTAATGGCAGTCTGCATGTGGATTATAAGAGGAAGGAAAATCGGAAAAGAACGGTGGAAACTGGCTCTTCTCCTGGCTGTGATCTTTCTCCTGCCAGTATTCCCCTGGCTTTTAAACGGCGGGCTGTATGCAAGAAGCAAAGCCTTCCTGCCATTCCTGCCGTTGGTATGTTTCCTGACAGCAGCATTTCTCGAAACGCTGTCGGATCAGAATCGGATATTCTCCGGAAAACAACTTCTTACTGGCTTTGTGGCGGCTGTAGCTGTGCTGCTTTATGGAGCTGCTGGATCCTCCAGGGAAGAACAGTTTCTTTTGGTCTTAGATCTGGTGATGATCGGTGTCGGTCTGCTTTTTACTGGTACCGGATTGAGTTCCCTTTTTATGAGAAGAGGGAGACCAATAAAGAGTAAGCGGTTGGATCGACCTGGTGGACTGACAGCGATCCTGACGTTGATGATGGCACTGGCAGTCAGTATAGGAACTGCAGTACTATCCCGGGATACCCATACCGAAAGGGCATTGATCCAGGAACTTTATGATCCTGGCGTGCGTATAGCGGCGGAAACGATCCTGTCAGAGGAATCTTATGCTGTCCGTATGGAAGTGCGGGGCGACAGGGAATATGAGAAGGCAAATCAGAATCGAATTCTGACAGCCGGACAGAATCTCACCACCTGTTATTCTTCCGTAGGAAACCCATGGTATACAAGGTTTCGTCAGGTAATCGGTCTTGAGAAGTCCACCCGGAACCGGCTGATGCTGGATGCACAGAGAAATCCTCTGTTCCTTCGGTTTATGGGTGTGAAATATCTGATCGGCGGTGACTGTCCGGAAGGCTGGACAGAAGTTCCCTTGTCCGGGGATGCAGAAAATCAGAAAGAGAAAGTATCAGCAGGCAGTCAGTCGCGGGTGTACCGTCAGGAGAAGGCAGCCCCTCTGTTTTATTTGACGGATCAGACGATGGGGGAGAAAGCATTTCAGAATCTGACATGGCAGGAGAAACAGATCGACCTGCTGGAGTATGCCATTGTGCCTGAGCAGAAGGAGAGCAGCCAGGAGAAAGCCGGAATGGAAAACGCAAGAAAGGATGCAGAAGATTCTCTCTCAGAATGTGGTGTTACATTTGCCGGAACAGAAAGTTCGGACAAGACGGTCAGTTACACGGAAGCCGGGAAACTCCGGATCCGATTGAAAAAGGCGGCTGCAGGTAAAATTTTCATGGAGAGGGAGACACAGAAAGGGGAATATCTGTTTCTTTCTTTCCAGGTGAAAAACAACCAGTCTGGAAAAGATGTAAGCGTGACGGTAAATGGGACAAAGAACAAGCTGAGCAGTATTCACACAGATTATGCAACCGGGGACGATACATTTCACTATGTATTTGCCCTGCCGGAAGGGACGAGGGAACTATCGGTTATCTATGGATCAGGAGATTATGAACTGGAAGACATCTCCTGCCTGACCGGATCTGTGGATGAGGACAGAAACCGGAGTCTGTATCAGAATCCGGTACAGTTGACGCAAAGCAGCTCCGGCAATGGCTATGAAGGACTGGTGCAGGCAGATGATTCCGGGTGGCTGGTCACATCCTTGCCCTATGATGAAAACTTTCACATAACCGTGGATGGAAAAGAGATACAGCCGGAAAGGCTAAATACCGCTTTTCTCGGTATACACATCCAGGAGGGAAAACATCAGGTGAAGATCTGGTATGAGTCTGCCGGAAGTCAGGCAGGACTGCTCTTAAGTGGTGTGGCAGTTGTAGTGGGAGGTATCGGTATATTTCTGAGAATACTTCTGAGAACAACCGGACAAAGGAGAAAAGCACGACAGGAATTAATTAGGAAAAAGTGACTATTCTTCCCTGAATTATGTTATAATGAAGCCTATGGCTATGTGAATTGAATAAATACCTGGGAGGAATGAATGTGAGTAAGATACAGTTTTCGGAGATGGTGAATGGATTTAAGACCGGGATTTTTGCCACGCTGAATGAAAAAAAAGAGGAACTGATCAAAGAGGGAAGAAAAGTGTATAATCTTTCTGTGGGGACACCGGATTTCAAGCCGGCTCCGCACGTAATGAAAGCAATGCAGGACGCCTGTAAAGATCCTGAGAATTATAAGTATGCACTGGCGGATCTCCCTGAACTTCTAAAGGCAGTTCAGTACCGTTATGAAAAGAGATTCGGAGTCAGAGTAGAGACCGATGAGATCATGTCGGTGTACGGATCACAGGAGTGTATGGCACATATTGGTATGGTGTTCTGCAATCCGGGAGATACGATCCTTGTGCCGAATCCAGGATATCCGATGTTTGAGATGAGCGGGATCATGGCGAAGGCGAATCTGGAGTATTATACGATCAAAGAAGAAAATGGATATCTGCCGGATTTGGATCATATTCCTGAAGAGACGTTGAAGCGTGCAAAATATATGATCGTTTCTTATCCGCTGAATCCGGTCTGCGTCTGTGCACCGGATGAGTTTTATCCGAAACTGATCGATTTTGCAAAAAAGAACGAGATCGTGATACTTCATGATAATGCGTATTCTGATATTATTTATACAAGAAAGCAGGGCAGATCCTTTTTATCATTTGAAGGGGCGAAAGAAGTCGGAGTAGAATTTTATTCCTTATCCAAGTCTTATAATCTGACAGGAGCAAGGATTTCTTTCGTTGTAGGAAACCGGGAGATCATTGAGAAATTCCGTACACTCCGCTCTCAGATCGATTATGGCATTTTCCTGCCGATCCAGTATGCGGCGATCGCAGCACTGACCGGACCGGATGATTTTATTGAAGAACAGCGGCAGCAGTATGAGGCAAGAAACCGTGCATTATGTGGCGGTCTCAGAAAGATTGGATGGAATGTGCCGGACAGCCAGGGAACGATGTTCGTATGGGCGAAGATCCCGGAGGGATATGAATCTTCAGCCGATTTCTGTATCAGACTGATGGAGCGTACCGGAGTGATCGTGACACCGGGAAGTGCATTTGGAAGTGAAGGCGAAGGTTATGTGAGAATGGCACTGGTTGTGGACGAGCAGATGATCGCAGAGATCATCCGGGTGCTGGATGAGTCGGGAATTTTTAAAGACTGACTGAGGAAAGAAGAATAAGGGAGAGATCAGATGAACAGAATTGCAAAATTTGAAAAAGTGAGTATCGGGCAGTTTACTGCGGCATGGAAAGATACATTTCAGGAACGGTCCGAAGAAAAGATCCGTGAGATTTATGAGACATTAAAATTGCCGCAGCGTGCAACAGCCGGAAGTGCGGGATATGATTTCTTTGCACCGGTGGATCTGGTTCTTGCACCGGGAGAGACGATCAAGATTCCTACAGGAGTGCGTGTATGGATGGAGCAGGACTGGGTACTGAAATGCTATCCGAGAAGCGGTCTTGGATTCAAGTACAGATTACAGTTGAACAATACCGTCGGAATTATTGACAGTGACTATTATAATTCTGACAATGAGGGTCATATTTTTGCGAAACTGACTAATGACTCCAACGAAGATAAGACTGTAACGGTGCATGCCGGTGAAGGATTTATGCAGGGAATTTTTGTACAGTATGGTATTACTGTAGATGATGAAGCATCGGCTGTCAGAAATGGCGGATTTGGAAGTACGACAAAGTAGTATATTTGGAAGAAAAATGGTAAATCTAATCCTTGAGAATCATGCAGATAAGAAAAGAGGATCGGATTTATGATAAAAAAAGATGAGAAAAAAATAAGCAGTTCTTTTGAAGAAAATATTGCTTATATGGATCAGGTGCTTCCCGTAAAAGAAAGCTTTGATATCATCAAGCGGGAGATGGAGATCGGCGGGAGAAAGAGTTTTTTTTATTTTATTGACGGATTTGTGAAGGACGAAGCGATGCTGAAGCTGATGGATTCGTTCCTGTCGGTCACAGAAGAGGATATGCCGGAAGATGCACAGGCATTTTCTGTGAAAGAGGTACCTTATGTTGAAGTGGAAGTTCTGACAGACTTTGATCAGGTAATGAGAAATGTTCTGTCGGGGACTTCCTGTCTTTTTATTGAAGGATATGAAGGCTGCCTTTGCATCGATTGCCGGACCTATCCTGCGAGAAGTGTGGATGAACCGGATAAAGACAAGTCTTTGCGGGGATCAAGAGACGGATTTGTAGAGACGATCGTATTTAATACCGCATTGATGAGAAGAAGAATCCGTGATCCACATCTGGTGATGGAGATGACGGAGGCAGGGCAGGCATCGAGAACAGATATTGCTGTCTGCTATATGTCAGACCGGGTGGACAGGGAGCTCCTGAAAAATCTGAAAAACCGGATTGAAAGTCTACAGGTAGGAGATCTGAGGATGAATCAGCAAAGTCTTGCAGAAGCACTTTTTAAAAGAAAATGGTTCAACCCTTTTCCTAAATTTAAATATACGGAACGGCCGGATACGGCAGCGGCGTGTCTGCTGGAAGGAAAGGTAGTGGTACTGGTTGATAATTCGCCATCCGCATTGATTCTGCCAACCTCGATCCTGGATATGATTGAGGAGGCGAATGACTATTATTTTCCGACGATCACAGGTGTGTATCTGAAGGTATCAAGGACGCTGATTACGATTGCAACAGTCTTTTTTACACCACTTTATCTGCTGTTTATGCAGAATCTGAGATGGCTGCCGTCAATCTTTTCCTTTGTAGTCGTGCAGGATCAGGTAAATATTCCACTGATCTGGCAGTTTCTCTTGCTGGAACTTTCGATTGACGGTCTGAGGCTTGCAGCCATGAATACGCCGACGATGCTGAGTACACCGCTCAGTGTGATCGCAGGTATCGTTATGGGAGAATTTTCAGTAGAATCGGGCTGGTTTAATTCAGAAGTTATGCTGTATATGGCTTTTGTGGCAGTGGCAAATTATACCCAGCCTAATTTTGAACTGGGCTATGCATTAAAGTTCATGCGGCTGATGCTACTGGTTCTGACAGCCTGGCTGAATCTGTGGGGATTTATCATAGGATGTATTCTGGTACTCTGTTTCCTGATCTTCAATAAAACTTTATCAGGGAGAAGTTATCTGAATGTAAAGTTGAATTAAAGGGATGGATAAAACTACGAGAAATCTGTTTTGAAGGATTCTTAAATTATTGTGGCAGTCGCCAGGGTGTTGAGCAGATACAGACTCTGGCTTGTTGCCCAAATAGATCAAAAAGCGGAAACAGACTGAACAAAAATAGGATTGAAAAGATCCTGTTAAAAAGACAGAAAAATTTTGCGTAGCAGAAAGATACATGATATGATGGGAGCGGAAGATTATCTGATCTGATCCAAAATACAGATTTATGGAAGCTTATATTTTAAAAAATCAAGAATATCTAAAAGTCAGGAATATCCTGAAAGACTGGGAGGATGCAAAATGAGAGAATTTGTAATTACGGTGAATAGTACGGTGGATCTGCCAAAAGAATGGCTGAAAGAGAGGAATGTCCCTGTTCTTCCTTTAAAATATACCATTGACGGACAGACTTATCAGGATATGGAAGGACTGTCTGCAAAAGAATTTTTTCAGAAATTAAGAGAAGGGCATATGTCGGTAACTTCTCAGATCAATCCTGAGGAAGCAAGAGAGATGATGGAACCATTTCTGAAAGAAGGAAAGGATCTTCTGCATCTTGCATTTTCCTCTGGCCTGAGCGGAACTTATAATAGTATGCGGATTGCGGCGGAGGAGCTGGCAGAAGACTATCCGGATGCAAAGATTATAGTGATCGATACGTTATGTGCCTGCATGGGAGAGGGACTCCTTTTATACAAAGTGTTGCAGTTAAAAGATCAGGGAAAGACTCTGGAAGAGATTGCTGAATGGGTAGAAGCCAATAAACTGCATATCTGCCATAATGTTACGGTAGATGATCTGAATCATCTGCACAGAGGAGGAAGAATTTCCAAGACGGCTGCTGTATTTGGAACACTGGTGCAGGTGAAGCCAATCATACATATGGATGAGAATGGCAAGCTTCAGGTGATCGGAAAAGAGAGGGGAAGAAAAAGATCACTGAATAAAATTGTTGATATGGCGGTGGAGCAGTCGGAAGGCTGGGAAAATGATATGGTGATGATCACTCATGGAGACTGCATAGAGGACGCAGAATATGTAGCGGAAAGAGTAAAAGAAAAGCTGGGAAATCCGGAAGTGCTGATCAATAATATCGGTACTGTGATCGGAAGTCATACTGGACCGGGAGTAGTTGCGGTTTTCCTTATGGGAAATAAAAGATAAGGATCAGATATATAGCAGGTAGAATGGATAGATGATCTGAATTTGAAATAGAATTATCAGACAATGCAGAACTACAAAAATAGAGGACAGGACATAAGATGACGAAAGAAGAAGTGAGAAAGACAGTCCAAAAAGAACTTTTTGTGTTGCAGGATCTGAAATACAGGGATTTTCATGCAAAACTGATCCCTTCTGTAGACAAGGAGAAAGTGATCGGAATCAGAACTCCGGCACTAAGGGCATATGCAAAGAAATTTGGAAAGAAAGAAGAAGCAAAGCAGTTTCTTGAAATTTTACCGCATCAGTACTACGAAGAAAATAATCTGCATGGGTTATTGATTGAGCAGATGAAAGAGTATGAGAAATGTGTGGAAGAACTGGAACGGTTTTTGCCATATATAGATAACTGGGCAACCTGTGATCTGCTGGCAGTGAAAACGGTGAAAAACCATCTGGATCTTTATATTAGCGAAGTTTATCGATGGATGGAATCGGATCAGCCATATACGATCCGCTTTGGAGTGAATATGCTGATGAAATATTACCTGGGGGATAACTTTAAAATTGAGTATCCGGAAAAAGTTGCTGCAATCCGTTCAGAGGAGTATTATGTGAATATGGTGCGTGCATGGTATTTTGCAACAGCACTTGCTAAGCAGTATGAGCAGATTCTTCCTTTCTTGGAAGAGAGGAGAATGGATTTGTGGACGCATAATAAAACAATTCAGAAAGCAATAGAAAGTTACCGGATCACATCAGAACAGAAAGAGTATCTCAGGACGCTGAAAATAAAAAGAGAAGAAAGAACTGTGCTGCTGAGATGATCTCTCGAACGAATGGAACCTGTTTTATCAGATAAGAAAGAAGGAAATAAAAAATGGGTTATGTATCATTTAATGATGTAATTGAACTGAATGGAATCCTTAAAGAAAAAGGTCTGAATTTTAAAATTCATCTCAGAGACACCTGTGGAAGACAGTCCTTCTGGATCGAACCACTTGGAAATTGTGCATGTGAAGGGAAGTATGATGAGATGTACGGATTGGTGGAAGCATACTTTGAAAGAAAAGGATTTTCTGTGGAGTATGATGAGCAGAAGATGAATTTTGTAGTGTAAATTTGTAGTTGTTGGGGTGAAAATATCTCGGCAGTAGAAAGTATCTGATGAAAAAACGTTCATATCCGCTCTTGTTGTTGCATCGCAGTGCAGGACCCGCTTTACCTCAGCCCGTTGACAACTTGTAACAGGAACGTGGAAACACTCGTGCAGAGGCACTCCTGTTTACGTTCCTTAACAAGTTGGGCAAAGTGTCTTCGGAACGCTCCCTGTCAATGCACTGCTCACGCAACAGCAAGGGCGGATATTAGGCTTTTCAAATCAGAAAATTTTCCCTCATGCCAGAACAGTTTCTCCCAACAATACGAAATTTCAATAAGAAGTAGAAAGCCGGAAGGTTATCGACTAAGATGAATGATTTGTCAAATAGTAAATACAATATCTACTGTCTAATATTTACGATCGAATATCTTAGTCAATAGCCATCCGGCTTTTTTATCGTTTTTAAATTTGTATTATTGGGTGGATACGCTGTGGAGCTAAAAAACTTCTTATCGAGATGGTCAGCGGAAAGCAGGGTGTTCCTGAGCAGGTGCATTAGCAAGAGCGTTCCGAAGACACTTTGCAGCGTTTGTTAGAGAAAGTAAATCGAGTGCCATTGCACGAAGATTTCCACTTTCGAGTTACAAACGGTCAACGGGCTGAGGTAAAGCGGGCCTGCACCGCGAGGGAATATCCCTGCTTTCCGCGTCCGCTCTGCCACATAGAAGTTTTCTGCTTTCCAAGCGTATCCCCCAACAAATACAAATTTACTCCATTTAATTTAATAAATAGACAATATAATTCAAATATCCGGCAAACGTCATCCACACCAGATAGGGGAGCATGAAGTAACCGGCAATTTGGGAGAGAAGTATTCCTTTATTTTCTATGGTAGTGTTATGATAAAGAGAAGATAAAAGCCAATGTTATTTTGCGTTGCTTGTGGCAACGGTCGTTTTGATGTTTAATGAGGATATCAAAATAAAGGAGGCACAGATCATGTTGAATGAAAATATTAAGAATTTGCGAAAGGCAAAAGGAATTTCACAGGAAGAACTGGCAGTCAGGCTGAATGTAGTAAGGCAGACGGTATCAAAATGGGAAAGAGGAGTTTCCCAAAGTTAAAGATACCACATCAATCCCACGCGGACTTTTGCTCAACCGATACAGCCGGAGGGCTGGATAACAAGAAAAGGCGGTATGCGCCCCGTGGAGGGGTAGCGTACCGCCTTTTCTTGTGGAGGTTTCCAAAGGGGCAACGCCCCCATTTGGCACACGACTTTGCGAAGCAAAGTGTAGTGTGTTATACGCTCTGTCGGCGTTGCCGTGAAAATGCCGTTGCCGCCGGGGAGGGCAAGGGCATTTGAAGCGGCAGGAAAACAGGGCTGTGCTTGCGTGGCGTAGAGCCGTAAGCACAGGTCTGGTTTCAACAGCAGACTGGGCGTATATGAAAGCCCCCGTCCCTCGTCCTACGCTCCGACTTGTGGACAAAGTGTCCCGAAGTTGTGGCTACACTCCCGGAAAAGTAACAGGACAGCGGGCAACCGTCAAGGCTGAAATGAAGGGGCTTACACCCGGCCTTGACCGCCACCCGCCGTCCCGCTGAATGGGTGAACAAGGCGACCAATCCCTCAAAGTGCTTGGCCGCTCTCTTTCTGATTTTGGAGTGTTTCTTTTCTCATAATTGAAATGGGCGGGAAGCCATTTTAGGGCTTTCCCGCCTTGATTGCCCATCAGCAAAGCCAGACGGGACGGTCAACGGCGGCGCATGAAATGCGCCGTTCATCTTGACCGTTGACTGGCTTTGCTATTTCTCTGATAAATGAAATTTCGATTTTTAGAAATCGTTTAAGATAGCAATGCGGCTCCACTTGAAATTTTTTCTTTTACTGCAAAAACAGCCTCTTGGATAGAATAGGTTGTCGTTTCTATAACATTCGATTCATATATCCCCAAATTACAAAATTGCTCCCACATTGTTTCTACTAATTCAACATTTGTTTTTCTGTCTAATTTTGAACGTTCCACAGCTCGTTTCATAGTTTCTTCTTTACTGGCTCTTAAAACAATATAGTGTACTTCATAATCTTCTCGAACAAGGGCTCTCCATGGTTCTAAAAACCACGGCCCGACAATTCCATCTACAATTACATCATATCCGCCGCGGGCATAGCGCTTTGCAGCTTCTAAAAAGGCTTCAATGACAACTAAATTTTGTTCGTTGGACTCTGGTAAATGCGGCGGTATTGCTCCTTTGCTTAAATAATGAAAAAAGTCGTCTGTGTGCATATGCACAGATTTATCCATGTTCGATTCTTTTGCGACAATCGACGCAGTTGTTGTCTTTCCTGTTCCCGGCGAACCTGTAATCACAATAATTCTTCCTTGATTCATCTACATTCTCCCTCGCAATTCAGATTTACCGCTCTCTTTCTGATTTTGCGGCGTTTTTCTCTAAAAATTGAAATGGGCGGGAAGCCGTTTTAGGGCTTTCCCGCCTTGATTGCCTATCAGCAAAGACGGGCGGGGCTGTCAACGGCGGCGCATTTATGCGCCGTTCATCTTGACCGTTGACTGGCTCGGTTGGCTTTGCTATCTCCCCGATAAAAATTAATTAGTCGGGCTACTTCGGCAATTCGCTTTCTTCAACTGGAACTGCTTCAAGGTCAATATTAGACCAATAAGAGCCAATATCTGAACTTGTAAAATATTCAAAATTGCCCGTGGAGGATTTCAGCTTTCCGTTCTTGACTCCATTACAGACATAAATCAGTTCGTAGTTTGTTCCATCTGAAAGGTTAAATCGAAAGCTGGTCACATCTGCCCCTGTGGTTTCCTCAACTTGTTTGTCTTTCAACGATAAGTCCTCAAACATATCATACAAGCCCGTTATATCACTTTCTGCAACGACTACTTTCTTTTCCGCTGATACAGGTACTCCCGCATAGTGGTACATTTCAATATTCTCAACATCCCCAACCTCAAAGGGAAAGTCGATATTAACCGTTTCTCCGTTACAGCCGACCAGCCCCATTATTAAAATCAGCAAGGCTATCAAACCTATCGCTTTTTTCATATCATCGCACTCCTTTGTCAAGTAGGATTTTGTCGCTCCCTTACTTTCTACCCCGTTGTGGCTTTGGATTTTTCAGTAAATCCGATTTCTGTGCAATCTTTTTCAACCACTTCTTTTCTTCCTCTGACAGTTTCCCATAGTTCAGCTTGAGCCGCTTACAGATAAATGCCATAGCCGCCTGTTCCGGGTCGCTGTCGGGACTGGCAGTTTCCTCGGCGGTCTGTAAGAAATCTTCCAGTGGGTTGTCCTCCGGAACGCTGAAAAAATCGTCCTTATGGGCTTCCCGCAGGTCGAGGGCTATCTTGTTTATGTCCTGCTGTATCACATAGCGGCAAAAGCTGTCGTCGTCAATATGGGCGGCGATAAGCTGTCTTAACTGCGGATCGGTCAATCCGGGATTGTGTTGTTTCATAATCGTTGCACTCACAGCGTCCACAATGGCGTTTGCGCTCTGCACCTGCTTTCCCGCTACGCCGTTCACATAGATTTCAAGGTCGGCCATGAGCCGGGGAAATTCCGGGTGGGTCGCCAGTTCACACAAAAGAGAATTGTCCACCAACCCGCTTTTCAATAGTTCAATCATATCGTCACTCAAACACAGGTCTGCAAGATCGGCGTTTGGGTGATTTTTTGTTTGGGAGCGGCCCAGCAGATAATCAACGGTCACTTCATAAAACTTTGCCAACTCAATAAGGGCATAGTGGCTGATGTCTTTGAACTTGTCCCCCTCATAACTGCCCAAAGCAGACTTGGAGAGGTGGGTCTGCTCCGCAAGTTGTTCCAATGTCAGCCCACGCTCCACACGCAGGTCTTTTAGCCGTTCCTGTATGGATAACTCCATGCTCTCCCTCCTTGTCTGCCTGATAAATTAGGATTTATCTATATATTACACTTCACTTATCAACTTTCCTGAAAAATCAATTTCATAAAAATTTCCTTCAAAATCATGTAGCTTAATTGAGTTCTCACATAACTCAAATGCCTTTTTATCTGACATAGATACAAATATATCTTTACCCGAAAATGACCATTTCTTATTGAAATTAAAGTCTAACATGGTTATTTCTATTTCTCCATAAACGATATAACCGTTCTGTACTCTGTATATTCCATAATTACAGCCAAAACAATCAAATTCTTTGAACTTTATCATAGTACCATCATTTATGTTCAACTGAACAATAGCGTCATTTTGTAAGATGGTCAAAATTTTATCCTCAAGCACAGCACAATCTTTGTCATAGCTATAAAAATCGCCTATCATTGCAATGCTGATTGTTTTGCTGAACAAATCTATTTGTATAGAAAAAACCTTATACATATCACTGTGTTTTAAGTGCCTTGGATTTATCACCAAATCATATGGTTTATTATCCGTTGACTCAACAGTGTATGTTGTATCTATGGAGATATTTATACTACATATATCATTGTGTAATATCATATTATTTGCCCCACTACAAATTCCAATTTGTCACTCTGTACTTATTATTTTACCACAATTCCGAGAGCGTGGAAATAGCCTGTTTCTTAAGCCGATTTCCCACCTTTCGGATATACGGAACGGGCGGTCATTTAGGTGTAGACTTAGGGTAGTTCATCGATGGACAGCACCTTGAAAACAGAATGACCGTCCGAAAAGGGATACCCCGGCTGGGGAAGCACCGCAAGGAGCCGGACTTCGGGACAAAATGTCCCGAAGTATGGGGAGCGTGCCAACGCCGGAACACGCCGCAGGAATGGGGCAGGAAACCTTTTCGGAGGAACGGCAACGGAAAGCAAAATGGAGGGAACGCATGAGAGATAACCCCTATAAAGACTTGCCGCCGCTGGAACGCAGGCCGGACGGTTCCCTTTACCGCATGACACCGGCGCAGAGGAAACAGGCGGCCAGCCTGATACGCCGGGAGTGCTGTTGCTGTGAGGACGGCAACTGCATTGTCCTTGACGATGGGGACACCTGCACCTGCCCGCAGACGATTTCTTTCTCGGTCTGCTGTAAGTGGTTCCGCTGGTCGGTCTTGCCGCTGGACGGAACGCTGGAAGCGGAGATTTTCCGGGATAGGGACTTGAAACGCTGTGCGGTCTGCGGCGGCGTGTTCGTCCCCAAATCCAACCGGGCAAAATACTGCCCCGGCTGTGCCGCCAGAGTTCACAGGCGACAGAAAACAGAAAGTGAACGGAAAAGGAGGTCTGCTGTGGACAGTTAGGAGCGAAAAAAGCCTTGATTTATCAGGCTCCGCAAGCCCCAAACCGGGGCAGGTGGTATAAAGTATCGCCCGCCCCGGAAAACGGGCTTCTAACCGTCCACAAAACGCACTATGACAAATACCATCTATATCCATCAGCCGGAAAAGGCGTTCAGCTTCACCCGGCTCCCGAATTTCCTCTTTGAAGCCCCCACATTCAGGCCCCTGTCCAACGAGGCAAAGGTTCTGTACGCCTTTATCCTGCGCCGGACAGAGTTGTCCCGCAAGAATGGGTGGGCGGATGACTGCGGACGGATTTTCCTGTATTACCCTATCTGCGAAGAGGTTGACCTGCTCCATTGTGGGCGGCAGAAAGCGGTGAACACCCTGCGGGAACTGCAATACGCCGGACTGGTGGAAATCCAGAAGCAGGGCTGTGGAAAACCCAACCGCATTTTCCCAAAATCCTATGAAGCGGTTCCAAACACCGACTTCAAGAAATCCGGTTCTGGTACGCCGGAGGACTGAAAACCGTACCCATGAAGTACGGAAACCGCCCTCCTGAAGTATGAAAACCGGACGGTATATAGAAATACAAAGATTAAAATGACTGATTTATATCCATTCCATTCTTATCGTATCAGAGATAATTCCGGCGGGATTTTCCCTGTAGAAAACCCCGGATAGGAAAGGAATGGGGAAAGGAGCAGAATGGCACAACACGCAATTTTGCGGTTTGAGAAGCACAAGGGCAACCCTGCAAGGCCGCTGGAAGCCCATCACGAAAGACAGAAAGAACAGTATACCAGCAATCCCGACATTAACACAAGCCGGAGCAAATACAACTTCCATATCGTCAAGCCGGAGGGACGCTATTACCACTTCATTCAGAGCCGTATCGAGCAGGCCGGATGCCGGACAAGGAAAGACAGCACACGGTTTGTCGATACGCTGATAACCGCCAGCCCGGAGTTTTTCAAGGGGAAATCCCCAAAGGAGATACAGGCGTTCTTCCAAAGGGCGGCAGATTTCCTCATTGGCCGGGTAGGACGGGAAAATATCGTGTCGGCGGTGGTACACATGGATGAGAAAACGCCCCACCTGCATTTGACCTTTGTTCCGCTGACAAAGGACAACCGCCTGTGCGCAAAGGAGATTATCGGCAACCGGGCAAACCTGACGAAGTGGCAGGACGATTTTCACGCCTATATGGTGGAGAAATATCCTGACTTGGAGCGTGGGGAAAGTGCCAGCAAGACAGGCCGGAAGCATATCCCCACCCGGATTTTCAAACAGGCGGTTTCCCTCTCCAAACAGGCCAGAGCCATTGAAGCCGCCCTTGACGGCATTAACCCACTGAACGCCGGAAAGAAAAAAGAGGAAGCCCTCTCCATGCTGAAAAAGTGGTTCCCGCAGATGGAGAACTTCTCCGGGCAGTTGAAAAAGTACAAGGTCACAATCAATGACCTGTTGGCGGAGAATGAGAAGTTGGAAGCAAGGGCAAAGGCCAGTGAAAAAGGCAAGATGAAAGATACGATGGAACGGGCAAAGCTGAAAAGCGAACTGGACAATTTACAGCGGCTGGTTGACCGTATCCCGCCGGATATACTGGCGGAACTGAAACGGCAGCAGCGGCACACGGTAAAGGAAAGGTGATAGTATAAGCAGAAATTTTCGCCGCTCCTGTGCGGCATTGTACCTTGAAAACTGAATATGGAGGACACTGGATGGCAAAAAGCGAAAGCGATATTTTTACACCCCGGACAGGGCAGGTCATACAAGCAGAGAACGGCACGCAGTATTTTGTATGTGGGAACAACCGTATAAAAATCTCCGAACACTTCGCCGCAGGCGGGAAGCCCCTCGGTGATCTGATTGTAGATGTGGTGCGGCATACCGCAGAAAAAGCCGCTTCAACCTGATAGCCCATCATTGATAACACGCCCACGCTTATGATATAATTGCCATAGAGCAAAAGTATTGTAAGCGTGGGTTGTTTCTTTAGAAGGAGGATTTTTAACGGTGAAACAACCTTACAATACTACGATTTACAACACGGCGCTTTATATGAGATTGAGCCGGGACGATGAACTGCAAGGAGAAAGCGGGAGTATTCAGACACAACGCATGATGCTCCGGCAATATGCCGCCGAGCATGGCCTGAATGTCATAGATGAATATATCGACGATGGATGGTCTGGAACGAACTTTGACAGGCCGGATTTTCAGAGAATGATTGATGACATTGAGGACGGGAAAATCAACTGCGTTGTTACGAAGGATTTATCCCGCTTAGGCAGAAACTACATTCTGACCGGCCAGTACACGGAAATCTACTTTCCCAGCAAAGGCGTCCGCTATATCGCTGTCAATGACAATGTGGACACCATCAACGGAGAGAATGAGCTTGCCCCATTCCTCAACATTCTGAATGAAATGCACGCCCGCCAGACCAGCAAAAAGGTAAAGGCGGCCATGCGGACACGGTTCGCAAATGGCGCACACTATGGAGCCTATGCTCCGCTTGGCTATGTCAAAGACCCGGATAAGAAAGGCCATCTTCTGATTGACCCGGAAACAAGGTGGATTATCGAAAAGATTTTTGACCTTGCCGTTCATGGCCGGGGAGCCGCCAGCATTACACGGATTTTGGTCGAAGAAAAAGTACCTACTTCCGGCTGGCTGAATTTCCAGAGATACGGCACTTTCGCAAATATCTATGCCGGAGCGCCGGAGGAAAAAGCCTATGCGTGGACGATAGCGCAGGTGAAAAGTATTCTGAAAGAGGAAACCTATATCGGACACAGCGTCCACAATAAGCAGACCAATATTTCATTCAAAAACAAGAAGAAAGTACGCAAGCCAAAAGAGGAATGGTATCGTGTGGAGAACACCCACGAAGCGATTATTTCCGAAGATGTGTTCCGTCAAGTACAGGAGCAGATTTGCAACAGGCGCAGACGGCAGAAGAACGGCACAACACAGATATTTTCCGGGCTGGTAAAATGTGCGGACTGCGGCTGGTCGCTGGCCTATGGTATGAACAGCCAGAACAAAAATCACTATGCCCACTACCATTGTAGCAAGTACGGGCAAGGATTGCACCAGTGTTCCATGCACTATATCCGCTATGATGTGCTTTACGCCTATGTCCTTTCCCGTCTGCAATACTGGTCTGTGCTGGTACAGCAGGATGGGGACAAACTTCTGAAACGGCTACTTAACGCCAGCGACAAGGAACGCAATACTGCAAGGAAGCGGCAGACAGCCGAACTGAAAAAGGCGGAAAAGCGCAAAGCAGAAGTAGACACCCTGTTTGCAAAAATGTATGAGGACTGGTCTGCCGGACGCATTACAGAATACAATTTCAATATGCTGTCCGAAAAGTATCAGGGCGAACAGCGAGAATTGGACGCAAAAATTGAACGGCTTCACGAAGCGATGGAGGTCGCCGCCCAGACAGCGGTTGACGCTGAAAAGTGGATAGGTCTGATGAAACAGTATGTCAATCCCACAGAATTGACGGCTGAACTTCTGAATACGCTGATTGAAAAAATCCTTGTCCATGAAGCGGTCAAAAGTGAGGACGGAAGCCGGGAACAGGAAGTGGAAATCTTCTACCGCTTTATCGGCAAAATCGAATGACACATCTTGAGATACCCAACAATATCTTTAACTAAGGGAAACGGGGATATCAGTTCCTGATTCGGGAATGTTGATATCACTGGCAGAGGAACTGGATACTTCGGTAAGCGTCTTATTAGGTGAGAATATACAAAAACCATGTCCTGATGATGAATTGAATTTAAAAAGTATTTCTGAAAAACTTGAGACAATCAATCTTCAGCTTGCTAAAAGAAGTGCAATGAGGATCAGAATATTCCGCTGGTTGTTGATCGTCGGGTGCGTGGGAATAGTGGCAGGTTTTATTTTTCTCGGAACGATGCAAAGTGCGTATTTAAACTGGGATTTCAACAATCCTGAACTGGCAGTTGCAGGTACATTTCTGCATGGGGTTGAATTTCTGTTCGTAAGGATCGCTCCATTCGTTTTTGTTGCATTTGTAACAGGTATCATATTAACGTATAGAAAAAGATAATTTTCAGAAACTGATCCATAGTTTCAGATAGGATCCATTACCTCAGAAAATGATTTGGTATGGGCAGATATAATTACAAAATACAATTACTGCAAATAATTACAAAACAGGGTGTTGACAGAAGTGGTGGGATGTGGTAAATTATACATTGCGTTAAGCAAAAAACCAAGTAGAGTATCCACTCTCACCGCAGCACAAATGAGTGACTGATGGTCTGATATCGATAAGAAGAACTTTTGCTGAAAGTTTGTATATTTGTCGGGTGGATATGATATTCACTCGTTTTTTTGTGTTTTTCGCAAAGAACCTAAAGGAAATTCATTTGACGGAGGTATACGACAATTAGCGATTTAATGATTAACGAGCAGATCAGAGACAGAGAAGTAAGACTGATCGGCACGGATGGAGAACAGTTAGGTATCATGTCAGCAAGAGAAGCTATGAAACTTGCACAGGAAGCGGAGCTTGACCTTGTAAAGATTGCTCCGGGAGCGAAACCGCCAGTCTGCAAGATTATTGATTACGGAAAGTATAAGTATGAGCAGACCCGTAAAGAAAAAGAGGCCAAGAAGAAGCAGAGAACTGTTGAAATCAAGGAAGTGCGTTTATCACCGAATATCGATACAAATGACCTTAATACGAAGATGAATAATGCTAAGAAGTTCATCTCCAAGGGAAATAAGGTCAAGGTGACACTGCGTTTCCGTGGACGTGAGATGGCTCACGTACAGCAGAGCAAGCATATACTGGATGATTTTGCAAAGATGCTGGAAGATGTTGCAGTCGTTGAGAAGGCAGCAAAGCTGGAAGGCAGAAATATGAGCATGGTTTTAACTGAAAGACGTTAAAGCAATATGACCCGGGATGAAGATCCGGAAAGGCAGCACAATAAAGGAGGAAATTATCATGCCAAAAATCAAAACTAATAGAGCGGCTGCAAAGCGCTTCAAAGCAACAGGTACAGGAAAGCTGAAAAGAAATAAAGCTTACAAGAGCCATATCTTAACAAAGAAATCTACAAAGAGAAAGAGAAATCTGAGACAGGCTACAATTACAGATGCAACCAATGTAAAGAACATGAAAAAGGTTTTACCATATCTGTAAGATTTGAGAGTTGATTAAGGAGGATTAAGAAATGGCAAGAATCAAAGGCGGAATGAACGCTAAGAAGAAACATAACAGAACATTAAAACTGGCTAAGGGATACAGAGGAGCACGTTCCAAGCAGTACAGAGTTGCAAAGCAGTCTGTAATGAGAGCTCTTACATCATCTTATGCAGGAAGAAAGCAGCGTAAGCGTCAGATGAGACAGCTTTGGATCGCCCGTATCAATGCAGCAGCAAGAATGAACGGACTTTCTTACAGCAAATTCATGCACGGTCTGAAACTGGCTAACGTTGACATGAACAGAAAGATGCTTGCAGAGCTTGCAGTAAGCGATAAAGAAGGATTCGCTACACTTGCAGCACTTGCAAAAGAAAAAGTAGCTTAATTTTATCAAAAGCTGAGAAAAGAGGACTGATTCCGGGTGGGGTCAGTTCTTTTGATTTATGTGAATTGTCAAAATTGTAGATATTAATAAAAAAATTAAAAAAACTGTTGACATTTCACCTTGAACATAGTATTATACTATTCGTGGTCAGCACGGAGCAATCCTGTGAAGATCATAGAACATATGAAATGCGGAAGTGTCGGAATTGGCAGACGAGCAAGACTAAGGATCTTGTGGCATCCGTGCCGTGTGGGTTCAAGTCCCATCTTCCGCATTATATATTGTTTGAGCGGAAGTGTCGGAATTGGCAGACGAGCAAGACTAAGGATCTTGTGACATTCGTGTCGTGTGGGTTCAAGTCCCATCTTCCGCATTAAGTTGAAAAAGGAGACCTTAAGTTAAGAAAGGTTTCCTTTTTTGTTTGCTAAAATGTATTCTTCGGGATGAAATGAAGTTGTTTATGCTATAATAAGGATAGAATTGGAACAGTGCGAATGAATTTGAAGGAGGATGCAATGCTTGAAAAGGTTGATTTGACAAAAAAGATTTCTAAAGAAGAGTATAAAGCGAAGATGCCGCAGATGGAAATAGAACTTGGCAGATTGCAGAGAGAATGCAGAGAACTGAAAATTCCGGTGATGATTGTTTTTGAAGGCTTTGGTGCATCGGGAAAGGGAGTTCAGATCGGAAAGCTGATCCAGAGTATGGATCCGAGAGGATTTCAGGTATTTCCGATCAAAGCAGAGACTGAGGATGAACGAATGCATCCGTTCCTGTGGAGATTCTGGACAAAGACCCCGGAGGCGGGGCGGATTGCTATCTTTGATGGCAGTTGGTACAGGAAAGTCTTGATTGACCGGTTTGAAAAAAGGACAAGAGAAAAAGAAATTGAGACAGCATTTCATTCGATTGAGGCGTTTGAGAAGCAGTTGACGGATGGTGGAACGATCCTGGTGAAGCTTCTGCTGGATATTGATCAGAAAGAGCAGAAAAAGAGGTTTGAAAAGCTTTTAGAAAAGAAGGAGACCGCTTGGCGGGTTTCTCAGGGAGACCGGGAGAGAAATGCAAAATATTCAGAGTATGCAGCCATGATGGAAGAAGTATTATACAGAAGTGATACAAAATCTGCACCGTGGACTGTGATCGAGGCAACCGACAGGCGTTTTGCGACAGTAAAGATTTATATGACGGTGATCCATGCACTTGCTGAGGCGGTAGAAGCTGTACAGAGAAGGCGTATGGAGGAACAGGCAATTAAGGCGGCAGAACAGGTTTCAGGTCAGCAGGAAGCAGCAGAAATCATGCGTCAGGCAGGTGGGGAACTGGAAATGCTTCAGTCATCCGTTCTCTCCAGGGCAGATCTGACGCTGGCTTATGGAAAAGAAGAATACGAAAAAAGACTGAAGAAGCTGCAGAAGAAAATAGAGAAATTGCACGGAGAAGTGTATCGGAGAAGGATTCCGGTGGTAATTGGATTTGAGGGATGGGATGCAGGTGGAAAAGGTGGTGCTATCAAGCGTCTGACGGAGAAAATGGATCCAAGAGGGTATGTGGTGAATCCTACAGCAGCACCGACAGAAGTGGAAAAGGCACATCATTATCTGTGGAGATTTTGGAAAGCAATGCCAAAGGACGGGCATATTGCTATTTTTGACAGGACATGGTATGGCAGGGTGATGGTAGAGCGGATCGAGGGATTCAGTACAGCCGGAGAGTGGCAGAGAGCCTATCAGGAGATCAATGATATGGAAAAAGATCTGTATGATGCAGGTGCGGTCGTGTTGAAATTCTGGATGCAGATTGATAAGGATGAGCAGGAACGCAGATTTAAGGAACGTCAGCAAAATCCTGAAAAGCAGTGGAAGATTACAGAGGAAGACTGGCGTAACCGGGAAAAGTGGGATCTGTATGAGGCAGCAGTCAATGAGATGCTGCTTCGGACGTCGACAGAATATGCACCGTGGATTGTAGTAGAAGGCAATGATAAATACTATGCAAGGATCAAAGTTCTGGAAACGGTTGTAAATGCACTGGAACGACGTCTGAAAGAAAAGTAGAAAATAAGTTAAAAAAATCCTGTGAAATAAAAAGGAAAGTCAGAAGTTTTGTCGAATATAACCAATAGAGTATTCTTTTAAGTGGAGGCGGACATGTACTATTCAGAAGAGCTGATAGAAGAAGTAAGATCAAGAAATGACATAGTAGATGTGATATCCGGCTATGTAAGGCTTCAGAAAAAGGGGAGTTCTTATTTCGGGCTTTGCCCTTTCCATAATGAAAAGTCCCCGTCATTTTCTGTGAGCCGGCAGAAGCAGATGTATTATTGCTTTGGATGCGGAGCAGGTGGAAATGTATTTACATTTTTGATGGAATATGAGAATTTCTCCTTTGTAGAAGCGATGAAATATCTGGCAGACCGGGCGGGCATTGAATTGCCCGAGCAGGAGTACTCAAAAGAGGCAAAGGAAAGAGCAGATCTGAAAGCGACGATCCTGGAGATGAACAGGCTGGCAGCAAAGTATTTCTATGTGCAGTTGAAGAATGAACGTGGTTTCCATGCGTACAGATATCTGAAAGACAGACAGCTTTCTGATGAAATGATACTGGCATTTGGTCTCGGATATTCCAATCCGTACAGTGATGATCTTTATAAGTATCTCAGAGGAAAGGGGTACAGTGAGGAGCTGATCCGAAAAGCGGGACTGATCAATACGGATGAACGTCAGGGCGTATATGATAAGTTCTGGAACAGAGTCATGTTCCCGATCATGGATGTGAATAATCGGGTGATCGGATTTGGTGGTCGTGTTATGGGAGACGGAAAGCCGAAGTATCTGAATTCACCGGAGACAGTGGTTTTTGACAAGAGCAGGAATCTGTATGGTCTGAATCGTGCGAGGACATCCCGGAAACCATATTTTCTGCTGTGCGAGGGATATATGGATGTGATCTCTCTGCATCAGGCAGGATTTACGAATGCGGTCGCATCTTTGGGAACTGCACTGACAGCGGGGCATGCATCGCTGATCAAAAGATATGTAAAGGAAGTTTATCTGACTTATGACAGTGATGATGCAGGAACCAGGGCAGCACTCCGTGCAGTGCCAATCCTGCGGGAGGCTGGTATTTCAGCAAAAGTGATCCGGATGGATCCGTATAAAGACCCGGATGAATTTATCAAAAATCTGGGAGCGGAGGAGTATGAAAAAAGGATTCAGGCGGCAAGAAATGGCTTTATGTTCAGCCTGGAGATGCTGGAACGGGAGTTTGATATGAACTCACCGGAGGGGAAGACAGAGTTCTTCAGAGAAGTATCGAGACGGCTTCTGACCTTTGAAGATGAACTGGAACGTAATAATTATATTGAAGCGGTTGCCACGGCATACCGGATCAGCCGGGACAGTCTGGATAAGATGGTCGCGAAGACAGCAGTCAGTGCGGGAATGGCGAGACCGGTGGTGAGACCGAAGCGTGCAGATGGCGTGGAAAAGAAAAAGGAAGACGGAATCCATCTGTCGCAGAAAGCATTGCTGACATGGATGATCGAGGAAGAGCGTCTGTTCGATCAGATCAGCAATTACATAAGTCCGGGAGATTTTACGGAAGACCTTTACCGGACGGTGGCGGAGCTTCTGTATGAGCAGAGAAAAGAGGGCGGACTGAATCCGGCAAAGATCCTGAATCATTTTACCGGGGAAGAAGAACATCGGGAGGTTGCCTCACTGTTCAATACAAGGATCAGGGAACTGCATACAAAGGAAGAGCGTGAACAGGCTCTCCGTGAAACGATACTGAAAGTAAAAGCATCGGGAATTGATTATCAGACGATGAATCTGGATCCCACCGATATGGCGGGACTTCAGAAGCTGATGGAGGAGAAGCGGAAACTGGAGAACCTCAGGACACTGCATATTTCTATTTAAGAAGGATAAAATAAAGAAGACAGGCTGCGTTTTTCACGCAGCGAAGGAAGGATGGACAATGGAAGATATTACTCAGAAATTCATGGAAAGACTCAAAGAACTGGTTGCACTTGGAAAGAAGAAGAAGAGCATTCTTGATGTTCAGGAGATCAATGATTTTTTCAATGATATGGAACTGAATGCGGATCAGATGGAGAAAGTGTTCGATTATCTTGAAGCGAACAATATTGATGTTCTGCGGATCAGTGAAGATACGGAAGACGATGTGGATGTAGATATTGATATTATCATATCGGATGAAGATGATGTAGATGTTGAGAATATCGACCTGTCTGTCCCGGAGGGCGTCAGCATTGAAGATCCGGTGCGTATGTATCTGAAAGAGATCGGAAAAGTTCCGCTTCTGAGTGCGGAGCGTGAGATCGAGCTTGCACAGAGAATGGAAGAAGGAGACGAGGAAGCAAAAAAAGAACTGGCTGAAGCGAACTTACGACTTGTAGTCAGCATTGCAAAGAGATATGTGGGAAGAGGAATGCTTTTCCTGGATCTGATCCAGGAGGGAAATCTCGGACTGATCAAGGCTGTGGAGAAATTTGATTATCATAAGGGATATAAGTTCAGTACTTATGCAACGTGGTGGATTCGTCAGGCAATCACGAGAGCAATCGCAGACCAGGCCAGAACGATCCGTATTCCGGTTCATATGGTTGAGACGATCAATAAGCTGATCCGTGTATCAAGACAGCTTCTTCAGGAGCTGGGAAGAGAGCCATTGCCGGAGGAGATTGCAAAAGAAATGGATATGCCGGTGGAACGTGTGCGAGAGATCCTGAAAATTTCACAGGAGCCGGTATCACTGGAGACTCCGATCGGAGAGGAAGAGGACAGTCATCTTGGAGACTTTATCCAGGATGATAATGTGCCTGTTCCGGCAGAGGCTGCCGCTCAGACATTACTGAAAGAACAGTTAGATGAAGTGCTGGACACATTAACAGAAAGAGAACAGAAGGTACTCAGACTCCGTTTTGGTATGAATGACGGTCGTGCAAGAACTCTGGAAGAAGTAGGACGTGAATTTGACGTTACGAGAGAGCGTATCCGTCAGATTGAGGCAAAAGCACTCAGAAAGCTTCGCCATCCGAGCAGAAGCAGAAAGTTAAGAGATTATTTGGATTAATGATGGAATTATCAACAAGATTACAGGCGGTCGCAGATTTTGTGACCGCCGGTTATAAATTAGCGGATATTGGAACAGACCATGCCTATATTCCCATTGCATTGGTGGAACAGAATCGCATTCCCGGAGCAATCGCAATGGACATTAATGAAGGACCGCTGCAGAGGGCGGGAGAACATATAGCAGAAAATAAAATGGAAAAGAAGATAGAGATCCGCCTGTCGAATGGCTTTTCAGCACTGAAAAAAGGAGAAGCTGAGTCAGCCGTCATTGCGGGAATGGGCGGAGGTCTGATGATCCGAATCCTGACGGAGGGAGAGCAGATCGCAAAAAGTCTGAAAGAATGTATTTTGCAGCCCCAGTCGGAGATCGAAAGGGTCAGAAGGTTTCTGCTGGAAGAAGGCTATGATATCCTGGACGAAAATATGGTAAAGGATGACGGTAAATACTATACGATCCTGAAGGTATGTCCATTAAAGAAAACCTCAGATAAGGAGGAAGAATCCTGGGAAGAAATGAAATCAAATTCCGGAAAAGAGGAAAAATTAAAGTCCGGGAAAGAGATAAAGTCTGGAAAAAGGACAGAGATGTGGTCAGAGCCGGAACTGAAATATGGCAGATTTCTTCTTCAGAACCGCAATCCGGTACTAAGAGAGTATCTGCAACGTGAGATATTGATCCGCGAGCAGATCCTGGCAGGACTGGATGGAAAAGAGAACAGACGTATTGAGCAGCGAAGAACAGAATTAAAAAAAGAACTGGAAGAAGCACAGAAAGGGATGGATTATTATGCAGTGTAAAGAAATTATGCAGGTGATCGAAGCGACATATCCAAGAACGGCAGCACTGGATTTTGATAATGTAGGGCTGCTGGCAGGACGTGCAGATAAGGAAGTGAACCGGGTTTACCTGGCACTGGATGCAACAGACCGGGTGATCGAACGTGCGATCGAGGCAGGAGCAGATATGCTTATCACGCATCATCCGTTACTTTTTTCAGCCGTAAAGAAAGTGACAGACGAAGATTTTATTACACGGAGGATCGTAAAGCTGATCCAGAATGATATTTCTTATTATGCGATGCATACGAATTATGATGTACTGGGGATGGCAGAGCTGGCAGGAAAAGTGTTGGACATTGCCCATACGGATGTACTGGATGTGACGCAGACTGATGAAGTCGGTGAAGAAAAGGGAATCGGAAGAATTGGAGAACTGCCGGAGACGATGACGTTGGAAGAATGTTGCGTTTATGTAAAGCATAAACTGGAATTAGGCAGTCTGAAAGTATTCGGAGACATGAACCGTCCGGTCAGAAGACTTGCCATTCTTCCGGGATCGGGAAAGTCCGGCATTCCGGTGGCACTTGCAAAGGGAGCGGATGTTCTGGTGACCGGAGATATCGGACATCATGACGGACTGGACGCAGTGGAGCAGGGACTTGCAATTATTGATGCAGGACATTACGGAACGGAATATATTTTTATCGAAGACATGAAACAGTTTCTGAACAGAAAATTACCGGTACTGGATGTGTTGACAGATCCGGTAGAACATCCATTTCAGATCGTCTGAATTATGCAGGAGGTGGCGGCAGATGGAAGAGTCTGTATGCAGAGTGACCTTAGGGAATATTACGAAAGAATATAAGAAAGGTACGACATATTCCGAGATAGCCAGAGAGTTCCAGCCTGATTATGAACATCAGATCGTCCTGGCAATGGTCGATGGTTATCATCTTCGGGAGTTACGGAAGACAGTTGAAAAGGATTGCGAGATTCATTTTCTTACAACGGCAGATCCTATTGGAAATGACACATATCGAAGAAGTCTGTGTTTCCTTTTCATTAAAGCATTCCATGATATTTCCGGGCATGATCTGAAACACCGGGTAAGGATCAGGGTACATTTTACGATGGGTCCCGGATTTTATTGTACGGTTGACAAAAAAGAAAAGCCGGATGAGACATTTCTTGCAAAGGTAGAGGCGAGGATGCGGGAACTTGCAAAAATGGCAATCCCAATCCAAAAGCGTTGCATTGATACTGGAGAAGCTGTGGAGCTGTTCCATAAGTATGGAATGTATGACAAGGAAAGGCTTTTTGCGTACCGGAGGGTTTCAAAGGTAAATCTGTACAGTATCAATGAATTTGAAGACTACTTTTATGGATATATGGTTCCTGATACAGGTTATCTGAAATATTTTGCATTATATCCATACGAGGATGGTGTAGTGATCCAGATGCCTTCCAAAGAAGATCCGGAAACTGTTCCTCCGTTTGAACCATATAATAAGTTATTCCAGGTACGGCATGAAGCAATACGCTGGGGAGATCTGCAGGAGATCGATACAGTTGGTGCTTTAAATGACAGGATTACTACATCGGATATGAAAGAAGTAGTGCTGGTACAGGAGGCACATCAGGAGCGGGAGATCGGAGAAATTGCAAAGAAGATCGCTTCCCGGAAGAATGTGAAGTTTGTCCTGATCGCAGGTCCTTCATCCTCGGGAAAGACCACGTTTTCTCATCGGTTGTCGATTCAGTTAAAGGTGAACGGATTAAGACCACACCCGATTGCCGTAGATAATTATTTTGTGGACAGAGAGCATACGCCGAAGGATGCAGAGGGAAATTATGATTTTGAAAGTCTGCAGGCAATCGACATTGAAAAGTTCAATGCGGATATGGATGCTCTGCTCCGGGGAGAGGAAGTATATCTTCCAATCTTTGATTTTAAGACCGGGAAAAGGCAATACAGTTCCAGACCTAAAAAGCTGGAAGAGAATGATCTGCTGGTGATTGAGGGGATTCATTGCCTGAATCCTGAACTCACAAGGAATCTGTGTGATGAGAATAAATTCAAGATATACATCAGTGCATTGACTCAATTGAATATTGATGAGCATAACCGGATTCCATCAACAGATGGTCGTCTGATCCGCAGACTGGTGCGTGATGCGAGAACGCGAGGAGCCTCAGCAACGAGGACAATATCCATGTGGCCTTCAGTACGTCGTGGAGAAGAAAAAAATATCTTCCCTTATCAGGAAGAGGCAGATGTTATGTTCAATTCCTCCTTAAGCTATGAACTTGCAGTCCTTAAGCAATATGTAGAACCGCTTCTTTTTGCAGTAGATAAAAATTCGGAGGAATATCTGGAAGCAAAGCGACTGCTGAAATTTTTTGATTATTTTGTGGGAATCGGAAGCGAATGTGTACCGACTAATTCCCTGCTGAGGGAATTTATCGGGGGCGGATGCTTTCAGGTGTAAATTTGTAGTTGTTGGAATGATACGCTTGTAAAGCAAAAGACTTCTTTATGGCGAAGCGGACGCAGAAAGCAGGATATTCCTTCGCGGTGCAGGCCCGCTTTACCTCAGCCCGTTGACCGTTTGTAACTCGAAAGTGGAAATCTTCGTGCAATGGCACTCGATTTACTTTCTCTAACAAACGCTGCAAAGTGTCTTCGGAACGCTCCTGCTAATGCACCTGCTCAGGAACACCCTGCTTTCCGCTGACCATCTCGATAAGAAGTTTTTTAGCTCCACAGCGTATCCACCCAACAATGCAAATTTAAAAAGAATAGAAAAAGCCGGAGGGCTATTGACTAAGATATTTGACTAATCATTCATCTTAGTTGATAGCCATCCGGCTCTTTATTTCTTATTGGAATTTCGTGTTTGTTGGGAGAAACTGTTCTGGCATGAGGGAAAATTTTCTGATTTGAAAAGCCTAATATCCGCCCTTGCTGTTGCGTGAGCAGTGCATTGACAAGGAGCGTTCCGAAGACACTTTGCCCAACTTGTTAAGGAATGTAAACAGGAGTGCCTCTGCACGAGTGTTTCCACGTTCCTGTTACAAGTTGTCAACGGGCTGAGGTAAAGCGGGTCCTGCACTGCGATGCAACAGCAAGGGCGGATATGGATGCTCTTCTATTAAAATCTTTCTGACTGCCGAAATATTTTCACCCCAACAACTACAAATTTACACTTACTTCGACTTAATCTCTCTCCAGAGTCTGTTATACAACGCATCATTATCATCCCCTAAGAACCGGAATGTCTCGCAGTTCTCAAGCTTTGAGTCATCAGGGAATGCGATCGGACTGTTACGCAGGGACTCGTCCTCAATGAGATCGCGGCCGGCTGTATTTGGAATGGAATAGGTAATATAATCAAAGTTCATTTTGGCAATATCAGGTCTGCAAAGGAAATTAATGAAAGCCTCTGCATTTTCTACATTCTTTGCATTTTTAGGAATTACCCAGGAGTCAATCCAGATATTTGTTCCCTCTTTTGGAATTACATAATCCAGATCAGAGTTTTCCTGCTGGCAATAGAGGGCTTCACCTGAATAGATTACACCAAGAGCTGCCTCGCCGCCAATCATTTTATCGCGAACTTGGTCAATGACATAGGCCTGAACCAGAGGTTTCTGCTCGATCAGCAGATTTTTCGCCGCTTCCAGTTCGTCAAGGTCGGTGGAATTCAGTGAATATCCGAGATATTTTAATGCAACGGCAAAGGCATCGCGGACGCTGTCCTGCATGAGGATACTGTCTTCGTATTTTTTATCCCAGAGGATTCCCCAACTGTCAACAGGTTCATCAACCATTTTTTTATTATAAAGGATACCGACCGTTCCCCAGAGATATGGAACAGAGTATTTGTTTTCCGGATCGAACTGGCGGGACATTTTCATGTAATTGTCACCGATATACTTCAGGTTTGGAATGTGATCATAGTTGATCTCTGCAAGCAGATCATTTTCAATCATTCGCTGAATCATGTAATCTGACGGGCAGACAACATCATAGGCGATCGCACCGGACTGAATTTTCGGGTACATGATTTCATTGGTTTCAAATTCTTCATATATAACATCAATTCCGGTTTCTTCTTCAAAAAGATCTATGATCTCAGGATCAATATATTCTCCCCAGTTGTATACGATCACCTGTCCATTCTTTGAGGTTCCGTCTTTTTGTCCGTAGATAAACCCACCAATCACGATCAGAACTGCCATTGCTACCGGAATCAGCTTCTGGAAGAAGAAACGTCCGATTTTTCTTGCACGTCCAAACCGTACAGGTACATTTTTTTTGCGTTTATCTGCCGGTGAGAGATTGATCAGGATCAGTAAGATCAGAACCGTAACAAACATCAAAGTTGAAAGTGCATACATTTCCGGTTTGATCCCTTTTCGGACTTCACTGTAGATTTTTGTGGAAAGAGTATCGACTCCAGGCCCCTTGGTAAAGTGGGTGATAACAAAATCATCCAGTGACATTGTGAATGCCAAAAGAAATCCTGAAAAAATTCCCGGCATGATGTCAGGCAGGACAACCTTGACAAAAGCATAGAGCGGAGAAGCACCGAGGTCCAGTGCTGCTTCATAAGTGCGTTTGTTTGTCTGCTTTAATTTCGGCATGACACTCAGAATCACATAAGGGATATTGAATGTAATGTGAGCCAGCAGGATCGTCTTAAAGCCAAGGGTAAGCCGGAAGGCAATAAAAAGCAGCATCAGGGAAACACCGGTGACGATATCTGCATTCAGCATGGGAATATTTGTGATCCCCATAAAAAGTGTTCTTGTCCGGGAACGCATAACCTGCATTCCAAGTGCTGCCAGAGTTCCGATCAGAGTTGCGATCAGGGCTGAGAGCAACGCAATGATCAGCGTGGTATAAAGTGCATTCATGATCTCTTTATTCTGGAAAAGAGAGACATACCATTTGCCTGTAAAGCCACCCCAGCGGGAACGGGTTTTTGTATTATTAAAAGAAAGTACCATCAACGTTACGATCGGAGCATACAGGATCAGACAGATCAGTACCAGGTAGATTCTTTTTGCTGCGTTCTTTATCAAAATGCTGTTCCCTCCCCATTTTTATCGTATTTTGCAATCAGTGCCATACTTGCAATAATGAAGATCATCAGGACCAGTGAAAGTCCTGAGCCTGTATGCCAGTTACTTCCCTGCTTAAATTCCTGTTCGATGACATTTCCGATCAGAAGGATCTTACTTCCGCCAAGGAGATCCGAGATGACAAAGGTTGTCAGAGATGGTACAAAAACCATCGTGATCCCGCTGATGACACCCGGGACACTCAGAGGCAGAATGATTTTGAAAAAAGTCTGCATATTATTTGCACCAAGATCTCTTGCAGCATAAAGTACATCGCGGTCAATTTTTGCAAGTACATTGTAAATTGGCAGGATCATAAATGGAAGAAAGTTGTAAACCATTCCAAGTACGATCGCTCCGGGAGTATTGATCAGCGACTGCTCCGGCAGATGAAGAAAATGCAGTATGTTATTGATGACACCGTTCTTTTCAAGCAGTGTCTGCCATGCCAGTGTACGGAGCAGGAAATTCATCCACATCGGGAGAATAAAGATCAATACGATAAAACTCGTCTGATTCATATTCTTTTCTGAAAGGATCATTGCCAGCGGATAGGCAAGAACCAGACAGATCAGTGTGCTGATCAGGGAAAGAAGCAACGCAAGCCCAAGTGCTTTCAAATTTTCCTGCGATGTCATCATTCCCAGATTGGAAAATGTAAAATGACCCTCTTTATCTGTCAGACCGTAATATACGATCATGAGCAGCGGGATGATTACGAAAGAAACTGCCCAGAAAAGGTATGGGCCGGCAAGTAATTTTCTATGCTTCAAGTGCAGGAGCCTCCTCATCTTCAGATTCCGGTTTTTTCATGATCTGGATATCAAAAGGATCGACCTGGATACCGACTTCTGTACCGACAGGGAAGAGATCTGTGCTGTGGACAAGCAGCTCGTAGTTATTGGCAAGCACTTCCATCTCATAATGAACCCCTTTAAAGATCAGGTTCGTAACAACACCGTCGATCACCCCTTCTCCGGGTTTCACAAGGTCGATATCTTCCGGGCGGATGACCGCGTCAACCGGTTTGTTGCGGCCAAATCCCACATCTACACATTTCCAGACTGCCCCAAGCATTTTTACAACTTTATCCTCTACCATGGTAGCGGGCAGAATATTACTGTCACCGATGAAATCAGCTACAAAAGCATTCTGTGGTTCATTGTAAATGTCTTCCGGTGTGCCGATCTGCTGGATATATCCCTGGTTCATGACAACAATGGTATCGGACATGGTGAGGGCTTCTTCCTGGTCATGGGTAACATAGACAAATGTGATCCCAAGTTCATTTTTTAAGCGGATCAGCTCATACTGCATATCCTGACGCAGCTTCAGATCGAGGGCACCGAGCGGTTCATCCAGAAGAAGAACTTTTGGCTCATTTACGATAGCACGTGCAATGGCAATCCGCTGCTGCTGTCCGCCACTGAGGGAGTCCGGGGTACGGTCACCGTAACCCTCCAGGTTTACCAGTTTTAAGGCATAGTGGATCTTATCCCGGATATAGCCTTTAGATTTCCCCTTGATCTTAAGTCCGAATGCGATATTCTCAGCGATGGACATATGGGAAAAAAGTGCATATTTCTGAAATACAGTATTTAACTGTCTGCGGTTTGGCGGCAGATTGTTGATATTTTTTCCATCAAAAATGATATCACCGGAATCGGGAGTCTCAAATCCTCCGAGAATCCGGAGCAGGGTAGTCTTTCCGCATCCGCTGGGACCAAGAAGTGTCAAAAATTCATTTTCCCGGATGTAAAGATTTAACTGATCGAGAATCACGTTCTCGTCATAAGATTTTGTGATATTAATGATATCGATTAGTTTGTTGGGCATCTCAGTCTTCCTCGTATACTTTTTTAATTTTATCAATGGTTGAAACAGTGTTGCAAAGCAGCAGGTCTGCCAGCGTCAGGGCAGTCATGGCTTCAACAACCACAACCGCACGAGGGACGATGACAGGATCATGTCTTCCGTGGATGGAAATGTCAATCTCTTCTCCGGCCTCATTCACGGTATGCTGCGTGGCGGCAATGGAAGGAGTCGGTTTAACGGCTGCACGCAATATAAGATCAGAACCATCACTCATGCCGCCTAAAGTACCACCAGAATGGTTGGTTTTTTTCACCGTCTTTCCATCTCTGATGCAGAAAGGATCGTTGTTGGTGCTTCCGACAGAGTGGGAAACAGCAAAACCATCACCGATTTCTACACCTTTTACAGCACCAATGGACATTATTGCGTGAGAAAGAAGGGCATCCAGTTTATTGAAGACCGGTTCGCCCAGCCCGACCGGAAGTCCTGAGGCGATACATTCAATCATACCACCGGAAGAATCACAGTCTGCCATAAGATCAGAGAGATACTGACCGGCCTTTTCGGCAATGGTCTGGTCTGGCATATAAAGAGGATTCTGGTTGATGGTATTAAAATCATAATCTTTTTCATCGATAGTATAAGGACCGATGGATTTGGTATAGGCACAGACGGAAATTCCAAGTTCTTTCAGGAGAAGGGAAGCAACTGCACCCGCAGCAACCCGTCCGATGGTTTCACGGCCGGAAGAACGTCCACCCCCACGGTAATCCCTGAAACCGTATTTCTCACGGAAACAGAAATCCGCGTGACCCGGACGGTAGGAAACGGCAATATCACCGTAGTCCCTTGAACGCTGATCCTGGTTACGGACCATCAGAGAAATCGGTGTACCGGTAGTACGTCCCTCAAATACACCTGAAAGGATCTCGACGGTATCGGATTCGTTTCTCTTTGTTGTATATTTGCTCTGTCCCGGTTTTCTCCGGTCAAGAAATGTCTGAATATCTTTCTCCGTAAGAGAGATGCCTGCAGGACAGCCGTCGATGACGACTCCGACACCCGGTCCGTGGGATTCTCCCCATGTAGTGACCTGAAATAATGTTCCAAATGATGAACCGCTCATATTAAGTAACTCCTTCCTGCGTCCTCCCCGAAACCCCTGCAAAGCATTGTGCAGACAGGGGGTGGGAAGAACGTGCAATAAAACTCAATTCCGAATCATACCCCCAATACAGTCCATAACACGCAGAACTGCACTGAGGGCATAGTGATATTATATAGGAAGAAAGGTCCGGGTGCAAGAATATTTAAGATGCCAGGGTTGTGGGAGTGCGTAGCACGGAGCAATCCGTAGGCATCAAAGTCGGGGGTTTTTGCCCCGACATCTATTTAAGATTCAATGAAGAAAAAAAGAAGGTCTGTACTTTTGAATATTTTCGTAATATAATAGCTTAGTGGAAAAAGAGAAAAGGGAGGAAATAATGGCAGATGAGTAAAAAGAAAAAAGATATTTCCGAGGCGGTTACTCTTGAAAGTACGGATGAAAATATAGTAGTAGCAGATACAGAGGCAGAGGGAGAGCCATCTGTGTCAGAAGAGAAAGAAGAAAAGAAAAAGAAGCATAAGGAAAAGAATGGCGACAGAAAGCGGAAAAGACGTAAAAGAAGGAAGAAAAAAGAAAGAAAGAAGCTTGGAAAGAAGGGATGGATGATCATCGGTGGCGTGATTGCCGGTATCGTGCTGATTTATCTTGGCATTTCAGCTTATTTCATAGGGCATTTTTATGTGAATACGCAAATCAACGGAAAAGATTTTTCGGGAAAGAATGCTGAAGCTGTGAAAAAATACATCAAAGAGCAGGTGGACGGTTATGAACTTAAGATCATAGAGCAGAACCAGCAGACGGATGTGATTCGCGGAACGGATATTTCTTTGGAATATAAAGAGAATGGATCCATCCAGAAAGCACTGGACGGACAGAATCCGCTGCTCTGGCCGAAAGCATTTTTCTCCAAGAGTTCAACGGATGTTACTGTGGAGGTAGGTTTTGACGAGAACGCTTTGGAAAGTGAAATCCAGTCCATCCAGGCGGTGACGCAGGATCAGACCGAGCCACAGTCTGCCCATCCGCAGTTTGATGGTACTTCTTTTGTTGTAGAACCGGAAGTGTATGGTACGCAGGTAGATACAGAAGTGCTGGAAAAGAAAGTTGAGGAATACATAACAGAGTTCAAAGACGAACTGAATATGCTGGATGAAGGTTGTTATACACTGCCAAAGTATACTTCAGATTCACCGGAAGTCCAGGCGGCCTGTGATACGATGAATGAGTATCTGAAAGCCAGTATCACTTATAAGATGAAAGAAAATGTCGTAGTCGACAAGACTCTGATCTCAGAGTGGCTGTCTTATGATGAAAATATGAATGTTACCTTTGATGAGGATAAGGTAAAAGAGTGGATGCGGGAATTTGGCAAGACTTATGATACAGTCGGTTCGACAAGAACGATCACGACACCTACCGGCAAGACGGTGAATGTTTCCGGTGGAACTTACGGATGGTCGGTGGATGAGGCAACAGAAGCCACAGCATTGATCGAGAGCATAAAAAAGGGAGAAGTGATCGAGAAAGAACCAACTTATGTCCAGACGGCAGCTACCCATGATGCACAGGACTGGGGAAGTACTTATGCAGAAGTAGATGTTACAACCCAGCATATGTGGTATATTGTAAATGGAGCAGTTGTTCTTGAGACAGATGTGGTAACAGGAAAACCAACACCGGACCGTGTGACACCGACAGGTGTATATTCAATTCTGGAACTTAAGAGAAATAAAACTCTGACGGGTACGATCAACCCGGCTACAGGTAAACCGATCTATCAGACCCCGGTTGATTACTGGATGCGTGTGACATGGACCGGAGTAGGCTTTCATGATGCAACCTGGCAGTCGGCTTTCGGCGGTACGATCTATCAGACGAATAAGGGATCACATGGATGCATCAATATGCCTCTGAATATGGCAGCAAGTCTGTATGATCAACTGAGTGTCGGAACACCGGTCATCATCCATGAGTAATAGAATAAATGAGGTTTAATTATGTACGAACTAATAAAAAGAGACGGGATGGCAAAACGTGGACGTCTGACGACCGTGCATGGCACGATCGAGACTCCGGTATTTATGAATGTTGGTACTGCCGCTGCAATCAAAGGCGGAGTATCAACGGATGATCTGCGACAGATCAAGACGCAGGTAGAGCTTTCCAACACTTATCATCTTCATGTGAGACCGGGGGATGAGGTAGTAAAAAAATTGGGAGGACTTCATAAGTTTATGAACTGGGATAAGCCGATCCTTACGGACTCGGGCGGATTTCAGGTCTTTTCACTTGCATCATTAAGAAAAATCAAAGAGGAAGGCGTTCATTTTAATTCCCATATTGATGGAAGAAAGATCTTTATGGGACCGGAGCAGAGTATGCAGATCCAGTCCAATCTGGCTTCTACGATTGCCATGGCATTTGATGAGTGTCCATCCAGTGTGGCTGATAAGAAGTATATGGCAAATTCTGTGGCACGTACCACTCGCTGGCTGAAACGCTGTAAAGATGAGATGGCAAGACTGAATGCACTGCCGGATACGATCAACCCACAGCAGATGTTGTTTGGCATCAACCAGGGAGGTATTTACGAAGATATCCGTATTGAACATGCACAGCAGATTTCAGAACTGGATCTGGATGGTTATGCGGTCGGTGGTCTGGCAGTAGGAGAAAGCCATGAAGAAATGTACCGCATTTTGGATGAAGTTGTACCGCATCTTCCGACGAATAAGCCGACTTATCTGATGGGAGTTGGAACACCGGCGAATATTCTTGAAGCGGTTGACCGTGGAGTAGATTTCTTTGACTGTGTTTATCCATCAAGAAATGGAAGACATGGACATGTCTATACGAACCATGGAAAGATGAATCTTTTCAATGCAAAATATGAACTGGATGACCGTCCGATCGAAGAGGGGTGTGGCTGCCCTGCATGCAGAAGCTACAGCCGTGCTTATATCCGTCACTTGCTGAAAGCAAAAGAGATGCTGGGTATGAGATTATGTGTTCTCCATAATCTGTATTTCTATAATACAATGATGGAAGAAATCCGGGATGCGATTGATGCCGGGGAATATAAGGCATATAAGAAACGGAAACTGGAAGGAATGGAGCAAAAATAGGAAAAAATTATAGAATCTTGTAAAAATGCTTGAAGAAATAATTTTTTTTGTGTATAGTAGATTTATTGTGTATCAAAAGTAGTTAGGAGGAGCAAAAATGTCATCAATCGGATTGATTCTATTTTATGTTGTATTGATCGCAGGTATGTGGTTCTTACTGATGCGTCCACAGAAGAAAGAACAGAAGAGAGTGCAGGCGATGCTCGCAGATATGGCGATTGGCGATACAGCACTGACAACCAGCGGATTTTACGGAGTTATCATTGATATTACAGATGATGATGTGATCGTAGAATTTGGTAATAATAAGAACTGCAGAATCCCGATGCAGAAATCAGCGATCGCTCAGATCGAAAAGCCGGGAGCAGAATAAGCAGACCGGATTAAGTCGGGTCAGAAAAGAACAGAGGCATGTGAAAATGTAAATTCATTTTCACATGCCTTTTTGCGATGCAATAAGCGAAAGACAGAATATGAAAAATATTAGAGCGTCCTCGGTTTTTTGAGCGAAAGACTTGAAAGACATACAAAAATGCGGTATGATTAGAATTAGTATTTTTACATTTGGAAGGATGAGTGAGACATGGATATGAATATCGGAGTAATCAAGGGTGATGGAATCGGACCGGAAATCGTAGAGGAAGCGATGAAGGTTCTTGATCAGGTCGCAAAAGTGTACGGACATACTATTTCCTACACGCAGCTTCTGATGGGAGGAGCATCCATTGATGTAGCAGGAGTACCGTTGACTGAAGCGACACTTGCGGCAGCAAAGGCAAGTGATGCAGTACTGATGGGATCCATCGGTGGAGATGCAAAGACATCCCCATGGTATCAGTTAGAGCCGTCCAGGCGTCCGGAGGCAGGTCTTTTGCAGTTGAGAAAGGGTCTGAACTTATTCGCAAACCTAAGACCGGCAGTTCTTTATGAAGAACTGAAAGGGGCATGCCCTCTGAAAGAGGAGATTGCAGACCGTGGATTTGATTTGATGATCATGAGAGAACTGACGGGAGGTCTGTATTTCGGAAAGAGAAGTACGGAAGAGATCGACGGAGTTGTGACAGCAAAGGATGAGCTGACTTATAATGAGAACGAGATCCGCAGAATCGCAAGACGCGGATTTGATATTGCAATGAAGAGAAGAAAAAAGGTGACCAGCGTAGATAAAGCGAATGTCCTTGACTCATCCAGATTATGGCGTAAGATCGTAGAGGAAGTTGCAGCAGATTATCCGGAGGTAGAGTTAGAGCATATGCTGGTTGATAACTGTGCAATGCAGCTTGTAAAAGATCCGGCACAGTTTGACGTTATCCTCACAGAAAATATGTTCGGAGATATTCTGTCGGATGAAGCGAGCATGGTAACGGGTTCGATCGGAATGCTGGCGAGTGCAAGTCTGAATGATACGAAGTTCGGTCTGTATGAGCCAAGTGGCGGTTCTGCACCGGATATTGCAGGCCAGGGTATTGCCAATCCGATCGCAACGATCCTGTCCGCAGCAATGATGCTGAGATTTTCTTTTGATCTTGACAAAGAGGCTGATGCGATTGAGGCAGCGGTGGCAGCAGTATTGAAAGATGGTTACCGTACGATCGATATCATGTCAGATGGCAGGAAGCAGATCGGTACAGCAGAGATGGGTGACAGGATCTGCTCCTATATTAAATGATAAATGATGATTTCTATATATAAAGAGAGGATAAGAAAATGAGAAGTGATACAGTAAAAAAAGGCATTCAGCAGGCACCGCACCGTTCCCTTTTCAATGCACTGGGACTGACGGAGGAGGAGCTTCAGAAGCCATTGATCGGAGTCGTAAGTTCTTATAATGAGATCGTTCCGGGGCATATGAACCTGGATAAGATCACAGAGGCAGTCAAGATGGGAGTGGCAATGGCAGGAGGAGTACCGATCATGGTTCCGGCAATCGCAGTTTGTGACGGAATCGCCATGGGACATATTGGTATGAAGTATTCTCTTGTAACAAGAGATCTGATCGCAGATTCTACAGAAGCCCTGGCAATGGCACATCAGTTTGACGGACTGGTTATGATTCCGAACTGTGACAAGAACGTGCCGGGTCTTCTGATGGCAGCAGCCCGTGTGAACATCCCGACAATCTTTGTCAGTGGCGGACCAATGCTTGCAGGACATGTAAAGGGAAGTAAGACGAGTCTTTCCAGTATGTTCGAGGCAGTAGGTTCTTATGCTGCAGGAAAGATGGATGATGCAGATATCTGTGAATTTGAAAATAAAGCATGTCCTACCTGTGGTTCCTGTTCAGGTATGTATACAGCCAACAGCATGAACTGCCTGACTGAGGCACTTGGTATGGGACTGAAAGGAAATGGTACGATTCCGGCAGTATATTCCGCAAGGATTCAGCTTGCAAAGCATGCAGGTATGCAGGTGATGGAACTGGTGAGAAAGAATATCCGTCCGAGAGATATCATGACAGAAGATGCAATTCTGAATGCACTGACAGTAGATATGGCACTGGGATGTTCTACGAACAGTATGCTTCATCTTCCGGCAATCGCTCATGAGATCGGAATGGATTTTGAGATTGATTTTGCAAATGGAATCAGTGAGAAGACACCAAATCTGTGCCACCTTGCTCCGGCAGGACACACTTATATGGAAGACCTGAACGAGGCAGGTGGAGTTTACGCAGTTATGAATGAGCTGAACAAGAAAGGTCTGCTCCATACAGACTGCCTGACTGTAACAGGAAAGACAGTGGGTGAGAATATTGAAGGATGCGTGAACAAGAATCCTGAAGTTATCAGACCGATCGACAATCCGTATTCTCAGACAGGCGGACTTGCAGTACTCAAGGGAAATCTTGCACCGGACGGAAGCGTTGTAAAGCGTTCTGCAGTCTGCGATGAAATGCTGGTTCATGAGGGACCTGCAAGAATCTTTGAGAGTGATGAAGAAGCCACAGAGGCGATCAAGACCGGAAGGATCAATCCGGGAGATGTCATCGTGATCCGTTATGAGGGACCAAAGGGTGGACCGGGAATGAGAGAAATGCTCAATCCAACTTCAGCCATTGCAGGATATGGACTGGGCTCAACAGTTGCCCTGATCACAGACGGACGTTTCAGTGGAGCTTCCAGAGGAGCATCTATTGGCCATGTATCACCGGAGGCAGCCGTGGGCGGCCCGATCGCACTGGTCGAAGAAGGGGATATCATCAAGATCAATATTCCGGAACTGAAGTTGGAACTGGATGTATCCGATGAAGAACTGGCAGCAAGAAAAGCAAAATGGCAGCCGAGAGAGCCAAAAGTAAAGACGGGATATCTTGCAAGATATGCTTCTATGGTTACTTCAGGAAACCGTGGTGCAATTTTGGAAGTACCGAAAGCAAAATAAAGAAAGTACCAGGAGGAAAGCACCATGCAGTTAAATGGAGCAGAGATAGTAATAGAATGCCTGAAAGAACAGGGCGTGGATACTGTATTTGGATACCCGGGCGGAGCAATCCTGAATGTATATGATGAATTATACAAGCATCGTGATGAGATCAGACATATCCTGACCTCCCATGAACAGGGAGCAGCCCATGCAGCAGACGGATATGCGAGAGCAACAGGAAAAGTAGGCGTATGTCTGGCAACCAGCGGTCCGGGAGCAACTAACCTTGTGACGGGAATTGCCACAGCTTATATGGATTCGATTCCGGTTGTCGCAATCACCTGTAATGTAGGAGTACCGCTTCTTGGAAAGGACAGCTTTCAGGAGATTGATATCGCCGGAGTGACAATGCCGATCACGAAGTACAGCTTTATCGTTAAAGATGTAAACCAGCTTGCAGATACGATCCGTAAGGCATTCCGTATTGCGAAGATGGGAAGACCGGGTCCGGTTCTGATCGATATTCCGAAGGATGTAACTGCGAAGAAGGCAGAATATGAAAAAGAAAATCCGGGAGTTTATAATCGTGAATTTACGCATATAGATGAAAAAGAGGTTGCTGCGGCAGCAGAAATGATCCAGGCATCTGAAAAGCCATTTATTTTTGTGGGTGGCGGAGCGATTCTCTCCGGAGCAAGTAAAGAACTGAAAGAGTTTGTTGAGAAGACGGATGCACCGGTTACGGATTCACTGATGGGAAAAGGAGCATTTCCGGGAACCGATCCAAGATATACAGGAATGCTGGGAATGCACGGAACGAAGGCATCCAATTATGGAGTCAGCGAGTGCGACCTGTTAGTGGTAGTAGGTGCAAGATTCAGTGATCGTGTCACCGGAAATACGGCGACATTTGCAAAGAATGCAAAAATTCTTCAGATTGATATCGATCCTGCGGAGATGAATAAGAATATTATCATTGACCAGGGTGTTGTCGGTGATATCAAGGCAGTTCTCAGGAAATTAAATGAAGTTCTGCCTCAGCAGGATCATGCAGAATGGATGAAAAAGATACAGGATTATAAGGAAAAGTATCCACTGAAATATCATGAAGGTGTCCTGACGGGACCATTTGTTGTAGAAGAAATCTACCGTCAGACCAAAGGAGATGCCATTATCACAACAGAGGTCGGACAGCATCAGATGTGGGCGGCACAGTATTTCAAATATACAAAGCCGAGAACACTTCTGACATCCGGCGGACTTGGAACGATGGGATATGGACTGGGAGCAGCCATCGGTGCAAAGACAGGATGCCCGGATAAGACGGTGATCAATGTGGCGGGAGACGGCTGTTTCCGCATGAATATGAATGAGCTTGCGACAGCGGTACGTCATGAAGTTCCGGTCATTGAAGTAGTGATCAATAACCATGTACTTGGTATGGTACGCCAGTGGCAGGATCTGTTCTACGATGAAAGATATTCCGCAACAGTCTTGAGAGATGCTGTAGATTATGTTAAACTGGCAGAAGCGATGGGAGCAGAAGGAATGCGTGCCACAACGCAGGAAGAGTTCAGAGAAGCATTCGCAAAGGCACTGGCATCGGGACGTCCGGTTCTGATCGACTGTATGATCGACTGTGATGATAAAGTATGGCCGATGGTAGCACCGGGGGCTGCGATCAGCGAAGCGTTTGATGAGCAGGATCTGAAAGAAAAGAATCGTTAATTTATGAGACAGAAAGAGGCTTTGTCCTCTTTTTGCATATACACGAATAACAGGAGGTAGAAAAAATGAGCAGAGTGTATAATTTTTCGGCTGGACCGGCTGTCCTGCCTGAGGAAGTACTCAAAGAAGCCGCAGCAGAAATGCTGGATTATAATGGAACAGGAATGTCTGTTATGGAGATGAGTCACCGTTCCAAGGCATTTGAAGAAATCATTACAGCAGCAGAGCAGGATTTAAGAGATCTGATGAATATTCCAGATAACTATAAGGTGTTATTCCTTCAGGGCGGAGCATCCCAGCAGTTTGCAATGATTCCGATGAACCTGATGAAGAAGAAAGAAGCTGACTATATCGTGACAGGTCAGTGGGCAAAGAAAGCAGCAAAAGAAGCTGCAAAATATGGAAAGGTGAATGTAGTTGCTTCATCTGAAGATAAGACGTTCTCTTATATTCCGGATTGTTCTGATCTTCCGATCTCTGAAAATGCTGATTATGTATATATCTGTGAGAACAATACGATTTACGGAACAAAATTTAAAGAACTTCCGAATACAAAAGGAAAGACACTTGTGGCAGATGTATCCTCCTGTTTTCTGTCTGAGCCGGTAGATGTGACAAAGTATGGTGTGATCTATGGTGGAGTACAGAAAAATATCGGACCAGCAGGCGTGGTGATCGTGATCATCCGTGAAGATCTGATCACAGAAGATGTTCTTCCGGGAACTCCGACGATGCTTCAGTATAAGACACATGCAGATGCAGGTTCTCTTTATAATACACCACCGGCATATGGCATTTATATCTGCGGTAAAGTTTTCAAATGGCTGAAGAAGATGGGCGGTCTGGAAGTAATGAAAGAGCGTAATGAAAAGAAAGCAAAAGTGCTTTATGATTATCTGGATCAGAGTAAGCTGTTCAAAGGGACAGTTGTACCGAAAGACCGTTCTCTGATGAATGTACCGTTTGTCACAGGAGATAAGGATCTGGATGCGAAATTTGTAAAAGAAGCGAAAGAAGCCGGATTTGAGAACCTGAAAGGACACAGAACAGTAGGCGGTATGCGTGCAAGCATCTATAATGCAATGCCGTACGAAGGTGTGGTTGCACTGGTTGAGTTTATGAAGAAGTTTGAAGAGGAGAATCTGTAAGATGTATAAATATCATTGCCTGAATCCAATCTCTCCTGTCGGAATGGGTCAGTTGGATGCAAATTATGAAAATACAGAAAATGCTGCAGATGCAGACGTGATCCTGGTCCGCAGTGCTAAAATGCATGAGATGGAGTTCGGAGAGAATTTAAAAGCGATCGCACGTGCAGGTGCAGGTGTGAACAATATTCCGCTGGATCGTTGTGCAGAGGAAGGGATCGTTGTATTTAATACTCCGGGAGCGAATGCGAATGGAGTAAAGGAACTGGTGATCGCAGGTATGCTGCTTGCAGCCAGAGATATTGTCGGCGGAATCAACTGGGTAAAAGGATATGATGAAGACGGCGATATTGCGAAGGCTGCCGAGAAAAAGAAAAAAGCATTTGCGGGTACAGAACTGAAAGGCAAAAAGCTTGGAGTGATCGGACTTGGAGCAATCGGAGTCCTTGTAGCGAATGCGGCAACGCATCTCGGAATGGAAGTTTACGGATATGATCCGTATGTTTCTGTAGATTCTGCATGGAGACTGTCGAGAAATATTCATCATGCGAAGACTGCTGATGAGATTTATAAAGAGTGTGATTATATCACAATTCATGTTCCGGCACTGGAAGATACAAAGGGTATGATCAATAAAGATGCCATGGGTCTGATGAAAGATGGCGTTGTGATCCTGAACTTTGCAAGAGATGTCCTTGTAGATCAGAAGGATATCGTTGAGGCACTTGAATCGGGAAAAGTACATCGTTATGTCACAGATTTTGCGACACAGGAGATCAAAGGTGCAGATGGAGCAATCGTGATCCCGCATCTTGGAGCTTCTACAGAAGAATCTGAAGATAACTGTGCAAAGATGGCTGTAGCAGAGATCCGGGATTTCCTTGAAAATGGAAATATCACACATTCTGTGAACTATCCGGACTGCAATGTAGGAGTCAGAGGAGACGCAGAAAGAATTACGATCTTACATAAGAACATTCCGAATATGATCGGACAGTTCACAACGCTTCTTGCTCAGGAGGATCTGAACATCGCCCTTATGACGAATAAGAGCCGCAAAGAGTATGCTTATACAGTAATCGATGTAGATGGAATCGTTTCAGATGAAGTAGCAGCAAAGATCAAAGGAGTTTCAGGAGTACTTGGAGTCCGCGTGATCCGATAAGCATCCGTCGCCGGGATTTGATGTAAGGCACAGACTCTGGCACGCTGCCTACATAGAAATGGGACTGTCGCTTCACGATTTAAAAATCGTTAAAGCGACAGTCCCATTTTTCTGTAGATTGATTGTAAAAGAAATAATTTGCTAATGGAACAACGGTATGATATAATAAAAAAGATTGTGGACAGGGATACTGACCGAGACCACTGAAAAGCGTATGATCCGGAAGCGGATGATGGGTTTTTCAGTAGTTTCGGAGGAGAGACTGACCACAGAGAAAGTGAAATGAAATAAGATCAAAGGAGAAGGTATATGTTTAAAAAGTTTGAAATGGAACTTGCCGGCAGAACACTGCGTGTGGATGTTGACCGCGTGGCAAAGCAGGCGAACGGTGCAGTTCTGATGCACTATGGTGATACAACTGTATTATGTACAGCGACAGCTTCTGATAAACCGAGAGACGGAATTGATTTCTTCCCGCTCAGTGTAGAATACAATGAGAGAATGTATTCTGTAGGAAAGATCCCGGGAGGCTTCAATAAGCGTGAGGGAAAGGCATCAGAGAATGCGATCCTGACAGACCGTGTTATTGACCGTCCGATGCGTCCGCTGTTCCCGAAGGATTACAGAAATGATGTAACACTGGAAAATCTCGTTATGGCAGTTGATCAGGATTGCAGCCCGGAACTGACAGCAATGCTCGGAGCCGCACTGGCAACAAGTATTTCCGATATTCCATTTGACGGTCCGATCTCTACGACACAGGTAGGACTGGTAGATGGAGAGTTTGTATTTAACCCGACAGCCGCACAGAAGGTTGTATCGGATCTTGCACTGACCGTTGCATCTACAAAAGAGAAAGTAATCATGATCGAAGCAGGAGCAAAGGAAGTTCCTGAAGATAAGATGATCGAGGCAATCTTTGCAGCACATGAACTGAACCAGAAGGTGATTACTTTCTTTGATACGATCGTTGCAGAGTGCGGAAAGAAAAAGCACGAGTATCAGAGTTTCGCAGTTCCGCAGGAATTATTTGATGCCATCCAGGAAATCGTTACTCCGGCAGAGATGGAAGAAGCTGTATTTACAGACGACAAGCAGACAAGAGAAGAAAATATCCGTGTCATTACTGAGAAGCTGGAAGAGGCATTTGCCGACAATGAAGAATGGCTTGCAAAGCTGGGTGAAGCTGTATATCAGTACCAGAAAAAGACCGTAAGAAAAATGATCCTGAAAGACCATAAGCGTCCGGATGGACGTGCCATCGATCAGATCAGACCGCTGGCAGCAGAGGTTGACCTGATTTCGAGAGTTCATGGTTCAGCAATGTTTACGAGAGGACAGACACAGATCTGTACTGTTACAACGCTTGCACCGCTTTCTGAGGCACAGAGACTGGACGGACTGGATGAGACAGAGACAACAAAGAGATATATGCATCATTATAATTTCCCGTCTTACTCTGTTGGCGAGACAAGACCTTCCAGAGGACCGGGACGTCGTGAGATCGGACATGGAGCGTTGGCTGAGAGAGCATTGCTCCCGGTACTTCCGAGTGAGGCTGAATTCCCGTATGCGATTCGTACTGTATCTGAGACGTTTGAATCCAATGGTTCTACTTCCCAGGCCAGTGTATGTGCATCCAGTATGTCACTGATGTCAGCAGGTGTGCCGATCAAGTCTGCTGTAGCGGGTATTTCTGCAGGACTCGTAACAGGCGAGACGGATGATGATTATCTGGTTCTGACAGATATTCAGGGACTGGAAGATTTCTTTGGCGATATGGACTTTAAGGTTGCAGGTACTCATAAGGGTATTACTGCGATCCAGATGGATATCAAGATCCACGGACTGACAAGACCGATCATTGAAGAAGCAATCGCAGCGACGAAGAAAGCAAGAACTTATATCATGGATGAAGTGATGAGCAAAGCAATCGCAGAGCCTAGGGCAGAAGTTGGAGAGTTTGCTCCGAAGATCATCCAGATGCAGATCGATCCGCAGAAGATCGGAGATGTTGTAGGACAGCGTGGAAAGACGATCAATGCAATCATCGAAGAGACCGGTGTAAAGATTGATATTGATGATGACGGAAATGTATCCATCTGTGGTACAGAGAAAGAAAATATGGAGAAGGCTGCAAAATATATCCATACGATCGTAACAGATTACGAGGCAGGACAGCTTTTTGAGGGAAAGGTTGTCAGCATTAAAGAATTTGGAGCATTCGTGGAATTTGCACCGGGTAAGGAAGGCATGGTCCATATTTCAAAGCTTTCCAAGAACAGAGTTGAAAAGGTTGAGGATGTTGTAAGCCTTGGCGATGTTGTGAAAGTCGTATGCCTTGGAAAAGATAAAATGGGAAGATTCAGCTTCAGTATGAAAGATGTGGCAGAATAAAGAGTACTGAATGAAGAATTGGTATTGAAATAAAGAGAAAGCTATCAGAGAAAAATCTGGTAGCTTTTTTATTTTTAAGAAGATTTTTCTTAAAAGAGCCAGTACGTTGCTGCATATTTCCACAACCTGCACATATATTGTTTAAAGGGGTGGACAAGATGGAACGACAGGAAAGAAGAGAACAAATACTGAACATTCTTGCAGCCGGGATCAGAAAAGTACTTTTAAATACAGTCCCAAAGCCGGAAGAATTGCAGGAAATACGGATGAGACTTGGACAGCCGCTGCGGGTTGTACGGGGAAAAGAAGAGATAGTATTAAGATCAGGAACAGAACCGTACATTGTAACAAAAGAGGAATTAAGAGAGACAATGGACTATATCAGCCATTATTCTCTCTATGCATATGAAAATGAATTGAGACAGGGATTTGTTACAGTGGAAGGAGGTCATCGGGTAGGCGTGGCAGGAAAAGTAATTATGGAAAAAGAAAGGGTGAAAAATATACAATACATATCATCATTAAATATCAGGGTTTCGCATGAAGTACTTGGATGTGCGGATCGGCTGATCCCTTATATCGTGGCGAATAAGCAGGTGTGTCATACACTGATCATTTCACCTCCATGCTGCGGCAAAACGACGTTGATCCGGGATCTGATCCGACAGATTTCTGACGGAAATGAATATGTGAAGGGCTGTTCGGTGGGGGTTGTGGATGAACGGTCAGAACTGGGAGGATGTTATCTCGGGATTGCACAGAATCACCTGGGAACAAGAACGGATGTGTTGGACTGCTGCCCGAAGGCCGAAGGGATGATTATGCTGATCCGTTCCATGTCACCACAGGTGATCGCAGTGGATGAGATCGGAACGGTAGAGGATATCCATGCCATTGAATATGCCATGCAGTGTGGCTGCCGGATGATCGCAAGCGTCCATGGACTGAACATGGATGAAGCATCCAACAAGCCGGTACTGGGAGACCTGATCCGCAGGAGGATGTTCCAGAGATACGTGGTGCTTGGAAATGAAAAAGGACCCGGTGAGATCCTGGGAATTTATGATGAACGGGGGAGCGTGTTGTGCAGAAACTTATAGGGAGCATTTTAGTGCTGACGGCAACTGCAGGAGCAGGCTATCTTTATGGGGAAGGACTGAAAGATTATCTCAGGCAGATGGAATATCTGCGATATATTGCCGGGATGATCCGGGGACAACTGGAATATACCGGGGCACCGTTGCAGGAACTTCTGATGGATGTATCAGCGAAAATAAAAGAGCCATATAAAAGCTGGCTGGAACATACCGCACGACGGACTGCGAAAAGAACAGACGCTGATTTCACAGAAATATGGAAAGGATGCGTGGAAAAGGATCTTGGAGCTGCCGGACTGAAGAAAGAGCACCGGGAATGGATCAGAGATTTTGGAGCATTTTTAGGACAGGGAGACCGTGAGACCATGGGAAGGTCCATTGAACTTTCCATGAAGCAGATGGATCTGATGATCAGGCAGCAGAGAGGAGAACTGGCAGGAAAAAGAAAGATCGGCAACTGGCTGGGCGTAATGAGCGGGCTGTTCCTGATCATTCTGCTGTGGTAGAACAGGGGAGGGGATATGAATATCAATCTGATTTTTAAGATAGCGGCAGTGGGAATCCTTGTGTCGATCCTGAGCCAGGTCTTAAAGCACAGCGGGAGAGATGAACAGGCATTTCTGACCAGTCTTGCAGGACTGATCCTGGTCTTATCGTGGGTGCTTCCATATATTTACGATCTGTTTCAGTCGATCCGGCAGTTGTTCATGTTGTGAGAGGGGAGAAAATGAGTATGTTGCAGGTGGGAGTGATCGGAGTACTGGGAGTCCTTTTTGCAGTGCAGTTTAAAAGTGGAAAATCAGAATATGCCGTCTATATCAGTGTTGCTGTGAGCCTGCTCTTATTTGGCTGTATGCTGGAAAGGCTCAGAGATGCGGTGGATTCACTTGGCAGGATCGGGAATTATATTAAGGTGGATCAGCGTTTTTTCGGAACTATGATAAAAATGATCGGGATCACTTATCTTGCAGAATTTTCTTCAGGCATCTGCAAAGATGCAGGATATCAGAGCATCGCATCCCAGATTGAGATATTCAGTAAGCTGACGATTTTGGCGATGGGACTTCCGATCCTTCAGACTCTGTTGGAAGTCATGACGGGGTTCTTGGGATGAGGCGGGGGATCAGGATGCTTTTTCCCGTATTCCTTGCCATTTTAATTTTTCTGTTCGGGAGCAAGGTCATTTATGCTGCGGAAAATACAGAAAAAGAGGCAGACCGGGTGCAGGAGGCATTATTTGAAGAATTTGATTTTTCAAAACTGGATCAGGAAATGAAAACTCTTTTTCCGGATGAAAAGCTTTCTTTTCGGGAAATACTTATGCAACTGATCTCGGAAAACGGAGGATCCACAGCTGGTACAGTGGTGCAGTTTATAAAAGAAACAGTTTTTTACCAGTTCGGCACGAATAAAAAAATACTGGTGTATATGATTCTGATCGCAGTAGCTGCTGCCCTGTTCAACAATTTTACAAGCGTCTTTCAGAACCGGCAGGTATCGGAAGTCAGCTTCTATATTCTTTATATGCTGCTTATGACCCTGTCACTTGTAACTTTTCAGCATACGTTGCAGGATACAGAACAACTGCTTTCTTATCTGACCGAATTTATGAAGCTGTTATGTCCCAGTTACTTTCTTGCAGTTGCATTTGCTGCAGGCAGTTCCTCGGCTCTGGTATTTTATAATATTGTACTGTGGATCATCTATTTAGTAGAGCTGGTGATCCTGGAACTTCTGATGCCGATTGTGCATGTATTTGTTATGATACAGGTTCTTTCCAATCTGACGGGAGAGGATCTGCTGTCAGAATTTGCGGATCTGATCAGAAAAGGAATTGCCTGGTGTCTGAAGACATTGCTGGCAGGTGTGGTCGGGATCAATGTGCTTCAGGGACTTCTTGCACCTGCCATTGATACTGTGAAGCGAAGTGCAGTAAACCGGACAGTAGAAGCGATCCCGTGGATCGGTGATGTGACGGGAGGAGTGGCAGAGGTAGCACTTGGGAGTGCGGTGCTGATCAAAAACGGGATCGGGGCAGCAGGAATGGTGATCGCAGTTATGGTCTGTGCAGTTCCTGTGATCCGGCTGGTGCTGCTTGCTTTTATATATAAATTTGTAGCAGCAATGGTTCAGCCAGTGTCGGATAAAAGGATTACAGCGTGTATTGGCGGGGTGAGTGAAGGATATGGACTGCTGCTGCAGATTCTCCTTTACACGGCACTTTTTTTCCTGATCACACTGGCGGTGATCGCAGGAGCGACTTCCTGAAAGGAGGGAAGATGAATGGGAACGGTTTATCAGTGGATTCAGAATCTTTCTGTATGGCTGGTCCTGAGTGCGGTAATCCTGCATTTAGTTCCAGGAAAAGATTATGGAAAATATGTACGCTTTTTTTCGGGAATGGTTCTGTTACTGCTTTTCCTTGAACCGATGCTGAAACTGACGGGAACAGACGGGATGATCACAAAACTTTATGAGGGAAATCTGGCAAAAGAAGATCAGGCAGAAAAAGAATTATTACAAAAATTATATGAATCGGCAGATCTGACAGAAATTCTGTCTGAGGAATATCAGACATCAGAGGAAGGAGCAGACGAAAAAAGCCAGAAAAAAGTATCGGAAACCCAGGCTGTAGAAGTGGAGGAAATTCGCATTGAATAACGAGTGGCTTGCCAGGTTAAAGGAGAAGATCGGAAAAAAAGAGAACAAGGAAGAACTGCCGGCTCGGAAAAAACTGCTGCTTCTATTTCTGACCGGACTGCTGTTGCTGGTGATCGTGCTGCCATTTCCGAAAAAATCAGATTCGGAAGATGCGGAGACCGGAACAGAGACAACCACAGAAAACCGTGGATCATATGAGCGGTATCTTGAACAAAAGACAGAAGAAGCCCTGCAGTGTGTGGAGGGGGTGGGGAATGTAAAAGTGATGATCACGCTGAAGTCTTCGGAAGAAAATGTGGTCGAAAAAGATCAGCAGAGTGACGGGCAGTCTGTGGAAGAAGAGGACAGTCAGGGCGGAAAGCGGACGACAAAAGAAACTTCCTCTGATAAAACGAGCATTTATGAACAGAAATCCGATGGAACGCAGGTTCCCTATGTGAGCAAAAAACTCTCCCCGGAAGTAGAAGGAGTGATCGTGATCGCAGATGGGGGTGGCAACGCGGTCGTGGTGCAGAATATAACCGGTGCGATTCAGGCATTATATGGGGTGGAAGCACATAAAATAAAAGTAATGAAACGCAATGTGGCAGGCACAGAATAAAAGGAGGAGCATAGTGAAGCGGGTATTAAAAAAGAATCAGGTGATGATTGCAGCACTGGCGGTGATGATTGCGGCAGCCGGCTATCTGAATTATACAGGAAGGCTGTTTGGAACTGAAAAAGACGACACGACGCAGACCAGTGCGGATCTGACAAACCAGGAACTTCTGGATATTTCTGAAGAAGATATGGCGACCGGATCAGAGGATATTTTAAGTAATGATTCTGAGACAGAAGGAACTCCGGGAGAAGCAGTACTGACCAATACAACCGCTGAGGCTACTGTGGCACAGGCAAAAGTGTCCAGAGAACAGGTTATGGCACAAAGTAAAGAAACATTGCAGTCAATCATTGATAATAAAAATCTCAGCGATGAGCAGAAGCAGGATGCAGTCGATCAGATGGTGGCACTGACCAAAAGGGCAGAGCTGGAAGCAGACATAGAATCGCTGATGGCAGCAAAAGGCTTTTCCGAGGCGGTGGTCAGCATCGGGGATGATTCTGTTGATGTTGTGGTAAAGGCAGAAGAACTGACAGATGCCAACAGGGCAAAGATTGAAGAAATCCTTACAAGAAAGACGGAAGTATCACCAGAAGGGATTGTGATCACACCGATTCATGAATGAATGGGTACGAAGGGATCACCGGAGTAATTTCGGGGAAAACTATTTGCCGTATGGCTGTACTTGTGATACACTAGCTACTGGATGCCACCCGTACGGATACGGAAGAACCGACCGGCGGGGGCCTGGACGATAGGAGATAAGCATATGTCAGATATTACGAATGAAATAAAAAAGAGAAGAACCTTTGCGATCATATCACACCCGGATGCAGGAAAGACGACACTGACGGAGAAATTTCTGCTTTATGGAGGAGCGATCAATCAGGCAGGTTCTGTCAAAGGAAAAGCAACGGCAAAGCATGCAGTATCGGACTGGATGGAGATTGAAAAGGAAAGAGGTATTTCGGTCACCTCTTCGGTACTGCAGTTTAATTACGGCGGATATTGTATCAATATCCTGGATACACCGGGACATCAGGACTTCTCGGAGGACACGTACCGTACCCTGATGGCGGCAGATTCTGCGGTAATGGTGATCGATGCATCCAAGGGTGTGGAGGCACAGACGAGAAAATTGTTCAAGGTATGTGTGATGCGTCATATCCCGATCTTTACCTTCATTAACAAAATGGATCGTGAAGCAAGAGATACGTTTGAGCTGCTGGATGATATCGAAAAAGAACTGGGGATCGCCACCTGTCCTGTGAACTGGCCAATCGGTTCGGGAAAGGCCTTTAAAGGCGTTTATGACCGGGCAAAGAAAGAAGTAGAACTTTTCTCAGATACAAAAAAGGGAACGGCCATGGGAGAAGTTCAGATGGTTCCGATTGATGCACCTGAGACAGAGGAACTGATCGGTGCAGATGCAAAGAAAATTCTGGCGGATGAGATCGAACTTCTGGACGGAGCTTCTGCGGAATTTGACCAGGAGCTGGTAGATAAGGGGCAGCTTTCTCCGGTATTTTTCGGTTCAGCACTGACGAATTTCGGAGTAGAGACATTCCTGAAGCATTTCCTGAAGATGACCACATCTCCGCTGCCGCGTATGTCGGATAAAGGGGAGATAGATCCGATGGAAGAAAAGGATTTTTCAGCTTTTGTATTTAAGATTCAGGCGAATATGAATAAGGCACATCGTGACAGGATCGCATTTATGCGGATCTGTTCCGGTGAGTTTGAGGCAGGAATGAATGTCTACCACGTGCAGGGAGGAAAAGAGATCCGTCTTTCTCAGCCGCAGCAGATGATGGCGAGTGAACGGAAGATGATCACCAAAGCTTATGGTGGAGATATCATCGGGGTTTTTGATCCGGGAATCTTTTCGATCGGAGATACCCTTACGACTTCAAAGGAAAAATTCGCTTATGAGGGAATCCCGACATTTGCACCGGAGCATTTCGCACGTGTGCGTCAGGTCGATACGATGAAAAGAAAGCAGTTTGTCAAGGGAATCAACCAGATCGCACAGGAGGGTGCAATCCAAATCTTTCAGGAATATAATACCGGAATGGAAGAAATCATTGTCGGAGTTGTCGGAGTGCTTCAGTTTGATGTGCTGAAATACCGTCTGAACAACGAGTATAATGTGGAGATCCGGCTGGAGAATCTGCCATACGAGTATATCCGCTGGATTGAAAACGAAGATGTGGATATGGATCACTTAAGCGGAACTTCAGATATGAAGAAGATCAAGGATCTGAAGGACCGTCCATTGCTGCTTTTTGCACATGAATGGAGTATCCGTATGACAGAGGAAAGAAACAAAGGACTGATCCTGTCAGAGTTCGGGCGGTCATAATTCCTCTTTGCAAACGGAACGATATTTGTTATAATGGAAAAAGAATCAGACAATGCAGGAGGTTTTGAACATGGCAAAGGACGAAAGAAATATTTATACGATACAGAATGACGCAGGAAAGGGAGAAGTAAAGATTGCAGATGAAGTTGTTGCGATCATTGCAGCCCTGGCAGCTACAGAAGTGGAAGGCGTAGCCTCCATGGCGGGCAATATCACGAATGAGCTGATCAGCAGACTCGGGATGAAGAATCTTTCCAAGGGAGTTAAAGTAGATGTGCTGGAAGGCGTGGTTACCGTTTCCCTGACCCTGAATCTGAAGTATAACTACAGTGTAGTAGAAGTATCAGGAAAAGTGCAGGAAAAGGTTAAGAATGCGATCGAGAACATGACAGGACTTGAAGTTGCAGACGTGAATATCAAAGTGGCCGGCGTAGAGATGGAGAATCAGGAGTAGGCTTACAAAGGAAAGGAATCAATATGATTAGAACAGAACTTCGCGAGCATATTTTCAAGCTGTTATTTCAGGAAGAATTTAACCGGGAAGAGGATATGCAGGAGCATCTGAAATACTATTTCATGACGCTTGAGAATGCGGCAGATAAAGATAAAGATTATATCCAGGAAAAATATGAGGCGGTTGCAGGGCATATTGCAGAGATTGATGAACTGATCAACCAGTATGCAAAAGGATGGAAGACTACCCGGATGAACAAGGTAGATCTTGCCATTTTAAGACTTGCTGTCTATGAGATGAAGTGGGACGAGGAAGTACCGGTCGGAGTTGCCATCAATGAGGCAGTAGAGCTGGCGAAGAGATTCAGCGGTGGAGACAGTCCGTCCTTTATCAACGGGGTACTTGGAAAGATCGCACGCTCTGCAGACGGGGATGAGACGAAGTAAGTCAGTATATGCAGAACGGAGATATCAGGATGAAAAATGTCTATACGGTGAGACAGGTCAATTCTTATATTAAGAATATGTTCGCCCAGGATTTCATGCTGAACCGGATCTATGTAAAGGGTGAGGTATCGAATCTGAAATACCATACATCAGGGCATATATATTTTTCATTGAAAGACGAGTCCGGCACGATTGCCTGCGTTATGTTCGCAGGCTCAAGGTCAGGGCTTTCTTTTCGTATGGAGGAAGGTCAGCAGATCATTGTACTCGGTGCGGTGGATGTCTATGCAAGAGATGGAAAATACCAGTTGTATGCAAGAAAAATCGTGCGGGACGGTGTAGGACTTCTGTATGAACGCTTTGAACTTCTGAAGAAAGAACTGCAGGAAATGGGAATGTTTGCACCGGAGTACAAGCAGAAGATCCCAAAGTATATCCGGCGGCTTGGAGTTGTGACTGCACCGACCGGGGCGGCAGTCAGAGACATCATCAATATTACGAAGCGGAGGAATCCTTTTGTGCAGATCATCCTGTATCCGGCACTGGTACAGGGCGAAGGTGCTTCTGAGAGTATTGTAAAGGGAATCCATGCACTGGAAGCAGAAAAGGTGGATGTCATGATTGTGGGCCGTGGCGGAGGAAGCATGGAAGATCTCTGGGCATTTAATGAAGAGGCAGTCGCAAGGGCAGTATTTGACTGTTCTGTTCCGGTGATTTCAGCGGTAGGACATGAGACCGATACAACGATCATTGATTTTGTGGCGGATCTGCGGGCACCGACTCCTTCTGCTGCCGCAGAACTGGCGGTGTATGATTTCATGGAGATGAAAAAGAACCTGAAGCTGCGGGAAGAGAGGCTGCTGCATTTTATGCAGTTAATACTGGAACGGAAGAGACAGAAACTGGAGCAGTATTCGCTCAGGATGCGGGCATATCATCCGCAGCAGCGGTTAAATGAGCAGCGACAGTTCGCCGCAGATGCTGAGAACCGGCTGAGAAGAGAAATGATGCGGAGACTGGAGCAGGAAAAATACCGTCTGGGACTTATGGCAGAACGACTGAAAGGATTATCTCCTCTTGAAAAGCTCAGTCAGGGATATGCTTATGTGGAGAACAGTTCGGGGGCAAATGTCAGGACAGTCAGTAATGTAAAGCAGGGAGAACAGATCACGGTCTATGTGACGGATGGACGGATCCGGGCAGAAGTGACCGGCGTTGAGAAAGAGGAGACATAAGATGGGGACAGAGAAAAAGGAAAATTTGGAAGAAATGTTTGACCGGCTGGATCAGGTAATCGGTACTTTGGAAGGAGAGGATGTTTCACTGGAGGAGGCGTTTGGGTTGTACGATCAGGGAATGAAGCTGATCCGGAGATGCAACCAGACGATCAATGAAGTGGAAAAGAAGATTCTTGTACTGGATGAGAATGGAGAAAAGCATGAATTTTAAAGAAGAGTATACGGACAGAGTAGAAAAAATAGAAAAGATCCTGAAAAAGTATCTTCCTGAAAAAAAAGGATATCAGAGGACGATCATGGAGGCCATGGAGTATAGTCTGATGGCAGGTGGAAAGCGTCTCCGTCCCATGCTGATGTGGGAGAGTTACAGACTGTTTGGCGGAGAAGGAGCTGCAATCGAACCGTTTATGGCTGCCATTGAGATGATCCACACGTATTCCCTGGTGCATGATGATCTGCCGGCAATGGATAATGATGAATACAGACGCGGAAGAAAGACAACGCATATTGTATACGGTGAAGATATGGGAATCCTTGCAGGAGACGCGTTGCTTAATTATGCATTTGAGACTGCCTGCCGGGCTTTTGAAGAGGAGTCGGAGCATGCTTTAAGGATTGGAAAAGCATTGAAGATCCTTGCGGATAAGGCAGGAATTTACGGAATGATCGGTGGACAGGTCGTGGATGTGCAGGAATCAGGAAAAGCTGTATCAGGCGAAGTACTGGACTTTATTTACAGGCTGAAGACCAGTGCATTGATCGAGGCTTCTATGATGGCAGGTGCAGTTCTTGCAGGTGCAGAGGAAGGGCAGGTCAGCAGGATGGAGCAGATCGCAGGAAAGATCGGGCTGGCATTCCAGATCCAGGATGACATTCTGGATGTGACCAGTACGACGGAACTGCTTGGAAAGCCGGTTCACAGTGATGAAAAGAACGAAAAAACGACGTATGTGACCTGGAAAGGGATTGAAAAGGCACATGAGGATGTGGAACGGTTGACGCAGGAGGCGGTGGATCTGCTGCGGAAGTTCCCGGCGAAGGATGATTTCCTTGAAGAATTACTAAAATCTCTGGTATACAGGGAAAAATAAAAGGAGGAATCCTGATGGTACTTGAGAAGATCCATAAGGAAAATGATATAAAAAATCTCAGTCCCGAGGAACTTACTATGCTTGCAGATGAGATCCGACAGTTTCTGATCGAGAAGATCAGTGTGACCGGAGGTCACCTGGCATCGAATCTGGGTGTTGTGGAACTGACGATGGCACTTCATCTTGTCTTTGATCTTCCACAGGATAAGCTGATCTGGGACGTAGGACATCAGGCGTACACGCATAAGTTACTGACGGGAAGAAAAGCGGGATTTGATGAACTGAGAAAATACGGGGGGATGAGTGGATTCCCAAAAAGAAAAGAGAGCGAATGTGATGCCTTTGATACAGGGCATAGTTCCACTTCTATTTCTGCAGGACTTGGATATGTGGCGGCAAGAGAACTTCAGGGCGGCAGCCATAGTGTGGTTTCGATCATCGGAGATGGTTCTATGACAGGAGGAATGGCATACGAGGCACTGAACAATGCGAGCAGACTGAAAAGTAATTTTATCATTGTCCTCAATGATAATAATATGTCCATTTCTGAAAATGTGGGAGGAATGTCCCAGTATCTCAACGGACTGCGTACGGCACAGGCTTATACGGGGCTGAAGAAAGGTGTGGAAGATACGCTGAAAAAGATCCCCGGAAAGGGAGACCGGATCATTTGCCATATGAAAAGGACAAAAAGCGGGATCAAGCAGTTGTTTGTTCCGGGGATGTTCTTTGAAGATATGGGGATTACTTATTTAGGTCCGGTAGACGGACATGATATCCGTAAGCTCACAAGGATCTTAAATGAGGCGAAGCGGGTTGATCATGCAGTGCTGGTTCATGTGATGACGAAAAAGGGAAAAGGATATGGACCGGCTGAAGAAAACCCGTCCAGATTTCATGGGACGGGACCGTTTGACATCCCAAGCGGAATGTCGGTAGGGAAAAAAGCGACAGATTCTTATACAGATGTATTTTCAAAAGTACTTGCAGATATCGGAAAGCAGGATGAAAAAGTAGTAGCAATTACTGCGGCGATGGCAGACGGGACGGGACTGGCAAGATTTGCAAAGATGTTCCCACAGAGATTTTTTGATGTCGGTATTGCAGAGGAGCATGCGATGACCTTTGCGGCAGGACTGGCAGCAGGCGGGATGAAACCGGTCTTTGCGGTATATTCCTCTTTCCTGCAAAGAGCTTTTGACCAGACGATCCATGATGTCTGTCTTCAGAATCTGCCGGTTTTTATAGCAGTGGATCGTGCAGGACTTGTAGGGAGTGACGGAGAGACGCACCAAGGAGTATTTGACCTGTCATTTCTTCTGGAAATTCCGAATCTGACTGTCATGTCACCAAAGAACCGATGGGAAATGGCAGATATGGTCCGTTTTGCTGTTGATTTTCCGTACCCGGTTGCATTGCGGTATCCAAGAGGAGAGGCTTATGAGGGGCTGAAAGAGTTCCGTACTCCGATTCTTTATGGAAAAAGTGAAGTGATCAGCCGCGAAAGTGGGATTGCGATCCTTTTCATCGGACATATGTCAGGACTGGGAGAGTCTGTATGGAAGGCAATAAAAGAAGCAGGATATCACTGCAGCCTGATCAATGCAAGATTCGCAAAGCCACTGGATACAGAGCTGATCCGCGATCTTTGCAGGGATCATGAACTGATCGTGACGATCGAGGAAAATGTGCTGGCAGGTGGTTTCGGTGAGCAGGTTGTCCAGTATGTGATGCAGACTGGTGAGAAGACCCGGGTACGGACGATCGGAATTTCCGATGATTATGTGGAACACGGAAATGTAGAAGTTCTGCGAAAAGAAGTGGGACTGGATCAGGAGACCATTGTGGCACAGATAAAAGAAGATTATCTGATGATAAAGGAAGATTAAAAATGAAAGAACGTTTAGATGTATTACTTGTAAAAAGGAATCTTGCAGAGTCCAGGGAAAAGGCAAAAGCGATCATTATGTCTGGAAATGTATTCGTAGAAGATCAGAGAGAGGACAAGGCAGGAACCACTTTCCCGGAAGATGTAAAGATTGAAGTGAGAGGGCATGTCATGCCGTATGTCAGCAGAGGCGGTCTGAAGCTGGAGAAAGCAATTAAAAATTTTGATGTCAGTGTAGAAGGAAAAGTCTGTACGGATGTGGGATCTTCTACTGGCGGTTTTACGGACTGTATGCTGCAGAACGGAGCTGTAAAGGTGTTTGCAATCGATGTCGGACGGGGGCAGTTGGACTGGAAACTGCGTCAGGATCCAAGGGTAGTCTGCATGGAAAAGACCAATATCCGCTATGTGACACCGGAAGATATCGGAGAACCGGTGGACTTTTCCTCCATTGATGTCTCCTTTATTTCGCTGACAAAAGTGTTAGAGCCGATTCGGGATTATCTGACAGAAGACGGAGAAATCGTAGCCCTGATTAAACCACAGTTTGAAGCAGGGCGTGAAAAGGTCGGGAAAAAAGGAGTCGTGAGAGAAAAAAGCACGCACCATGAAGTAATCGAAAAAGTGACTTCCTATGCAGCGTCTATCGGATTTGATATTCTTGAGATTGAATTTTCACCGATCAAAGGACCGGAGGGAAATATTGAATATCTGGTGCATCTGAAGAAGACGCAGGAACTTCCGGGAAAGATCCTGGCACAGAATCTGGAGACGGTCGTGGACAGTGCATTCGATACGTTGGCAAAATAAGTGGGGATAAAGCATGGATTCATTTTATATCATAACGAATATATTAAAAGATAAAGACTATGCGGTTACGGATAAAATCTGCAATTATATTGAGCAGAAAGGGAAGAAATGGACACTTGCAAAAAAGGATGAAGAGGGTCATATCCTTCCGGGGACAGTGCCGTCCGACGTGGAATGTGGACTGGTACTCGGAGGCGACGGAACGCTGATCCGTGCAATCCGGGATCTGGAAGGTGAGGAACTCCCTTTGCTTGGGATCAACCTCGGGACACTGGGATATCTTGCAGAAGTAGAATTGAAGGATTATCAGTATGCCATCGACAGACTGTGCGGAGAAGAACACGCAGCGATCGAACTGCGGATGATGCTGGAAGGTGTGGCGGGAGATGAAAAAAGAGATCTTGCGGTGAATGATATTGTGCTGACGAGGGAAGGAAATATCAGGATCGTACAGTTTAATGTCTATGTCAATGGAACGCTTTTGAATACTTATCTTGCAGACGGAGTGATTATTTCGACTCCCACCGGAAGTACCGGATATAACCTTTCAGCGGGAGGTCCTGTTGTAGAACCAACGGCAAGTATTATCGTCATTACTCCGATCTGCTCCCATGCGTTGAATACAAGCAGTGTAGTGCTTTCGGCAGAAGATGTGATCGAGGTGGAAGTCTGTCCGGGAAGATACGGCAGACAGGAGGAAGTAGCCTTGTGTTATGACGGTGCAGTCCGGAGAAAGCTGGTATCGGGAGACCGCGTCTGTATCAGGAGAGCGGAGGAGACGGCAAAGCTTATTAAACTGAGCAAAGAAAGCTTCATGAAGACGATGCGTGAAAAAATGAAAGGAAATTAAGAAATGAAAGTAAGCCGACATGCAAAGATTATTGAACTTATCAGCCAATACGACATTGAGACGCAGGAGGAACTGGCAGAATATCTTAATAATGCCGGCTTCAAGGTGACTCAGGCAACGGTATCGAGAGATATCCGGGATCTGAAGCTGACGAAAGTGTCACTCAACGGAGGAAAGCAGAAATACGTGATCCATCGTCAGGATGAAGATGGAATGAGCGAAAAATATATCCGGGTACTAAGAGACGGATATATGTCAATGGATATGGCACAGAATATTCTTGTCATCAAGACGGTATCAGGAATGGCAATGGCAGTTGCAGTTGCGGTGGATGCAATGAAATGGAATGAAGTGGTGGGCTGCATTGCCGGCGATGATACGATTATGTGTGCAATCCGTACAGTAGAAGATACAGTGACAGTCATGGACAAGATCAGAAAGATTGTGTCCAAGAAGGATTAGGTGTTGAATATGTTACAGAATCTGTATGTAAAAAATCTGGCATTGATCGATGAGACGGAAGTGGAGTTTGGTGAGGGACTGAATATACTGACAGGAGAGACAGGAGCAGGAAAGTCTCTCCTGCTGGGTTCAGTCCATCTTGCTCTTGGCGGAAAGTACAGTCCTGATATGCTCAGAAACGGGACAAAGAGCGGACTTGTGGAACTGACTTTTAAGATCGAAGATGAACAGATCGAAAAGCATCTGGAAGAGATGAACCTGTATCCTGAAGACGGGTTTCTGACTCTGAGCAGGCGGCTGATGGAAGGTCGCAGTATCAGCAAGATCAACGGAGAGACTGTGAATACCGGGATATTGAAAGATGTTGCAAGTATGCTGATTGATATCCATGGACAAAGAGATAATCAGACACTGCTCCACAAAAAAAATCACCTGACGCTTCTGGATCTGTATGGAAAAGAAAAGATCGTTCCTTTAAAGAAAAAGATGGCTGAAATGTACCGCAGATGGAATGAACTGAAAAAGAGGACTGAAAGCTTGACCATGGATGAGGAAACCAGAAGGAGAGAACTCTCCCTTGCTGAATTTGAAGCACAGGAGATTGAAGAAGCCGGACTGGTTGTGGGAGAAGATGAAGAGCTGGAAGAACTTTACCGGAAAATGACAGAGAGCAGGAAAGTGACAGAAGCAGTAGCTGAGACATACCATTATACAGGGGAGGCCGCTTCCGGGAATGCAAGTGATCTCATCAGCCGTGGAATCCGAAGCCTTCAGGAGGCAGCAGATTTTGATGAAGAGGGGAGCAGACTGTATGAGCAGCTTACACAGCTTGATGGACTGTTGAATGATTTTAACCGGGAGTTATCGGAATATGCAAATAGTTTTGAGTTTTCAGAGGAAGAATTCCGTGAGACAGAAGATCGTCTGAATCTTTTAAATCATTTAAAGGCAAAATATGGAAGATCTATTGAAGCTGTTCTTGCATATTGTGATGAAAAAAAGCAAAGACTACAGGAACTGGCAGATTATGATACATTCATGCAGAACCTGGAACAAGAACAGCAGGATGCTTTTAACGCAATGAAAAAGATGGCGGAAAAGCTGAGTCAGGTTCGGCAGCGTTCGGCTAAAAAGTTCGCAGAAGAGATCTGTGGTCAGATGAAAGAACTGAATTTTCTTGATTCGAGATTTGAGATCCGGATTTCTGAGGCAGAAAAATACAGTTCAAATGGAAAGGATGAGGCAGAATTTTATCTTTCAGTGAATCCGGGAGAACCGTTGAAACCATTGGGAAGTGTGGCATCTGGCGGTGAGATTTCGCGTGTGATGCTGGCGGTGAAGACAGTACTTGCAGATGAAGAAGATACACCGACACTGATCTTTGATGAGATCGACACAGGAATATCCGGCATTACGGCAGGAAAAGTGGGAGATCGTCTCCGACTGATCGGAAAGAGCAGACAGGTCATCTGTATTACTCACCTGCCGCAGATCGCAGCTACTGCAGATCACCATTTCCTGATCAGAAAAAAAGCAGAAGGAACATCGGTGCGGACAGATGTTGAGATGCTGGATGAAGCTGCATCCGTGGAAGAACTGGCAAGACTTCTCGGTGGAGCAAATGTGACGGAACGTGTCATGGAAAGTGCAAAAGAATTGAAAGAATTGGCAAAGTGTGAAAGATAATCCCAGTGTGAAAAGCACGACAGGATCACATACTAAAAGCGGATACAGAAGATGTATCCGTTTTTTGTTGGCGAAAGAGGTGTGATCTTATGTGGGATAAAAAATTAAAAAACCGGACGATAAAAAAGAAACTTTCCAGATGGATGACTGTGGTGTGCAGTTTTCTTCTGGCTGTGGGACTGGGCTTTTCCGTCGGAAGTGCGGCGGCAGAATATTTCCCGGAAAGCAGGGAAACCCAGGCACAGACGAAAGCAGTGCAGACGAAAAAAGTATCTGTGGGAGGTATGCCGGCAGGAATTTATATGGAAACGGACGGAGTACTGATTCTTGATACGCAGCAGATAAAAGGAATCGATGGGAAAATGTACGAACCGGCACAGGGAATGGTGAAAAGCGGAGACTATATCAAAGCAGTCAATCAGAAAGAAATCTGTGGAAAAAAAGAACTGCTGAAAGAACTGGAAAAGCTTTCCGGTGAGAAGGTGGAACTGACAGTAAGGAGAGGGGGAAAACTGGAAAAGATCGTTCTGCAGGCAGTGGAGACCGCGGTCGGTGAATATAAGCTGGGAATCTGGGTGAGGGATAATGTACAGGGTCTTGGAACTGTTACATTTCTGACAGAACAGAATGAGTTCGGAGCTTTGGGACATGGGATTCATGATACAGATACAAATGGACTGATGGAAATTTCCGGAGGAAAGCTTTACAGGACAACGATTCAGAATGTGGTAAAAGGAAGCAGTGGAAATCCGGGAACAATGGAAGGAATGATCGTCTATAACCGCTATAATCTGCTTGGAACGATCGAAAAAAATACCGATGCAGGGATTTATGGCAGACTGGATAAAACCGAGGAGCTTTTTGGAAAAAAAGAACTGGTTGAAACTGCGGCAAAAGAGGAAATCGTGACAGGACCGGCAAAGATGAGGTGTTTTCTGGAAGATGAAGTCAGGGAATTTGACATTGAAGTGATGAAGGTGGATCAGGAAACTGCAGAGATCAATAAAGGAATGATGATCCGGGTGACGGATGAAGAACTGCTTGAAAAAACCGGAGGAATCATTCAGGGGATGAGCGGCAGTCCGATCCTTCAGAACGGAAAACTGATCGGGGCGGTGACGCACGTATTTGTCATGGATTCGACAAAAGGTTACGGCATTTTTGCGGAAACAATGCTGGAACAGTTGAAATGACGAGAATCGTCGAGAACGCTGTCGAATTACTGCTACAAAATCTGCTTGATTCTGCAAGGTGCAGGGGAATATAATAAGCGAGTGGCGTTTTCAAAAGAAGTTCTCATGACCTGAAGGGGAGAAGAGAATGAATCATTTGAGTGTTGCCATCGCTGACGATAATCAGAAAATCTTAGATCTGCTGGAAAAGGTGATCGGGACGGATCAGGAACTGGATCTGGTCGGAAAGGCGAAAAATGGTGAGGAGATGTGTCGGATCATTAAAGAAAAAAATCCTGATGTGGTTCTTCTCGACCTGATTATGCCGAAAATGGACGGACTGACTGTCATGGATCAGATCAATCAGGATAAAAGTGTCAGTAAACGTCCATATTTTATTGTTATTACAGCGGTGGGACAGGAAAAGATTACAGAAGATGCTTTTAATAAAGGTGCAAATTACTATATTATGAAACCGTTTAATAACAGAATGTTGTTGGAACGGATCAAATTCGTAAGAAAAATGACTCACGGAACAGAACGCAGACCGGAAGAACTGGTGACCGGGCAGACTCCGGGAGGAGAAAATCTGGAGAACAGAGTGACCAATATGCTGCATGAGATCGGGATTCCGGCACATATCAAAGGATATCATTATCTGCGGGATGCGATCATGATGGCAGTGGAAGACATGGATGTCCTGAATGCGATCACGAAGATTCTCTATCCTACCGTTGCTAAAAAATATCAGACGACATCAAGCCGGGTCGAACGGGCAATCCGGCATGCTATCGAGGTGGCATGGAGCCGTGGAAAATTAGATACACTGGATGAACTGTTCGGTTATACAGTCAGTACAGGAAAAGGAAAACCTACAAATTCGGAATTTATCGCATTGATCGCGGATACGATCCAACTGGAATATAAGCATGGAAAATAGGGGATAAATACTGGAAAATACTTTGCATTACAGAAAAAATGCGGTATAATATTTGTAATTCATCGTCGGAAAATGCGGCGTAAGCGAAAAACGGAGGATAGTAATATGAAAAATATTTTATTTGCTTCTTCAGAATGTGTTCCTTTTATTAAGACCGGAGGCCTTGCAGATGTTGTGGGATCGCTCCCGAAGGATTTTGATAAGGAGAAGTATGATGTACGGGTTGTCATTCCAAAATATATGTGCATGAAGCAGGAATGGAAAGAAAAGCTGGAGTATATTACAAACTTTTACATGGATATTGCCGGACAGAGCCAGTATGTGGGGATTTTCAGACTGGTACACGACGGTGTGACATTTTACTTTATTGATAATGAGTATTATTTTTCAGGATTTGCACCGTATGATGGCGATCCGAAGTGGAATATCGAGAAGTTTGCATTCTTCTCAAAGGCAGTGCTGAGTATCCTTCCGGTGATCGGGTTCCGGCCGGAGCTGATCCACTGTCATGACTGGCAGACCGGTCTGATTCCGGTTTATCTGGACAATTTCAGATACCTTGGAGAGTACTACAGAGGCATCAAGACGGTCATGACGATACATAATCTGAAGTTCCAGGGGGTATGGGATACAAAAGCAGTACAGAAAATTACAGGGCTGCCGGATTATTATTTTGCACCGGATAAAATGGAGGCATATAAGGATGCAAACCTTCTGAAAGGCGGTATCGTTTACGCAGATAAAGTGACAACGGTAAGCCGCAGCTATGCAGAAGAGATCAAGACCTCTTTCTATGGTGAGGGACTGGAAGGCCTGATGAATGCCAGAGCCAATGACCTGTGGGGAATTGTCAACGGACTGGATTATAATGACTGGAATCCGGATACAGACTACCGTCTTGCAAAGAACTTTAATATTAGCAATTTCAGGCGGAACAAGCCGGCAAATAAGATGGCATTACAGGAAGAACTGGGACTGGATCAGGACAGCCATGTGATGCTGATCGGAATTGTATCCCGTCTGACAGACCAGAAGGGATTTGACCTGATCGATTATATGATGGATGAGATGTGCCAGGATGCGGTACAGATCGCAGTGCTTGGTACGGGAGACCCAAAGTATGAGAATATGTTCCGCCACTTTGCATGGAAGTATTCAGGAAAGGTTTCTGCGAATATTTTCTATTCGGATGATCTTTCCCACCGGTTCTATGCAGGATGTGATGCATTTCTGATGCCGTCTTTATTTGAACCATGTGGACTGAGCCAGCTGATGAGTCTGCGTTATGGTACACTGCCGATCGTCAGAGAGACAGGAGGACTGAAAGATACTGTTGAGCCTTATAATGAGTTTGAAAAGACAGGAACAGGTTTCAGTTTCACGAATTATAATGCACATGAGATGTTGAATACAGTCCGTTATGCAGAGCGGATTTACTATGATAAAAAGAGAGACTGGAATAAGATTGTAGAACGTGCAATGAGCCAGGACTTCTCATGGCAGAATTCTGCACGACAGTATGAAGAGCTTTACAAGAGCCTGATAGGAGAATAAAAGGAGTTTACAACCAGATGAAGATCATTGACAGATTGAATGAAGACAGAATAAATATATCTTTTGAGGTGTTCCCACCGAAGACGGATGCGGGGTTTGCAAATGTGCAGCGTGCGACGGATGAGATCGCAAAGCTGGATCCATCTTACATCAGTGTGACGTACGGAGCAGGTGGAGGTACAAGTAAGAATACAGCGAAGATCGCATCCCATATCAAGGACGATCTGCACGTACTCAGTCTTGCACATCTGACCTGTGCTTCTTCCACAAAAGAAGAAGTGCGTGAGGTGATCCGGAATTTAAAGGAGCTTGGCATAGAGAATATTCTTGCTCTGCGTGGAGACATCCCGGAGGGAATGAAGTTCCCGGATGGAGACCGTTTCCATTATGCATATGAGCTGGTGGAGGAGATCCGAAAACAGGGAGATTTCTGTATCGGTGCAGCGTGCTATCCGGAAGGTCATGTGGAGAATGAGCATAAGGAAGATGATATCCGCTTTTTAAAACAGAAAGTGGACTGCGGTGTTGATTTCCTTACAACGCAGATGTTCTTCGACAATGATATCCATTATAATTTCCTTTACAGGATCAGGGAAGCCGGGATCACAGTCCCGGTTCTCCCGGGGATTATGCCGATCACAAGTGCGGCTCAGATGAAGAGAAGCCAGGAGCTTTCAGGAACTGTATTTCCAAGAAGATTTCTTGCATTGCTTGACCGTTTCGGAAGTTCACCGGAAGCAATGATGCAGGCGGGAATTGCTTATGCAACGGATCAGATCATTGATCTTCTGGCAAATGGAGTAAAAAATATCCATATTTATTCTATGAACAAACCGGAAGTCGCAACCAAGATCATGAGCAATATTTCTGAAATCATTAAGTGTTAAGAAAGTGAAATACCAGATGAGTGAGATGGACAAAAAGAGACGTGAGGCAATTCGCTATCTGGGGTTCGGACGAAATGCGGCAGACGAAAGGACTTATGAACTGATCGAAGCGTCTTTTGACGATCTGAACAGGGAAGCAAGTCCGAGATTCGTCTACCGCATTTTTGATTTGGATCATAGTGTGGATGGCTTATTGCGGGTCGGGACAATGGAAATACAGAGTAAAAGTCTGTTGAGAAACCTCAAAGGATGCGGACAGGTTGTTCTGTTTGGGGCGACACTGGGAGCCGGGGCGGACAGGCTGATCCGCCGGGTATCTCTTACCGATATGGCAAGGGCGGTTGTACTCCAGGCATGTGCTGCTGCAGAGCTGGAAGAGTATTGTGATGAACAGCAGAAAAAGATCAGCACAGAGCTGGAAAAAAGTGGATTGTATCTTCGGCCAAGGTTCAGCCCTGGATATGGGGACTTCCCGATCGAGTTCCAGGAGCCGATCATGAGGATGTTGGATTGTGCAAAGAAGATTGGTCTTACGATGACAGACAGCTATATGATGAGTCCGACGAAGTCTGTGACTGCGATCATAGGGATCAGCACAGAGAAAGAAAGATGCCCGATCTCAGGCTGTGAAGCCTGTGGAAAAAAGGACTGTGCATACCGCAGGTAAGGCAACAAAAGTAAAAGGATATGAAGGCAGCCGAAAGGCGAAGCCGGGAACAGATACAAAGAAAAGGCAGGAAGGATAAAGACAGATGTTACGAGAACGGCTGGGAAAAGAGTTATTATATTTTGACGGAGGAATGGGAACGCTGTTACAGGAGCGTGGACTGCAGCCGGGAGAACTCCCGGAGACATGGAATCTGCTGCACGCGGAAGAAATCCGTGAGATCCACAGAAAATATATTGAAGCTGGAAGTGACATTGTACTGACGAATACGTTTGGTGCAAACGCATTAAAGTTTCATGATGATGCATATTCTCTGGAAGAGATTGTCAATGCTGCAGTCGGCCATGTAAAGGCTGCAGCAGAACAGGCGGGAAATGGACGGAGAATCTATACTGCACTGGATATCGGTCCGACCGGAAAGCTCTTGAAACCAATGGGAGATTTGGATTTTGAGACTGCTTATGAAGCTTATAAAGAAGTGATGATCTATGGAGAAAAAGCAGGAGCTGACCTGATCCATATCGAGACGATGAGCGATACGTATGAACTGAAGGCTGCGGTTCTTGCAGCAAAAGAAAATACGTCGCTTCCTGTTTTTGCGACCACGATCTTTGATGAAAGAGGAAAGCTTCTGACAGGTGCGGATGTGCCATCAGTAGTGGCATTGCTGGAAGGACTGCGGGTGGACGCATTCGGGATCAACTGCGGAATGGGACCAGAACAGATGATTCCAATTCTGGAACAGATCACAAAATATTCTTCCCTGCCTGTTATTGTAAAGCCAAATGCAGGACTTCCGAAGCAGAAGAACGGGCAGACTTATTATGATGTTTCACCGGAAGAGTTCGCGGAAGTCATGAAGAAAATTGTGGAAATGGGAGCTGTTGTCATCGGTGGATGCTGCGGAACGACGCCGGATCATATCAAAGCGATGGCAGATGCCTGCCGTATGATCCCGATAAAGCCGGTAGAAAAAAAGAACTTTACCATGGTATCGTCCTATGGACAGAGTGTCTTTCTCGGTACGGGATCAAAGATCATCGGTGAGCGTATCAATCCGACCGGAAAGAAGCGGTTTAAGCAGGCACTGAAAGAGCATGACTTGGATTATATCTTAAGAGAGGGGATTACCCAGCAGGATAACGGGGCACATATTCTGGATGTGAATGTGGGACTCCCGGATATTGATGAACCGGCACTGATGAAAGAAGTGGTGCAGGAACTTCAGAGCGTTACAAGTCTTCCGCTTCAGATTGATACCGTTGATGTGGAAGCGATGGAGGGTGCGTTAAGGATTTATAATGGAAAGGCGATGGTCAATTCTGTCAGCGGAAAGCAGGAGTCTATGGACAAAGTATTTCCACTGATCCAGAAATACGGAGGAGTCGTGATCGGACTTGCACTGGATGAGAACGGAATCCCGGCAGATGCCGAGGGAAGAGTGCAGGTTGCAAAGAAGATCATTGCAGAAGCGGCAAAGTATGGGATCGAAAAGAAAGATATCGTCATTGACGCACTGGCAATGACCATTAGTTCTGAACCGGAAGGTGCAAAGATCACGCTGGAGACACTGAGAAGGCTCAGGGATGAAGTTGGAGTCTGCACGGTACTGGGAGTATCTAATATTTCATTCGGACTTCCAAGCCGTCCGATCGTCAATTCCATTTTCTATACCATGGCAATGCAGAATGGATTGAGCGTGGGAATCATCAATCCGGGTTCAGAGGATATGATGAAAGCATGGTATGCATTTCATGCCCTGATGGCTCTGGACAGTAACTGTGAGAAATATATTGCAAGGTATGCACAGCAGCCGGGAACGACTCCGGTACAGGCAGCAGGCGGAAAGCATACGATGACATTGCAGAGTGCGATCGAGAGAGGACTGAAAGAAGAAGCCAGTTCGATCACGGCAGAACTGGCAGAGCAGAAAGATGCACTGGATATCATTAATGAAGAACTGATCCCGGCTCTGAACAATGTAGGTGAGGGATTTGAAAAAGGAACTGTATTCCTTCCACAGCTTCTGATGAGTGCAGAGTCTGCAAAGAGTGCATTTGCAGTACTCAAAGAAAGAATGGATCAGAGCGGGGAAGTACAGGAGAAAAAAGGAAAGGTCATCCTTGCGACAGTCAAGGGAGATATCCACGATATCGGAAAGAATATCGTAAAAGTCCTGCTGGAAAATTACAGTTTTGATGTGATCGATCTCGGAAAAGATGTTCCGCCGGAAAAGGTAGTTGAGACGGTTCTTGAGCAGGATGTCCATTTAGTTGGCCTGAGTGCCCTGATGACAACGACGGTTGTAAGTATGGAAGAGACAATCCGCCAGTTGCGGGAAAAAGCCCCGGATTGCCTGGTGATGGTAGGAGGAGCTGTGCTGAATCAGGAATATGCTGATATGATCGGAGCAGATTTTTATGGAAAAGATGCCATGCAGTCCGTACATTATGCACAGAAGGTATTCAGTTGAGTTATGCACAGAAGGTGTTCAGTCGAGCCACTTTACAAAAGTGGACTGCTATGATATATTTTAAGTTAGGCTTTTTGAGCAAAAGAGGAGGATGATGTATGCAGCCATACGGAGTAAACCAATTAAGGAAAATGTTTTTGGAGTTCTTTGAGAGCAAGGGACATCTTGTGATGAAGAGCTTTTCTTTAGTACCGCATAATGATAAGAGTCTTCTCCTGATCAATTCAGGAATGGCTCCGCTGAAACCATATTTTACAGGACAGGAGATCCCTCCGAGAAGAAGAGTGACTACCTGCCAGAAGTGTATCCGTACAGGAGATATTGAAAATGTAGGAAAGACAGCACGCCATGGTACATTTTTTGAGATGCTTGGAAATTTCTCTTTCGGGGATTATTTTAAGAATGAAGCCATCGAGTGGTCATGGGAATTTCTGACAGAAGTAGTAGGACTTGACCCGGACAGACTTTATCCGTCAGTCTATGAAGAGGATGATGAAGCATTTGATATCTGGAATAAGAAGATGGGAATCCCTGCAGAGCGTATTTTCCGTTTCGGTAAGGAAGATAACTTCTGGGAGCATGGTTCAGGCCCGTGTGGTCCATGTTCAGAGATTTATTACGACCGTGGAGAAAAGTATGGATGTGGAAAACCGGGATGTACAGTCGGATGCGAATGTGACCGTTATATGGAAATTTGGAACAACGTATTCAGCCAGTTTAATAATGACGGACATGGAAATTATACCGATCTGATCCAGAAGAATATTGATACAGGTATGGGACTGGAGCGTCTGGCATGTATCGTACAGGATGTAGATTCCATGTTCGATATCGATACAATGAAGGCTCTGCGTGACCATGTATGCCGCCTTTCAGGAAAACAGTACGGAACAGATCACGAGACAGATGTCTCTCTGCGTGTCGTTACAGATCATGTCCGTTCCGTGACATTTATGATCTCAGACGGAATCCTTCCATCCAACAGCGGACGTGGATATGTTCTTCGTCGTCTGTTAAGACGTGCATGCCGTCACGGAAAGCTGCTCGGAATCGAGGGAGCGTTCCTTGTAGAACTTGCTACAACTGTGATCGAAGGATCAAAGGACGGATATCCGGAGCTGGAAGAAAAGAAAGAGTTTATCTTTAATGTGATTGCAAAGGAAGAGGCGAACTTCAATAAGACGATCGATCAGGGACTTGCGATCCTTGCAGATATGGAAGCTGAGATGGAGAAGAAGGGCGAGAAAGTTCTCTCCGGCGAGAATGCATTCCGCCTTTATGATACCTATGGATTCCCGATTGATCTGACAAGTGAGATCCTGGAGGAAAAAGGTCTGACTTATGATGAAGAAGGCTTCAAAAAGGCTCAGGAAGAACAGCGTGCCAAGTCAGAGGGAACATTCGGAACTCATTCCTATACAGGAAAAGAAGTATCTGTCTATGATGAACTGGATGCAGAGATCGGAACAGAATTTGTAGGATACGATCATCTTACATTTGATTCAAAAGTTTCCGCACTGACTACAGAGGATGAGATCGTGGATGCTCTGTCTGACGGAGAAAAGGGAACGATCATTGTTGAGCAGACCCCGTTCTATGCAACGATGGGTGGACAGGAAGCTGACAAGGGAGTGATCCGGACAGCAGAAGGTGAGTTTGTTGTAGAGGATTGTATCCACCTTGCAGGAACAAAGGTCGGACATATCGGCCATGTGACAAAGGGTATGATCAAGATCGGTGATACTGTGACATTGGAGGTTAATGCAAAGAACAGGGCTCTGACTGAAAGAAACCACAGTGCGACGCATCTGCTTCAGAAAGCACTTCGTACTGTACTTGGAAGTCATGTTGAGCAGGCTGGATCTTTTGTAAATGAAGACAGACTTCGTTTTGACTTTACTCATTTTTCCGCAGTGACTCCGGAAGAGTTGAAGAAAGTAGAAGAGATTGTGAATGAGCAGATCCAGAATGCCCTTGAAGTAGTTACAAAGAATCTGCCGATTGAAGAGGCAAGGAAGACCGGTGCTCAGGCTTTGTTTGGCGAGAAGTACGGTGACGTTGTACGTGTAGTAGACATGGGTGGATTTTCAGTTGAATTTTGTGGAGGAACCCATGTGAAAAATACATCTGAGATCATGGCACTTAAGATTATCTCAGAGAGTGGTGTGGCAGCCGGTGTACGCCGTATAGAGGCTCTGACATCAGACGGTCTTATGAAGTATTATGCAGAAATGGAGCATCTCCTGAAAGAAGCTGCCCAGCTTATAAAGGCTTCCCCTGAGAATCTGGCTGAGAAGATCACACATCTGCAGGCAGAGAATAAAGCTCTGAAGGGAGAAGTGGACAGCTTAAAGAGCAAAATGGCACAGGAAGCAGCAGGCAATGTCCTGGATCGGGTAAAAGAAGTGAAGGGTGTGAAACTTCTTGCTGCTCAGCTTGACGGAGTTGATATGAATGAACTTCGTGAACTGGGAGACCAGTTTAAAGAGAAACTGGGAGAAGGCGTGGTTGTTCTTGCATCCGGAAATGAAGGAAAAGTAAGTCTGATGGCAACCGTAACAAATGGTGCCATGAAACAGGGAGCCCATGCAGGTAACCTTGTGAAGGCGATCGCAGGTCTTGTCGGTGGTGGCGGTGGCGGACGTCCGAATATGGCACAGGCCGGTGGTAAGAACCCGGCAGGTATTGCACAGGCACTTGAGAAAGCAGAAGAAGTCCTCGCAGAGCAGATCCATTAAGCTGCAAAAGCCTGACTTATAAAAATATACAAAATTCTTAACTTTTTTGAATAAAAAGAGTTGACGGAAGAAAAAATTATGGTATAATAATTAGCAGTGCAATAAATATACCCGAACAGTCGTATGATGCACAATACAAGGCTGGAGGGGAGGTTAGGTGTGAGACTATGTCAAATGTAATCGTTAAAGAAAACGAAACGTTAGATAGTGCCTTACGCAGATTCAAAAGAAACTGTGCAAAGGCTGGCATTCAGCAGGAAATTCGTAAGAGAGAGCATTACGAAAAGCCAAGCGTAAGACGTAAAAAGAAATCTGAAGCTGCTAGAAAACGTAAATATAACTAATATGTGCAGATGAGCGGAGTACCGGAATGGTGCTTCGCTTTTTTATATGTCGGGAAAAATTTCATGATATAAAAAGGTGTTGATATCTTAAAGCTATGCAGGGAAATAAAATGCTGCAGACGGTCAAAACTTTTCCTGATAAAAATTAGAGGAATTATAGGAAGATGAATTTTGTCAGTATTGTTTATGCAATTTCAGTGGCTTAAAGTGATAAAACTTTAAAATGATGCAATAAATTGTTGACAATCTTTCATTTAGATTTTAAAATAAACGAGTAGACAAAGAAGTCTCAAGCGAACGCGGCAGACAACAGGTCTTCGCGTTATATTTATTTTAGGAGGTAGTTGAGAAATGTCATACGTTGATGAAGTGATTGAATTAGTCGTAAAGAAAAACCCGGCTGAGCCGGAATTCCATCAGGCAGTAAAAGAGGTACTGGAATCTCTTCGTGTTGTGATCGAGGCAAATGAAGAAAAATTCCGCAAAGAAGCTCTTCTTGAGAGACTTGTAGAGCCTGAAAGACAGATCAAATTCCGTGTTCCGTGGGTAGATGATAACGGACAGGTACAGGTTAATACAGGATACCGTGTACAGTTCAACAGTGCGATCGGACCATACAAAGGAGGTCTTCGTCTTCATCCATCCGTAAACCTTGGTATTATCAAATTCCTTGGTTTTGAGCAGATTTTCAAGAACTCTCTTACAGGACTTCCGATCGGCGGAGGTAAAGGTGGATCTGATTTCGATCCTAAGGGAAAATCTGACAGAGAAGTAATGGCATTCTGCCAGAGCTTTATGACAGAGCTCTGTAAATATATTGGTGCTGATACTGATGTTCCTGCAGGAGATATCGGTACAGGTGCAAGAGAGATCGGATATATGTTCGGTCAGTACAAGAGAATCCGTGGACTGTATGAAGGTGTTCTTACAGGAAAAGGTCTTACATACGGTGGATCTCTTGCACGTACAGAAGCAACAGGATATGGTCTTCTGTATCTGACAGAGGAACTTCTGAAACTTAATGGAATCGAGCTTGTAGGTAAGACGGTAGCAGTTTCAGGATCAGGAAATGTTGCAATTTACGCTACAGAAAAAGCACAGCAGCTTGGTGCAAAAGTTGTTACTGTAAGTGATTCTACAGGATGGGTATATGATCCAGAAGGAATCGACGTTGCAGCCCTCAAAGAGATCAAGGAAGTAAACCGTGCAAGACTGACAGAGTACAAGAAGTATCGTCCGAACTCAGAGTATCATGAGGGAAGAGGCGTATGGAATGTGAAGGTTGATATCGCTCTTCCATGTGCTACACAGAACGAGCTGCACCTTGAGGATGCACAGGCACTTGTTGCGAACGGATGCATCGCAGTTTGCGAGGGTGCTAACATGCCTACGACTCTGGAAGCTACAGAGTACCTGCAGAAAAATGGTGTGATTTTTGCACCTGGTAAAGCAGCTAACGCTGGTGGAGTTGCTACATCCGCACTTGAGATGTCACAGAACAGTGAGCGTCTGAGCTGGACATTTGAAGAAGTTGACAGCAAGCTGAAAAATATCATGGTTAATATTTGCCATAATATGTCTGATGCAGCTGAGAAATACGGCTTCAAGGGCAACTACGTTGTAGGTGCTAACATTGCCGGATTTGAAAAGGTTGTAGATGCAATGACAGCTCAGGGAATCGTTTAAGATTCAGAGAAAGTGATCAATTCGCCCGGGAAATGCAGGTTTCCCGGGTTTTTCTTTTTGTTAAAAGATATTAAAGCTTTATGAAAAAAGGATAAAGTTTATTGACAATTTAGAATAGAATCTTTATTATATCTAATAAATAAGAGGGAGTAACTGGCACTTTTTAATAAGTGTTTGCGATGTCGCCAGAACCGATGGAATTTAGCATCCGTATCGTGATTAAATAGTGAGACTTTTATTGCATATCGAGGTGCAATAAAAGTCTCATTTTTTATACAAGAGAATACAGAAGCAGGTATCGGTGGCAGGTTTGCTATCTTATAATTATGAGGTAAATGCAGGAGGAGCAAAAATGAGATCATATTATCAAATGTCAGGTGAAGAAGTGCTGCAGGAAGTAAATGGCTCTTTAGAACCGCTTACGAATGAACAGGTGAGAGAACATCAGGAACAGTATGGACCGAATGAATTGGTCGAGGGAAAGAAAAAGACGATCTTACAGATCTTTTTGGAACAATATAAGGACTTTCTGGTCATTATTCTGATCATTGCTGCGGTGGCATCAGGATTTATGGGAGATGTGGAGAGTGCCGCAGTTATCCTGATCGTGATTACGATGAATGCAATACTGGGGACAGTGCAGACGATCAAGGCAGAACAGTCACTGGCAAGTCTGAAGAAGCTTTCCGGGCCGGAGGCGAAGGTGCTAAGAGACGGGGCAGTTGTGCAGATCCCTTCCGCAGAAGTGACAGTAGGAGATATTGTGATGCTGGAAGCAGGAGATTATATTCCGGCAGACGGAAGGCTTTTAGAGTGTGCCAGCATGAAAGTGGATGAAAGTGCATTGACAGGAGAAAGCCTGGGAGTAGAAAAGACAACGACGATTATAAAAGAAGAAAATGTACCACTTGGAGACCGGGTGAATATGGTTTATTCGGGCAGTTTTGTCACTTATGGAAGAGGTTCATTTCTTGTAACTGAGATCGGAATGGAGACAGAGGTTGGAAAGATCGCAGGACTTCTGAAGAATACTTCAGAAAAGCGGACTCCATTGCAGGTGAACCTGGATCAGTTCGGACAAAAGCTTTCCATCCTGATTCTTGTATTCTGTGGTATTTTGTTCGGAATCAGTATCCTGCGGGGAGATAATATCGGAGATGCATTTTTATTTGCAGTAGCTCTTGCAGTTGCAGCAATTCCGGAGGCTCTGAGTTCGATTGTGACCATTGTGCTTTCCTTCGGTACGCAGAAGATGGCAAAGGAACATGCAATCATCAGAAAATTGCAGGCAGTGGAAGGCCTTGGAAGTGTATCGGTTATCTGTTCAGATAAGACGGGAACACTGACGCAGAATAAAATGACCGTGGAAGATTACTACGTGGATGAAAAGAGTATTCCTGCCGGTGCAGTAGATCTGACAGACAGTTCACAAAGCCGTCTGATGATCAGCAGTATTCTCTGCAACGATGCAACCAATGCGGATGGTATTGAGATTGGAGATCCGACTGAGACAGCACTTTTAAATCTTGCAAGTGGGCTGGGGATGGATCCGGAGGAGGTTCGGAAAAAGTATCCAAGAGAAAGTGAAAACCCGTTTGACAGCGACCGAAAACTGATGGCGACCAAGCATATGTTGAACGGAATCCCGACGATGATCGTAAAAGGAGCTGTGGATGTGCTGCTGGACAGGACAGATCTGATCCAGTTGGGAGATGAAGTGTATGAGATCACGAGGGAGGACCGTGCAAGGATTGAGGCACAAAACCGGAAGTATTCAGAAGAGGGACTTCGTGTACTTGCTTTTGCATATAAAGTTGTGTCAGATGAGATGGAACTGACGCTTCAGGACGAGGATCACCTGATATTCCTGGGACTGGTTGCCATGATGGATCCACCGAGGGAAGAGTCCGCTGCTGCGGTTGCCGAGTGCAAGAGGGCAGGAATCCGTCCAATCATGATCACGGGAGATCATAAAGTAACAGCAGCGGCGATTGCAAAAAGGATTGGGATTTTGAAAGAAGAATCTGAAGCATGTGAGGGATCTCAGATCGACCGGATGTCGGATGAGGAGCTGAAGGATTTTGTAGAAGGAATTTCTGTATATGCAAGAGTGTCACCGGAACATAAGATCCGGATTGTGCGGGCATGGCAGGAAAAAGGAAATATCGTTTCCATGACGGGGGATGGTGTGAATGATGCACCGGCATTGAAGCAGGCAGATGTAGGTGTTGCAATGGGAATTACCGGAAGTGAAGTGTCCAAGGACGCTGCAGCGATGATCCTGACAGATGATAATTTTGCTACGATTGTGAAGGCGGTTGAGAATGGAAGAAATCTTTACAGGAATATCAAATTTGCCATTCAGTTTTTATTATCAGGAAATTTCGGGGCGATCCTGGCAGTACTGGTTGCGTCAATTTTTGCACTTCCTGTTCCGTTTGCACCGGTGCATTTACTTTTTATCAATCTGCTGACGGACAGTCTTCCGGCGATCGCACTGGGACTTGAGCCACATTCCAAAGCTGTGATGGAAGAGAAACCAAGACCGTTGAATGAGTCAATCCTTACGAAAGACTTTTTGCTGAGGATCGCAGTGGAGGGAGTATCTGTCTGTGCAACAACCATGACGGCATTTCTGATCGGGTACAGGGATGGAAATGCACTGCTGGCGAGTACGATGGCATTTGCAACACTCTGTTCGGCAAGACTGTTCCATGGATTCAACTGTAAATCGAACAAACCGGTTGTATTTACAAAGAAAGTGGCAGATAATAAGTATCTGATCGGTGCATTTGCACTGGGAATTCTGCTGGTGACGGCAGTCGTTATGATCCCTGGACTGCATACGATTTTTAAAGTACAGACACTGAGCTTCACACAGCTCTTTACTGTGTATGGGCTTGCGGCATTGAATATACCAGTGATTCAGTTATTGAAAGCAATCTGGGTAAAAGCAGGGAAATAGAACTGGATCTTCAGATATAGAATGACAGAACGAAGGAGGAGTCAAGTTGAAAAAAGTAGAGAAACCCAAAAAACCCCTGATATTTTATTACCTGATTGCTCTGGTGATACTGATACTGCTTAATACATTTCTTTTTCCCAATCTGATGAATCATCATAAAGTAAAAGATGTAGATTACGGTACATTTCTTACGATGGTTGATAAAAAAGAAGTGTCCAAAGTAGAGTTAAATGGCGATACGATTTATTTTACGGATAAATCGGCTGAGCCAAATTACTATGAGACAACGACGTTTGAAGACCCGGATCTTGTAAACCGGCTGGAAGAAGCTGGATGTGAATTTGGAAGAATTGCACAGGAAGAGATGAATCCGCTTGTCAGTTTCCTGCTTGTATGGGTTCTGCCAATCGTGATTTTCTGGGTATTGGGACAGTTCCTTGCAAAGCGTCTGATGAAAAAGATGGGGGGAGGTACTGCCGGAAATCCATTTATGCAGTTCGGAAAAAGCAATGCCAAAGTATATGTTGAGTCTACGACAGGAATTACATTTAACGATGTTGCAGGGGAAGATGAGGCAAAAGAACTGCTGACAGAAATCGTGGATTTTCTTCATAATCCAAAGAAATATCAGGAAATTGGAGCCGTCTGCCCGAAAGGTGCACTTCTTGTCGGACCTCCCGGTACAGGTAAGACGCTGCTTGCAAAGGCGGTGGCAGGAGAAGCAAATGTTCCATTTTTCTCAATGTCAGGTTCTGAATTTGTTGAAATGTTCGTCGGTATGGGTGCTTCTAAGGTAAGAGATCTTTTCAAGCAGGCAAATGAAAAAGCTCCTTGTATCGTGTTCATTGATGAGATTGATACGATTGGTAAGAAAAGAGATAATGCCGGATATGGAGGAAATGATGAGCGTGAGCAGACGCTGAACCAGCTTTTGACGGAGATGGATGGATTTGATGCATCCAAGGGTGTTGTGATTCTTGCGGCAACGAACCGTCCCGACAGTCTTGATCCGGCACTTTTAAGACCGGGAAGATTTGACCGGCGGATTCCGGTGGAACTTCCTGACCTGAAAGGAAGAGAAGAAATCCTGAAAGTTCATGCGAAAAAGGTCAGACTGGGAGATGACATTGACTTTAACGCGATCGCAAGAGCAGCATCCGGGGCATCCGGAGCGGAGCTGGCGAATATGGTGAATGAAGCGGCATTGCGGGCGGTTCGTGAGAACCGGAAGTTTGTAACACAGGCGGATCTTGAAGAGAGTATTGAGACGGTTATTGCCGGATATCAGAAGAAGAATCAGGTACTTTCCGCAAAAGAAAAACTGATTGTATCTTATCATGAAATCGGACATGCACTGGTTGCCGCATTGCAGACCCATTCTGCACCGGTGACAAAGATTACGATCATTCCGAGAACTTCAGGAGCATTGGGATATACCATGCAGGTAGAAGCGGAAGAGCGGAATCTTATGAGCAAGGAAGAGCTGGTGAATAAGATTGCAACACTGACAGGTGGAAGATGTGCCGAGAAACTGATCTTTGATTCGATCACGACAGGTGCATCCAACGATATTGAACAGGCGACAAAACTGGCACGTGCCATGATCACAAGGTATGGGATGAGCGACCGTTTTGGCATGGTGGCACTGGAAACCCAGAATAATCCATATTTGGGCGGTGACAGTACCTTAAGCTGTTCTCCACAGACGGCTGCCACGATTGATGATATGGTCGTAGAGACAGTCAGGGAAGGGTATGACACAGCGATGGATCTGCTGGAGAAAAATAAGATGAAACTGCATGAACTTGCAAAATATCTTTATGAAAAAGAGACGATCACGGGAGAAGAGTTTATGCAGATCCTGAACCGTAAAGAGATTTCAGGAGAACAAATAAGAACAGAGTCTGAAGATTAGTTAAAGTTTTTCTAAACATAGTGGAAAATGCGGATGAATGTGGTAAAATAAAATCAGATGTGGCGTGCCTCGCGAGTTTCATCGCGGGGCATACTTACTTTATGCAGGGCAGCAATTTTTATTGCTGAAGCAGAAAGAATACAAAAGGAGAATTGATATGTCAGCGGCCAGAAGAAAAAGGAAGCCTGTTGAGGCAGAGGAAAAAAAGAAAAGGATGCCGACGACGCGATATATGCCGGACTACAGAAAGGGACTGACCAGTCAGCAGGTGCAGGAACATAAGCTTCATGGCTGGACGAATCAGGCGGTAGATTCAACATCCAAGACTACAAAGGAGATTGTAAAGGAGAATGTCTTCACGTATTTCAACCTGATCTTTCTTGTACTGGCAGTTTTGCTCTGCCTGGTGGGGTCGTTCAGGGATCTGACATTTCTTCCGGTGATCATTGCCAATACGCTGATCGGAATTATTCAGGAAATCCGGGCGAAAAAGGTACTGGATGATCTTACCATGCTCAATGCTCCTCATGCGATGGTTGTAAGAGATGGGAAAAAATCCATGATCGATGCAGAAGAATTGGTTGTGGATGATATTGTTATTTTTAAGGCAGGAGCTCAGGTCTGTGCGGATGCAGAAGTCTGTGCAGGGGAAGTTCAGGTCAATGAATCACTGCTGACCGGAGAATCCGACGAGATCACAAAGAAAAAGGGATCGAAGCTGATGTCAGGGAGCTTTATTGTTTCAGGACAGTGCCACGCGAGACTTGATAAAGTCGGTGAGGATTCTTATATTTCAAGGCTGACGCTGGAAGCCAAAGAGATGCAGCAGGGAGAGCAGTCGGAAATGATCCGTTCGCTGGATCGTCTTGTAAAGTGCGTTGGAATTGCGATTATTCCGATCGGGATCATCCTTTTTGTACAGGCATTTTTCTTTCAGAATTCCTCGTTCCGATCCAGTGTTACATCCATGGTTGCGGCAGTGATCGGAATGATCCCGGAGGGGCTGTATCTGCTGGCAAGTGTGGCACTGGCAGTCAGTTCTATCAGACTGGCACAGAAAAAGGTGCTGCTGCATGATATGAAATGCATTGAGACACTGGCAAGGGTTGATGTACTTTGCGTGGATAAGACCGGAACCATTACTGAAAATACGATGCAGGTGCAGAAACTGATCCCAACGCAGCAGTATGACCCGGATACAATGAAGCCGCTTGAAACGCTGGTAGGAGATTTTGCAGCCGCTATGACGAAGGATAATATTACGATGGCTGCGGTAAAGGCTTATTTTACTTCTGTATCAGGGGCAAAGCCGGTCGCAAAGACCGGATTTTCCTCAGCGACCAAGTACAGCAGTGTTACTTTTGAAGAAGGGGCATATGTGCTTGGAGCACCGGAATTTGTACTGCTGGATGAGTATGAAGCCTATGAAGCAAAAATAACCAGTCTGGCATCGACCGGTGCAAGAGTACTGGTATTTGGAACTTATGACGGTACGATCGACGGAAAGGCTCTGAGAAATCCAATCTGTCCGCTGGGTTATATCCTGCTTGCAAATCCGATCAGAGAGGCAGCAAAAGAGACGTTTGAGTATTTTACCGAACAAGGGGTGGAGGTAAAAGTCATTTCAGGTGACAATCCGGTTACAGTATCAAAGGTTGCAAAGCAGGCCGGAATAGCAAATGCAGATCAGTACGTGGATGCTTCTGAATTAAAATCCATCAATGATGTAAAGAAAGCAGTACTTGAGAATACAGTCTTTGGAAGAGTAACCCCGAATCAGAAACGGCAGTTCGTTCAGGTACTGAAAGAGGCCGGAAAGACTGTGGCGATGACGGGAGACGGAGTGAATGATGTTCTTGCTTTGAAGGATGCTGATTGCAGTATTGCGATGGCCTCTGGAAGTGAGGCAGCGGCACAGGCATCACAACTGGTACTTCTGGAATCAGATTTTTCGTGTATGCCAGAGGTTGTGCTGGAAGGAAGAAGAGTTGTCAATAATATCCAGCGTTCAGCAAGTTTGTTCCTTGTAAAGAATATTTTCTCATTTTTATTAAGCCTGATGTCAGTTGTATTTATGTTCACGTATCCACTGGAGCCATCGCAGGTTTCCCTGATCAGTATGTTTACGATCGGTATCCCTGCTTTCTTCCTTGCACTGGAACCGAATAAGAATATCATTAAAGGTCATTTCCTTACGAATGTATTCTTGAAAGCACTTCCGGCTGCCATTACCGATGCAGTAGCGGTCGGAGCACTTGTGATTTTTGGAAAAACTTTTGGGGTAGGAGAAACAGATATTTCGACGGCAGCGACAATGCTGCTGGCAATCGTAGGATTTATGATCCTGTATAAGATCAGTGCACCGATGAATATGTTGAGAACTGCGATTCTGACAGGATGTATTGCAGGACTTCTGTTCTGTAGTATTTTCCTGAATGATCTTTTTGCCATTACCGGAATGACGACAAAATGTATCATGCTATTTATCGTATTTGCCATTGCAACGGAACCGGTATTAAGATATCTTACGATTCTGACAGAAAAGATCCGCTCTTTTTATTCGGGACTACGTAGCCGAAAGGCAGAAAAAAAGTAAAAAGAAAACCGTCTGCGAAGAAAAGATAAAAATCTTAACTTTGCAGGCGGTTCTTTTTAAGAAAGTCAGACAGACTTATTGATCGTATCCTGAATAAGACAGAAATCGACGATACTGAGTCCGAAGATTCCAAGAAGGAGATAAAGAATACCGGAACTTCCCTGAACTCCCTTAATAAAATCACATTTCTCTCCCATTTTATACATCCAGTAGAATCCGTAAATACCGCAGGTGATCAGAGAAAAGATAACAACCAAAGCACCACTTGTCGCATTTGTATCACCACAGAGGAGATTGATTTCATCATTTAGCTTCAGCATCCAGTAAATGCCGTAAATTCCGCAGGTAACAATGGAAAGGATAATGCAAAGAGGGATGCTGCGAGGAGTAATCCCGTAGGAAGAACGGAACGGTGTTCCTCCGGTTGACTGGTAATAGTTATTCTGCTGATAATAATTGTTCTGTGTTCCTCCGGTTCCCTGAAAATCAGAAGAACTGTGAGCAGTTCCGTCTGTATTCGGCTGATCGTTAAGGGGAGCACCACACTGGTTGCAGAATGTAGCATGATCGTCAGTAGGATTCCCGCATTTCGGACAAAATTTCATATGTAATGACCTCCTAAAATAATTTGTTTTAATGATAACATAGACAGGACGGTTATACAAGTAATACGTCCGGCTGACTGGACAGATCTGATAGTTTCTTGCTATAATAAGAAAAATGAAAGTGAAAAAGGAGTACAGAAGATGCCAGTATTTGATTTTAATAATGCACCGGATGATAAAAAGCCGGTTGTATGTACATATACCACGTTCTCATCTAATGAGGATCATGCGTCCATTGAAAATCCGATCCTTGTCCTGGATAACAGTAAAAAGGAGTGGAATCACCATTCCTGTGGGATTTTCACGAATCAGAGTAAGCAGACTGCTTTTGAATTTGATGAAGACGGAGGAACGATAAGTGCGGATATTCTGCTTGTGGATGCACGGTTTGTCAGCCTTTTGAAATGGCTGGGAGAAAATCATATCAATGTGCGTTTATCAGGAAAGAATACAGAAAGCGGATATGCCGTGTATCGTATCAGGGAGATCGCATTTGGTGGCGGTACGAAGCTGTCTGCGGAGGATGGATTCCTGCAGTTTATGATTGAGAGACTTTTTGCAAGCAATGCACCTGCGGAAGAAGTAGAAGATGAAGACGGAGAAGAGAACGGGGATGACATGAAGCTGACCAGTATTCAGAGTATTACTGATTTCATGACCTGTGCAGGAAGGACGCTACCGGATAATATCCGTCTCTGGGCGAGAAGAAATCTTGCTGTGGCACGTTCCCATGAGGTGTCGCAGGAAGAACGTCGTCATGCACAGCGGGCATTATCCATTATGATGAATATTCAATGGAAAAATGATTATTTTGAAGCCATTGATCCCGAAGAGGCAAGAAGGATTCTGGATGAAGAGCTTTATGGAATGGAACGCGTAAAGCAAAGGATCATCGAGACGATCATTCAGATCAACAGAACACATACATTGCCGGCATACGGACTGTTGCTGGTAGGTCCTGCAGGAACCGGAAAATCTCAGATTGCCTATGCGGTGGCACGTATTTTAAAATTACCGTGGACAACATTGGATATGAGTTCGATCAATGACCCTGAACAGTTGACAGGAAGTTCCCGTATTTATTCCAATGCGAAGCCAGGAATCATTATGGAGGCCTTTTCCATGGCGGGTGAGTCGAATCTTGTGTTTATTATCAATGAGCTTGATAAGGCAGCTTCAGGAAAGGGAAATGGAAATCCGGCAGATGTGCTTCTGACACTTCTTGATAATCTTGGATTTACGGATAACTATATGGAGTGTATGATTCCGACTGTAGGTGTTTATCCAATCGCAACGGCGAATGATAAGGATCAGATCAGTGCACCGCTAATGTCACGTTTTGCGGTGATTGATATACCGGACTATACTCCGGAGGAAAAGAAGATCATATTCTCTAAATTTGCATTACCAAAAGTACTGAAACGTATGAGCCTGAGAGAAGAAGAGTGCATCATGACAGACGAAGCACTGGATGAGGTGATTGAATTGTATTCCGATACAACAGGAATCCGTGATCTGGAGCAGGCGGCAGAGCATATTGCGGCAAATGCGTTATATCAGATTGAAGTGGAACAGAAAAAGAAAGTTGTATTTGATGCAGAAATGGTAAAAGAGCTGCTGGACTGACTGAAATCAGAAAAAGAAAGCAAGCCGGAATAGAAAGCAAGCCGGAATAGAAAGTAAGAAAAGACCCGGGTGGCAGGGCAGGAAAAGATCTGAAGATCATAAAAATGATTTTCAGATCTTTTTTTTATACCCGGACACACAGAAAAAGCTGCCAGTGCCAGGAAATTCTGCATTTACACCAATGTGCAGACTGTATGGATGCAATATGTGTAGTATTTGTGTCTTTAAAAGTAATTTAAAGTTGATTTAAGGTACGACCGATAAAATGCAGGATGTAAGGAGGAAAGAACAATGGCAGTGCAAAAAGTTTTTAAACGTTATGAATATAAATATCTGCTGACCCGGGAGCAGAAAGAGCTTTTACAGAACGTGATGGAAGAGTACATGATCCCGGATGAATATGGAAAAAGTACCATCTGTAATCTGTATTTTGACACACCACAGTATTTGTTGATCCGCAGATCCATAGAGAACAAAGTATATAAAGAAAAAGTGCGGCTCCGTACCTATGGAAGAGCAGAGCCGGCAGGTGAGGCATTTATCGAGTTAAAGAAGAAGTATAAAAAAGTCGTCTACAAAAGGCGAATCTGTACGGAATACGAAAAAGCGATCCAGTATCTTTGCCGGGGCGAACGGGTTGTCGGGGAAAGTCAGATCGGAGAAGAACTGGATTATGCTCTGAGACTTTACCAGGGAATCCGCCCGGCAATGTGGCTGTCCTATGAGCGTGAGGCATTCTATGGAAAAGAAGATCATGAACTGCGGATGACATTTGATCAGAATATTTTATGGAGAACAGAAGATCTTGACCTGAGCAGTCCGATCTATGGAAGAAGCCTGCTGGACGAGGATCAGTCATTATTGGAAATAAAAGTGGGGCATGCGATTCCTTTATGGCTGAGTCATTTTCTTACAGAAAATAAAATGTTCCGTACATCGTATTCAAAATACGGAAATGCATACAGAACACTATTAAGAGAAGGAAAAATAAATTATGTTTAGTAACTTATTTGGAGGAATTTTTGACAGCAGTACAGTGACGGTGATCCCGGTATATCAGTTTCTGCTTTGCGTGGTAGTCTCACTGCTACTTGGAATCGTGCTTGCGGCAGCCTATACATATAAATCAAAATATAATGCAGGATTTGTGAGGACGCTGGCAATTCTTCCTGCAGTTGTATGTATCGTCATTATGATGGTAAATGGAAATGTAGGAACAGGAGTGGCAGTGGCAGGAGCTTTCAGTCTTGTTCGTTTCAGAAGTGTGCCGGGCAGTGCAAAAGAGATCGGAGCGATTTTTATTGCCATGGGAGCAGGTCTGGTAAGTGGGATGGGCTATCTGGGGTATGCAGTGCTTTATACGGTGATCCTTTCTCTAGTCATGGCTCTCTATGTGCAGATCCGTGCATGGGAAAAGAACGCAGGCAGTGAGAAGACCATGGTGATCACGATCCCGGAGGATCTGGACTATACGGAAGTTTTTGATGATCTGCTTGAGGCGTATACGAGCCGTTATGAACTGACAGAAGTAAAGACCACCAATATGGGAAGTCTTTTCAAACTGACCTATCAGTTAAGCCTGAAAGATACTTCAAAGGAAAAAGAAATGATCGACCATTTGCGGTGCAGAAATGGGAATCTGGAAATCATGGTGAAAAATCAGGAAACCACAACTACAAGCCTGTAAAAATATATCTGAAGGAGGCAGGCAGATTGTAATGAAATGGAGGAAAACTCTATGAAAAGAAAATATATGATTATCGTACTGATGGCAGGGGCATTGGAACTGACGGGATGCTCCCAGGGGACTTCAAATTCAGCAAAAAACGGAACGACCGGATCAGAAAATACAATCATATCAGAAAGTGATATTGCGATTTTAGATACAGAGGATATGTTTACTGAACGAGATCGAGACACAGAGTATGATGAAAGTGAATGTACTGCGATCAGTCTTTCGGATGAAGAAACAAAATGCGACAGTGACGGAGTAAAAATGGACGGACAGACTGTAACGATTACAGAAGGTGGAACGTATCTTCTGACCGGTTCGCTAAGTAATGGAAGTGTTGTCGTTGATACAGATAAAACGGAAAAAGTACAACTGATCCTGGAAAATGTATCCATTATAAACGAAGAGGGGGCAGGAATCTGCGTGGAACAGGCAGACAAAGTCTTTATAACCCTCGCAGATGGTAGCACAAATAAAATTGTATCCAATTCTTTTACTGGAAATGAGGATACAAATATTGACGGAGCAATCTTTTCGCGGGAAGATCTGACATTGAATGGAAGTGGTACTTTAAAGATCACCTCTGCTGCCCATGGCATTGTCTCAAAGGATGATCTTGTTCTTACCGGAGGAGTCTATCAGATTCAGTCAGAAAAGCAGGGACTTTCAGGAAAAGAAAGTGTGCGTATTGCAGATGGAACATTTACGATTACTTCCGGTACAGATGCGATCCACAGTGAGGATACAGATGAAGATACAAAAGGATTTGTTTATATAACCGGAGGTGTTCTTACACTGGCTGCCGGAGGAGATGGAATTTCTTCTTCCTATGTGGTGCAGGCAGACGGAGGAAGCTTTGATATTTCTACCAGCTCCACAGAGACAGATACCAGTACGAAGGGAATCAAGGCACAAAAGTATGTCATTCTGAAAGATGGAACATATCAGCTTGCCACGGCGGATGATGGAATCCATTGTAACGGAAATGTATATGTCTGCGGAGGCACTTATTCCATTAATTCGGGAGATGATGGAATCCATGCAGATGACCAGACCGTTGTACTGGATGGGAAAATTGATATAACGAACTGCTATGAAGGAATTGAAGGGCAAAGTGTGACGATACAGGATGGAACGATCAAAATTGTATCCAGTGACGACGGATTGAATGCAGCGGGAGGAAACGATCAAAGCAGTATGGGACGTCCTGGTGAAAATACTTTTCAGGAAGATTCAGATGCATATATCGATATCCTTGGCGGAACAATTGAAATTGATGCAAAAGGTGACGGAATTGACAGTAATGGAGATTTCAGCGTGAGTGGTGGTGTGATCTATGTATCAGGTCCCGGGGATGACGGAAACGGAGCTTTGGATTATGACGGAACAGCGACCATCACAGGTGGAACAGTCGTTGCAGCAGGCATGAGCGGAATGGCACAGAATTTTGGATCAGATTCTACGCAGGGAACGATGCTCATCAATCTGGATACAGATCAGAGTGGTGAAATTACACTGAAAGATACCGATGGAACGGTGCTGGTAAGTTATACACCGGTCAGGGATTTTAATTCTGTTGTGATCAGTTGTGAGGAACTGGAAGAGGGGGCAGCCTATACTCTTACGACCGGTTTGGAAAGTGAAAAAATTACGATGAGCAGCCTGGTTTATTCAGAAGGGCAGAGCATGCAGGGACCGGGACAGGGCGGCCCAAGAATGGACGGTCAGAATGGGCAACCGTGATCGGATATGCGGAAAATCAGGGAAAGGGAGCAGCCCTGAAGACAGCATACAGTTTCCTATACAGAGAAATCCTGAAAATTGGAGGAGTTTCGCTTTTGTCTTTTGGGATTGGTTATACGTTGTATGGATTGCAACACTGACTGTGGGCTGTCTGGTGAGAGGAATCATCACAATTTCAGGAAGAAGCAGTTCCTACGACAGAGATTACTGGTTTGCCGGAGTTGTTTTTTTACTGTGGGCGTGTGGAAATGAACTGTGTGGGATACATCAGCGAAAATGCCGGAGAAATAATATTTCAGTAGGAAAATAAAGATGACCGGGTATACAGAGAACCTGCTGCTGGCAGCTCATCCTGAATAGCCTGGTATGAAAAACTTCCCGGATGAACAGAAAATCGGTTCGCCCGGGAAGTGAGCATTTTATAAATCTGTATTCAATAAAAAATGAAACGACCGGATACAGAAATTACTGTCTGTAGTAACTCAGAAAGTCGCCGATCTTTTCGACGGCTTCTTTTAAGATCTCAATTCTCGGAAGATATACAACACGGAAGTGATCCGGTTCTTTCCAGTTAAATCCGCCACCATGTACGATCAGAAGTTTTTTGTCACGCAGGAGATCAAGAGCAAATTTTTCATCATTTACGATGTCGAATTTCTTTGTATCGATCTTCGGGAACATATAAAATGCTGCCTGTGGTTTTACGGCACTGATACCTGGAATATCGGTCAGAGCATTGTAGATATATTCTCTCTGCTCATAAATACGACCGCCGGGAACGATATAACTTTCCACGCTCTGATGACCGCCGAGAGCAGTCTGCACAATGGACTGTGCAGGTACGTTGGAACATAAACGCATATTGGAAAGCATTTTTAATCCTTCAATATAATCTGCCGCGATTGATTTATTTCCGCTTAAGATCATCCATCCGATACGGAAACCTGCGATCATATGAGATTTGGAAAGTCCGCTGAACGTCACGCAGAACAGATCCGGTGCAAGGGATGCAATCGAAATATGTTCCTGTCCGTCCATAACAAGGCGGTCATAGATCTCATCAGAAAAAATAATCAGATGGTGTTCTCTTGCCAGATCAACGATCTGCTGAAGTACCTCTTTTGGATAAAGAGCACCGGTCGGGTTATTCGGATTGATGATGACAAGAGCTTTCGTGCGGTCATTGATCTTCTTTTTCATGTCGCTGATATCAGGATACCAGTTGGACTGTTCATCGCAAAGATAGTGGACGGCTTTTCCGCCGGCAAGTGTGGCACAGGCGGTCCAAAGTGGGTAATCAGGAGAAGGAATCAGAATCTCATCCCCGTCATCCAAAAGAGCAGACATACTTAAATTGATCAATTCGCTGACCCCGTTTCCGGTGTAAATGTCATCGATCGTTACATTAGGGAGCTTTTTCAACTGGGCATACTGCATGATCGCCTTTCGTGCAGAAAAAAGTCCCTGTGAAGCGGAATATCCTTCGCAGTCAGATAACTGGTGACTCATATCATAAATGATTTCATCGGGTGTGCGGAATCCGAAAGGAGCAGGATTACCGATGTTCAGTTTCAGGACATGGGTGCCGCGTTCTTCCATTTTTGCGGCCTCGTCTACGACCGGACCGCGGACATCGTAAAGTACATTATTCAATTTGGATGATTTTTTAAATTCTCGCATCGTATTATTACCTCCTGGATTTAGAATTTCCTGCTGACTCTTTTCGGGAGCAGAGGTGGAATGTGAAATGGAACCGGTCGGAGCAGGATCTTCTGCCGTTTTACAGCTCAGCCATCCGGCATCTACTTCCAGCGTATCTGCCAGAAAATGAAGGATATCATTCCGGGGAATCGTTTTCCCGCTTACATACTGGCTGATATGACTTTTCCCAAGCTTCACGCCCTGCTGTGAAGCAATGCGGATGAGATCCACCTGCTTGAGATGTTTTTGTTCCATTGCAGATTTTAGCCGGTCAGAAAAAGTAACCATAGAAACATCCTTTCTATAAAAATTCATATTAAAAGATGTTGGGGTCAAAAACCCCCAACAATGATGCCAACGGATTGTTTCGTGCTACGCACTCCCACAATCCTACCCGCTATTCGCATATCATGGTGCTTACGCCCCACTTTTATGCTCATATCGGGGCGGGTCTCAAGGTCATTCTACCACCAGTGTGCAAGCACACGTGGTTTCAGACCTTTTGAGCCTGACATCATTAAAATGATGGCAGGATCAACAGATCCAAATTATGATATGAATATAAGTTCAATTTCAGAACCTAAAAGTTCAAATCATGAAGAGATCATACCATAAAAAAGAAAAAAGTTCAATATAAAAACTGAAAATGGGAAATGTAAAAGTTCAAAAAAGAAAAGTTCAATTCCGGATTCGCAAAAAGAACCGTAAAAAAATTCGTGATAAAGGACATGAAAAAAAGAAAAAAAGGGTCTTTACAGATACAGAAAAAGAGGTTACAATTAACACCGAATAAAGCGTTGAAGAGACGAGTAGCATAAGTAGAAGTCGCAGAGAGAAGTGCATTTGGTGGGAGCATTTTGATGGAACTTATGTGAAGACCAGCTCTGAGTGACCCTAATCCGGTCCGGTGATTCCGTTATCATCATGAATGAGATCTTTTCTTTTTGATAAGCCGGCTTTAGCAGATATGCAGAGTGCCGGAGAGGAAAAGATGAAGACGGGTGGAACCACGGTAGATGAAGATATCGTCCCTGACATTGTAGAGATGCAGTGTCAGGGATTTTTTCATGTTGTTGTTTTCTGATCCATGAATTTCCCTGACACGGGAAAATGAACAAAGAAAGGAAGCAGGAACATGAAAATTACATTAAAAGACGGTTCAGTGAAAGAGTACAGTGAAGCAAAATCGGTGTATGACATTGCAGCCGATATCAGCAGCGGACTTGCAAGAGTTGCATGTGCAGGAGAAGTGAATGGAGAGATCGTAGATCTCAGGACAGTGATTGACAGTGACTGTGAACTGAATATTGTCACAGCAAGTGATCCGGAGGGATTGAAGGTGATCCGCCATACAGCATCTCATGTGCTTGCACAGGCAGTAAAGAGACTGTTTCCGGATGCAAAAATTGCAATCGGGCCGGCAATTGAAGACGGATTTTATTATGATTTTGAGGCAGAACCATTTTCAAGAGAGACTCTGGATAAGCTGGAAGCGGAAATGAAGAAGATCATCAAAGAGGGACATGAGCTGAAGAGATATACACTTCCAAGAGAAGAAGCAATTAAATTCATGCAGGAAAAGAATGAGCCTTTCAAAGTAGAACTGATCGAAGATCTTCCGGAAGGGGAAGAAATCTCTTTCTATGATCAGGGAGAATTTGTTGATTTATGTGCAGGTCCTCATCTGATGACAACAAAAGGAATCAAGGCATTTAAGCTGACTTCTTCATCCATGGCATACTGGAGAGGAGACTCCGATAAAGCACGCCTTCAGAGAATTTACGGAACTGCATTTAATAAAAAGGAAGAACTGAATGCATATCTTGAAAAACTGGAAGATGCAAAGCGTCGTGACCATAATAAGCTGGGACGTGAGATGGAACTCTTTACAACAGTAGATGTAATCGGACAGGGACTTCCGTTATTCCCGCCAAAGGGAACAAAAATGATTATGAAACTGCAGAGATGGATTGAAGATCTGGAAGATAAAGAATGGGGTTATGTCCGTACAAGAACACCATTGATGGCGAAATCAGATCTGTATAAGATTTCCGGACACTGGGATCATTACAAAGAAGGAATGTTCGTTCTTGGTGATGAAGAAAAAGATAAAGAAGTTTTTGCACTCCGCCCGATGACCTGTCCATTCCAGTACTATGTATATAAGAATACGCAGAAGTCCTATCGTGATCTTCCATATCGTATGAGTGAGACATCTACACTGTTCCGTTCCGAGGATTCAGGTGAGATGCACGGACTGACACGTGTCCGTCAGTTTACGATCACAGAGGCACATAATGTAATCCGTCCGGATCAGGCAGAGGAAGAGCTGAAGAACTGCTTTGATCTTGCTTATTATGTATTATCGACGCTGGGACTTCAGGATGATGTGACCTACCGTCTGTCAAAATGGGATCCGGCAAATAAAAAGAAATATCTTGGGGATGAGGATTACTGGAACAGAACCCAGGAAGCACTGCGTGAAGTACTGCGTGAAAAGGGCGTTCCATTTGTAGAGGCTGACGGAGAAGCAGCTTTCTATGGTCCGAAGATCGACATTCAGGCAAAGAACGTATATGGCAAAGAAGATACAATGATCACGATCCAGCTTGACTGTGCAATCGCTGAAAACTTTGATCTGTATTATATCGATCAGAACGGAGATAAAGTACGTCCGTATATCATTCACAGAACTTCCATGGGATGCTATGAGAGAACACTTGCATGGCTGATCGAGAAGTATGCCGGAAAGTTCCCGACCTGGTTATGCCCGGAGCAGGTGCGTGTACTTCCTATTTCTGAAAAGTATGAGGAGTATGCAAATAAAGTATGTGCAGAACTGAAAAAGAATGATATTGATGTGACGGTAGATAACCGTTCAGAAAAGATCGGATTCAAGATCCGCGAAGCAAGACTGGATAAACTTCCGTATATGTTGGTTGTAGGACAGCAGGAAGAGGCAGATGGAACCGTATCTGTCAGAAGCCGGTTTGCAGGAAATGAAGGAACAAAATCCCTGGATGAATTTATTGATGCGATCTGTAAAGAAATCCGTACAAAAGAGATCCGCAAAGAACTGCCGGAGGAAGAAAAAAAGAGATAAAATGCTCTGCTTTTAAGAGATTGTCCGGATGAGGGGAAGTCCGGTAAATGATGAGAAACTCCTTTTGGAAATGTCAGAAACTGATGTTACGATATTTCCGGAAGGAGTTTTTTATCTTTACGCAGACAATGAAAAAATTAAGAGTCAGCGGAGAAAATTAAGAAATTCTTCAAGTGATTTTACAGGGGAGATAAGATATACTGAAACTAACAGATCCTGGGAATGGCTGTGATCTTAAAAGGAGGGAAAGGCAAGTGAAAGAAAAGAAATTGAGCCTGAAGCAGAAAAAGATGCTGATAATAGCGGGGATCATACTGGCAGTACTTCTGGTCGTGATTCTGGTGATCAGGGCAGTGACCGGAAAAGGAAGCGGGAACGGAGAAGATGTGCTGTATGCAGATTCCGTCGGTATGCTGACGGGAACAGGACTGGGGACTCAGAACCGGTTTTCCGGCGTTGTGGAGGCACAGGATACTCTGAAACTGACGCTTTCAGATGATCAGAAAGTAAAAGAGATTTTTGTGGAGAAGGGGCAGGAAGTAAAGCCTGGGACAAAGCTGTATGAGTTCGATACAGAAGAGCTTGCGATGACACTGGAACAGAGAAATCTGGAGCTGGATAAGATCAATAACAGTATCAGCAACCTGAATAACCAGATTGCGACCCTGACAGCGGAGAAAAAGAATGCCCCGGCCAGTGAGCAGTTATCTTATACGACTCAGATCCAGGAACTTCAGACCAATGTGAAGCAGGAAGAATACAATTATAAAGTAAAAGAACTGGAAGTAAACCGTATGAAAAAGAACCTGGAATCTTCTGTTGTGACATCTACGATTTCAGGAATCGTTCAGGAAATTAACGAGGAGCAGGGATATGATGATGTTACCGGAGAAAAGAAACCGTTTATGAGTATTCTTTCTACAGGAAAATACCGGATCAAAGGAAAGATCAGCGAGCAGAATATTGGAAATCTTTCACCGGGAATGGAAGTGACGATTCGTTCAAGAGTGGATGAGACGCAGATATGGAAGGGAACAGTGGATTCTATTGATACGGAAAAGCCGGAGAGTGGTTCTCAGAACAGCTATTATTCCGGTTCTGACAGTTCCCAGCAGGCAACGAAATATCCATTTTACGTGACACTGGAGAAAAGTGAAGGGCTGATGCTCGGACAGCACGTCTATGTTGAACCCGGAACAGGAAGTGAGACAGATTCTGGTATGTGGCTGATGAGTTCCTATATCGTAGATGCAGATTCTGATGTTCCATATGTATGGGTGGCAGGCAAGAATGACCGCCTTGAAAAGAGAGAGATCAAACTGGGTGAGAAAAATGAGGATATGGATACCTGGGAAGTACTGGACGGACTGAAGAATACGGATTATATCGTGTGGCCAAGCGAAGATTGCAAAAAAGGTGCAGCGGTTGTAAAAAATACGGCAGTGAATAATGAAAGTGGAATCAGTGAAGATGAACTGAATGGAACTGCAGGAACAGAGCCGGAAGATGGAACAGAGGCAGAACCGGAAGACGGGACATCTGAAAATCTGCAGAAAGATGGAGGAATGGAGGACGAATAATGCTTCTGAAGTTAGAACATATATATAAAGATTACGTTCAGGACAAACTGACAGTCCCTGTTTTGAAAGATATCTGCTTTCAGGTAGAACGCGGAGAATATGTTGCGATCATGGGACCTTCGGGTTCAGGAAAGACGACTCTGATGAATATCATCGGATGTCTTGATGTGGCAAGTTCCGGGGTCTATCAGCTCAACGGGACAGACCTGAAGGATTTTGACGACCGGACAATGGCACAGATCAGAAACCGCTCCATTGGATTTGTCTTTCAGACATTTAATCTGCTGCCAAAACAGACAGCACTGGATAATGTAGCACTGCCACTTCTTTATTCCAATGTATCCAAAAAAGAGCGGATGGAGCGGGCGAAGGCAGCACTGGAACGGGTCGGACTTGGGGATCGCCTGGATTTCAGACCGACGCAGTTATCAGGAGGACAGAAGCAGCGTGTGGCCATCGCAAGAGCAATCGTTACCGGCCCTGATCTTCTGCTGGCAGATGAGCCTACGGGAGCGTTGGATTCGGTTTCGGGACGGCAGATCATGGAATTATTTTCAGAACTGAATCAGGAAGGAATGACAGTGCTGATGATCACACATGATGCACAGATCGCAGGGTGTGCTGACCGGATGGTGATGATCAAAGATGGAAGATTGAAGGACGGAGAGGAGCAGGAGAATGGAAAAGAATAAGAAAAAGATCCTGATCGGTTCGGTTTCCGGCGTTGCGGCAGCAGTCCTGTTGACCGGGATCATTGTTGCGGCTGTGCAGGGAAGCGGAAAAGCGGTAAAAGTAGCTCCTGTCAGTAATATGAATTCCGGTGGCTGGTCCAGCGGTTCTGAAATCTCTGATTACGGAACTGTAACAACGAATATGAACCAGGATATCTATTATGATGAATCTCTTACTGTGAAAGAAGTCTATGTTAAAGCCGGAGATACGGTTAAGATCGGGGATCGTCTGGTTGCTTATGATACAACTCTGGCAACGATGGAAAAAGAAATGAAGCAGATGGAGATTGAGGGAATTGCCTTAAACCGTAAGAATATTGAAGCAGAACTGAAGCAACTGCGTGGAACAAAAGCGGTTGCAAAAGGAAATGTAGCAGGGACCAATACAGTTGTGAAGACCAGTGCGGCAGGAACAGATACAGTCGTAAACGCAGATACAGGGAAGAGCAGGACAACAGCATCAGTGCAGAGGCAGAATATGACTGCTCGGGAAGGAAATACGGATACCGGAACGGCAGGATCGGATCAGGATTCAACGGTGACAGATGGAAAAGAGACCGGTAAACCCTTCCCGGAAGAATTAAAGGGAACAAAGATTTATGATAAGATTACGGAAGAGTCCGTTCCGTACAATGAGGATGGTGACGGAACAGAAGAAAAACCTTACCGGTATCTCTGTGCACCTGGGGTGACGGTTCATGCACAGTTTATGCTGAAAGTGCTGGAAAATAGAGAAATCTGCACATTTGAGGTGGTAGATGATAAGGATAATCCGACCAGGATTCTTTATGAATGGACACTGGATGGAAAGAATGGTCAGATCATCAAGCCAGTTCAGCCAGACCAGCCGGACACACCATCTGAACCGGATGTACCGGACGAACCGGATACACCGTCCGAGCCGGAAGATCCATCTGAACCGGATGATCCGGGAATTTCAGATGGACCTACAAAAGAAGAGCTGGCAAAAGAGATTCAGGAGAAGGAAGAACGGTTAAAAGAGCTGGAACTGGAGCAGAGAACAGCCGAACTGGAACTGAAGCAATTGAAAAAAAAGGTAGACAATGCGATCGTAACCAGTACAGTGGAAGGAACCGTAAAATCGGTGACGGATGAAGAGACAGCAAGACTGGAAAATACACCGATCATCAGTGTTGTAGGTGAGGATGGATTTTATGTGACAGGGCGTGTGGCAGAGACAGCATTTGATAAGATCAAAGAGGGAATGACTGTGACTGTTACGTCATGGACCAGCGGGATGACTTATGAGGCGACGATCAGCGGAGTCAGCAGTTCACCGTCAACAGGATATTCGGACGGAAATAATGAAAATCTTTCTTATTATCCATTCACAGCAGTGATCCATGGGGACGCGGAACTTTCCAATGGAGACGGAGTAAATCTGAGTATTGATGATCTTTCTTCCCAGGATGAGGATGAAATCTATCTTGAGCAGATGTTTGTCAGGGAAGACGGAAACCAATATTATGTATATAAAAAGGGTGATAACGGGAAATTGAAAAAGCAGTATGTCGAAGTTGGAAAAAATGTATCCGGTTCTCTGGAGATTGTATCCGGTCTGAGCCTGGATGACGAGATTGCATTTCCATATGGAAGAGATGTTCGGGAAGGTGCGAAGACAAAGTCGACAGATACATTATATGATTATAAGTAAGGGGGGATTTCTATGCTGGAAGATATCAGACTTGCGTTTCAGGGAATCTGGAACCACAAATTAAGATCTGCTCTGACGATGCTTGGAATCATCATAGGAATCGGCTCGATCATTGCAATTGTATCAACAATCAAGGGAACAAATGAACAGATCAAGGAAAATCTGGTAGGAGCAGGAAATAATGCAGTGAATATCCAGCTTTACCAGGGAGAATGGCCGATTGATCTGAGCTATGGAAATGTCCCGGACGGAGTACCGGTGATCAGTAAGGATGTACTGGAGGAAATAAAAGAATCTGATGCAGTGGAGACAGCAGCACTCTACTATACAAGAAATGAATATGATGCCGTCTTTAACGGCTCCCAGTCCCTTTCCAACGGAACGATCATGGGAGTAGACTCTGATTATCTGGATGTATATGGTTATCAGATTACAAAAGGACGTGGATTTTCAGAGAAAGATTTTTTGGAGAACAGAAAAGTTGCACTGCTTGACAAGACTTCTGCATCCAATCTGTTCCCGGACGGGAATGTGATCGGAAAGACGATTGAAATGAAAGGAGAACCGTTTACGGTGATCGGTCTGATTGCCAGAAAAGCGGCATCCCAGCCGGTGATCAATTCCATGGATGATTACAATCGCTATATATCAAATGATGGAAGTGGAATGGTCTGCGTTCCTGATACAGTATGGCCGACCCTGTATCAGTATGATGAACCACAGAATGTGGTAGTACGTGCCACATCGACGGATGATATGACAAAAGCAGGGGAAGATGCAGCAGAGATCCTTAATTCTTATCTGTCTGTATCCGATGATTCCATCAAATATAAAGGGGAAGATCTGCTGAAGCAGGCAACCCAGATCCAGGAGATCAGCAATTCGACGAACCAGCAGTTGATCTGGATCGCCAGTATTTCTCTTTTAGTAGGAGGAATCGGAGTTATGAATATCATGCTTGTATCGGTCACAGAGCGTACAAGAGAGATCGGACTTAAAAAGGCACTGGGAGCAAGAAAAAAGAGAATCCTGTTCCAGTTCCTGACAGAGGCAGCAGTACTGACTCTGCTTGGTGGAATCATCGGTGTTGCGGTGGGAATCGCACTGGCGTATATTATCTCGGGAGTTTCCGCTGTGCCTGTGGCGATCAGCGGTACAGCAATTGTAGTGGCAGTCCTGTTCTCTACGCTGATCGGAGTAATCTTCGGACTGATTCCGTCGGTGAAAGCAGCCAACATGAACCCGATCGACGCGTTACGGTATGAATAAGAGATAAGATAAAAATTGAAAAATGCTTTCAACTGGTAACACAGATATTTATAAAAGTAAATGAAAACGCACACAACATTTAAAAATATAAATATCTGTGTTATTCTATTGTAAATGAAGGAAAACTTGATTTGCTAAATAATAAAGAGGGTTTTATGGAAACATCAGATTTTTACGGAACAGAAAAGGTCAGCAGGATCCTGTTAAAAATTGCACCACCGGTCATGCTGGCACAACTGATCCAGGCATTATACAATATTGTAGACAGTTTTTTTGTAGGAAAGTATTCGGAGACCGGACTTACGGCATTGTCGATCATCTATCCGGTGCAGCTTCTCATGATCGCACTGGGAGTGGGAACAGGAGTCGGTATCAATACTGATATGGCGTATTATCTTGGAATCGGAAAGAAGAAAAAAGCAGAAGAGGTGGCGGGAACTGGTACACCGCTGGGACTGATCCTGTGGATTATTTTTGCAGCAGTCTGCTATGTTACGCTGCCGGCATATGCCGGTATGTCAACAGATTCCCCGGAAGTGATCCGGGATGTGGTGGCATACGGCAGGATCGTCTGTCTTTTCAGCATTGGTCTTTTTACGGAGGGAATCTGGAGTAAGATCCTGCAGGCAGAGGGCGATATGAGGACACCAATGATCGCTCAGATCGCAGGTGCAGTCGTCAATATCATTTTGGATCCGCTTCTGATCTTTGGAATGCTGGGCATGCCTGAAATGGGAATCTCCGGTGCAGCAGTAGCAACGGTGTCAGGACAGATCGTGGCAGCCTTGATCGTAATGAAAAAAGCGTGGTACAGACCGCCCAGGAGATCCTGCTATTCCGGTTATATAAAAAGAATCTATCAGCTTGGAATCCCCAATATCATTATGCAGTCAGCTTATACGCTCTACATTCTCGGACTGAATCTGATCCTGGCGGGATTTTCAGACCAGGCAGTTACCGCACTGGGATTATATTATAAGTGGCAGACCTTCTTTTTTATTCCATTGGGAGCATTACAGACCTGCATTGTTCCGGTGATCAGTTATAATTATGCAGCGAAGGATATAAAAAGGTGCAGGCTTGTATTGAAAGATTCTCTGATCATGGGAGAATGTCTGATGTTTCTTGGTACCTTGTGTTTTGAGTTTCTGCCTGGACAGATGCTGGCTGTATTCTCCGGCGACAGCGAGGTGATTGCAATAGGAACGAACGGATTCCATTACATCGGGATCAGTTTTATTTTTATGGTCACTTCCCTGATCTTTCCGGTCTTTTTCCAGGCAATCGGATATGCCGTGAAGAGTTCGGTACTGACGATCGTGAGAACCGTGTTGTTTTTTGTGCCGCTGGGATATATTTTTTCAAGATTCGGTTTGCAGTATTTCTGGCTGACTTTCCCGGTAACAGAGCTGCTTACCTCTGTGATCGGAGTTGGATTTTATAGGAACTTTTTAAAAAGAGAACAGACAATATAAAGGAAACAGGATGAAAAAAGAAAAATAGAAAAATCCTCTTGACCTGGAGCTGACTCCAAGTGTTATAGTTCTTGTGAAAAAAGAAAGGGCAGGTGATCGATGTTGACGATCAAGGAAGTCAGTGAAAAATACGGGATTTCCCAGGATACGCTGCGATATTATGAAAGGATCGGTCTGATCCCGCCGGTTCCGCGTACACCGGGCGGAATCCGGGATTATCAGGAAAAAGACCTGGGCTGGGTAGAACAGGCAGTATGTATGCGGAGTGCCGGTGTCCAGATCGAGGCACTGATCGAATATGTGCGACTGTACCAGATGGGGGACAGTACGATCGAGGCACGCAGAGATCTTTTACAGGAACAGTATGAAGTGCTGGAGGAACAGCGGCGACAGATCAATGCAACGATGGAACGGCTGAAATATAAAATATCACGTTATCAGAAAGCAGTAGAGACAGGAGTCCTGTCCTGGGAAAAAGAAGAGGAGAATTAGAAAATGTATATTGAGAAGATCAACGGACCGGCTGATGTAAAGAAACTGACATTGGAGGAACTGCCGGTTCTTGCAGAGGAAATACGACAGGCACTGCTTGTCAGGGCAAGTAAGCATGGAGGACATTTTGGACCGAATTTTGGTATGGTAGAAGCAACCATTGCAATGCATTATGTATTTGAATCACCAAAGGACAAGATCGTGTACGATGTATCACACCAGAGCTATCCACATAAGATGCTGACGGGAAGAAAAGATGCCTATCTGTATGAAGAACATTATGATGATGTATCAGGATATACCAATCCGGGTGAAAGTGAACACGATTTCTTTACGGTAGGTCATACCTCTACTTCGGTCAGCCTTGCCTGCGGACTTGCAAAGGGAAGAGACCTGAAAGACGAAAAAGGGAATGTGATCGCAGTCATCGGAGACGGATCTCTGAGTGGCGGAGAGTCACTGGAAGGACTGGATTATGCTGCAGAGCTTGGTGGCAACCTGATTATTGTAGTCAATGACAATGATATGTCCATAGCAGAGAACCATGGAGGGCTTTACCAGAATTTAAAACTTCTGCGGGAGACAGACGGCAAGGCAGACTGCAATCTGTTCAGGGCAATGGGACTGGATTATATTTATGTAAACGAAGGAAATAATACAGCCGCTCTGATCGAGGCATTTCAGAAAGCAAAAGATACAGACCATGCAGTGGTCGTTCATATCAATACGCTGAAGGGAAAGGGATATGCCCCTGCAGAGCAGCACAAGGAGCAGTGGCATTATAATGCTCCGTTTGATCTGAAGACCGGAATGCCTCTTTATCCGGCAGACGGAGAAGATTACTCTTCTGTGACGAGAGATTATCTTCTGAAAAAGATGAAAGAAGATCCGACGGTTGTTGCGATCACTTCAGGAACACCGACAGTCATGGGATTTACAGAAGATAAAAGAAAAGAAGCCGGAAGACAGTTCGTGGATGTGGGAATTGCGGAGGAGACTGCCGTGGCACTTGCTTCAGGAATCGCAGCCAACGGAGGGAAGCCGGTGTATGGAGTTTACAGTTCCTTTATACAGAGAACTTTTGACCAGATTTCCCAGGATTTATGCATTGATAAAAATCCGGCAACGATCGTGATTTTTGCAGGTTCTGTTTATGGAATGAATGATGTGACTCATTTAGGTTTGCAGGATATGCCGATGCTTGGAAATATTCCGAATTTAGTCTATCTTGCACCGACAACAAAAGAAGAGTATCTTGCCATGCTGGACTGGAGCGTGGAGCAGACAGAGTATCCGGTTGCGATCAAACTTCCGGGTGGTGCAATGATCTCAGACGGAAAAGAAGTGAAAAAGGATTTCAGAAGACTGGATCAGTATGAAGTGACGAGAAAAGGTTCAAAAGTTGCGGTCATCGGACTTGGAACATTCTACGGACTTGCAGGACAGGCAGCAGACCTGATCGGGGAAAAGACAGGAACTGTACCGACAGTGATCAATCCATATTATATTACAGGGCTGGATGAAGAACTCCTGAAAGAACTGAAGAAAGATCATGATATCGTGGTCACGCTGGAAGATGGAATCCTCAATGGTGGATTTGGAGAGAAGATCGCACGTTTCTATGGCGACAGTGACATGAAGGTTCTGAACTACGGATTGAAAAAAGAGTTCATTGACCGGTATGACGTGAAAGAGATACTGCTGGAAAATCATCTGACTGCAGAACAGATTGCAGATGATGTAATGCAGGTTGAACAGAAAAGATAAAAATGCTATAATACATCGGAAAGAACCCATTTTTTAATGGGTTTTCTTTCCGGTTTTTTTACTTTATGATGCTATCTGTGCAGGAAAAACCATCTGGTATGGTTTGGACCGCATTTTGTATGCAAAAATAGATTTTACAGATGAAGGAGTTTGAATGTGGCTGAGTTAACACCAATGATGAAGCAGTATATGGAGACCAAGTCCCAGTATCAGGACTGCATTCTCTTCTATCGCTTAGGCGATTTTTATGAAATGTTCTTTGAGGATGCACTGACTGCATCCAGAGAACTGGAGATCACACTGACCGGGAAAAACTGTGGGCAGGAAGAACGTGCCCCAATGTGCGGAGTCCCTTATCATGCGGTGGAAGGATATCTGAACAGGCTGGTTGCCAAAGGATACAAAGTGGCAATCTGTGAGCAGGTGGAAGATCCAAAGCAGGCGAAGGGAATCGTAAAGCGTGAGGTCGTGCGGATCGTAACTCCGGGAACGAACCTGGATACGCAGGCACTGGATGAGACGAAGAATAATTATATTATGTGCATTGTCTATATTGCAGACCGGTACGGAGTGTCCATTGCAGATATTTCTACAGGAGATTATTTTGTGACGGAACTTCCGGACGGCAGCAGGCTGATGGATGAGATTTATAAATTCTCTCCATCGGAGATCATCTGCAATGAGGCTTTTTATATGAGCGGTATGGATCTGGATACGATGAAAGAGAAACTGGGGATTACAATTTATTCTCTGGATTCCTGGTATTTTGATGATGCCATGTGCAGGGAGAAACTGCTGGAGCATTTCAAGGTTTCAAGTTTTGCAGGACTGGGGCTGGAGGATTATGACTGTGGTGTAATCAGTGCAGGGGCATTACTTACTTATCTGCTGGAAACGCAGAAAAATTCCCTTTCCAACCTGACGCATCTGACTCCATACGTAACGGGAAAATATATGATGCTGGACAGCTCGACAAGAAGAAATCTGGAGCTGTGCGAGACACTCCGGGAAAAGCAGAAAAGAGGTTCCCTTCTGTGGGTGCTGGATAAGACGAGAACCGCCATGGGAGCACGTACCCTGCGAAAGTTCGTGGAGCAGCCTCTGATTGATAAAAATGAGATCAACCGAAGGCTGGATGCGGTGGAAGAATTAAAAGAACAGGCGATTTCACGGGAAGAGATCAGAGAATATCTTTCCCCGGTTTATGATCTGGAACGTCTGATCACGAAGATTACCTATGGTTCGGCAAATCCGAGGGATCTGACGGCATTTAAAAGCTCTCTTGAGATGCTGCCACCGATCCGTTATATTTTAGAGGAGATGAAAGTACCTCTGCTGCAGGAGATCTACGAAGATCTGGACGCACTGGAAGATCTGTGCGATCTTGTGACGAAAGCGATCCGGGAAGAGCCTCCGATCGCAATGAAAGAGGGAAATATTATCCGGGAAGGGTATAATGAAGAAGTAGATAAGCTGCGGAGAGCCAAGTCGGATGGAAAAGACTGGCTTGCGAAGCTGGAGGAAGATGAACGGGAAAAGACCGGAATTAAAAATCTCAAGATCAAGTATAATAAAGTATTTGGATATTATCTGGAAGTCACAAATTCCTATAAAGATCTTGTACCGGATTATTATACCCGCAAGCAGACGCTTGCCAATGCGGAGCGTTATATTACTCCGGAATTAAAAGAACTTGAAGATATGATCCTGGGGGCAGAAGATAAACTGTATGCACTGGAGTATGAACTTTACAGTGAGGTCAGAGAGACGATCGCAGCCCAGGTGGAGCGGATCCAGAAGACGGCAAAGGCGGTCGCAGGACTGGATGTATTTACCTCTCTGGCACTTGTGGCAGAACGGAATCATTATGTACGCCCGAAGATCAATGAAAAAGGAATTATTGATATCAAAGAAGGAAGACATCCGGTTGTGGAAAAAATGATCCCGAATGATATGTTCATTTCAAATGACACGTATCTGGATGATAAAAAGAACCGGATTTCCATTATCACGGGACCGAATATGGCAGGAAAATCCACTTATATGCGTCAGACAGCTCTGATCGCTCTGATGGCACAGGTGGGCTGTTTTGTTCCGGCACAGAGTGCGAATATCGGACTTTCGGATCGGATCTTTACCCGTGTAGGGGCATCGGATGACCTGGCATCCGGACAGAGTACGTTCATGGTGGAAATGACAGAGGTGGCGAATATTCTTCGGAATGCGACATCGAAAAGTCTTCTGATCCTGGATGAGATCGGAAGAGGAACGAGTACCTTTGACGGACTTTCCATCGCATGGGCGGTTGTAGAATATATCAGTGACAGTAAATTATTAGGTGCAAAGACGTTATTTGCCACGCATTATCATGAGCTGACAGAGCTGGAAGGAAAGATCGAAAATGTGAATAATTACTGCATTGCAGTCAAGGAAAAAGGGGACGATATTGTCTTCCTGCGTAAGATTGTAAAAGGCGGTGCAGATAAGAGTTATGGAATCCAGGTGGCAAAGCTGGCAGGAGTTCCGGATCTGGTGATCAACCGGGCAAAAGAGATCGTGGAAGAGTTAAGTGACGAAGATATTACCAGCCGGGTCAGCGAGATCGCTGCAAGGGAACATACAGCAAAGAAAAAGGGCAGATCCAAAAAATATGATGAAGTGGATATTGCACAGATGTCTTTATTTGATACGGTAAAGGATGATGATGTGCTGAACGAATTAAAGGAGATTGATGTCACCAATCTGACACCGATTGATGCACTGAATACATTGTACCGGCTTCAGAACAAACTGAAGAACCGCTGGTAGCCGGACCGGATGAAAAGGAGGAAAAGATGCCGCATATTCATGTATTAGACCAGATCACGATCGATAAGATCGCAGCGGGAGAGGTGATCGAGAGACCGGCCTCAATTGTAAAAGAGCTTGTAGAAAATGCCATTGATGCAGGTTCTACATCCGTGACGGTGGAGATTAAAGATGGGGGAATTTCCTTTATCAGGATCCGGGATAACGGATGCGGAATCCCGAAAGAAGAAGTGAAAAGTGCATTTCTCCGGCATTCGACCAGTAAGATCGAGACGGTGGAAGACCTGTCACATATTGCATCGTTGGGGTTCAGAGGAGAAGCATTGTCAAGCATTGCCGCAGTGACAAGAACCGAAGTGATCACCAAGACGAAGGACAGCGATCTCGGAACAAAGTATGTCATTGAAGGCGGAAAAGAGGTTTCCCTGGAAGAGACAGGTGCACCGGATGGAACGACATTCCTTGTGCATCAGCTCTTTTATAATGTGCCTGCGAGAAGAAAGTTTTTAAAGACTCCGATGACCGAAGCGGGACATGTCCAGGATCTGCTGATGCATCTTGCACTTTCACATCCTGAGGTGGCATTGCAGTTTCTTAATAACGGACAGGAGAAACTACGGACTTCCGGGAATGGAAAGCTGAAGGATGTGATCTATCAGATCTACGGAAGAGACGTTGCTGCGAATCTGATCGAACTGGATTATGAAAAAGGAGGACTGCGTATCACCGGATTTCTTGGCAAGCCTGTCATTACCCGGGGAAACCGGAACTTTGAAAATTTTTTCGTGAACGGACGCTATGTAAAAAGCGGAATGATCTCAAAGGCACTGGAGGATGCGTACCGGGATTTTGTTATGCAGCATAAGTTCCCATTTGCAGTACTTCATTTTCATTTAAACGGGGAAGAAGTCGATATCAATGTTCATCCGACAAAAATGGAACTGCGGTTTCAGAAGCAGCAGGAGGTATACGGGACAGTCTTTGAGGCAGTGCATCGAACGCTGCTTGAGCCGGAGCTGATTCAGCGGGCAGAAGTACCGGAACCGGTAGCTGTCAGGATGGAAGAGGAGAAACGCAGGTCAGAAGAGAAAGCTGAGAGAAGAAAGGAAAGTCCTTTTCTTCTGCGTCCGAGAGCTTCTGCATCCATGGCAGGAGAAAGCCGGACAGTTTACGGGGAGAATCCGTATACCAAGAAAGATGCAGAATCCACGGAGAGAACCGGGGCAGCACAACCGGCAGAACATACAGAAAATTCTGAAGTCATGCAGCCGACAGGAGATCAGGAGAGAACCGGAGCAGTACAGAGCATGGAAAGCACCGCAGGCACGCAGGTACAGCCGGATCCGGTGCCGGACAATGCCGGAACCGGAAGAGCTACAGTCAGGGATGAGGATTATTTTATCAGAAAGATGAGGGAGAGAGTTCTGTCTTATCATAACCGTTCATCTTCTGCGGAAGTTTCGGATAAAAATGGAATCTTCCGGCAGGATGAGCAGATGGAGCGGATCAGTGAAAGAGTGCAGGAACAGAAAGAAAAGCCAAAGCAGATGGATTTATTTGAAGAAAATTTCCTGAAGCGGGAAGTACGTGCGGAATATAAACTGATCGGTCAGGTCTTTGATACGTACTGGCTGGTTGAGTTTCAGGATAAATTGTATATTATCGATCAGCATGCGGCACATGAGAGAGTACTGTATGAAAGGACACTGCAGGGAATGAAGACCAGAGAGTTTACTTCCCAGTATTTAAGCCCTCCGATCATTTTGTCTTTATCCATGCAGGAGGCACAGCTTCTGAATGAAAATCTGGACCGGTTTACCAGGATCGGATTTGAGATCGAACCGTTTGGCGGGGAAGAATATGCAGTACGTGCAGTGCCGGACAATCTGTTCAGCATTGCAAAAAAGGAACTGTTGATGGAAATGCTGGATGATCTGGCAGACGGACTGTCCACGGGAATGACACCGGAACTGATTGATGAAAAAGTGGCATCCATGTCATGCAAGGCGGCAGTCAAAGGAAATAACCGATTGTCTGCACAGGAGGTGGACGAGCTGATCGCTGAACTGCTGACCCTGGATAATCCATATCACTGCCCTCATGGAAGACCGACGATCATTGCCATGACAAAGCATGATCTTGAAAAGAAATTTAAGCGAATCGTATAAGGAGAACAGAGTGGAAAAAGAAGAAAAGAAGCCGCTGATTATTCTGACCGGTCCGACGGCAGTCGGCAAAACTGCTGCCTCCATCGGACTTGCAAAAGCTGTAGGCGGAGAGATTATTTCAGCAGATTCCATGCAGGTATACAAAGAAATGGACATAGGTTCGGCCAAGATCACACCGGAAGAGATGGAAGGAGTTCCTCATCACCTGGTCGATGTGCTGGAACCGGAAGAGGAGTTTAACGTAGTACGTTTTCAGGAACTGGCAAAGGAGGCAATGAAGGGGATTTATGAACGTGGTCATATCCCGATCGTTGTAGGCGGGACAGGTTTCTATATCCAGGCACTTCTGTATGATATAGATTTTACGGAAAATGAGACAGATCACACATACCGGAAAGAACTGGAGCAGCTCGCGGAGGAAAAAGGAGAAGAGTATCTCCATAAGTTGCTTCAGGAGGCAGATCCGGAATCAGCCGGCCAGATCCATTGTCATAATGTGAAGCGGGTGATCCGTGCATTGGAATTTTATCATCAGACGGGAACAAAAATTTCTGAGCATAATGAGAAAGAACGGGAAAAAGAAGCTGCATACCGGTCCGCATATTTTGTTCTGACAGATGAGAGAAAAAGGTTATATGAACGGATCGACCGCCGTGTGGAAAAAATGATGGAGCAGGGACTGCCCGAAGAAGTGGAGGCACTGCGAAAACGCGGGCTGAAACGGGAAAACGTATCCATGCAGGGGCTTGGATATAAAGAGCTGTTCGGCTATTTTGAAGGAGAATATCCGTTTGAAGAGGCAGTCAGGATCATCCAGCGGGATACAAGGCATTTCGCAAAGCGTCAGCTGACGTGGTTCAGAAGAGAACGGGATGTGATCTGGATAGATAAAAGTATTGTCGGAAGAGATGAAGACAAGCTGATCACATTTATGCTGGATCAGCTCAGAAAAAAAGAGATAATCAGGTAAAAGAAGAGGAAAGAAAATGGGAATAATGGATACAGAAAAAATCTATGAAGGACTTGGAATTTCCAGAGAAGTATGGGAGTACGGGCAGAGGACAGAGAGCCGGCTGAAAGAACGGTTTGAAGAATTTGACAAAAATGCAGAATATAACCAGATGAAAGTGATCCGGGCGATGCAGGAGAACCGGGTCAGTGAAGGCTGCTTTAATTATGTGAGCGGTTATGGGTATAATGATCTTGGAAGGGATACACTGGAGTCGGTTTATGCGTCGGTATTTCATACCGAGGCAGCCCTGGTACGTCCACAGATTACCTGTGGAACGCATGCACTGGCACTGGCACTGGCTGCCAATCTGCGTCCGGGCGATGAACTGCTCTCTCCGGTCGGAAAGCCGTATGATACACTGGAAGAAGTGATCGGTATCCGTCCATCCAAGGGATCTCTTGCGGAGTATGGGATTACTTACCGGCAGGTGGAACTTTTAGAAGACGGATATTTCGATTATCCGGCTATTGAGGCAGCCCTGAATGAAAAGACAAAGCTGGTGACGATCCAACGTTCCAAAGGATATCAGACAAGACCAAGCTATTCCGTAGAAAAGATCGGAGAACTGATTGCTTTTATTAAAGAGAGAAGACCGGATGTGATCTGTATGGTAGATAACTGCTATGGAGAATTTGTAGAGCGGATTGAACCGAGTGATGTAGGAGCAGATATGATCGTCGGTTCTCTGATCAAAAATCCGGGAGGCGGCCTTGCACCGATCGGTGGCTATATTGCCGGACGGGAAGATCTGATCGAGAACTGTGCTTACCGGCTGACTTCTCCGGGACTGGGAAAAGAAGTGGGGGCATCTCTCGGAGTCATGCAGTCATTTTATCAGGGATTTTTCCTTGCACCGACTGTGGTATGCGGTGCGTTGAAAGGGGCAGTCTTTGCAGCCAATATTTATGAAGGACTGGGATATCCGGTAGTACCGGATGGAAAAGAATCCCGTCATGATATCATTCAGGCAGTGACCCTCGGCTCTGCGGAAGGTGTGATCGCTTTCTGTAAAGGAATCCAGGCAGCAGCTCCGGTGGACAGCTATGTAAGTCCGGAACCATGGGCAATGCCGGGGTATGACAGTGATGTGATCATGGCAGCAGGAGCTTTTGTGCAGGGATCTTCCATTGAGTTAAGTGCGGATGGTCCGGTCAAGCCTCCGTATGCAGTTTATTTCCAGGGAGGACTGACCTGGTATCATGCGAAACTTGGCATCCTGAAATCATTGCAGAGTCTGCTGGATGCAGGGGTAGTCAGCCGGGAACAGATTGAACAGGCGTGAGAGGGAGCAGAATGAAAAAGAAAAATCGGATCGCAGTGATCGGTGGCGGAGTTTCGGGAATGACTGCTGCGGTTACCGCGGCAGAGCAGGGAGCTGATGTGCTGCTGCTGGAACAGAAAGAGATGACCGGAAAAAAGATACTGGTGACCGGGAACGGAAGATGCAACTATACGAACCGGGTGCAGACACCGCAGTGTTACCGTTCAGATGATCCGGAATTTCCGTGGAAGGTCATGCAGAAGTTCCCGGCAGAAAAGATTCTGGAGCTTTTTCAGGAGATGGGAATTTATCCAAAGGACAGAAACGGTTATATTTATCCCAATTCAGATCAGGCTTCTTCTGTGGCAGAGACTTTGCAGGAAGAACTGGAGAGGACCGGTGTGGAGGTGCATACCGGTGTCCGCTGCCTGGAGATCCGCAGAGAAAAAAATGGATTTAAGATCTGTGCGGAGGGAAAAAGTTTTCAGGCAGACCGGGTGATCTTATGTGCCGGTTCCAAGGCGGCTCCAGTGACCGGATCAGATGGATCGGGGTATGATATTGCAAAAAAAATGGGGCATAGCCTGATTCCGGTTCTCCCGGCACTGGTGCAGCTTCAGTGCAGTGGAAAGTTTTTTAAAAATATTGCAGGGGTAAGAGTGAACGGAAAGATCATTCTTTATACAGATGGAACAGAGGCGGCTTCTGATACCGGAGAATTGCAGCTTGCTGCGTACGGACTTTCAGGAATCCCGGTATTCCAGGTTAGCAGATATGCTTCGAGAGGATTGTATGAAGGAAAAAAAGTAGAGGCGATGATCGATTTTATGCCGGAACTTTCTACGGAGAAAATGCTGGACTTTTTAAGAAAAAGAGCCCGAAACAGACCAGAAAAAACCGCGGAGCATTTTCTGACCGGATTATTTCATAAAAAGCTTTCCGGTCTGTGGCTGAAATTTGCCAGGATCCCGAAAGAAAAAAGAGTGGGAACTCTGACGGAGGAAGAACTCCGGCACCTGACCTGGCTGATCAAAGAATTTAAAGTACAGGTCACAGGTACTAATTCCTTTGAACAGGCACAGATCTGTTGCGGAGGTGTTGATACGCGGCAGATCCATGCAGATACAATGGAGTCCAGACTTGTTCCGGGGGTGTATTTTGCAGGAGAGATCGTAGATGTTGACGGGATCTGCGGAGGATATAATATTTCCTTTGCAGTTGCCAGTGGTGTGCTGGCAGGAAAATCGGCAGCAACGAAAGAGTGAAAATGAGATTGGAGAAATGAATCATATGATAAGAGTCAGTCAGTTAAAATTATCGATTCCACATACAAAAGAGCAGCTTGAAAAAAAGCTGGTCAGACAGCTTCACATCCGCCCGGAGGAACTGATCTCTTATCAGATCCGCAGACAGTCACTGGATGCGAGAAAGAAACCGGAGCTTTTTTATGTCTATACAGTGGATGTAAAAGTGAAAAATGAAGCGATGCTGTTAAAGCATAAAAAGGGGAGCAATGTTTCGCATATAGAGGAACGTCCATATCAGGTTCCGCCACATGGAACGGAGAAATTAAACGGAAGACCGGTAATCGTCGGAAGCGGACCGGCAGGTCTGTTCTGTGCTTATGTACTGGCAAAAGAGGGGTATCGTCCGTTGGTGCTGGAACGTGGGGCAGACGTGGAGAAGCGAAAGTCAGATGTGGATCATTTCTGGGAAACCGGGGTTTTGAATCCAGATTCCAACGTACAGTTCGGTGAAGGCGGAGCCGGAACTTTTTCGGACGGAAAGCTGAATACACTTGTAAAAGATAAGAACGGAAGAAACCGGTTTGTCCTGGAGACATTTGTAAAATTCGGGGCGGCAGAGGATATTTTATATGTGCAGAAACCACATATCGGAACCGATATCCTGATTGAAGTTGTCAGGAAAATGCGTGAAGAAATTTTACGCCTGGGAGGAGAATTTTCTTTTCATTCTCAGGTGACAGATCTTCTTGTGGAGCAGCATTGCCTTCAGGTTAATGGAACAGAAGAAATTCCGGCAGGAGTTGCAGTTTTTGCAATCGGACACAGTGCGAGAGATACGTTTGAGATGCTGAACCGGCATCAGCTTCCGATGCGTGCCAAATCTTTCGCAGTGGGGGTCAGGGTGGAACATCCGCAGGAACTGATCGATCAGTCGCAGTACGGAAGAAGCCGGGGAAAAGAACTCCCGGCAGCCGCATATAAGCTGACAGAAAAGCTTACAAACGGACGGGGCGTATATACCTTCTGCATGTGTCCGGGAGGGTATGTGGTCAATGCGTCTTCGGAAGAACACCGCCTTGCGGTCAATGGAATGAGCTACAGCGACCGGGCCGGAAAAAATGCGAACAGTGCGGTGATCGTAACTGTGACACCGGAAGATTTTGGATCAGATGATGCTCTTGCAGGAATCGCATTTCAGAGAAAGCTTGAGGAAAATGCCTGGAAAGCCGGACAGGGAAAAGTACCGGTACAGAGATTTGAGGATTTCAGGAAGAACCGGATCAGCACAGAATATGGAACAGTAAGTCCCTGCATCAAAGGAGCGTATACACTGGCAAATGTCCGGGAGATCTTCCCAAAGGAACTTTCGCTGTCGCTTGAGGATGGAATCCTTGCAATGGATCATAAGATCAGAGGCTTTGCCGGAGAGGATGTATTGCTGAGTGGTGTGGAAAGCAGAACTTCTTCACCGGTGCGGATCGAGAGAAATGAACAGTGCGTTTCTGAAAAAATATCCTGGATCTACCCGTGTGGGGAAGGCACCGGGTATGCAGGAGGGATCACGTCTGCTGCCATGGACGGGATCAAAGTTGCGGAAGAGATCATCCGTCGTTATGAATCTTAAGGTTTCTTAAATTCACATTTTTTTAATGATTCATCTCTATACACTTTTTGGAAACTGTGCTAAAATTAGTCGTTGTATTCTATCGTCGCAGTGATATGATATAGATGCAGAGAAATGAAAATGTTACGATAAAAGAGATGTACCGTGAAGAGCGGCCTTATGAAAAGTGTGAACAGTATGGAGCAGAGAATCTGACAGATGCAGAGTTACTGGCAGTTCTTTTGCGAACCGGAACAAAAGGGGAGAATTCACTCCGGCTCGCACAGAAGATCCTGCATCCGGAGACAGATCGGGGTGGTCTTGTGAACCTTCCGCAATGGACAGTGGAACAGCTTCGGCAGGTCAGGGGGATCGGCAAAGTGAAAGCAATTCAGATCCGCTGCCTTGCAGAGCTTGCAAGAAGGATGGCGAAGGCAGAGGCTTTGGAGGGTCTGGATTTTTCTTCTCCGAATACGATCGCCCGTTACTATATGGAAGATATGCGGCATCGTCAGAAAGAAGTGATGAAGCTGCTTTTGCTGAATACAAAAGCAAAACTGATCGGAGCCAGTGATATATCAGTGGGAACGGTCAATGCAACGCTCGTATCTCCGAGGGAGCTTTTTCTTGAAGCTCTGAAGAAGAATGCAGTATCCATCATTCTGCTTCATAATCATCCAAGTGGTGACCCGACTCCGAGTCAGGAAGATATTCTTCTGACGCAGAGAGTGAGAAAAGCAGGAGATCTGATCGGTATCGAGCTGCTGGATCATATCATCATAGGAGATAATCGTTATATAAGTCTGAGGGAAAAGGGTTTCTTTTGCGGGAATCCGGGTTAAGAAATTAAGGGGTTGGTTTTAGAATGGCCAGGAATATATATGGGCTGGATCTTGGGACATACGAGATCAAGATTTTTGATAAAAAGAAAGTACGGATCTGGCGGGAAAAAAATGTGATAGCCATGAAGGATAAAAAATATATTTTTTCCGTCGGAAATGAAGCGTATAAGATGTATGAAAAAGCACCGGAGAATGTTGAGATCCTTTTTCCGATGAAGAACGGAGTAATCGCGAGATTTGATGATATGCAGTATTTACTGGGGAGTCTTCTGAAGACAGATCATCAGTTTGCCCGTGGAGCGGAATATGTGATCGCAGTACCGACCGATGTGACGGAAGTGGAAAAGAAAGCGTTTTACGATCTTGTGATGCATTCCGAGGCAAAGGCAAAGTCAGTCAGGATTGTGGAACGGGGACTGGCAGATGCCGTCGGACTGGGGCTGGATGTGATGAATGAGACCGGGATTTTTATTGCCAACTTTGGTGGCGGCACTACAGAATTGTCGGTGCTTTCCCGCGGCGGAATGGTCATGAACCGGCTGCTGAAGACCGGTGGAGAAACGCTGGATGCAGCGATTGCCGGACGGGTCAGGAGAAACCGGGAGTTCCTGATCGGGAAAAGCACGGCTGAACGTCTGAGAAAAGAATTTGCAGTATTTGAAGACGGAACAGCGGATGCAAAAAGAGTCTATGGCAGGGATCTGACTTCCGGTGTCCCGGCACATACTGAGATACAGATCAGTCTTGTGCGTGCGGCGGTCAAGGAGCCTTTGGAAGAATGTGCAGAGGCAATCCGATCCATGCTCACGCGAACCCCGCCGGATGTCAGAAGGGCGATCGAGGCCAGGGGCATCTATCTGACCGGTGGTGTTGCAGGTCTGAAGGGCTTTCCTACATATCTGGGAGAAAGGACCGGACTGAAGGTTTTTACGGTACCTGACCCGGAATTATGTGCGGTGAAAGGGCTTCAGAAGATCATACTGGACAAGGAGTATTATAAAAAATTAAGCTATTCTATGTTAGATCAGAATTATAGGTGGTTAAGATAAGATTATGAAAAAAAAGAAGACGCAGGCATCAGCCTTTAATAAATATTTATTGATCGGACTTTCCGTTTTTTGTATTTTAATGATGACGTTATCCGTAGTTTCTGAAAAGACAAAAGGACCTTTTAAGATGATCGCGGAGGTTACGGTAGTTCCGCTTCAGAAAGGAATCAACCATATCGGAAGCTGGATGGGAGATATGAAAGATAATTTCCAGACCCTGAAAGAAGTACGGGCTGAGAACAAAAAGCTTCAGGAGCAGGTGGATTCCCTGGTGATCGAGAACAATAATCTCCAGCAGGAACGGTATGAGCTTGAACGGCTGCAGGAGTTATATCAGTTAGACCAGAGCTATTCAGATTATAAGAAGACAGCAGCACATGTCATTGGAAATGATTCAGGCAACTGGTTCAGTACATTTACCATTGATAAGGGAAGCAATGACGGAATCGCAAAAGATATGAATGTTATGGCAGGAAGCGGACTGGTCGGAATCGTGACAGATGTAGGGCCAGCCTGGGCGAAAGTCCGTTCAATCGTAGATGACTCCAGCAATGTGAGCGGTATGGTATTGTCTACATCTGACCGGTGCGTGGTCAGCGGAGATCTTTCACTGATGAGTGACGGACAGATCCGTTTCAGCCAGATGGAAAATAATGATAATACAGTTTCCGTTGGAGATCAGATTGTTACATCTTATATCAGTGACAAGTATCTGCAGGGAATCCTGATCGGATATGTCAGTGAAGTGACGGTTGATTCCAATAATCTGACCCGGTCCGGATATATTACACCGGCTGTTGATTTTAAAAATCTGCAGGAGGTACTGATTATTACATCCACCAAAGCAGATCTGACCGGAGGAGAAAAAAAATAGGAGGAATACGGAAATGAAGATGTTGAAGTTTAAAAGATTTATCACGACAGCAGTGATCCTGCTGGCTGCCTATCTTCTTCAGAGTACGGTATTTTCTCATCTGGAATTGGCCGGGATCAAACCAAACCTGCTGCTGATCGTTACAGCAGCTTTTGGTTTTATGAGAGGACCGAAGGAGGGAATGTGGATCGGACTGGCAGCGGGGCTGTTACTGGATGTTCAGTGTGGAGATATCATTGGATTTTACGGCTTGATCTATCTGCTGGTGGGAGCATTGAATGGCCTGTTTGAGCAGCTTTTCTTTGATGAGGATATCAAACTTCCGCTGTTCCTGATCACACTGAGTGAGTTTCTGTATGGGATCGTGATCTATTTTCTGATGTTCCTTCTGAAAAGTGATTTTAAGTTCCCGTATTATCTGGGCAGGATCATTGTGCCGGAACTGATCTATACGATCATGGTTACGCTGATCGTGTATCCGCTGATCCTGTGGGTAAATCATAAACTGGAAGCTGAAGAGAAAAGGAGTGCAAGTAAATTTGTTTAGAAATATTTGGGACAGGATTAAAGAGGCGGGGGCGTATCTTTTAAATTCCAGACTGGTCATGCTGATCCTGGTATTCTGCTTGAGTTCCTCAATTCTGATCGGCAGACTTTTCTATCTGCAGATCGTGAAGGGGGAGGATTATCTGCAGAACTATGAGCTGTCTATCCGACGTACAAGCACGATCCAGGGAACAAGAGGAAATATTTATGACCGGAACGGGGAACTGCTGGCATATAACAAGCTCGCATATTCGGTGACGATCAATCTTTCCACGGTAGAGAATGCGATTACGACAACAAGGCGTGCCGAGAAGAATCAGGAGATCAACCGAATCCTGGATAAAGTTCTGTCGATTGTTGAAGAGCATGGAGATTCGGTGATTTCCAGTTTCGGGATCGTACTGGATTCGGCAGGGGAATATCAGTTTACACAGACCAGTGAGACACAGAGACTGCGTTTTATTGCGGATGTATATGGAAAAGCGAAGATCGATCAGCTGACAAAGAAGCAGAAAAATCAGACGGCAGCGGATGTGATCCATTATCTCTGTTCAGATGAGCGGTATGGATATGGACTGGATGAATCCAGCCTGGATGCGGCTTATATCTTAAAGATGATCAATATGCGGTATGCAATGAACCTGAACAGTTTTCAGCAGTACATTGATACAACGCTGGCATCGGATGTCAGTGACGAAACTGCGGCTGCAATCATGGAGAACAAGGATATCCTGACCGGAATCGATATTACGGAAGATTCAGTCAGAAAATATACGGATGCAGAGTATTTTGCATCAATCATCGGTTATACAGGGCAGATTTCCCAGGAGGAGTATGATGCTCTTTCAGAGGATGATAAAAAGAGATATTCTCTTTCGGATACTGTAGGAAAGGCAGGACTGGAGCAGACATTTGACAGTGTGCTGCAGGGTACAAAAGGAAAAACGACCGTCTATGTTGATAATCTCGGACGTGTGACGGATACTGTGAGCAGAAAAGAACCGGAGGCAGGAAATGATGTTTATCTGACGATTGATAAGAATCTGCAGGAAAATACTTATAAGCTGTTGGAAGAAAAAGTGGCGGGAATCGTTCTTGCCAAACTTCAGAATGTCCTGACCTATGATCCATCCAATGTCAGTGATTCCAAAAATCTGATCATTCCGGTTGGGGATGCATATTATAATCTGATCGGGAACAGTATTATTGATACAGGACATTTTGTGAAAGATGATGCAAAGACAGCAGAAAAGGCGGTTTACAGTATATTTCAGCCGAAACGGGAAGAAGCGGTCGCAGCGATCATAGCCCAGATGCAGAACAAAGATGCAGCGGCATACAAAGATCTGGATGATGAAATGAAGGGCTATATGGACTATGTCTGTGATACGGTGCTTACAAAAAATACAGGCATCCTTAATTCAGATCTGATCGATAAAAATGATGATACTTATATTTCATGGGCAAAAGATGAAGTAATCAGTCTTTACACGTATCTGAATTATGCAATTTCAAAGAACTGGATCGATACGACAAAGCTGGGAGAAAATTCTTATTCGAGTTCAGAGGAGATTTATCAGGAGATTTTGAACTATCTGCAGGATTATTTGAAAAATGACAGCAGTTTCGACAAACTTCTCTATGAAAATCTTATAAAATCAGGAAGTGTTACAGGAAATCAGGTTTGTGCGATCCTTTACGAACAGGGGGTACTTCCGATGGATGAGTCTGCATATAACGGTCTTTTAAGCGGCAGTATCGGTGCTTTTTCCTGGCTGACAGGAAAGATTCAGAATCTGGAGATCACACCGGGGCAATTGGCTCTGGAGCCGTGTTCTGCAGGGGCAGTCGTTACCGATCCGAAGACCGGAAAAGTGCTGGCATGTGTTTCTTATCCGGGATATGATAATAACCGGTTATCCAATGTGATGGATACAGATTATTATGTACAGTTAAGTACCGGGCTTTCACGTACTTTCTACAACAGGGCAACGCAGGAAAAGACAGCACCCGGATCAACCTATAAGATGATGTCTTCCGTAGCAGGTCTGACAGAAGGTGTGATCGGTGGTGGAACGTATCTGCCATGTACGGGTGAATTTGACAAGATCACGCCGAGTCCGAAATGCTGGATCTATCCAAGTGCCCACGGCAGTCTGAATGTAGTGGGAGCAATTCAGCATTCCTGTAATGATTTCTTCTATGAAGTGGGTTACAGACTCGGACAGGACGAAAATGGGAATTATGATAGCAGTGTCGGACTGGAAAAACTTGAAAAATACGCAAGCATGTTCGGACTGGATGAGACTTCAGGGGTGGAAATCCCGGAGTCCGATCCACAGATATCTGATACAGATGCAGTTCGTTCTGCAATCGGACAGGGTACGAACAACTACACAGTAAGCCAGCTTAACCGTTATGTGACGGCTGTAGCAAACCGGGGAACCGTATATAAGCTCTCTCTGGTAGGAAAGACGACAGATGCTGATGGAAAGCTGATCAAAGAGTATGAACCGGAAGTCGTAAACCAGATGGATGAAGTAAGCTCCTCCACATGGGATCTGGTTCATAACGGTATGGAAAGCATGGTGAAAAATTCATCGGTATTTTCAAAAATGGAGATTGCGATGGGAGGAAAGACCGGTACTGCACAGCAGAGTAAAGTGCATCCGGATCACGTTCTGTTTGCAGGATATGCACCTGCGGATGATCCTCAGATCGCGATCACAGTCCGTATTGCCAATGGATACAGTTCCAATTATGCGGCAGAAATCGGACGGGATATCACAAAAGTATACTTTGATGCCAATGCAGCGAAAGATCTGATTACAGGAAAAGCATCATCACTTGGAAAGGCTGGTTCAGGAGATTAAGAGCAGGGGGATTTTAGTATGGACAGGCTGGTGACGATAAAAAGCAATCGATACGGGATGGAACTCCGCATGAACCCGGATGTTCCTTTTGAGGAGATACAGAAGGCGGTAGTCGAAAAATTCACAGATGCGGCAGGATTTTTTAAAAATGCCCGGATGGCGATCAGCTTTACGGGAAGGACTCTGACTGCCACTGAGGAAGAAATACTGATCCAGACGATTACGGAGACGACCGGCGTGGAGCTTCTCTGCATTATCGATCAGGATGAAAAGAAAGAACTGATGTACAGAAGCATAGTAGAACAGACGCTTTCCAATATACAGAAGCGGGAAGGTCAGTTCTATAAAGGGACGCTCAGAAAGCGTCAGGTACTGGAAAGTGAATCAAGTATCGTGATCCTGGGAGATGTAGAACCCGGAGCAAAAGTGGTCTCAAAGGGAAATATAGTCATTGTCGGAGATCTTTACGGATCTGTACACGCAGGAGCGTATGACAACAGAGATGCTTATATCGTCGCATTGTCCATGCAGCCGAAAAGACTTTGTATTGGAGATATTGAAGCAAAACGCCAGTTGATCTCGCAGGAAAGTCTGAACGTGAGAGGACCGAAGATTGCTGTAGTAGACGGGGGACGCATTTACTTAGATCCATTGACAGATTAAATGCTCATACAAAGAGGCAGGAGGAATATACAGCATGAGTGAAGTAATTGTTATTACATCAGGAAAAGGTGGAGTCGGCAAGACAACGACAACAGCTAATATTGGAATCGGACTGGCAAAACTGGGAAAGAAGGTGCTTGTGATCGATACGGATCTGGGACTTCGTAATCTGGATGTCGTTCTGGGACTGGAGAATCGCATTGTCTATAATCTGGTGGATGTGATCGAGGGAAAATGCAGACCCAAGCAGGCCATCATCAAGGATAAACGTTTTCAGGATCTGTATCTGCTGCCATCTGCACAGACAAAAGATAAATCCAGTGTATCACCGGAGCAGATGAAGAAGCTGACGGAAGATCTGAGAGAAGACTATGATTTTGTACTTCTGGACTGCCCGGCAGGGATTGAACAGGGGTTTCAGAATGCCATTGCAGGAGCTGATAAAGCAATCGTTGTGACAACACCGGAAGTATCCTCCATCCGCGATGCAGACAGGATCATCGGGCTGCTGGAGGCCTCCGGTATCCGGGATAACCAGCTTGTGATTAACAGACTGCGTGTGGACATGGTCAAAAAAGGAGATATGATGTCAGTGGAGGATGTGACGGAGATCCTTGCGATTGATCTTTTAGGAGTCATTCCGGATGACGAATCCGTGGTGATTGCAACCAATCAGGGAGAACCGGTCGTAGGCGAGGAAAGTCCGGCAGGAAAAGGATATGAGAATATCTGCCGCCGTCTGACAGGAGAGGAGATTCCGGTGACGGATTTTTCACGGCATAGCGGAATCAGAAAAAAACTTTCGGGTTTATTTCATCGCAGGTAGGAGGGGAATCATATGAGTGTACCTTCTGTTGCCATTGCAAAAGACAGACTGAAAAATCTGTTGATGTCAGACAGGATTCAATGTACACAGGATATGACGGAAAGGCTTTCAAAGGATCTGTATCAGGTAATCGCCAAGTATATGGAGCTTGATCCGGAGAAAGTGACGATAGAGATTACAAGGAACGATATACATATAAAATATACAGGAGAAAATCATTGAAAAAGCTATTTTCCAATATGAAACAACGTTACAGTTTAAGAGATTACAAATTCAGCCTGGTCGTGCTGGTGCTTGCTATTTCTGTGATCGGAATCTTTATGGTCAGAAGTGCAAGACCGGAGTATATGACGCGGCAGATCCTTGGAGTGGTTCTTGGAGTGGCGGTCATGGTCGTCATTTCCCTGATTGATTATAACTGGGTTCTGAATTTTTACTGGCTGCTTTATGGAATCAATCTGATTCTGCTGATCGCCGTCCTGCTGGTAGGAACATCTTCCCATGGAGCAACCCGCTGGCTGGATCTTGGATTCGTGCAGTTTCAGCCTTCGGATCTTGCAAAAATTCTGACAATTTTGTTCTTTGCAAGATTTTTAATGGACAGGGAAGAGAGTATTAAAAGTCCGAAGACGATCCTGCAGGCAGTGGTATTGATTCTGCCAACACTGGCATTGATCGTAATGCAGCCGAACCTTTCAACTACGATCTGTGTTGCAGCTTTATTCTGTGCATTGCTTTATATTGCAGGACTGAGTTATAAAATTGTCGGACCGGCACTGCTGATTCTGATCCCGGCAGTTATCATTTTTCTGACGATTGCAGTACAGCCGAATCAGCCATTGCTGAAAGATTACCAACAGAAACGTATTCTTGCGTGGCTGGAACCTGAAAAGTATACAGATGAGGATTCCTATCAGCAGCTTAATTCAGTGAAAGCAATCGGATCAGGGCAGCTTTTGGGAAAAGGATACGATAATGATGAAGCTACTTCCGTTAAAAATGGAAACTTTGTATCAGAGCCTCAGACAGATTTTATTTTTGCAATTATTGGTGAAGAATTAGGATTTGTGGGTTGTTGTGTCGTTATATTTTTGTTATTATTGATAGTGATAGATTGTATTCTGATCGGACTAAAGGCGAAGGATACCGGAGGACGGATCATCTGTGGAGGCGTGGCATCACTGGTGGGGATTCAGACATTTATCAATATCAGTGTTACGACGATGATCTTTCCGAATACAGGACTTTCCCTTCCTTTTGTAAGTTATGGCCTGACCTCAATTGTATGCTTTTATATGGGGATAGGGTTCGTACTGAATGTAGGGTTACAACCTAATAAATATCAGTAAAGAGAGGTTGACATTTATGAACATAGGACTGGTAGCACATGATGCAAAGAAGAAACTGATGCAGAATTTCTGTATCGCATATAGAGGAATCCTGAGTAAGCATAATCTTTATGCAACGGAGACGACAGGGATTCTGGTAGAGAATGTGACGAATTTAAGTATTCATAAGTATCTTCCGGGACATCTTGGAGGAAAGCAGCAGCTCGGTTCCCAGATTGAACATAATCAGATGGATCTGTTGATTTTTTTCCGTGATCCTCTGACGCCACATTCTCATGAACCGGATGTCAATGATATTGTAAAGTTATGCGATATTTATAATATTCCGATCGCAACGAACATTGCGACAGCAGAGGCTCTGATCCTTGCACTTGACCGTGGAGACTTAGACTGGCGGGAGATGTATAAATAATTATGAGCAGAAGACGTAGAAGACGAAGAAAAAGAAGGAATCCGGCCGGCAGACTGATCGCACTGGTTCTGACGCTTGTTGTGGCAGGAGGTGCTGCGGCAGGTGGAATATGGTATTATGCGGAACATAGCGGCAATCCTCTGACAGAGTATGCAGATGAAAAGTATAATGCAGACTTATATCGGGCAGAACCATTTTCAGAAACTCTGTGTGTAAGTGCGGAAAATGTTGCACTGGATGGGTTTACAGATGAACCTTCCCTGCATGCGGCAGGACTTTTTAATCTGAATGAGCGGTCTGTTGAATATGGATACAGATTATACGATAAGCTTTATCCTGCAAGCACAACAAAGCTTATGACAGCATATCTTGCCCTGAAGTATGGAAAGCTGGAAGATATGGTGACGGTAACAGACAGCGTGACGGGATTTGCAATAGATGAGGTGGTCTGCGGACTGTATCCGGGCGGACAGGTGAAGCTTTATGATCTGCTGTGCGGTCTGCTCCTGAAATCGGGGAATGACTGTGGTGTTGCGATCGCAGAGTATATCTCGGGAAGTGTTGAAGCTTTTGCAGAATTGATGAATGAAGAGGCAAAGGAACTGGGAGCGACCGGAACGCATTTTGTGAATCCACATGGATTGCATGAGGATGATCATTATACAACGGCATATGATCTGTATCTGATTTTTAATGCATGTATTCAGAATGATACATTTAAGGAGATTATTTCGATGTCATCCTATACAATGAGTATTGGGGATGCAGCGGGAAATACACATAGTCTGGAAGTCCTTCCGACAAATTATTATTCTCTTGGAAAGACTGAGGCACCGGAGGGAATCAAAGTTTTTGGTGGTAAGACGGGAACGACGGACCAGGCGGGATGCTGTGTTATTCTGTATAGTGAAGATATGGAGGCACATCCTTATATTTCTGTGATTATGGGAGCAGAAGATAAGGCATTCCTTTATCAGGAAATGAACAGGCTCTTAGAAGCAGAAAAAGCACTTTCTGAATGATATCATTCAGAAAGTGTCTTTTTTAGATTGTATGAAAATTTACGCAATCTTTTGAAATCCTGCGTTATTCTGACATAGAACCGATACGTCCAAATAAGCTGATCAGATATAATCCGCACAGACCGACGATCGTATATATGATTCTGGAGAGCCAGCTCATATTACCGAACAGGAAAGCAACAAGATCAAACCGGAAGATGCCGATCAGGAGCCAGTTCACTGCACCGATGATTACCAGCGTCAGTGAAGTATTATCAAACCACTTCATGTATTTTCCTCCTTTACCTATCAATACTTTTATTATTACCGCAAATACTGGAATTATACATAAAATAATGGTATACTGTTTTAGTTATGAAAATAGTACGGAGAGAAAGGAGCTATTTTGGCTGCAAAAAAAAGCGAATCTGTTAATATCAGAAAATATAAAGGAAAAAGAGAACTTAATATAGGAATCTTTCTTTTTGTTATTGTATTATTTTATCTGATCGTAACGCTTGTTCTGTATTTGTCCGAAGATACACCTTCTGTATATGAAGTGAGGGAAGGAAGTATTGTGAAAGATACATCTTATACCGGACTGATCATCCGGGATGAGCAGGATATAAAATCAGAAGGCTCAGGATATATTTATTATTATTTTAATGATAATTCAAAAATAAAGGCAGGGGCAAATGTATATGCGTTGGTACCGTCCAGGCTGGAGACCGGATCTTCCGACAGTGCGAAAGCTTCAACATCGGTGAACTCGGAAGTGCAGACCTCGATCACGCACAGGATCGAAAATTTTAATGACAGTTTTACCGAGATGGACTTTTCTACCGTTTATTCTCTGAAGGATGAGATTAATACATATCTGCAGAGCAATGTCAGTGAAACGAAGATGCAGCAACTTGATACAGTGATCGCTGCAAGCGGGCAGAGCGTATCGTCCTATCCTTCTTCAGCAGATGGAATTATGACTTTCAGTACGGATGGAATGGAAGAACTGACAAAAGATACATTTACTGCGGAAGATTTTGACCGGACCGAGTATTCTCAAAAGGAGCTGACAGATCAGGTTAAAGTAAAAAAAGGAGATTCGATCTACCGACTGATCACCAGTGAGAACTGGTCTGTGATCGTTCCGTTAGAAGAGGAAACTGCGAAGAAGATCCAGGATGAGGAAATTACGAGTATCCAGGTGAGGATCGATAAGGACAGCCAGAAGATGGTGGCGGATCTTTCTGTGATTGAAAAAGACGGTGCTTATTATGGCTGCCTGGATTTTGATAATTCCATGATCCGGTATGCGGATGAGAGGTATCTGAATATTGAACTGATCTTTGAAGATGAAAGTGGGCTGAAAATTCCAAAGTCAGCAGTTGTGGAAAAGCCTTATTATGAGATCCCATCCACATGCATTACGACCGGTGCGAACAGCACATCAGCAGGGGTGATCGTTGTAGATAAGAATGGAAATGGAAAGTTTACGATCCTGGAAAATTATTATCTGGATGAGGACAAAGGGACGGCATACATTTCACAGGAAGAATTTCCACAGGGAACGGTTCTGATCCAGCCGGATTCAGAGGAACGTCTGACTTTGACGGAAACGACAGGAATAAAAGGAGTTTACAATGTAAATAAAGGATATGCTGTATTTAAAAGAGTGACGATCCTCTGTGAAAGCGATGAATACTATATCGTAAAAGAAAGTGAAAAAGGCGGTTTATCCAATTATGACCATATCATTCAGAACGGGACAAGTGTTCATTCTGAAGAAGTGGTATTTCAATAAGAAAATCAATTTCCTACAGGAGGAGTCATTATGTTAAAAGACCAGTTGCAAGAAGTGGAAAAAAGGATTCAGGCAGCCTGCGACAGAGCAGGAAGAAAAAGAGAAGAGGTAACGCTGATCGCAGTGAGTAAGACGAAGCCCGTTGAGACGCTGCAGGAGGCATATGATCTTGGTGTACGGATTTTTGGCGAGAATAAAGTACAGGAACTGACAGCGAAATACGAGGCACTTCCAAAGGATATCCACTGGCATATGATCGGGCATCTGCAGACTAATAAAGTAAAATATATCATTGATAAAGCAGAGCTGATCCATTCCGTTGATTCACTGAAGCTTGCAGAGACGATTGAAAAGGAAGCTGCGAAGCATGATCTGATTGCTGACATTTTGGTGGAGGTCAATGTAGCGGAAGAGGAAAGTAAATTCGGAATGAAAATGGAAGAAGTGATTCCGTTTGTGGAAAAAGTGTCCGCATTTCCTCATGTACGGGTAAGAGGTCTGATGACGATTGCTCCATTTGTAGAAGACCCAGAGGAAAATCGCAGTATTTTTGCAGATTTACATAAATTATATATTGACATTAAGAAGAAAAACCATGATAATGATACTGTGAGTGTACTTTCAATGGGGATGACCAATGATTATGAAGTCGCAATAGAAGAGGGAGCGACGATGGTACGTGTGGGTACAGGAATCTTTGGTGCCAGAAATTATGCGGTTTAACCGGTTTCTGAGTAAGAAAGTACAAAATAAAAGGATGTTCCACAGTGAGGGAGCATGAGATAAGGAGTGTAAAAATGGGCGTATTTGATAAATTCTTAGACATCATGAAGTTAAATGAGGACGATTATGATGATCAATATGATGAGTATGATGAAGGTGGATTCTACGACGATGATGAGTATGAAGAAAAGCCACGTCATAGTTTCTTTGGAAAGAAAAATAATAGCAGCAAGGAAGACAGCTATAAAGATTTTGATGTAGAGGAAGAAAAGGAATTTCAGCCTGCAAAGAGTAAGGTTACGCAGATGCGTACACCTGCGAGACATAGCAGCAGCGGTAATATGGAGGTCTGTGTAGTGAAGCCGGGATCAGTGGATGATTCCCGAGAGATCACGGAGACTCTGCTTGGCGGTCGTACCGTAATCCTGAATCTGGAAGGCATGGATCTGGATGTTGCCCAGAGAATTATTGATTTTATTTCCGGTGCTACTTTTGCAATTAATGGAAATCTTCAGAAAATTTCTAACTATATTTTCCTTGTTACACCGACGAACGTTGATATTTCCGGTGATCTTCAGGATCTTCTTGGAGGATCTATGGAGACAGCAAGTGTCCGTGGAAGATACTAGGATCCGTTATGGCGAAGAATTATAGTAATGGTAATAGTGAGAAGGAAGTTCATCTCTTAGAGAGGAGACTGATTGATCTGTCCAGAGTGGCTTATCAGCGGGACATTATTACATTTACAGATTTCCTGAACCTGAACGAACAGAATATATTACATACATTGCCGAAGGATAGCCTGTATACAGGTTATATCCTTTTTGGCGGGTATGCATCAGCAGAGCGTCAGATGGCGGCATTCATCCCTGAGGCTCTTTCTTTACGTTACGGGAAGAAGAATCTTCTGCCGGAGGAACTCGGATACCCGTTTCAGGCAGTGGAGATCTGTCCGAGGAACATCCGGTTTGCAGAGGATCTTACGCATAGGGATTTTCTTGGAGCAATCTTAAATCTGGGGATTGAAAGGAGCAGGACCGGTGATATTCTGCTGGAAGAACATCGGGCGTATCTTTTTGCACAGACAGAAATTGCAGAGCTGGTCAGCCGGGAACTGTCGAATGTGCGGCATACACCGGTGAAATGCCGTCTGACAGAACTCGAGGGAGTTGAATATGTTCCCCGCACAGAGGCGGTCAGAGGCACAGTTTCTTCAGTGCGGCTGGACAGTCTGCTCCCGTTGGCATTTTCGTCCTCAAGAAGCCGGTTGTCAGGCCTGATTGAGGGAGCAAAGGTATTTGTAAATGGGAAACTGATCACCAGTAATGGCTATCAGGTAAAAGAAAATGATCTGATTTCTGTTCGTGGAATGGGAAAATTCCGGTATATCGGCACAGGCGGGAAGACGAAGAAGAACCGTCTGAGTGTGGAGATTGAAAGATATATCTGAGCAATGAAATAAGGAGTGAATACGAAATGAAATCGTATAATAAAAAAATAAGTTGTCTGCTGGGGCTGGTTGGTTTCGTCCTGGCCCTGGCACTGGATCAGGTTACGAAATATTTAGCGGTAATGGATTTAAGGGAAAATGGTCCGGTGATCCTGATTAAAAATGTATTTCAACTGCAATATTTAGAAAACCGGGGAGCAGCTTTCGGGATCATGCAGAACCGGCAGTTCTTTTTTGTAGTGATCGCTGCTCTGATCCTGGGGATCATAGGATATCTGTATTCAAGAATGCCGTATACATCACACTATCGTATGCTGCGAATCTGTGCGGTGTTGATCGCATCCGGTGCAGTGGGAAATATGATTGACCGGATCCGGCTGAATTATGTAGTAGATTTCTTTTATTTCAGTCTGATCGATTTTCCGGTGTTCAATGTGGCAGACTGTTATGTGGTAATTGCCTGTATCTGGTTTGCGTGTCTGATCCTTTTTTACTATAAGGATGAATCAGACTTTGATTTTCTGAAAGCTTCAAAAAGAAAAGGAAATAAATAATATGGAACAGATGAGTCTCATATCTAAAAAAAAAGGGGAAAGAATCGACAAGTTTCTCGGAGAGAATCTGGACGATCTTTCCCGTTCTTATATTCAGAAACTTTTAAAGGACGGTCTGATCCTTGTGAATGGGAAAAAGGTGAAAGCAAATTATAAGCTGAATGAGGGGGATCAGATTGATGTGGAAGTGCCGGATCCGGAACCGCTGGATATTGCAGCAGAAAATATTCCGCTGGATATTCTGTATGAAGATGAAGATATTTTGATCGTGAATAAACCCAAGGGGATGGTCGTACACCCGTCTCCCGGACACCCGGATCATACGCTGGTCAATGCGATCCTGTATCATTGCGGAGAACATTTGTCCGGGATTAACGGTGTGATCCGTCCGGGGATCGTACATCGGATCGATATGAATACAACAGGATCACTTCTGATCTGTAAGAATGACCATGCACATCAGATCCTTGCGGAACAGTTAAAAGAACATTCGATCACCCGAAGATACCATGCAATCGTTCATGGCTCTTTAAAGGCTGATACAGGCACTGTAAATGCTTCAATAGGCAGACATCCGACCGACCGTAAAAAAATGAGTACAAAGGCTCTTAACGGCCGTCATGCAGTAACGCATTATAGAGTGCTGGAACGTCTGGGAAATTATACATATATCGAGTGTGAACTTGAGACAGGAAGAACGCATCAGATCCGGGTGCATATGGCAAGTATCGGACATCCGATCCTGGGGGATGATGTGTATGGTCCGGCAAAATGTCCGTTTCATTTGGAGGGGCAGACGCTGCATGCAAAGATCCTGGGGATCACGCATCCTGCTACCGGAGAGTATATGGAATTTGATGCTCCGCTCCCGGAGTACTTTATGAAGCTTTTAAGTACACTGCGGCAAAAGAAGTAAGAAAAGTGAAAATATGGATTGTATTATCAGAATAATTTGTATATAATAGTCATATGTAAAGGGAGTTCACAATTCCCTTTTATGCAAATTACATATATTGATGTTGCTTATTATAAATAATGGCTGGATGAATATGAATGGCTAGAAGGAGCGTGGACGATTATGAAGACAAATACGATCATTACCATAGGAAGGCAATATGGAAGTGCCGGAAGGGAGATTGGTTCTAAGGTTGCTGAGGCATTTGGAATCAAGCTTTATGATAAAGAGATGCTGGCACGTGCGGCAAAGGAAAGCGGAATCTGCGAGGAAATTTTTGAGACCCATGATGAGAAACCGACGAACAGTTTTCTGTATTCTCTGGTGATGGATACATATTCCATGGGGTATTCAGGAAGTACGTATACAGATATGCCAATCAACCATAAAGTATTTCTGGCACAGTTTGATGCAATCAAGAAGATTGCAGACGAAGGTCCGTGTATTCTTGTGGGACGCTGTGCAGATTATGCTTTGGAGTCTTATCCAAATGTAGTCAGCGTATTTATCCATGCTGATCTGGATGCAAGGATCAGAAGAATTGCAAGACTGTATAATCTGACGGATGCAAAAGCCAAAGATACGATCGTGAAGGCAGATAAAAAGCGTGCAAGTTATTATAATTATTATACAAATAAAAAATGGTCAGATTCTGCCAGTTATGAGCTTTGCCTGAACAGTTCAGAACTGGGGATCGAAGGAACTGCAAAAGCGATCGAGCAGTATGTTCAATTAAAAGAAAGTATTCAGAACGAGCAGCGTACGATTTAATTCAAGATCAGAAAAAGGAACGGAAAAGAAAAAGGACAGACCGGAAGGAATGATGAGTTCCCACTCTGTCCTTTTTTATCCAGAAGAATCCTTTTATACTTCCCTTAATTTTACTGCACCGGCAGCTCTGCGGCGGCGGTTTTCATCAATGGCAGCGTAATGCTTTTTCGTTGTATTTACGTCTTTATGGCCAAGAACATCTGCTACAAGGTAAATATCACCGGTTTCTTTATAGAGAGCAGTACCGTAGGTGCTTCGCAGTTTATGTGGTGTGATCTTTTTGTTCGGAGTGACTTCACGGGCATATTTTTTAACCATATTCTCGACTGCCTGGACACCCATACGTTTTCGTTGAGTGGAGAGAAAAAGTGCATTTTCATGACCACTTAACGGGACAGTACTTTTCCTGGTTGTATACAGATAAGTTTTAAGTGCATGTTCAACTTCTTCACCAAAATAGACGACCATTTCATTCCCGCCTTTCCGGGTTACTTTTATTCCATTATTTTTAAAATCAACATCCTGAACATCCAGACCGACACACTCCGATACACGGATTCCGGTTCCGAGAAGAAGAGTAAGAATCGCAAGATCCCGATTTTTTGTCTTCTCATAATAGGCAAGCCGCTGTCCGGTGAGATTCTCCCCACCATGCTCTACATAGTCAAGAAGCATGGCGATTTCGTCCGTATCAAGACGTATGATCGCTTTTTCATGCAGTTTTGGCATATCAACCAGTAAGGTAGGATTTTTTGAAATGATCTGACGCTTAAAATAATATCCGTAGAAGCTGCGGAGTGCAGACATTTTACGGGAAAGTCCTTTTTCAGTATTTGTGATCTGACGATCTTCTTCATTCTTATAGACTTTCAGATATTCCTGATATTCTTCAATATCAACAGGATCAAGCCGTTCAAGATCCTGAACTGTAAACTGGTCGATTGTATAATTTTTATAATGTGGGTTCACTTCCATAAGAAAATGAAAGAAAACCCGGATGTCATAGGCATAAGAAATTCTTGTGCGTGCAGAGGTTGTCGGCTCAACGGCACGAAAATAATCTTTTGTAAATGCAGGAAGTGTCTTCAGAATTTCCCGAAGACGTAAAGTCTGATCGATATAAGCCTGTTCGTGATAAGTCTTTGAAGGGGATGCGTCAAAAACCTCGGACGAATCAGGGGAGCTGATTTTTTTTTCGTTAGCTGAAGATGATTGATTCATAAGAAAAACCTCCTTAAGTCATGTATTTTTAAGTGCTCTGATATTCTGATATGCGGGTCAAAAGGTCTTTCACCCACCTATGAGCAAGCTCATGTGGGCTTAGACCTTTTGACCCTGGCATCATATAAATTATAGCATATACAGTCAGAATTTACCACATCTTTTGGAAAAATCGGTATTTGTCGTATAGATTGGCTTCTGTAAATAGAACCCGGAGAATGTTCTCCTGCCGTTGTATTCTTACTATCATTTAAGATGGAACATTGGAATATCACGCAGGATAAGGGATGCTTCTCCGGGTTCAGGGAGTGTATATATATCAATACATAGGGTGTATATTGATACCTTGGTTATCAATTATAAGCAATTATAAGATTCTGACCGGCTTCCAGCTGATCTGAATCAAGGGAATTGATCTCTTTCAGAACTTTTACATATTCTGGTACGGAGCTGTATTCGGAAGTCATTGTCTCTTCAGCAATGTTCCAAAGTGTATCTCCCGGCTGGATCTCAATACTTGTATAATAGACAGATCCTGTCTGGGAATGCGTGCTGTCAGCTGATACAGGAAATACATTCAGCATAATGCAGACAATCACTGCAATCAGTCCGCTGGCTGAAAAGAAAATAAACTGTCTGTGATGCTTCTTTTTTGCTCTTTTTCTCATAAGTAAATCCCCCTTTAGAATATTGAGAACGTATGTTCATCTTGCTTATGTATGTATTATACTGCCCGAACAGATGTTTGTCAACAAGAAAAGGATAAAAAATCGAACATATTTTCGCAACAAATGTTTGCTTTTAAAACAATGATATGGTACTATAAGGTATAAGATTTTATGTATACGGAGGCGTATTGGATATGGCAAAAGGTAATATCAGTAAAAAGCAGGAAGAGATTCTGCAATATATAAAAGATCAGATTCTGCAGAGAGGATTCCCACCGGCTGTCCGGGAGATCTGTGAGGCAGTACATCTGAAGTCTACCTCTTCTGTCCACTCCCACCTTGAGACACTGGAGAAGAACGGATATATCCGGAGAGATCCTACAAAGCCAAGAGCGATCGAGATCCTGGATGATGATTTCAATCTGCTTCGCAGAGAGATGGTTCAGGTTCCTATCGTGGGACGTGTGGCGGCAGGAGAACCGATTCTGGCACAGCAGAACATCGAAGATTATTTTCCGTTCCCTGCAGAGTATGTATCAAACAAGCAGCTCTTTCTTTTAAAGGTTCAAGGGGAAAGCATGGTGAATGCAGGAATCCTGAATGGAGATTATGTCCTGGTTGAAGAGGCAAAGACCGCAGAGAATGGAGAGAAAGTTGTAGCGATGATCGAGGATGGAGCTACAGTGAAGACTTTTTACAGAGAAGAAGGTGTGATCCGTCTTCAGCCGGAGAATGATTTTATGGATCCGATCATTGTGCAGGATGTGGTGATTCTGGGACGTGTTATTGGAGTTATGAGATTTTTTAAATAGAAAAAGAAGCTGGCAGATACCAGCTTCTTTTTCTATTGTATAGAAGTACTACTCTTCTATTTCCATTTTCAGAAAAGGTTTTGATTTCAGATTTATATAATTTATAATTCTTCTGCAGGAATTTCTTTTCCATCCTTCCAGATTCTTTCGAGATTATAGAAGAGACGGTTTTCTCTATCGAATACGTGGATGATCACATCGCCGAAATCCATCAGAACCCATTTTCCGGAAGCCTGTCCTTCTCTTTCTTTCAGAGGATAACCGGCTTTGTGAAGCTGCTCTTCCACATTTTCTACAAGTGCATTTACCTGGCTGTCACTGTTACCATGAGCGATAAGAAAGTAATCTGCAAGAACAGAAATACCGGAAATATCGATTACCTTGATATCTTCTCCCTTTTTTTCACTCAGAGCCTCGTATGCAATACGTGCCATTTCTTTTGCCTGATTCATATTATTCTCCTTTTTACAATAGAAAGATGTCGGGGTCAAAAGCCCCCGACTTTGATGCCTACGGATTGCTCCGTGCTAGCATCATAGAAATTATAAGTTTCAATACTCATTGGATCAACCGGCTTGCCGGTTTCACGAAGATACTCTACCGTATTTTTGGAACAGAGGCAGATAGCATCGTCAATCGACTGGAATGCAAGCTTTCTTACTTCCGGTAATCCGGGAATGAGTTTCCGGTTTGGTTCGATATAGTCAGCGATATAAATGATCTTTTCTAAAAGTGTCATGTCAGGACGTCCGGTGGTATGCCATCGGATCGCATCAAGGACACTCTGATCGGTGATTCCGTACTCATGTTCTGCAAGATAAACTCCAAGCTTTGCATGAACCAGTGCAGGCATCTGTTCTTCCGCATCAGAAAGAGCAATATTCTTCTTCCTGCAAAGCTGGATCTGTTCTTCCGCAGAGCAGTATTTTCCGCAGTCATGGAGCAGTCCGGCTGTCAGGGCAGCCTGGATTTCTTCCCCGTAGTTCATGGCAAGAGCTGCCGCGGTATACATGACACCGATAGTATGTTCATAACGGTCTTTTTTCAGCCGCCTGGAAAGTAATTTTTTTATCTCTCTGAGTTGTTCTGTCATTTATCTGTCTTCCTCCCTGTAGAGCTTTTGCTCCCGAATATAATCTGCAACATTGTCAGGAACCATAAAACGGACGGTAAGACCATCAGAAGCCCTTTTTCGGATTGTAGTTGAGGAAACCTCTACCAGTGGGGCACGAAGCAGTTCGATATTTGCTCCATAAGTCTGTTTCAGATACAGGATCTGTCCACGCATGGCAGAAATGTCCTTGTCATCCCGCATTGCTGCAAGGATCGTACAGGTTGTAAAAATCTCCCTGAAAAACCGCCACTCTTCAATGGAAAATAAGGAGTCAGCTCCAAGGATGAAATAAAAATCTACATCCGGGTACAGGCGGTTAAATTCCTTCATAGTCTGATACGTGTAAGAATGTTTTGTAGTATCAGCTTCTGAAAGATCAAGCTTAAAGTAGGGAATATGTTCGATCGCAAGACGAACCATTTCCACACGGTTTCTCAAAGCCTGCTCAGAATCTTTGGTTTCTTTATGCGGTGGATTTCCATTTGGAACGAACCAGATTTCGTCCAGTCCGAAATCTTCGTATGCAAATTCACCAAGAAGGAGGTGACCGATATGGATCGGATCGAACGTCCCTCCCATAATTCCAACTTTCATAAGCAACTCCTTATGGAAGGATTATTTTTTTCTTATCATCCTTACCTTCTCTGTAAAGTACAATTTTCTTTCCGATTACCTGAACTATTTCAGATCTGGTTCTCTGAGCCAGAGTTTCAGCCAGTTCTCTCGGATCGTCCATGCAGTTGTTCAGGACACTGATCTTGATCAGCTCGCGGGCATCCAGTGCCTCAGATACAGCCTGCGTAAGTCCGGGGTTCATACTTGCCTTTCCAATCTGGAAAATCGGATCCATTGTCATGGCAAGCCCTTTTAAATAGGCTCTCTGCTTTGTTGTCATAATCTTCTCTCCTAATCTTCAAAATCATTCAGAATCCGCTTTCTGTGCGGATTCTTATTTATAGTAATCAAACTGTAATCCGTACATACGGACTGTATCGCCTTCCTGGATGCCTGCATTTTCAAGATCCTCAAGGATGCCGGAATCTTTCAGGAATTTCTGGAAGAAAGCAAATCCTTTTTCAGAATCGAGGTTGGTATAGCCAAGCATCTTTTCAATCTTAGGACCTTCTACGACATACATTCCGTCGACCTGTTCTACCGTATATGGAAGATCCTCATAGATCAGTTCATCATCCGGGAAGTATTCCTGCTCAAAAATGACAGGTGCTGTATCCATCTGTTCCAACTGGCTGCTCACATAGTAAAGAAGTTCGGAAATTCCCTTGCCTGTTGCACCTGAAATAGGAAATACACGGATTCCCTTTGGCTCAAATTCATCTTTCAGACGCTGTACCGGATCGGACTCCGGTTCATAGATCAGATCGGTCTTATTTGCCGCAATCACCTGCGGACGCTGAGCAATTTCAGGATTATAGGCAGCAAGTTCGGCATTGATTTTGTAAATGTCATCGACAGGATCTCTTCCCTCTGTTCCAGCAGCATCAACGACGTGGATCATCAGCTTAGTACGTTCTACATGACGTAAAAATTCATGTCCCAGTCCGACTCCTTCAGAAGCACCTTCGATCAGTCCGGGGATATCGGCCATGACAAATCCCTTGGCACCGTCCAGGTCAACAACGCCCAAATTAGGATTGAGAGTTGTAAAATGATAATTGGCAATCTTCGGTTCCGCATTTGTTACGCGGGATAAGAGGGTGGATTTCCCTACGTTCGGGAATCCGATCAGTCCTACATCAGCAATGACTTTCAGCTCCATATATACTTCCAGTTCGCGAGCCGGCTGTCCAGGCTGGGCATATTTCGGAACCTGCATGGTAGAGGTCGCAAAATGCTGATTCCCAAGTCCGCCCTTACCACCTTTGAGAACGATCTGGCGACGGTTGTCTCCCGACATGTCGGCAATGACTTTTCCTGAAACAGCTTCTTTGATCACGGTACCTTCGGGTACACGCAGGACAAGGTCTTTCCCGTCTTTGCCGTGGCATCTGCGTTTACCGCCCTGTTCTCCGTCTCCGGCGGCATATTTTCTTTTGTGACGGTAATCTACAAGTGTGTTGAGACCTTCATCCACTTCAAAGATCAGATCTCCGCCCTTGCCGCCGTCTCCGCCGTCGGGACCACCGTTGGGAACATAAAGCTCTCTTCGGAAGCTGCAATGCCCATCTCCGCCCTTACCGGAGCGGATGAATATCTTAGCTCTGTCTGCAAACATATTTTGTCTCCTTTAATTTATAAAATAATGATAAGTTGATAAAAAGCCCCAGACTGAAATAAGTCTGAGGCTTCTGTTGTTGCCATTTGTGCGAGTGAAAAGATTCCGTCGGAACTTTCCAGTCAACGCCGATTACTCAGCTACTGGATAGATAGAAACCTGTTTCTTATCTCTTCCTTTTCTTTCAAATCTTACAACACCGTCTACAAGTGCAAACAGAGTATCGTCTCCACCACGTCCTACATTAAGACCCGGGTGAATCTTTGTTCCACGCTGTCTGTAAAGAATGTTACCAGCCTTTACAAACTGACCGTCAGCTCTCTTCGCTCCCAGTCTCTTTGATTCAGAGTCACGACCGTTCTTTGTAGAACCAACTCCTTTTTTATGAGCAAAAAACTGAAGATTCATTTTCATCATGGTAATTACACCTCCTTGAAAATTATGTCGATATATTGTTCGTATTCATTGCTGTCTTCTATCTCTTCCAGACCAAGAATCATGGAATCCAGCAATAATGCGGCATCATGGGAAGGCTTTCCGTTAAAACGGAAGGAAATACTTCCGGTATCCTCGTCAGATACACAGCTTGTCTCATCGTCCGTGAATCTCTCAATGGAGTTCAGTGCATTGATGACAAGGGCGGAGCAGGCAGCACACAAAATATCCTGTCCCTGCTCACCGTATCCGGCATGGTCTTCTGTATCAAATCCCACATATTCGTGCCGTTCGGTCTTATAAATGGTTACCTTAATCATCGGATAACAGATTAAGCGTTGATCTTTTCGATCTTAACTGCTGTATACTGCTGTCTGTGACCATTCTTTTTATGGTATCCAGATTTTCTCTTATACTTGTAAACGATAACCTTTTTTGCTTTGCCGTCACCGATTACGGAAGCTGTAACTGTTGCTCCCTCTACAGTCGGATTACCAACAACCATCTTGTCGTTGTTCACTGCAAGCACCTGGTCAAATGTATAAGTTTCTCCAGCTTCTACACCAAGTTTCTCCACTTTAATGATATCGCCTTCAGCTACTTTGTACTGTTTACCACCTGTTGCTATAATTGCGTACATATGGCACCTCCTATTATCATTACTCGCCAACTATGGTGTCTGTCATACAGAACTTGAAAACCTCGTTGTGCGGCATACCATTGTATATTAGCATACAGATACCGGTTTAGTCAATAGGTTCTTTGGCTTTTTTTAATTTTTCATAACAATATTCAATAATGCTTTTTCTTGTTATGATTCCGATGAACTTTTTCTGATCATCAACAACCGGTACAAAATTCTGATTCATGGCTTTCTGAATCAGATCTTCCATGTCCGCATCGGCTGACACGGCCTCGTAATCAGCCTTTCGCGGGAAGTTCTGAATAAAAATTGTTTCTGCTTCTTTTACATTCAGGTGAGTATATTTCTTGATTCCCCAGAGGAGATCTCCCTCGGTCATAGTACCGACGTACTCTCCTGCTTTATTGAGCATGGGAATGGAAGCATATTTATGAAATTCCATTGTCTCCAGTACCTGTCGGAGCGTACTGTGGTCATAGATAAATGCAACCTCACTTTTTGGCTTGAGAAAAAATAAAATATTCATTTTGATCCTGTCCTTTTATATGCTGTCTGTTCTGTGGCTGATCTTTTTAAGGATCAGCCCTGACATTTGTGTTTAGATCTGGGTCAGAACAAAAATGTCATATAATGCACGGATCGCATGTTTGAACTCATCATGGCGTACACCAACAATAATGTTCAGCTCGCTGGATCCCTGATCAATCATCTTGACGTTGATATGGGCATGTGCCAGTGCAGAGAAGATCCTTCCTGCTGTACCTCTCGTGGACTTCATTCCACGACCAACGATCGCGATAAGTGCAAGATCAGACTCAAGCTCAATATGATCCGGATTTACGGCTTTATGGATTCCCGCAAGGATCTTCTGCTCTTTTTCTTCAAAGGCATCCTTGTGAACAAAAATTGTCATGGTATCGATTCCTGATGGCATATGTTCAATGGAAACTCCGTTGTCTTCAAATACCTGAAGGACTTTCCTGCAGAAACCGATCTCAGAGTTCATCATTGCTTTTTCAATCGTAATAGCAGCGAAACCGTCTGTTCCGGCAATACCGGTGATCGTATACTTCGGCTGACAACAGGTTGCTTCTACGATCAGAGTTCCCTTGTCCTGTGGTGCATTTGTATTCTTGATGTTGATCGGAATACCGGCTTTTCTTACAGGGAAGATCGCATCCTCGTGGAGTACGCTGGCTCCCATGTAGGAAAGCTCACGAAGTTCTTTATATGTGATGGTTTCGATAGATTTTGAATTTTTTACGATTCTCGGATCGGCAATCAGGAAACCGGAAACATCTGTCCAGTTCTCATACAGATCTGCCTGGACTGCCTGGGCTACGAGAGAACCGGTGACATCAGAGCCGCCTCTTGAAAATGTAACGACTGTTCCATCTTCTGTTGCACCGTAAAATCCCGGGATGACTGCATGCTCCAGCTCTGCAAGGCGGGCAGACAGGATCTCATTTGTTACCTCAGCGTTGAAAGTACCGTCTTTTTCAAATCGTACAACTTCTGCTGCATCTACAAACTCGTAACCAAGGTAGGCAGCCATTACCTTACCGTTCAGGAACTCACCACGGGAAGCAGCATAGTCGGAACCGCTTTTTGCCGCAAAATTCTTTTGGATCACTTCAAAATCTGCATCAAGAGAGAACTTCAGACCGAGACCATCAATAATCTCCTGATATCTTGCCTTGATCGCTGCGAGCTTTTCAGTGAAATCTTCCTCTCTTTCTGCTGCTCCGTAGCAGTCATATAACATATCAGTTACTTTTATGTCGGCAGAGAAACGCTTGCCCGGAGCTGACGGTACAACGTATCTTCTGGATGAATCCGCATGGATAATATTTCCGACTTTTTTAAATTGTTCAGCACTTGCAAGAGAACTTCCGCCGAACTTTACTACTTTCTTCATTCTTAACTTCCTCCAAAATGTAAATTGTGCATTCTGCATACGATAGATGTCGGGGTCAAAAGCCCCCGACTTTGATGCCTACGGATTGCTCCGTGCTACGCACTCCCACAATCCTACGATATTCTGTATGATTCTGATGTCCGGAATCAAATGGATTAATGAATTATATGCACTGCCCTGCATCAGAACCTATCGGTTCAATATTATACCTCGTTCCTGGTAGGTTGTAAATAAAAAACGGAAATCCCATCAGAAATTCCCGTCAGAAAGTGATGGCTGCATACTCTGCATTGGCAGCCTTTTTCAGATCATCCGGTTTCAGCCGGATCTGCATTCCGATCTTCCCGCCACTGACGTAAATCAGCTTCTGAGTACATGCACTTTCATCAATCACAGTCGGGAACTGCTTCTTCATTCCGATGGCAGTACATCCGCCCCGGACGTAACCGGTTACTTTGGTGATCTCTTTTACGTGGAGCATCTCAACCGATTTTTCACCTACGGCCTTCGCAGCTTTTTTCAGATCCAGTTCTGCCGCAATCGGAATGACAAAGACATAATGTCCACCGCTTTTTCCGACTGTGACGAGAGTTTTATAAACCTGTTCGTGAGGAAGTCCGATTTTATCAGCAACGGAAATGCCGTCAATAAATTCATCACATTCATAAGTCTGATACTCATAAGGAATCTTATTCCGGTCAAGAAACCTCATTGCATTTGTTTTTAATTCTTTTTTACTCAATATGACCGCCTCCTGATTTTTATACGGTTATCATTTCATAGAGTGGTTTGCGTACTTTTTTTCTTGTGACTTCTGCCAGTCCCAGTGCTGTAATATCAACGAGTGTTGTCTGAATCGGATCTTTCGTAAGATAAAAACGAAATTCCTGGAACAAAGTTTCTTCCATTTCAGGATCATCCATATTTACAAAGTCAACCAGAATGATGCCAGAAAGATTTCGCAGCCGGATCTGCCGGGCGGTTTCCCGGGCGGCTTCGAGGTTCAGCTTTAGGGCATCCGGTGTATTTTTGGATTTTTTAATACTTTTCCCGGAATTAACGTCCACAACCGTTAAAGCTTCTGTGACCTGGATGACCAGGTATCCACCGTGTTTCAGCCAAACCCGTTCTTTCAGTGCGTTTTCGATGGCAGTCTGAGTGCTGTAGAGCTTTCCCAGTGGATAGCCGGCATCATCATACAGCCGGATGAGATAAGAACGTTCCGGTATTTCCCGGTCAAAAAAACTGCAGATCGTATGGTAAAGATCCGGATCATTTACAATAATCTCCTGCATTCCATCCATATAAGCATTTTTCAGATCTGTAATATAGGACGGAGGTGCTGATTTCAGGCAGGAAAAGCAGACTCTTGACATGGCATTGGAGGTCAGCCTCTCATACTCTTTTTTCAGATCTTCAATCTCCTTTACGACCGCCTCAAACGGAGCTTCCTTTGCATTGGTGCGGACAATGATCCCGAACCGGTCATTCTGATATGCCTGAAGCCGCAGCTTATAGGCATCCCGCTCTTTTTTAGGAATCTTGGAAGAAACTCCGATCCGGGTATTCCCGTGCGTGAGGACTGCATAACGTCCGGTCAGGTTCAGATTTCCGGTGACGGTGGGAGCTTTTGTCTTAACCGCCTCCCTGCTGATCTGGACAAGAAGTTCATCTCCGATACAGAGAGGCTTTTTGCCGATCTTATACGTAAAAAGGGCTGTAGGCACTCCCTGCAGGTCAAAATAACAGTTGACTCCCGGGGCAATCTCTATAAAAGCAGCTCCGATATTTGCAACAATATTCTGAACCTTTCCAATGTAGATATCGCCAATCTGATAACGGGCTTTTTCATCATTTTCAGGAGTACAGTGGATCTCGGTAATGCTGTCATTTTCTAAAAGAAAAGTCCAGATTTTCTTCTCTTTTTTTTCAATCAGTATTTTTCTTTTCATTCTTCGTCACCTGCCATCTCTGTCCCCATTGCTTCGAGTGGAATCAGAGAGCCATCTTCACTGCGGTCTGTATACATCTCCAGTCTGTGATGCTGAAATTTCAGAGAATCGAAAGCAAGACCGAGGAAGCTGCAGAAAGCCTCCAGGATCAGATCAGGTTTCAGGTTTTCCACACTGCCTGCTGCCACTTTTGTATAGATAGAATCTCCCCGGATCTCCCAGTCATAGATAAGAGGCTTGATATCCACTTCTTTTTCACTGCGTTTCGTCTGCTTGAGAATACGGATTTCCGGCTGTCCCATAAACCGGACAAAAGAATCCTTCCAGTCAGAGGGGAGTTCTCCTTTACGGAGCGTGGACAGATAATCTGCACCGGCAAGGATCGTCATTCCGGTCATTTTCTTCTCATCGGAAATCCGGCGGATACTGAGTACCTCGATGCCTTCCACGCAGGCTTCATTCATTCTCCTGACAGCATCCAGGCTGTTGACAGCCTCCCGGAGTTCTATGTCAAAATATTCTCCGTCGCTGGTCAGTCCGATGCCAAGCGGATTGGCAAATGACATGATCATATGGGGACTGTATCCTGTTGTAAATGCGATCGGAATATCAGCCCGGTGCATGACCTTCTGAAAAAAACGCATGACATCAAGATGTCCAATAAAGCGGAGTGCCCCGTATTTTCTGAATTTAATTCTTGCTTTCATAACAGACACCTCCTCCAAATTTTGCTGCCCCACAACCGGAACACTGCATCCGGCAGTTCGGGGTCACGGTTTCTTTCATGGCACGTTCCCATTCTCTTCTCAGAAATTTCCGGCTGACTCCGATATCAATGAAATCCCATGGGAACAGTTCATCTTCACTGCGTTCCCGGAGATTGTAAAACTCCAGATCAATGCCGGTATTTTCAAAGGCCTGCATCCACAGTTCATTATGAAAACTTTCTGTCCAGGAATCAAACAGACATCCGAGACGGTAAGCCTCTTCGATCAGCTTTCCGATCCGGCGGTCACCACGTGCCATCACGCCCTCAAGGACGGTGACCTGTGCATCATGCCAGTTGTATTTCAGGCTTTTCCGGTTGAGTTGTGCCTTAAACTCATCGTTGACGAGATGGGCCCGCCTCATATATTCTTCTGCTTTGCACATCGGAGCCCACTGGAACGGAGTGAACGGCTTTGGAACGAAGAAAGAAGAACTTGCAGTGATCTGACATTTTCCGTGCCGCTGATCCTTTGGAATTTCATAATATCTGCGGGCTACTTTTTCGGAAAGATGGGCGATCTCTTTCATATCATCTTCCGTCTCAGTCGGAAGTCCCAGCATAAAATAAAGTTTTACTTTGGTCCAGCCGCCTTCAAAGGCCTGTCCGGCACCGTTCAGGATGACTTCTTCTGTCAGACCTTTATTGATCACATCACGCATTCTCTGAGAACCGGCTTCCGGGGCAAAAGTAAGACTGCTTTTCCGGATGTCCTGTACGCGGCTCATAACGTCCAGCGAAAATGCATCGATTCGCAGGGATGGCAGCGAAATATTAATCCCCTGCTCCTTAAATTCATCAATCAGGAAAAGAACCAGTTCTTTCAGTTCGGAATAGTCGCTGGAACTTAAGGAACTTAAAGAAATTTCCTCATGTCCGGTATTTTTCAGCATGGCATGTGCATATTCTTTCAGACGGTCGACATCCCTCTCACGGGTCGGACGGTAAAGCATTCCTGCCTGGCAGAAACGGCATCCACGGATACAGCCACGCTGGATCTCAAGAACCACCCGGTCCTGCGTGGCCTTAATAAACGGTACGACCGGCTTCAGCGGATAAGGTGCATTCGTCACATCCATTACAATCTGTTTCCTGACGACTGCAGGTGCGTGGTCATTTATCGGAGTAAAAGACTTTAAAGTGCCGTCCTCGTGATACTCAGCCTCATAAAAAGACGGTACATAAATTCCCTCGATCTGTGCGGCACGTTCCAGAAATTCGGTTCTGGATCTGCCACTGCCTTTCCATTCTTTGTAGGCATCCAGCAATTCGTCGTAAACCGTTTCTCCCTCTCCGATATAGAACAGATCAAAAAATTCAGCCAGTGGTTCGGGATTGTAGGTACATGGACCACCGCCAATGACAAAAGGATCTTCCAGTGTACGATCGGAAGAATGAGGCGGAATATGGCTTAATTCCAGGATCTGAAGGATATTCGTGTAGCACATCTCAAACTGGATCGTGATCCCCAGAAAATCGAAAGATCTGACCGGATCCTGAGATTCCAGCGTAAAAAGAGGGAGATCCTGCTCCCTCATGATCTTGTCGAGATCCATCCATGGTGAATAGACACGCTCACACCATACATCCTCTCTGCGGTTGAACATATCATATAGGATCTGAATACCGAGGTGCGACATTCCGATCTCATAGACATCGGGAAAGCACATGGCAAAGCGTACCGCAATCTCACCGGCTTCCAGTTCTTTCTCTTTCATTACCGCATTTACCTCACCGCCGATATAACGGGCGGGCTTTTCAATATTCAGTAAAATATCATCATCTAATGCTAATTTTCTCATGGTTACTCCTTGGTTTGCTTTTGAAAATACTTACATAATCATAGCTTTAACAGAGAGAAAAAGCAACCTCTTTTAGGAATTTTGACATTATGAAATCTCCTCAATTTTTTCCCAATGATGATCGTCCGGGGTATAAAAATACAGTTCATCTTCTTTCCAGACCAGGAATCCTTTTTCTGTCTTTCCCATAACCTCAAGGGTGGTGTAGTCAGAGTATTCATCAAAAAGGTACTGCTGCTCTTTCAGGTCATACCAGTTGACATACTGTATTTTAGAGGAATCTTCGGAACGTGTCTCCTTAATAAGAAGAATAAGATCCCGATCAATTACCCAGACTTTGTCGACAGAGGCATCCCAGTCAAGAACATCTTCCTGCTTTTGGGTTTTGAGATTATATTTTACGAGCCGGTGTTCGTTGTCCGGCTGGATATATAAAGTATTGTCTGCAATGATCTGTGAATCTTTTACTCTGGATTCATACAAAGGCTCCATGGTCTGCTCTTTCAGGTCATATTGAAGATAGGTACAGCGTCCATCAATGTCAGAATCGTTAAAGGGTTGTTGAAGAAGATATAAATGATCCTCATCAGCACCGGCAGGAACGGTATACAGACCGCTGTTTTCCGTTCCATTCAGTATCAGTGTTTCTTTCCCGGTTTTCAGATCATACAGGATAATCGATGGCTCGGCTGTATAGCTGCCACTTCCATCTTCAAAATCATTTAATGTCTGGACGGATAAAATGATCCTGTCTTTATAAAATGCAGCAGCGTTGGGATAGACTCTTCTGTATTGAAAAGTGTGCAGTTCCTTTTTCTCTGTACCATCTTCCTTCATGGAGTATAATTTCAGGACATCGTTCTGTTCGCCGGAATCAAAGGCCTGAACGATATAATAAATGAAACCGTCACAATAGGCTACGGATCCCATCAGATCAGGGGAGACTTCTACCGCGGGACACTCCGCAGAGTCATGCCTGCAATTTACCTTTTGACATAATACGGTTTTTTTAGAGCTTTTTTTATCAATGAAATAAAGTCTGCACAGTTCGGATTCCCATTCTATATAATAGATTCCCTGATCCGATTCGCAATAACTGAGCATGGAAATATAGCGATCGTGGGAATTAAATGGGTTATCAGGGTCTTTTCGGTCTGAAGACTGACTGTTACATCCCGGCAGAAGCAGACAGATAAAAAATACCAGTATCAGATGCATTAAACATTTCTTTTTATTCATTCCTCATCTTCCTTTCTGTGATGAAAGCGGCACAGACCGCAAGGATCAATAATGTGCCTGAAATAAAGTAAACGGATGCTGTAAATATAAAAAATAAGTTGTGGACTATCTGAAGCCATGCGACTGGAAAATAGGGGGAAAGCAGTGTTGGAATTACTGTACATCCCAGAATAATAGCCGGCATCAGGTAGCGTCTTTTTGACAGTTCTGCAAGTCTGGATAAGAGGAGCAATGCCAGGACTACGAAGATGCACTGCAAAAGGGTTCCAAGGAAAAAAATGGAACGGATGGAGCAGGTAATCCCGGTTTCTCTGAAAATTTCCAGGCAGTTGGCGGGAGCGTCCCAGTCAAGCCGATAATGGCTGCTGCTCCATATCAGCCGCAGAACTGCACCCAGCAGACAAAAAGGAATAAAATAAAGCAGTAATGTCAAAAACTTAAAATAAAAAAGTTTTCTCCTGCCGAAAAGGCTGGATTTTTGTAATAATTCCATATGGGTTGCCTTTTCTCTGTAAAAAACCGAAATCACAAGAAAGGCAAAAGACATACAAAGCAGGATGACCCAGGAACGCGACAAGGGTGTATTGGTAAATAAAAGTGTATATTGTGCATCCTTCAGGAGAAGGGGGGATCTTCCGTCTTCCCGCAGTTCCCGGACTCGGTCGGCATATCGTTGAAAGCCGCCTTCGCATTCCAGTTCCTGCTGTAATTTATAAGCAGTAACAGAGTTTTCAGTGGTTTCGAGTTCTGTATATAAAGCTGCGATCCGCTGTTCTTCATTCTGAAGTTTTTCATCAGTCTGATCATCAATCCGGTCGCCAAACTGATCAATATAATTCTGATAATAATATTCATCCGTCCCGAAATAGTCGTTGTATTGTGACAGAATGAATATCTGGATCATGATACAGGCAAGAAAAAGAACCAATCCTTTCTGACAGATAAAAGTTTTCTTTAATTCGTAGAAAAACAAACCATGTACCCTGTTGCTGCGATGGAAAGAAAAAACTTTCGCTCTTTTTGCAGATTGGTACTGTTTTTTCCCGAATAGCAGGCAGAGCAGAGAAAGAACGAATAACAGGGGTATGCCCCAGTATACTTCTATAAGCAGACCATGAAAGCGGATCAGGTCATAACTGCGAATGAAAGATTTCCCCTGCAAAAGCGTCCATATATTCCACAGTCGAAGGATCGAATTACTGTCATTCCCCTGAAACCTGTCTGACAACAGAAAACTGAATCCTACAAATCCGGCAAGCAAAAAAGAAACTGCCATTTCAGAATTAAGGCGGCGTGCCAAAAAGACAGCAAGGCTGGTAAGTATAAAGAATGCAAAGCTCTTCAAAAGCAGGAAGACGCAAAAATAAGTCAAAATATTCCAGTCATATGGAACAGCATGGTATCCGGGAATACTTTGTATGGCAGCAGTCATTGAAGGAAAGCCATACAGAAAACCGGACAGAACAAAATAAAATAAAAAAGTCAATAACAGATAGACAATAATGCTGAAATAGACAGTTAAAAATTTTGCCGGGTACAGTCGCCGCTGCCCGTTTTTTGTGGTAAGAGAAAAGGCGTACTGTCCGCTTCTCTGCTCCTGTATAAATACGATGCTGGTCAGATAAATGAGCAGGATTACTGTAAATAAATCCGCAGGGTAAAATTCCATCAGCTTTCGGATACCCTGATATGGCTGAAGCGTTAACGGAAAATGCAGGGTGAGTTTTTTATATCGTTCTGCAATTCGCTGCATATATTGATTCTGACCGGAAGCAGTTCCCTGAAAGACAGAAATTTTCTGGCTTTGGGTATACCGGTTCTGAATAGATTGTCGGTAATCTTCATAACCGGTTACGGAATCCATCTCAGAATGGATGAGTTCAAGAGCATGACCTTTTATATAATCTGTCTCATCGGTTAAGGTAAAAGCATTTAACAGGTCAGCAGCCTCATCTGCAGGAAGGGAATCCAGAGTTTTATGGTAGTCGAGGTAGGCGGTACGGATTTCAGAATCCATGGCTGCATCAGCCCAGAATATGGCAGCAGATAACATCAGAAAAAGAAGAACCACTTTCAGTACTGCCCCGTTTTTCCAGACTTTTTTCCATTCAAAGAGAAAAATGTTCATGGGACACCTCCTCTTCGTCATTAAAATAGTACAGGTAGACATCTTCCAGTGTCGGATAAACGAAAGAAGCCTGTGGAGGAAGTATGGCAGGATCATTTAATATGAGTCTGACAAAAATATCTTCTTTACGTCGGTAAATACTACTGATTCTGCCGTACGGTTCGAGTTCTTTCAATGGACGGGAAAAATTTATCTCACAGACCTTTGATGTAAGCTGGCTGGTCAACGCACCGGGAGGATCGACTTTGATTAGTTTTCCTTTCTTTAATAACAAGATCTGCGATGCAATCAGTTCAATGTCGCTTACGATATGCGTTGCGAGCAGGATGATCTTATCTTTTGAATATTCAGCGATCAAATTCCTCAGTTCAAGTCGCTTTTGCGGATCAAGTCCGGCGGTAGGTTCATCTAAAATCAGAATTTCCGGATCATTTAAAAGAGCCTGAGCAAACATCAGTCGTTGCTGCATACCACCGGAGAGAGTCTGGATTTTATCCTTTTTCATAGCTATAAGCCGGGTTCGGAGAAGAAGCTCTTCTGCTCTGAGAGCTACCTCTTTTTTATGCATGCCTTTTAATGAACCGACATAATAGAGATATTCCTGTACTGTAAAGTCCGGGTAAAGACAGGAATGCTGGGGCATATATCCAAGACAGTCCAAAAAATTGTTCCGATGCATACGGATGTCCTCTCCGTCAAATAAGACAATACCATCAGTTGGTTGGATCAGCATACAGATTAATTTCATAAGGGTACTTTTTCCGGCACCATTTGGACCAAGAAGTCCATAAATGCCTGGAGTCAGCTGAAGGTTAAGTCTGTCCAGGGCAATAGTTTCACCATAAGTTTTACAGAGATTTTTCATTTCTAAAAGCATGGTTTAGTCCTCCTTTTGAGCATCAAACTGAGACTGAATTCCGGAGAGGACGGATTCAATTCCTGCATCATATAATTTCTGGTTCTGCTCTTTCAAAAATGTGTTCAGATCAGAAATCTCCTCACTTTCAGCGGTGAAAACCGCTTCATGGCTAATGGCTGCAATTTCTGATATTTGTTTCCATGTTGTATCATCAACATCAGGAACAAAATTGCTGCAAGGAAGAAGGAGAGACTCATCCTCTAAAAGTTTCTCTGAAACCAGAACTTTATCAGTTACTTCATATTCGTTCGGATAAGCTATCAGATTATTCCCTACCGGACTGAAACTGCCCACACTTGAAATTACCTGATTAAATTTATAGATGGCGTGTCCATTCTCTAGCGTATAATCTTTATCCGGAACTCCATAGATCATAAGATTGGACAGCGTCTCATCGTACATGGATGCAGCAAGAACTTCAATGGCAAGCTGTTGGTTGGAGCTGGTATTGAGAACACCATTCCCAATTGAAGGACACAGATATCTCTTTCCGAGAGAAAAACGAATCCTGTCGGAATAAGCAGTTGATACAGTCAGTTCTTCTAAAGTTGGAATGGTTTCAATCGTAAATACTGGCACTGCTGTCTGAAGTTCTGTGTGGATATCCAGATCTTCACGGTAGATCCTTTGTGCTAATGAAAGATTGTTCAGCATTTCTTCTGTAGTCAGCAGATTTACAATTTTACCATTTTCCCGGTCGACAGCGAGACTGGAATCCGAAAAGCCACGCAAAAGCGGCAGATACTTATAATAGTTACAGTTGCCTAAAGAAAGATCATCGGCAGAAGTTAAATAGTATTTTTTGTCCAGCAATCGGTTATCCTCAAAATAAGGGAACAGAAAATCAATCACCTCTTCAGGAGTCATAGAGGTGATTTCCTGTTCGTTAAGAGTCAGGTTATAGTCTTTAAGAAATGAGACGGAAAAACTGTAAATAGTATCAGAAAGCGGCATAGATCCACGGGGAATCTGATAAGTTTTTCCGTTGATCCTGTTGACATTCCATATAGGATCAGGCAGTGAATCTAAAACGGAAGAATTTTTTTCAGATGCAAGAGAATCGTCCAAAGCAACAAACTCCCTGTATTCCATAGGAGAAAATGGTACTATGTCAGCCTGAGGATCCTGCTCTTTCAGAGTCCGGATAAGATGAGCAGAAAAGTCAAGACTCTTTTTATAAGTATCAGTGATACTGTCAGATTCATCAGAAGACATATCCATATCCGGCAGATACCGAAAAGTAACCTTTGCAGGAATGTCCAATTCTTCCAGCCGTTTGTTGAACAGGTCGAACCGTTCAGAACTCAGATCTTCATAAGGAACTGCATCTTCAATATGAAAGAAATGGGGATTGGAAATATACCAGACGATCTCTTCTTTTTTTTGAAAGGAACATCCACTTAACAGCAGACAATGCAGAGAACATAAAAGCAGGATGGAAAAATATTTTAATTTTTTCATAAACGTCTCTCCTCTATTAATAAATAAAAATCCCCAGCCCACGAGATGGCTGGGGTCATTTAAATAGTAATTATAAAATAAATTAATTAATAATACTTTGTTACACTTCCGCCTTTTGCACCATCTAAATAGTATACCATAGTTCCCATATAACTACTGTAATGAGATGGTGCGTATTTAGTGATACTAAGCTGACCTTTAGCTAAAGAACCGGTTACTTGCTGAGTATTTTTATTACCAAGTATATCTATAGATGTATAACTACCATTAATTTTTTTCGCAGTGACTGGATTTGATGGAGTGTTATTTTCAGTCACCTTAAATGTTCCTGAAGTTTTAGCAAGAGTAATTGTTCCAGTACAATCTTTAGCTGCACGTGCAGTTGCGGCACTAACGTTGAATGTAGATGCTGTTACGCTGATTAATAACCCACAAATCACAAGTACTTTTCTAATCTTCATATAAAATCCTCCTTTGTGAAGAGAATCCGTTCTTTGATAAAAGTATATAATACAAAGCGAAAAAATGCAATTAAAATATACAAAAATACATATTATATTTTAAAAATATGATTTATAATAAAAATGTGCTGATAAATACATAAAAAAGAAAAGAAAAATATACAAAATTTATAATAAGCAGAAAATTGGATACAAAAACATTCTCATAAAGATTTAAATAATGGATACAAATACTCTGTGAATATAAATAGCAAGAAATATATAATTGAATCAAATATACATTTCTTGCTATGAATTGTTTCCCTTATATTCAACTCAAAACATCAACATGAACACTAATGTATCCATAATTTCAGTAAAGCTTGATCCGACTGATGAAATCCATTCCATTTCCGGGAATTTCTTTCTGAATCTCGTTGACGATCTGTGTGCTGCTGATATCTGCCGGTTTCAGATGGTTCTGTTCTATGTAGACAAAGCTTAAAAAGAGAAAGACTGCCAGCATCAGCCTGGCAAAGAAAGAACCTGAATGGTGTTCGCCTTCCCCGGAATCAGGGGTATCATAAAGTTCGTGATAGATATGGCCGTAGCGTGGATGAACGGCGGGTATGGCAGCAGAATCCTGATAGAGTCTGCGGGTCTGCTTTAAGAGTTCGCGGCGGCGAAGTTCGGAATCATTCATAGTCTGTCCTCCTGCTGATAGAATCCCGTGGCTCGTTGTGCAGGCAAACGAAAAAGATCCACGGGATCTTCTGGATGTATGCACGGCAATAAAAAGACACAGGATACTGAAGTTACAATATCCTATGTCTGTCTTTCTTTTTTCAGAACTTTTCAAATCTGAAATGTATTTCCGATTCAATTTATCTTATCAGATTTCAGTCTCAATTTATCTTACTGGATTTCAGACTTAATTGATTCCTACCGGTCTGCCAGTTCCTTGGTGATGTCATCCCAGGTAATTCCTTTTTCTGCCATAAGCACCATTGCATGATACAGAAAATCGGAAAGCTCATATTTTACTTCTTCCGGGTTGGGATTCTTGGCGGCAATGACAACTTCTGTTGCCTCCTCTCCCACTTTCTTGAGAATCTTGTCTAATCCTTTATCGAACAGGTAATTAGTATAAGAACCTTCCTTTGGATGCTCCTTGCGGTCCAAGATCGTATTGTATACGGATTCAAAGATCTGAAGCGGATTTTTCGCATCATAGTCAGCTCCGACGATGGTTGTATAAAAGCAGGATCTGTTGCCGGTATGGCAGGCAGCTCCGATCTGTTCTACTTTTGCGAGAAGGGTATCCTTATCGCAGTCGATGGCAAGAGATTTTACATACTGGAAGTGTCCCGAAGTTTCTCCCTTGATCCACTGACTTTGTCTGCTGCGGCTGAAATAAGTCATGCGGCCGGTCTTGACAGTATGCTCAAAGGCCTCCTCATCCATATAGGCTACCATGAGGACTTCATTTGTCTTGTAGTCCTGTGTTACAACCGGGAGCAGTCCATCTGAGTTCAGTTTAAATTCACCGAAATCCATCAGACTTTCAAAGGTTGTCATGCGGATTCCATTTTTCACGCAGATATCTTTGAATACATTAAAATCCATATCCAGCCGACTGATAAAGCGTCCTGAAACGCCTTTGACACCGTCGCTTTTAAGAATATTGAGGATCTCACTCTCTTCCATGGTATCGGTTACGACTACACACTGGATCTCAGTGACATTTACAACAGAATTAAGATCCAGACGGTGCATAAAGATCATTTCTGTACTGTACTCCTCGATCAGATGCTGCTGCTTGAACAGTGCGTCAAAATCATTCAGTGAAACTGCAATCCGTTCCTTGCCGAATCGCTGGGAAACTTCTTTGATCAGTTCAATCGAAAGCGGTTTTGAGAAATTCAGCATGGCACGTTTAGCACCTGCATAGAGGATCTTTTTTACATCTTCAGCACGACGGATATTACCGCCTGCGATCATCGGAATACTGATCACACGGTTGATCTGCTTGATCAGTTCGATGGATTCATCATGTTCTTCATCCGAGTCAGACAGATCAAATACGATCAGTTCGTCTGCTCCTTTTTCATTGTAGTGTTTTGCAAGGGCAATGACATCGTCTGACAGAACAGAATAATCGTCAAACCATGTAACTGCCTTTCCTTTATCTATAAAAATACATGGGGTTAATCTCTTATAACTCATGTCCGGGTTACTCCTTTATTTCCTTTTAAGGGATGGCTTTCAAAAAATCAGCCTACAAACTGCCTTTCGTGGACCATACTTCACTGATCCGTGGTTCTTCGGATACTGCCAGATCCAAAGCCTTTCCAAATGCCTTGAAAAGAGCTTCTGCCATGTGATGGTTATTTCCGGCATCCAGGATCTTCAGGTGAAGATTCATAGCGGCACTGTACGATACGGCATAGAAAAATTCACGAACCATTTCGGTATCCATTGTTCCGAGGAAAGGTACGGTAAATTCAGCCTGGAAGTTCAGGTAGGGTCTGCCAGAAAGATCGACAGCTCCGAGTGCAAGTGTCTCATCCATTGGGAGTATAAAATAGCCGTAACGTTTAATACCGGCTTTATCGCCTAAAGCTTCTGCAATGGCATGACCCAGCACGATCCCGGTATCTTCGATCGTATGGTGGGAATCTACTTCTGTATCGCCTTTGACGCTGACGGTCAGGTCAAAAAGTCCGTGACGGGCAAAGCCGTCCAGCATATGATCGAAAAAAGGGATTCCGGTGTCAATCTGATTTTTCCCATGACCATCCAGGTTGATGGTCAGTTCGATATCGGTTTCTTTTGTCTTTCTTTTACAGCTTGCAATGCGGTTCTTTTTCATATCCTGCCAACTCCTCTTATTCAAATCTTACTTTAATGGAATTTGCATGTGCAGTTAAATGTTCTGCTTCGGCAAATTTTTCGATATCTGTATGGATCTTTTCCAGTGCATCCTTTGAATAGGAAATGATGCTGGATTTCTTGATAAAATCATCTACAGATAACGGGGAGAAGAACTTGGCAGTTCCGTTGGTAGGCAGAACATGGTTCGGACCTGCAAAATAGTCTCCCAGCGGCTCGCTGGAGTATTCTCCGATAAAGATTGCTCCTGCGTTGCGGATCTTTGTCATCACTTCAAACGGGTTGGCTGTCACGATCTCAAGATGCTCGGATGCAATCGAATTTGCCGCATCAATGGCATCTTCCAAAGTGTCTGCAACAAGGATATGTCCGTAATTATCCAGAGATTTCTGAATGATCTCTCCTCTGGAAAGCTCTTTGATAAATGCATCTGCCTGTGCGGAAACCTTCTCTGCAAGCTCCATGCTTGTTGTTACCAGAATAGCGGAAGCCAGTTCATCATGCTCTGCCTGGGAGAGAAGATCTGCTGCCACAAACCGTGGGTTGGCTGTCTCATCTGCCAGGACAAGGATCTCACTTGGCCCGGCGATGGAATCAATGCTTACATGACCATAAACAGATTTTTTCGCCAGTGCAACGTAGATATTTCCCGGTCCTACGATCTTATCAACTTTCGGAATACTTTCTGTTCCGTATGCCAAAGCTCCGATGGCCTGTGCTCCACCGACTTTATAGACTTTATCTGCTCCGGCTTCCTTTGCCGCAACTAATGTGGTAGGAGTTACTTTCCCATCTTTTCCCGGAGGAGTTACCATAATGATTTCATCAACTCCGGCTACTTTTGCAGGCATGATATTCATCAGTACGGAAGACGGATAAGCCGCTTTTCCGCCCGGAACATAGACACCGACTCTCTGGAGTGCAGTGACCTTCTGACCGAGGATGGTTCCATCCGGCTTGCTGTCGAACCAACTGTATTGCATCTGCTTTTCATGATAAGTACGGATATTGACGAGAGCTTTCCGGATAATACCGAGCAGCTCTTCTCCTACTTCTGTATAGGCTTCTTCAATCTCAGCATCTGTGACAAGGATCTGGGAAGCATCCAGTTTTACTCCGTCAAATTTTTCTGTATAACCAAAGAGAGCTTCGTCTCCTTTTTCCTTTACATCGTTGAGGATCTGCTGGACACTGGCTTCGTATTTTCCGTAGCTGTTGGGACTTCTTTTCAGAAGGTCTTCCAGCAGATTTTTCTTTGTACTTTCTGTTAATTTTTCAATACGCATTTTTATTCCTCCCTGAGCAGGTTTCTGAGATTTGTGATGAGTTCCTTAATGCGGTCATTCTCCATACGCATACTGACCGGATTGACGATCATACGGGCGGACAGAGGGCATACCTCTTCTAATACGACCAGTCCGTTTTCTTTCAGTGTAGAACCGGTTTCAACGATATCTACAATGACTTCGGAAAGCCCTACGATCGGAGCAAGCTCGATAGATCCATTTAACTTTACGATCTCAACCGTCTGATGCTTCTTATTATAAAAATAGTCTTTCGCAATATTCGGGTATTTTGTGGCAACACGGATCAGTTCATGATGCTGCAGTTTCTCTGCTGTCTCTTCACGACCGCAGACACACATCCGGCATTTCCCGAATCCAAGGTCAAGTACTTCATGGACTTTTCGCCCTTCTTCAATGATGGTATCCTTTCCGACTACACCGATATCTGCGGCACCGTATTCTACATAGGTCGGTACATCCGGACCTTTTGCAAGGAAGAACCGGAGTCCCAGTTCCTCATTGGTGAAGATCAGTTTGCGTGAGTTTTTATCTTTCATCTCGTCGCAGGTAATTCCGAGCTTTTCCAGCATATCAAGAGTCTTACTGGCAAGACGCCCTTTGGTCAGTGCAAATGTTAAATATCTCATAGGTTCTGCTCCTTTACTTCTGCTTTTTCGTGTCCATGATCTTCTTTTCGCCTGTGCGGAAATTGATCATCTCAATCTTCAGGTCATCCCGGAGATACAGCATGGTCATGACGGAAGATCGCTTTCCGTATTCCTCGTATACCTGACGGTCATCCTCAGTATTACGCTTGAGCATTTCAATATTTTTCCCTTTACTGCGGAACGTTCTTGCAAGGGAGATGGCCCACTTTTCAGTATCCTGTGTATAGACGAGGAGATTGCGGCTGCCGGTCTCTACCTGGATGTTCTGCCGGTTCAGGGCATTCATCAGTTCATCTAAAATGATGGCAAAACCGATAGATGGAGTATTCTTACCGAATTTTTCAAGCAGATGATCGTAACGGCCTCCGCGTACGACAGCATCTCCTGTTCCGTAAGTATAAGCACGGAAAATGATACCGGTATAGTATCCGTAGTTTCCGCTCATGCTCAGATCAAATGTGATATGATCTTCCACTCCGTAAAGGCGGAGAAGCTCATCAATCTGCTTTAAGCGATGAATCGCCTGACCGGCTTTTTCTCCCGGGGCAACAGAAAGTGCCTGATCCAGGATCTCTGCTCCGCCGGTCAGTTCAGGCAGAAGATGAAATGCTTCTTTGACAGAGTCAGCAACATCCATATGATCCAGTACTTCCTCTACTCCAAAGAAGTTACGGTTGGCGATGAGGGTACGTAGCTCTTCTGCTTCATCCTCCTCAAGACCTGCTGCCTGGAACAGACTCTGGATAAAGTCTATATGTCCGATACTGACCTGAAATTCTTTCAGTCCGGTTTTCTTCAGTCCGTCCACCACCATAGCGAGCATTTCTGCGTCTGCCTCGATGGAATCGACACCGATCAGCTCAGCACCAAGCTGGGTGTTCTCTTTCAGCCGTCCCTGATAACTGGAATGGTTGATAAAAGTATTGCCGGCATAGCACAGGCGGATTGGAAAATCTTCTGTCTCAAAAAGCGTTGCAACGGCTCTGGCAATGGAAGGCGTGATATCCGGGCGTAATGCAAGGATATTTCCCTCCCGATCAAAAAATTTATACATTTCTCTTGCAGAAGTAGAACCGATTTCTTTACGGAATACGTCAAAATATTCAAATGTCGGAGTCTGAATATCCTGATAACCATAGGAATGAAGTACGGTGCCAAGCTTCTTCTGCAATGTCAGTTTAATTTCACATTCTTTATTATATATATCCCGGACGCCTTCCGGTGTATGCAGTTTCTGTTCCATGTAGATTCACCTTTCTTAAACACTTTAGTCTGCTAATACGTTAAAACCTGTTTGTAATTATACGGATTTTCTCTGCTTCTGTCAATCCCTCGTGTCCAAATCCTTCTGGATGGAATCAAGATAAGGAATAAAAAAGCCATTCTGAAGTTTCATAAACCAGTCCGGTTCCAGTTCATCCAGCCGGAAGCTTTTTCTTCCACCTGCCTCTGCCCTGTCCCAGAATCGGCGGATCTGCCGGTATTGCATATAGTAGAGCTCCTCACGGGCTGTATAATAGATCAGGAGAAATGCGATTCCTCCCTGCTGCTCAAATTTTTCCATAAAACGGATCTGATGTTCATGGACATTCTGAAGTGGAAATGTATCAGCATTACATTCTTTTGCATCAAAGCAGACCGGAATGCCCTGCACGGCACCGATATAATCTACGGTACTGATCTTATCAAAATAGGCAAGGGTAATATGCCGATGCTCTTTATCAATCCTTACCGGAGTGATGGGGGTTGGAATCTTCTGGATCAGTGCAAGCCCCATTTCACTGTAGCGGGTATTGGTATGATTGATAAATTCTTCCAGAGTCGAACCACGAAGTCCTCTCGAATTCCAGGTTGCCATTTTATATCACACCCTTTTCCTGACAGATTTTCTGAAAAAGAGGAGGCAATGGTGCCTGAAGTTCTTTTCCCGAAAGGAGGGAAAGGTCTCCGCCACACTTCGGAAAATTAAGCCGGTATGCGTGGAGAAGCTGAGAAGAAAGACCATATTCTTTTTTCAGCGTCTCATTGAAAGCCCGGTTTCCATATTTATAATCTCCTGCAATGGGATGACCGATGGATGCAAGATGGGCACGGATCTGATGCGTCTTTCCGGTGATCAGATGAACTTCTAGAAGTGTGACATCTTTAGTTTGCTTTATTATATGATATTCTGTCTCAATCGGGGAAGCTGCTGCGGACGGAGTCCGGCTGACAGTGACCCGGTTCGTCCGGGGATCTTTTTTCAGATAGCCGCTGATATGACTGTCGGAAGAAACTTTTCCACGGACAAGACAGAGATAATATTTTTTCAGGCTGCGGTCACGGAACATTTCACTTAACTGCTGGAGTGCCTGCAGGGTCTTGCCGGCAGCGATCAGTCCGCTGGTATTGCGGTCAAGACGGTTGCAGACAGAAGGATGAAATGTTCGCAGCTCCTCTTTGGAAATCTGACCGCTGTTCAGCAGATAAGCGATCAGGTGTTCTACCATGGAGATGTCGTCCGGTTTTGCCTTCTGGGACAACATCCCTGCGGGTTTGTTCAGGAAAATGGTGGATTCATCCTCATAAATAATGGAAGGCTCTTTTCCGGCATGAGCCAGGATCCAGTCGGGATCTCCGGGGGACTGCTGTATGGTGCCTGAAAATTTCTGAATGGTCTCATCGGAAAGGAACAGACGGACGGTATCATTTAATTCGAGAATTTCATTTCCTGCTGCCTTTTTCCCGTTCAGGGTGATATTTTTCTTGCGGAGCATTTTATAAAAAAAGCTTTTAGGAGCCTGGCTCATATATTTCGCAAGAAATTTGTCGAACCGCTGTCCGGCTTCATTTTTTTTAATTATAATTTCTTTCATTGTCTTTTCTCCGAAATTCAGAACCATTTTACATGGAAATGTTCAGCAGAAGGTGTCGGATTTCCTGTTCGGTCTGCTTTGTATCTTCCTGTTCTACTGCTGCAATATTATCAAGCCCTTCTACTCTTGCAAGAAAAGGTGCATACTGGTTTAAAATCTTGACTGTCAGTCCGGTGTAACCGTTCTGGGAAAGAATCGAGCGGATGTGCTTTGCAAGTTCCTCTGGATTCACTTTCTCATAATGAGTATAACCATAAAGATTATGCCCGGAAATAACAAAGCAGTCTGCCGGCATGATCTTTTCCCGGCTGGTGATGACTGTATCGTAGCAGACCGTCAGATGGCGGGAAATTTTTGCAATCTCCTTTGCCCTGTCAGGATCAATGGACGGGTACGGAAAGCGGGTGATGACACCAACCAGTGCTTTGGATGCCGGAAGGCAGCCGAGAACTGCCACAACAGTCATTATGTTGAGACGGGTATGCGTCTGGGTGTATCCAAGCAGAAAGATGGCTGCGACAATGGCAAAATAAATGACTGTACGGAGAATCTCTGCTTTCTTTTTATAATTTAAATAACCGGGTTTCCCCTTTTCAACTTTCTTCATATGATTGATTTCCTTTTCATTTAAAAGATCGATTATCTACAGGTTCTGTATACGCAGGAGCAATTTATGTGGCAGCAGCTTCGTGCCGGCATAGGTCAGTTTCATCGGAAGTCCGTAAATAGACAGCTCCTTCCTTTTCCGGCTGTCTTTCAGTGCCTGATGTACCACCGGTCCCGGCTGTGCCATAGTCAGTTCTTTTAAGAAGTTCTGAGGCTTTCCACTGACATCAAAAAAGGGAGTGTCAACCGGACCGGGACAGACCGCTGTGACGATGATACCGCGGGTCTTAAGCTCTTCTCTGAGCGAACGGGAAAAGCTCAGCACATAGGATTTCGTTGCCGCATAAACCGCAAAATACGGTTGTGGACAAAAGGCTGCTGCCGATGCCAGATTGACGATCCGGCTTCCAGGATGCATGTAAGGAAGGCAGAGAAGGGTCATTCTTGTTAAAGCTTGGCAATTTAAGCCAACCATGTCTGTCTGGATCCGTCTCCGCTGCATACTGATCTCTTCTACAGAACCGGATCTTCCGAATCCGGCTGCGTTGACAAGCATACGGATATCAGGAGTGTCTTCACAGAGTGCCTCGCAAAAAGCTTTATAGACAGGCTTTTTCAGAAGATCTCCGTCAAAGATACGCAAAGGCAGACGGGACTGCTCTGCCACTCTCTCTAAATTTCCTTTTCTCCTTGCGATCACCCAGATTTCGTCCAGGTTTTTATATAAAGCTCCGATCTGAAGGACGAATTCACGTCCCATACCGGAAGATGCTCCGGTGACAATCGCTACTCTCATTCTGACCTCATTTCTTTCGGTGTACATTCCGAATGGATTTTTTCTTCTGACTGCTGTTCTTTTCTCTTTCATTTTTCTTCTGATCGGCAAATTTCCGTGGCCGGATCAGACACTTTGGACCGAAACCGATGAGATCGGTTCTTCCTGCCTTGTGGAGTGCTTCTGATACAAGATCGTACAGTTCCGGGTTGCGATACTGGATCAATGCACGCTGCATGGCCTTCTCATGTGGACTCTTCGGTACATAGACCGGCTTCATGGTACGGGGGTCAACACCGGTATAATACATACAGGTGGAAAGTGTGGACGGAGTCGGATAAAAATCCTGCACCTGCTCCGGCATATAACCGAGATCCCTGCAATATTCTGCCAGTTCTACTGCTTCTTTCAGCGTTGAACCGGGATGGGATGACATCAGGTACGGAACAAGATACTGTTTTTTTCCGATCTTTTTGTTCATTTTATAAAATTCTTCGGTAAACTGCTCATATACTTTATGTTCTGGTTTTCCCATCAGGGAGAGAACCGGTGCTGCAACATGTTCCGGTGCAACCTTCAATTGCCCGCTGACATGATATTCACAAAGTTCCCGTAAAAAAGTTCTGTCCTCTTCTTTTAAAAGATAATCGAATCGGATTCCCGAGCGGATAAAGACTTTTTTAACTTTCGGAATCGCACGTAGTTCTTTTAAAAGCCGGACATAATCACTGTGGTCTGCATTCAGATTTTTACAGGGTGCCGGGAACAGACACTGGCGGTTCTTGCAGACACCGTACTTTAACTGCTTTTTACAGGAAGGATGCCGGAAATTGGCAGTCGGTCCTCCTACGTCATGAATGTATCCTTTAAAATCTTTTTCTTTTGTGATCTGTCTGGCTTCATCTAAAAGTGACTGGTGGCTGCGGGTCTGGATGATCCGTCCCTGATGAAAGGTCAATGCACAGAAACTGCATCCGCCAAAACAGCCCCGGTTGCTGATGAGGCTGAACCGGATCTCGGAGATAGCAGGAACTCCGCCAAGTGCCTCGTAGGAAGGATGATACGTTCTCATATAAGGCAGAGAATAGATATCATCCATTTCTATCTCGGTCAGTGGAAGTGCAGGTGGATTCTGTACCACATAGAGGTAGTCAGAATAAGGCTCTACCAGTCGTTTTCCGTTGAAAGCATCCGTATTAAGATACTGGGTATAAAAGCTTCTGGCATAAGTCAGCCGGTCTGCTTTCAATTCTTCAAAAGAGGGAAGGATCTCTGCATCGTAGACGCTGTCGAGATTCTTTGCTTTGACGACAGTTCCGTTGATATAGGTAATCTCTTCCACCGGAATGCCGGCATCCAGTGCCTCTGCAATCTCGATGATGGAGTGTTCTCCCATTCCGTAAGAAAGAATATCCGCACCGGAATCTAAAAGGAGGGAACGCTTTAGTTTGTCAGACCAGTAATCATAATGTGCCATCCTTCGCAGACTGGCTTCGATGCCACCCAGAATGACCGGAGTTTTCTTATAAGTCTGCCGGATCAGATTCCCGTAGACAACGCAGGCATAATCCGGCCGCTTTCCCATAACACCTCCGGGTGTGTAAGCATCGGTCTTCCGTCGCTTTTTGGATACGGAATAATGGTTGACCATGGAATCCATATTTCCTGCGGATACAAGAAATCCAAGACGTGGTTCGCCAAAAACCGTGACGCTGTCAGGTGTCTTCCAGTCCGGCTGTGCAATGATTCCCACTCTGTAGCCACGGGATTCCAGCAGCCTTGTGATGATGGCATGACCAAAGGAAGGATGGTCTACATAAGCATCTCCGGAAATATAGACAAAATCGACCTGATCCCATCCACGTTCTTTCATTTCTTTTCTGCTGACAGGTAAAAATCCACCATTCATTCTTTATCTCCTGTTTCTTTTTTTGATATTGTCTGTAAGCTTCTGATCTCCCCGGCAGTCAGTGTACGGTAAGCTCCCGGTGGCAGTAAGTCATCCAAAATAAGTGTTCCCATGGAAAGCCTTTTCAGATACAGGACTTTCTTGCCAACTGACTCGAACATCCGTTTGACCTGATGAAACTTTCCCTCGCAGATCGTCAGCCGGATCTCTGAGACGGTATCACTGCTTAAAATTTCAAGCCGTGCGGGAAGCGTAAGTGCCTGCTCTCCGATGTCTACACCTTTCTGAAAAAGGAACACATCTTCTGCAGTAACCTTTCCCTCAATCCGGGCAAAGTAGACTTTGTCGACGTGGCTCTTAGGGGAAAGAAGCCGGTGAGCCAATGCCCCATCGTTCGTGATGAGCAGAAGCCCCTCGGTATCTTTGTCCAGTCTTCCGACAGGAAAAAGATCTTTCCGCTGCTTTGTATCGATGAGGTCTAAAACGGTTCGGTCATGCCGGTCTTCTGTCGCGGAAACGACACCTGCAGGTTTGTTCAGCATATAGTATTCATACTCCGCATAGGTAACAGTCTGCCCAAGATAGGAGACCTGATCCTTTTCTGTATCGATCCTGGTTCCGGCATCTTTGCTGACGGTTCCGTTGACAAGCACCTGCCCTTTGGAAATGTCCTTTTTTATCTGGGATCTTGTCCCGAGTCCCATATCCGCAAGATATTTATCCAGTCTTAATTTCATCCGTTCCACCGCCATCCGGGAAGATATTTATTTTTCAGCATCTGATCGACCAGTTTACCGAAACCAAGCGGGTATCCGTCTACACAGACAAGATACCAGCCTTTCTCTTTCGGAGATACCAGATCTTCCACATCGAGCGTATCACCTTTGAGATATTTGATCACCCGCTCATCACCGACAGGAAGATTGAGAATCTGATCGTACTCTTCCATTTTCAGATTCATGGCAAAAGCCTGACTCGGTTCAAAACGGTTCTTTTTCAGTTCTCCAAGCAGCAGTCCGGTACGTAGAAAACGGATTCCCCGGATGGAAGGAAGACCGGCTGGCATATAGTATACTTTATCGCCACGCAGTTCCATTCTGGAAGGAAGAAACTCCCGGTGTACATGACTTAAAAATGAAGTGAGTTCTTCGGGCAGCCTTTTTTGCTTTCCGGTATCGATCCCGGAAGGAAGAGCCGGATGTGCTTCTCCCTTCTGAAGAAGGGCAAGAAAATGCCCCTCCCCCTTCATCCGGTGAGGAAAAATACGAACGGTCTTTTTCAGCTCGTCATTTCTGTTCTCGGTCACCTGTGGCATTCCATTGACAAATCCTTCATACCCTTCCATCTCACAGATCTGAAATTCGGGATATTCCTGCAGCAGATATTCGATCGTCTGCTCGTTCTCTTCCGGTGAAAAAGTGCAGGTTGAATAAAGCAGCATGCCTCCCGGGCGGAGCATCTGTGCAGCCTGGGTGATGATGCTTTTCTGGATTTTGGAAAAGAAAGACGGTCCATGCTCTTCCCATGCTTTTACCATTTTCTTATCCTTACGGAACATTCCTTCACCGGAGCAGGGAGCATCAATCAGGATCTTGTCAAAATAACCTTCAAAATAAGAAACTAATTTACCGGGTTCTTCGCTTAATACGAGAACATTGCCAATACCGAAAAGCTCCAGATTCTTTAAAAGCCCTTTGGCACGGGAACTGCTTAAGTCGTTGGCTGCAAGAACACCTGTCCCCTGTAATTTTGCTCCCAGTTCCGTTGCTTTTCCACCCGGTGCGGCACAGACATCCAGTACCCGGTCTCCCGGCTCCACCGGCAGACGGCTGGCAGGGGTCATGGCACTTGGTTCCTGCAGATAGTAAAGTCCTGCAAAATAATATGGGTGCTTAGAAGGCTGGATATGATCTCCGTCATAGTAAAATCCATTCTCGATCCACGGAACCGGCTCCAGCGGCCAGGGTGCAATCTTTAAAAAATCTTCAACAGAGATCTTGGCTGTATTGACACGCAGACCATAATGCCTTGGCTCATCATAGCAGGCGGTATATTCTTCATATTCAGACCCGAGCAGAGTCTTCATCTTTTCTTCAAATTCTTTTGGTAAGTTCATTGTAACTCCTTTACAAAGTAAATTTTCCATAACATTCAGTATACCACGAAACCGATATTCAGAAAAGAGTTATTCATAGACTGCATTCACTTTCCATTGTTCTGTCAGACGAAGTGCCGGATAGGAATTGACACTGACTTCTCTTCCGTTGACGGTCAGGTAAATCCCGAGATGTAAATGAACCGGAAATCTGCCGGTTGTCCCCTCGGTTTTACTGTATCCGGTATCACCCATATACCCTAGCAGATCTCCGGCATGAATCTGCTGTCCTTCTGTAAGAGGAGCATAGGAATCAAGATGTGCATAATAAAAATAAGCACCTCCAGGGGCAAGGATTCCAATCCGGTAACCGCCAAGTTCCAGCCATCCAAGGTTCTGAATCGTTCCATCGGTCATACTTATGATGGGATAGATACCTCTTTGGTTAACGGAGGCCATAATGTCGGTACCTTCATGATGGCGTTCCCCTCCATAGGTTCTTTCGTATTGCCAGGAATTTTCAAAGGTGACGGTGTAGTCAGGACAATCGGAGGATGTAGCAACCGGAAAATACCGGAGATCATTCCATATGGCACGGCAGAGTTTCAGGTATTCGTTCCAGTCAGGAAGGTTTTCCCAGTGTGGTTCGTATTTCTTTACAGAAAAATCGGTCGGTTCATCCGAATGATTCAAAGCGGTAAGACAGGTACGAAGAGCGTGAGGATCTGCCTGAAACCGAGTCTCAAGCCAGTAGAGACCAAGAAACCTGCCGGGATCATCAGAGGATGCGAGGATCGGAAAAAGTTCTTCAGATACCGGCTGACTTCGAAATTCATTGCTTTCAACGGTAGTCGGGTTTAAAAGATTCTTTCTGGCGAGAAATGAAAGTCTGGGAATCAACAGTCCACAGAAAAATACAACAGAACAGAGGAGGATCCATGGCCTTTTCAGAAAATGTGACCGAAAAGAAGAAAGAACAGCAGTCATTGGTTCAATTCCTTTGCAGTGAAGAAGTTAATAATGCATATGCCAAAGAAGCCGGATAACTGCATACTTTTTCAGGAAAATCATAAAATAGTGAAAGAAGAACAGGAATGACAGAATGGGTGGAGTATGAAGCAGAAACTTTCCAAAAAGAGCCTGGCAGGAATTGGTATGATCGGAGTTTTTCTGCTGATGCTCTGCTGCCCGAAAGAAGTATTCAACGGGGCAAGTGAAGGACTCCTTTTATGGTTTCAGATCTTATTCCCGACACTGTTCCCGTTCCTGCTGATCACAGATCTTCTGATGGCAACCGGCGGGATCAGGATGATCTCGAAAGTACTGTCTGTTCCTTTCGGAATTTTATTCCGAGTTTCCGGGGAAGGCTCGTTTGCAGTGGTTGCAGGATTTCTCTGCGGGTATCCCATGGGAGCAAAAATAACGGCAGATCTAATCAGAAATCAGTCCATAAGTGTCGAAGAAGGAACCTATCTTCTTTCTTTCTGCAATAATACAAGTCCGATTTTCATCATGAATTTTCTTGTATGGAAAACGCTGGACAGAAAAGAGCTTCTGCTTCCGAGCCTGGTGATTCTTTTAGGAACACCGGTTGTTATGAGCTTCCCTTTCAGGAAAATTTACAAAAGTGGCAGAAAAAGAGGTGGGGGCAGAAATACATTGGGAATGCAGAGAAACTATATTATGAAAAAGAAAAGTGTAGAAAGTTGTATGATGGACAGCTTTGAGACAATCGTGAAAGTCGGGGGATATTTGATTATTTTTTCTGTATTACTGGAACTGGCAGAGCAGACCGGGCAGAAAAATATCGCTGCAACTCTCCTGCTTTCAACACTGGAAGTTACGAATGGGATTCTTATGATTGCGAAAAGATTCCCGGAAATAAGCACAGCCTATCCGTTGCTGATCGGGCTGACTTCTATGGGAGGCATCTGTTCTATGGCACAGACGCAGTCGATGATCCGTGGAACAGGACTGAAACTTTCAGATTATATCATACAAAAACTGGCTACCGCAATGGCAGCCAGTGGATTCGCAATACTGTATGCGAAATTCAATTTTTAAATTCATTTCATCAGATGTCAATAGATCCCTGTTTCCTATTGGTCTGAGCCATTCTGAGAATCATAATTATAATCAGAAGAGTCAGCCTCAGGAACATCCAGTTCTGCACGATTGGAGCGGACTGTATCATAACACTCCTGCAGGGAATTGATCAGACCGTCATACTTGGTTGTATAGCTGTCCAGTGTATGACCGATGATGCTTTCCGCATTTGCAAGAAGGTCATCTGTATACTGGATCGCACCAATCCGGATTTCATTGGCATCCATGGTTGCATTGTCGATGATCTCCTGTGCCTGGGCAGTTGCCTGAGTAACAATCTCATTTGCCTGTGCATAAGCCTGCTGCATGATCTCATGCTCACTGACCAGTTCGGTGGTCTGTACCTGTGCTTCTTCAATCATAGCATCTGCTTTTGCTTTTGCATCTGCCAAAATCGCATCCCGGTTCGCGATGATCTTCTGATAACGCTTGATCTCATCAGGAGTCTTCATGCGAAGCTCACGGAGCAACTCATCCATATGCTCTTTATTTACAATGATCTTGGTCTGGGACAGGGGCTGAAATTTACAGTCTCTGTCAATATATTCTTCAATCTCTTCAATGATCTGTTCAATGCGGCTACTCATCAGTTACACTCTCCTTTTTCTTTCATCTTCTTTTCAAGCTCAACTGCAACGGCCTGTGGTACGAACTGAGTAACATCTCCGCCAAAGGCTGCAATCTCCCGTACAGTAGTTGAACTGAGGTAAGAATATTCAATACTGGTCGTCAGAAACATGGTTTCAACATTCGGACTGAGTTTATGATTCGTCTGAGACATCTGAAGTTCATACTCAAAATCCGTAATTGCACGAAGTCCCCTTATTACCATGTCTGCGTCCATTCGTTCGGCAAAATCCACCAGAAGTCCGTCAAACGGAATGATCCTGACATTTGGCAGATCCTTTGTCACTTCCTTTAACATTTTAACACGTTCTTCAACAGAAAACAACGGCATTTTCGCTTTATTATTCAATACTCCGACAATGAGTTCGTCCACGATTTTACAGGATCTGCAGATGATATCATAATGTCCGTATGTAACCGGGTCAAAGCTTCCCGGATAAATCGCTCTTAACATATTTCTTCCTTTCCGGCTTTTTCCAAAAAGACGTGCTTGTTCGTCTTATATCTTTTTTCTTTGATGAGAGAAAAGCCAAGTTCCCCGATATACGAGAAATCAGTATTCAGTGAGGCTTCTACGATGATCACGGTATCTTCATAGACGAGTGAGGAACCGGCGAGATATTTCAGTACCTGCTTTTCCAGTTCCTGATCATAAGGCGGATCCATAAAAATATAATCAAAAACCTTATCTCCTTCTAACTGGTACAGTGCATTCAGCACATCTTTGGTCAGTGTGATCCCCTTTTTCTCCAGCCTGGTAAACTTCAAATTTTCTTTGATACACTCCATTGCTTTGGGATTTTTTTCTACAAAGACGGCTTCTTTTGCTCCGCGGCTGAGAGCCTCGATCCCAATCCCTCCGCTTCCCGCAAACAGATCCAGAAATTCGCAGTCATACAGATAAGGAGCGATCATATTGAACAGGGTCTCCTTGATCCTGTCGGTGGTTGGTCTTGTATCTATTCCTTCCAGAGTCTTCAGTTTCAGACTTCTGGCACTGCCGGCAATTACTCTCATTCATCGACACCTCCAATCATTAACTATGCTGAATTTTAGCAGAAAAAAGCACCCGGGTCAATGCCGAGTGCTTTTCTCTTTGGCTTCTGCTGTATTTTTTGACGTACATTTGGTCTGTCGCGGCTACGACTGCACTGACCGCAGAAGCCGGGAAGATGGTTTCAGGTTATTTTCCTGCCATCTGCTTTTCCTGCTGCTCGATCATTTTCTTTACCATATATCCACCGACAGATCCGTTCTGTTTGGATGTCAGGTCGCCGTTGTATCCGTCTGTCAACGGTACTCCCAGCTCTGTTGCTACCTCGTACTTGAACTTGTCGAGTGCGCCTTTTGCTTCAGGCACTGCTGCTTTGTTAGATGAACGACTTGCCATGATCCATTTCCTCCTTTTGCATCCTGCAGTCTGTCTGAAGACTGCTTTTCCTGAGTTGTTGTAACGAAGATGACCGGCCAGTTTCTGTATGTACCATGCTTTTGCCGGTCATCATACATCACTGGTTCCGTTCGCCTTTGTTACGATGTTAGTATGTGGAGGAACGGTGAATTTAAACTGGTAAGTTCTGGTGGTTACAGCGTTGTCTCAAGCATGAGATCTTTCAGCTTCTTCTGCAAATGATCTTTCAGTTTCCGGTGCTGCTCCTGGGAAAGATCCGGGTCTTCGAGAAGAAGTCTTTCAGCAGCGGCATTTGCTTCCTGCAACAGTGCTGCGTCCTGAAAAACGTCAGCAATCTTAAAATCAAGCACCCCGCTTTGCCGTATACCGAACAGATCTCCCGGTCCGCGGAGACGGAGATCTTCATTTGCAATATAAAAACCATCATTGGAATGATTCAGGATCTCCAGCCGTTCTTTTGTCTCTTTTGACCTGGAGGCGGTCATGAAAATGCAGTAGGACTGATATTTCCCACGGCCAACCCGCCCGCGGAGCTGATGGAGCTGGGCAAGACCGAAGCGTTCTGCATTTTCAATCATAATGACGGTTGCATTTGGCACATCGATACCGACTTCTACAACGGTTGTGGATACAAGAACCTGGATCTCATTCCGTCCAAAAGCAGTCATGATCTCATCTTTTTCTTTTTCTTTCATTTTTCCATGCAGATAGCCGACACGGATGGAAGGCCCAAGGATCTCCTGAAGCATCTGACTGTAATCGGTAACATTTTCAGCATCCAGATTTTCGCTTTCTTCTACCATAGGGCAGATTACATAGCACTGCCGCCCCAGTTCTGTCTGCTGCCTGATAAAAGCGTAAGCTTTTGGACGGTAGCCTGTATCAACCACGCAGTTTTTGATCGGAAGACGGTTCATAGGGAGTTCATTGATCACGGAAATATCGAGATCTCCGTAAAGAATGATTCCCAGGGTTCGTGGAATAGGTGTTGCACTCATGACGAGAATATGTGGTGTAAGTCCTTTGCCTGCGAGTTGTTCCCGTTGTCTGACACCAAAGCGGTGCTGCTCATCTGTGATGACTAAGGCAAGGTTTCTGTAGTTCACTTTTTCCTGGATCAGTGCATGGGTTCCAATGATAATAGAAGAAGAACCGGATTCGATCCGGACATAGGCTTCACGCTTCTGCTTTGCAGTCATAGATCCGGTCAGAAGTTCTGCTTTAAGAGGAAGGCCATAGTGTTCCAGCATCCCGGAAATTTTTTCGTAGTGCTGCCGGGCAAGCACTTCTGTCGGAGCCATTAATGCACCCTGATAGCCGTTGAGTCCGGAAAGCAGAAGCCCTAAAAATGCCACGATTGTCTTACCTGAACCGACATCTCCCTGTACCAGGCGGGACATGACATAGTCTCCGGTCATCTCTTTCTGGATTTCATTCCATACCCGCATCTGGGCAGCAGTCAGTTCATAGGGAAGAGACTGGAGAAATGTATCGATGGCAGGCTGCTGCTTCATAGTAAAGTGATTTTTCATCCGTTCTCCGGATTCTTTTACATATCGCAGTGAAAGGACAAAGGTGAGAAATTCTTCAAAGACAAAGCGTCTTCTTGCTTCAATAAAAGTCTCTTTGGAATGTGGAAAATGCATTTCATACAGTGCTGCCTCATAAGGTGGGAAATTGTAAGCAGTTTCCAGTTCTTCAGGAAGAAAATCTTCGGGTATGGAATTACTTTCCAGTGCCTGACGGACAGCTTTGATGATGGCATTATTGGTCAGTCCTGCGGTAAGTCCGTATACCGGCTGCATGGAATGGAGTTTTTCATTGTATCTGGCAGCAGGATCATAGATCTGTGGATGTTCCATGACCAGTCCGTCACGTTTACGAACCACTCTGCCACGTAAAATGACCGGGCCGCTCCTGCCTAATGTATTCCTTAAAAAAGGCATACGGAACCAGATCACTTTTAAAGTTCCGGTCAGATCTTTTAAATAAAGAGTTGTCACCTGCATATTTTTTGTCCCGGACACCTGTATCCGTCCGAAAACAGCACCGGAAACGGTGCAGATATGTCCTTCCTGAACTTCGCTGACAGGAACAGGTGGACCAAAGATCTCATAGGTACGCGGATAATAATGCAATAAATCATCAACAGTGGCCACACCAAGTTTAAGGAATAATTTTTCGGTTTTTTCTCCAATCCCCTTTAACGTGCTGATCCCGGCATTTTTATTCATGTCTTTTTCTCCTGATTCTGATTACAAAAACCGGAGCACTTTCGCCTATGAGAAGTGTTCCGGTTTTTTAATGATATAATACAGGCAAAAACTGCCTGATCTGACAAAATTTATTCAACAGACAGAACGTAATAATAGATCGGCTGTCCGCCAGAATGAACATCTACGTCTACATCAGGATAAAGCTCCTCGATTTCTGCTGAAAAACGTTCTGCATCTTCAGCCAGAACATCCTGACCATAGTAAAGGCTGATCAGTTCTGTATCTTCATCAACAAGATCAGCAAGCATCTCTTTTGTGGTCTCTTCGACAGACTGTCCGACAGCAAGGATTCCGGCATCACCGATTCCCATGATATCTCCCTCATGGATCTCTTTATCATCGATTCGTGTATCGCGGACTGCATAGGTTACCTGTCCTGTCTTAACAGCTTTAATGCCTTCATTCATAGCATCGATATTCGTATCAACATCAGCTTCCGGCATATAATTGATGATGGCAGTAATTCCCTGTGGTACTGTCTTGGTTGGAATTACGATAATATCCTTATCTTCTGTCAGGGACTGAGCCTGATTTGCAGCAAGGATGATATTTTTATTGTTCGGCAGAATAAAGATATGATCTGCATTCACATGGTCAATCGCTGTCAGCATATCTTCGGTACTCGGATTCATTGTCTGACCACCTTCAATAATATAGTCAACTCCAAGCTCTTTGAAAATATCGTTCATACCGTCACCGATGGATACGGTGATAAATCCAACCGGTTTACGTGGCTCTTTCTTTTTATTTTCAGCCTGCTGTGCTGCAACTTTTTCAGCGTCCTTGATCAGCTTTTCCTGATGCTCTTCCCGCATATTGTCGATCTTCATACGGGAAAGCTGTCCAAATGTAAGTGCTTTCTGGATGGCAAGTCCCGGATCGTTCGTATGAACATGGATCTTAACGACATCGTCATCTGCCACGCATACGATAGAATCGCCGATAGACTCAAGATATGCCTTGAATTCAGCCTCATCTTTTGAAGTGAACTCCTTCTCAAGCATAATGATAAACTCTGTGCAGTATCCAAATTTAATATCTGTCTCAGCCTGCTGTCCTGGTTTTACCATTGTAGTTCCGGAAGTGGCCTCGATTGCAGAATAATCAATCTCTTTTCCGAGGAAAGCATCGTATGCACCATGCAGTACCTCAAGAAGTCCCTGACCACCGGAATCAACCACACCGGCTTCTTTTAAGACAGGCAGCATCTCAGGAGTCTTGGAAAGAACCTCCTGGGCATAAGCGATTACCTCTGAAATGAAAGTATCCAGATCGTCTGTCGTCTCAGCGAGTTCTGCCGCTTTCTGGGAAGCTCCCTTTGCAACCGTAAGGATCGTTCCTTCTTTCGGCTTCATAACTGCCTTATATGCAGTGGCTGTCGCACGCTCACATGCTCTTGCGAGAATGGATGTATCAATCTCATCATGTTCACGGATCTCTTTTGTGAATCCGCGAAGAAGCTGGGAAAGGATGACACCCGAATTTCCGCGGGCACCTCTCAGTGATCCAGATGAAATTGCTTTTGCAATGGCAAGCATATTCGGATTCTCTAAAGCTTTTACTTCTTTTGCTGCTGACATGATCGTCAGCGTCATATTTGTACCTGTATCTCCGTCTGGAACAGGAAATACGTTCAGTTCGTTGATGATCTCCTTCTTTGCTTCAAGATTGGCTGCACCTGCAAGGAACATCTTCTGAAGCATCTCTGTATTTATCGTCTTAACTGCCACGATATATCCTCCTTAATCTATCACTCTAACACCTTCTACAAAGATGTTGATCTTACCAACTTTCATGCCGGTAAACTCTTCTACCTTATATTTAACATTGCTCATAAGGTTGTCCGAAACGGAAAGAATGTTCACACCGTATGAAACGATCACATGAAAATTCAGGGTGAGAATATTCTCATCAGAAATTCCGACTTTAATTCCTCTCGTGAGACTTTCTCTTTTTAAAAGATGCACCAGCCCATCTTTTACATTGACAGCAGCCATACCTACGATACCAAAGCATTCGATCGCTACAGATCCGGCATACTTCGCAATGACATCAGGACTAACAGTAATGATACCAAGATCTGTGCTCATACTACCCTTCATCATTTATTACCTCCAGTTCTATTGGTTTTTACCATAAATAACAAACTTATTATACTATCTGTTCTGACGTTTTACAATACAGTTTTGATTTTTTAAAAAAATACTTGCATTTGTGGTTGGGTTCTGTTAGAATATCATTGTTATGAGTCTAAATGACCAGTTCAGATTGTTAGGAGGTGCAGTCATGGCTAAATGTGCTATTTGTGAAAAGGGTGCTCATTTTGGAAACAATGTAAGTCACTCTCATAGAAAATCACCAAAAATGTGGAAATCAAATGTTAAGTCTGTAAGAGTTAAGACAGAAGGCGGATCCCAGAAAATGTATGTATGTACATCCTGCCTGAAGTCAGGACGCGTTGAGCGTGCTTAATTGCAGGACATTTCATTAGAATTGATGATTAAGAATGACACGGAATAAAGAGTTGTATCTTGAGTGATTGAGATACAGCTCTTTTTCATTTGCAAAAAAGACAATAAGCAAGGATCAGGCACATGATCACCAGTACTGTTCCCCAGAAAATATCAGAAAGGAACATCATGATCACCATGCCGACCGAGAGCCAGAATAATGCGAAACCAACCAGTCTTTTCAAAATAGAATTACTGCTTTCAAAAGTCGGTTGATTTAATATATGAAAAAACTCCTGCCAAAATGACAGGAGCTTTCAGTTTCCAGACATATGAGATGATTCATCTATGGGATGATTCATCTGCCGAATCAAGAATATCAGCGACATCGTCTTCAGAGAGCTTTTCATCTTTGGAAGTAAACCGATCAATCACATCCGGAACCATATCAAGAAGTTTCGTGACAGTGTCCTGATTCTTAATATTTACAAGCTTTGTCTTACCGTCCTGAATGACAATAACAGCACTTGGAGTCATTTTTCCACCAATTCCACCCATTCCTTTTTCTTTTTTGTCTGCATTGAACGAACCGGCACCAATTCCAAAAGAAACATCCATCAAAGGGAGAATGATCGTTCCATTGATGTGGATTGCCTCTCCTACGACAGTCTTTGAAGTGATCACACTGTCCATTCCATGAAAAAGAGATTCTACGGTTTCTTTAAAACTATTTGAGCCTGCCATAATTGCGTCCTCCTTAAATTTATAATTTGATCTTTTTAAAATGCTGATAAGTGATCCGGACATTCTTATCTGCCAGGAGCTTCAGTATCAGAACTGCGAGATGAATGATCCTGAGCTTTCCACGGGCAGATAACTTTCCCTGTAATACTTGGTTCTCAAAGTCAGGAGTAATGTCTGTATGTTCTCCAATCAGGGGATATACCATACTCAGTCCTGCAAGAACATATCCGGTGACGGAAGGATCTTCAAATCCAAAGTGTATTTTCAGTAAAAATTTCTTTGGACGGATTCTGAAAAGAAATTTCTTCCCCTCGCAAATAACTTTTGAAAAACACTTTTTATGTGGTTCACAGGTCAGGAATGCTGTCAGCTTTTCTTTTTTCTTTCTTAATGCTCTTATCTTATCACAGAACCGGGCAAATGTACATTTTATCTTTTCTGCTATTGTCCTGACTTTTTCCCACCACCGCTCTATCCGGCTTTTTGACTCTGAATCAGCTTGAGTCTGTTGTTGATAAGGAGAACTGCTGATGCGTTTCTTCTCCGTTTGGTGAGGAGCGTCGGGAACGATCGTATCACGATTCTTCTTTTCCTGGTGAAATGTGTCGGGAATGACATCGTCAGCACTATCCTCTTTGTGATGCAAAGAGGAAGGAACGGTATTCTCACTGCTTTCTTCTTCCTGGTGAGAAGAAGAGGGGACTGGAATATCATTCCCGAAGTGTTTCCACGCAAGACGGATATGCCAGTGAAATCTGCTCTCTTTATATGAAACTGTTCCTGAGATCAGATGAAAGAGCCAGTGAAAAACTGCTTTTGCCTGTGCGGAATCGACAGATCCATCAGATGTTCCCTCTGCCCGGTAAGAAAAAGGATTGAACAGCACAAGCAATATCACAAGCAAAAGAAGAGCTAAAATGCCTAACAGGATCATGCCAAGTATTTTTAAGATCAAAAGGAAAATATGTATCATTGACACCTCCGGTTTTCTTTTATGGATTCATTGTGCTTCTGCAGGATATAATGCCGGATATCAACACTCTGGGTAGCGGCGAAAACTTCCTCCGTAATCTGCCGAATCAGCTCCAAAGCACTGTCATATCCGTCAGCCAGTCCGACCACAAATAAAGGGGTGTTCTCGTAAATGTGCTGCTTTAAGAGCAGGGAAGAAAAAAAATCCAGTTGATTCTGAGGACTCTGAGAAAAAGCAATAACGTAAATGGAGGGCTGGAGGTTATTGGCTGACAGCTTCTTTTTAATTTTTGCTTCTTTCTTTTTCAGATTTTCGTTCATATATAAATGACAGTAAAAAGTAATCTGCATACCTGCCGCCCTCCTGCTAATTCTAATTATAATAAGAATCTAAAATCTCTCCTGCAATCGATACTGCCTTACCACTGGAACTTCCGTCAGAACCTTCGGTAATCACACTGATGACGAGTTCGGGGTTATCTACATTGGTAAATCCCATAAACCAGGAATGGGTTTTCTCTCCATCGGACATACTGTATTCAGCAGTTCCGGTCTTTCCGGCAACGGTATAACTTCTGCCACGGAGTACAGAACCAGTTCCCTCTTCTACTACAGCAGACATATATTCTTTCAACTGTGCGGCTTCATCGGAAGTCATTACTTTTTTGTAGCTTTTCGGAACATTTTTGCGGATCTGAGTTCCTGTATAGTTGGTTACATATTCCACAAGATAAGGCTGCATAACGGTTCCCCCATTGGCGACTGCCTCTGCGATCAGAGCCATGTGGTAAGGACTGACGGTCGTCTTTCCCTGTCCCATTGCAGTCATCATGATTTCTCCTGAACCGGAAGAGGAATCAAGTGCAAAAGAACTTTTGGAGGTATTCAGGTCTCCCGGCAGTGATTTGTTGAAAAGCATATCTTCCGCAGTCTTTTTATATTGTGAGATATCTAACTGTAATCCTATATTTGCAAAAGATGCATTACAGGAGTTTGCAAAGGAACTTCTCAGATCTTCCTGTCCATGTGCGTGACCTCCAAAGCAATGAATGGTAATATCTCCCTCTGTGATCTCTCCGTTACAGTCATAAGTATAATCGCGGTATGAGGCATTCTGACGGATATAAGACAGTGCCGTAACTACTTTAAAAGTAGATCCGGGAGCATAAGATCCCTGCGTTGCACGATTCAGAAGCGGACTGTTCGTATCGTCCGAATTTAAATCAGACCAGGCAGCAACGATATTATTTGGATCGTAAGCAGGCTTTGATACCATTGCGAGGATCTTTCCGGTAGCTGCCTCCATGACAACAACGGCTCCTTTATTTTCGCCTAATGCCTGATAAGCAGCCTGCTGAAGATCAGCATCCAGTGTCGTAACGACTGTATCGCCCATATTCTTCGTCTCACTGAATTCATTTTTCAGTTTTTCGATAAAGAAAGCATTGGAGGTGAGCAGTTCAAAATTTTCGACAGATTCAAGACCTGTCTTTCCAAGCTTGTCATTACTGTATCCGATGACATGGGCAAATAACTCCCCGTATGGATAATTCCTGGATTCATTTCCATCCTCATCAACAACGGTTTCAGCCAGAGTATTTCCATTTTTGTCGACCAGCTTTCCACGGATTACACTCTGTGCATAAGCATCCTGACGCTGGTTATAGGGACTGTTCACAACCAGTTTTGCCCTGACGATGGAGAAATATACGAGATATCCCATAAGAGCAATAAAAAGGATAACAAAAAAGTAAGTGACTCTAGCGAACTCTTTGTTGGTTGTGCGACCTTGCTTTTTTTGGCGTTCTCTGCCTTGGGACTTCCTCGAATCTCGGTTTATCTGATGTTGTTGATTTTTTCTTGGTCTTTCTTCCCGAACCATCTTTTAATTCCCTTTCTCTTCTTTTTGCGTTCTTCTCATGCTGTAGTTTTTTTCGGCGTTTTTCTTCCCGTTCGGCCTCTTCATCTTCCCTGACGATATATAGCCCCTGAATGATACCGAACATGATCATGGTACTCAGAAGAGAACTTCCGCCATAGCTTACAAATGGCAGGGTAACGCCTGTCAGTGGAATGAATTTTGTGACACCGCCGATCTGCAGAAATACCTGGAAGATATAGCAGGTACCGAGTCCAAGTGCAACCAGTTTATAAAACTGATTCCGCAGTTCCATCGCAATATTTAAAAACATCACATAACAACTCACGCAGATCAGAATCAGACAGAGAGAAAAGATCATCCCTATTTCCTCCGTGATCGCAGAAAAGATCAGATCCGTCTCCGCTACCGGAATCGTATCCGGCTGCCCTTTGAAAAGTCCTGTACCAAACCATCCTCCCGAACCGATTGCAAAAAGCGACTGTGCGATCTGGTATCCGCCATTGCTGTAAGTGGCAAAAGGATCCTGCCATGCGGCAACACGTACCTTGATATGGGAGAAAATGTGATACCCTATGACGGCGGCACCACAACCGGCTCCCACACCTGCGACTGCATAGAGCGGCTGCCTTGTGGCAACATAAAGCATGATCAGATAGACTACAAAGTAGATCAGTGCTGCTCCAAGATCGGTGGAGATGACCAGGATCAGTACGTGGGCTGCGGCAACGGCAGTCGTCACTACAACATTCTTAAATTCAATCGATTTTTTCAGGCTGGATGCAACATAAAATACGAACAGGATCTTGACAAATTCTGAAGGCTGGATGCTTACAGGACCAAGATTAAAACTTAATTTTGCTCCGCCTGAGGTAGCTGCGAAGAGTGCAACGACCAGAAGGGCAGCTCCTCCGACACCGGCATAAATGTAAGTCCAGTTTTCAAGAAATTCCATCTTGCGGATCAATACCGGTACGATCAGTCCGAAAGAAACTCCTACAATAACAAAAGCAAGCTGCTTTACAGCAATGCCGTACGGAGATTTACTGTCTACGGATAAACGGGTGATCATGATCATTCCGGCAGTGATCAGCATACACATATTGTTGACGACCAGCCTCGATACACTGGGGTAGATCAGATTATATAAGAGGATCACTCCCAGTATGACAACAGCCAGTGCTGCATAAATAAAAAGAATACGCAGATCCTTTTTCGCAGTATACATGGCAAAAAAAGAAACCATCTGCAGTAAAAATAAGAGAACATCCTGACGGATCAGTACTCTTTTCTCTTCATCCTCATAATTTCTCGTAAAAATTGAGAAACATGAAAAGGTATATGCGGCCATTAGTAGGATAATGATGTATTTAGAAATTTGTATTATAATATTAGTCATTTTACACCTGCTTTATATAATTCCCCGATGAAAGTGTCCGGTCATGTAGTCAAAAGGAATTTCAACGGAGGTTCTTTCCGTATAATTATTTTCTGTGCAGAAGAGACGTAAGATCCGGCATACTTGCTCTCCTGTCTCGGACGTAAACTGTAATCTGCTCCGCAGGGGTGCTAATTCCTGTATCTCTGCATAAAATTCCAACAGACAAAGTGGCGAAGGATCGTATATTACATTATAACAAAGATCACAGAAGTTCTTCACCTGCAGAGAAAGTCCTTTGCGGTCTGACAACGTCATAAGACCGGCAGTGTGCGTGCATCCACGAACAGTATTTTGGATACATTGTGCGGAGATCATGACAGGAAGATAACCATAGACCGGCAATTCCATATTCGTGAGTCCAAGATTGCCAAGTTCCCGTGCATTTAACTCAAGGGGAGCGGTCATTTCAGAAACTCCATGCTGCACCCAGAAAGCTCTGGAAGACTGGTTGAATATATAGAGATTATGATCCAAAATTATTTTTTTGTCAAATCCATGCTCTTTCAGGAACTGATAGGATTCATAATTCCTGATCAGAATCCCGTTGACAGGGAGAAGAGACAACTTTGGATACAGTTTTTTGAATAGTGCAACCGCTTTTTCCCTGAAAATATAGGGAAATGCAGGACAAATCTCGATCTGCCGGTTTTGCAGAGCCTTAAGGTCTCTATCAAATGAAGAAGTTGTACATAACCGGAAATCAGGATAAAGCCGTTGAATCTTTCCATGATCCTGACCGGAAAGAATGAAACCGGTTATTGCATTCCATTGTTCTTCTGTCTCAACGAGAATGGAAAGTCCGGGAATCTGGCTGTGAGAGACAGAACCGGAACTCTTCAATGGAGAAGCAGCCCCATGAGAATCTGCCAAAACCATGTCAGCAGAATCAGGCAGATTCTGTCCTGATTCATGTAGGGTACTTTGAGATAACAGATCCCTGCAGAAAGAATCTGCTATCGCTTCTTCTAATCCATCCAATGCATAACGCCGCAGACGGTTCAATTCTTTCATCGGAAGAAACGAACCAGGATCAATCTGAAGCTCCAATGTCTCAAATTCAAAAGGCGTTTCCCCGGTCTTCATAAGCTGTGTTCTGAGCCGTTCTTCCTCCAAGGGACGGTTTGCGGCAGCCTGAACAGGAACTTCTGTATAGGCCGTGAAAGAACGGTTCCCCTTACAGACAGTAAAGAATCCTTTCTGCCCGATGGTAAGAGACAAAAATCCATAAATTTTTTCCCGGAGTTTTCCGTTTATATAATCGTGGTCAAGCCGTTCGATTAACTGTTGGTTGCGGATACGGTGAAAGACAGTTCCTTTTGGAAAATTCATTTTCTTCGGAACAAGAAAATGAACAGTCTCTCCCTTTTTTACATCCTTACCAAATGTATAATTATTTTTTCCTCCTGCAATTTCCAGAACATCCTGTGCATGGAGCTGAGTCATGGCAACACCGGAGATTTCCCGTCCGCTCTGAGCTGTTACTCTGACAGCAGCAACACCGGCATGGTTGGGACGATCCAGTGCAAGCATATCCCGTCCGTTCTGACGGAGATAGTAGCCGGTATGGGAATTTCCGCGGTTATACAGATCCATCAGCATTTCCCGGTCCTGGTCGCTTACAGAAAAATGGTCTCTTCCATTTCTGAGATAAAGGTCAACATATTTCCGGTACATGGAAGTCACACCGGCTACATATTCCGGCTTTTTCATTCTTCCTTCGATTTTAAACGAATCAATTCCTGCTTCAATCAGATCCGGAATCAGCTCAAGGGTACAGATGTCTTTCAGACTCAGATAGTATTTCTGCTTTCCATCTGCTGTATAAGGAAGTCTGCAAGGCTGGGCACACTGCCCTCTGTTGCCACTCCTTCCACCAATCATGCTGCTGAGAAGGCACTGGCCTGAGTAGCAATAGCAAAGTGCACCATGCACAAAACATTCGATTTCAAGATTCGTATCCTGATGAATCTTACGGATCTCATTCAGGGAAAGTTCTCTGGAAGGAACAATTCTTGCAGCACCTTCCTGCTCAAGAAACTTTGCTCCAAGAGAATTAGTCAGGGTCATCTGGGTGCTTGCGTGAAGATCCATTTCCGGGAAATGCTGTCTGATAAAGGAGAAGACTCCGATATCCTGGACGATTACTGCATCCAGTCCACACGCATACAGAGGTGCAAGATAATCGTAAAGGTCTGCAAGCTCTTCATCTTTTAAAAGTGTATTCACAGTAAGATAAAATCGCCTGTCATGGAGATGAGCCTCCCTGATCGCACGGAGCAGCTCATCCTGTGAAAAGTTGTCAGCATATGCACGGGCTCCGAATCTTGCTCCGGCTGCATAAACAGCATCAGCTCCGGCCTGGATCGCGGCATGAAAACATTCATATGATCCTGCAGGGGCAAGAATTTCTATTTTCTGTTCTTTTTTCATATCTGATTCCTGTTCTTAAGTTAAACTGGTTAAAAAGGCTGTGAAAGAAAAAGGCTGTCAGAATGACAGCTTTTTCTGGTTACCTTCTACGGTTTTTCATTTCGGTTTCAAGCTTCACAATCTGCATCTGAAGATCGTTGTTCTCTTCCTTCATCTTTGCAAGTTCTTTTTCAGCATTTTCAAGTTTGATCTGTGCTGAAATCAGCTCATGCTTTAGATCGTACATCTCTTTGTCCTTAAGTTCGATATCGCTTTCCAGGGAATCTCCCTGCTTTTTGGCTTTAAAGTAGTCATCTGCAATATTAAGGGCGAGAAGTACATTACGGGTATCGGCACTCTGCTTTCTGTAGCCCTCACTGTTCGTGCATTCCGTAATTTTATGATTCAGATAGGAAGATACTTTCTGTAAATATTCCTCTCCCTCAAAACCGCTGAGAGTATAGACCTTCCCTCCGATTAATACTTCTGTAAAATGTTTTGCTGAACTCATAGCATCCTCCTCGCATTTCTTAATTGCTATTATAAACTATTTACCAGCAAAAACCAACTGTTTTTTCATCGGATTCAGGTTATCCGGGATCAGAATGATTCCGATTCTGGTTTATTGAGGCTGGGGGATCCCAAGATGACTGTATGCGAGGGCTGTTACAACTCTTCCACGGGGAGTACGCTGAATGAATCCATTCTTGAGCAGATAGGGTTCATAGACATCTTCCAGTGTACCGGCATCTTCAGAAATAGATGCTGCAAGTGTATCAAGTCCGACAGGCCCTCCCTGAAATTTCTCGATCATGGTAAGCAGAATGCTGCGGTCAATGTGATCTAGTCCATACTTATCCACATCAAGAAGATCTAATGCATAATTAGCAACTTTTTCGGTAATGACCCCGTCATATTTTACCTGTGCAAAGTCTCTCACCCGCTTCAGCAGACGATTGGCGAGACGCGGAGTTCCACGCGAACGTCGTGCAAGTTCCATTGCACCGGACTCTTCAATCTCTACGCCGAGTACTCGGGCAGAACGCAGGATGATCGTCATCAGTTCCCGGTCTGTATAAAATTCCAGTCGGTTGACAACGCCGAAGCGGTCTCTTAACGGTGCAGTCAGCATACCGGCACGGGTGGTAGCTCCGACCAGTGTGAATTTAGGCAGATTCAATCGTACAGAACGGGCTCCGGGTCCTTTTCCGATCATGATATCAATGGCATAATCTTCCATGGCGGGATACAGAACCTCTTCTACCTGCCGGTTCAACCGGTGAATTTCATCTACAAAAAGTACATCATTTTCCTGAAGCCCGTTCAGAATAGCAGCCATCTCTCCTGGCTTTTCAATCGCAGGGCCGGAGGTAACTTTCAGATTCACCCCCATTTCATTGGCGATAATTCCGGCAAGAGTTGTCTTTCCGAGTCCGGGAGGACCATAAAAAAGCACATGATCCAGAGCCTCTCCCCGGGCTTTGGCAGCTTCAATATAGATTCCCAAAGTCTTTTTGGCCTTTTCCTGACCGATATATTCAGTCAGATGTTGAGGGCGGAGCTGTCCTTCTATTTTGATATCTTCTTCCAGATTTTCTGTTGTAATGATTCGCTTTCCCATAGTTTAACCTCTGTCATTAAAGTAAAAATTTTAATGCTTCTTTCAGGATATCCTCCACAGAAGAACATTCCGGAGAAGACTTTTTAACTGCACGAAGACTTTCAGCACTGCCATAACCAAGAGCTGTAAGTGCCTGGACTGCTTCTGCCTGCATGGTATTGGAGGCAGTGTCCGTACCGGATGCCAGATCCTCAGAGTCGCCTCCATGAGCGGCATGCTCCAGCATATCTTCAATATTCAGCTTGTCTTTTAATTCCAGGATCAGCTTTTCAGCAGTCTTTTTTCCGATTCCCGGTGTGGCGGAGATTGCCTTGGCATCTCCGGAAAGTACTGCAAACCGCAATTCATCAGGAGAAAGGCAGGACAAAATATTTAATCCTGCTTTTGGACCAATGCCATTCACACCGATCAGAAGACGGAATACATTCAGATCCTCTTTGGTCAGAAATCCAAACAGTTGCATAGCATCCTCTCTTATATTCAGATAAGTATGGATTTTGACTTGCTGACCCATGGGTGGGAGTAAGGATAAAGCCTGCTGTGGCATATAAATGCCATATCCGACTCCGTTGACATCAACGATGGCTTTTTGCTCCTCAATATCACATAATTCTCCTCGTATGTAAGATATCATAATTCTTCCTCTTTCTTATTTATTTCAACAATGAACCGGTTGGGAAATTACAACCGGATACTCTGAGTGCGTTTAAGCACTTCTGCGGACAAAATTCCAATAACAGCTCCGGTAATCACTCCTGCAATTAAAAGTACAGGAAGATAGTAACCAACCTGATACGTCTGCACTACGAACATGGCAACCAGCAACTGTCCGACATTATGTGAAGCTCCACCGCCAATACTGATACCGGCGACAGTGAACTGTCCGGTCTTTTTTAGAAAAACCATAACTGCAAGACTTAACAGTCCTCCACCAAGGCTATAAAATATACTGAACATATTTCCGAAAATCAGACCCGACAATAAAATGCGTATTACGGAAAGTAAAAGAGCATCCCGTGGACAACCTTTGTACAGCAGGATCACGACCAGAAGATTGGCGAGTCCCAGCTTCATTCCTGGAATTCCAAAATTGATGGGGATGAGCAGTTCTACATAGCTTAAGATCAGGGCCAGAGATGTAAATACACCAAAAACTGCAACTTTATTTTTCATCTGAGAAACTGTCTCCTTCTAATAATAACAATATGCAGGGATCAAAGGTCAGCTTTCCTGAAAAGAAATGCTTTTTACCGGGAAATGCTGTCAATCTCATTGCGGGTATCACCTGCTTCTATTGCAATCACCACTTTGTTCGGGAGACAGATGATACTCTCCCCGTCCCTTGATATCGCAAGATGGTTTACGCAGATCTGATCCGGGCAGTCAGCCTCTATCATGCGGACAGTTCTGTCCTGGATACGGATCTGATTCGATTCATTAATATTTACAGTCTGGTCTGTATTAAGATCATAAGTTCCATATGGATTCCCATCGATACTTACAACGACCTGTGCATGATCCGTCTTTCCGGTCAGAATCTGAAAAGCAAGGATCATAAGGGCAAGTCCTGTGATCCCGGCGGCTAAAAGCCAGTCATTTTTTTTCATGCCAGTCTCCCATCTGTGCTGTCTGCGTATTGTTGTGATGCATTTAACAGAATGCAATATTGTGAATCTGAAAAATTCATCTGCTTATCTATTTCAATAATATAGCACAATCACTTCTTAAATGCAACCACACGTTCGATTGCACCGCTATTGTGAGCATCAATGTAAAGCAGGACTGCTGTAAAGGAGAAATTTCAAATAGTTGTACTATTATCTAAAAAAAGGTATACTAGATATCAAAAATGACAGTTCAGGGAGCAAATAAATGAAAAAAGGAACTCATTCTCTTTTCCCGTGCATGCTGGGAATGGTAATTTTATGTGTGATATTCACCGGATGTACATTGGCAAGGATAAAAGAACCTCTTACGATGACAGGAACTTATTTTGATACAGTGATCCAGTTGCAGGTATGGGATGCGGATGAAGAAATCCTGGAACATTGTAAGAATCTGTGCAGGAAATATGAAAATCTCTTCAGTGCAGAGGTTGAATCCAGTGATATTGGAAGGATTAACCAGGCAGAGGGAAAACCTGTCAGTGTATCCAGTGAAACCGCAGAGCTGATTCAGTTGGGGATTCATTACGGAGAACTTTCAGATGGGAAATTTGATATTACGGTTCTGTCAGCATCCGAGCTTTGGGATTTCCATGATGGAAAGAAGGTGATACCTGATCAGAAAGTACTGGAAGAGGCAGTCAGTCATATTGATTATAAGAACATCCAGGTAGATGGAACGACTGTAACAATGAAAGACCCAAAATGCAGGATTGATCTTGGCGGAATCGCAAAAGGGTATATCGCTGACCGGTTAAAAGAATATCTGGAAAAAGAAGGAATCGAACATGCAACGATCAACCTTGGAGGAAATGTGCTGACAATCGGAACAAAACCTGATGGATCGGATTATAAGATCGGGATTCAGAAACCGTTTGCAGCGGACGGAGAAGTTCTGGAAGTCCTTTCAGTGCATGATCGGTCTGTGGTATCCTCAGGGGATTATGAACGATACTTTGAGAAAGACGGTGTAATCTATCATCATATCCTTGATCCTCAAAGCGGGTGGCCGGTGCAGAATGACCTGGATCAAGTTACGATCCTTTCAGATTCTTCCGCAGATGGGGATGCTCTAAGCACGACCTGCTATGTCCTTGGACTTGAAAAAGGAATGAAACTGATTCAGGAAATGGATGATGTAGAGGCAATTTTTGTGACGAAAGACGGAGAGATTCACAGAAGTTATTAAATTTGTGTTTGTTGGAATGATACGCTTGTAAAGCAAAAGACTTCTTTATGGCGAAGCGGACGCGGAAATCAGAGATATTCCTTCGCGGTGCAGGCCCGCTTTACCTCAGCCCGTTGACCGTTTGTAACTCGAAAGTGGAAATCTTCGTGCAATGGCACTCGATTTACTTTCTCTAACAAACGCTACAAAGTGTCTTCGGAACGCTCCCTGCTAATGCACCTGCTCAGGAACACCCTGCTTTCCGCTGGTAGTCACAGTAAGAAGTTTTTTTTGACTCCACAGCGTAGTCACTCAACAATGCAAATTTAAAAAGAATAGAAAAAAGCCGGATGGTTATTGACTAAGATACTCGATCGTAAATATCAGATAATAGATATTGTATTTACTATTTGACAAATCATTCATCTTAGTCGATAACCTTCCGGCTTTCTACTTCTTATTGAAATTTCGTATTGTTGAGAGAAAATGTCCCGGTGCAAGGAACGCTTTCTGATTTGAAAAGCCTAATATCCGCCCTTGCTGTTGCGTGAGCAGTGCATTGACAAGGAGCGTTCCGAAGACACTTTGCCCAACTTGTTAAGGAACGTAAACAGGAGTGCCTCTGCACGAGTGTTTCCACATTCCTGTTACAAGTTGTCAACGGGCTGAGGTAAAGCGGGTCCTGCACTGCGATGCAACAACAAGTGTGGATATGGACGCTCTTCTGTCAGAAACACTTCCTGCTGTCGCGATATTTTCACCCCGACAACTACAAATTTAACTTACAATACTCTTCCGAGGACATTTCTCTGCACAGATTCCGCAATTAGTACATTTTTCCGCATCAATATGTGCAAGGAAATTTGTTACAGTAACGGCACCTGACGGGCAGTTCTTTTCGCACAGTTTACATCCGATGCAGCCAACCTGGCAGGCTTCCATCAGAGCCTTTCCTTTTTCATTGGAGTTACATTTTACAAAAGTCTTCTGACTGTAAGGAATCAGCTCAATCAGATGCTTCGGACATGCGGCAATACACTTTCCACAGGCCCGGCAGACTTCTTTATCAACGGTTGCGATTCCGTCCACGACATGGATCGCATCAAACGGACAGGCTTTTACGCAAGAGCCGAAACCAAGGCATCCTGCATTGCAACTCTTCGGTCCGCCATCCTGCATCTGACTTGCCATGAGGCAGTCCTGCACACCTGTATACTGATATTCGGTCTTTGCCTTTTCACAGGTTCCTGCACATTTTACAAAAGCTACCTTTTTCTCCTGACTGCCAACGGAAACGCCCATGATCTCACCAATTTTTTCGGCAACCGGGGCACCACCAACAGGACAGCCATTTACTTCAGCTTCTCCTTTTACGATTGCTGCTGCAAGTCCGGAACATCCGGCATAGCCACAGCCACCACAGTTGTTGCCCGGAAGGACACCGAGAATAGCTTCTTCTCTTTCATCCACTTCTACTGCGAATTTCTTCCCTGCGATTCCAAGAAAAACTCCGATGAACAGACCGGTTCCACCGACAACGACTGCCGCTAAAATAATTGCTGTAATAGTCATTTTGTCTTCCTCCTATATTAATCCTGAAAATCCAAAGAAAGCAATCGCCATCAGACCTGCCGTAACAAGCACGATCGGAGTGCCTTTGAAGGATTCTGTAATATCATTGTATTCGATCTTTTCACGGATTCCGGCCATCAATACGATAGAAACGAGGAATCCCACAGCCGTTGCAAATCCATTGATAACACCGGTAAGAAGTCCCATACCTGTACTCATGTTATCGTAATAACCATTCTGTACATTTGTCAGGGCAACACCAAGTACTGCACAGTTTGTTGTGATCAATGGGAGATAAACGCCCAGTGCATTGTACAGGGATGGCATCGCCTTCTTCAGGAACATCTCGACGAACTGAACCAGTGCGGCAATGACAAGAATGAATACGATTGTATTCAGATAGGATAACTCTCCTCCCAGAATATTCGGGTTGCCAAGGATAAATTTATAAATCAGACCGGTAACGAATGAAGCAATCGTGATAACGAATACAACGGCACTTCCCATACCGGCGGCTGTCTTTACATTTTTGGATACGCCAAGGAACGGACAGATACCGAGAAACTGGCTCAGTACAACGTTATTGACAAATGCTGAACCTACGGCGATCAATAATAAGTCTTGTAATGCTTTCATTTAGTATGTCCCCTCCTTTACTCGTCTTTTCCTGCAACAGTTTCTGTCGCCGTCGCAATCGCATGTCCACCGCATGCCGCTGCATTTCCACAAGAAGCACAACTGGCACCGCATCCTGCTGCTTCCGGTACTTTTTTACCTTTTCTGGCAAGATTATTTTTTACTTTGTTCTGAAGTGCAACAAGGCAGGCAAGTACGAAAAATGCTCCAGGTGCAAGAATAAAGATCGTAAAAGGTTCATAAGAATCAGGAAGGATCTGCATATTGAAAATCTTTCCTGAACCGATCAATTCTCTGACAATACCGATAGAAGTCAGACCGACTGTAAACCCAAGTCCCATTCCAATTCCATCGAAAATAGATGGAATGACTGGATTTTTAGAAGCATAACTCTCTGCTCTTCCGAGAATGATACAGTTTACAACGATCAGAGGAATATACAGACCAAGCGAATCATAAAGGCTCGGAACAAATCCTTCCATCAGGAAATCAACGATTGTTACAAATGAAGCAACAATTACGATGAATGCCGGCATTCTGACTGAATCGGGAATAATCTTTCTGAGCATGGAGATCATCATGTTGGACATGATAAGAACAGCCGTTGTAGAAAGTCCCATGCCAATTCCGTTGATGGCAGAAGTCGTAACTGCAAGAGTCGGACACATTCCGAGCATAAGAACGAAGGTCGGATTTTCTTTTACCAGACCATTCATTAAACGTTCTGTACATTTATTCATTGCTACCGCCTCCTAACTCATTTTGAAAATACACAAGAGCAGAATCTACGGCATTCGTAACTGCATTTGTAGTAATAGTTGCACCGCTGATCGCATCGATCTTGTCGTCGCCCTCTTCTCCTGTCTTAGTATAAGAAAATGTCTCTACTTTTTTATCTTTGAACTGATCTTTGAAAGCCGGCTCAGTTGCCTTCATGCCAAGACCTGCAGTTTCACTGATACTGAGCATCTCAATTCCCTTTACGGTTCCATCGGCCTGGATACCGACCGAGATTTCAATATCTCCGCCATACCCCTCATGGGAAACTACATTGATGACATATCCAATGGTCTCACCGCTTTTATCTTTTCCAAGGGCAACTTCCTCGATAGCATCGCTGGAATACCCGTTGGATTTTAAAAGTTCAGAAGCAGCATCTGTATCAAGATCATCTACAGTTTCAAAAGAATCTGCATCGGACAGAACCGATTGGAATGCTTCCTGCTTTGAATTTGCTTTTGCATTGGCGATCGGTTCTTTCGTAACTCCGTATACAACACCAAGGAGCAGTCCGGCGATGACGGTGATCGCAGTGAGAATGAATGCATTTTTAACTATTTTATTCATTACTTCTCTCCTCCTTTTCCAAATGGCTTTGGCAGGGTTGCCTTCTCGATCAGAGGAACGAGCAGGTTGCTGATGATGATCGCATAAGATACACCTTCGGCAGAACCTCCGAAAAGACGGAACAGACCCGTCAGACATCCAAGGCAGATACCATAGACGATCTTTCCCTTACTGGTGATCGGAGAAGTGACATAATCTGTTGCCATAAACCATGCACCGAGCATGAGTCCGCCGCCGCATAAGTGTGCAGTAATGTACTGTGGGTCAAATCCATGACCGCCAAATAAAGAAATAAAAATGACAAATGTTAATATGTAAGTTCCGGGAATCCGCAGATCGATCACTCCCATAAGGATCAGGAACATTGCTCCGATCATCAGTGCGATGACAGAAGTTTCCCCGATCGTTCCACTGGTATTACCGATCAGCATTGCAAATGAATCTACAGATTCACCGGCTTTCAGATTCGCCAGAGGAGTTGGTCCTGTAACTCCGTCGTATACAAAATTTGTCATCTTTCCTGCAAAGCAGATCAGAAGAAAGCAACGTGCACCAAGAGCCGGGTTCATGAAATTCTGTCCCAGTCCTCCGAAGAGCTGCTTTACAACAATGATCGCAAAGAAAGCACCGACAACCCCCATCCACCACGGAAGTGTCGGAGGAAGATTCAGTGCGAGAAGCAATCCTGTGACTACTGCACTGAAATCTTTGATCGTGACCGGTTTATGCATGAGTTTCTCCCAGAGATATTCAGCCAAAACCGCTGCTGCTGTTGTTAGTACAATCAAAATCCACGCATTTTCATGCCGGAAATTCCAAATTCCAAAGAACGTTGCCGGAAGCAGGGAAATAACAACCATAAGCATAATATTACTGCTGGTTACTTTATCCCGGATATGCGGAGAAGATGATACATTATAATTTTCGTTCAATTTTATTCACCTCTCTTACTTTTTCTTCCTGTTGGCAAGTGTGATCTTACGCATAGAACCGATGGACTGTTTCAACTGACGCTTTGCCGGACAGACATAGCTGCAGGATCCACATTCCACACATTCCAGACCATTCCATGCCACAAAAGAAGCTTCATCTTGCCTTTTGGCGAAATCTGCCAGTCGGGATGGAATGATACGGCTTGGACATACATCGACGCATCTTGCACAGTTAATGCAGGCGGTCTCAGGACTCTTCTTTACAATATCTTCTTTGAAGGCAAGAAGTGAAGAAGAAGTTTTGGTGACCGGTGCATCCAGAGTGACCATGGCAAATCCCATCATCGGGCCTCCGGAGATCAGTTTCTCAGGTTCCTCAGTGAACCCGCCTGCCGCTTCAATCAGTTCCTTATGGCTGATGCCAAGCGGTACAAGGAAATTTCCCGGTTCAGCGACTGCATCACCGCTGACTGTCACCACACGTTCCATCAGAGGTTTCCCATTGATCACTGCATTATGAATCCCGATCAGAGTCTCTACATTGTCCACAATGCATCCTGCATCAGCAGGCAGCATGGATGCATTGATCGCACGTCCGGTGACGGCATAGATCAACTGTCGTTCAGCTCCCTGCGGATATTTGGTCATCAAAGCTTTCACATCCATTTTAGGTTCTTCAGAAACTGCATCCTGTAACTTCTGGATACAGTCCTTTTTATTATCTTCCACCGCAAAAATACCGCGTGCATTTGGGAACAGAGATAAAATAACACGCATTCCACTTACAAGATCTTCCGTATATTCAAGCATTCTGCGGTAATCAGCAGTGATATAAGGTTCACATTCAGCACAGTTTGCAATGATATATTCAATCTTGTCAGCATCTTTCGGGGAGAGCTTGACTCTGGTAGGAAAACCGGCACCTCCCATTCCTACAATACCGGCATCTCCTATTTTGGAAATGATCTCCTCGCGGGTCATTTCATTGAGAGGCTTAACCGGAGCATACTCTGCTTCCTGATATTCGCCATCATTCTGAATTACGATACAATCAACTTTTGTTCCGGTTGGATTAAAATGCTTTTCTAAAGCTTTTACTTTACCGGATACAGAAGAATATACCGGAGCAGAAACAAATCCTCCCGCTTCGGCGATCATTTGACCTTTTAAAACCTGGTCTCCTTTTTTTACCACCGGAACTGCCGGAGCACCGATATGCTGGGAGAGAGGATAGATGAGATCACCTGTCGGTAAAAGAGCTTTGATCGGCTGATCCTTTGAAAAACGTTTCCCGTCATCAGGATGTATTCCGCCTTTAAATGTCAAAAGTCCCATTTTACGCTTCCTTCCTTTCTTAGAAGTGAACTGAACATTACAGTACACTTTTCTTTTTTCACAAAGTCCATTTTACTAAAATATGTACTAAAAATCCAGTCGTATCAGCAGAATATTTGTCATGTATTAAAAAAGAGACAGCCGAAACCGACTGTCTCTTTAAAATATCTGCTTAATAAGACTTATGCTTCTGTCTCTTCGTCAGCATAGCCCTGAGAATCTGACTCAAGAGCCTTCATGCTCAGGCTGATCTTCTTTTCAGCTTCGTTCAGGTCAACAACCTTTGCTGTGATCTCCTGTCCGATGGAAAGAACATCAGATGGCTTATCAACATGATTTTTGGAGATCTGGGATACGTGAAGCAGTGCATCTACTCCAGGTGCAAGTTCAACAAATGCTCCGAAATCTGTCATACGTGCAACTTTTCCTGTTACAACGTTGCCTACAGCAAAATCTTCTGCTGCATTTACCCATGGATTTGTCTCCGGGAACTTCAGGCTGAGTGCAATTTTTGTATCACGGATGTCTTTTACGAGAACTTTCAGCTCATCACCAACATGGAATACTTTCTTTGGATTATCAACACGTCCCCATGACATCTCTGAGATATGAAGAAGACCGTCAACACCACCAAGATCAACGAATGCTCCGAAATCTGTCACATTCTTAACAGTTCCTTCTACTGTATCGCCAACATGTAATTTAGCGAATAACTCTTTCTGCTTTTCAGCACGCTCAGCAACAAGAAGCTGTCTTCTGTCACCGATCACACGGTTTCTTCTCGGGTTGAACTCGCTGATTACAAACTCAATTTCCTGTCCCTCGTACTTGCTGAGATCCTTCTCATAAGAATCAGATACAAGGCTTGCAGGAATGAAGACTCTTACTTCATCAACTGTTGTACAGATTCCACCACCGAGAATCTGAGTAACTGTGGCTTTTAATACTTCATGATTTTCAAATGCTTCACGAAGTCTTTCATTTCCTTTTTCAGCAGCCAGTCTCTTGTATGTAAGAAGAACCTGACCCTCTCCGTCATTTACTTTCAGTACTTTGACAGTCATTGTATCACCAACATTGACTACGGTTGTAAGATCCAGTGACTGGTCATTGGAATACTCGTTCTTTGTAATGATACCATCAGCTTTGTATCCGATATTCAGGATGATCTCATCTGGCTTTACATCGATTACAGTTCCCTCTACGACCTCTCCATTGTGAATAGTTTTAAATGACTCGTCTAACATCTGTTCAAAAGATAATTCTGACATTATTTTGAACCTCCTCAATTATATTGTTGGGCGTGGATGCCCCTGCTGTAATACCTACTGTTTCCACTGACCCTAATTGATTCAAATCCAAATCGCCAAGTGTCTGTATATAGTACGTATTGTTACATGCTTTTCTGCATATTTCAAATAACTTCTGGGTATTGGAACTATGTTTGTCACCAATAACGATCATAGCATCCACCGTCTCTGCTATGCTCCGGGCTTCAGTCTGACGCTCCTTTGTAGCATTACAGATTGTATTTAAAACACTTACATCATAACTCTTTTTTTCAATAATTTCAACTAATTCTTTAAATTTATTGTAATTAAATGTCGTTTGTGCCACAATGCATATTTTCTGGTCTGCAGGGCAGGAAAAACTTTCTGCTTCTTCTACGTTTCGGATCACGCTGACCGGGGATTTTGCCCATCCCCGGATTCCCTGGACTTCCGGGTGATCGGGATTCCCGATGATAATGATACGATCCCCCTGTTCACTGTGCTTTTCTACGATCTTATGGATTTTCTTGACAAACGGGCAGGTTGCATCAACAATATGGATCCCTTTTTTTTCAAGTTCCTCGTAAACTCTTTTTTCTACACCGTGGGAACGGATAATAACGGTTCCTTCTTTCAGTGCAGCAAGATCCTCTTCACTTCTAATGACACGGACACCTCTTTTTTCCATATCTTTGACTACTTCTTCATTGTGGATGATCGGTCCGTAGGTATAAATTTTTTCATCGGTTCCGGTTTCAGTACATTTGTAAACTGTATCAACAGCTCTTTTTACTCCGAAACAAAATCCAGCAGATTCTGCTTTGATAATTTTCATCAGATTCTCCCGATCCTTTCTTATCTACAATGATCACAGATCGTACGCACTACTTCGTCGATCGTCATGTTGGAACTGTCAACGAGGATGGCATCTTCTGCCTGTTTCAAAGGAGCGACCTCTCTTGTCATATCCCGATGATCCCTCTCCTTAATATCCGTCATGATCTTTTCAAGAGTGATATGCTCTCCCTTTGCCGACAGTTCTTCATATCTGCGTTTTGCACGGGTTTCAACACTGGCAGTCAGGTAAATCTTTACATCAGCATCCGGCAGAATATTTGTTCCAATGTCCCTGCCATCCATAATTACGTCTTTTTCTCTGGCAAGAGAACGCTGGAGTTCAAGAAGCTTTGCACGGACTTCCGGGATTACAGAAGTTTTAGAGGCCATATTTCCAACCTTCTCAGTGCGAAGCTGTTCGGTGATATTTTCTCCGTTCAGGTAGATCTGCTGTATACCATTTTCGTATCCAATCGTAACTTTAGCATCATCACAGGCATCAATCACAGCTTTTTTATCATCACCGGAAAGTCCTTTTTTCAGAAAATGTACTGCAAGCCCGCGGTACATGGCACCAGTATCAACATAAATGTATCCTTTTTCTTTTGCAACCAGCTTTGCAATGGTACTTTTTCCTGCACCGGCAGGTCCATCAATCGCTACATTGTATCCCATAGTATAAGTATCCTCCGATTTTTAATATTTATTCAAATAATTTATCTTGTCCGGCACTGATCCCGGCAAGATAACCGGTAGACCAGGCAATCTGTAAATTATAACCACCGGTTACTGCGTCAAGATCCAGAACTTCTCCGGCAAAATAGAGATTTTTTATCAATTTTGATTCCATCGTACCCGGATCGATCTCTTTTACGGAAATTCCACCTTTTGTAATGATGGCTTCATTATATCCACGCAGTCCGGTCAGTGTCATATGAAAGTCTTTGATCAGCCGGAGCAGATTCAGGCGTTCTTCCTTTGTGATTTCATGAACCTTCTTTTCTTCTTCGATTCCCGAAAGTTCAATGATCACGGGACGTAATTTTGCTGGAAGTAAACTGTCAATAGCATTTTTAAACTGCTTATTATGGTTGGCTTCAAATTCCCGAAGCAGACGTTTATCCAACTGCTCTTCTGTCAGTGCCGGCTTAAGATCAATATGCAGTACCAGTTCTTTTTTTTCAAGCGTCTTTCCGACGATACTGCTTGCACTTAAGATAACCGGACCGGTTACTCCGTAATGCGTGAACAGCATTTCGCCAAATTCATCATAAAGCTTTTTTTTCCCATCTGTAATATGGATTTCGATATTTTTGAGGGAAAGTCCCTGCAGTTCTTTTGCATACCATTCTTTTACTTCCATTGGAACAAGAGAGGGGAAAAGTTCTGTTACTTTATGGCCGCAATTTCTGGCAAAACGATATCCGTCACCGGTAGAACCGGTAGAAGGATATGAAATTCCTCCGGTTGCAACGACGACTGCATCTGCAGTCATTTTTTTCCCGTTGGCAAGCCGTACTCCTTTTATTTCCCTTTCATTATTGATCAACAATTCTTTTACTTCGCAGTGAAGCTGCACTTTTACTTTTAAATGCTGCATCTCTCTTGCTAATGCTGCAATTACATCTGAAGAATGATCAGAAACCGGAAAGACCCGGTTGCCCCGTTCAATTTTAGTTGCTACACCTAGTTCTTCAAAAAAATGAATAACCTGATCATTTGTAAAGCTGTAAAAACCACTGTAAAGGAATTTGGGATTGCTGATGACGGCGGAAAATAAGTCTTCAATCTCAGATGCATTCGTTATATTGCAGCGTCCTTTTCCTGTGATGAAGATTTTTTTGCCAAGTTTTTCATTTTTTTCCAACAGAGTCACGTTCTGTCCGTTCCTGGCTGCAAAGATGGCTGCCATCATCCCGGCTGCACCACCTCCGACTACGATTACGTTACTCATGGCTTTTTTCTCCTTCCACGGTCACAGTATCACTGACATGATTTAATTCATCACTGCTGTAGACCTGATATTCTCCCCAGATTTCTTCTAAAGTTTCAAGCGTCGAAACTACTTCTTTCTGTTTCTTCATACATAAGGCAACAATCAGTGCATTTACAACGCTGAGTGGTGCAACAAGAGAATCTACAATAGAAGCCATATCACTTCTTGCGATCAGATTACAGGAAGAATACAGATTCATAGGAGAATGGATACTGTCTGTCAGGGTAATTACTTTTGCTTTCCGGTTGCTGGCAAATTCCAGTGCTTTCAGAGTACGCATAGAATAACGGGGAAAGCTGATCCCGATGATTACATCTTTTTCACCGATGCGGATAAGCTGTTCAAAAATCTCACTGGAGCTGTTGGTATTTACAGTTACAACATCCTCACATACAAGATTCAGATAAAATCCCATAAAAGAAGCCAAAGGTGCACAACTGCGGATTCCAACCACATAGATGCGTCTCGCATTGAGGATGGTATCTATGGCAAGATTAAAAGCTGCATGATCAATCGCACCGAGTGTAAGCTTGATCTTTTCTATATCAGACTGCAGTACCGTTTCAAGGATCTCACTCTGACTGATACGCCCGTAAGTGACTTCCATTCTCTGGATCGAATTGAGCTTATTGCGGACAAGCTCTTCCAGTGCTTTTTGAAATCCTGGGTATCCGCTGTATCCAAGCTGCGTGGCAAACCGGACGACAGTAGATTCACTGACACCGACAATCTCACCAAGCTTTGCGGCGGTCAGGAAAACTGCCTTATCATAATTGCCCTTCACGTAATCAGCCAGACGTTTCTGCCCTTTGCTCATTTTCCCATACCGGGCATCAATTCTTGAGATTAATTCATTGATATTATTTTCTGTAGTTTCTATTTCCATTTGATTATTTTCCTATTTTATTTTCTTCTGCTTTTTGCGTTATACAGCTCTGGTATAATGCTTTAACCATTCTTTTTCTGCTTCAGGCAGATAAGGACTGATCTTTTTATAGACCAGCTGATGATAGTTATTTAACTGCTCCCGCTCTTCGAAAGTCATCTGCTCAGGAAGCAATGCATCCAGATCAATGGGTACCAGGGTGAGAACTTCAAACTTCATAAACTGTCCATATTCATTGTGGTCTGCTTCGGTAACAAGAAGTTCATTTTCAATTCGGATCCCATGAGAATTTTTAATATAAAGCCCCGGTTCATCTGTGATCACCATATTTTTTTCAAAGGTCTGTGAAGGTGTCTTCCCTTCTTTCCAGCGGAAATTGATCGGTCCTTCATGGATGTTGAGCAGATATCCGACCCCATGGCCGGTTCCGTGGTTAAAGTTCAGTCCTTTCTTCCAAAATACTTCTCTTGCGATACAGTCTAGGTTAGTTCCGCTGCATCCATGAAGAAATATAGTGCTAGCAAGCCGCAGCATAGCACGTACAACAAGGGTAAAATGCTCTTTTTCTACCTGTCCTGCTTCACCAATGGCAACGGTTCTGGTAATATCGGTAGATCCCTGAAGGTAATGGCCGCCGGTATCTGTCATAAACAGCTTTCCTGGCTTAAGTTCTACATTACTTTCTTCATCGGCACTGTAATGAACGATCGCACCATGCTCCCCATAAGCACTGATCGGTGCAAAACTGGGACCGATAAATCCGTTCTGCATTGCACGAAATTCTTCCAGTTTCTGAGAGGCGGACAGTTCTGTGACAGGAAATTCTCCGCTATTCGTCTTGAGCCAGTACATGAATCTGGTATGGGCAATTCCGTCTTTTAAATGAGCTGCTTTCAGATTTTCTACCTGGACATCATTTTTTATGCATTTCATAAGGATCTCCGGATTCGGTCTGTCCACAACAGTCACAAATTCAGGTATCTTACGGTACAGGCTGTAGTTCATGATCCGGGAATCAAGCAGAACGGTCTGATTTTCGTTAAATTGGGACACAGTATCATAAATTTCTTCATAAGGATGCAGAATAATCTGCTGTTGAGCAAAAAGCTGCAAAAGTGTATCTGAAAATTTAGATGTATCAGCAAAAAGTTCAACTGAATCATTATAAACGATTGCATAAGAAAGAACAAGAGGACAATAGGCAATATCATTTCCCCGGATATTAAAAAGCCAGGCAATATCATCAAGACTTGAAAGGATATGCGTATCACATCCATATTCTTTCATTTTCAAGCGTACACGGGTCAGTTTGGATTCAATACCCTCTCCGGTATACTGATCTTCAAGCAAAAATGCCGGTTCAGAAGGAAGATCCGGTCGATCTGTCCAAATTTCAGATGCAAGATCCTGCAAAAAGTTTACAGATGCATGATTCTGCTCTGCGAGCTGACGGTAGGACGTTCCTTCTTCATAGCTGATAGTTCTTCCGTCAAAACCGAGAATCTGTCCTTCCTGAAGCTCTTTCTCAAGAAATTCTTCAATCGAGGGAACTCCGGGTTCACCGGATCTGTAAAGATCAATCCCACTGCCTGCTAACTGCTGCTCTGCCTGGATAAAATAACGTCCGTCTGTCCAAAGTCCAGCCTTTTTACTGGTAAAAACGGCTGTTCCTGCAGAACCGGTGAATCCGGTCATATATTCACGGAATTTGAAATAATCTCCTACATACTCACTATGATGAAAATCCGCCGTAGGAATAATATAAATATCAATCCCTTTTTGTATCATCGCACTGCGAAGGGCATTGATCCTCTTTTGAATATTCATGTTAATTACCTCCCGATATGCATATAACTATATGATACCACCAAAAAGAAATGCTTACAAATAAAAAAGAAAAGATACAGAGCAGTACAAAGAAGAGATGCAAAACGGTATTCCCGTTTTGTATCTCTTCTTTGTATGTCTGAATATGCAAGAGAACCTGCCATCGGCAGGTTCTCTGTTCTCTGTGTTAATTCAGATTTTATAATTAGACTGGATAAGCTCCATTCTCTGTGTCAGCTACTGTAGCATCAACTTTTGTCTGCTGAGCCTGTCTGTATTTGAAGAAATCAACAGCAACCTGTGGGAATAATGCATATGTCAGCACATCCTCATCCTGCTGAATCCACTGCTTGCACTCTTCACGGAGTGTATCAAGCTCATCCGGGATCAGATCTGCCGGACGACACGTGATAGGTTCTACATCACCGAGAGCTTTCTTCTGAAGTTCCGGATCAACCGGTTTTGTTGTCTTTCCGTATTTTCCTGCGAGAACATCTTTTGTTTCTTTTGTAACCATCTTATAACGTTCCCCCATCAATACGTTAAATACTGCCTGAGTTCCAACGATCTGTGAAGAAGGTGTAACCAGTGGCGGCTCACCAAGATCTTTACGGACACGCGGTACTTCCTCAAGAACTTCATAGAACTTGTCTTCAGCACCCTGCTCTTTTAACTGGGATGTAAGGTTGGAAAGCATTCCTCCCGGTACCTGGTACAGAAGAGTTTTGATATTTACACCAAGGTTCTTAGGATTCAGAAGCCCGCTCTCAAGAGCATCGTCACGGATTGGACGGAAGTAATCAGCAATCTCAGCAAGAAGATTCTGATCCAGTCCTGTATCGTAAGGTGTTCCCTTGAATGTCTCAACCATAACTTCTGTTGCCGGCTGGGATGTTCCAAGTGCGAATGGTGACATAGCTGTATCAATGATGTCAGCACCTGCTTCTACAGACTTCAGATAAGTCATGGAAGCTACACCGGAAGTATAATGTGTATGCATTTCGATCGGGATACTTACAGCTTCTTTCAGTGCTGTAACAAGCTCTGTTGCCTGATATGGAACAAGAAGTCCTGCCATATCTTTTACACAGATAGAGCTTGCACCCATATCTTCGATTCTCTTTGCAAGGTCAACCCAGTATTCCAATGTATAAGCATCTCCAAGAGTATAAGACATTGCAACCTGTGCATGTGCTTTTTCCTTGTTGGCTGCTGTAACGGCTGTCTGAAGGTTTCTCATATCATTGAGACAGTCAAAAATACGGATAATATCGATTCCATTTGCTACAGATTTCTGTACAAAATATTCTACAACATCATCTGCATAAGGACGGTATCCAAGGATATTCTGTCCACGGAACAGCATCTGAAGCTTTGTATTCTTGAATCCATCACGGAACTTTCTAAGTCTTTCCCATGGATCTTCTTTAAGGAAACGGAGGGAAGCATCAAATGTTGCTCCACCCCAGCACTCTACAGCATGATATCCGACTTTATCCATCTTGTCGACGATCGGCATCATCTGATCTGTTGTCATTCTGGTTGCAATCAGGGACTGATGTGCATCACGCAGAATGGTTTCTACTATTTTAACTGGTTTCTTTTCAATTTCTGCCATTTATTTGTCCTCCAAATTTACTTAACGCCGAAGATGGCCATAAATGTTCCGGCTGCTACTGCAGTACCGATAACTCCGGCAACGTTTGGTCCCATTGCATGCATAAGCAGGAAGTTTGTAGGATCTGCCTCAGCACCAACTTTCTGGGATACACGTGCTGCCATAGGAACCGCAGATACACCTGCAGAACCGATCAACGGATTTACTTTTCCCTTAGTAATCCAGCACATCAGTTTACCGAACAGTACACCTGCCGCAGTACCGAATGCAAATGCTATGAGACCGAGGATAACGATCTTGATCGTATCAAGGTTCAGGAATGCTTCCGCACTTGTTGTAGCACCTACAGACGTACCAAGAAGGATAACTACGATATACATCAGAGCATTAGAAGCTGTCTCTGTCAACTGTCTTACTACGCCACACTCTTTGAACAGGTTACCAAGCATCAGCATACCAACCAGTGGAGCTGTTGTAGGAAGGATCACGCAGACAACGATCGTAACAATGATCGGGAACAGGATTCTCTCCAGTTTGGAAACCGGACGAAGCTGATCCATTTTGATCTTTCTTTCCTTCTCTGTTGTAAGAAGTTTCATGATCGGTGGCTGGATGATCGGCACAAGTGACATATAAGAATATGCCGCTACAGCGATTGGTCCCATGATAGCTGTCTGCTGCAGTTTACCTGCAAGGAAGATAGATGTCGGACCATCTGCACCTCCGATAATAGAGATAGCTGCTGCTGCCTTGTCGGAAAATCCAAGAGCCATCGCTCCAAGATAAGCGGCAAAGATACCAAACTGTGCTGCTGCTCCGAGAAGAAAACTCTTCGGATTCGCAATCAGCGGACCAAAGTCTGTCATAGCTCCGACTCCGAGGAAAATCAGAGAAGGAAGGATCGACCACTCGTCAAGCTGATAAAAGTAATACAGAAGTCCACCTGTACCGTTTGCTGCATCTTCAGCATGAAGCATAATATCCGGATAGATATTTACAAGCAACATACCAAAGGCAATCGGAACAAGAAGCAATGGCTCAAAGCCATGGTGGATTGCCAGATAGAGAAACACGCAGGCAACAGCGATCATGATCAGGTTACCAAAAGTCAGATTCATGAACGCGGTCTGATCTACGAGGTTTCCCAGCGTATTTGAAATATATTCCATTTGTAAAACCTCCTGGTTCAGTAACTAGTTTAATGTAGCGAGTACGGCTCCTGATTCAACAGCATCACCTACTGCAACATCAATGCTGGCAATAGTTCCTGCTTCCGGGGCAACAACCGGGATCTCCATCTTCATGGCCTCGATCACGATTACAGTATCTCCAGCCTGTACACTCTGACCAACGGATGTAGGAATCTGGAATACTTTTCCGGCTGCACCGGCTTTTACCTGGATACTTCCTGCACCTGCTGCCGGAGCTGCTTTTGGAGCAACAGCCTTAGGAGCTGCAACTGGTGCTGCTGTCTGAACTGCACCTGCACCATTTTCTTCAACTGTTACATCATATACATTTCCGTTTACTGTAATTGTATAATTCTTCATTTTCATATCCTCCTGATTAATTCCATTTATTTGATTTTCTTCTCTTGATAGAACGAACTACAAAACCATCTGTAGAAGTTCCTTCTGAAGCTGCGATTGCTGCTGCAATAACTGCTGCAAGTTCGCCGTCATCCGTACCTGCTGCCTGTGGTGCAGATACTGCAGGTGCCGGAGCTGCCTGTACAGGTGTTTCCTTCTTCTCTTCTGCAGCTTTTCCTTTACCGGAAAGCTTCTTCTGAAGCTTCGGAATGAATCCAAGCAGATAGATAATAAATGAAATGAAAATCAATACAACAAATACAGTTCCCATTCCAAGGATTGTATTTAATCCGGCTTTTTTAAGGATTTCTCCTGTTGTATAATGTGCGGATACTGTCATGCTCTCCATATCGCTCTTCTCATTGAATGTGAAAGCAATCTCAGCATCTCTGTCCTCAAATTTACCTTCGGATGAAAGTGTTGCACCATCATGGCTGACTTTCATTGTCCAGTCACCATGCTCAATATAAGCGCCACATTCTTCCTGAGAAGCCTTCCAGCTTTCGATCATAGTCAGGAAATCCGATCCATCGATCGGTAACTGTGCCTGTAAAAGAGTAATATCAAGATTCAGATCTCTCAGATTCTCGTAATAATCCATATCTTCTTCAGACATAGAACTGAATGCACTGATGATTGTATCTGCATACTGCTCCATTGTCGTCTGATCATACTCTGTCGTCTCAGACTTACCACATCCCGTAAAGCTAAGGACGAGAATGAGGATAAGTCCTAATAAACTGATTTTTTTCTTCACTTCGCCTCACCTCACTAAACCGTACCGTGCTTTTTGTCCGGACGATTCTCTCTTTTTGTGAACAGCATTTCAAATGCACCGATCACATATTTTCTGGTGTCTGCAGGTTCGATGATGGCATCAACATATCCTCTGGCTGCTGCTGCGTTCGGACTGGACTGCAGTTCTTTATATTTTGCTGCTTTTGCACTCTGAGTATCTGCATCAGCATCTGGATACATAATCTGTGCTGCAAGTTTTGCATCCATCATACCGATCTCTGCTGTCGGCCATGCATATACAAGATCAGCACCAACTGATTTGCTGTTCATTGCTACATAAGCACTTCCAAATGCTTTTCCTACGATCACATTTACTTTCGGAACAGTCGCATTTGCAAATGCATAAGTCAGTCTGGCAACAGCCTTGGCCATGTTCTTCTCAGACTCTACAGTTGCAGCAAAGCCTGCTACATTTGTCAGCGTCAGAACCGGGATAGAGAATGCATCACAGAAATTAACGAAATCTGCTGCTTTGGCACATCCGTCAACAGTAAGTCCAGCATCAAATTCAGCCTCTGTCTCAGCATCAGCTCCGTATACTTTGGAACGGTTGGCAACGACACCTACAGTCTGTCCATTCAGACGGATAAAGCCTGTAACCATCTCTTTTGCATAATCTTTCTTTGTCTCTACAAGAACGCCATTATCAGCAATCTGTGCAAGTGCGATTGCTGTATCTTCTGATGCATTTGCGATATCAGCACATACACGGTTCAGATCATCTGTACATTCTTCATAAGACATATCGTCTTCATAATTGGCAGGAATCATGCATACAAGTGAACGAATCTGTCCGAGAATCTCTGCCTCTGTACCGATACCATCTACAAGACCAGCCGTCTTGCTCTGATAAGCGGCACTGGCTGTATTACATCTGGAAATTTCATTTCCTTCCAGTGCATTCGGAGAATTAACAAATAATTTTCCATCGTTTTCTTCCATAAATGTGAAGTCTGCAAGACCCGGCACGATTGCAAGTCCGCCTCCGCACATACCGAAAATAGCTGTTACCTGCGGAATCACTCCGGATGCGAGTGCCTGTTTCTGATAAAGACTTCCAAATGCCTCAAGTGCATCTGTTGCTTCCTGAAGTCTTAATCCGGCACAATCGATCAGACCGATAACAGGTGCTCCCATCTTCATTGCCATATCATAGATCCGTGCGATCTTTTTCGCATGCATCTCTCCGATAGCTCCGCCGAGAACATCAGCATCCTGACTATATACATAGACAAGATTACCATCGATCACTCCGTATCCGGTAATAACACCGTCTGAAGGAGCCGCCTTCTCCTGCATATTGAAATCGGTACTTCTTGCTGTAACAGCACCACCAATTTCAACAAAGCTTCCCTCATCAAGCAATGTGGCAATACGTCTGCTTGCTGAGTTTCCTGTTGCATTGTAGCTCATATTTTAGCCCTCCATAGTTATAAAATATTTAAAATAAACCAAAATTTCTGCCTATTCTAGTATATACTAGCGTTCCCCAAATTTCAATTCTAAATTTGCGGAAACTGACAATTTTTTCACATAGAAAATTTGTATTTGTTGGGGTGATACGCTTAGAAGACATACAAATTCTTGGTGGCGAAGCGGACGCGGAAAGCAGAGATATTCCCTCGCGGTGCAGGCCCGCTTTACCTCAGCCCGTTGACCGTTTGTAACTCGAAAGTGGAAATCTTCGTGCAATGGCACTCGATTTACTTTCTCTAACAAACGCTGCAAAGTGTCTTCGGAACGCTCCCTGCTAATGCACCTGCTCAGGAACACCCTGCTTTCCGCTGACCATCTCGATAAGAAGTTTTTTAGCTCCGCAGCGTATCCATCCAACAATACAAATTTAAAAAAGATAGAAAAAGCCGGATGGTTATTGAGTAAGATATTCGATCGTAAAGATGTCGGGGGCAAAAGCCCCCGACTTTGATGCCTACGGATTGCTCCGTGCTACGCACTCCCACAATCCTACCCAATATTCGCATATCGTGGGATTATCATCCCACGATATGCGAATATCGGGGCGGGTCCTAAGGTCTTTCACCCACCTATGAACAAGCTCATGTGGGCTTAGACCTTTTGCCCCTGGCATCTCGTAAATATTAGATAGTAGATATTGTATTTACTATTTGACAAATCATTTATCTTAGTCGATAACCTTCCGGCTTTCTACTTCTTATTGAAATTTCGTATTGTTGAGAGAAAATGTCCCGGTGCAAGGAACGCTTTCTGATTTGAAAAGCCTAATATCCGCACTTGCTGTTGCGTGAGCAGTGCATTGACAGGGAGCGTTCCGAAGACACTTTGCCCAACTTGTTAAGGAACGTAAACAGGAGTGCCACTGCACGACTGTTTCCACGTTTCTGTTACAAGTTGTCAACGGGCTGAGGTAAAGCGGGTCCTGCACTGCGATGCAGCAACAAGTGCGGATATGGACGCTCTTCTGTCAAAAAACTCCTTGCTGCCTGTATATTTTCTCTTCAACAACTACAAATTTATTAATGTCTGTTCCGATACTGAACCGGCGTGATATTGTACATCTTCTTAAAGATCCGGTTAAAATGTTCTACATTCTGATATCCGACAGATTCTGCGATGCTTTCTACAGTAGCACTGCTGCTCTTGAGCATTGCACGTGCCTTTTTCATTCTGACCTGCTTAAGAATATCCCCGAAAGTCAGTCCGGATTTCTCTTTAATATATTTAGAGAGATACGGTTTGGAAAGGAAAAACTTTTCTGAAAGGTCATCCAAAGTCACATCTTTATAATTTGCGTAGATGTAGTTGGTGATTTCTAAAAGTCTTTCATCTTTGCAGGACTGGGATTCGGCAATTTCCGGCAATTTATTTACGGCGACTACCAGAGCCTGGATGGATGCTTTAATAATGTCGGCATCAATTCCGACTCCCCAGTATTTCTTTTTATTACAGATAACACCAACGTAAGCAACTGCACGGGAAGAAGATCCTTTTGTAAGAGAATGTTCTTCATAAAAAGCAAGTTCGTAACTGATGCCAAAGTAATGCTTGATCGCATTGCTTACTGCATCCAGGCGTCCGTTTCCAACACCTGTGATCTTGTGGTTATTGTCATTCTGATGGATCGTTGCTTCTGCTACGATACCATCTTCCTGCTTAAAGTGGCATTCGTCCACACTGAAGATTGGTTTTGCACTGATATAATGATCCTCAAAAATACGATATACAACATCCGGTGTCAGTTCCTGATGAGCCTTGTCAGAAACATCTTTTACCATGTATCCGACTTCTTCTCTCATCTTCTCCGGCAGGCTGATACCAAAGCTCTGCTTCAGAATATAGTTTACGCCACCTTTTCCTGACTGGCTGTTGATACGGATAACATCCGAATCATATCTTCTTCCAACATCCTGTGGGTCAATCGGAAGATATGGAACTGTCCATGTCTTGCAGTCATGTTCTTCTCTCCATGCCATGCCCTTTGCAATCGCATCCTGATGGGAACCTGAGAACGCAGTAAATACAAGGTCACCTGCATATGGCTGACGAGGAGAAACTTTCATTCTTGTAACACGCTCATATACTTCGCAGATCTCACTCATATTGGAAAAATCAAGATTTGGATTTACTCCCTGTGAGAACATGTTCATGGCAAGAGTAATGATATCTACGTTTCCGGTTCTCTCACCGTTTCCAAACAATGTTCCCTCAATCTTATCTGCTCCGGCAAGGATTCCAAGTTCTGCATCTGATACACCTGATCCTCTGTCATTATGTGGATGAAGGGAAAGGATTACGTTTTCGCGGTGTAATAAATGTTTGTTGAAATACTCTACCTGACTGGCAAATACATGCGGCATTGCATTTTCTACCGTTGTAGGAAGATTGATGATCGCTTTGTTGTCAGCAGTTGGCTGCCATATATCAAGGACAGCGTTGCAGACATCCAATGCATAGTCAACTTCTGTTCCCTGGAAACTTTCCGGACTGTACTGGAAAGTGAAGTTTCCTTCTGTTTCCTCGGCAAGCTTCTTTAATAATGTAGCTCCATCAATGGCAATCTGCTTAATTTGCTCTTTATCTTTGCGGAATACCTGTTCACGCTGTGCTACAGAAGTTGAATTGTATACATGGATGATCGCATGTGGAGCACCCTTTACAGCTTCAAAAGTTTTTTTGATGATATGTTCTCTTGCCTGAGTCAGAACCTGAATCGTAACGTCATCAGGAATCATATTCTGCTCGATCAATGTTCTAAGAAACTGATACTCTGTCTCAGATGCTGCAGGAAATCCTACCTCGATCATTTTAAATCCAACATCTACGAGGAGCTGGAAAAACTCCAGTTTTTCATCCAGGCTCATTGGTTCGATCAGTGCCTGGTTTCCATCCCGCAGATCCACACTGCACCAGATCGGTGCTTTATCAATAGAATCTTTTTTTACCCAGTCATAACATGGCTCTGGCGGCATAAAATAAGTCTTTTCGTATTTTTTCCAGTTTTCCATAGTCGTACACTCCTTATATTTCATCAATTTAGTTGCTCTTTTTTGTCTTCACCTATAGTATCATAGCTTTCAGATATATTCCAGTGGTGAATTTAATCAGTTTTATTGATATATTTTAATATAGCATAATCAAAACAGGTTTTCAAAGTACGTTTCGCAATGGTTTTCGTTGCGACAAGAGGAAATTCCCGGATTACTTCATCTCCAAGATAACACTTCATAATCCCAAGACGGGTATTCTCCCTGACAGGTGCATGGACCTTGTCTGTCAGATAGTATCGAATCGAAATATCCTCTTTTTGGTTCATTAAAAGGCGGAATGGTTCTGTATTTGCACGAACTTCCAGCCGGACAGGATCAGAAGAGGGATAGTTCATTTTATTTTCAATGCCGTTTTGTACCAGTACAAAGTGTGGGGCTGCTTTCACTTGAAAATCGCGATAAACATAATTTTCTAATCCGTAGGTCATTAATTTTTTTGTATCCATCCATTTATAATTTCTGTTATTAGGCCAGCCGCATGCCAGTAAAGCAACGATAAAAGTCCTGTCATCCCGCTGCAATGCCCCCACATAACAATATCCGGCATCCGCAGTAAAACCGGTCTTACCGGTAAGAGCACCTTCCATCATATTAAGAAACGCATTGTGGTTATTACAGGAATAAGAAAAATTCTTTTCGCAGTCCTGAAAAGTATACTGCATGGTGCGGGTGATTTTCAAAAAGGCCTCACGCTGGGGCGAAACCATAATGCAGTAACGCAGGATCAGTGCAAGTTCCCGGGCTGTAGTATGATGATTGCTTTGAGAATCCTGTGCATCCAATCCATTGGGAGAAATGAAATATGTATTTTTACATCCTATTTCTTCGGCTTTCTGATTCATCCTTTGGGCAAAAGCTTCTACACTGCCATCAATTCCCTCCGCTATTGCAACGGCAGCGTCATTATGGGATTCCAGCATAAGGGAATAAAGAAGATCTTTTAAATAAAAAGACTGTCCTTCTGTCATTCCAAGATGGACTTTTGGCTGGGAGGCTGCTTGAGAACTGACAGTGATCTTCCGAGATGGATCAGATGCTTCGAGAGCAAGAATACACGTCATGATCTTCGTTGTACTCGCCATAGGACGTGGATCGGATCCATTTTTTTCAAATAAAATACGTCCGCTGTCTCCGTCCATAAGGACGGCTGAACGGGCGTATAATTCTAAAGATTCACCGGCATCTGTATAGACAGTAAGATCATCGCTTACTGATTCCTTTGCAATCACCTGTAAAGATGGATTGAGAGTCATCAGGATCATTACTGATACGATCAGCCAGTAACAAATTTTTCTCCGATAAAATAATCTGACTTTTGCCACTGCTCCAACTCCGTTACAGAATTGTCTTGTCATTATTTTATGTATCCAGTCTGAAAATCAGACCTTATAAAAGAAGAAACTGCTTGCGTAACTAAAAATCAGATATCAAGTTTTAACTTGGCCTCGTCTTCTGCTTCTTCTTTAAAATGCTCAATCTGTTCAGGAGCAAGAGATGGAAGATCATCAAGAGACTGAACACTGAAACGCCGAAGAAATTCCTCGGTTGTCCCAAATAAAATAGGTCTGCCCGGGGCATCCATCCGTCCGACTTCTTCCACTAGTCCATATTCCACCAGCTTATTGACAGCATGATCAGATTTTACCCCGCGGATCTTTTCAATTTCCAGTTTGGTTACCGGCTGACGGTATGCAATGATCGAGAGCGTCTCCAGCATAACATCCGTGAGTACATACCTCTTAGGTTGTCTGGCAATGCGGATGAGATAATCATAGTATTCTTTTTTTGTACATAACTGGAATGAATGATCCAGCTCAATAATCCGGATACCGCGGTTCTGCTTTTCATAAGCAGTCATCATATCAGAAATGATTCCACGGGTCGTAGGTTCATCCTGTTCAATCGCTGCTGCAATCTTACTCAGTTCCACTGATTCCCCCATTGTGAACAGAATCGCTTCGATCGCTGCCTGAAGCTTCTTTGTATTCATCTGCTTCTCCTATCCTTTCAATCATGATCTCTCCACAGGTATTTTCCTGCTCTACGTGAATCTCTCCCAGCTTCATCATTTCCAGGATTGCAAGAAAAGTAACAACGATATGCATCTTACTCTTCTGTTCCAAAAGAAGCTGCCTGAAACTGAACCTCTTATGCTGACGCATATATTCATGAACATAGACAAATTTATCTGAAAGAGAAACCTCTTCTTTTTCAATCTTTCCGAATTTACTCCTGACCGGATCAATCTTTTCAGCCTGACGCTTCATGATCTCACGGAACACTTCTCCTAATTTAGCCATAGTGAGATCTCCAAGAAGCTGATCCAGGTCTACAGGTTCTGCGTATTCAAGAATCTCTTCCGGAATATCCGGAGATTTATACATAACCTGACCCGAATCCAGTTCACGGTCTTTCAGTTCAAATGCCATATACTTGTACATCTTATATTGAAGGAGCTGTTCCACAAGCTCCTGACGCGGATCTTCTTCCTCTCCTTCTTCCGTCACTTCTTTAGGAAGAAGCATCCGACATTTGATATCCAGAAGCATCGCTGCCATCACAAGAAATTCACTCATGACATTCAGATCTTCATGCTGCATCCCCCTGATATATTCCATATACTGATTCGTGATCTCAACAATCGGAATATCATAAATATCAACTTTATTTTTCTCTATCAAATGAAGGAGCAGATCCAGTGGTCCTTCAAATACTTCTAACTTTACCGGTATACCCATTTTTCCCTCTTGTCATTTCTGTGCTTAAAAGCATGATCTGAAGTACCTGCAGATTTTCCCAGTGCATATTTCCGTGAAAAATCCCAAAATACCATAACATGAATATTATAGGGGAAAAAAGGAATTTTGACAACGGCTTTTTCACCTTTCATCATTCCGGCTATTCAAAAATTATTTCTTATTTTCCGATCTTTTCAGGCAGATGGACACGACTTCAGGCTGATTAAAAAGCCGGATATTGATTGTATGCGTTCCAAGTCCACGGCTGACAATGATGGTCTGTTCTCCTTCTTTCGTCATTTCACCAGAGTATTTTGGAAAAAGGAAGGCTTGTGGGGTGATTACTCCACCAATTCCGGGAAGTCGCATCACTCCACCGTGGAGATGACCGGATAAAATAAGATCAGCCCCCCATCCTTTATAAGCATTCATATAAGCTGGATTATGGGCAAGTAAAATGCGGTAAACTGAATCTTCAGTAACCGAAACACTATCTTTATGGAGATATTCTGCAATATCAGAAGCCCGGATCGGAAGCTTTTTCAGCTTTTTATACGATGCGGATGGAAGTTCCACACCCGAAATTTCCAGGAGAACCGTTCCTGCTTCAATCCGGCAGCTTCCATTTTCCAAAAAAAGAACACCCCTGTCTTTCAACTGTTGCCGGTAGTCGGCATAGGAAGCTTGATAGATCTCAGGGTTTTCCCTCATACGCTGCTCGTGGTTTCCTGTCGCGTAAAGCACCGGAGCAATTTGGGGTAACTGACTGGTAAAATCAAGTGCAATATCATAGGAGGCATCTTCCTTGCCGACGAGCATATCTCCACCGATTAAAATCAGGTCCGGCTTTTCATTGCGGATAGCCTGTAGCAGAGGTTCATTTTTCTCACCATAAACCCGATTATGAAGATCACTTAGAAAAATCAGATTCAGATCCCTGCTGAATCCTTTAAATTTTTGTGATTCAATCGTGTAGTGAGTTACCCGGAAATGATGGAGTTCCCGATAAATCTCCAATCCAAGCAGTCCCCCTGCGATCAGAATAAAAAGAAAAATAATCATTGGTATATTCATAAATGTCTCACTCTCCTGTCTCTGCATCCCGGCAGCAGATAAAATGATTATAAATCACATTCCCTTTCGAGGACAAGAAAAATATAAAGATTCTCTGGCAGAGTTTCCCGGAAAATATGATAAGTATTCTTTATAGTGCAATCCAGTAAAGAGCTTTTCTCAGATAATCAAAGAATCCTGCTTTCTTAACGGTTTCTTCAGCCAGAAGATTCACACTGCCGATTTCTTTTTCGTCTAAATAGTAAATCCGTTGACCGACAGTGTCCCCTTTTTTAACCGGAGCATTTACTTTATCAGGAATCTGAAGCCTTGAAGTAACAGCATTCAGATTTGCTCCTGTTGTATCCAGATAAGTAAATTTCTTTTCATATTCAAGTGAGATGGATTCCTGTATACCACCGGTGACAGAGATTGGATCCAAAGAAGGCATATTTTCATCCGTATACATCTGACATTTTCCGAACCCATAATTTAATAAGGTAACAGCATCCTTGAACCTGGCTTTGGAGTCTTCAGCCCCCATAATAACTGCGATCAGACTGACACCATTTTTTTCAGCAGTTGCTGAAACACAGAACTTTGCCTTGCCGGTAGAGCCGGTTTTTAATCCGGTTGCATATTCATACTGACGGATCAGTTTATTGGTATTAGTTAATCCAAATTCAGACGAACCTTTTGAGGTTGTATGAGTGATATTTTCCATCCAGATCGTACAATAATTATGAATTTCCGGATATTTCAGGAGAAGTTCACGGGACATCAATGCAATATCACGGGCACTTGTTTCGTGACCTTCTGCATCCAGTCCGTTACAATTCACAAAATGAGTGTGTTTCATGCCGAGACCTTCTGCACGAAGATTCATCTGACGGACAAATTCCTCTTCATTTCCTGAAATATATTCAGCCATAGCAACACAGGCATCATTTGCACTGGCAACAGAAATACATTTGAGTAAAGTTTCTACGGTCTGCTTTTCTCCCGTTTCCAGGAAGACCTGCGAGCCGCCCATAGAAGAGGCATATTCAGAAGTTGTAACTTCATCCTCCAACTGAATTTTCCCTTCTGCAAGTGCATCAAAAATTAAAAGCATTGTCATGACTTTCGTGACACTTGCCGGTGGTCGTGCAGTATCCGCATCTTTTTCGTATAATACTGTACCCGTTGTCATTTCCATTAAAATTGCAGAAGGAGCAGTCACTTCTACTGCCGTATCCGAAGTTTGTTCTGTTCCCGGAGTAGTTGTTGTTTCTTCAGCCAGGACATTTGGAACCATTGAAAATTGCAGTGTCTGTATGCAGATCAGCATGACTGCCAACAGCTTCTTGATCGTTTTCATAAAGGATTTCCCCCAGAATCTCGTATGTTACTAATATAGTAGGGAGAATTTCAAAATATGCAGACAGAGTTTCATTGACTTTTGAAAATGACTAGCGTATATTAATCATGGAAAATAAATGGTTATAAGAAGGAGGTCCTTCATGAAGTCTCGCACTTATTATGAAATATTAGGTGTGTCCAGAGATGCGTCAATCGAGGAAATCACAATTGCAAAAAATGCATTGGCAAAAGTGTATCATCCAGATGCAAATGCACATAAAGATATAGATACAACCGCTTTTATGCAGGAAATACTTGAAGCATATCAGACATTATCTGATCCCGAAAAAAGAAAAGGTTATGATGTACAGCTTTTCGGGAATCCAGAACCAGTGGAACGGGTATTTAAGACATTCAAGCTTGAGCCGGAGGAAAAGACAGCGGAGTCTGTTTCTTTTGTTACCTACTGGAATGCATATAGCAGTCTGAATGAAATACTTGAAAAAAGTTTACAACTGATGAACCGCGAGGAAAAGAAAAAAAGTATGCCGAAGCGATTGCTCGGAAAGCTTGGACGGGCTGAACATGAAAATACATACCGCAATCGTCAGATCGCAAAAATGGCCAGGGAGGCAGTCCAATATATCACTTTACTGAAAATGGCAGAAATCCCGATGGAATTTTGGAATGACGAGGCTATGAACTGGGTACTGGTTCGGTGGGGACAGAAACCCGGAAATGATTACATTGCCTTATTCAACCGTTACCGGGTTCAGGTTGAGCAGATGAAATCTGCATCAGAAAAAAAGAAACTGCACAGTAAAAACCGGCAGTTTCATCACGATTTAAAAAAATTACTTTCTTATGCACTGGAAGGCTGATTGAAAATCAGGAACGAAAAGTAAAAATACAGGAGTATAAGCCTGAAACTTTACTTAAAGCTTACAGATGCAAGAGACATTCATCCAGGAGGGCTTCACAGCCCTCTTTTACGTCCCGGTAAGTTGCATCAAAATTACCGGTATACCATGGATCTGCAATATCTTCACCTTTTCGGGAAGTATAATCTAATAATTTGGATATTTTTTTATCCGGATCTCCCCTGAGCATACGATGAAGATTGCGTATGTTGGCAGAATCCATACCAATGATATAATCAAAATTGGTATAGTCGGACCAGGTAATCTGTCTCGCCTGATGAGGAACTACCGGAATGCCCATTTCTCTTAATTTATTGACAGTTCCTCTGTGGGGTAGATTGCCGATTTCTTCTCTGCTTGTTGCACAACTGTCAATGACAAACTGGTCTGCAAGACCATGGGTGTTCACCAGATGGGTGAAAAAACTTTGGGCAAGAGTTGACCGGCAGATATTGCCGTGGCAGATGAAAAGCACTCGTATCATATATTTTTAACTCCTATCTTATCTTGGATTTTCTCGGTTTTTCCTTATTTTATGGGGCTTTGCGCACATTTTCAGTCTATCAACCATTTTTCTGTTTCTCGGCTTATTTTGGCTTATCTCGGTATATTTATTCCACCAAATGGTCTAAATATTGGTCTAAAATGGACTATTTTTTCAAGTTTAGACCATTGGCTTTTCTGGTCTATTTCTGGTCTTTTTTGATTCAAAATTTTTCAAGGACCTGTAATCTATGCCCATCCTATCTATATTTCGGCATTTTCGGCAAATGTTATGAAACATTTGCTGACCACCAATGGCTGATAATACTCATATTTTACTATTTTGGATCCAAATCTCTATGATTGCTCCAAAATGTATTTAGACCATTTTTAGACCACAGCTTAGCTCTGTATGCTACATTTCATCCTTTTACAACCTTGATTTTCCCTTTCAGAAATCAGCAATAAAATTCTGAAGTCTTCAATCTTTATACGGTCTTAGCCAAGCTTTCTGCCACCATTCTTTGTTGGTATATCATCCTTCAACCCCATGTGTCTAAACTCTTCATTTGCCTCTGCCTGCTTCTTAGCAAGCTTCTCTACTTCTTCTATCGCATCATCCAATTTAAGATGTGTATAGGTATTGAGAGTGACACTGATATCCGAATGTCCCATCAGATATTGAAGCACTTTAGGATTCATTCCGGACTTAGCCATATTAGAGCAATACGTATGTCTGCAAACGTGTGGTGTGATCTTTGGAAGCTGAATGCGATAAATGCGATTATACTTTTGCACTGCATGCTGAAAATATTTCTCCCAGTGCATGGCCACCATCGGCTTACCATCCTTGTCAAAGCAAAGAAATCCGGAATAACCATCAATCATGGGCTCCACCTTAAGCTTAGGTCTCGCCTTGATAATATTTTGAAAGCACTCATACACATCATCCTGCATCGGAATCACTCTGGTACCGGCGTAGGTTTTTGTTGTATCAATGTAAACCAACGTCCCGGTCTTCTGAAGCTGATGATCGATATTGATGGTTCTATTTTCCATGTCCAGATCCTTCAGCGTCAAACCTGTAAATTCCGAAATACGCATCCCCGTTTTAAACAGAATATACATACCATCATAATACTTACAATAGTGCGCATCATTTTTAATAAATTCAAGAAAGGTTTTTTCTTGTTTCTTTGTAATGGCCTCACGAGTGACCGCGTCATTTACCAGTACAGTTGCAAGCTGAAATTCAAAAGGATTCTTCCTTAATATATCATCATCAACTGCCAATTGGAATGCAGGTCTCACAACACCTCTGATAGAGTGAATTGCTGAATAGCTTTTCCTATCTACCTGCTGTAATTTGATGAGCCATTCTTTTGCATCGGATAATCTTACTTTATCGATTCTCCTCTCTCCGAATGGATCCTTCTCAAGCAGATTCATCACTGTTCCATAGCCTGCTCTGGTTGTATGCTTAACGCCTGTCTTTGTCGCAATGTACTTGCTGACTAATTGACTAACCGTTAAGCCACCTCCATCAGGAACAATCATATCATCCAGATCTCTGTTGATAAGCTTCTCCTGGTCTCGTAAAGGTGCATTATCTTTTTTTCCGTATGGAACGCTATCTGTCGCCACCAATCTCCAGCTGTAAACTGATTTACGCTTTCCATTGGCATCAATATATCTATATTTATAGCGTCCATCCGCTTCCTGGCTCTCTCCTGTGCGAAGAATGCGATTCTTACTATCGCGCCTCTTTTCGCTCATTGAACATCGTCTCCTTTCAAAATCGAGGGAGCCAAGTACATGATATTCATTTACATAGTATGTATCCGACTATGTAAAATAATACTACCACATCCCTGGCTCTTTTGCTACTAAAATTTTTATAAATTTCTGTAAACTAAATCACATTCATCTGACTGTCCATGTACTTCTCAAACTGCTCCCGTTTGATCAATGCTCGGTTCCCATTCCAAAGGACAAAATCCTCATCTGAATGCTCCTGCACAAACAGCTTCAGCTTCTTGTATCCGATTCCGAAATACTCCGATGCTTCATTTAATGTCAATGTGTACTTCTGCCACCAAGGCAGCTCTTTCTTTTCGTTACCGCTCATCTCAGGTGCGTCTCCTTTCCAATCCGGTTCCGTCCCGGAACCTTTCTATCTTCCTAAGCGCCTTTTGACGAGATAATTCCGGTAAATGCTGAAAAAAGATTAAAAAGCCTGTATATATCTGAATTGAATCAAATAAATCTTGGGTACCCTAATACATGAATAATCACAAAAGGCAAGAGTTTTAGTACAAATATCTTTGCTTTATATTTAATTTCAGTAATTATTTTTCTTATTCAGCTTATAAAACTTGATTTTTCCATTTATTAAGCATATAATATCCTTAGGAAAGGAGGATACAAATCATGTTATGCCAGTTTTCATTTCAGAATTTTAAGTCTTACAAAGGAGAAACAACCTTAGATTTTCAGGCAGCCACGCTTCCTGAATTCAAAGAAACATTGATCACAGAAGAAAAGGCAACTGACCTGTTACCTGTAAGTGTTATATATGGACCAAACGGAGGTGGTAAGTCTAACCTTCTCCAGGCTCTTTCATGCGTAATTTCCACTATCGTAAAGCCTGTACATGAACTGGAAAAGAACCGACAGAATCTCATCCTTCAGCAAAAGGTTGATGCAGTACCATTCCTATTCGACCAGGATTCAGCAAACGAACCCACAGAGTTCCGTATGTTCTTTAGAATTGCAAAAAATGAGTATTGCTACTACATCTCTCTCAAAAACGACGAGATCATTTCAGAATCATTATACCGTAAGTCAATCACCGGCAAGAAATCTGCCACCATCTTTGAGCGCGAAACTGACAATATCACACTTGGTCCTTCTATAAATAAGAAAAGTATCAATACAAGTGTCAATCCAAAGATGCCATATCTCTCCTTCCTTGCCATCAACTATGACATTTCGGTTATCAGTGAAGTCATGACCTGGTTCGAGAGCTGCATTATCCGTAGCTATGCAAATCCAATAGTCGAGCATCAGATCATGCTTGCAAAGGATGCACCTTACAAGGAGCAGTTTATTCGTGCCTTAAATGACATGGACATTGATATTACAGACTACCGCTATGACGAAGATAGTCATCAGCTTTTCATGAAGAGAAACTTAGGCACTGCAGAATACGAGCTTCCATTCTCTGAAGAATCCGATGGAACAAGAAAGCTCATTGCTGCTCTTCCGGTTATTCTTCTCGCACTTCGCGAAGGACGTATGGTGATCATTGATGAATTAGATGCAAAGCTCCATCCAAAACTTTTAAAGTATGTAATTTCCTTATTTAAAAATAAGGAAATTAATCAATATGGTGCTCAGCTTCTGTTTACCTCTCATGATATGTATACTTTAAAGAATACTGTGTTCCGCCGTGATGAGATTTGGTTCGCTGCGGAGAATAATGCACATGAGAGTGAAATCTATTCTCTCCACGAAATCCGTGGTGAGGATAATGACAGAATCAAGAATACCGCAGCTTACGACAAGCAATATCTGGAGGGACGCTACGGAGCAGATCCATATCTATCCAATATGCTTGGAGGTGAATTTTAATGAGCCTAAAACCACCAAAAAAAAGCGACCTTGACAAAAGTTGGATGAAAGCCAGACGTGACAAGCCAAAGAAAATTCAACCGGAATATCATCTCATCATAACCGAGGGAACAGACACCGAACCAGCATACTTCGGAGCCATGAGAGATATCATCAACAGCACCTACTCTGACCGTATTCAGCTTGGGGTCCACGGTGCCGGTGATAATACACTAAGCCTTTTTCAAAAGGCAAAAAACATGGCAGCATCCTCGGCCAATGGATATAAGCATGTATGGGTTGTATACGACACTGATGATTTTCCAGCTGACCATATCAATAAAACTGCAGAGCTTTGTGTTTCTGAATCAACCGAAGAGACCACCTATCATGCCATCTGGTCAAACCAATGCATAGAATTATGGTTCCTGCTGCATTTCAGTTTCATGCAGTCCGATCTTCACAGAACATCCTACTGGCCAAAGCTCACGGAAATGCTTACCTCTCTCGGAGTTGGTGAATATGTAAAAAATCGTACCGACATGTACCAAATTCTCCTACCATACATGGATGCCGCTATTGCAAATGCAGAAAAGCTTGACAAAATCAATAAAGGTAAACTACCGTCAGCTTCTGCTCCCGGAACAAAAGTATATGAACTCGTAAAAAAGTTAAAACCTTATCTATCTTAAAACAAAGCCTGCCGGAACACATATCATTCCCGCAGGCTTTTCCTATGCCTTATACAATCACTCTCTCTTCCCAAAATCCAAATTAATCCATCCAGCCCCGGACTTCAGTTTTCCCCATCCTTTCGCAGCATCCTTACCATTTTTCACTTCTACAATAGTAAACACGCCAACTCCGGTAAACTTCCCGGTCTTCGCTGTATCCGTTCCCGCGCCTTTCCTGATATTCAGATCTGGAACACTAACCTTCACTGTAAATGGACAGTCCACATTACTCATTCCGCCTGCAGTTTCTAACATTACTTCCGGATACATCTGCTTTCCATTCCAGTCATAAATTTTATAGCCCGGATGCTTGTCAGCCATCGCCTTCGCATTATCAAATACGGAATACGCACCAAGCTGTGAAGCTACATCTCCCCAGTTCTTTCTTACCCTGTAATACTTAATCACATCCGAAGTCTCAGCGGTCACATCATACTGCGTCAGTTTCCATTTCTCTATAATACTGTAGAGTTTTTCCACATAAGTAAGACTGGTAGCATAACCACCGTCCTTAATGATCTGCACTGCCTTCTTATAATCTGAGCATCCTTTCAGCCCATCATATCGGAACTTCTCTCCATTCTTAGCGCCGAGCAGATAAGCACTGTGATCCGCAATGGAATCATCCACATTCGGATATTTTCTGAATTCTGCTGTGACTGTCACATAACTTCCATCTGCCTTCTGCTCCTGTGTCTTCTTTTTATAAATGCTCACACCATCCCAAACCGAACCACTCCAGGTATTGCCGGAAAGTGACTTCTTCATTCCAAAACAGTTATTGGCTCCCAACGCAAGCTCACTCTTTCCATAACCGCTCTCCAGAATAAACTGGGCCATAGACACCGAAGCAAGAATCCCTGATTTTTTCTGATCTGCGGTAAACAGGGGACCAACCTTTGCAAGCACCTGTTCTTCTGTCAGTCCCTGAAATTCCCCGGCCTGCATCCCTGATGGAATCACTTCCACATTTCCGCTGCCAAGTCTTGAAGTAACCTTCGCAGCCAGATCTCCCAGTCTCGCATAAAGCCAGTCTCCAGGACAGCTCTTATTCGCAAACCACCGGTGTACGGTAATGAGCATTTCATCCGCCTTCGGCTGATAATTCAGAGACTTATTTTTATCACCAAACCAGAGTAGTTTTTTCTTTCCATTTCTTCTGCAGATATCCTCACACAGATCGACCAGACGCTCATAAACCACCTGATGCATAACATACGGTTCCGCCTTGTCAGAAGCACACTCAATCGTCACTGCCCTCTGATCATTCGCATTACTGGACGTACACCAAGAGCGATTCTTCTCTTCCACATACAATCCGATCCGGCCATTCTTATCAATTCCATAATTCGAAGAAGCCTTGGTAGAAGATTTATGAAACCAGTCCCCCAGACCTTCTGCTGTACACTGACCTACTACACAGTGCGGTGATATTCTGTCAATCCGCTCCGTTCTCAGTCCGGAATGGTTCGGACTGAGCAACGTATACGCCACCAAAGAACTATTACTGTATCCCATAATCATTCACCTTCTTCCTCATCCTCTGATACATCATCCGAGTCTCCCTCACTTTTGTCATGCAGCTGTTCCAGCACATCCTTCATCTTCTGCGGGATCGGCAGTCCCAAATGCCCTGCATTCTCCAGCAGGCTCACACCCTCATTGGAAATATAGAAAAAGATCACTGCTGTCCTCAGCACAGATCCGTTCCCGATCACGGACACATCCAGAATATTCGCCATTCCTACCAGTAAAAAGATCAGCACCTTCCTGCAGATCCCCCGGAATCCCACCTCACTGGAAAGCGTATGATCCGCAAAAGCACACATCACCCCGGTCAGGTAATCGATCACCACAAAAGCAATCAGGGCATACAGAAGCCCGTCACAGCCTCCCATAAACCAGCCCAGCCATCCGCCTACAGCCATAAAAACCATCTGAATAAAATTCCAAAATTCCTTCATGCCAGAATCCTCCTCCCATGAAAAAAGCAGCCCCCATTTCTGAGAACTGCCGTAAATAAGTTTTCTATCTTCATGCCTTGCGGCAGAAAGACCTACATTGTTTCCTCCGTCAGCGTATACGTGATCTTCATGGTCTTGTCCGTATTCTTCACCACTGCTGACGAAAGATTATTGATACTTGCCAAATAAGGCGTCAGAAGGTAAGCACACCTGTGCTCCTTCCCGTAACTGCCGCCCCACATAAACACAAAGTTCTTATACTGGAACAAAGGTGTTGCCATGACTTCAAACCTTGCGCTCCCCTGCGTCTTGATCACCCTGTCATCCGCCGTGATCTGGAAATCCCCTGCCACGATCATGTCCCCGAGAAGTGTCATATACACCTCACAGGAACCGGCCTCCCCAATGGATTTCAGCTTGGAAGTAAAGCCCAGCGGAATCAGCGTCACATCCGCTGAATTTGCAACATTGATCTTATAAACTCCCTTCTTATCATAAGAAGGCACATACAGATACCCCTTCCTCACACAGCATTTTACATTCCGCTCCGGATAGGAACCGTCCTTTGCCCTTGTGCCCACTTCCGAAAGCTTCGCCTTGGACAGTGTCCAGCTTCCTTCCGTAAAGGAATAATCCTTTTTGGAGATCCGGATCCACACCATCTTCGCATCCCCGGAAGAATTCGGCTCATTAGAAAATCCATACCAGTATCCGTCATGCCCGTCCATAAATTCCCCCGTACTTCGTATAATCCCCCAGGAACGTAAAACTTTCCGTTGTCAGTGTCTGTTCCTCCAGTACGGTATAAGTGGTATCATCCAGTTTCTCATTCAGCCCGATATTAAACACCGGAATCCGGATCTTCGTAATGGTCACACTGGAAGTCCCAAAGGTGATGGAATACAACAGGTTCTTTTCAAAATCCAGCTCCACTGCCTCAAACAGTGTCATCTGCCTCGCCTTCGGGATATCCCCGATATCCACCTTTTTCAGAAGCAGAAATGTGCTGGCATCCCCTGCCGCACTGCCAAAAGCATTCTGCCCGCCCAGGGCACTGGTCAGTGCCACCGCCGCAATATTCCCATTCCCCTGGCTGGGAGTAAACTCCCACACAAACTTATATCCATTGTCCAGCTTCTTGCTCTCTGTCTGGTTCAGGCTTCCCCTCGCCACATTGGAACCGGAATTAACATTGTTGGAAGCATAGGCCACCGGCAGGTTCTTCCCCTGCTCGTAAATATGGTCCGCCTTTTCTTCCAGCACTGCCGGAAACAGCAGGATCCCGCCGATCATGTTCGGGCAGATGGGAAGCAGCGTCCCGTTCCACAGAACAGAACTGTCATACTCCCCGCTGGCTTTCAGATAAATCCCCATGGGATTCAGCCCCAGAATGTTATTCACCGCCTCCGTAATCATGTTCGTCTCCTGCACGGTTTCCACCGCACCTGTATTCGTATCGGTCAGTTCAATGACCATTTCACCTTTCAACTTCATCACACACCCTCCATTTCTACCGGCCTGCAGAAACCGCTGATTCCCGCTCTCTCAGCAAAATACACCTCAAAGCCTCTGTTCACCGTTTCCTTCATCTGCATGGACAGTTCTTCCCGGAATCCATTTACATCCAGTCCTCCGCCAATGGCAAATCTCGTGGTATAATCTTCCACCTCAAGCTTTCCATCCCAGGCTTCCCCAACCGCCATTGCCTGTCCGCTGACAGAAGCAATGCAGTCTCCCACATCAACCGTCCCGCTGCCATTCTCCATCCAGAGATACACATTGAACGTATTCGTATAATTGGCAACGATCTTCTCAATGGGATAATACAGCGACAAAATATGTTTCCCGGAATGCCAGGTCTCCACCGGACAGTGCTCCACAATCTCCTCATTATTAAATTCAAAGGCCACATGGCAGACCGCCTGTCCGTCCTCCTGCCACTTCACCGGCAGGCTCACATCCACAGCAACCTCCGAACCACTCCCAGATCCAGATCCGGAATCTGATCCACCAGAGACAGCATCCGTACTCCCTGTATTCTCATTCCCGGAAGTATTTCCAGCCCCATTCCCAGTCACATCATTTTCAGAACTTCCTGCATCCGATGCCTCCCCGGTTCCATCAGAACCACCCGTACCACTTCCAGTTCCGCCGCTTCCGCCCGGAAACGGAATCACCACAGTCCCAGAAGCCTCCGCAGACCGTTCCACCGGATCCGCAGCCACATCCACAACAACCTGTGCAAAAAACTGCATATGGTTTTCCTCAGAAGAAGCAAACTGGATACTGATCAGCTTCACCCTGGTCTGCCCGATCTCATGCACGGAAGCATTGGTAAATGTATGGATCCCGATCTTCCCAGTCTTCGCATTGTCTTCAATCTGGTTCAGCAGCCCTGAAATATTCTTGTCATTCCTTGACTTTGCCTGAGCCAGCCTCGGGTTCTTCCCCACACATTTCAGGCTCTGCTTTCCCCCGATCTTCTGCCTGATGGAAGTGATACAGGTGATCTGTCCCTCATCCGCCTGTCCTCCCGCAAATGTCAGCACATCCCCCGGATCCAGAGCAGGGTTCCCAATGGTATCCGAGTCAAAAGGCACATACCGGATCACAGACAGATCTGCCAGGATATTCCTGCACAGCATCTCCCTGGTTTCCTCCAGCCCAAACTGCAGAAGCGGGTTCACTCCCAGATTCATGGTCAGCCCATTATCCGGATCCAGAGCATAATACTCTGCAATCTGCGTCTGCTTGTTGGTAGAACTCACTGCCGTATACCTGGTAATAAAATCCGAAAAGCTGGAAGAAAACCGGTGCCTCTGCTCCACCTTCATCACAGGGTCCTTCCCGTATTTTCTCAGTTCCAGCTTCCCCTCCCTGTTGATAATAAAGAAACCTCCCAGAACCTGTGCCACATAAAACAGCACGTCCCGGCAGGTCTCAATATCATTTTCAGTATAAACAGAAAGCGTCACCCCGCCATTCGGCATGGCATCAATCTCCGCCCTCTTATTCGCAAACTCCACCTTGCATCTCTTACAGCACAAAGCAATAAAATCATAAGCAGTCCCCACAGTCTCAAACCCGTTGAAACTCTTATCAAACCGCAGCATAAAATCATACGCTTTCAGTTCCAGACACTTCGCCAGACGGTTCGCCTCGCTGACCTCAAAAACTCCCATCGGCACATCTTCCACCGAACCATCCGCCAGCACCAGATGAAACACCAGCGTCACCTGAGCATCCTCCAGCGTGTACCTGTCAATATCACTCAGAAGCGTGATCCCCATCTCCGCCGCATACACCGTCCCCAGCTCAATCTCCGTACTCCCGCAGCACTGTCTGGAAATATACCCGGAACCCTTCACAATCTCCTTCGCCCCGAACTCATACGTCATTCCGCCCTTGGTAACGATCGTACCCGTCCAGAAATATTTTCTTGTATTACTCCTGACTGCCCTCAGAAAAGTATCCGACACAGGATACATCCCGCCACCTCCATTTTCCCACGAAAAAAGCACCAGCCAACTAGGTGACTGATGCTGTGTTATGTTATTGTTTATCACTACAACCTGGAATTTTCAAATTAGTCTTTGCAAATAACCTTTGAACCTTCACCATCAATTACAATTCCCTGATGGTTGTTAATTGGGCATAGATTCAAATCCGAAAATTCAGTCATTATTTTCTCAGTAACTTTCTTAAATGGTGCTGTAAGATAATGCGGAAGAACATAGAAATCAATCAAATCAAGCCCTGCATCATCTTCTTGTGAGTAGTCCTCCGGCTTTTCATCCATTTGTTCAATATATTGGATAGTTGGAGCGCATATAATCGCACCCGCCGATTCACCAATCATCAGTTTTCCCTTTGCCAATTCCTTCTTCAATAGCTCATCCGTTCCCGTTTTACGGAGCTGATCCATAAGGAAGAACGAATTTCCACCAGTAAAATATATCACATCCGCATCTTCAAAAACGGACTGTATCGTTAAATAAGCCTCCGTTGAAATATCAATTTCCGTTACGGCTGCTCCCAGTTTATTGAATAGCTTTCGAGCCGAGCCGACATAACCGGTATAGCCTTCACGCAGCGAAGCTGTGGGAATAAATGCGACTTTCTTGTTATCAATTTCTTCTTTTATCAAACTTCCTACACTTGAAAAGTGCGAACATAAAAACAGTTTCATCCATATCCTCCTTAATAACTTCCGATTTTACTTTGTAACTATGACTTTTCCTTCCGAATCCAGAAGAGGTGTAATACTGGCTCCATATCCGGATTTCCAGCAAAGGTAGTTAACCCCAGTCTCCTTATCTACAAGGATTTGACGAACCCCTTCATCCTTAAGCTGACTTCCGTCTCTAAATATAACTTCAAATCTTTCTTCTTTCTTTGCCATGTTTATTCCTCTTTTCTCAAGTGTTAAATTTCGATTGTTATAATCTTTCTCAACTCCACCTTCTTGCCCTTCGGACAAGAAGTATCCCTCGCTTTCAGCTCGGTCAATTCCGATTTGATGCTCCCATTATACCATCTCCCTACACCTCCTTCAACGTAAAACTCACCGTCCACAGCCCCTTATAACTGGTATCTTTCCTCAGCTTCGCCTTATACCCAGTCACATACATCTCCGCCAGTTTCAGCTCCGCTGTCTCCACATCAAAATACTGCACATTAATCTTATCCTTTTTCGCATAAACTGCCAGCTTCTTAAGCCACTTCGCAGTAACAGAAAATGACACCGGGATCCGCACCACACCATGCCGCACCACATCCCTCTGTGTCGTCCCTGCCTCTGTCTCACCGCCGGAATCCGCTTCCACATCCTCCAGCTCCACCTCATAAGAATCCGGAAGCGGCAGGTTCTCCCCGTCAAACACAAGATACTGAAAAAAAGCCATCCTATCTACCTCCGCTCCTCAGACTCATTCTCTGCTGTGCTGTCACGATCACCTCATCCAGCAGCTGGTTCCCCAGATAAACCGGAATCACCAGATCACCCTGCTGTCCCTTCTGATCACCCAGCACATCCTTCAGCGCCGCCACAATACCGGCTGTCAGATCCGCACTGCCGGACGATCCCGTACCAGTCATCACACTGCCATCAGCCACAGCCATCTGCGGCGAAACCACCATATCCGCAGCCACACTGTTCACAGCAGCCTTCACCATGCCCCTGCTCTTCTCAATGCCCTCAGCCAGACCGCTCATAAAGTCCGGCATCCAGCTCTCAAAATCCGTCAGAGGCCCTTCATCCGGCACAGAGAAATGCAGATGGGAACGGATCGTATTTGCCACATCCGTCACCGCATTGGCAACTGCACCAATACAGCTCCGGATTCCATTCACAATGCCATTGATGATATCCGCACCCCAACGCCATCCGGCAGACGCAAGACCCGTAATGTAATTCACCGCATTTCCCAGACCGTCCCTGATCGTATTATAGATTCCGGAAATCGTACTCCGGATCCCGGACCACATGGCATTAAAAGCACCGGAAACTGTATTCTTAATCCCGTTCACCACAGAAGAAATCGTATTCCTGATTCCGTTCCACACGGAATTGACAGTACCCCTGATTCCATTCAGCACGGTAGAAATAATTGTCCGGATGCCATTCCAGACCGTAGAGATCACCGTCCGGATCGCATTCATCACCGCAGTAATGACTGTGCGGATACCATTCCATGCACTCTGCAAAAATGTCCGGATACCGTTCACCACATTCGTAATAACAGACCTGATTCCATTCCAGACAGAACCAAGAAATGCTGAAATCGCATTCCACACCGCCATGACTGTTGCCCGGATCCCATTCCATGCTCCCACAAGGAACGTAGAAATTGCAGTAACAACCGTTGTGAACAGTGTCTTAATCCCAGCCCACAGACCGGAAAAGAAATCACGGATGCCATTCCATACAGCCACCGCCGTATTCCGGATCCCGTTCCATGCAGAAACCAGAAACTGGGAAACCGCCGTCCATACCTGGACAGCGACTTCCTTAATCTCATTCCACAGCCTGATCCAGAACTGCCGGAACTCTTCATTCGTATTCCAGAGATAAATAAACGCCGCCACTAAAGCTGCAATGGCAGCGATCACAATAGCGATCGGATTTGCCATCATCGTGGCACTCAGCGCCGCAAAAGCTCCCTTCACCGCGCTGATCGCACCGGCAAGCTTCGGTGCCCATGTCATAATCGTTCCAATAGCCGACAGGGTCTTGCCTATGATGATCAGCACAGGCCCCAATGCCGCAGCCAGAAGTGCAACGATCATGATCACACATTTCACCTCGTCCGGCATGGCATTCAGCACATCCACCATCCCCTGCAGTCCGGAAACAATACTCCGCACCGCAGGCATCAGCAGATCCCCGAAAGAAATCGCCAGTTCCTGAAGCTGCGACTTCAAAATGGTCAGCTGCCCCTCCAGATTATCCTGCATGGTATCCGCCATGTTCTTTGCCGCATCCTTGCAGTTATTCACCGCCCCGGACACCTTTTCAATATCCTCCGGAGCCGCATTCATCAGTGCAAGGAACCCGGACATTGCATTCTTTCCAACCAGAGCCTCCGCATTATTTGCCTTCTCAGCTTCCGTCATTCCTGCAAAAGCTCCCCTGCAGTCAGCCAGAATTGCAGACAGGCTCCTCATGGAACCATCCGCATTGGTAGTAGCAATGGTCACATCCCCGATCGCCGCACCCGACAGCTTCACATCCCCGGTCAGGTTGGTCATGATGGATCGCATGGAAGTACCTGCCTGGGAAGCCTTGATACCCGCATTGCCCATCAGACCAATGGCTTCCGCAGTATCCTCAACCGAGAATCCCAGCGCCCCCGCAACCGGCGCACAGTACTTGAACGTCTCGCCCATCATGGACACATTCGTATTGGCATTACTGGAAGCAGCCGCCAGCACATCTGCAAAATGTCCCGAATCCGCTGCAGTCAGCCCAAAGGCCGTCAGCGCATCTGTCACAATATCAGAAGTCGTTGCCAGGTCTTCCCCGGATGCCGCAGCCAGATACATAACACCTTCAATACCGGACAGCATATCCTCCGTCTTCCATCCGGCCATCGCCATGTAATTCATGGCATCTGCCGCCTCAGTCGCAGAGAACTTTGTCTTGGCACCCATCTCCCTGGCTTTATCCCTGAGCTTATCAAAATCCGATCCCGTCGCCCCGGACACAGCCGCCACCTTACTCATTGCAGAGTCAAAATCAGCGGCAGTTTTCACCGCCGCCGTTCCAAGCCCTGTCACCACTCCCGTTACCGGAATCAGCTTCTGTCCCACGGAAGAAATCTTGTTTCCAACCGTCTGCAGCTTCTCACCGGTTGCCCCGATCTTCTGCAGGGCAGTTGCAGACTGCTCTGCCTGCTGTTCCAGTCTCCGCAGTTCCTGCTCCGTCTCAATAATCTCCCTCTGCAGTGCATCATACTGATCCTGGGAAATCGTCCCGTTCCGCAGTGCCTCATCCGCCTGCTGCTGTGCAGTCTTCAAAGTCTCCAGCTTTTCCCTGGTCTCAGAAACCGCCTGTGCCAGCAGCCTGTGCTTCTGCGCGATCAGCTCCGTATTCCCCGGATCCAGCTTCAGAAGCTTCTCCACATCCTTCAGCTGGCTCTGCGTATTCCTGATCTCAGTATTAACCCCTTTCAGGGCAGTCTGTAATTTCGTGGTATCGCCGCCAATCTCGACAGTGATCCCCTTAATTCTGTTCCCTGCCATGCAATCCCCCCCCCATTTTATTATTAAATAATTTTTTATTAAATAGGAATTGATTTTCCTTGTATTTAATGGTATTATCAAGCTATAAAATATCAATTTGATAAAGGAGGCTTGTACAGATGGCAAAAAGAGCACTTACTGAAGCACAAAAAAATCGCATTTGGCAACTTTCAGAAGAAGACGGTTTTTCTCAGTCAAAAATAGCGCCTTTATATGATGTATCTCAGTCTACAATCCATAATGTTCTGAAAGAAAAACGCCATGAAGCTGAAATTGCGGAATTAAAAAATCAAATGCAAAATGCAATGGCCCGTGGAGTTCAAGCAGCAATCGAAGATGGTTCAGTATCACCAACCAACAGTCCCTTATACTTAGAAGACAAGTAATTTAAAAGGAGATGAACTATTTCAGTCATCTCCTTTTAAAATGCATCAAAATCCTCCTGTGTGGCAACCTGTCTCCATCCCTTATACTCATCGTTCCGGCTCTCCACAAACATATCATTCACCATCCCGATAGTCAGCAGATCCAGATCCCGGATGGAAATCCCCAGCTGCACACACCGGAGAAGAAACAGGGGAGTTGTCATTTCACGGTCTGTTGCATGAAGTTTTTTTTAGCCTCCACATCCGTCCTGATGTTCATGCCCCACAGCTCGATCAGCTTTGGAAGAACCTGGTAAATACTGAATGTATTAAACTCATCCAGCCAGTCCTCCGGATTATCCGGAATAGACGGATCCGCATGCTTCGCCATCACATACGCAATGTTCTCAAACATCTCAAGGGAAAACAGATCCAGGGAAGACTTTTCCGGATCCCCGTCCCCGATACTCTTTTCCAGCACAGATAAATCCTTGTAGATATCCCTCTGGAACTTAATCCTGTAAATACGCGGAATGGCGGCAGATGCCTTAAAAGCAACCGCCTTCCCGTCGATCTCAATCTTCTTCATCATGCTCATATCCGAATCCCCCTCAGCTCAGTGCTTTTCCATTTCCTGCAGCATCCACAACAGACTTTCCACCATTATCAGCCTGCAAAGAAGCCGGATCCGCGGCCGGCAGATACACCGCCTTGTACCAGTCTGCATAAACAGTTGCATCCGTAGTATTTCCTGTCTTTGCCTTCACCTTTCCATCCGACAATGGCGTGGCTTTAATGGTCAGCGTTTCCGTCTGCACTTCCTTCTTCTCCTCGTTGGTCTTGCCCTCAATCTTCGGACGGGAAGCCGAACAGTTATACATCACGTGGCGGATATGGCGCACATCCCCGTCAAACTCAAAAAGCAGGGCAAACAGTGCCAGCTCTGCATCCGAGTTTTCAATCAGAACGCCCTTGGCATCCAGCTTCTCTCTCAGCACATCCGTCCGGAAGCTCTCCGGAATCAGTGCAAGCTCCAGATCCCCGTCATATCCCATATTGTTGTTGATCACATAGTACGCAATACCGTCCGCATAAAAATTCTCCGGCTCCCCGTTGGCATCCAGGGAGAGTGATACAGATCCCGGAAGCGGCACCGGTGCTGCATAGGACACCGCCCCGTCCTCCCCGACCGTCAGTAAAGCGTAATGCGCATTTTTCAGGTTATACTTCACCTTGTTATTCTTATCAGACATAATATTCCTCCATCACTAAACAAATCATTACAGTTCCATACTGTACAGCACCTCATACAGCTTTTCGCTCTGAATCCAGACCTCCGACTTATTATAAAAAATCCCGGCATCATCCAGAACCGTTTCCACCAGAGCTTCTGCCCCTGGATCCTTCCGATCCGTGTAAAGCTCTATCCTTACTTCACTGATCCGGAAATATACCCGTCCGTCTGCCGAAAAATTATCACTGCCGGGAAGCAGATAACAGATAAACGGCGGATCCGGGCTTTCCCCTTCCGCAAAATGGTCATAGGCAAAAGGAAATCCAGTCTCTTCCAGCATCCCTGCCAGTTCTTCCAGTGTCATATGCTTTCACCTCCTGCCATCACCTCAGTGCCTTCTCCACTTCCCGTTCCAGAGTCTGCGCAGCCCTCTCCTCAGCAGGCGCAATATGGGGAAACGCCCTTGTCCTGCCGCCTTTTCTCAATGCATGGCCGAACTCCAGCAGATGGGCCAGCTGGTACCTGTTCCTGGAATACACCACGATCTCCATTGCATTGGCAGTTTCCTTCGTGGTCTTCGCCGCCCAGCTCTTTGCATAGGCACCGGTCTTCACAGGGGCATTCTCCTGGATATCCTTCCTTGCCTGTGCCCCTGCCTTCTTCACTGCTTTTTTCATATCATCTGCCGCAAGCTGTGCATACTCTTCCAGTCCTTCCATGATCACATCCGCCATCTGGCTGACTGTACACCTGTCCCCTGCCATGCTCTCACCTCCGGACCTTCCTGCATGTAAATTTCAGACACTTCTTCTTATAATTCAGATGATCCACACTCACAATGTCATACACCTGATCACGAAACAGGATCCTGTGGGTAACAGACCGGATGCCTGCAGTCTTTTTACAGTACCGCACCGTCACAGTCATTCCCACATCCTCCACCAAAGTCCCTGCAGCTTCCGCCTCCCTGGAACTGGCAAGCCCCTCACCGCCTATTGTTGCAAAACAGCAGTAATCCTCTGTCCACTCATTCCTGTGATTTCCGATCCCATCCTTCACAACAGAACACTTCTGAAAAACAACTTTCTCATTCATCAATGCAATATCCATGACACCAACAAGCTCCATCCTTCATAACAATATCCACCAGAATCCTTTCCAAACTCCCATTTTCATTCCTGTTTCATGGATATTTTTTCAGAATCCCGGTTTCCTCACTCCAAACAACAGGCTCCTCAGATCCAGCACCAGTTGATGGTGATCCGCTTCCTCCCTGTGTTCATACAGATACGCAGCCGCATACTGCACGGCAATCTTTGTCCCCTGCAGATCTTCAAACTCATCCTCATCCGTGATCCTTGCCACGTCCATGCAGATCTGTTGCCCCTGCTCGATCAGATCAGAAAGCAGCACATCATCATCGTCAAAATCCACCCGCAGGTAATTCTTCATTTCCTTTACTGTCACAATCACGGAACATCACCTTCCATTTCCACCATATAGGAAGCAAAATTACTCCAGCTATTCGCCGTCTGATAAGCCTCCAGGCTTCCTTTCGGCACATAGATCTTACAATCCTCCGGAATCCCATTGAATACAGTTGCCCCGGAAAGCTTCGGCGGTAAAACCGGCAGAAAATAGTACCGTTTCATTCCTTTACAGTTCTCAAATGCATACTTGGTGATTGCCGTCACAGCCGCAGGAATTACCAGTTCTGTCAGCATATAACATCCTGAAAAAGCATTATCCGGAATTTCCGTTATGCCATCTGTAAGCCGGATTCCTTCCAGAAGCCAGTCTTTTCTGAATATGCTGCCCTCAATAGCAGCTACTTTCCCTGGAAGATACAGTTCTTTCATGGCCAGACACTCATTCAGGGCAAATTTTCCAAGCGATGTGACTGTCTCCGGCATAGTGATTTTTTCCAGAGAACGACATTCCGAAAATGCATTATCAGGGATTGTGACTATTCCGTTCGGAACAGATACATTTTTCAGGCTTATGCACTGCTCGCACAAATATCTTGGAATTGCTTTCATATTGCCCGGAATCCCCAAAAATTTCAGGCCATAACAGCACTTTACAATCCCATTTCCAAACAGGCCGTCTGTTTTTTCCAGTGTGACCATCTCCAGTCTCGAAAAACAGCAGAAACAGTAGGAAGCCAGTTCTTTCACATTCCTTCCTACTTCAATTTTCCTCACTGCTGACAGATACTTCATGTTTTCCTCTTTACTTTTCTTTCCTGCTGTAAAAACATAAGACCCCTCGCTGTAACTTCCCATAAACATAACCATATTGTCTTCCTGCGGCAGAAACCGAAGCACATACTCCCCTGCTTTCTGGTACCGGTGTGTCAGGGTAATCCTGTTATAATTCCATCCCTCTGCTGTTTCCAGTTCACTTCCATCACCCCAGTCCACCTTCACACCGTTACTAAAACTCTGGCCAAAAGAAACCTGCGGCTCCAGCATATCTTCATCCAGCGTCACATAAAACCTTGTGGCCCCGTCATCCGTGACATACTGGGCAGCTACATTCATCTCCCTATTTGTCTTTTTCAGATCCTCCAGCGTCCAGTTCCATCCCGTACACACCAGACCTTCGTGAAACGGCAGATCCGGCAGACGTTCCAGCCCGGCAAGCTCCTCAAGGGAAAGGGTTCCCTCATAATCAAAGAACCGGACCGGCATGGACATATCCGCAGTGCTTTCACCTGACGGGATCCTGCTTACTGCATCCGGGATCTCCCCCGGTTTCATCAGGGCAGAAGTACCTCCCCTGGCACGCACCGCATCTGCAATAGCAGTCAGCGTTTCTTCTTCCACAAGCACATTTGCCATCAGTACGCCACCTCATTTCCATCAACCAGTTCATCCAGGCGCCGTCCCATCTTTTCAACAGCATCCCGGATATCCTTCACCTGATCCTCCGTCTGGAACTTACTGTCATTTTCCAGCTCACTGACCTTCGTAGGCACCGGAACATTCTTCTGTGCCCCTTCCTCAATTCCTTCCAGCTTTGACTTTTCATCTCCCGTAAAATCATTACTGGAAAGTCCTTTTCCATCTTCCTTACTGACTTTTTCTCTCAGGGCATCTTCCATTTCCTGTTTCGTCACACCACTTCCGCCGCCAATCCCCAGTTCTTCCGAAGTTTTATTTCCAGTCAGCTCCACACCATTGATCTGCGGCTTATGGCTCATATTTTCATAATTATTTGAATCAGGAACACTGCTCATGGTCCCTGTCAGCTGCTCCATCACGCCACCTCCACCGTCAGTTTCAGAACCTTATTTGCAATAAAAGTACACCTGTAGCCGCTGCTCTTGTTTAAGGACAGCTCCCAGATATATTTTCCCAGTTCCAGATGTTTTGTATCTTCCTCAGAGAATCGGATCATCTTCTCCTTCACATCTGCCTCGATCCGTACCGCAGGCTCCGGATCCACCTTATTCCGCTTCGCCGCAAAGACCACGGAATCGCCTTCCTCAAACTCATACTCCGAGCCGTCCGGCAGAAATGCCTGGAACGCAAAAGAAGGCGTATCCCCCTTTGTCATCTCAATCTTCATATCCTCATGAACCACCCAGGACATCCCGTCACCTCCCGCAGATTTTCCTGTTTCCATTTCGTTCATCATTCTTTATGCTCGCCGCTTAACTGATCTGATTTTCAAACCAGCGAACATTCTTCAAACTTGAAACCTTCCCTGATTCAGTTAAAGCAGGGGACAGCTTACGCCATCCCCTGTCATTCCTGCACATTAGTCAGCTTTCAGTTTCATGATCTGCACTGCTTCCGGAAGAACCAGTTTTCCGTCCACACGTTCCTTTGCAACAAAACCGATCATTCCGTTGCCTGCAAACAGTTCATTCAGCTGCTTAAAGGATCTGTTTCCACGGTCCCCAATGTTGTAATAGCTGTAATCCCCAAAAGCGATGCCGTCCTTCGGTGCATAGGCAGAAGTCTCCACCTTGTAACCCAGAATCCTGTCTGGTTCCCCTGCCTGGTAAGCCGGCTGCCAGATATAAGCACCGTTATTATCCTTCAGCTTTCTAAGGGAAGGCAGTGTTGCATCATTCATGATAAAGGACGCATTTTTACGGTACGGACGTTTCAGGCCATACACCAGATCCAGCATGTCATCTGATTTCAAAGCTGCAGCCAGTGTATTCAGCAGATGCCCGCCGCCCGTTCCGTCAAAAATACCGGTCGGCTTCCCTGTTCCGTTTCCGTTCAGGAAGGCATCCTCTTCCGCATTGGCAAGTGCCTTTCCAAACTGGACAATAATGTAATTTTCCAGATTAAAGGCATTGTCGTAAAGCAGTTCCTCCGTTACCTTGATCGCCACATGAAGCTTATGTGCATCCAGGATCTTCTGGTCAAAGGTCGCATCCCCGAAAGTCAGCGCCCCGCCTTCCTCGATCCAGCTTGCTGCAGGCTTGGTAGCCGCAATATTGATCTTGTGTTCCCCGGAAGTCACGATTCTTGTAGCAAGACGGCGCATGATATTCTCTTCATTCAGGACATCAACCAGTCTTCTGTCATACTCCTCCGGAACCAGATAACCGCCGTCAGCATCCACACCCTCCTGAAGGGTATTGGAAACCTGTCGGAAGTTGCTTCTCAGTGCATTCAGCATTGCCCTGCGGTATTCATCGGAAGCACGTCCTGTCTTCTGCTCGCCCTGACCGCCTGCATAAGGCTTCCCGGTCAGCGGCTGGTTTACCGGCTGGTTCAGGTTCTTTTCCATTTCCTCAGCCTTACGATGGCGGTCAATTGCCTTTGTCAGATCCTCAATCTCCGCTTCCATCCTCTCATAGGTTGCACTGTCCTCCGCAAACAGAACACCATTTTCATTCTCATGGGTATCCACAAAATTCTTTGCAGCTTCCCAAACCTTTGCTCTTTTCTCCATTAATTCCTGAATCGTCATAATCCGTATCCTCCTCAGATATATTTTTTAATAAAATTTAAGCGTTCACGCAGATCATCTGCAGAACGCCCTGTAATATTCCTATTCACTTTCTTCTTTTCACACTTCTGGCAGGTATTCTCCGCTGCCCCGAAACATCCATTACAGGGATCGTCCCCCTCAGCACCGGCACTTCCACTTATTCCAGTTCCCTGCATAACAGCACCATTTCCATTCAAGCCAGCATCTCTGGCATTTCCGTAACACTGCTCCAATACTCCATTACCATCGGCCGCCATCCTTGTGATCTCTGTCTGATCTTTTACGGATTTTCCAGTCTTTCCATAATGTCTCTCCAGCTTATTCATCAGCGTATTATTTACTGCCCGTCTGGAAAACATTACAGAATCAGAAGCACCTGTTCCACTTTCCGTACTGTCATCCACTGAATCTCCATCATCACCCTGTTCCTCTTTCTGGAACAGAATGTCATCCGCAAAGCCAAGCTCCACAGCCTTATTTGCATCCATCCACGTTTCCGCATCCATAAGATGTGAAAGCTTCGCCCTGCTCTGTCCCGTTTTCCGTACATAAGCATTGATAATGGATTCCTTTACAGCATCCAGAAGTTCCATTGCCTTCTTCATCTCTACATGATCGCCCCATGCAACCGTGGCCGGATTATGGATCATCATCATGCTCACCGGACTCATCCATACCTCAGTTCCGGCCATTGCAATGACAGACGCCGCAGATGCCGCAAGCCCGTCAATCTTCACCGTAACCTTCCCCGGATACTCCGACAGCATGTTAAAAATCTGCGCTGCGGCAACACAATCCCCACCAGGACTGTTGATCCACAGGGTAATGTCCCCTGTTCCGGCATTCAGCTCATCCTTAAAAAGAGCCGGCGTGACATCATCGTCAAACCAGCTGTCCTCAGCAATTACTCCGTTCATGAACAGGATCCGTTCTTCCGTTTCCTGTCCTGTTTCCTGATTCACCGTTTTTGTTTTCTTCCAGTTCCAAAACTTCTTCACTGGCTCCCTTCTCCTTTCCACCGGCTCCGCCAAACAGTCCGGCATCCTTCGTCGTCACAATCTCCATTTTCTTCGCTTCCCTGCAGGCAGTGAAGCTCATCCATTCCGATGCTTCTCCTCTCCCCCCCCGGAGTTTCATAACTCCGTGGGGACCCCAGAAGCGTCATATTTCCATTGATCAGATACAGATCACCGCCAAGCTCCTCTGGGATTCGGTCCATATTTTCCAGCTCCCGGATATCATTGGCACTCATCCATCCGTTCTGCCTTGCCGTAGCATAACCCGTCATCCTTGACTGGTAATCTCCCCTGAGCAGCCCGTCCACGTTAAACTTAAAGAAATACTTCTTCTTTTCCTCCGCAGACAGCAGGGCCCTGACCATTGCCTGTTCCCACCGACTCACCCAGGGATTCAGCGTATACTTCACAAACTCCAGAGACTGCTGCTCAATGTTGCTGAAACTGGACTTGTCCAGATCCCCCACCATATGCGGCGGCACCCTGAAAATCCTGGCAATCTCATCAATCTGAAACTTCCTTGTTTCCAGAAACTGTGCCTCATTCGGTGCAATGGAAATCGGCGTGTACTTCATCCCCTCTTCCAGGACAGCAACCTTATTGGCATTGCTGCTTCCCCCGAAAGTGGACTGCCAGCTCTCACGCACCCTGCCCGGATCCTTCAGAGTTCCCGGATGCTCCAGCACTCCTGACGGAGCAGCACCGTTGGCATAAAACTTGCTTCCATACTCCTCAGCGGCAATGGCAAGCCCGATCGCATTCTTCGCCATGGCAATAGGTGAATATCCAACCAGCCCGTCAAACCCAAGCCCCGGAATATGCAGCACATCCGCCGGATGCAGGCGCACAATCTTCCCGTTTGCTTTCGGATCCGTGCCGGTCCTGCCGTCCACATCATCCCCGTTATAAACCAGGTATTCATAATAAAGTCTGCCATGCTCATCCCTGTCCACCGTCATCCGGTCAGGCATCAGCGGATAAAGTGCAACAATCTCACCCTTTCCGTTCCTGATGATCTGACTGTAAGCATTCCCCCATAAAAGCAGGTGCGTCATCAGAGTCTCCCGGAACACAAAGGAAGTCATCTCCGGATTCGGCTCATCATGCAGCAGAAAATAAAGCGGGTGATCCACTGCCTTTTCCTTACCTCCGTTATCGTTATACCTGTAAAACTGCAACGGCAGACCCGCCACCGCCTCCGAAAGAATCCTCACACAGGAATACACTGCCGTCATCTGCATGGCACTCCGTGCATTCACTCTCTTCCCGGAAGCCGTACTCCCCATAAAGAATCCATACCCGCTTCCAGCCGTGCTGTTAGAAGGAGCATCCCTTCCCCGAAACAGCTTCCCAAACAACTTCATTCTCATCTGTCTTCCCTTTCTGGGAACAATTCCCGCATCCTGTCATCTGCTTCAGATCCTGCCCTCAATAAACACAGACACGCTCCGAACAGAATCAAAAATCCAATACCTGCAAATACCAATACACCAATCACCGCATTCACCCGTTTTCAAGCCACCTGAAATCTTCACATCATAAACTTTCCTGCCAGAACTCCTGCTGCATACTCTTCATTCTCAAAACACCAGCAGTCCTCTCTCATCATACACACTGCCCTGCGTTTCTCCCTGATTCCTAATACACCGATCCAGAGCCATAATAGAAGCTACAATTCCATCAATCTTCTCCTTAGACTTTGCCTTCGTCACCTTAATATTCTCCGCAGCATCTGTCTCGATCACAACATTACCCGCCATCCACCGAAGAACCGGATGCCCGGCATGAATAATCTGACCTTCCATCAGAAGCCTGTAAAACTCCTTCGTCGGTGTACTCATACTTGCAAATCCCTGTCCAAAAGGTACCATCGTAAATCCTGCGCCCTCCAGGTTCTGGATCATCTGCGTTGCATTCCACCTGTCCACCGCAATTTCCAGGATATGGTACTTCTCTCCAAGATCACAGATGAATTTCTGAATGAAATCATAGTGGATCACATTTCCTTCCGTTGCCAGCAGATGTCCCTGCTTCTCCCATACATCATAAGGAACTGAATTCGCCTTCACCCTCTGTGGTATGGTTTCTTCCGGCACCCAAAAGTACGGCACCAGAATGTGTTTTTCATCCGAATTTCTCGGTGGAAATATCAGAACCAGTGCTGTAATATCTCCTGTACTGGAAAGATCCAATCCTGCATAACAGTCTCTTCCCTCCAGTAATCTCATATCAATTGGCTCACTGCCTTTCATAAAGATTGCATCCGGAATCCATGACGTCGTACTGGATACCCACATATTCATACGAAGCCATTTAAACGTTATCTCATCTGCCGGATTCTGTTTTGCTTCCCGGTAAGCATCCCGAAGCCGCTCAATATCCACCGTATATCCCAGGGAAGGATTTACCTTGTACCAGTTTGCTTCATCTTCCCAGTCCTCATCATCCTTTAATCCGTAAACTACAGGATAAAAAGTCGGATCTACACGCCGTCCTTCCAGAATATCTACTGCTTTGGTATGCAGTTCAAACGCAATCGAATGCCTGTCATTTCCAGCAGTCGTAATAATGAAATGAAGTGGATTCTGGCGTGCATCTGAACTGTACTTCGTCAAAACATCATATAACTGACGATTCGGCTGTGTATGAATTTCATCGAACACAAGTCCCGAAATCGAAAACCCATGCTTGCTTCCAACCTCTGCTGAAAGCACCTGATAAAAACCGGCATTTCCGTAATTGACAATTCGCTTGGTAGCTGACATCAGCTTACTTCTCTTCATCAGTGCTGGTGACATCTCAACCATCTGTCTTGCAACATCAAAAACAATGGATGCCTGCTGCCGGTCCGCCGCCGCACCATAAACCTCCGCAGATGGTTCATTATCCGCATAAAGTAAATAAAGAGCAATGGCAGCTGCCAATTCACTCTTTCCAACCTTTTTACAGATTTCTACAAAAGCTGTACGGAACTGTCTGTTACCATCAGACTTGACGATCCCGAAGATATCTCTTATTAGCTGCTCCTGCCAGGGCAGCAGCCAGAACCTCTTTCCAGCCCATTTGCCTTTTGTATGGCACAAATTCTCAATAAAAGCAACTGCCCTGTCTGCCTTTGTCTTATCGTAATGAGAAGTCGGAAGCATAAATCTTGTCGGCTGATAATTTTTCAGCTTTGGATAGTCTGTTGGTCTTGTTTCACGCGCCATCTCCCATCATACCTCCTTGATTTTTGCCGACTGTCTATCCAAACACACCACTATCCCCAAGTAATGCCTCCATCTCATCCTCTGTTTCTTTCGCTTTACCATTACCGGCCACAATCCTGCTACGCGAAGATGGCGTGAGCCCAAACTCTGATGCCGCCTGCAGCATCAACTTCTGATTCGTATTTGCAATTCCAACCCAAGGTGTCTGCTGCTGATATCCTTTATCAGTTTCAAATGTCGAGCCGCCAGAAGTAATATGCTCCTGAGCCTCCTTCCATCTTGCATAAGACTGACAATATGCAGCAAACGCCGCCATATCAACTTCAGTAAGAACACCCATCTGATTCATCAACTTCGCCAAGCGTTCCCATTCCTTCTTAGCTTCCGGCATTAACCAATCAGGACAAGCAGGCATTCCTTTTGCTGGAACTGGCTCTTTCGTATTCAATTTTCTCTTACCTGGATTACCTTCCAGCTTCTTCATCGCTGTAGGCTTTGGCTTTCTTCCCGCCATCGGAATTCCTCCTTTCTCAAGTTCCAATATTTTCTATTGTCAAAACCATTATTTCTACATATAATAATTAAGAACACGAAGCAAATAGTGTTCCTCAAAAACTCGTTTTCTGTTGACTACGAGTATTTTTGTGATATAATGAAATTAGAGGATAGCGGCGTTGACCAGCTATCGTGGTGTTGAAGCAATTGACTGTGTCGGCATGCAGCCGATTGTGGAGCCTGACCTTGGGTTATGCGATAACCTCAAACCGAATAGGTTCTTCGGAACTGAATGAAAACGCTTTTTAAGGGCCTTGCATTGGCAGGGTCCTTTATTTTTTGCAAAGGACAAGGTATAATATGGATCTATTACAACAGTCTGCACAAGCCTGGAAAGAAATAACTGAATATAGATATTTGTTTACATATGGCTATAAGAAACAGCTGTATCCAATTAATCTTACCTTTTCTCTGGAAGATTATCCGCATTTAGCTGGCTTCCAGTATATGAAAGACATCTCTCTTCCAAATTATTCTTCTGCCAAAATTGCTGATAGAATTCTTGAGGGTAAAATACTATTTGAAAAAGTTCAAAAGGCAGCCCAGTACGAGGAGATGATAAAACCTCGACTTGAAGCTTTAGTTCACTTGAAAGAATCCCTTGATAACAAATTCAATTTATATTCATACATGCCACGCATGTATCCTTTCATCACAGGCATTAAAGCAGATTATTTAATATCCAGCCATTTTAGTGTTGATAATTTCATCTTTATCATCAAGGCAAATGCGCAGGGTGAATTAAAATGTGATTTTCTTTGTTGCTCCATTTTTGAAAAAGGTGATCGCGATTATGAAACAAATCAAAAAGCTCGAACACTGATGAAGAAAGAACGAATACATATTCCTTCTAACACCACCGATATTCTATTGGATCGCTTATCAGCTCAAACAAGGCCAGAAGACAAAACTACTGATCCTTCAGATAATACAGAAGCAAAATCCGATGTTTCACAATAGTACCACTTCCTTCGGGAGGTGGTTTTTTTCTGCTATCCCCCCTATTCAATTTTGCGACTGCACACGCAAGACCCACCCGCCGTTCTATAGCAGATAGGTCTGTAGAGATTTGTAGACCCCTACCTCGTTCTCTTCCCACGAAACAGGCTCCGCGAGATTCCTATTTACCCCAACGATCCCCACGTTTCGCATGAATCTGTGAATGACACGACTTACACAACGCAATCAGATTGCTCCGGTCATGTGTGCCGCCTTCACTCAAAGGAAGCTTGTGATGAATCTCCTCCACTGGAACCAGAACTCCTCGCTCGTAGCACTTCTCACAGAACGGATGCTCTGCAGCATACTTATCACGAATCCTTTTCCATGCACGACCATATCTTCTCTTCGCATTTTTATCTCTTCCGTATTTCTCATAATCACTATTCACTTTTTTCGCATGCTCTGCACAATACCGCCCGGTCACTAACGCAGGACAGCCTGGATATGCACACGGTTTCTTCGGCTTGCTAGGCACAGTTACACTCCCTTCCAGGCACTCGAAACAAGTTTCCTCATTACTCGCGCAAAAAAAGCCCCGGGAAAATTTCTTCTCTCAAGGCTCTGTTCTGTCATACACTTTCGACACTATCATAATAACATATATGCTTCTGCCACGTTGTGACAAGGTATGCCAACCTTATTCCGGGACGACAAAATTATTTAATGCTAATGCATGGATACGATGTACTGTTCTATAAGAAACATTCAGCTCATAGGAAATATCTTCCCAGCTTTCATTTTTAAGATAACGATATTTAAGAAGAAGCCTTTCCTCCGAATTCTCCATCTTTTCAATCGCTGTATTGATTTCTGAGCGAAGATCCACCAATCTATTAATCTTACCATCAATCTTCTTCTCATACTCCCATATCTTCTCAATAGTTTTAATAAATGGAGCCTCCAGATTTATGTTAGGATTCGTACCAATCTTTTCCCCATAGCTGCATCCCTGAATGGTGCCACGCATCTCCCGAAGCTGTTCCAGTTCCTTAACCTCAACTTGTATCTGCTTATCCAAAAGATACGCCTGCTTCAAATACTCTTTTGCTGTCATATGCTACCTCCGATAAAATAAAAATTTCCCTCGGATTTACTCTGATTGTCTTATTTCATCCTGAAGCCTTCTTATCAAAAACTCTCCATCCACTGAAGTCAGTTGCTGATACCACGGACTTCTGAAGAATTTCTCTATCCGTAAAGCCTCATCTATTGCTGTTTTGCTTCCCTGATTACACTTTACCCTTTTGAGTGCGACTCTATAATCAGAAACCGCACTAAGAATAATAGCATTGGCAAGATGTTCATATGGATCTTCTGCTAAATTCTTACCTACCATGCGTTACCCTCGCTTTTACAGCAGCAATCAATCTGTTTTGTGTCATATCCTTATTGGCCAATGCTTTCATAACATCTTCATCTATCGTTCCTGCAGTAATAATATGCTGGACCACAACAGTCTCAGCCGACTGTCCCTGCCTCCACAATCTGGCCACTGTCTGCTGATACAGTTCCAGGCTCCAGGTAAGCCCAAACCAGATTAAGATATTTCCGCCTGACTGCAGATTGAGACCATGCCCTGCTGATGCAGGATGAATCAGAGCCACCGGCAGTTCTCCTCTATTCCATTTACGGATACTTTCCTCAGAATCCAGCTTTTCAAAAGAAATCTTCCTCTCTGAAAGCCTCCTCCTAATTCTTGTCAGGTCATGCTTGAACCAATAAGCCACCATCACTGGCTTTCCATTAGCAGCTTCTATCAAATCCTCCAGAGCATCTAACTTCTGATCATGGATCTGAATCTCATCGCCGTCATCAGAATAAACCGCACCGTTTGCCATCTGTAACAGCTTTCCTGAAAGAGCCGCCGCATTAGCTGCAGTAATCTCACCGGTTCTAAGTGGAAGGAACATTTCTGCTTCCATGTCATCATATAAAGAAGCTTCATGCTCACTCATATAAACCGGATATTCATTACTGATAAGCTCCGGCATTTTCAAATGGTCAAGTGCCTTCATAGAAATCGTGATATCCGATATCTTGTTATAAATCTGTTCCTCGGCACCTTTTCTTAATCTGTAAGAATAAACAATCTGGCCATTAGTCTGATCTGGCACGAAATAATTCACTCTGTACTGACTGATAAATCTGCCAAGTCTCTCTCCCATATCCAGGCACTTGAATTCTGCAAAGAGATCCATCAAACCATTAGAAGAAGGTGTACCGGTAAGTCCGATTACTCTCTTTACTTTTGGTCTAACCTTCATAAAAGCCTTAAAGCGTTTGCTGTTCCAGTTCTTAAAGGATGAAAGCTCATCCAGAACCACCATATCAAAATCAAAGGGAACACCACTCTGCTCAACCAGCCATTGCAGATTTTCACGATTGATTACATAAATATCTGCATCTGCTGCCAGAGCCTTCTTCCGATCTGCTGCTGTACCTAGTATAACCGTTATTAATTAACTGGACTTTTGAATTGGCAACGTATCAACCACCACCTCTTCACTTGAATTAATTTCTTCAAGCTTATACTTCCAGTGATATACGACAGGTTGTTCGTTTACTTCATCGAAGTATCTATAGATACGCTGCACAAGTTCATCCTTAGTTTTTACACGTATGCCTTTTAGCATCTGACGTGTGAGTTTACTAAAGAATCCCTCAACAAGATTCAACCATGAACCATGCTTGGGAGTAAACACAAATTCAAATCTTCCCGGCTTTGTCGCAAGGTATTTTCGGGTTTCCTCTGAAGAATGAACTTTCAGATTATCCAATACCAGACGAATCCGGTCAGTCTCCGGATATTTTGAATCAAGTATTTTTAGAAACTCAATATATTCCTTGCTGCTGTGTTTATCTTTTACAAGCGGAATTGCCTCCCCTGTTTGTAAGTCGATTCCAGCAAGCAGTGAAATAGTTCCAAGACGTTTATATTCATAATCACGGCTGACCGTCTTGTGATTTTCATCCGGCAAGAGGTCTTCTGTGGTATTGGCAATTGCCTGAATTCCGGGTTTTTCATCATAGGAAAGTACATGTACAACCTGTTCATCCTCCTTAAACGGAATGAGCTGTCCCTTCTCGTCAAACTGTAAAGACAATTGTTTATATACAAGAAGAACATTATGCATTTTCTGGTCAAAATCAGGGTCACGATTTTCGCAGTAATAAGTTATTTTGTTAGGCTTAATATCCGCTTCTTCCAGTATTGTGCGGACCTTTGACTGACTGATTGTTGACAACCTTGTATGACCTGCTTCTTCGGCAAATTTATTAATATGTTTTGTAAGAAGAGCACGCGTCCATACTTCTGCTGAATATCCAAGATTGACAGGCTTCTGACAGGCGATATTTATTATCCAGGCTTTTTCATCATCGGTTATTTCAGCATTCCTGCCACGACCGGGTGCATCAAACAGAGCATTTTCCACACCACCCTCAAGGTATTTATTGATACAGAGCATGACGCTTTTGCGATTCATTCCTACTTTGTCTGCAATATGGTCAACTGAAATACCTTCTGCTTTGAGTAGTAAAATTCTTGCCCGAATTACTGTCTGGGCTTGAATTGTTCTTGCACGCATCTGAGTTTCAAGATATAAACGTTCGTCCTCGCTAAGATTAATAGTGGATGCTTTTCTTCCCATAGTTTAATGCTCCTTTTGATTTGATGAGAACAGTATACTACAGAAAAGAAATATAGTCCATTTATTTAAAAACTTTTGTACTAGAACGATCGAATATTTCAGGTGCTTCAAATGCTCCCATTTGTGAATCTCATCACTCCAGGTGTTTCTTGCTACTCGAAGCGGAGCCACCACCAGGACCTTGCTTATCTCAAAGCAGCCATACATAAGCTGCTCGATGGCTGTCAACGTAATACTGGTCTTGCCAAGTCCCATCCCAAGTATTACGGCTGCTATCGGATGTTCCAATATATAATTGATTGCATACTGCTGATAATCATGCGGTTTGTATTGCATCTATAATTCCTCCAATCTGTCCCATATCATCCAGGACGAATACTTTATAACCAAGAGCACGAAGCTGATCATGTCTATGAACCTGAAGCTTTCTCGACTTCTCACCGGGAGCCTTCACCTCCACGAACCCGATTTTCCCATCAGGTAATAAAACAATTCGGTCGGGCCAGCCTGAAGAACCGGAATTCCATTTCTCACACAAGCCACCTCGCTTCTTAACCTCTCGAACTAATTTTTGTTCAATATATTTTTCACGCATCGCACGCCTCCATCATTCTTAACAGGTGTGCAGGTCGAGTACCTCGTTCCGTAAAACTCCCTATAGCAGATTTTTTATAAATTTCTCTCTAAAGGGACTTTTATGTAGAGAGGTTAACGACCTACACAAAAAGGATTAATTTAAAAAATCCTGTCCTTCTTTAAGCTTCAATCCAACCACCTGCACTCCCGTATTCTTGCGGATACGATTATATCCAGCCTTGTCCATCGAAGAATAGAAATCTGTAGTACTGCGGATATATTCGCCATTCTGCATGCAATGCGCCCGATAAGCCTGATACAGCTCTCCCGATTTTTCTTTATATGACGGATCCATCTCACAGCACTCCTCTAAAAACTGACCAAGCCAATCATTATCCTCACGGTATGCCTTAATCGCCGCCTCCACCACATCCGGAAGATCTGTATGGAATTCCTTGTCGATAGCCTTCTTGGCACCTTCGATAATCCAACTCATAATGGCAGGTCCAGCATGTTCAAAAAGATAATCTGCATAATTCTTAATGTCACTCTTACCGGTAATCTTCGCATTAAAAGGAATCACGATCAGCCTTCGCCAGATACCATCATCATTAGCTCCAACCTTCGGCAGATGGTTTGTATAAAGCACCAGCGTATGTGACGGAACAAAAGAAAACGGATCCTTGTACTTCTTCTCAGCCTGGATCTCATCTGTAGAACAAAGCTGCTTCACAACTGCCGTATTAAGCCTCATCCCTTCCTCCATCTCCGAAGAAATAATGAGTCTCTTACCCTTAAGCTCAGCCATCTCCGGCTTCACATTTCTCTTACAGTTCATAGTGAGCGCTTCTGCTGAAAGCTTACCTGCGTAATTACCAAGCACCCGAAAAATCGTATTCCAGAAGGTACTCTTACCATTGGCACCGCCACCGTAAGCAATAATCATATGCTCCTGATAAACCTTACCGATTGCAGCCATACCAACTGTCTCCTGCACATAATCGATGAGCTTCTGATCCTTGCAAAAGAAAAGCTTCAAAGCATCCAACCATATCTGCTTTCCTTCTTCACCCGGCGAACATGCCGTAATCTTAGTAATCAAATCCCCAGGATCATGAGGCTGTTCTCCTGCCAGTCCCTTCCTTAAATCAAAGGTGGCATAAGGCGTATTGATGAGATTCTCATCCTTGTCCAGGTCACTGACCGAAATTGCGATCATCGGCTTTGCAGTATTCGCTGCTGAAACAATGTACTTATAATCACGTCTTTTCTGCACAAACTTCAGATATGTCTGCGCACCCATGAGCATATAAACAAGCGGTAACAGCTGACCGTCCACTTCCTTCAGAAGCTCCTTCGGCCCTGCCTGGATAGAAGCCTTTGGAACACCGGCATCCTCTAATGCCTTTTCTACTCTGGCAACCTCATCCATTGCATCCTGAAGCTGCAGATCCAAGAATTCCTCAACTGCGCCGATTGCCAACTGCTTATCCTCACGCCAGCACTCACCATCAAATCTAAGAAAATCTGTTGCACTGGTGTACTTCAGCTCTTCGCCATACTCACGCACAAGAATCTTCGCCTGTCCGATATCGGAATAATCCTCAGGCTTCAAAGTGGCACCTTCGAAATCCGCATTATATTCCTCCGGCGGTACATATCCGTCCTGTGTCACAATACTCTTCCTGTAAAACTTCACTGCACTGTTCCAGATAGACTTAAGCTCAGAATCAGGAAGCGGCGGATCACATTTTCTTGCATGCTCCAAAAAAGCTTCATGTGCCTTCTCTGTATCGCCATACTTCTTAAGAATACGTCCCGCAAATCGGCTCATGGTGTTATTACGGCTTCCTTCTAAGATAGGACCGGTACTCTTACCACCTGACATCTCAGAATCAAAATCCTCTTCTTCGATATCAAAGATATCTACCTCTTCATCCACCGTCATCCAACCATCGTGATAAATCACCTCATCACATTCCGCACCGAATATGAATCTGGCAGCATCCAGCGCATTTCCATCAAAGAAGGAATAAACACTCTGAATTGCTTTCTTCAGATTTGCGTACCTGCCGGCATCCGTTATCTCTGAAATAGGAAAATACATGTGATACCTCGGTCTCGCCGACTTGCCTTCCTTATCTAAAAGATGGTGGCGGCTCGGTGCCAGCAAGTACTCCACATTCGGAAACAGCTCTTCCAGATTCTTAGGCGTAATCCATTCCATAGGTTCGTCCGTGTGATCATTATCGATATCCATGACAATCACATCTGATCTGATGAAATTCTCAACGCTTCGATAATTTCCTTTGAACTCTGCACAAACATGATCCTTCTTCACCGCTTCCTGCAGCTGCTCCGGCTTGACCACTGTCACCCTATTGGGATAGCTACAGTTCACGGCTTGACCGACGCAGTTTGCTGTACAAATAGTTACCCGCATATTTCAAACCCCGCTTCTGTAAAAGTAAGAACCTACAAGTTCTCCTAACTTCCTAAGCGGGTTTGACCTACACTTTTCCGGTCAAATTCAAAAATAATTTGCAAAAATCGGCCAGAGCAACATCGCTTCATTATATAAAGCGAAATTTGCCCTGGCTATTTTCAAAACTTTTTTCAAAAAATATTCCCTCCGACCGGAAAAACAATCCCTGGATACGCTTAGGAAGATAGAAAGGCAACAAAGCCCTTCGGAAAGCGAGGTGCTGCAGATGCAGACAGAAACGATTGATAAAAGCCAGCAGGCCACTCCACAGATTGAGGAAGAGCTCATAGATACTCTCATCGCAATCAGCGTAGTAGCCAAACGACTGGCAGCCAATCTAAGACAACAGAATAAAGAAAACGGAGGAACTGAAAATGAGCAAAATGAGTGAATTATCTCAGGTGCTGGATGAAATGATTGCCTGCGGTGAAGGAATGATCAAAGCCGCAAATGCATTAAAGGATATCTTCTCTTCTACAGAAGAATCTCCGGCAAAGACCGAGCCCGCTCCTACCTATACAAAGGAAAATGTTCGCGGAGTACTCGCTGCAAAATCAGCCGCCGGATTTAAAAAAGAAGTAAAAGACCTTCTGGAAAAATTCGGAGCTCAGCAGTTAAAGCAGATTGATCCGAAAGATTACGCAGCCCTTCTTAAGGAAGCAGAGGTGATTGGAAATGCCTAAGCACGCATACCTCTCCGCTTCTGCCAGCCACAGATGGTTAGCCTGTCCACCAAGCGCAAAGCTCTGTGCCAATATCCTGGATCAGGCTTCCGAATATGCACAGCAGGGAACTGATTGCCATGAGCTTTGTGCTTATCTGGTAGAAAAAGCACTTGGCAGAGATGTAATCGATCCAACGGAAAATCTCACCTACTACGATGCCGAAATGCAAAACTGTGCTGAAGAATACAGAAATTACGTATTAGAGCAGATTGAAGCAGCAAAAGAATTCTGCAAGGACCCACAAGTCATGATCGAACAGAGACTGGATTTCTCCCGCTGGGTAGAAAATGGCTTCGGAACCGGCGACTGTGTCATCGTAGCCGATGAAGTATTGCAAATCATCGATTACAAGCACGGTCTCGGAATCCTCGTAAGTGCCGGCGACGATGAGTATGGCGGCAACAGCCAGATGATGTGCTATGCCTTAGGAGCTTTAGAAGTATTCGGTGACATCTACGACATCAACCAAATTAAAATGACCATCTTCCAGCCAAGACGCAACAACATCAGCACCTACACCATCAGCAAGGAAGATCTTCTGAAATGGGCAGACGAAGTCCTGGCACCAACCGCACAGCTTGCATACGTCGGCAAAGGCGAATTCAACGCCGGCGACCATTGTACCTTCTGCAAGGTAAAGGCAACCTGCCGCAAGCGTGCAGAATACAATCTGGAGCTTGCCAAATATGATTTCAAGATGCCCGCCACACTGGATGATACAGAAATCGCAGCCATCCTCGAAAAAGTAGATGAAATGATCTCATGGGGCAACGACATCAAAGACTATGCACTGCAACAGGCACAATCAGGTGTTCACTTCGAAGGCTGGAAAATTGTAGAAGGAAGATCCAACAGAAAATATACAGACGAAAATGCTGTAGCAGATACAGTAAAAGACGCAGGCTTTGATCCGTATGAGAAAAAGCTACTCGGCATAACATCCATGAGCACACTGCTCGGAAAAAAGAAATTCGAAGAGCTTTTAGGTGGGCTTATTTACAAACCACCTGGCAAACCCACATTGGTACTGGAATCAGATAAGAGACCGGCAATGAATACAGCAAAAGATGACTTTAAAGAGTAAAGGAGACAACAATTATGTCAAAGATTTCTAATCCTACAAAGGTAATCACAGGAGTAAACACACGTTGGAGCTATGCAAATGTATGGGATGCCAAGAGCATCAACGGAGGCACGCCTAAGTACAGCGTTTCCCTCATCATTCCCAAGTCCGACACTGTAACCGTAAACAAGATCAAAGCCGCAATCACTGCCGCTTATGAAGAAGGTCAGAGCAAGCTCAAGGGTAATGGCAAGACCGTTCCTGCTCTCTCCGTACTCAAAACACCTCTCCGCGATGGTGATCTGGAGAGACCTGATGATCCAGCTTACGCAGACGCATACTTCATTAACGCCAACAGCGCTACAGCACCTGGCATCGTAGATGCAGACCGTCAGCCTATCTTTGAGAGATCCGAAGTGTATTCCGGCGTATACGGCAGAGCCAGCATTAACCTTTATGCCTTCAACAGCAATGGAAACAAAGGAATTGCCTGCGGTCTCAACAATCTTCAGAAAATTCGTGACGGCGAACCACTCGGCGGCAAATCTCGTGCAGAAGATGATTTCGCAACTGATGATGAGGACGATTTCCTCAACTAAAAATCACACGACAATTACGGCGGCAGGACAAACCTGCCGCCAATTCGAAGAAAGGTATGGTGACAACCTATGACAAAAGAATTATTAATGGTTCCAGCCTAAGACCGAAGATACTGATAAAAACTAATACACAGGCGGCGGTACCCACAAAGTGCCGCTGCCATTTTTGCAAAGGAATAATTTATGATGAAAGAATTGTCAATCGATTTAGAAACTTACAGTGATATTGATATCTCTAAATGCGGAGCCTACAAATACGCCGAGTCTAATAATTTTGAGATACTGCTCTTCGGTGTTTCTGTTGATAATGGGCCTGTTGTTGTCTATGACCTTGCATCAGGTGATGAGATTCCAGCAGAAATCTTAGCAGCACTATCTGATGAAAATATAATCAAATGGGCTTTCAATGCTTCTTTTGAAAGAGTCTGCTTATCCAACTGGCTCAGGAAGCATCATCCAGAATACTTCAAAACCTATAATACTCAAGGCGATCCGGTACAAAACTTCTTGGATCCAGCCTCATGGAAATGTACAATGATATGGTCCGCCTATATGGGACTGCCACTTTCACTTGAAGGTGTCGGAGCTGTCCTCAAGCTTCAGGACCAGAAAATGAAAGAAGGCAAGGACTTAATCAAATACTTCTGCAGTCCCTGTAAGCCAACAAAAGTAAATGGAGGAAGAACCAGAAATCTCCCTGAACATGCACCTGATAAATGGGAAACATTTAAGACCTATAATCGCAGAGATGTTGAGGTGGAGCTTGCCATCAAGCAGAGATTATCAAAATTTCCGGTACCTGACTCAGTGTGGCATGAATATCATATTGATCAGGAAATCAACGACAGTGGCATAATGCTGGATATGGATGTTGTAGAAAATGCTATCGCCTTCGATGAAAGATCCAAATCAGCTCTTATAACAGCAATGAAGAATATAACTAATCTGGATAATCCAAACAGCGTAGTTCAGATGAAACAATGGCTCTCTGATAACGGTGTCGAAACAGAATCCCTTGGTAAGAAGGAGGTTGCTGGTCTTATTAAGGAGACCGATGGCGATATCAGCAAAGCACTTAAGCTAAGACTCCAGCTTGCCAAATCCTCTGTAAAGAAATACCAGGCAATGCAGAATGCTGTTTGTAAAGACGGCAGAGCTCACGGTATGTTCCAGTTCTATGGAGCCAACCGCTCAGGAAGATGGGCTGGTCGCTTGATCCAGCTACAGAACCTTCCGCAAAATCATATGTCCGACCTTACTGAAGCTCGTGAGCTGGTTCGTACTGGTGATTATGATACTCTGGATATGCTTTATGATGACATTCCTGATACTTTAAGCCAGCTGATCCGTACAGCCTTCATCGCAAGACCTGGATATAAATTCATTGTCAGTGACTACTCTGCCATCGAAGCCAGGGTCCTTGCACATCTTGCCGGTGAGACCTGGCGTTCCAAAGTATTCGCTGAAGGAAAAGATATCTACTGCGCTTCTGCCAGCCAGATGTTTGGAGTTCCGGTTAAAAAACATGGCATAAATTCTCACCTCAGACAGAAGGGCAAAATCGCAGAGCTTGCCCTCGGATATGGCGGATCTGTAGGCGCTCTGAAATCCATGGGAGCTTTAGAAATGGGCTTAACCGAAGAAGAGCTTCAACCATTGGTAGACTCTTGGCGCAGTTCCAATCCTATGATTACAGCCTTCTGGTGGAATGTAGATAATGCAATAAAGACTGCCATCAAGATGCACATCCCTACTGAAGTAAACGGAATTCATTTCTGTTACAAAAGCGGAATGCTCTTAATCAAGCGCCCTTCCGGCAGAGTACTCAGCTATGTGAAGCCAAAGATTGGTGAAAACAGATTCGGCGGTGAATCCGTCACCTACGAGGGCATCGGCTCCACCAAGAAATGGGAACGCATAGAATCCTACGGTCCGAAGTTTGTGGAAAATATTGTTCAGGCAGTCAGCAGGGACATCCTCTGCAATGCCATGAAGACTCTACGGCATTGCTTCATCGTCGGACACGTCCATGATGAGTTGATCATCGAATGTAGCTCTGGAGTTGACCTGAACGAAATCTGTAAGCAGATGGGGCGATCTCTGGACTGGATGCCTGGCATACTGCTTCGCGCCGATGGCTATGAGACCAATTTTTACAAAAAAGAATAACATGAAAATAGCGACCTACCAGCAATGTGTATTGGTAAGTCGCTACTTTTATTTAGTGTTAACGATGATTTATACAATATTTTCCTCGTGAAATACGCATTAATACACCTTTTTTAGTCAAGACGGACAAAAGAACGTTAGTACTATCATGGGTAATATTAAGTAAGTTTTGAACATCAGCATTTCGAATTATTCCTTTTCTTTCGGCTAGTTCAATCACTTTTTCTTCCTGACTGTATGGAGGTAGACTTACATCTTTTCTGTTCTTAGTATATCTTGTGGTTTTGCCACGAGATACTCGTAATAATTCACCTGATTCTACAAAACTTTTCAGCAACGCTCCTGCTTGTGGCGGATTCAGATCAAGAACCTCCATAACATCACGTTTGGTAAAGAATACATTATTCTCAGCCATAGCGTGAATAATATCTGATTGCTGTTCTTCCAGCAGTTCAAAACACTCAAGCATAAATTCAGCCATTGACCTAATAACTGGGATAGAAACTGAGTTACCAAACTGTTTGTACTTCTGACCGTTCGTTGTATCTTCCGGGAAAGCGAAACTATCCACCCCGTTTTCATCTACGAATCCATAGCCTATAAATCCCTGCAGTCTTCCCCATTCATTTGGAGTCATTACCCGGATTCCTTCAGAGTTAAGGACAGTCTTCTTGCCAGCGACCTTCTTCCCAGAAACACCCGGTTTCGGCTGATAAATTAAATTTCGCTCCTTCCCTGAACCGCCAGTTGCAAGAATTGTATATGCAATCGGATGGTCTTCATTACTTTTATTCACAACACAATATCCGAATCCATATCCATTTTTTTTCTGCCTTGCCTTATGTCGCTTTAATGTTTCTAAATAACCCTCAGCCATGTAGTATTTATCATCTACATTTGTGTCCAGAACTTCTGTCACATCCCTGAAGATAGTCTCATCTCTACTTATTGGTAACTGTGCGTTGAGAAGCTTAATGGCATTTCCGTATATTTTTTTACTGAATGCCATAATATATACCCTTGGCCTATTTTGAGGGAGCCCGAATTCCCGTGTATTTCTTACGAGAGTAGCTCTACTGTAACTGTAATTTCCATTTTCGTCTAAAGTAACACCTATTACCCTATATTCCAATTCTTCCTCTAAGGTCTTTATTATTGTCTCTATGGTATTGCCTTTGTCGTGAGAAACCAAGTTTTCTACATTTTCAAGAAACACTGCCCTCGGGTTCGTCCGAGAAATGATGTCCGCTATATCAAAAAATATAGTCCCCCTCGTTGTATCCCTGAACCCCAATTGCTTTCCGACCCTACTGAAGGCTTGGCATGGAAATCCAGCAAGTAATACGTCATATTCTGTGTTTACAACCTCATTTTTGAAATCTTCTGAGGTTAAATCATTTGTAGGATCCTCTCCGAAAAGATGCTTATATGTTAAGGCTGCATATGGATCTATTTCGGCCGATAATACATTTTCAAATAAGCCAGTCATCTCGAAACCGCGACGAATCCCTCCGATTCCGGCACATAAATCTATGGTCTTATATATCATGATTTTCCCCTTGCAACAGCGAAATCGGAGTCAGCCCCGATAGATCCACTGTATAGTTTATTTTTGTAATCCCCGTAGGCATAACTCCACCGACAAATGAAGCTGGTGTTATGGTCGGAAAACTATCATCTATTATGTAAAGAAGCATTTCATGCAGAATAAAATTTTTTTTGCGTGCACTCATTCCTGCCTCAAAACCCTTTTTCTCCAATTTTTGATTAAGAAGAGCCGTGTTATAACCGATTGAGTCAAACTCTGAAATAATGCTGTCAATCGATTTTCCAGACATAACGGTTGGTTCAAAGCAACACAAAACTAAAACCAACGGCTTCCCGTTCGGAAACAATTGAAATTGGCTGCTTATTGTCACTTCACGCTTCTCTCTGTTAATACTCGATTTTACCTCAATAAATCTTGTAGAAGTTTCTATGTCATATGTTGCCCCATCCGGACCGTTCCACTCACTTTCTTCACCTCTGTCTACAACATATTTCAGAACACATAATTCCCCCAGAACATCATAGATTCTGTCATCAATATTTCTGTTACCAAGAAGTTCCTTCCATTCTTTCCACCACATTACGGGCGATGCTTCTATAAGTATTCTGTGAATACCATTCTCTCCAGGATCTACCAACGCTTCACAAAGAGACGCAAAAGGAGTCTTTATATCAACAGAATCCGTCGTCAATAAAATAACTCTTTTTACCTCTCCTGTCAGAACTCTTATTTCTGTGCTTCGAATTCGGGCATTTGCAAAACTCTCATTAATCTCTTCCCTCCCACTATAAGGTATGGCAACTCCATATGAATCATCCAGTTTTACTGTCCAAGCTGGATAATCAGTATGCTTCAAGAGAGAGATATTCTGCGCATATCCTAAAATGTCAGTATCCCAATTATTCAATATCGCTTCCTTCATCATCGTGGACTGACACCTCCTTATCGTATACCTCATCAAACAGCATTTTAGAATATTGTGTTTCACCGCCGTCTGTCAAAGCAGGTTCTAAGGAAACGCATTTTGCCAGATTAAGTTTAGCTGCAGCTCGGAATGTTTTATCCCTTTGTTCCGGCAGCATTGAAAATGCATATAACATACATCGAAAAAGTTGCTCCCTATATCCTCTGCCTGGTCTTTCTATGAAATGGCTTATTATATTAGTTCCGTTATTCTTCAAAACTTCGTAAGTGCTTTTGGAATCCCCTTGCCATCCTAAATGGATGTACCACCACAGTGTCTTCAACCAAATCCTTCTTGTATGTGAGTAAAACCTCTTCTTTTTTAATCTTACACTATCTTTTTCCGTCTTTACACCTATCGCATAGGAAAGATTCGGTATGTACTCACTTATTATTCTTACATCATCCCTTTGATTCGGATATCTGATAAATGTAATGTCAGGCATCACAATCACAGAAATATATCTCCATATATCATCATCATTCGCTTCTATAACAGTAAAATCGTCCAGAGGATTCAGGAGCTCATATAATCTGATTCCCACCTTCAAATCTAAATTATAGTCAATACGGTTTCCACTCTCAGCAAGTACTGTCTTGAATGTCTCAACAACACCGTCTCTGATTAACTTGTACTCTATCCCGTAATTGTCTACAGGAACATCAAACATCGCCCAATGCCTTATTTGGTCGCTGAACTCCGTATCACTCATATAATCATATGCTTCAATTTTATTCTTAGCATCATTGAATGAAAGTTTATATCTGTTGAAATCCATCACTCGCGTTCCTCCCGAAGCTTCATCCTTATATTCTTTTGCAAGCTTTTCAAAAGCTTTTCGGAAGACTCCCAATGCAATTCTTCATAACAGTCTTCTATAAACTGATGAAGAATACTACATATGGAATTATTTGCAAGTCCTATGTTTTGCTTCGTAGCTTTTAAATCTTCATCACTCAGCCTTTGAAATATCAACAAATAAGTCTGCGCCAAAATGTCAACCATCATATCAAAATTTTTAATCGAGTCCCCGTTCTCATTTGTTGATGGAGCTGGGCACCCATCATAGTACGGATTCAAATACAGACATAAACTGTCTTTTGAAAACATGTCTACGGTTTTTGGATCTTCCCACTGTGAAAATTCAACCCACCATAAAGGTTCATTTTCAGATTTGTATTCTTCAATTGGGAACTCCATATATAAGCTATTGAAATCTAAGACTATATGTTCAATTTCTCCTACCGAGACACCATCTTCATTAATCAAATCTGCTTCGTCTTCCTGAACAATACCCGCTTTTTTCTTGATATAAAATATGATGCTGAGTTCCATGTCTCCCGATATATACCCTGGCTTGAAGGTATGATAAAACTTGCATACCCTTCCCTGACTTGTAATCACATCTGAAGTCGGAAGAATATATCCTGTCTGTGTCAGCTTTTTATTCACCCAGATAATACAGATGCCTAAATCAGCATCCCTACAAGCAATTCCTGTCTTTCCTTTCAGAAGATTTGGATAAGCCACTCGAACTGTCTTTTCAAAGATTAATCCTTCCGTCTCTATCTTCCAGATATCCAACGGATCAGACAGTTTTATCGTGGCAGTTCCCTTCTGTTGCAGTCCGAATATCTTATCTTGATAAGAATATGTAAATCTGTATTTATCAACGTTTATCCCACTTGCTTCCGACATTTCAGGAGTTAGTGTCGGATAAAACAACATACCTTCCATAATATTCCTCCTCACTCAATCCTGAATGTATACTGATATTTTTTATCATATGCACGAATCCTTATTTTTCCATTTATCTCAGGATTGATGAGATGTGGAGAAATCTGGATCTGGGTAAAAATATCATCACCATTTTCAGAGATTATTGCTACTGTAATTTCCTCTGCTTCAACAGAAACGTTATCTGAATCACAGTTTTGTTTAATTTCTATAGGGTAATCCGAAACAGACGTTCTCACCGTATCAATAAAACAGTTGGTGACTCTTACCGGAAATTCTGTTCCTATATCATCTTTCCAAGATTTCGCATCTATCCATCCCGCCTCAGAAGCAATCATTAAAGACACGGCTGCATTCTTCTTTCCGTGCATCATCTTCAGGATAAAATCCATCTCTACTTCATTTCCACGTATAACTTGGGATGTAATCTGAAAACTGATATTTGTTATTTTTGTTCCTGTTCCGCCTCCACCACCAGTGCCACCGGAAGGTTTCTTCTTTCCATATCCGATTCTGGGAAGCAAATTTTTCCCCAGCCGGTTCGAAAGTTTACTTGCTGTAGCGTCTACATTTACTATTGAACTCTTTTTTATATGGCCAATGATTGCGTTAATAGTATTTCTCTGTATTCTCTGCACTATCTGCATTTTAACAGGATCAATCCAGGCCATATGATCAGAAGCTTCGCAATCACGCAAATATTCTCCTAGCGTCTTTCCCGCATACTCTGGAACTCCTAAATCACTTTTGATTCTTTTTTCAGTAGTCGGTACATAGAAAGCAAACAGGAAATCTTCCGGACTTTCGGGTGGTGGTACATTCTTCACCCAGGCACCAGTAATTGCATAATCAATTACCATTCCCGGGTCTCTTGCAAACATTACGATAGGTTCATTTAATCCTCCGTCAGCTTCAAACTTTCCGATATAATCATATGGGCTGAGCACATTTTCTGTACCATTCAACTCTGTCTGCGAAATCCTGGCTATTGCTACATAACCCGAAACCATTCCGCTTTCAAAGTACGACCTGATATTCACCGGAAGAATTGTTATGTTGTCAAATTCATCACTTGTATATTCATGGTCATATGACTTTGCCAATGCGCAAGTATATAAATCTTGTGTCAATCTGAAAAATGGCAACATATCTTGTTTGCTGATTGGAACATTATCAACTGAAACAAGAAGCCATTTGTTTTTACAGAACACAGGCAACTCTCTGTTATGAATTTTGGGTGCATACCATTTTTGAATTGCAAGCCGTAAATAAGAAGATACTGATGATGCCCAATTGTTTACAAAATGTTCCCTCACATCTTCTCTTATCTCTGCTTCTACCGGAATAATTCCGTCAAGTAATTCCTTGATTTTTATATACGGAATAACTATTGATGTTCCTGTCTCTTTTTCTTTAAAAGGCTTAATACCGAATACGTCAAGCACAGAGTTTATATGCTCATCGTCATTTAATGGGAGCAGATCTTCTCCGTTACGTATTCCCCACCACGCTTTACCTGCAGACAAAGGCTCTATAGCGTTTAATAACGTGCAGTCATTACCATACTGATCAACACGACTTTCATCCTCAACAAGTGTAATGATCAGCCTGTTTTCGTAGTTGCTTTCATCGACCTTTATGCGGCTATAGAAGATAACTATCCCTATTCCGACACGATAGTAAACACTTTTTCCAAAGCCCCAATTTCCTCCAGCATTCGATATAATTTGTCTTTTCCCTGTATCAAAAATCAGTTTAAAGAAATTACCGTGGTCATCCTTTTTAATCTCCGCTTTTCGTATGCTACCAGTCAATCCTGAAGTTTTTGTATCTCTTATTTCGAGATAGTCTGCTTCCTGATCCGGATATCGACCATTTAATATATCTTCTATTCCATACAATAACGAATTAAATCGTGCGGGTACAAACTTACCAGATTGAAAATTCACCGCATAGGACTTACCCTCTTCCATCAGAGCCGCGTCAGAACTGTTTTGGATTGCTTCTCTGACAAGCAAATCCAATTCTGGCACATTGTCATTCTGAAGAGACTTCAATGTCACACTTCCGTATGATACTCCGTAATCAGTTCTCAGAATCTCTCTGTCCAACATACTGCTTCTCCTTAGTTACAAGTTTATTCAGGTTGTCTAACATGTACTGTTTTTATATAGTCTGATCCTGTCTCCTGACCGGAAACCACAATACTGAACCCGATAATATCCTGATTGGTTTCTATGCGAGATCTGTATTTAGAATCTTTTCCTTTATTCTTGTCGATACGATATAAAAGTAACAATGGCCTATCTTCCAAACCAAGTTCATATCTGAGACGTATAAGGTTTTTTCCATTTTTCTTTCCAGTCTCAAACACAATTCTCTTATCCGAAGTAAGTTCACTGACACATATGTCGCTTAAAATGTCTCTGCCGGATCTCAATGATCCGATATCGATATAATTTTCCTGTTTTTTCTTTTTTGAACGTTCAATTTTTCCGACATCCGCCCCTGATATCTCCCATCTATCAGGAGATTTCTTATCGCCAGCAACAGCAATATTCCATTTAAGGTATTTTCCTTCTCGGTTCATTTGTCTTAACCAGTCCACAAAAATCGGGATATCCACATGTAAAGGAGAACAATCAAAGATTGTGTACTTTTCGATAAATTCAGAAATAACTTTCTCTGAGTCTGTCTCGAACCATACATATGCTGAATCAATTGCATCCGATTTTTTTGCTTCACCCAACGACTGAAGAAATTCCTCTGTAATTCTGATATTCTCATTTAACTTGTCATCATTATTGTCAAACTGGGTCACCTCATAACTGTCACCACTAAAGTCAACATCACATGCAATCATGTTTTGTGATTTATTTTTAGATGTCAGTACAAATCTGGCAATTTTTGATGAGCTCATGATTCTCGGGCCAAACAAAGAAGGACTCTTTCCCTTCTTCATAAAATCTTCAAATTCTTCCTTCAGCTTCTCATCAATCTCTTCAATCAGCTCAAATTTTTGTTGAACCAATACCGGCATCCAAATTCTTTGTAGTAATTCATAGCCATGCCTATACCCAAACCATCTGGCCATCTGCATTAAAGTGTCTGCCTGATTAACATTTCTTGCAAAATAAGTACAAACAAGTCCTTCCAATGTCAACCCACGAGATAGTGTATTGCCTCCCATAACAATGAACACAGGAGCCTTTGTCATATATGATAGTTCTTCCCCTGTCGGATATACAATACGAAGGTATCTCCCTTCTTCAGTCACTCTATTTGCCCTACAATTATCAACACACAAATGTATTCCGTTTTCATGATATATCAGTTCCTTTTCCTTACCCATCTCGATATTCACAATATCGTTGAGCATCGCCGATATATCCGATTTAAAAGAATCAAAATCGGGAAATTCATCACATACGTTTTGTAGTTTGGAATACTTCGAGTATCCTTCCTCCAAGTCAGCAAGTCTAAACTCATCCCTTTCCGTGTAATATACCTGCTCGCAGAGAGATAGTATTTTCCCGGTTGAGCGTTCCCGTAATAACCAATTTTTCAATGTATCATATTCTTCAAAATGCCCATTCTGTATAGAAGTTGTATGAATCAACATACTGATAGGTTTTTTATGCCCTCTGTTACGAAGTATGGCTGCAGCACATAAAAACCACGCCACCGATTTCTGAAACTCGTCAGGTAAAGTAAATGCTTGCCCCTTATGAAGCTGCTTAATTTCATTCATCTCCGAAGACGGTATTGTCCGTATAATGTTCAGTCCCGAATAATCTTCATCTGTCTTGCTCCCCCAAATTACCTTAGGTCCGAAATATTCGTTAGATTCCGGCAAGCTGCATATGAAATTACTCGGATACAACGACTCTTTATATGCTTCATTTAATACATTCGCATAAGGAGTTGCCGTAAAACTGATATAATTTACAGCTTGAAATACCGCCGGTGAAAGATTTCCATCCTTATCACAGCCTTTTACAAGATCAATAATTAATTGGTTTACGGTTGTTCTCTCAATTTCTTCCTCATCTTGCGGATTACCCATTTTAACAGTGTTTATGCTTGCCTGATCAGCCTCATCATCAATAATTACTATTCTCATCCTTGCAGCCTTTGCAGGATCCGAGTGTAGCCACGTAATAAGATTCTGAAGTCTTCTTGAATTTTTCAGGCAAACAAATACATATCTGTACATCCACTGATTATTTGTCCTTCCGGACTGATAGATATTGAGTTTTAAATCCTCCGTCAGATATTTTTCCTTAGACTGTACATCAATCATATAATCTGAATTACTTGTATAATCTAATACTCTCCAACTTACACCTCCGCTCTGTGTAAGATCAGACATAAATCGATTTCGGGTCTGCTTCCGCAGATTATCAATCGTTCCTGACAACACAATAAAAATATTCCAATCATAATGTGCTGCCATTGTTACCAGTCCAATCATATTGGCTGTTTTTCCAGACTGAACGCTGCCCATCACCAGCCCTTTTACAGGACCGATACTTCTTGTATCACGTTCAAGATGATTCAACATCCAATGGCAATTGTTTTCAAGCATGTCAACAGCTTCCCCTGACATTTTTGGCTTTCCAGTATATCTGCCGAGAAGGTGTTCTTTATACTTGACCCATGCTGACCCGGAATCCGTAGGTACTGTTAAATTATTGGTTTCACCATCGGATATTCCGTAAATTTCTGTAATTTGTGTATAACTTCCTCTTATGGCTTCAACAAAAGTTTTCCAATCATCAAAATCCATATTCTGTGGAATAATCAATTCTTCATTCTGAAGTCTGTCGAATTCGTCTTCTTCGCATCCTTCCGAAACGCAAAGATTTGAGACATCATCCCACGTGGATCCATTTTGAATCATTTTAGCTGCCCATTGCTTGCATTTAATATATTCAGCACCAGCAAAATCTTTCATATAATCTCCATCCTTTATTCGTCTTTTGGAAAAGTCTTTACTAACCACTCTTGGATCTCGTCCTTAGTTTTTATCCCGGAGTCATATAGTATTCTCAAAATATCCATACCTGAAATAATAACGATCGGATGACCGTCCTCTTTTATTTCTTGATACGCCTGTAATGCCACAAACGATGTAGTCACCAGAATCCCGAACTGTCTATGACGGAGTCGCGATATTAATCTTGACACCTCTTTTACCCCGATGCCATCATTAGAAGAATAGCGTTTTGCTTCAAGTGCAAACTCAACATCTACTCCATCACACTGCCGTCCGATTCTATACAATCCGATAGCATCTCTCCCACCATCCCTTACAAATCGGGTATGTTTCAAAGAATGTATATTAGAATCCATCAATTGAACGATCTTCATTGCACATTTTTCAAATTCATATGGATTATCAAAATAATCATAAATAGATTGTAACTTCTGCTTATCGTCATCCTTAAAAGGCATCTGTTGATCTTGGGTACGATAATTTAAGACAGAATCACTTGCATATAGTGGTGTATAAACACCTTTGTCTATCCATTTTTTCCATTCTTTTGGTGCAAAGTCACTCTGATATCCGTTACCCGATAGCAAATCTTCCAACCATCCTCTGGAAACAGATGCAACATCCAAAATGGTAAATACTGCTTTATAATTTTGATATCGTTCTCCATTCTTCATCCGCCAAATAGCAACCAGCAACTCTTCAAGTTTAAATTTATCACTTCCGGGAACCAGCAAGCCAAGAAAGCGCCGATTGCGCCCTTCTTCACTTTCGAAATAAAAGAACGGAGGTATTTCCTGTCTTCGATTATCTTGCAACATCTCAAATACATCCCTAAGAACTTTATTTCCTCCTCTTTTAGAGTCATGCAGTTCTCTGCCAGGCTCCCTATTATCGCCGTAATACTGAATTATTCCTGATTCATAATCAATGTTATCAAGCCAATCAGGATGTTTATTTGTCGATTCAAGAACAATATAAGCGGCTTTGCCCTTTTGATTCCTTATATTCACGGGGCGGAATCCGCCTTGTGTTCCTACAGACATCAGTTTACTTAGTACATCACCATTAAGATTAGTAGCCCCATTTGACTCGTATACTGCATCAACAAACAGGTCTGCTGTCTTTAATTTCTCAAACGCTATTCTTTGCATATCATCTGTTCCTTATTGTTTTTTCAATTATGTCAGCACATTCGCTAACATTCTTCTTAATATCTTTTCCCCAAAAGCGAAGTACTATCCAGCCCTCATTTTGCAGTCCTTCCGTTACCTCAATATCTCTTTGGATATTCCTTTCAATTTTCGGAATCCAAAATTCTCTTCGCGTATGAATATCATTTTTTCTGTTTTCCCAATCATACCCATGCCAAAACTCACTATCACAAAAAACAGCCACACGTTTCCCTATAAAGGCAATATCAGGATGACCCAAAACGGATTTCACATTCTTTCGATACCGGATTCCTCGTTTCCACAATTCTCTTCTGAGAAGCAGCTCGATATCAGAGTCCTTATTCCTTATAGCCTGCATGTTTTTATGTCGCTGTTCAGCCGTATGCCTGTCCACATTTACACACCTCTTTAAGTCAGTCCTAATGTTCCTCAATAATATAGTTGCATGCAATATGTCCCATAAAACGAACTTAGTCTATTTTCAACTATTCTCTTCCTCAGTTTCATTTGGAACTATCTCGACGATATCGGATATATCACAATTCAGAGCTTCACAAATCTTCACTAAAACATCCGTAGTTACATTTGCACCTTTCCCGAGTTTTGCAAGTGAAGCAGAGCTTATCTTTGCTTTCTTTGCAAACTCAGTTTTTTTCATCTCTCTCTCGACGAGCATTACCCATAATTTTTTATACGATAATTTCATACTTTCTCCTTCGGGAGATCCTTTCTCCAACTTGGCATAAAGCCATAAACATGTCCATTCTTCTCATCTTTATGATACGTAATTACATTGATTCCTTTCGCAGCAAAATCTATATCAGGTATGACGTTCAAGTTATCTACAATGATTACCTGACCATCCCCTTGATGGTTAATAAAATATTGATATAAGCCATTTTTGATCGTTTCTCCTTCAAATCCATCTTCATTTTCATCAAATCCCAGAAGCGGTGTATCGATCATCAAAATTCCCGGTTTAATATATACGCCATCCCTGTTGAAATAGTCGTAAAGCATTAAGGCCACTACAGAATTCAAGAATGAACGATATCCCTTTCCCTGATCTTCTGATTTTGGAACCCCGTCCATGAGGATATCAAATCTCTTGAAATCCCAGCTCGCATAACCAACCGACCGATAGTTGCATTCTTTAAGAATACTGTTAAGCAACAAATCAAAGCTGTTTCCGACTTCTTCATGAAATTCATCTTTTGCGTGATAAAGCGGAGGATTTTTCTGCTTCTGTAATTCGGATATTTTCTTCTTGCCTAATACTTCAAGCTGTTCATTTACAAAACTAATGCCATTCTGTATTGTTGTGTAATCACGAAAGCGTTCAAGGCCTGTTCGATAGTTCTGAATCTCACGATTCTTTTCATCCAGAACTCTATTAACCTCATTTCTGCGAATATGAAGTTCTTCAATGCTTCGCTTGATTTCTTCCTGCTCTTCTCTGACGTTTTTCTCTGTTGCAGCAATGACGGTCAGTTCTGAAGCAATCCGTCTTATCTCTGCGTTGATAGCTTCAACATAACTATCATCTTCTTCTGCATGAATTTCTCCACCACAGAACGGACATACCCCATTAGCTGGCAATCCTTTAACAACTTTTTCCCCTTTTGAAATAAAATCCAGTCTCTGTAAATCCGCTTTATACTGGCTGATTAGCGTTTCATATCTATCAAGAAGCACCTTGCAATTTGCATCTTCCTGTTGATATTCTGCCATCTGTCTAACTATCGCTGCATTTTCTTCAATAAGATCGTTTATTTCCTGTTGTACGTCCTGAATATGATCTGTAAGATCCCGCATCTCTTTTTCGATATCCATACCAGTCAGCTCTTCCAATTGCATAATATATCTGACACGTTTTTGAGTAAGGGAACCGACCTGTTCCTCAATATAATCTAATACTCCTTGTTTTCTGGCATTGGCCACTTCCTTTTTCGGTATCTCCGCAATGCCTTCCTTATAGTCTCCAGTAAGCAAAAAGTATAAAGATGCAATCAAAGGTGTCTCGTATCTGGAATCCTCAATTACAATAGAATCTGATTTGTCTATTTCATTCTCATCCGCGAAGAACACGCTTGCTATATTTGTCCAGGAAATCCTCTCACGCGCATATCTGGCATTAGATGGAACTTTTATGGTTTCATCCAAGCCGATAATTCGGAGCCACAAATCATTCAAATACTTCTGCCCTTCTTTTTTATAATTAGTAGCATACTCTCCGTCTAAAATCTCTTCGTTATCAGCAATGACCATCACCGTCTCTTCATCAAGTTTACGAGATATCTTAATGCGTCCATAACGTTTCGTCATGAACACCCCTTCAATATCTGTATAGCCTGTCAATGGCGAATATGGTCTTGTGTCAGAGCTAAAAAGATAATAAATACATTTAAGTATCCACGTCTTTCCAGTGTTTGATCTACCCTGGATGATATTAAGCCCATCGGTAAACTCAACTATACCTTCAATCTTTCCAGCTCCAGATACACGTAATTTTTCAATCATGAAAGCCTGCATCCTCAGCCCTCCTTTGACTCCGTCGATCTATCACTTATATATTGCAGAATTCCGTCATCGGCATAATTTGCAAATCTTCTACAAACAATCTTTGCCCCAACCACATAAGAACGTGCATATGGTGATTGGATTCCTTTGACGACTTCCTTACCACGGTCACTAATGCTATAAACAAAGCCCTGATCTGTGTTTGCAACGTTGACGAAACTATTTCTAACCGAGAGCTTTATTGCCTCAGTTATTTTCCTCTGCTTATTTGCAAATTCTGAAAAACCGAACTTATTGTCTCCATGAAGATTCTTATCAAGCACCTTGCACTTTTTTCCATAGATACAGATGAAATCCAAAGCCGCTATTCTATCCGCATTTGCAGGCACATTCATAGTGTCAATTAAGAGCAAGATTCTCAGCATATTTTCAAATATCGTATTAAACACCCCATTCCTCATACGGATCCACCCACGATACCATCGTCTTGTCATTCACAAGAATATGAATAATACCAAGCCTTTCCAAATTTCCTATAAGATTTTTGATCAACATGAGTTTAGACTTCGTCAGCTGAACATCTGATATTTTCTTCAAGACCTCTATCAAGCGGCGATAGCCATTATCGTAATCATCATAATATGTAGTCTGAATGCCGCCGAAAGCATCCTCCTTCAAAATATCGAACTGATTTTCTCCATCTTCGTATACTTCGCTGATTGACCTCTGGATACTTTCTGCACTCAGGTACGCCTTGCGCTGGTCATAAAAGTTTTTCTGATATTTTTGGGGGAGTGATGGTATATCGTCTACAGTCAATTCATCACGGGACAGCACTTCTGCATAAGCACCACACAGAGCGGAAATATATCCAGATTCAAAGTCATAAATCTGAGCATCGCTCAACCGAATCGGCAGTTCTATAACATCACCATCTATATAAAGCTTCCCGTCCTCACAATAGATCCTGTCCCCAGCTAGATTCTTTATACTTGGCTTCAAATCATGTATGGTGAGCCTGATCTCGACATCATGAATACCCTTTGCGAGACCATGAAACATCTGATTCAGAATATCCTGTACTGCAGAACCCACTTCGTCAATTTCTACATCAATGCCTTTATTCGCAAGGAATGTTTGAAGGTGCTCTTTATCAGCATCATATAAATTATCAATTTCTTCAGCAAAATCCTGCCCATCATATCTGCTGCATATTAAACCAGCTTTTGCTTTTGAAATAAACCTTGTCCCTCCATAGATTTGATCCAGCATGTTTATAGATATTCCACTGGCCAACGGATTAAACTTTTTCTCTTTTTCCATTTGAACTTCTTCATCGGTCATGGGTTCTCGGAGTGTATCGCCAACTAAAGCGACTACGAAATTCCCACCCCTTCCAGTCGGATCCATGTATGTTTTAAGTTCACTCACAATCTCATGAAGAAACACTACCGCTCAACCTCCCTTTTGACCTTTTTTGTCAAACCGCTGTCATCAGTGGCGAGATTCTAAAAATTCTATTCTTGTACAATGAAAGAAATCAGTCTTAACCGACAAAAAACTCTTTTGATATTATACCACTGATTTAAGCGTTTTTCAATGTATTTCAAGTTATCGCTAACATTTAATCTGCGAACGTAAAGATTTATTTTAGCAAGAATCAGCCGTGACAACATCAGACTTCAAATGTTGCGCAACTCATGGAACTTAGGGCTTGAGCCATAATATCCTGCAAAATGTTTTAATGAACTCTAAAGCATCGAAGCTGATTAACATTGAGAATTTGTCCAGGACATGACACTAAACTGCTCCTTCACATTCAGCTGCCGGACGCGGCATCTTCTTAGAACTGCAATGTGATGAACCTATTAACCGCATCAGGGGCTAAGAAGCCTGGTTGCTTATTTTACGGAACGGAGACGTGCCATGAATAAGACAATCGATGCTTATCTGAATTTCATATCGAAACCTTCGTTCCGCTTTCAGCGGGCACAGGAGGCCGCACGATATGGAAATCAATGTAAATGTACCGACAAATACTGATAATCAGCAGTCAACTAATGACAACCACAACTACGACAACCGTCGCAGTTACAACAATTTCCCTCTTCTTGATGGAGAATGTCTTGTACCGATCCGTGTGGACTGGGAAATGGTCAAGCACTTCAATATGTGCAGAGATAACCTCGAGACCTGGCATATCGGACCTAATAAAGTCCTGGTAGCCTTTGCACCAGTGGCAATTGAATCCAAAGCTGCTGCCATCAAGAATTTCTATCGTGACGTAAGAGAATATTTTGCATCCTTCCACACTGACGATACACTTTCTTTGGATCAGTTTCTGGAAGAAGCCGAATCAGAAGATAGTAAAGGGTTCGAACTCGCATCATCTGAGAATCCGGAGGAAAACGTGATGCTCCGCATAATCATCCGCGACCTGATCAAACAGGTACATAATATCAACCCGAAATATGGACGCATCCTGGATCTTATCTGCAAGGATTTCACAAAAGGCGAGATTCTTGCAGAACTGAACCTTTGCAAATCTCAGGGATATGCAGACATCAAAGCTGCACAGACACTCGCAAGAAAGCTTTATTTCGAAAATTAAAAATTTATGCCTTAACCAAACAGCAGCGGTATCCTCATCTCGAAGATACCGCTGCCGATTTTTATGTTATACGCACTTTCTCACTTCCAGCTGGAACTTATCATGTTCCTTGATACTTCTTACCGCCTGATTCAGTGTATTCGCCTTTCCATGCTGATGATACGGACATCTGAAAAAGTGCTTATGAAATATGATAAGAGACTGTTCTTCCGGATATTCTGTACAGTGCAGATACCAATAATGACCGGTATTCCTGCTCTGAAGCGTGATATCCTTATTATCAAGCAAAATAATGTTAAAATACTTCGCATCAATCTTCTTAAGACTGATTTCATCAAACATCCACATTCTCCTTTCCAAACCATGCAGCCAGTGCCTGCTCCACAATACTATCAACGGTATTTGGATCCATTCCCTCAAAGTACTTCTCCACGATTCGTGCCGGAACCTTATAGCATTTCTTTTTTATCGGATTCTTACTCAGATATCTTTTAATCTTTGCTTCTGTAAGAGAACCAGAATGACTGCGAAGATTTGCTACCATCTCCGATGTGATTTTCGTCTTTTCCTCATTCATCACACGAAAAACCATATCCTGCTCTTCTTCCGGGAGAAATGCCAGCTGCAAAGCAACCTTTGTATAAAGTGCTCCTCTGTCTACCATATCTTTAAATGGCTTGATGAGGTCATTCAGCTTCAGCAATCTCCCAACCGAGCTACCAGATAATTCATATTCCTTACCAATGGTATCTCTGGTTTTCAGCCTGTGGTCACCGTGACCACGAGTGACTTCAACCTCTTTTCCCTCCAAACGAGCAATCTCTTCAATAATGTCATTTCTTCTTCCCTGACAGGATTCCTTCTCGTATCTCGCCTTCAGTACTGCTGCCTTCTCTGATATCAGCAGATCGGAAAATGATCTCTGCATCAGATTTGTCTCAATCACATATACATAAGCCTCTTCCTCTGACAGATCTGTTTTCACGATTGCCGGTATTTCCTTCAATCCAACAAGCTTAGCTGCATTCATCCGATTATGTCCGGAAAGCATTTCATATCCGCCGTCAATCTCCTGCACAATTACCGGATTAAGAATTCCATGCTCCCTTACACTGGCAACCATGTCTTCCAAACGATCTCCTTCGTACAGATGAAATGGATGATCATGGAAAGGCCGGATTTTCTTTATCGGAAGCATCTGCAATCCGCCAGCTGCCGTTTTTTCCTCGATATCATCCATTAACAGGTCCACTGCGTCACCAAATACTTTTCTTCTATTATTAGCCTTCATAATCGATCAACTCCTTTGCAAATTTTCTATAGGCGATTCCTGCTGATGCCTTTTTGCTGTACAAAGCAATCGGCATGGAATAATAAATGCTCTCTCCAACCTTTACGGTAGATGGAATCCTATTCTTAAATATTTTAATCTGTCCCTGGAAGCTTCCGGTCACTTCTTCGGTTAATACCTTACAGAGAGTCGTTCTTCCATCACACATCGTAAGCAAAATGCCAGCAATCGTTAATTTCGGATTGATGCGTTTCTTGATCTTACCGACTGTTCTCAGAAAATCCTGCAATCCCATCATCGCCAGGAGCTGCGGATTCACAGTAATGATCACCTCATCTGCTACCGCCAACGCATTGACAGTGAGCATCCCAAGGGAAGGCACCGTATCCACCAGCACATAATCATATCTGTCTCTGATTGGCGCCAATACCTCCGCAAGCATCCGCTCTGCTCCCATTTCTGTTCTAAGCTTCGCCTCCACAGCAGATAGATAAATAGAAGAAGGAATAAAATCCACTCCATCCTTGCTCTGAATATAATGCTCCAGCTCTTCCGGTTCCTCTTCCTCGATCTGTGCCATCAGCAGATGACCAATCGTATATTCCAGGTCCTTTGTATTCTCAATGCCATAACAGGTGCTGAGATTTGCCTGACTGTCGAGATCAATGGCAAGAACCTTCTTTCCCATACTGCAAAGAGAATAGGCCAGATTCAGCGTGGTCGTGGTTTTACCCACGCCACCCTTCTGTGATCCGATTACAATAACCTTACTCATAATTACCGCTCCTCCTTCTCTGCCATATACTGTGCCTTTTTCTCAGCTACAAACTGCGCATACAGCTCTTCCTTTTCTCTTTGGAATCGCTTCCGCAACTTCTTAGTTTCCTTTTCCATAAAATCAGCCTTCATCTGCTCCAGCTCTGCTCTTTCAGTATCCGGCGTAATCACCAGCTTCCCATTCTCACAGCTGACGGAAATATAATCTCCGATCGCAAATCCCATCTCTTCCAGCCACTGGCCCTTCAGGATAATTGTTGGTGTCGCTTTATAATTTCTTCCATTCTGGGAATATACCTTCATACTTCTGTTTTTCTGATTCTTCATAAGCTCTGTCTCCTTTTTAATTTGGAATTTTACATGGTCTCATGTACCTTTTTGTGTTATACTCTTCTTAGATCTGCAACAACACATAGTCGGAGGAAATACCATGAGTGAAGAAAAAACCACCCATTCAAAGCTTTCAGAAGCTCGCAGACGAGCAAATAAGAAATACAATGATCGATTCGTTGAAATAAAAGTTCGTGTAACCCCAGAGAAACGCTCCATCATTAAGGAACACGCTGAAGCTATGGGAGAAAGTGCAACTGCCTTTATCAACCGAGCCATCGACGAAGCTATGAAACGGGATCTTTCCGAGTAGCGACATATAGCGGTATATTCGCATTTCGCTTCCGGAAAACAAAAAAATCCGGTGACGTATGGATACAATTCCACACATCACCGGACGATTTTTATCCTCATAAATTTTCTCATGAGCAATCTCCAATGTGTACTTTTCTACATAAATAATATCATGTACAAGGCTTCCCATTTGATAATTTTTGTCTCATTTTTTACACATTTCAAATGGTCTAAACCTGGTCTAAGCTCAGCCTTTCCCCTTTATCAAACAGCCGAAAAATCCAGTAAAATCAAGCGTTCCAAGCACTTCATTAAGTCATTTCCAGTATATTGCCGTGGCAGATGAAAAGTACTTTAATCATAGTTTTGTTTCTCCTTGATTTGTCCCGGAATGCCCCGTTTTGCAAGGGTTTCCGGGGTTATTGTGATATGCTCTGAAATTACAGATTGTGGCAAATCAGAGCAAGATTGAGCAAGTTGTTACTACCTGTTAGTAGTAAAATTGGTAGTAAAAGGGAAAGGGTTACTACTAAGGATTTTTAGTATACAGCAAAAAGCATTCAATATAACTAATAGATTCGCAACTTCTTTCCGTTTGACCACAGGTCTTCTTCTTTCAAAATCTGTTCATAATATTCATCATACTCATTTTCAGATGCCAAAATCATCCACTCAACAGTATAATTAACATCATCCATCATATTAAAAACCACACCTATTGCCGTAGCTAATTTGAACTTATATTTAAATAATCTTAAAATAAAATCCAAAAAATCCTTTTCTTCAGTAAGCGAATACCCAGTAATATATAAATAGCCAACTGCATTACCTGTATCAATCAAAAAATGATGTATTGCTTTTTCTTCCTTCAAACAATGCTCTATACAAATTTGCCAACGCAAAATAAAATCATGAACTGTATTTCGATTTAACTTCAACAAATATTTCAAAGTTTCTCTATACTCATCTTTGCTATATAATTTACCATCTAGCAAGCGTTCCTGAAAGTTTTTTACAATAAATCTAAATCCTTCAATCGCATTCTGATCAATGTTTTTATTGCCATTTGTCAAAGCCTTATAGTAATCTATCATACCTTCTTCATTTTCAATTCTTGCTATAGTTGTCATTTCATCATTAACATGATTTATGAAAAACTCCGGGAATTCACCATCAAAAAAACTTGTCCGCAGCTCAAGGTAATAAACAATATCATACGGAATCGCAATACTATCTAACATCCTCACGAAATCATTCATGCTAAAAACATTGATTCGCAGAGCATTATTCTGAGATGATACATGCACCTGCTTATAATCATTATCATCTGAATCGAAAATAATAACTGGCATTATTTGCTTTGTGGACACTAAAGTTATTTTTTCACCAGAAAAACTTTCCACCTCAATTTCACCCAGATTTCTTATCATATCAATAGTATCTTTAATCTGGCTTACCGCTTTTTTATACACTTTCTTATGTAACCAGTCTTGGGCCGTACTTCCATCCTTTTCTTTTATTTGAAAAATTACATACGCGTCTTGAAATTCTACCAATCCATCACAAAGTTCTTTTTTCTGTTTTCCGTCATATACATATAGATTTTTATAAACAAATTCTTTAAAAAAATAATCAATTAAAACATTCGTACATTGCAATTCAGAACCAGTCAATATACCATCTCCTAATAATAAAACTCCTTTTATTATACCCTCAATCATGATTTTTTTCCACAAAAATAACGCCCCAGCCTAAGCCAGAGCGTCATCCTTCTTTCATATTAAACTACCTTGAACATTTTCTGTGACATTGGTTTTTCCTTCTTCTGCTCAACCTCCGCCTGTGCCTTCCTGAATTCTTCCATCCTCTTCAATTCTTCCTCTGCATCATCGAATCCAATATGCGTGTACACATTCATTGTGACCGATATATCCGAATGCCCCATGAGGTACTGCAGTGTCTTGGGATTCATTCCCGATTTTGCCATATTCGAACAATAGGTGTGTCTGCATACATGAGGTGTAATGTTTGGTATCTGCACCCGGTAAATATCATTGTACCTGCCGACCATATGGTTGAATCGGTGTTGCCAATGCATTGCAACAAGGGGCATTCCATTATCATCATAAAATAGGAATCCACTATATCCGTCTATGGATTTCTCCACTTTCGGTGCATTTCTGTCCTCGATGATTGCCTGAAACATCTGTGCCACATCCTCTGTAATCGGCAATACTCTTGTTCCGGCATCCGTCTTTGTAGTTTCTATGATGTATCGCATATCCGATGTTCTCTGCAATTGGTGGTCGATATTTACAGTTCTGTTCTCAAGATCAATGTCCTTTAGTGTCAGTCCACAAAATTCCGATATTCGCATTCCCGTATGAAAAAGTATGTACACCACTTCATAGTATTTGCAGTACACTACATCGTCATGCACAAACTTTAGGAACTTTCTCATCTGGTCTTTGGAAATTGCCTCTCTTGTGACTGCGTCATTTACCAATACTCCGGCAAGCTGAAATCCGAATGGATTCTTTACCAGAATGTCATCATCCACCGCCATCTGAAAGGCTGGTCGCAGCACTCCACGGATGGTATGAATGGAACTGTAGCTTTTGCCATCTTCCTGCTGCAATTTGATAAGAAACAGCTTTGCATCGGATGTTTTCACACTTCGTATCGTCTTTTTGCCAAATGTTTCCTTTGCAAGTAATCTCTGTACTGTAACATATCCCTGTTTTGTGCTTTGCCTTACTCCTGTCTTTGTTTTCAAATATCGCTCTACCAGTTCACAGACAGTCATCTGTCCGTCTACGATATTCACAAGCAAATCTAAATCTGTGTTTACCTGTTTTTCCAACTCACGAAGGGAAAGGCATGGTTTCTTGCCCTTTGGAAGTTTGTCTGTAGGCTCCAGTTTCCAACTATATACAAAATGTGGTTTTCCATCAATATGATATTTATATTGATATTTTCCATCTGCTCTTACACTCTCTCCCGGTCTTAATACTCTACGCTTGGAGTCCCGCCTTGTCTGTCCTCTTCCTACCTTTGCCATTATACCCGCCTCCTTAGTTCTGGATGGTTACGCAGATACCTTTCAAAGGCTACACGAAGAATCAGCTTGCGTTCTCCGTAGTATGCCAGAAAATCTTCTCCATCCGTATTATTCAATAAATCATAAAATTTTCTCCGGCTCAGAACAAAATATTCAATTGCCTCAGAAGGATTCAAAATATCCTTTTCTGCTAAACTTGGTCTTGCCATAAAAGTGCTTCCTTTCTGCCAAAAGTGGCTGTTTTCACAGGTTTTCGAGGTCATACTATATATCACTCTGAACGCTGATAATATCAACTACTTTCGGCAGACAAACGGAATTATATCTCCGAAGAAGCACTGATAAATTTTTCAAACTGCGGGCGGATAATCAGATACCTGTTTCCGCTGAATACCGCAAATCTTCCTCTGTTATCTTCTGCCAGTCTACGCATTTTCTTTGTCCCGATATTAAAATACGATGCTGCTTCTTTGATTGTCAGTGTGTACTTTTCACTCACAGGGACAAGTGTATTTTCCGTAGTATCATGTTTTTCTATTACCATGTGCAATCCTCCTTCCATACGGGGCTGCAGTATTTCCACAGCCCCAACTGCTTAGTCTGCTGCCATCTGAAGCACCTTGACGGCATCCTTACGGATCAGTTTTCCATCCAGATACTCATATCCCAGATACCCTACCTGTCCACGCATGGCAAACTTTTCTTTCAGTGTGCGGATAGTCAGTGGGAAACGCTGAACAAGCCAGTAATTGCTGAAATCTCCAAATGCGATTACTTTCTGTCCCTTTCCGATAGACGGCATGGAATCAACAATCTGCACAGGTTTTGAGAAAATCGTTTCATCACTTTCCTTCCACAGATAGTTTCCGGCTGAATCTTTGAGGGTACGGAGTGTCAGAGCCGTTTCGTCATTCATAAGCCATGTACCATGTTTACGGGATTTCTTATCCACGGATAGATACAGTTTGATGATCTCATCATAGCTGATAGCAGAATCACACTCTGCCGTCACGCCCGTTTCTGCTCCGTCAGTGGCGTGCAGAATACCTGTCGGCTGATTTTCCCCTGTTCCGTTGATAAACGCCTGTTCCTCGCTTGTGCCAAAACAACGTGCCATTTTCCCGATTACATAATCCTCTATGGCAAAGGACTGGTCAGAAGCGAACTCTAATCCAAGTCTGACAAGCTCGGACAATCGGTATGCCTGTACTTCAAATCTCTGAAAATCGTCCTCGTTATCCATGCCCTCCAGATTGACCATATCGCCCCATTCAGCCTGACCTTCACAGTCAAATGTCCAAAGACGGCTGTCACTTCTGGTCGCATTCACAATGGTTGCCAGCTGACGGACTGCACTTTCTTTCTGTAGTACTGCCGTATATTTTTTATTTGATTCTCCGGGCAGATGGTACGCATTTGTCTTGCTTTCACGGTTGTTATAAAGGTTGTCCGTAACTGCCTGTTTTCCTCTCATTTCGTTCCAAAAATCGTTATAATAAGCTGTACTGTTAATCATAATAAACCTCCTGAAAAATTATTTTTGTGTCATATAACCACTCTGTCTGCAATAATCCACTGCTTCAGAATAGGACAGATAAAACATCTCCAATGAGCCGTCAACCACACGGTAATAAGGCGGGTCACAGGATTCGCTTGCCATAATAATGACCGGGCATCTGTCCCTTAAATTGATGACATTCACACATCTGTACTTGTCTGTTGAAAAATCCGATGGTTCAAACCGCATCGGTGGTGCTGCTTTCTGTTTTCCCATGTATACCTCCTTTTTTCTCAGCAGAGGAAATCTCTGCACAAGAGCCGATATCCTGTTAAAAGTGTGGTTTTTTCTCCACCATTCCTCGGACGCTTGCGGACTACCGTACCGATTGTACGAAGTGCCTGGTTAAAATTCCGGCTGTTCTCCGCAAAATATCCATTGTCATTGCACCAGTTGCGGTATGCCTGATACACTGCCGATGTCCGGCATTCCGCATCCTTCTCCTGTTCCAGAAATTCCTCCACAAAAAGTTCCATCTTATCGCTGTCATGCTGATAGGACATTGTGGCATCTTTTACTGCTTTTGGCTGGGCAAATCCTTCCTCTTGTAAAAGGGTATATCCTTCAATCAGCCAGTTTAAGATGGCACTTGCTGCCTCCGGCCTGGAAAATTCTGCTTTCAGATTCTGTTCCTGCTCCCATTCCTCAAAATGTCTGTCAAAGAGAATGATCACGATACGTCCGCTCGAAAACAGTGTCATATCCGTAATAGCCGGAAGATAATTTGCATTTACATACAACTTGAACTGTGGTTTAAAATCAAAACTGTTTTCATGCAGGAATCTGGCATTCAATGTATCATTTCCCGTCATGCTTTTGATCTGTGCTTCATTCAGCACCAATCCCCGCCTTGGCTCTGAGATATTGGCGAACCGCACTCCGGCAAGACGTGCAATATCCTCTGTTGGGTTCTGGCTGTTGGCAGACGGTTTTGCAGCAATCGTTTCCGGTCGGACAGTCAAACCGTAATCTCCCATCACATGAAGTGTGCTTTCCATCAGAGTCCCTTTCCCATTTCTGGTGGTTGCACCGTAGTAGAAAAACATACATTCATAGCGTGTATCACCTGTCAGACCATAACCAAGGCTTTTCTGCATGAACCTTGCTTTCTCCGTATCCCCACTCATCACCTCTGAAACAAATCTGGTAAAACGTGGATTCTTTGCATTCGGATCATAGGCCGCCCCTGCAATCTTGGTCAGCTTGTCCTGTGGTGTATGCGGATGGAACTCTCCCGTCTGCAGATCCAGTGTTCCGTTCTGACAGTTCAGGTAATAAACATTGCGGTCAAACTCAGACATTGCAATCGGATACACGCTCTGGGCATCACTGATATACGTGTTACGGTAATTCCGGCTCTGCCATTTCGCAGAATATTCCAGATAGTCCTTTCTTATACGTTCATCAGTAATTGTCAGGGCATATCTGACCAGACTGTCCGCAAGGGATTTTGCAAGTTCCATTGTTTTCAATCCGCCAATGTCCGGAATCCACCGGGTTCCGTCATACACATACCACTTTTTCCTTTCCGGCACATACCTTGCGATATCTTTATACACATCCGCAAACAACCTGCCTGAGCCGTTGTCATTCCACGGGTATCTGCTGTTATCCGACACATTCAGTTCTATCAGCTTCTGCAGCATATCATCAAAATCACTCTCTGCTGATGTCCTTGCATAAGGTCTGTAGAAATCCAGTGCCTGTGCCACTGCCTTTTCCATCGTCAATGCGCCGTAGGTTGAGCCACTCTGCACACGGTCCCACTTGCTCCGCATCAATCCCGATTTTCGGAACAGTCTGTCCATCTGCCCTGTGTCACCGCCACACCAGAATGCAAGGATACTTGCAAGCGACATATCCGCATCGCTGTGGGATTTTCCTTCCGGAATTTCTCCATTCCACAAGGCTTTGAACTTTTCGCCCTGTCTGGAATCCGATGCCAAGCGGACCACGGAATCATCGGACAGATAACTGCCGGGAATATCCTGTACATCGTTCTTTTTCTTAGAAATCGGACGGAGCATATAAATTTCCAGTATTTCCCCAATTTCAGTGCTTCGCTCCTCAACACCACGGTTGCGGATCACATTTCCTGTCAGAGTACAGAATTTCTTTGTTACACCTGCTGCATAGATTTCCAGACCAAGTTTCTGATTATTGATGTAATATCTGCCCGTATCATAAGACAGGGAAGATGCCTTACATACTATGCGGACTCCCGTGCCGGAGGGGCTGAATTCTGTATAGGAGTCCATTCTCTCCACGATGTCTTCTGCCATCTGTGTCATCTTTCCACCAAACACGCAGTGGTCGATATCTACCATGCAGAAATCATCAAATGCACCCATACCGATTCCGTCATAACCATCCATTGCACTGACTGCCAATCGAAAATCCGAAAAGGTATTTTTATCGGCACTGCTCGCTTTTCTGCCATTTGTCTGATACGGCACTTTTGTCATGCGTCCGTTTCTTTCTTCATATTTCCACAGACAGAACCGTCCGTCTTTTTTCAACTGTTCCGGAAGTTTCTCATACATTCTGTGCTCCTCCTTCCCCGCTTATTTTCTGACGTATCATTTCTCCGTGGCTCTTGCCGATAACCACACCTTAAATTCAGAAACAGGAACCAATACCCGCTTGCCTACACGGACGATTGGAAAATCCGCTTTTCTGGTCAGTGCATACGCTTTGCTCAGGCTGATTCCCATCTGCATTGCCATTTCCTGTATGCTCATCGTAACTTTATCCATAGCCATCCTCCTCTCTGCATTCCAAACATGAATTGCTCTTGTTTTCTATCACAGTATACTTTATAATATTACCAAAGGCTATTTTCTATTGGTAAGAGCTCGTGCCGAAAGAAGTTCTATCGGTAAGAATGGAGGTAGAATATGAACGAAGATTTCAGTTTGGGGAAAATAAGTGCGGATGCACGGCTGACCGCAACCTTCAAATGCTATGAAAAGACAGAACAGAATGGAAAAATCGTAATCACCGCCTGTCTGGGCAAGGGCGATGTTCCGAAACTCAACCGTGGATACGGCTTGGACGGAAATGAGCTCTGGCTTTCTCTGAATAACCTGTACCAGAGTATCCGTGGAAAAGATGACTACACTGCTGCCGATGATATCATTTCTTGGTGTCAGCAGTACGCACACCCCTACTATGCCTCTGAGGACATCGAAGAATATCGTTGGGATATTGAAAAGGATACGGAATACTGGGATTTTTCCACTAACATTCATGGTAATTTCACTTTTGATGTTCACACCATGCGGAAAGATCTCGAAAGCCTGTACCGGGATACCCTTGTCATCCTGATGTTCAAAAAATGTCTGGAACGGCTTGACGTTTCCACGGATCTTGCGCAGATCACATGGACGAATGAATTTGCAGATTTTAATTCGTTTCCTATGCAGAAACATCTCGGTAAAATATCAGCTTACCTAAATAAAATGAGTGGCGTAACCATGAAGTTGGGACTGGATGAAAATGGAGAATTGAAGGTCATGCCGGATTTCCATTCTGTTTTTGATGCTGCCCGATTCGCTCTGTCGCAATATGTATCTATCCCTACAGATTACCCCATTGCTTATGCCGACCGTGTGGGCGTTGCCACCTGTGAGTGTTGCGGCCGTCTGTTCATCAAAAACGGGAACCGCCAGAAATACTGTGACAATCCAGAATGTAAAAAAGAACGAAACCGTAGAAAATCCCGCACTGCTTATCGCAGAAAGATACAGGAAGAAAATGATAACCGCTGGGCGTGACCACGGCTGTTTTCACACTGGGGCAAGATGTGGCAAGTAATATAGGTATTTTCTATATAGGCTCTATAAGAATAACCTAAATCATCTGCCACAAGTTGCCCCAACTGTTTTTCCCATAGAAAAAGGGCATCGGTCTGCACCGACACCCCATGTCATTTTATCCTTATTCTCCGCAGCGGAATGCTGAATTTCCCGTAAGATTTCTAAGCAGAATCTTTCTCGCTGTCTTATACTCTTTTCCGATAAAGCCAAGTCTGAGCAGAAAACAGCGGAAAGCATATTTGTCATTGTCCGTTTCGGTCGGCTTTGATGATACACTTTTTGCATCTCTTGCCATATCACACAATCTTGAGATAAATTGCGTGTAGGCTGCAATATCATCTCCATCCACTGTGTATGGAAACCATGTGAAATTTATTTTTTCATCTGTAATTTCAATCTCTGTGCTGTCCGTCTGAAATGCGCGTTGAAAAAGCATCTGCTTATTTGCTATAATCTTCTGTAAATTTTCCAATGCCGTATCCGTAAGGCTCTCTTTCGGAATCGCTATTGTCAGCTTATCCTGTTGCACTGGCACTTCTTCCGTTACTTCCATATCGTCCTGAAACCCATGTTCCCGTAACTGCCGAATCAGGTCTTCCACTATTTCTTTTTCAATTCCATCCGGGATATGCAATACACCCTCTTTATCCAGTCGGTATCCTGCAATATCGTATGCACAGCTTGGTACCCGTTCATAATGCGGTGCTGTCCCAAGTATGTTTCCAATCTCCTGTGCCAGTTTCGGTCTCTGCTTTGATTTCAATGTAAATCTAATTTCATTCTTCATAATATGTACCCGCCTTTCTTTATTCGATAGTACATATATCACTCTGATGGCACAGAATAGCAAGACAATTCGGATTATATTTCTGCCAAAATGCACGCAGAAAAACTGTGATTTTTATGCTGTTTTTTACACGTTTTTCTGCGTATTTCGGTACTATCCGGCAAAACAAAATCGGCTTTAGCGATGATATTCAGCAGATATTTTCACATCAACCGACCTTGACGGGTATCCCCCCTGTTTAATTCTGCGAAAATTCGCACGAATGGGGCCATCGGTCTTCAGGAAGAAAGGCTGTAGAGATTTGGATACCCCCTATGATATTTATCCCTTATTATTTAATCTAATAAATTTATCTGCCATACTTTTTATTCTCATCAACTGTAAATAAAAATTCATTACAACTGTTTGAAACATTAATCTTCATCAAACTTTAAAACCTGCTGTTCCCCATTTGAATTCTTCTTGCCACGCATTTCTCTATCCATTTCACCAGCAGTTTTAATTTCAATTTTTACATTAGGAATCTCCAATCCCCAATTATCCCATCCAACATAGTTATTACGTGCAAATAATTCAATTTTATCTTGCTCTGGGAACATTTTTGTTATCCCTTCAATAACATCAACAGGTTTAACACTATGTGCTCCTCTATGTATTGTAACCATCTGACGAACATTTCTTGCACCCCTTGGTTGTGGAAATTTTCCTTTCTTAAAGGCAAGAACAAATTCCGTTTGACTTAGCGTATATCTTCCTGGATTATGTACCATTTTATCCCACACAAATGCCACTGTTTTATATTCAAATCCCCAAGCCTCCCCTAGCTCTATTGAATTTGCCATCTGCGGTCCAGTTGTCCACATAAACAAAATACAATCATCTGCAGCAATAGAATTTACATCTAGCTCTTTTAATTGCTTCAATTTCACAGTAGGATATTTAAAAGATGCTGAACTAAGAAAAATTTTATTTTCAAATCCAACATTCTCATCTTTGATTGTTGACTTATCATACTGCATCTTTCCACCATAATCCCAAGGTGGATCTGCGTAAATAACTTGGTATTTTTTTTCCGGCAACTTAGGATATATATCTTCTAATGGATTAATCTTTGTTCTTTTTTTCTGTTCAACATTATAAATGGAATATGCTGTAACTTCTGAATTTTCTTTCTGAGACATTTATATCATCCTTCCTATATAAAACATAATTATAGGATAATCTAATCTAGCTTCAAAGTCAACATTTTTGTGACTTATAATCCGTTGTTTTATAATCAACACAGCAATAAAATATTTATGAGAGGTGATTTTTATGGTAGTAGATGATTTTGCAAACCGCATTAAAGAACTAAGACAGCAGCAAGGGTTAAGCCAAGAAAAGTTTGCATTAAAAATTGATATGGACAGGACTTATTATGCCTCTGTTGAAGCCGGAAAGCGAAATGTATCCATAAAGAATATCAAAAAAATTGCTGATGGCTTTGAAATATCACTTGAGGAACTATTTAAAAATATGTGAGGTGTAATATTATGGCAAAAAAGGATTTACAAGGAAGAGATAATTGGCAAACCGAGTCTGGCCCTGGTGGAAAAGCCGGTGTTGCAGAACAAAATTTAATATCGGTCTTTAAAGAAGCATTTAAGGATACAGATTATGTGATCTCAGATCATCCTACCAACTTAAAGCATCTGTACGAAAATGTAGAACTCCCTGCCAAAACAATAGCGGCTATATTCAATCCAGACTTAGCAACAATGAAGAATGCTCAAAAACGTGGTTGGGGTGTATCTCCTGATTTTTCTATTACAAATAAAAAACGGGAAAAATTTTATTTGGTGAAATAAAAAGACAGGATGGCTGGGTTGAAGGAAAAGATCCAAGTGCCGGCCGTGGAAATGCACATGAACGTATGTGTAAATTGTTCACTCCAGGACTTATGAAAGCATACCGCCAAATCAGCAAAATCTCAGATCCTTCAATCTTACCATTTTGGGTTGTTCTTGAAGGTGACATCACAAGAGATCCAAAAAGAAATAGAGAAATTGCTTTTTGGTTTGATGAATATGACAAGAACTATTTTATGTGGAGACCCGGAGTAGATGGAAGTGCTTTGGTTGAGCATTTCAATAAATATCTAAAAAAATTCTTAGATTAATTCATAAGCAGTTCATTATTTTCTCTATAATGAACTGCTTTTTACATTTTCTCCATTTGTTTAATATAATAATTGGAATAATTATCCTCAGAATAAGTTGGATCACTTTCAGAATATCCCTCTTCGAGATTAATTTTACTAAAATTGGAATATAGATGATTATTTTCAATCAGTAACCTCATATGAGCAACTGCATTATCCCAAGTATCACAAACACCTCTTACACCACACAGCTGACTTGACTCTCTCTCTTCATACAAAACATATACCATATTCATAGAAAAATCTCCTTTCTCTTTTACTCATTTATTATTTTCTTCAAGTGGCAATGCATTAATTGCCTCTCTAATAGCCTGAGATTTAAGCATTCCCATTTTTTTACAATACAATTCAAGCCTTCGCAATGTTGCTTCATCCATTCTAATAGTATATCCTATTTTCTTATTATTATCTCCTTTAGGTCTTCCCATTTTCTTCAATATCATCACCTCCGATAAACATATTATACTTTTTGCATTGCAAAAAGTCAACACGTTTTTAGAACAAATATTCTGTTTTTATTTCCTAACATCGTTAATGAATCACATTTAAATTAGCTAGAAATCATAAATTATATATAATTGTTATATTAACATTTAACATTTTTTGCTGCTGAATAATCTGGTGCCCGTGTCCCTGCTGTCCGGTGACAGGGGTTCTTCCTCAATTATCCGTTTTTGTCTTTTTATATTATCGTAAATATAGTATAATTAACATATCAAAAGATATGAGGAGGCAGTCAGATGTCAGGTCCATACGATGCATTATGTATAAATAGTTTTTATCCTAAAACTGAATTAAATGTTACGGAGATTCAGGAATATGAAAAACAGATTTTAATACGAATGAAATCAATCTCCAAGGATTGTAGGTGCCCGAAATGTGGCTATATAACAGATAAATATCATGGAACTTATATTCGTAAAGTCCAGGATCTGCCTATTTTAGGGAAGATGGTTCAACTTGAGATTTGCTCTCATGAATATGAATGTATAAACAATGACTGTGAAGTAACAACGTTTGCTGAAACATTTGATGGCTTTCTTAATACTTATAGTCGTATGACAGAACGATGTGCCGATTTTATCTGTACACTAGCAATGGAATCTAGCTGCGAAGGTTGTGCCCGTATTTGTAAGGCACTTGGTATTAAAATTAGTGGTGATACTGTTATAAGACTGCTTTTGAGAAAGTGTGAAGTTCTTCCCGGACCAGAAGTGAGTGATGTGATCGGCGTGGATGATTTTGCATATAAAAAACGACATACATATGGAACTATTATCGTAAACGAAAAAAATCATGAACCAATTACGTTATTAGATGGAAGAAATGGAGATACACTAAGAGATTGGCTTAAGAATAATAAACATATAAAAGTAGTCACTCGTGATCGAGCAAGTGCATATGCAAAAGTAATATCAGAAGAATTACCCGATGCCATGCAGGTAGCAGACCGGTTTCATTTACATCAGAATTTATTAGAGGCAATCAAAAAGGCACTGAATCATGAAGTTCCAGCAACAGTAAATATTCCTCATGCTAATCAGTCAGCGGTTATAGAAGAACCGTGTAAAAAAAATTGAATCTGATGTGGATAACTCTTCTGTTTTTTCAGAAAAACGGTATAAAATAATCTGCCAAATACAGGAATTTTTAAGTGAAGGTTGTAGCTATCGTGAGATAGCAAAGCGGATGGGGGTAGGACGAAATACAATTGCAAAATATCGAGAAGGCGATCCGAAAGAATTAAGTATGTACGGAATTCGACAGAGTAAATTAGACATATTTTACGATTTCATTATTCAATGTCTGGAGTCCAGATGGAGTAAAAGCAAAACAATAAAAGAAATATATGCAAAAGGATATACAGGTTCAAAGAGTAATGCCTTTGAATACTTGTGTAAAGTAGAACAAAAAGAAAACAAATATTTTGAAGCGCAACCGTATATTCGAACAATGACAGAAGGATTAAAATACAGAACAGGAAGTATTGGAAAAGAAAAGGACTATATCACACGTGAAGGGATATTCCGATATATGTGGATGAATACAAGATTAACAGTAGCACACAAAAACTATATTTATGATCAGTATCCTGCGGTCTGGGAACTTCATTGTTGCATAAAAGAGTTTCGCAATATTTTAAAAAAACGAAATGTTCCGCTATTATATTTGTTTATAGAAAAATATTGCAAAAGTGAGATTAAAGCGCTAAAGAGTTTTGCCGAAGGATTAAAAAGAGACATGGATGCAGTTGAAAATGCGGTAGCCTATGACTATAGTAATGGGTTTGTAGAGGAGACAAACAGTCGGTTAAAAATGATAAAACGAACAATGTATGGACGTTGTAGAAAACAGTTACTAGAGGCAAAACTTAGATATGTAGGAAATTATAGAAACGGATAATTGCGGAAGAACCTACCGCACAAGAATATTCAGCTGCAGAGAGTATGCCGAATCATCCCTTAGTAGTCCCTTACTACTAAGAATTTCTCCCCACACCTTTGTCTTTATCCCGATTCCGCCCGTGAGCCTTAGTAGTCGAAACCGTAGTATTTCCAATACTTTCCGCCATATTCTGCCCTGTATTGCCCCAGTCTGCGAAGGTATGCATTATCATAAAACTGGAGTGCAGTGGCAGATGAATAGGATTTTTATCATTGTTGTATAACCTCGCATTTCTTAGTTTTTCTTGCTATTCCGGGCTTTGTAAGCCTATGTAAATTTTTGCTTTCTGGCATAAGTTGGTTTATTTTCGCATAAGGCTGTCCGCAAAAGATGTAAAAATAAGTTACATATCAACTACATACCACACCATATTTTTACCCGAATACTCGCTTCAACAATTCTACAACATTCTCATTTTTTAGCCCATATCTTTTCAATGAATTTTGATCAAATGGTTCCTGCTCCAACAAGTCAATAAAACTATGTATATCGGCATCTACTGCTATCGGCAATTCTTCTACTTTTTCAAGCATAAGCTCCGAAGCAATACGCAAAACATCTTTTTTATGCTTCTTTATGTCACTGGAATCCACTTTTTCGCCTGAATCTTTTCGCTTTTGCAAATCAAGATACGCTTTTGCTTTAACAAGAATGATATATTCTGGTCTTAAAACAGAAAGTCCATTTCTCACTTCTTTTCCCTTGAGTAGTGCCTTATAGTAATCATCATTCAGAAGAATTGCAGACAAACTGGAGACTTCATCATCAATATGAATTGGAGTAATTCCTTTTGCATTTTTTAGTTTAAAATCACTTCTACAAAACAATTCGATCATTTTCGGAAATTCATCGTCTTCTGGTTTATCAAACCTATAAAATTGAGGGTTGCTACCGTTTGTTGCTTTGTTTCTATATTTCCCATCAACGATAAACTTCCAAAATTTCTCGCCAAACTCCGGCGTTAGTGCTTCAATAATCAAAACCATATCCAGATCTCTTGTAGCCCTGAAATTTACTTCATTGCTTTCAAATAGAATATCACAGGCTGCACCACCTATTAAAACATACTGTTCTTCATAATCTTTAAAGTACTTCTGAAATGTATCTAATCCCTTGACCATACATATTCCTCCAACATCTCATTAGTAGAAATATCTACCCGTTCCTCTTCTTGCTCTTCTTCTGTCAGTGACAGTACTACGCTCAAAGGGTCCTGCAAGCCTTTTCCCAAAAAATCAGTGAAATATCCAACTTCCAAAACAACACATCCAATTTCTTCCAATTCACTTGCTTGCTTTTCTTCTTTCACTCCACTAGCTTTCAGCTCTTTCTTCGTTACCGCATAGGTAGGATAAGCGTTATCGGACAAAAGAGAATACTCACATAAAGCAGAAATACCTGCTTTCTTTTCTAGTTTCATATCTTCTCTCAGAACAAATCTTCGAATCACCGGATTTCTTAATACATTTTCAATTTGTTGCCATACTTGTTTTCGGTCATTCGGAATATTTATTACTCTTGATTTACCTTTCATGCCCAACACATCAATATTTAAATATTCCAGTTCATCAAAACACCGGCTTGCAGATTTTGTTGACACTCCTATTCGTTTTGCTGCATCAGATACTTTCACTTCATTCCATCGTTCATAAATAGCCATCAGAAGCATTTTTTGCGTCAAAAATGAAATCAGATAAACTGGTGCCAATTCTCTTTCATTTCCCTTACTCAACAAATATCCAATAAATGGAAGAAATACCTGCTTTCCTTCTATTACAAAAGGAATTCCTTCTTCCATCATCTTTTCTTTTATATAAAATGTTGTTCGATCAAGAAATATTGCACAATTTAATCCTGTCATTTTTTCCACGCCAGCTCTGTCTCTACGTAACATAACAAGTCCGACATTATCTTTGGGATGAATAGCCATCCATAATACACCATTCGTCTCTACCGTAAAAATATCATATCTTCCACGATATGCTAACGGGAGCTTTTTATACACCTCTTTATTCTCCGTCATTATTACATTTTGCCGTAATGTTTTTTCCAAAAATTCTTTCATATTAATCACCTTTTTATAAGTCCGACTCTTTTTACGTCACATTTATAATTTATCATATATTATTTGATTTTTCAAGTAATATATGCTTACATAAACTCCAAGAAAAAAGACGTAAGATTCATCTCACGCCTTCCTATTCTAACTATACCGATCCAATCTTCCAAAGGTGTAAATAAGGTGTAAATTCTACACTTCCATCCAAGAAGCCCAATAAAATCAAGGCTTTCATCCCGTCCCTTAAACACTGCCGTGGCAGATGAGTAGTACTTTTATCATAGTTATGTTTTACTCCTTTTTGCCCGGAAATGCCCTGTTTTGCAAGGATTCCCGGGAATTTTATAAAACTGTTATTTATAGGTCAACTCGGCAAATCTCGGCAAGATTTAGCAAGTTGTAACCACCTGTTAATAGTAAAGTTGGTGCTATGTCAAGATTTAGTACAAGTTAAAACGAGAAATTTCTCCCCATTTTAACCTGCCAGAAGCTCCGCTTTAGTATGTGTTCTTTCATATACTCGCTCAAATTCATCTGGTGACATAAAGTCACAATGGCTGTGAATTCGTTTCGTATTGTAAAAAGCTTCCAGATATTCGAAAATCAACCGGTATGCTTGCTTGTAATCACGAATTTTAAAGCGATTGAGCCATTCACGTTTGATAATGGAATGAAAGGATTCAATGCATGCATTATCCCATGGAAATGCTTTCTTTGAATAACTACGCTGCATGTTTTCGGTTGCTTTTTTATATTCCTTTGCAACATACTGGCTTCTACGATCTGAGTGGATGATTAATGGTTGATCGATATTTCGGCGGGCTTTGGCTTTGTTTATAATATCAATCACGCAGGATACTTCCAGTGTTTCTGAAAGTGTCCAGGCTATGATTTTTCTGGAAAATAAATCCATAATACTGGCCAGATAGACGAATCCGTCTATTGTCCAGACGTAGGTGATATCCGAACACCAGACAGCATTCGGTCAGGATTAAACTGTTCATCAAGGATATTTTGTAATTTTGTGCTGAAATCAGAATCTTTTGTGGTGATTGTCCATGGTTTACTCCACTGAGCACGAATCCCCATTTGGTGCATATATGTACCAACGGTTCTTTCCGAAATGACTTCACCGGTTTTGCACAGTTCTACAGCGATTTTGGGTGCACCGTAGTTCTGCTTGGAATCATTATAAATAGCCTGTATTTTTGCTTTTACAGCTTCACGACGTTTTTCTGTATCAGAAGGTTCGTGGTGGAGCCATGCAAGATATCCTGAGCGGGAGACACCTAAAAATTTCAACATTCCGGAGACGGAAACCCGGCGTCCAGCCTTTTTGGCAGCTTCCGTCTTCTCAGACACTTCGAGATAAATGGCTTCCGTCATTTTCCCAGAATGTTGATTGCTTTTTTTAACACATCAAGTGCATCTTGTGCATCACGTAATTCACGTCTGAGACGGGCAATTTCCTTCTGCTCATCAGATGCGTAATTACCAGAACCACGAACAGGGATATCACCTGATTCCCGGAAGTCTTTCAGCCACTTTGTTAATGTGCTGTATCCGATGCCAAGATTTTCTGCACATCCACGTACCCCGAGGTCTTTGTGATCCTGATAGTACTGGACTGCATCAAGTTTAAATTGTTTGTCATGTTGCTTTGCCATATGAGATCCTCCTTCAGCCTGTCTCTATTGTACCATGCTTATGTGTATTTGGAATTTCTCATTTTGGCTTGTACTATTTATATTCTAGCAACAATTTTTCGATTTCCAGAAGAAACTGAAATCAGCGTGTTTGTATCCGTGTGAAGTTTTTCGTTCAATCCTTCTGTTATTTCAAATCCTTCCTCTTAAAAATAAGAATTCCGCAACTAGTTGTGAATATAAAAATTATACTATTGTAGATAGCATATCTTCCCAGATGTTTTGCATTCATGCTGGAAAGCCTGAGCATCTGCCCACCTGGAAGAAATTCATTTAGGAACAAATAAACCTGCAACAGCATAAAAATCACTAATATACACCCTGCCACAGAATACGCTTTATTACTGCACAACATAGATATCAAAGTAAATATTGCTGTACATGCTGCTGTCATAGTAAATGTCACTAATACATAAAACATAAGCATATGTGCATCTGACACGAACCATCCCAAAAGCGGAGTCCCTACACAGACATGTGACAACATGAATGCAACGCACAGCGTAAAGGATGCCTGCACATTTGAGATGAGATTTGCAACATAAATTTTTCTTCTTACATGACCTGCAATCAGTTTATTTCTCATTGTACCGTCACTGTAATCAGTTCCAATAAACAATGCTGTAAGTAAAGATACCATCAGTGGAACGAAAAGTGCATATATAAAAATAGTTGAATCCATGTTCCATCCACTATTCTCATCTATATTATCCATATAGTGAAGAATAGGAAATAAAGCTCCCAGAAACAATTCTGCACATGTTAAAATCCAAAATAATTTATTTTTCAACAGTCTCGCAAAATTGGCTCTTAATAATCTACGCATGCTTTCCACCTCCTACCAGATTCATATAAAAACTCTCTAAGCTCTCTTCACAGTCTTTGAGACTGTATATTTCGCAATTACTGCCTGCAAGAGTTTCCACCAGTTTTGTAATTGATAATTCTGCAAATATATCTGCTGTATGTTCATTAACAATATGATATTCCAACTTCATTTCATCCAAAACACACGCTAACGTCTTTGTACTGCTTACCTCTGCACGAATACATTTTCTGCAGTGCTTTTCTAATTCCTCTGCACTCATTTCTTTCAGAAGATGTCCGCCATCAATGAATCCATAATTTGTTGCCAGTCTGGCAAGTTCATCTAAAATATGGCTGGAAATCAAAATCGTAATTCCATGCTGCTGATTCAGTTTTAATATCAGTTCCCTAATCTCGATAATCCCCTGTGGATCAAGTCCATTCACAGGTTCATCCAATACCAAAAAATCCGGATTTCCAGCAAGGGCAATCGCAATACCTAGTATAATCCACTTTAAATAACAAACTATTTTAATTCACATTCCTATTATGGTATAATTGAACCATCGGAGGTGCCAATTATGCCTAATACAATTAAAACTATTTCTTTAACAGATGATGATAAATCTTACTTAAATAAACTGCTGACTCAGAGCACTTTGGAAATTCGCGTTTATCAACGTGCTAGGATCCTTCTGCTCAAATCTGAGGGTGCATCTAACAAAGCAATTGCTGACAAACTGGATATTGGAATCAGTATGGTAAAACGTTGTCTTAACAAATTTAAAGAGAACGGTGTTGAAGCTTCTTTACGTGATAACAAAGGCCGTGGAAGGAAAGCGGAAATTACCGATGACGATATCACCTGGGTAATCAGTAAAGCCTGCCAAAAACCGAAGGATTACGGCTATTCTGCTGAATTCTGGTATCCCATGAGTTTCAGGAAATTCATCAACTCTATAGCAGAAACGGAAGGACATCCTCGTATGGCAACAGTAGCTGAAACAACGCTTCGGAAAATTCTGAGCAATGCAAGGATCAAACCGTTTCAGGTGTCCTATTACTGCGAAAGACGGGATCCTGAGTTTGATGCAAAAATGCATGATGTCCTTGTTATCTACAAGCAGATTGAAATGCAGTTTGACAAGGATGGAAAACTGATTCCCTTTGAGAAAGATGCCGTACATACCCTGTCTTATGATGAAAAGCCAGGAATTCAGGCAATTGCTACCACAGGTGAAGACCGTCCACCGATTCCGAATACAGATAAAAGCAATGGCTATCAGCGAGATTATGAGTATGTCAGGCTGGGAACCCTCTCCCTGCTTGCAGCGATTGATTTGCTCTCAGGAGAAGCAATTCCATTAATAAGTGAAACTCATAAAAGTTCTGACTTTGTGACTTTTCTAAAGAAACTTGATGAAAAATATCCAAAGGGCGATATGATTCGGATTATTCTGGATAATCACTCTGCACATACCTCCAAAGAAACCCAGGAATATCTGAATACGGTTTCTGGACGTTTTGAGTTTGTATTTACACCCAAACATGGTTCCTGGTTAAACATGATTGAAGGTTTTTTCAGTAAAATGACAAAGCAGATGCTGGGTGGAATCCGTGTGGAAAGCAAGAAAGAACTCGAAGATAGAATCTACAGATACTTTGATGAAATCAACAAAGAACCTGTGCCCTACAAATGGACATATAAAATGGATACCATCGATCTTTCTCAAGAAGATATTGATTCCATAGTGTATGAGGTTGTAAATGCAAAAGCTGCTTCAGCAGAAAACAAAAACAAAAAAGCACCAAAACCAATTTCACGAAAGAGAAAGTCTATCCAGAATTAGCATAAAATGCTAATTTGAAACAGGCTTCTAATTTGCGTGGATTATACTAGGTCCCTTTTTCCCAAACCTTTTTTTTACAATTTCATATCCTTCATTGAAATCTTTTTTCAATGCACATGCACATGCAAAATAAACATGTTGCCTATCATCCTTAATTATCCGTTTATCATCATTCCAATAAGCTTCTAAATATCCATCAATATTATTTATATCATTAAGTAACGGAATTGAATAATTAACCAAAAAGTCTTTTATATTTTCTCCTATCGTTATATTATCTTTCTCATTATACAATACCCAATCCTTAGAATCATGATAAACTTGAATTGGTTGTCGTAGTATTTGATTCTTTAATCCTGATGTTATAATTGTATCACCTAAAATTTTTTTTGCTAATTCTTGGATATCCGGATAATATACTGATAATTGAGGATATATATGTGCTAATGCATTATTATAATATGAAGGATGCAAAAAATACATAATCTCTATTTTTTGAGTGCTTTCCTTACTCTTTCGAGCATATATTAAAGAATTACTTCTTCTTTTAAATCCATTCATTTGTAGCACTTCATCTAATTGTGTTTCAGCCATATTTAAAATCGTATTTTTTACATCCTTGTCCATAAATTATCTCCTGGTATGATGTAGTCATAGACCAATAAGGTCATCCACATCATATTCTCTAATCTATATCCTGGTTGGTAAGAGGATTCTCCTCCATAATCACTCCAACCATAGATACGTGTATAAGTTACATACATTTTTGTATGATTATTCACTCCTAGACTATGTCTGTTACATAAGGTATTATTTTCCATTGGATAGGGAAAAGGACGATTTTCTCCTAGGGAGCTGGCTTATGTCCAGTAATACCCGTAACTTAAGACTGTCATTCCATCAATGAAAATTTATGTTTTAGGCTGGTTGGGAGCAATTAAGCTATACCCGTATAACGCGCCAGGTAGTGTATTCATTGTTTTTTATGGAACCCTATCGGAAGGAGCATATAATGCATAACAAAAACTATATTTCCGTTGGCATTGATGTCGGTTCAGCTTTTAGCTTTATGACAATTCTTGCGCCAGACGAAACAGTGATCTTGAAACCTTTCAAGATTACTCACAATAATAAGGATTCTTTGGAACGAGCTGTTTCTGAAATTAAAAAAGCAGAAGAGCTGTATTCCTTAGAAAGTCGCACCTTTCTAGAATCCACTGGGATTTATCATTTCCCGCTCTTCTGCTATCTTGTTGATTGTGGTTTTAACGCGTCCATAATCAATCCTATTATTACACATTCTACTAAGAATGGAAATATCAGAAAAGTAAAAAATGATAAAATCGATTCTAAAGGTATTGCCAAACTAGGATTATCAAAAGATATTCCTGTTTCCCAGTTCCCAGCAAAGCTGGTTCTTGAACTGCGTAGCCTTACCCGTAAGTATTACGATTTAACTGATGAGCGTTCTGCTCATATCAATAAACTTAAAGGAGACCTGCATACCGTGTTTCCTCAGTATCTTGACGTTTTCTGTGATGTTACCGGCAAGACCTCAACAATGATTCTTCGCCAGTACGGTACTCCAGACAAGATACTTCGTGGTCATAAGAAGACCATGATTGAAAAAATATCAAAAGCTTCACGAAAAGGTCTTGCCAAAGCTTCTGAAAGATATGAGAAACTCTGTGCTGCAGCTAATGCTGCAAAGACATTTGGATGTCAAATAGACAGTATCTACTTCAATATCTTTTTAACTTTGGACCTTGTTGAAAAGCTTGATTCTGCTTTGGATTCCATACTGAATCGTATTAGGCAGCTGATTACATTCAATAAAAACGAGAAGTTTATTCAGCAGATTAAACTTTTAAATACAATCCCAGGTGTTGGCTTTCTGACTGCTGTAACAATCATGTGCGAAATAGGTGATTTCTCAGCATTCCGTAATCCAAAACAACTTTTTGCTTACTTCGGATTAGATCCTGAAGTAAATGAATCTGGAAAATTCGTTGGCACTCAGTTACATATGAGCAAACGTGGCTCCAGAATCGCGCCGTGCTATCTTTGCAGTAGCACTCGCCTCCATTCGTACAAAACGTAATGGAGAGGGCATCAATCCATACCTCCGTAAGTATTACGAATTAAAGTCTGGACAAAAGCCTAAGATGGTTGCAATCGGTGCTGTAATGCATAAAGTCTGCAACATCGTATTTGCTGTTCTTCGTGATGAAAAGGCATTTGAGCTTCGGTCACCAGAAGAACACTGTAAGCAGTATCAAAGACCTGCTTTAGCAGCTGCATAAAGATGCAGCTATATAAAACCATAGGAGCTTCTTGACGAAAATCCAAGTGATTTACGTTTGTTAAAGTTACTCATTTTTAGGTTTCAAAACATAAAAGAAAAATATCTATTTTTTGTCTTTTAGGTATTGACTATAACTAGCTGGTCTTATTGTTATACTATGTGAAATTGTAATACCTTCACTCATTATTTTTTTATATCTTTTCATTTTTACCCATTTATCTTTTCTTGAGGAATACAATTTAATTTTTTTACCATAAACTCAAATATTTCTGCCTCATATCCTGATGAATATAACATTTGAAAATTGTTACTCTGATGAACAATAATATATCTTTGTGCATTCTCTAAAAAATCGACTTTAAAATCCGCTGTTAATATTCCATTAAAAACAAGTCTTTTTACTCCTTTTACTTTAAGAAAATACTCACCATTTTTTTCATAAAAATCATAATCCAATGTATCCTTTGCATCATGTGTTTCCAATTTTCGAATTATTTCATTCTGAGATAGTTCTGTTTTAAAAATTAAATTCTGTCCTGCATTTTTATATGTTCCATTAGAATATTTCATATATCTTTTCCAGCGCATTACAATAATCCATATCGAACTAATTGCTAATACACAAAAAAATATATAAAACAGTGGGATACTATACATATTATTCCTTCTCTCTAGTTTACTTCTTTTTTATAATATCAAATACATTTATTGATGCATCCGTCTTTGTAGTAGAAATTTCCGCATGTACTTCTCCACCAGGTGTTCCTACTCCTCCTGCCACAGTTACTCCATAATAATGTTTATCTGAGCTATTAGGATCACCCGTAACTACAAAATCTCCACTAGCATAAACCGGTACACCCATTACTGGTGCTGCTAAAGCACCACCAACATTACTTCCTTCATTCTCCAACTCAAATATATCTGGAGCATTAGTAACTGTTGTATATCCAGCTGCAGATATACTAGTACAAAAGTTTTTAAATAAATGGACTATATTTCTTTTCTGTAGTATACTGTTCTCATCAAATCAAAAGGAGCATTAAACTATGGGAAGAAAAGCATCCACTATTAATCTTAGCGAGGACGAACGTTTATATCTTGAAACTCAGATGCGTGCAAGAACAATTCAAGCCCAGACAGTAATTCGGGCAAGAATTTTACTACTCAAAGCAGAAGGTATTTCAGTTGACCATATTGCAGACAAAGTAGGAATGAATCGCAAAAGCGTCATGCTCTGTATCAATAAATACCTTGAGGGTGGTGTGGAAAATGCTCTGTTTGATGCACCCGGTCGTGGCAGGAATGCTGAAATAACCGATGATGAAAAAGCCTGGATAATAAATATCGCCTGTCAGAAGCCTGTCAATCTTGGATATTCAGCAGAAGTATGGACGCGTGCTCTTCTTACAAAACATATTAATAAATTTGCCGAAGAAGCAGGTCATACAAGGTTGTCAACAATCAGTCAGTCAAAGGTCCGCACAATACTGGAAGAAGCGGATATTAAGCCTAACAAAATAACTTATTACTGCGAAAATCGTGACCCTGATTTTGACCAGAAAATGCATAATGTTCTTCTTGTATATAAACAATTGTCTTTACAGTTTGACGAGAAGGGACAGCTCATTCCGTTTAAGGAGGATGAACAGGTTGTACATGTACTTTCCTATGATGAAAAACCCGGAATTCAGGCAATTGCCAATACCACAGAAGACCTCTTGCCGGATGAAAATCACAAGACGGTCAGCCGTGATTATGAATATAAACGTCTTGGAACTATTTCACTGCTTGCTGGAATCGACTTACAAACAGGGGAGCAATTCCGCTTGTAAAAGATAAACACAGCAGCAAGGAATATATTGAGTTTCTAAAAATACTTGATTCAAAATATCCGGAGACTGACCGGATTCGTCTGGTATTGGATAATCTGAAAGTTCATTCTTCAGAGGAAACCCGAAAATACCTTGCGACAAAGCCGGGAAGATTTGAATTTGTGTTTACTCCCAAGCATGGTTCATGGTTGAATCTTGTTGAGGGATTCTTTAGTAAACTCACACGTCAGATGCTAAAAGGCATACGTGTAAAAACTAAGGATGAACTTGTGCAGCGTATCTATAGATACTTCGATGAAGTAAACGAACAACCTGTCGTATATCACTGGAAGTATAAGCTTGAAGAAATTAATTCAAGTGAAGAGGTGGTGGTTGATACGTTGCCAATTCAAAAGTCCAGTTAATTAATAACGGTTATACTAGGTGCTGCAGAAGCTGTGACTCCCCCAGCGAAGCTATGTTGTATTCCAACATTTCCCTTGGCATCAAAAGATAGCCCTATTGAGAAATCATAAGTCCAAACACCTAATGTACCCGATATATTAATTCCTCTAGTAACTGTCAGATTTACATTATCTTTAGTCCCAGTAATCAGGGTATTTATTCTTTTATTGGTGCTACACATAATCCGATTAATATTTGCTCTAATTTCATTTGATCGTATTGTTGCAAAATTATAAAACGAACTATATTGTTTATTCTTGCTTTTACTATGTCCCCCGACTAATTTTACTCCTTTAGACATTTTTGTTCTGTTATAAGAAGCATTAGTATAAAAAGTATTATTCTTATAAGCATTTGAATTAGTACTAACATTTCTTGTTGATCTACTTATTGTACTACTTCTCGAAGATCGGCTCGTATGACTAATTGCATTTTTTACTGTCTTAACAACATTTTTTACAGTTTTTATAGCTGTTTTTGCTGCTTTTACAACCGTTTTTACAACCTTTTTTGCCACCTTCTTAGCTGTACTCTTAATCCTGCTCCATAATGAATGTCCTGTCGGATCACTGTAATTCAGCGGATTATTGGTCGCATAATCGTAGCGATTTCTGGTTAATGGATTTTCTGTCGTTCCAAGATCACTATCTTCAGTTGTAAAGGTTCCGTTCTCTGCGTTATAGTATCTTGCCCGCAGATACTGAAGTCCTGTTTTTACATTTGTGGACTCTCCATTGTAACCGTAATAATTGACTCCATCTGCGGTTCCTGATGTAAGGTTACCGTATGGATCATACTGATAACTGTTCGTCAGGTTAGCATTTTCTGTCAGGATTCCGGTTACACTGTTTCTTCCGTCATATAAATAATAACTGCTTTCTTCCGATTTATCAACGCTTACCCGTTCTCCAATTCCACTTTCTCCATAAGTATAAGCCTGACGTACTTTCTCGTCTGCTCCATACTCTGCAAGGACTTCTGTATTCTCGCGATTGATATCGTTGATATACTCTGTCAATGTGTAACCTTTGGCATTTGAACCGCCTTTTACCAGAGAGGCAAGCTGCTCTTTCGGGCTGTTTCCATCTTCGGTACGCTGGTTCGCCGGAATCAGGACTTCATCGCCATAGCAGTCTTCCCATTTATAGGTGTTATCAAGTTCGAATACCCGGTTGTTATCTCCATCGTACATGGCTGCCATCAGGACTGTTCCACCCTGTTTTACTACTGCCAGACGATTCTCTGCTGTGTATTCATAAGTAACCGGATCTGCACTGTTTGTCTTATCACATTCCTGGATCAGATTGCCATCTTTATCATAGCTGTAGGTTGTTCCCGGATCGCTCCAGATCTTTGCATTGGTGCGTTTGATGAGCTGGTTGGAATCGTTGTACTTATAGTTATATTTTGCTTTGCTGACACCATCTTCGATCTTCTCGTAAGAGGTCCGGTTTCCAATCTTGTCATAAGTATAATTATGAACTGTCTTTTTACCGCCTTCTACTTTTTCCGTACAGCGTGTCAGTTCCCAGTTATCATCATACTCATAAGTACGTGTTGTCTGGATCTCTTTTTCCTGATGCTCACAGTCTGCTTTGTCTGTCTCTTTCTGTGTATCGCCCCAGTTGTACCAGTCTTCCCAGCTTGGCGTCTTTCTTGTTCCGGCTTCCAGTTCCGTAGCTGTTTCTCCAACTACATATCCCTGATCATTGTACTTGTACTCATAAGTACTGATTACTTTGCCGCAGGAACCACAGGTATTCACAATCTTTGTGATATGATCTTCTGCATCGTAAGATACTTCCGTCTTTGTTCCATTGCTTCTAATGACTTCTGTCACACGATTCAGTGCATCATGCTTGTAAGTGGTTACTTTTCCATTACGGTCTGTCAGTTTTACCAGATTATCATTTAAGTCATATTCATAGCTGATCTTTGTACCATCCGGGTATACGATTGCCTGCAGATTATCTGCATCATCATAGACGTAGCTGACATCCTTTTTCGAACCGTTTGTTACTTTGGTGATTCTTCCGAGTGCATCGTATTCGTAGCTGCTCTTGCCTGTCTGATCCTTCATGGATACCCGTTCCCCGGCACTGTTATATGCGTAGGTCACGTCCTTTTCGGATTTCTCGCCTTTTGCGTTCTGATATGATTTCTCCAACAGGTCATTCAGTTTGTCGTAATCATACATGGTTTTCTTGCCGCTTGCCTGTGTATATCCGGTCAGTCTGCCTTTTTCATCATAGTCGAATTTCTCCGTTCTTCCTGCCGGATCTTTGATGGATGTCAGGTTGCCTTCCAGATCATAAGTATAATTCGTTGTCTTATTTGCTGCATTGGTGAAGGTCACCAGGTTATCCATGTTGTCGTAACCGTAAGTTGTTACACCGCCAAGGGCATCGGTTACTTTGGTCAGATTGTCATTCTTGTCATATTCCAGATGGCTCTTTAATCCGGTCTTATCTGTAACAACCTGAATATTACCATGTGCATCGTAATCAAATCCTGTTGTGAATCCACGCTTGTCTGTAATAGAAGTTACCCTGCTGTCCTTATCATAGGTATAGGATTCCTTCTGCTCCAGTGCATCGGTCTCTTCTGTTACACGATTGTCTTTATCGTAGACTGTCTTTGCAACATAGCCCATCGGATCTGTTACAGATGTAACATTATAATTCTTGTCATATCCATAGCTGGTCTTTCTTCCACCCGGTTTGGTGATCTCAGTAATATTTCCTGCCGGGTCGTAAGTATAAGCAGTTATCTTACCAAGCGGATCAGCTGCAGAAGTCATCTGGCCTGCCAGGTCATAACTGTAGGTATTGCTCCGTCCAAGTGGATCTGTCTCCTTCACCAGATTGCCATACTTATCATAAGAAAAGCTGGTTGTTCCATCCAGTGCATTGGTAGAAGACTTCATGTTATGGAGCTTATCGTAAGTATAAGTGGTGGTACTCTTTAAGCTGTCACTTTCTTTTACCACGTTGTCCACTTTATCATAAGAGAAATTCTTGGTATAACCCAGTGGACTGGTCATACTCTTCAGACGTCCGGCTTTATCATAACTATAGGTATACTCTCCACCATTCGCCTGTGTCATCTTTGTGACATTGTCATTCAGGTCAACACTGTACTGTGTCTCATTTCCCTTTGCATCCGTTACAGAAATGACATTGCCATGCTTGTCGTAATCATATTTGGTAACTGCTCCCTTTGGAGAAATCTGTTCCGTCATGTTACTCAGGCTGTCATATTTGTATTCGGTAATGAGTCCCATCGGATCTTTTGATTTGGTAAGATTTCCAATGGCATCATAACGGTATTCATTTGTTTCTTTTAACGGAGAAGTCTCCCCGATCTTGCGGTCCAGTTCATCATACTGGTATGTTGTCGTATTTCCATTTCCATCTGTCTGGGATACGAGGTTGTCATTTTTATCGTAAGTATACTTGGTAACCGTACCGTTTTCATCGACAGATTCCGTCACATTATCATTTCCGTCATACTTAAAGGTGCTGGATGCTCCCAGTGGATTTGTCTGAGAGATAACCCGGTCCTTCTTATCGTAAGCATATTTATATGTAGCTTCCTCTTCTTCTGTCATGGATAACTGGTTGCCGACTTTATCGTAGGTAAAGGTTGTTTTATGACCTTCCGCATCCGTTACCGCTGTAATGCGGTCCATAACATCATATTCATAAGATGTGGTACTTCCGTCTGCTTCAGTAAGTTTCAGGAGTCTGCCGTACTGATCGTACTTGTATGTTGCTGTCCTGCCAAGTTCATCGGTCTGTGTCAGTACATTTCCGGCACCATCATAAGTATAATCCATGCTGTTTCCACCATTGTCGGAGGAATGGATCAGGTTGCCTGCTCCGTCATACTGATAGGTAATTACGAGTCCCTGTGCATCCGTACATTTTACAAGCTGTCCGATGGCATCGTACTCCAGCAGCACCTTGTCTCCTGTCGGCAGTATTATGGATGTGTTATTTCCCTCTTTATCATACACATAGCTGTACGCATTGCCGAGGGCATCTGTCATCTTTGTGCTGTTACCCTGTGAATCGTATTCGTAAGTAGTCTTTCCTTTCAGGGCGTCCACCGTCTGTTCCAGATTGTCGGTGGAATCATATTTCATTGCTGTAATGTTGCCCTTTGCATCGGTTACCGATGTCATGTTTCCATTACCATCGTAAGTCATGGTACTGGTATTTCCATTTTCATCGGTAGAGGATACTAGATTTCCATTTAAGTCATACTTCATGGATACGGTATATCCAAGGGCATCTTTGGATGTAGTCAGATTTCCTGCCTTGTCGTAAGCATAAGTATCTGTTCTTCCCTCTTCATCGGTAGAAGATACCAGATTACCTGCTTTATCATAAGTATATGTGGTAGTTCCACCTTCTGGGTTGGTTTCACTTAAGCGGTTTCCTGTATTATCGTAGGTATAAGTCCAGGTTCTTCCACTGTCATCTGATTTTGATACCAGATTGTCTGCCGCATCATAAGTATAAGTGGTAACTGCACCTAATTCATCTGTCTCTTTAGCGAGCCTTCCGCAGTTATCATATTCCTTGGAATGGCTGCTTCCATCTCCATAGGTAATCTTTGTTTCATTTCCTAATGCGTCATATTCATATTTGGTTATATTACCAACTGCATCTTTTGACTGAAGCACCTGTCCAAGGGAATCAAACTTGGATACGGTTGCATTTCCATTTCCGTCGGTATATTTTTTCAGATTTCCTGCTTTGTCATATTCATAGAGCTTTGTTCCAAAATCCTGATTACTCTCTTCTATGACACGTCCCATGCTGTCATACTTATAAGTAATTGTATTTCCTTTTGCATCGGTTGCTTTGACCTGCTGATAATTCTTGTCATAAACGTAGCTGATCTGATTTCCTTTCGGATCTGTACCACTGGTCATGTTGTACATCTTATCGTAAGTATAAGTGGTGGTATTCCCCAGTGCGTCCGTACTTGCCGTAATATTTCCCACACCATCCAGTGTATAAGCGGTCACACCGCCATCGGCTGCTGTCTTGGAAGTCAGATTGCCATTCGCATCGTAACTGTTCGAGGTTACATTTCCAAGTGGATCTGTCATGGTAACTGCACGATTCATCGCATCATACGTGAATCCCCATGCTGCTCCATTTCCATCCACATATCCGGTCATGTTCGGTCCATCATACGAATATGTTGTTGTGACACCTCTGCCGTCTGTCTGGGATACCATACGATGTTTGTCATCGTAAGTATAAGTAATGGCTGTTCCATCCGGTTTTGTAGATGTGACCATATTTCCATTACCGTCATAACTGTAAGTAACCGTTGCTCCGTTATATCCGGTTGCACTGGTCAGCTTATTCTGCTCATTATAAGTATAAGAGGCTGTCTTTCCATCCTCTCTTGTCTCCGTTGCTACATTGCCAAATGCATCATAAGTGTAAGTTTTTGTTCCGGCTGCTGTCGTTTCGGAAGCAAGCTGATTTTCTGCATTATAAGTCTTTTCACAAGTTGTTCCATCCGGATATTCAATGGATGTTGTACGGTACTGATCATCATAATGATAAACGGTCTTATTTCCTTCGTTATCCGTTGTTGTAGTAGAACTCTTTCCGTACTTGAAAGTTGCCGTTCCTTTTTCTGCATCGGTCTGCTCTACGACTCTTCCTTCTTTATCGTAAGTATTCTTTACAACCGTATTGCCATTCTCATCTTTCCAGCTTGTCATACGGCTGTCATCATCATATTTGTACTCTTTTGTTGTTCCGTTCGGGTCTGTTACAGATATCAGGTTTCCCTGTTCATCATATTTGTAAGAAACTTTTCCACCATCTGGAAGAGACAGTTCCTTGATATGCCCGAATTTATCCTGTTTTACCCCGAATGTTTTTCCGGATGGTGTGGTAATCTTGCTCAGATTATAATCATCGTCATAATCTAACACTGTCTTAAATCCATTCACATCCGTTACATAACGTAAAATTCCATATTTATCAAATGACCAGACGCTCTGATCCGCATCTGTCAGTTCCCATCCGATGTAGTCATGGTCTGTATCTTTATAGCTGACTGCTTTTAAATCGTATACATAGCCATCCGGAGCAGTGTAGCTTCCATCTTCATTCTTATCAAAGATCAGATAACTTCCGTCCCCTCTCATATACAGAAGACTTCCGTCCTCCATTTGAGAAAGTGACTGGTCATAGTTAAAGCTCCATCCACGTCCGAACATGGAATGCTGGTCTGTTCCTTTGGAATTGTAGCTTCTTGTAATGGAGAATTCCCCATTCAGCTCATTCATCGTCGCATCGGACTGATCCATGTAGAAGTTACCAGTATTTAAGTTGACTGGTTCAAATCCAAATTCACAGTGCAGGCCTCTTCCCATCAATGCTCCGTCAATCCGCATCTTATCCTGATCGGTAAGCGGTGCAGGACTATATGGAACATTTGTCTGTGGGTTACGGATAAAGATCATGTTGTTTGCGACTACCAGTGCATCCATAACCTGATTGTCTTTCATAATGTTCTTAAGCGGAACACCATAATATTTTGCAATCTTCGGAAATGTATCAAACTGTTTAGGTTTTCTTTCACCGTTAGCGGTTTATCAAGTACGCTATCCTGAAATACAACACCAAGCATCCTTTTTGTCTGTGCACCGGCTTTGTCAGTTTCTATTCCGTTTACCTGAACCATTCCACTGTCTTTTTTCAGCAGTCCGCAGAGAATAGAAATAGTTGTACTTTTCCCTGCACCGTTTACTCCAAGAAACGCAAACAATTCTCCTTTTTTCACACGAAAGCTCAAATCACTTACCGCTTTTACTTCGCCAAAGCTTTTATTCAGATGGCTGATTTTAATGATATCTGATTCCATATTTGCTCCTTTTGTTTCATTTGCCTTGTTCTTTTACTCATCATCATTTTCTCACTTATCGGCTAATATTTCTCACCAATCCCCTTCAGTCTCTTCACAACCCCATTATACCTTTTTTCATCCATAAGTCCAGCAAATGCGGGATTTTTCTCTACTGCCTCTACCATGCTGGAAACTATAAGCTTTTCTGAACGGGGTGCCTGATTTCCAAGGTCAAATTGTAGAAACCACTCATCAATTCTGTCAAAAAATGCATCGCCATGAAGCACAAGCGGAAAGAAGCAATGCTCGCATATATATGTGTAACGCTCAAGCATGTCAAGTGCCTTAGCATTTTCTCCATGCATGCAGTAAATCTGAGCGCCAGTAATATATATTCCTGCCGTTGTATTGGGATGAAGCTCATCCATATTATAAATGTCTATACAGTCAATGGCTCTGGTAATTATCTGCTCGGCCTTCGTAATGTCAGCCGCATTTAACAGGGCTAATGGTGCTGAATCACAGATAAGAAACAGCAGATGCTGATACATCGCAACCTGATATGCATCTATAGCACCCTGTATATTGCCAATACCCTGATAGACCTGTGCCAGCAGCTCTGTATCGCGGCTGATTGGATGCAGCCTCTCATCCATTAGGTCCATTACCTTCATCGGCTCACCAAGAAGCAGATAACAGGAGGCTTCCAATGTGAGTGCATCTTTTGCATCATTCACGTCCTCCGAAAGACTTCTAATCCTTTGTGTAAGCTCAATACAATGCTCATAAATGTGTGCCGGTGCATCAGAAAGTGTTGCATGATTTAAGTAAAGAATTGCCATCTGTAACAGGAATGGAAAGCAGGAATAGTATTTCTTCTCCAGCTCTCTGCATTCCGCCATTGCCACCTCGAACTTTTCATTAGCAAATATATTCTTTAGCTGACTGTAAAGCTCCTTAATCTGCTCTCTCGTAAGTTGAGGCTCGTAGCCTATCAGCTCATCAATGGACACGTTAAAATAAGTAGCCAGCTTAGGAAGCAGCGTAATATCCGGAAAACTCACACCACTTTCCCACTTCGACACCGCCGCCTTGGAAACACCAACATAGCTGGCAAGCTCCTCCTGTGTAATTTTCTTTTCATGACGAGCAGCCAAAAGCTGCTTTGCTATATTTATCTCAGCCATATTTTGCCTTCCTTTGCATACACACTAACCTACTTGCATCGTCCATAAAGCACTGCCGCAAGCACCGCAAGAATTCCACTAAACATAAGTATACTAAGCTCTCCGCCAAGATTTCCTGACAGGTAAAATGTTCCCGCAGCCATGGCAAGGTAGATTATAATACTGGAGAATATTCCAATCATAGAGGACATTCCCTGCTTTACAACTACAACCTCATTTTCCCATTGGTAATTAGGGAAGCATATATTGATAAACATTCCAAATACCGTTGAAAATGTTACCGAAGCCACAGCAAATACAATATACAACAGGGCTTTCACTACATTTACACGAAGGGAAATTATAAATATAACGCTGCATATAAGAGAAACTGGCAGCACCATACATATGTTAAAAAGCATCTTTCCTTTATAAAGAGTCCTTTTACTAATAGGCAGACTTTCCACTACCCAGAGATTTCTTCCCTCTAAGGAAAGTGACACCGCACAGGTGTTGCACATATTTACAACCATAGAAATTCCAAATGGTACAACATTTGAAATGACTGGCAAAAGTGCTGCCATGTCCTTTGCATTTACCCCATCAACATTAGAAATCAGCTTATCAACGCCCAAAAATGCACTGGCAACCGAGGCAATAAGAGCCAATATAAGCCCCATTCCCATATTAATCATATAGACAGATGAGGAAGTAAATCTCTTTGCTTCCTTGTACGCCAGTGCAGTAAGTACCGAGCTTTTCTTTAACTGACCAACCTTATAGTTAGATGATGCCTGATGTGACTTAAGTGCAGAATTTATCCTTCCATAAAACTTTGCACAAAAGCCTAAAAATACCGCATATACAGCTACCGAAAATCCAATAAATAAAAGAATATGCTGGACATTTCCATAGACAACGCCATTGTCAAACCACAATGACACTGGATATATTTTATGAATTATTCCAGAAATAAATGCACCCATATCAGTAAGCATTGCAAGCATCATGGCTTCATCAGCCATAGCATTTTGATTGAGCCAGAAGCTTCCAAACATTATGCCCAAAAACAAAATCACCGTAGCAATAAGCTGAACTGCCGCTTTGTGCTTAAAGCCTGCACCAATGGCTAATATTGCCATTCCCACAGCGGCAGCTATTGTCATAGGTAGCAGTGGTGCGAACAATATTCCAAGGAACCAGAAAGCCACGGTCCCTGCATTAAAGCCATTCCACATTTCATAGCCCACTGCCATTGGCACCATTACTACCACCGCAAATGCAAGATTGTTAATATACATAGAAAGAAACTTCGACGCAATAATTGTCCTCGTCTTTATAGGAAATGCTGTAAGCATATCATAATCTCTTGTGCTAAAAAGAATTCCATTGGTTTTTAAAAATGTGAAGAACAAAATAACAATAGAGGTAATCATAAGTGCATAGCCAGGAACCACATAGGACATCCCAAGATAGCTGTAGCCATATGAAATTCCAAAGCAGTAACCTGCCAGAACAATTGCGAGGAAAATGTATAAAACACCCATTGCTATGTATCTGTATTTAACCTTTTTGTTTCTTTCATTTCTAATAGTTCCTAATCTGAACCTGTTTAGAAACTCTGTTTTAAGAAGTGATAAAAGATTATTTGTCATCCGTCGTCACCTCCATAAATATATCCTCCAAGGACTGATTCTTAACTACCTCTTCCATATTTCCTGAAGTAACAAGCTTACCATCCTTAATAATTGCAATCTTATTGCAAAGCTTCTGAGCCACCTCAAGCACATGAGTAGAAAAGAATATTGCACTTCCCTGTCGGCACAGCTCCTTCATAATATTTTTTAAGTCAAGTGCAGCCTTAGGATCAAGTCCAACAAATGGTTCATCAAGAACCAACAGTTTTGGCTCATGAACTAACGCAGAAATAATAGCCACCTTCTGCTTCATACCATGGGAATAAGATGAAATCAAATCGCCAAGATTCTCTGTAATTCCAAAAAGATCTCCATAAGTTTTAATTCTTTCCTGTCTGACACTCTGTTCAATCCCGAATATATCTGCAACAAAATTAAGATACTGAATACCTGTAAGAAATTCATATATATCTGGATTATCTGGAATATATGCCGTTATACTCTTACATTCCATAGGCTCCTTTTTTACCGAATGTCCATCAATATAAATCTCTCCCTCAGTAAATTCTAACACTCCCACTACCGATTTGATAGTAGTACTCTTACCTGCACCATTGTGTCCAATAAAGCCGTAGATATCTCCAGCCTCCACCGTAATGCATAAATTATCAACCGCCTTTTTATTACCCTTGTAGGTCTTTGAAAAATTCTTGATTTCTAATATATTCATATAATCTACTCCTTTGATTAAGTGTTTATGATTATATTATACTCACTTCACCCAGACACACAATGGATTTGACGTTGATTTTTGTTTATAAAGTTAACTTGTGGTTGATTTAATGTAAGCACTTAGTTTTTGGGTAACTAGTATAATTCACTTTAAATAACAAACCAAATCTGAGGGTACATCTAACGAAGCAATTGCTGACAAACTGGATATTGAAGAGTTATTGAAAGCAATCGAAGGAAGTAGCAAGAGCTATGAGGAAATCTGACAGATGGCTTTTCCTTACCTATTATCCACCTTCTCCGGATACATATCATGATTTGCCATACGGTTAAATGCCACATCTTCCCACTTAGTTCCTGGCTTCCCATAATTGCAGTATGGATCAATGGAGATTCCGCCACGAGGTGTGAATTTGCCCCACACTTCAATATATTTTGGTTCCATCAGCTTAATCAAATCCTTCATAATCACGTTCACGCAATCCTCGTGAAAATCGCCATGATTACGGAAAGAAAACAGGTACAGCTTTAAGCTCTTGCTTTCCACCATTCTCTCGCCTGGGACATACGAAATAATAATGTTTGCAAAATCAGGCTGTCCTGTAATTGGACAGAGACTTGTGAATTCCGGACAGTTAAACTTCACGAAATAGTCATTTTCTGGATGTTTGTTTACAAATGTTTCAAGCAGGTCAGGGTTGTAATCTGTCTCGTAATTGTTCTGCTGGTTGCCTAATAATGTTAAATTCTCTTTTTCTCTCATAGCTTTCTCCAATTTCTATTTTATTGCAGGGTCACTTACCCCATTTGCTGCAAATGCAGCCGCTCTGTCGATACAGGTTCCACATTTGCCGCAAGGCTCATCTTTCCCTTCATAGCAGGACCAGGTAAGCTCGTATGGTGCGTTAAGCTCTAAGCCCATCTTCACCACCTCCGCCTTAGTCATATTCACAAATGGCGCCTCCACCTTTAACTGATGTCCTGAGCCCTCAAAAATCGCCTGATTCATAGCATCATTAAACACCGGTGAACAGTCTGGGTAGGCAAAACCGGCGGAATCATCTGCATGTGCGCCATAAAGAATCACGCTGCAGTCCTTGCTTAGTGCAATGCTTGCCGCCGATGAAAGAAACAGTCCATTTCGAAATGGCACATAGGTGCTTACAGGCTTTTCGCCCTCCGTCTTTTCAATCTGCTTGGCATAGCTCTCCTCTGGAATTTCCTCTGTAGACTGCTGCAATAAAGAGCAGTTGCTATATTGAAAAATCTTACTCAGGTCCAAGAATAACTGCTCAACTCCATAAAATGCAGAAACAGCCTTTGCCGCCTGAATTTCTTTATCGTGCTTCTGTCCATAAGAAACTGACAGAGCAATTACATTGTCCTTTCCATATCGGCTCACTGCCAATGCCAGTGCCGTAGTGGAATCCACGCCACCACTTGATAATACTAATGCTTTCATAACTTCCTCCCTATCTTAGATACATTTGTAATGCTGCATCGTCTTTAAAACTTCCTCTTAGCTCTACAGTCATTGTTCTCGTGTTGTTTTTCTTAATTCCTCTTGCCGACACACAACTGTGATACCCTTCAAGCACTACGGCAACATCTTCACTTCCTGTTATCTCTGCCATAATATCCGCAATATCCTGACCAATTCTTTCCTGTAGCTGCAGTCTTCTTCCAACCATATCGCATATTCTTGCAATTTTTGATAAGCCTATAACCTTCCCATTAGGAATGTACGCAACTGTGGCCTTCATGTCATACATAAGTGCCATATGGTGCTCGCAGTAAGAAAACAGATCGATGTCCTTCATAACTACAACCTTTGAAGTATCAAGCTCCTCAATTCCATCCTCAAATGTCTTATCAAACATCTGTGCAATTTCGTGATTGGAGTAATTCATCCCAAGAAAGACCTCCTCGTACATCTTCGCGACTCGCTTTGGTGTATCCTTTAAGCCCTCCCTCTCGGGGTCGTCGCCCAACGCAACAAGAATCCCTCTAATATGCTCCTCAATCGCTTTCGTATCTATCATTATACGCCCCTTTCCTCTGGGTTCCAGATTACCTTGTGCATCTGAATCTGAAGACGCACGTCATTCATCCTTTTACTGGTCATGAAATTCACGATTTCCACTGGCTCAATTGAACCAAATACTGGACTTATGAATACCTGGCACCTTTCTGTCAGATGAAATTTTCCAATTATTTTCTCTGCACATTCCAAATCCTTGACACTGCCCGAAACAAACTTGACTGTGTCCTGCTTTCTTAGAACTTCCATATTGGAGAGAATCATTTTCTCCTCACAGCCGCTGGATGGCAGCTTGTAATCCATAGTAAGGCTAAGTTTTTCTTTTGAAAATGCATTGGCAAGGGGAGCAATATCAACAGCCCCATTAGTTTCTATCTCTACTCTGATGTCCGATTTATTCAATAACTTTTCTACTAAACTTCTAATATCCTTCTGTAATAAAGGCTCTCCCCCTGTCAGCGTCACATTTTTAATACCTGTCTCACTGACATATTCGCAAATATCATCCGGCGAAAGCTCCTCATAATCACAAGCTGGCTCATTGGCCCACTTTGTGTCACAGTAGGAGCAGTTTAAGTTACAGCCCTTGAATCTGATAAACACCGCCAATTCTCCGGCTCTTCTTCCCTCTCCATTAATACTTATAAATTTCTCAACAACTTTCATATTAGTTTCTTTCCTTTATTCTTCGTATGCTGCCAGGTTATTAGGTGTCTCATATACTTCCACTCTGTGGATTGGAAAGCCTTTTTCACTCATCAGCTCATAGAAATATTTTGAAAAATGCTCCGCAGTAGGTCTGAAACCAACTTCAATCATACGAAACTCTTCCGCCTGTAAAGCAGCAATTGTCGCACCTTTAAGAGAACCTTTTTCATAAATCAAGCTGTGGTCAAAATCATCACAGATATCCTCCAAGGCATTTTTTAAATCAGAGAAATCCACAAGCATTCCTCTTGTCTGCCCTTCATCCTTTAACTGGTCTGCTGCTATTTCAACAACAACTCTCCAACGGTGTCCATGAAGATTCCTGCATTTTCCGTTATACCCTTTAAGAAAATGTGCAGAATCAAAGCTACTCTCGGTTTTTAAATAATACATACTAATATCTCCTATATAATCTGGTAATTATAAAAACAGAATTGCTTAGAAAAGAACGTGCCCCACTATGAGTACATATAGAAAGCCCTGTAAATGTATACACACCTACAGGGCTAAATTACATAAAAAGTCTTCTTAGCAGCCCTGGTTTTATTTAACGACAGGATGGTACAAACGAACTGTCGTGCATTTTTATGCGATATATCTATTATAAGTATTTTTTTTGATATGTCAATCTTAAATTGCTCTACTGTTATTTTTCCCCCAGAAGCTGCACCTTTACCACGTTCATTATACGTGCCGGGTATGTTTCCTGGATTTCTCCTGCAAATGTTATTGAAACCATATCATTTACTGCCAAGTCGGACACTTCAATCTCTGTTCCTCTCCACTCCAAAGCAGTTTCTTCCGCAAGTAAAAACACAAACTCACCACGGTAGTTTATGTCATTTGCCTCAATTCCCTTAACAGTAAAATTCTTATCGTTAATCTGGGTAATTGTTGCATAGAAGGTCTCTGTTTCCTCCTTCGTCCATGAAGTTTTATTCTTATCCACTGCCACTTTATAGCCTATGAAAAATGATGCAACTGCGACTACTGCCAAAAGAATGCACACACCCGCAATGCTGGCTTTTCTTGACTTCCCCATCTATTATTCCTCCTTTTTCCCTAGAAGAATTTCCCTTACCTTTCTGGTTCGTACACCGCATCATAATATCCGTAAAATAACGCCAGCTTTTCCCACAGAAGCTCCTGCTCCTCGTCTGTATGAATGTCCACCAGTGTCCCGTACAAATCGAAAACGTAATTTTTATAATTTCTGCTTTTATCCATTGAAAACCTTCGAAAATACATTTTGCTATTTATATTGTGAGTATATATACTATACTTCGATTTGTAAAGTGGAAATTTGAGTTCTGCGATGATAGCGGTTTATCTCCTACAAAAATAGTGGAGGTTGGTTTCTACGGAGCTCTTTTGTTTCTTCATATTCCTGGCAAAGTGTGCTTCGTCGATCAGCTCAAATAATTTGTCATGAAATGAAACGCCAATATTTGCAAGCTGGTCTTCCAAAGAAATGTCTGCTGACAGCATACAAGGCTCTGCTAACCCTGTATCTTCCTTAATTGGATAGTTATCTTCTGCCTCTCTTTGAAGCATCTCCTCATAGAACGCTTCCTCTGACAATTCTCTCATGCGAGCACCACTTCTGCTTCGCACTGGATATTCTTTTTTTTGACTTTCCCTGACATAATTAGCATCTATGTAGGAATCAATATCACCCACAATCTGACCGGAAAGCTGAAAAGACCTTTTATCAAACACTACCAGTATGATTTCAATCTCATTTTCAGTAAGAAACTGGCTGAATACTGACACAGCAATCTGCAATGCCTTATCCTTCGGAAATCCATATACTCCTGTCGAAATTAATGGAAATGCTATACTCTCACACTCAAGTTCCAATGCTTTCTGTAATGATTTTCGATAACAATTCTCAAGGATTTCAAATTCATGATGCTTTCTGATTATTCCGGGGCTCTCTGAGCCACCTGTCCGGACTTTGAGAGCCACCATTCCGGAGAATGAGAGCCATATATTCCGGTAATTCAGAGCCACCTTATTTGGCTCTATTACATATATTTCCTTTATACTGTAAATACACACCTTTGGTGTGAATACAGATAAAGGAGGTCATAAGTTATGACCAAGTATCGTGAAATCCTACGCTTGAAAAGCTTAGGATTCAGTGAGAGGAACATCGCACAGAGTTGCGGTGTATCCAGAAACACAGTCGCTAAGGTTTTGAAAAAGGCAGCGGAAATCAAGCTTTCATGGCCGCTGGATTTCGACATGACCGACAGTGCACTAGAGGAGCTGATGTTTCCTAAGGATAAGTCGGCAACGAATAAACGCATGCCAAACTTTGACTACATTCGCAAAGAACTTCTGCGAAATGGTGTAAACAAAAAGCTTCTCTGGGTAGAATACTGTGAGGAGTGCCGCATGAGCAGCGAAGAGCCTCTAATGTATTCTCAGTTCTGCTACTACATCCAGAAGGATGAAGAAAAACGCAGGGCTACCATGCGTATCCCCAGAAAACCAGGTGAACAGATTGAAGTTGACTGGGCCGGTGACCCTGCCCACATCATTGATCCGGACACCGGAGAAATCACAGATGCATGGATATTTGTAGGTGTATTAACTTACAGTCAGTATGCTTTTGTAAAAGCATATATGAATGAGAAAATCGACAACTGGATCAAAGCTCATGTCCAGATGTTTGATTTCTTTGGAGGTGTCACACCTATGCTCGTTTCTGATAACTGTACAACCGCAGTGAATCATAAAAAGAGTGACTGGTACAACACTGCCTTAAACACAACTTATCATGAGATGGCAGAACATTACAATCTCGCCATCCTTCCGGCCAGAATCCGGAAACCCAAGGATAAACCGAATGTAGAGGGATCAGTAGGAAAGATATCCACATGGATAACAGCAGCCCTTCGCAATGAGCAGTTTTTCTCTCTTGCAGAATTAAATGCTTCAATCCGTGAAAAACTGGATGCCTACAACGCCCGTAAATTTCAGAAAAAGGAATGTAGCAGACTCAGTTTATTTCTTGGGGAAGAAATGCCATTACTGGCTCCGTTGCCTGCTACACCTTTTGAACTGGCTGAGTGGAAACAAGCCACCGTCCAGTTTAACTATCACATCGCAGTAGACAGAATGTTCTACTCCGTGCCTTATCAGTATATCAAAAATAAGGTGGATGTGCGTATAACAGATACAACGGTTGAAATATTTTATAATCACAATCGTATTGCCTCTCACAGACGACTCTATGGAAGAAGCGGTCAGTATTCTACAGTGACAGAACATATGCCACAGGAACACCAGAAATATCTGGAATGGAACGGTGACCGGTTCCGTAAGTGGGCTGATTCGATTGGAATTAACACAAGCAAGGTTGTCGATGCAATACTTACCTCCGGCAGGATTGAACAGCAATCCTACAGAAGCTGCATGGGATTACTGAAACTGGCAGAAAAATATTCGCCTGGAAAACTGGAGCAGGTCTGTGCTAAGGCACTTTCTTATTCCGGTAAACCCAGCTATAAAAGTATCAAAAATCTATTGGCTGCTGTGAAGAATGTACCTGGTACTGAACCAGAAGCATCTCAAGCAGAAAAACCACACGGCATAACCAGAGGAGCCAGATACTATGGAGGTAAACAATCATGACAAATCAAAGTACAATCGATAAACTTATTGAAATGCGTCTGACTGCTATGGCGGATGCATTCCGCATCCAGATGGATGATCCTACAATGAAGGAAGTGCCGTTCGAGGATCGGTTCGGTATGCTTGTTGATGTCGAATACAGCAACCGTAAAAACAATCGTCTGAAAAGGCTGATCCGCCAGGCTGAACTTGAGCAGCCAGATGCGAGCATTGCAGCAATTGATTATCATTCTGGGCGAAAACTGAACAAAGCATTGATTAATCGTCTGGCAACCTGTGAATACATTACAGAATACCGGAACATCTTTATTACTGGAGCAACTGGAAGCGGTAAAACCTACATGGCCTGTGCCTTTGGCATGGAAGCATGCAAGCACTATTACTCAGTACGGTATGTACGACTTCCTGATCTATTATTGGACTTACAGGCTGCCAGGGACAATGGAACTTTCTCGACTGCCCTGAAGAAATACACTAAGCCAATAGTACTGATTATTGATGAGTGGCTGCTTCTTAAATTGACAGAAGCTGAAGCCAGAAATCTTTTTGAACTGATACATAAAAGACGAAAAAAATCTTCAACGATCTTTTGTTCTCAGTTCCGTGAAAGTGAATGGTACCAGCAAATCTGTGATGGTGAAAGTACTCTTGCTGATGCCATCATGGATCGTATATCGTATGATTCTTATAAGATCGATATTGAAAGTGTTGACCCATCTAAAGACCTCTCTATGAGAGAAGTGTATGGACTGGATCCTGCAATGGCAAAGTAACTTAATAAATAAAATGGGGTGGCTCCGTTAGTCCGGACAGGTGGCTCTCGCCACACCGGACTGGCGGCTCTGCCGCACCGTAATATTCACTTTCCATCTGTCCATACCGGTCCTACTGTATGAATAATATATTTTGCCTTTAGATTATATGCACCGGTAACAGCAATATCACCTCTTGCAATCTTACCAATACCTGCTCTTTCGGCAAGAAGCTGTTCTTTTCCTGCTGCTTCATATATTGCTAAGTCCGTGCCACTTGCACATATCGGATTTGGATTAGCAGTATTTACGATTACATCTGCTTTTACCTTTGTTATATCGTTGCGAATTATCTTAAATGGCATTACATATCTCCTTATCTCCTAATTCTCATCTGATTTGCAATAACATTAGTTTCATTTTGTTTCATCACTTTCAATATCTTTAAGTGTAATACCGTCTGCATTTTTCCAGCTTGTCAATCCGTTAGCACTCTTACCTACCACAAACATTGCTGCACCAGATGGACTTGAAAACAAAACATCCTCCTGTAGAATACCCTCTACAATATTAGCTTTACTTCTTTTTTCTTTAATACCTGCTGAGATTGTCTCATCATACTCTTGAGCAATATGACTCCCATTTAGCACTACAAAGCCTTCAGATGTACGGATACCATCAGCTTCTATCTTTCCTATTCCCTTCACTGTTCTTTCCAAGTGCAACTTTATTTCTTCTTTTTCAATTTCGTTACCATCATTTTCTTCTATAGCTGCTGGTTTATTGACAGGTTCCAATACTTTGTATCCTAAAACACTTATCAAAATTCTAACATTATCAATAAATTCTTCCATGACTGCTATTTGTGATTCCTTCATCACCGTATTTCGATAAGTGTTTTTTGTAAGCACCAGATACCGTTTACACTGTCTTGCAATGTCCACAAATCGATTTTCAAGATAACGAATCAATGCCTTGTTCAGGTCTCTCCCTATAAAAATCACTGCCGTGGTCCAATAATATTTCTCTTTTTCAGCTTGATAATCTCGCAAATGTTGCAACAAACGTTCTTTTACATTTTCCGCTTCTCCGATATATACTGAATCTGTTCCATCATCTTCTTTGCAAAAGAGGAAATATACTCCCGCTTGAGCAATATCCTCTCTATGGCACGAAGACACCTCAATTCTTGGTATCTTAATTGCTTTTCCATTCCAATTTGACAACTCCGCTATAGTCAAGCTATCCGCTGTTCCATTGACCAAAAACAGCTCTATAGACTTTCCATATGCCATTGCTATTCCTCCCTGTTCTATCCTTGGTTTAACACCTACTCAGGGTACTTTTCGATCCAATTCTCACCATTATATTCATCAATCTGTTTTACTAATCTCTTAAGATAATCTTGCAACCTGCTATCCTCTTCACTGGCATACCAGACATTCGCTCGTCCAAAACCATAAGCCCAACCACTTGATTTTCTTGGAACTTCCCATTGAACCTTTCTTGATCTGATGCCTGCAGGAAGCAGTACACAATCAGACGATTTTGCCATTGCATTGTAATATTGTATATCTTCCGGAGCAAACACTGCCTCTTGATAATGTCTGAAAACTGTAGCATGTTTATACCATCCCACGACTGTCGTAAACTTATGTGCCGGATGCTTTGCACAGTACACAACAAGCACATCATCTACGGATTCTTCTTTTTTTAATAGCTCACAACCTGCAATATTCTCAATCCGCATTTGATTAACATCTTTACCATTATGTGATTTTGTCTCAAAAAATCCCAGACAATATAAGCCTTCTCTGCCCTCCATATTCACCGGTGTAAAATTATATTTTTCATGGGCATCTCCTGTCTCATCAACATAGCTTCCACCATTTAACGGAGTATCCTTTCCATCTTCATTTCCTCGATACTCCTTCATCCACGCTATATTACAAAAAAGTATTCTCATCATATCAACCTTCTTTTCCTTTTGAAAATGGACTCAAGTCGATAAACAGTTTCTTCAATCCGTTTGTGTCCTTGAACTCCTTGAATAAATACTCCAGAAGTTCTTCCTGCCTTGCCTGCCCTAATGTAAGCCGGTAAAGAGACAATACCTTTATCAGCCTTTCATAATTAACCTCATCCTTACTCATAGGATACATTGGCACAAGCCTTTCTATTTTTACACTCTGATTTTTCCCGAAACACCAGAATGGTACAAGCTCTGACTGGTCATTCTGCTTTTCCGCTTTAGCAGCTTCAAACATTTCTGTCCATATGTCCCGCTTAAATGTAATATCATCCGCCTTACCATATTTATCAGCAACATTCTGTCTTATTGCCAGACACTTAAATCTATTGATTCTGCCTTCCCTTTGTTCCAGATCGATGGGATTACTTGGAAGATTCCAGTGCATAATCACTCGACAGTAATTATGAAAATCCAGTCCTTCCTGTCCGATTGATGTTGTGGCAAGCACAAATGGACGCATTGGTGAGTTAAAGGCATTTCTGATATTTTCTTTACGCATGACTACCTTGGAATTATCGCCTGCATCCTTTGTAAATCCAACTGCATAGCTCGACCTGATTCGACACCCATCGCTCTTCCTGTCAGCTCCGTTAATACGCTTTTTGAAATCAGGATAAGTATCAGCGATATAGGTGGCTGTATGTATTTTCAATGAATCCATCATCATGTCATGCACAATCTGATACTGATTTCCATCCGACTGAAAACCTGCTGTTTCTTTCAGCATATGGATATACTCATCAATCATTGCCTGAAAACAGCCATCCTTACAGTATTTAAGAACATTCTGCCAATGAGAATTATCATCCCTGCATCTGCCATAAGCAAGATCAATGATAGCTGTTGACTCCGGCAAATTGAAATTATTGACAAATACCTTTGCAAGCGATGTTGCTCTGGCTGTGCTTCTTCCATTAGAGCGATAAATGCATATTGCCGGCGAACCCAGTACCATATTTACCAATGTTTCCAGAAGATCATCCGGCTTTCTTCCAAGATGAATCTCCTCTGGGGCATCCAAATAACTTCTTAGCTTATCAATATGAGCAATAAAGCCTTTATTTCTCTTATCCTTTGAACTGCTTCTGACTTCAGATGTTGTATCCTCTTCGTCTGTATTCATTTCCCACACAATATCCTCTATCCAATGCTTTGCATAGATGACTCCATCCATAAGCATCGGTGCAAGATAATACCATCTGGCATCTTCCTTATTGTTACCCGAATCACCATATTTTTCTTCGATTATTGCAAGCTTCTCTTTCAGTTTCAGCCGTACAGATTTTTCTATAGCTTCTAACGATTCATGGTTATTCAATGATTCAATCGGTAAGTACATATCCGAAAGTGTCTTTGATGGATAAAGCAGTGCAAACAGGCTCATGCCTCTTACTTCTCCATTTGAGACATTAAATCTCAGTCTTGCCACCGGGTATCTTCTCGAACCTTCTGCAAAATAACCTGTATTCTTCTTATCCTGGTTCTTTATCTGATGTACCAGTTTTCCAACTGTAAGTCTTTCCGCCTCGTAAGACACAAGTGCACCTATCATTCGTGGAACCATCTCCCATGCAGAAAATACAAGTATTTTTGAAAAGCCTTTGCTGTTTTTATATGCTCCCTGCATCTCATAATATGGCAGCGATGGAGGAATCCACAGATATTTTTCAGCACCGCCGATAAATGCTTTTTCTTTCAGTGCCTCAAGCCTTGCATTGGTTTTCGGCAATTCAGCATATTGATTGATTTTATTGCGATTCAGCCACAAAAGACTTTGTTCTCTTTCATTTCCAAATTCATCTGGATGTTTTGTGTAATATTTTTCAATCTGCTCCTTAATCTTATATTTCTTCATAAAGGACATAAGATACGGACAGCTCTTTGCATAATCTACCGGTAAAGAGTGATTTGAATCCGTTTTTGACAATAATCGTGACATCTGTATATAGGAGTTTATGTCATTTTCATCTATCTGCAAATGATGCTTCACGCTGCTGTCATCCGTATAATCACCGGAATCCATGACAGATATACGCTCAGTCCTGCTGACTCCCTGATACATCGCATTCTCTGCCAATTCCTTCATACGGATAATTGCACTGTCTCCAGCTTTTAACTCACTTAAAGCAACTGAATAGTTTTTCCAGATTTCCTTAAAACTTGTATCTTTGACCTCATCATCAAAAAGGAAGTTCATAACCTGAAAGAACTCTGCATAATGTTCGTCCAGCTGATTTTCATCAATCTCTTCAAGCGTAGAATACAATTTATATGGTGTTGCTGACAACAGAAGCACTCTTGTATCATGTCCGCTAAGAAAACTATGTGCAAGGATGCCAAGTTCACTGTCATCAGATGACAGAAGAAATTTAAATCTCTGAAATTCATCCATGATTACCAGATCCGGTTCAAGCATGGATACACTGATTCTCGCAAACATCACACGAAGCTTATTCATCACATAATAATTGGAATATGTAAGCTGTTTATTATATCTTCTTTCATGTAAATGATTAAGTAGCATGTCCTTGATTTCACTATATTCCGAATAATTTAAAATCTTATCAATTACATTTTGTGGGTAGACACCATTCGTCATCTTTTCACATTCAACCACACGATTTTCAAAGCTCCATTTTGCCCATCCATCCCATGCTTTTACAGCATCCAGTATCATAAATTTTTCAAGAGAAGCTGCATGACCTTTAAAGTCCGGCATTCTCCTTAAAATGGCATACATCAGTGCTCTTTCCTGCACACTTCCGCCTCCGGAAGTCATACGGAAAGATGTTTCCGGCGTAAGCGGGATAAGCTGTATATAGCCTTCCTTTATCTGCGGATCGTTCTCCTGCTCGGTAATCTTTAAATGCTGCATAGACAGTCTGGTATCTGATACTGAACCGATGGCATTCTTTCCTGTTACATCAAGCTTTCTGATATTCTGATTTGCTATGTTCTGATTAGAGCAGATATAAATTATCTTAAACAGATCATCTTTCTCTTCTATTTTAAGCCTTGCAGTCTTTACAATTGCTCCTCTGGCAATAAGAGTTTTTCCCATCCCCACTTCATCTGCTACAAGCACACGATTTTGATTATGCCGGAACAGATAATCCACTCTCTCAACAGTTGCTCTTTGAAAATCTTTCAGACCTGAGAGGGTGTGCTTTTCAATTTCATCTATATTAAATTGTGACATAACATCACCTCGTTATCTTCTGATTTTCAAAGTATTACAAAAAGTCTCATACAGTTCACGGAATTCGTCAGGTATAATATCCTTATCTGTAACCATCTTAAGCACATATCCGATATCTTTTATTCTTTCCGGCTCTTCTACGGATGTCTTAAGCATTTTTTCATAGAGTGCCGGCATTGCATCACTCGAATTAGCAAAAAATCCGGATTCTCCCATCTGCTTTCCTTCAAGCATAGATGCTACATAATCATCGCCAAGGGCAAAAGCTATATATTCCACAAATGATGTCCTATCTTTTACCACACTGTTTACTGCTGCACTTTCTCTGTCATCTGGGAAACCACTTGTAGGGATCATAATAATTCTGCGGATTGTATCATCACCTGATCTTACAGTAATCTCATAGAACTCAGATAACTGTAATATCTCAAGTTCTGAAAACTCTATGTGTTCTGACAATGTCTGCTCTTGCCTTGAATTAAAGGGCGATACTGTGATTGTACTATCAGATTCAATACCGCTAAAAGCAACCGCTATCTTATATTTTCCGGCATTCTCACTATCCTTTTGAATTACAGCCTGCCTTTTCACACGGCACAATTCCTTGATTTTCTGCTCCAGCAGATCTCTATTGTCACTTTCTGTTTCCAAAACTGCATCCGCTACTGTAACTTCTTCAAATGGATTTTTTACATCTCCTGCTGGACCACAGAATATATCCTCTAAGAATTTATTCCCATTCAGATACATATTCTTTGTACCAAGCCACAGCATCATTTCAACATTTTTATTAATTGCAGAATAGGAAGCATTCATGGAACCAAGATACAGGTCAACATCTGAATATTTCCTTCTCAGATAAATTTTTGCATGAATATCCTGTTTCTTTTTATCTGCAAGCTCATCTGAGATTTCATCCTCACCATCTATAATCTCATCCTTTAATGCATAGATGGTAAAATTATCTACATCTGATGCTTTGAGTTTTCCAAGCTCAGAACGTCTGGTAATAAGTGTTCTCTTACAGTCTGACAATGCCCTGTCTGTAAGATTAAAATCAGCAATCACACTTTCTGATAAAAACGGAGACATCACTACAAGCTCATTAAATGTCGAATTGGCATTTCCTCTTTCCGTACAGAATAGAATGTCATCCTGCATCTGGTAGGCATTTTCCCCAATTCCAAGCGGAAGCACTTCAAAATCCTCGCCAAATATTTTACTATCAAGTGAAAAGGATACATCCTTAATGTCTGCACATAATCCACGAATCAGATTTCTTTTCTTCCCAGCATTATTGCTGGTATTATGTACATTCGTTACAAGATAATCCAGAAAATCACAGATAGGCTGTGTTTTTTTCTTCTGTTTGACATTTTTACTGCTATCCATCACGAAGCTGATATCCCAGCTCCTGTCAAAGGTCAGATTTCTGCTCATTACCACAAAACGATATTTTTTATCTCCATCAGCGTTTACATATGCCAATACCCATGTTTTCGGATGAAATGAAGGGTATCGACCAAGCTGTCTATCTTTTGGCAGTGCAACTTCTACTACCATTTTCTCTAATAAAATAGATAGTGCAGTCGGTTTTGTTGGCACTTTAATCTGTCCTGCTTCACAAAACAGCACGATTTTATCTGATACCTTCTGCAATGCATTCAGCATACCAATTGGATTTTGCATAAGCTTACTATCTGTTTCTTCAGATAATCCAAGACATATCGCCACTGCTGTGAGTGCTTCCAGGTCAAGTGAATATGTAGTGCCTACTGCTCTGTCCAGTCTATATCCGTCTGGAGGTATCAAAATACCGCTGTAATCCGTTCTATCTCGGTTTGAATCCGGTCTAAACATCAGCACTCACCTCCCCGGCATATATGTCATTCACAATTCTCCTGGCATTTGAAAATCTGTAATCAAGCATTCCTCCGCCTACCCATTTTGAGTGATCAAATTCCTTTGTTCTGCTTAACTTCGCTCTGGCTGCTCCTTTCAGGCTCCGTTCCCTCTTACGAATCAGTTCATCCGCCATATGAGTATCCGATGCCATAAATGCTGTTTGTATCCCACACAGGAAGCTCTTTGCCCTTGGATTTATCAACTGCAATTCTCCAAACACTGCATCCAGATCGACTGTCGCATTATGCTTTATATCCGGAAGTATCCTGCTCCATTCATCATTTGCGTATGTATTCTCGCCTTCCGAAAGCATGACATTGTATCTTACTCTTGCCATATACACCAGATTATTAAAATTGCAGGCAAGCTTCATCATATATGCCAGCTTTTCACTTACTTTTTCTGATAGTTCAGCCGTTAAAGAAGCAAAATCATCATATTCATTCAAATCAATGTGATTTTTCAGCACATATTCCAAAAGAGACCCTTTCGTTGACTTCTGAATCTGCTTATCCAGATAGAAAGCTTCCTCCTGTGTCAACTCTATCGTAAGGTTGTCTCGCCAGTCATCATGATAAATCGGAAGATTCCAGAATCTAATATTGCCGATATCTCCTGCATCAGAATCATCCTTGTCATTCTCATCCGCATCATCATTCCTGTTTCCTAACCAGCTGACAGACCTCTGTTCTTTTAATTTTACTGCCAATGAAACATACTCTGGTATAGACAGACCATAATCACAGAATATTCCAAAGGTACGAATTCCATTCCAGTAGATATCTGATGGTTTTCTTGCTACCCAGCCCTTTGGTAATACACGGGTTCCAATAACACCTTCTGCCTTGGGATCTGCTTCTAACAATCTGATGCCACAATCTTTTTCAGCAGAATCTATAGCCCTTAAAACTCTATTTGCATCCTTTCCATACTTGCCATCAACAGCTTCCCTTAACACATATGGAACAATAAGGAAGTACTTTGCTCTGGTCTGGACGGTAGATGTCCCTGGAAAGAAATAATTGGCAAAAGCATCACGAATAATGCCGATTCCAAGTTCATCGACTGCTCCCTGTTCACTCAGAAGGTTAATCACATCTAATGCCTTCTGCCGGTCTTCTTTTGAAAAATCTATCCATCCTAACTGCATATTTTCACTTCCTTATTTCTTCGTCAAATATGTATCTTCCACATAAGTCTCCGGTGTCGCCTCTTCAATTACGCCAGACTTTGGATCAAAGATATATTTCTTCTTTATAAAATTCTTCATATTCCGTTTTAGGAGCAAGCGATTGAACTGCCGTAAACAAACTTTTGCATATATCATTCATTTCAGTAACATCCGGCATTCGCTGATTTTCAAGATAAAACTTCAAGTATATTTTGTATGTTTTATCCGCTATTGCACTCTTCTGTTTTTGTTTTAAGTCTTTATAGATTCATTGGCTGCTGTAGTCATAATCACAAATCGTCGTTCATTCTCAAACCAATCACATAACGTACCTTTACAGTAGTCATAACTGTTCAGGTACGTTATTTCATTTCAAATGATACGCTACACAGTTTCCGGAAAGAGAATCTCAAAGGTTGTGCCTCCATTAGAATTATCCAGCACACGGATCGCTCCATCATGGACTCTCACGATCTCACGGACCAGTGCCAGTCCAAGACCTACGCCACCCAGAGCCCGGCTGCGGGATTTGTCCACCCGGAAAAATGGTTCAAAGACTCGTTCTTTCATATCTGCAGGAATTCCGCTTCCGTTATCCATAACCTGTATACAGATCTGTTCTTTATCACTGCAAACCGTAACCTGTACCTTACCGCCGGGATTGTTATACTTGATGGCATTTTCCACCAGGTTATATACGACCCGATAGACCAGGATATCACTTCCCATCATCGTTACTGCATCGCAAACACTTTCGAGAATAACATTTTTTTCCTCGGCAAGAGGATCAAGATCTGCCAGCACTTCTTCAACCAGTGCATCCACTTCAATTTTTTCATCTCTGGCCACGGTCTGCAATTCACTCATATCCAACAGTGTCTTCACCATCTTGCTGAGACGTTCGTTCTGATCCGTTACCATCTGTATTGTTTTCTCGGTACAGGCATCTGTCGCAGGATGCCCGGTTGTATGATATAGGTCCAGTTGTGCCTGCATCACTGCAAGAGGTGTGCGCAGCTCATGGGCTGCATTGGCTGTGAATTGACGCTGCATCTCAAAGGATTCTGAAAGACGATCCAGCATTTTATTATAAGAAATGCTAAGCTGATTCAGTTCTTTCACTTTATTTTCTTCGATTCTGGAATCTGACAGGTTTCTGGCTTCCACTTCTTCTATTTTTTCAGAAAACTCTTTCAGTGGTTTTAAAGACCTGCCACTGAAATAATAAGTGGCAACTCCTCCAAGAATCGCCAGAAAGATGGAAAAAAACAGGCTTTTCTTTTTATAATCCGCTTTATTATTGTATACCTGTACAGAAAAATCATTGGCGAAGTCATCCCATTTGTCGTCGGGTATACTGATATAGATTTCGTTTTGATGGCTGTCGTCACCATCTGTATTCTGGGCATCTACAGTTTCCTGGAGAGAATCCATGTAATATACTCCACTTCCGTAGACAAACATGGTAAGGCATCCGCAGATGATCGCAATAAAAAGAGTTGTGATCAGGGTAAGTCTCCACTGTAATGACAATTTTTTCATTTTTCCTTCCTCTCCAGCCGATATCCCTCACCGATCTTGTTCACAATGGGATCATAACTAAGTACTGCCTTCAGTTTTCTTCTCAGAGAAGACACATGTACCCGAATGGAACCGCTGAAACTGTCTACAGATGCGTCCCATACATGTTCAATAAGTTCTTCCTGACTTACGGGACGCCCCTGATTCAGCAGCATATATTCCAGAATCCCATTTTCTTTACGCGTCAGAGACACAGGTTCACCATTGGCACAGGCTTCCCTCTTCTTCGTGTCGAATCTGATATCTCCATAACTAAGACATACATCCTTTTGTATAAACTTTCGTCTCGTCAGGCTTCGAATCCTGGCTTCCAGCTCCTGGAGATGAAAAGGCTTCTCCATATAATCGTTTGCACCTGCATCCAGGCCCTCTACCTTATCGGCAATCTGGCTTCTGGCAGAAAGAATCAGCACCTTTGTCTCCTCGTTTTTCATACGAAGTTCCCTCAGAATATCCATTCCATCCATCCCCGGCAAGTTCAGATCCAGTACGATCAGATCGTATTCTTCCGTCAGAACATAATCCAGGGCTTCTTCACCATCATAACAGGTATCAACCTCATACCCGGCACTATATAAGCTCTTTGCTACAGTGTCGCATAATTCTTTTTCATCTTCCACAATTAATAATCTCAAAATATTTTTTCTCCATTCTCGTTTCTTAACAGAAATTTTACACCCTCTATTGTATAATAGCCAAGTCAACAGGTCAACAAAGTCTTATGCAGTGAAGCGTTAGTTACTGTTCACTCGTACCTTGTTCCAGTAACGATTCGCAGGCTCATCTGAAATTGTGTTTCGCAAAAGAAGCCTGCTCACTCCTGAATCATGTTCTTACGCAGTCTGACAGCAAGTGTCTGGCTGCTGTGTGAACTGTAACATGCGTTATCCAAAACAAAAGGTTTGCTGGCGGACAGTTATAAAATTATACAGTAGAAAGGAGTATCCGTATCTTGAATTACAGACGTATCACACAGATTGTACTACCTGCCTTTGGAGTGCTCATGATCGTATTCGGAGCATACAGAGGCGAGGCAGCTGTTGTACTTGCCAAGGCAATAAAATTATGTATGGAGTGTGTAGGAATTGGATAAGAAAACAAGTATCATCTCAAAACAAATAGCACGATTTCGTGGCTGGGTTCAGGCAGCAGCCACATTACTTACAAATATACATCTGCCGAATTTCTTTAAAGGAAAAATATACCAGGGTAATGGGAAAACGGTATGTGTTCCCGGTTTGAACTGTTACTCATGCCCTGCCGCTTCAGGAGCCTGTCCCATCGGTGCTTTTCAGGCAGTGGTTGGGTCTTCAAAATTCAAATTTTCCTATTACATCACGGGATTTATCATCTTACTTGGTGTAATCTTAGGTCGATTTATATGCGGTTTCCTCTGTCCCTTCGGATGGTTCCAGGATCTGCTGCACAAGATACCAGGCAAAAAGTTCTCTACACAAAAGCTGAAACCACTGCGTTATCTGAAATACCTGATTCTTCTGGTATTCGTAATCCTTTTGCCAATGTTGGTCACCAATTCGATTGGAATGGGCGATCCCTTCTTCTGCAAATACATATGCCCTCAGGGTGTATTGGAAGGTGCCATCCCACTTTCTCTTGGCAATGCAGCTATCCGGTCGGCACTTGGCAAACTATTTACTTTTAAAAGCATCATCCTTATTACGGTTGTGGTACTAAGCATTCTGTTTTACAGACCTTTCTGCAAATGGATCTGCCCGCTGGGAGCAATATATTCTTTATTTAACAAAATATCATTTTTAGGGATTAAAATCGAAAATGATAAATGTATCGGTTGCCAACAGTGTACAAAAGCGTGTAAGATGGACGTAAATGTGCTCAAGACACCCAACCATCCGGAATGTATCCGTTGCGGAGCCTGCATGAAGGTATGTCCAAAGGATGCAATCCACTATCAATTTATGGGGAAAGACATGTGCATACATAAACATAAAGGAACAAAGTAAAGTTTGTATTAACTGATTAACTTTATTAAAATTGCAAAATAGAATAGTTACAAAATAACATATATAAAAGGAGATTTTATCATGAAAACAAGAAAAAATATCATCACTGTACTTACTCTTTGCGCAGCTTTATCACTTACCGCCTGTACAGGCAAGGAAACAAAAGACACTACTGACACACAGACTACAGATGCAGCATCGACTCCGGAATCCAGTTCTGAGATCAACGATTTATTCCAGCAGGAAAACCAGCTGTTTGCAGATCATCAGGATGAATGGAACAAAGCATTTGCTATGGCAAACAAAAGCTCTGCAGACCCAAGCGGAAACTATGGGGATTATCTTGCTGATCTTGTAGACTCCAACAAAGATGAATTTACAGAGGAAGAACTTGAAGTTCTCCATAAAGATATCGAAACTATTCGTGGAATCGAAGAAAAAATTGCAGCTCTGGAAAGTGCAGGAACCCCGGAAACAGCAGCTGACTCTTCTGATGCAGATACCCCATTCAAGAACTTCAGTGCCACCGACTATGACGGAAATAAAGTAGACGATTCTCTGTTTTCCAACAATGCGGTAACTGTTCTGAATTTCTGGTTTACCGGTTGTAAACCGTGTGTTGGTGAATTATCCAAACTGAATGAAATGAACGAAGCCATCAAATCCATGGGTGGTGAAGTTGTTGGTATCAATACAGAAACCTTTGATGGAAATGAATCTGCAATTAAGGAAGCAAAAAAGGTCCTGAAAAGCCAGGGAGCAAAATATCGTAACCTTTCCCTCACCTCCGATTCTGATGCAGGAAAATATGCTTCCAATATCATGGCATTTCCTACCACTGTTCTGGTAGACCGGAACGGAAATATCATTGGAGAGCAGTTCATGGGTGGTGTTGATGATCAGAAAAATTATGATGCACTGATGAAACAGATCAAGGCAGTGATTGACGCAGATTCTGCAAAATAATCTTAGCTCACTATCGCGACAGTCGCCAAGGTCTCGTGCACGCACGGACTTTGGCTCGTTGCTCGCGTACCTAATCAAAAAGCTTCTTATTGGCCTTTGATGTTCTAATTCTGGAAATGAATCTTTTCACCCTGGATTGCCGGGTAACGGATCGGGTGGTCACTGTCAAGGTTTTCTCTGTGCATGTCCACTCCACTGATCTGGTGGTTTTCATAGGTATTGTAGTAATAAATACCTTTCGTGGCATTGCAGCAGGATGTATACAAGGTAATCTCATATTTACCCTCTGCCACCTCACAGCATCCTCTCTGTTTATCAACAGAGCCAGAGGAAACTGTGGGCTGAATGGAGTATTTACAATATTGATTCGATCCAGCAGTTCATGTACCTCTTTCATGGAAGCACACTGCCCCAGAATCCATGGAATCAGCTCAAACTGTGCCACATTTTCTTTGCCATCCTGCACTTCGGCATAAACCGCATTTCCAACAAAGTTAAGACCTGCGATCCCTACGGTTTTTGGCAGGCTTTACTGATTACCCAGGTGATATCGTCATCGGTGATTTCCGCTTTTCTTCCACGGCCTTTGTTATCACGTAAAGAAGCTTCAACACCGTTCTCTTTAAATTTGTTAAGACAACGTTTTACCACACTGATTCCAATATCAAGTTTGTCAGCAGTTTATTTAAGTAAGATTTATCATCATCTGTTAAAGAAATAGTTTTAATTGTATTAGGCATAATTGGACCTCGATGGTTCAATTATACCATAATAGGAATGTGAATTAAAATAGTTTGTTATTTAAAGTGGATTATACTAGGTATTGTACCAAAAAACGGACTTATTCCTCTTCTTCGAAAAAGAAGATATCCTCTACAGTACGTTCAAACACTTTCGCTATATCCATAGCAAGTTTCAATGACGGATTATATTTCCCATTTTCCAAATTTCCAATTGTCTCCCGGCGGACCCCCACCAACTTTGCAAGTTCCGCCTGTTGCATATTATTTTCCTTGCGGAGTTCATGCAGCTTTGTTTTTAGTATAGGCATATCAATCACTCGTCCTTTCTTCCAGCCAGAATAAAATGCCAGTAAGAAGTTGAACCACTCCGATAACGAACGGATATAACTTGGCTATATTTACTACCATATTTCCAAGAACTACCGAGCCTACACCAATAATCAAAAACAATGAAACTGTGATATCAAGCGTCATTGCCTTTGCTTTTGATATGTGTAAAATTGACATCTCATCATCAGCATCCGCTTTTACAAATAAAGCAATGCATGAAGTTATGATCGCCATAATTAAAGCAACGATACACAGCACTTTTGTAACAATGTTATTTGGCAACAGATTTATGACGGCGTATATCAGCCACACAACTCCATTCAGGGTATATCGTAAATTATAGTGTTCTGACAAACTCATCGGTTCTTTTTTATTCATAATCTCCATCTCCTTTATGTGATATATTTCGCTCTTATATTACAAAAATACCACTTATATATTCTCTTGTCAATATAAATGTGCGAAATATACCACACGGTTTTAAATAAAAAAAGATGCCTACCACTAAGAAAGACACCTCTCTTTATCCGACATAGGTATTTACATCTATTTTAATAAGTCATATATTACGCTTTCTGTTTGGGTACAAATTCAATTTTAAGAGTCATTCCATACTCTCTCTTATCATCAAATATGAAAGATTTTTTGTGATATACTTACATTCTCTACATCAGCTATACTTAACTGGTGTTCGAACTTCTATAAGATTCCCCGATGGATCATAAAATCTTACCATTTTTTGTCCACTGGCGAGTTCTGTTAATTCAGTTTTAAATTCCACCAAAATGTTTCGTGAAATAAGTTTATCTACAAGCCCTTCAACATCATTATCTTCAAAGTACAGCTCAGTCATATTATTATATGGTGTTGTAGATTTTTCGATGACATCTGCCCATACCTTTGCATCCTGTAGTACAAGTCCCTCCGTCAATATTACGTTGCCTTCCTGCTTCGTAATTATATCTAATCCAAATATTTCTTTATAAAAACAAATAGATTCTTGTATATCATTAACTACTATCAAAATATTTTTCAACTTCATAGCTTGTACCATTCACCTTTCGTCATTAAAATTTCACAACTTCCGGTTCGTGTGTAAATGATGAAAATGTTGCTGTTGCATGCTTAAAATAGAATACCTCTGTATTTCCATCATCTGCCGAGTACATCTTCTGTAAAGATGGGTATGCATCAAGCATAGATTGACGTGCTTCTCTTCTATCATCTTCTACAAGTTCTCCTGCTACGCGAAGCCACTCGCCATTCTTAAATGCACAGATTTCCACCTTTGGATTTGCGTGGATTTGTTTTGAAACATCTTTTACCTTACCAGTCTGAATATACAATTTGTCTTCAAAAATATGAACAGTTCCAAAAGGTCTTACTCTTGGCTGGTCTCCTTCTAATGTTGCTAAATAGTAAGTTTCTGCTTCTTTTAAAAATTTTTCTACTCGTTCCATGATGTAATCCTCCTTTGTTTTTCTTGACTTCAATGCTATATCTCTTATCAAGATCGGGGCATAATTTATCTGATACCTCTATGCTGTTTTCCGTACACTCTGCCCTTTTCCCGTCTATATATATGATGTCGGGATCAAAAGCCCCCGCCTTTGATGCCTACGGATTGTTCCACTTCTGATTTATTGCACCTGATACATCTCCCACAGTTGTTCTATTCGCAACCGTATGCCCCAAGTAATAGAATTTTTAATGAACACCTACCTCAACAATCGCCCCGGTTCGTGTTCTCCGTTTTTATATTCAAAAAAGAATTCCGAGTATTGATCTGTCTCAAATATTTCCATTAATTCTCTCATATCCCAAATGAAGTTTGCCTCATCAAGATCTTTTCTGTCCAGCCAGAATACGTGCCCTTCCTCTGAGGATCTGAGTGTTCCCGAAAACTTATTGGTTTTATACAGTAGAACAATGTATCTCGTTCCATCATCCTGTATCCAGTCCTTAAACCCACATGGTTGTGGCTCAAAAATATCTAATCCGGTTTCTTCTTTTATCTCTCTTATTACAGAATCTCTGAAGCTTTCTCCCTGCTCTATATGTCCACCTGGAAAGACTAATCCATTGGTATACTTTGTTCCTTTTTTCTCTTCAACAAGAATCCTGTTTTCATCATAAATGAAGCACATATTTGTAAGTTCTACTTCTTGTGTTCTGTTCATATTTCCACCTGTTCCAATACCATTTAAATGGCACAAATTTATCGTTGGTTTTTCTATTTTACATAGTATACATAATTTCCTTTTCTGGGGGCAGATGCTGGTGCCGGTACGGCAGCATACCCGATTGCACAATGTCCGATTCCTTCATAATCACCATCAATTCCCAAATCCGAGAGAATCTTTTTTCCAAAATCAGATTCAAATTCTTCCTTTGCTCTGTGAATCCAAATACTTCCAAGACCAAGACTTTCTGCTGCATTCATGAGATTCCCCATAACAAGAGAGCCATCGTATTTATAGGTTGGGATTGTTTTATCGGCAAGAACAATCAGAATTACCGGTGCTCCGTAAAATGGATCCATATCAGTTCCCATAATCTTTGCATTCTCAGTCGCTATCTGATCTCTTAATTCCTTATTCGTAACTGCAATAATAATCGGACTCTGCTTTCCTCTTCCTGTTGGAGCATAAGTGCCGGCCTTTACAATGGCCTCAATATCTTCCGCAGATACCATTTTCTTTTTATCAAAATTTCTACAACTTCTTCTGGCTTCCATTACCTTTAATGTCTCATTCATCTCTTATAACCTCTTTTCACCAAATTATTTCTGATATTCTAATGTCTGTCTGCTGCTTATCCTTCCAATAATTTACAGCTTTTTCAAATTCTTCATGTGTCACAAAAATCACCTCCACTATTTATATGAATCTCTTCTTTTCATCAGCCACTTTTGATCTATGCATTTCACTTCACCATCAAAACGAATATGAAGATGTACTCCGCCAGATCTTGGACTAATTTTTTCTACGATTCCATTTCCAAATCGGGGATGAGCAACTTCATCTCCAATTTTATAATGGATAATTTCATTCTTTTGCTTCTGTGCTTTTTGCAGACGTTGATAGGTATCCCGGATTGGCACCGTCTTATCATGGATCCGATTTTTTAATACCTTATCGTAGTCGTGATCCCTTAGTGCTTCTCCTGCCTTATAATAAGGAGTCGGAACTGCCCCTATAAGAGAGCAGCAATACTTCCACGCACTCCCGTGCGTTCCTGTCTGCCATTGATATTTTTCAGGTATTGACATATTGTACTGCATATAATGTGCATATTCATGCTTAAATAAATCGATACGATCTTCTTTAGACAGTGGATTTTTTACTCCATATGCAATGAAGAACAGTGAAAAATGAAAATGCTCCTCGTTATGAGCACTTTGCCGGGTATAAGATCCTAAAGAATCGGTATCAAATCCAAATGTCACCGGTACTTTTGCTCCATTCAGATGAAATCTCCGATCCAGTCCTTCATACAAATTCTTTATTAACGCTGTTAAAACCGGAATTTCTTTCTGCAACCTCTGCCGCAGGAATTGGTCTTCTCGATCATAATAAGTCATTATTTAATATTTCCTCCTGATTGTGAAATATGAAACAGATATCGGATTCCTTTAGCAAGTCTTTTCCCCTCATCAGCAAAATGTCCTCCGGCATTCCACTCCAAAAACACCTGTTCTGCCATTGGATCCTTTTCCAATTTCTTTTTCTGTTCCCTTGTCCGGTCTCCTACTCTTGCCATCACTTTATTCTTTGTCTTCTCTTCCCGGCCTCCAAGGCTCAGATAAATCTTACATTTACTGTGAAGAGTATGTTCTTTCACATAAATATCCCAGTCCTGAAACCATAAAGATCCTGAACAACAGATTATGCCCGAAAAGCAATCCAGCTCATATGCTGCCCACAAAGCAAACAGCCCTGCAAGAGAGTATCCCATCAGCCAGCGTTCCCGTCGTTCTGTATCAAATGTCTGATCAATATATGGCATACATTCTTCTGTAAGCCATCTCAATGTCTCTGCACCCTGTCCGGAAAATTTTTCTGTTCCAAACATAGCAGGTGCTTCCCACGGTGAAAAATCCCGATTCCAGTCTTCCACCTGAAATGCAACAAGCATAAAATTTTGTCCCGGGGCTATTTCCATCAAAGACTCTCTCAGATGTTCTACTTCATTTCCCCGATGCGGATACATTCCCCAGAAAATGACTGGACCACTGGTTCCATTCTGTGAGATATATAATTTTCTCCCGGATAGTAATCTTTCATTTATCGGTATCACCATCTTCACCTGCCTGCTACAATACCGGATACCTGTCCATCTCCAAGTTCCATAATAATTAACTTACCATCTTCGCGTCTTGCTATATCAATCGTTACAAAATTGCTCTCCAGTTTTTTCACAGCCGCTTCAATCCAAAGTTGTTGTCCTGCAAGCACTGATTTCAATCTTATATTATCAATCATTTTCTGCCACCTACTATTATTTATAATTACTCATCTAATAATTTAATCAGTTTCTCCAAAAATGATTCCTCTCCTAAAGTATTAATCTTGAAAAATACTGCCTGACTTCCACCGGCAGTAATAGCCGAAAGCTGAATTGGCTCGTCTCCATTTTGAAAAAGTGTGACACTCAGGCTGACTCTGTTACTTCCGGCACAACTGTACCGTTCAAATACCCTTACACTACATCTAGCAGTGCCACTTTCAAAATCACTGGCATCTTCCAAAGATGCAGACATACTACCATTTAAGATTCCCGATTCAATCCTGTTGAGTAACTCATTCATATTCCCATTGATGCTTCTTTCCAGTTTTGCCATATTATTTCACGCTCCTTCATAAAAAATCAGATTTTCTTTCCCTCTGTAAAAATATTTTTACTTCTGTATTCATAAGTGATCATATTTTCTTCTACTGTAAACTGAGCATCTCTCTGAGTTTTTCCACCAGTCCATAATCTGCCGGAAGCCAGTCCACCGTATGCAAAGTCTCTTTCGTCAGCCATTTTGCTGCCTCATGCTCTTTCAGTACAAGATCTCCTTTTTTAATCTTACAGATAAAGCAGTCCATTGATAAATGAAACTTTGGATAATCATACTCTACAGTATCGAATAATTCTTTCACTTCGACCTCTGTATCCAGTTCTTCCATGATTTCTCTTACAACTGCTTCTTCCGGTGTCTCACCTTGCTCAATCTTTCCACCTGGAAATTCCCATCCGTCTTTAAATTCTCCATATCCACGCTGCGTTGCAAAAACTTTACCATCTTCGATGATAATCCCTGCTACTACTCTGACTGTCTTCATGCTATCTCTCCCTTATCTTTCGTTCAACTAATACAAGTAGTAAAAACTTCGTTATTTCTAAATCCGTTTTTAATCAAATATTACCATGGGATTCAAATCAAAAACACATTTTATCAAACCGATCTTTGATAAATTAATCCTATCTTAAAAATGCCAAAATTTCAACGCAAAAGAAGTCAATCAGATTCCGGGGATTTATAAACAGCCAGCTCTTCGGCTTATTCCCTGAACTCCACCGCATGCTTCCGTTTCCATTTCGGGAACAGATTCCTCTGACAGATATAATTTTCTCTTTCTTTGATACCGACTGCATGGAAAAAGGTTTTCCAGAGATCGGTATATGTATCTGTATATTCTTCTGTCTTTCGCAGTGTATCGAACTCTTCATCTGTCAGATAACGCAGGTAATTTGTCCCGTCTTTCGGGTGGATACATGCAATCTTCCGTTTATTATCAATGATCATCCAGTGTTCTGAGGGCATACGATCTGCAAAATGTCTGCCAACCAGCATGATCACATCACTTTTCGGTTCTAAATGGCTGACGTAAACGCTTCCATTTAAAGACTCAAATCGTGCAAATTCCCGGAAATGATGACATTCGTTTCCAACTTTTCTCCGCAGTTCTACGATCCGCATCACAGATGGATTCGCATATTGCTCCAATACACTGCTTCCTGTGGCAAATCCAACTCGCAGGAACTGATAAATTGCCTGAAGTGCATCTTCCTCATCAGACAATGATGCATAATACACATACAGATAAGCTTCATCCGAGATAT